>NZ_LQPG01000033.1 GCF_002102265.1 Mycolicibacter longobardus | reverse complement strand
ACCCCGTCTCGTGACCCATGCAGCACCGACCCCTTCCTGGTCAGGTGTTGCAGCGATCACTTGAGTCTGAGGCGAGTGCATGGCCTGGTGGGCGCAGAGTCAAGCCAGGGACAGCGCCGCCGCCTCCACGATCGCCCACACCAGCATGGCCAGCCCGGTGTCGCGCAGCACCGGGATCAGCGCGGCGCCGCCGAGTCCGGAGCGCACTGGTGCCGCGGCCCGCAGCGCCAGTGGAGTGGCGAGCAACCCGGCCGCACACCACGGGGTGGCCCGCATCAGGACCAACGTCAGCACGCCGGCCAGCGCCAGCAGCAGTTGAAACAACACCCGGGTGCGGGCATCCCCGAGGCGTACCGCCAGCGTGATCTTGCCGGCCGGTCTGTCGGTGGCGATGTCGCGCAGATTGTTGGCCACCAGCACCGCCGACGACAACGCGCCGACACCCACCGCCAGCACCCCGCCGACCCAATCCACCCGCAGCGCCTGGGTGTACTGGGTGCCCAGCACCGCCACCAGACCGAAGAACACGAACACCGCGATCTCGCCGAAGCCGGCGTAGCCGTACGGCTTCGACCCGCCGGTGTACAGCCAAGCCCCGGCAATGCAGGCCGCGCCCACCGCCAGCAGCCACGGCGCGCTGAGCAGCGCCAGCGCCAAACCGGCCAGCGCGCCCACCGACAGCGCGGCGATCGCCGCCGCCAGCACCGAGCGCGGGGCCGCCAGCCGCGAGCCCACCAGCCGCACTGGACCGGTCCGGTCGTCGTCGGTGCCGCGGATGCCGTCGGAGTAGTCGTTGGCGAAGTTCACCCCGATGATCAGCGCCACCGCGACGGTCAGCGCCAGCAGCGCCTTCCACCACACCGCGGCGCCGAGCCAGGCCGCCGCGCCGGTTCCGGCGATCACCGGGGCGATCGCGTTGGGCAGGGTGCGGGGACGGGCGCCGGAGATCCACTGTGCAAAGCTGGCCTTTTCAGACATGGGCACGATCCTTGCACGCGGGAGGAGCCGAACTTGCCCGGCGCTGACGATGCGGAGCGGAGCGACGAGGAGGAAGCGGCGCGATATGTTGGGCGTGATCGGCGGTAGTGGCTTCTACTCGTTCTTCGGCGACGATGCGCGCCGCGTCCAATGCGACACCCCCTACGGGGCGCCCAGCGCGCCCATCACCATCGGCACTGTTGGCGGCCACGAAGTGGCGTTCCTGCCCCGGCACGGCGAAGGGCACGAGTATTCGGCCCACACGGTCCCCTACCGCGCCAACATGTGGGCGTTGCGGGCACTGGGGGTGCGCCGGATCCTCGCACCGTGCGCGGTCGGCAGCCTGACGCCGGACCTGCCGCCCGGAGCGGTGGTGGTGCCCGATCAACTGGTCGACCGCACCCGGGACCGCGCTGACACCTACTTCGACGACGGCGGTGTGCACGTCGAGTTCGCCGACCCGTACTGTCCGACGTTGCGCACCGTGGTGACCGGCCTGCCCGACGTCGTCGACGGCGGAACCATGGTGGTGATCCAGGGGCCGCGATTCTCCACCCGGGCTGAAAGTCAATGGTTCGCCGCGGCCGGCTTCCGGCTGGTCAACATGACCGGATATCCCGAATCGGTGCTGGCTCGCGAATTGGAAATGTGTTATGCCGCAGTAGCTCTGGTCACCGATCTGGACGCCGGCGTCGATGTCGGCAGTGGTGTGAAGGTCGTCGATGTGTTCGCGGAGTTCCAGAAGAACATCGAGCCGTTCAAAGCGTTGGTGCACCAGGCCATCGAGCAGATCGATGAAGAGCGCACCTGCACGCACTGCCTGCCCCACGAAGGCATTCAGTTGCCGTTCGAACTGCCCTGACTCAACTCGCCGTCCTCGGCCGGCTCGTCGGCGCCCCGATAGATCTTCGGCCCGCCCGCGGGTGACACCGGTGCGGAACCCGGCGACCGGAAGATACGCGGAGTGCCGGGTTCACCTGGTTTGGGACGGTCGTCGGCGGGGATCTGGAACCGGCCGGCGACGATCGCCACCACCAGGCCGCACAGCGCGAGTCCGCACAGCACCACATCGAACGTGCTGGTGATCTGTTGCGCGAATCCGTTGCCGTACACCGGGTTCGCCAGCGCAGCGGCGCGCTGGGGGTCCGCGAGACGAGGCGCCAAACCGACGCCCACCACGACGCGGGCGATCGTGAAGCCGAACAGGAGCGCGCTCACCGACCAGATGGCGGCCGCGGGCAGGGCGCGATTGCCCAAGTTGATCCGCAGCCAGACCGCGATCACCGCGGTCACCACGTCGAAGGACGCCATCACCGCGCTGTCATACGGCGAATACGGAAGGTCCAAGCCGACCGCGACGATGAGGTCGTCGATACGCATGAGTGCCGACCCCAGGCTCCAGATGATGATGAGTAGCAACGTGTTACGGGTCGCAGCCAGCCAGGTGGCCGCGAAGGTGTCACGTGCCGCCGCCACCGCGAACAGTGCTGCGGCGGCCACCCAGGCCAGGTATCCCTCGAAGCCCACCCCCGCCGTCGAGGTGTTCTGCGCGATGCCGTGAAAACCGTCGATGAGACGGCCCACCGGCAGTGCCCACACCAGCAGTCCGGCGAGCAGCGTGGCGCCGCCCAGCAGGATCGTACCGAGCTGGGAGGCCTTGTCCCGCCGCAGAATCCACCGTGACGCGGCAAGCACGGTGATCCAGGCGACTGCGCCGTACACCAGGGCGGTCACGATGATCGCAACGTGCTGCTTGCCGAAGCCGCTCGCCGAGTCCGCATCGGGGAGGGCGTAGCGTACGCGCCAATACAGGTTGAACAGCACGCTGAACGTGGCACCGGCGATCGAGGTGTAGCCGAGGATCCGGACCGCGCGCCGCCATACCCGCACGGGTCCGTCGAGCACCGGCTGCGCGGCCAGTAGTGCGCCGGTGACTCCCAGCCAGGCACCCGGGCCCACACCGCCGGGCGGCCGGGAGCTGCCGCCGTATCGAATGGTCTGAACGACATCGGCAGCCACCACGCCGAGCGCCAATATCAGGTACGGCGCGCTGAGCAGCAGACGCAGCCGTCCGGCGACGGCAGGGTCGGCGTGTGCGCTCAAGATCCCCCAGGGTCCGGCGTAGGTCGCGACGACCGCTCCCAGCGCGAGCACCGTAGTGGCGGCCAGCACGGCCATCAGCCGGATATCGCTGGCGGGAACTCCGAAACCGAGGTACAGGCTCCATGGCAACGCCGGCGCGGCGCACAGCAGCACCGTGGCGGCTACATCGCGGCCGATATTCCAGCTCCTGGTCGACTCGGCGATCACCTGCTCACCATAACCGCGGAGCGGGCGAACACCGCTGATCAGCCAAGATTGCGCCGGTCGGTTGTCGGTTCGCGCGGCTAGACTGGCGAATCGAGCGGCCGCGGAAGGAGGCGCGCAATGGATGTCGCGCTGGGGGTGTCGGTTACCGGCGCGCTCGCCCGGCTGGCGCTGGTCGAATCGGACGCCTACGGGGATGCCGTGCTCGATGAGTCGATGCTCGATCTGACGCAGAATCCGGTCGAAACGCTGGCCGCGACGGTCACCGGCACACACCACGCGCTGGCCCAGGAAGGCCACCGCCTGGCCGCTACGCGGCTGTGCTGGTCGGATTCGGAACTGATGGCAGAGCTTCTTGGGGCCCTTGCCGAGGCGGGGGTCGACAACGTTACCGAGCTGCCCCAGGCCCGGTCGGCGGTCGCGTTGGCGCGCAATGCGTCAGGCGAGGACGGCGAGACCACGTTTCTGTCGGCCCCCGCCGCAGACGCGACGATGGCCGCACCCGCGCAGCCAGAGGGAGGCCCGGCGGATGGAACCGCCACCGCGGTGACACCCGCGGTTGAGGTGGCCGAGTCCGAACAGCAGCTCGCCTATTCCATGACCGACGACGATTCCGAGTTGCTGCCGGTGGAGTACGCCGAGGACGAGTACGGCGAGTACGGCGACTACGACGACGAGACTCAGGAGTTGGAGGCATTGCGGCCACCGGTGGGTCGCGCCCTGCTGGTGGCCAGCTCGGTCGGGGGCCTCCTGGTGGCAGGATCCGCGGCGCTGGCGGTGGCCGTGACGATCGGGATCCGTCCGACCGCCGCAACCACCCAGTTGCAGCCTCCGGTGGTGGCGCAGCCGCTGCAGCCTCAACCGGTACCGGGCAACTTCATGCCCGTGCTGCCGGCCCCGAAGCCGGTTCCAGCCCCTGAACCGGTTGTAGCCCCGTCGAATCCGGTGCCGGTAGCACCCCCTTCGGTGGTTGCGCCGCCTGCCGTGGTCCCGGTGCAGCCGCCTGCTGCGCCCGCGCCGCCGGCGGTCATCCCGGTCCCGATTCCGGTGCCGATCATTCCCGGGCCTATTGGAGGCGGTGGTGGTTGGCTGCCCGGCTCGGGCGGTGGCGGTGGTGGGGGAGGCGCCGGTTCGGGCGGGGGAAACACCGGCGGCGGTCATTCCGGTGGCGATGCCGGTTCGGGTGGCAACACCGGTTCGGGTGGAAACACCGGTTCGGGCAGCGGCGGTTCCGGCGGAAGTAATTCCGGCGGAAGCGATTCCGGCAACGGTGATTCGGGCGGAAGCCCTTCCGGTGGTAGCGGATCCGGCAGCGACGATGGCACTACCGGTGGCTCCGGCAGCAACCCCGGTGGATCGAGCGGGTCTGACGACAGCAGCCCCGGTGGTCATTCCGGGGGGTCGGGCGGCACGTCGGGCGGGTCGGGCGATACCGGTTCGGGCAGTCCCGGATCGGGTGGTGAGCCAAGTGGACCCAGCACCGGTGGTTCGGGCGACAGCTCAGGTGGTACCGGGTCGGGTGGTACTGGGTCGGGTGGTACTGGTTCCGGGAGTAGTCCCGGCGGTTCCGGTAACAGCTCCGGCGGCGGCAGCGGTTCGAGCGACGGTTCCAGTGGCTCGGGTGGTGGGTCGAGTGGTGGCTCGAGTGGGGGCTCCAGTGGTGGGTCGAGTGGGGGTTCCAGTGGTGGTTCGAGCGGAGGTTCCGGTGGCGGCTCGGGCGGTGGTTCGAGCGGAGGTTCCAGTGGCGGGTCCGGTGGTGGCTCGGGCGGCGGTTCCGGTGGCTCCGGTGGTGGAGGCGACTGACAACACCGTTCGCCTTGCTCGGCTCAGTCAGTAAACCGACGCGCCAACGCTTTTCGGTCCAGCTTGCCGATCCCGCGGCGGGGCAGCTCCGCGACGATGTGCACCTCGCGGGGTGCCGCCGTGGCATCGAGGGATTCCGCGACATGGGCGCGCAACGACTCCAGTGTCGGTGGCGTCGCTCCGGCGACCACCACCGCGGCGGCCACTCGTTGGCCCAGCCGGTCGTCGGCGATTCCGAATACCGCGCAGTCGGCCACCGCGGGATGGGTCGACAACACGGCTTCCACCGGCCCGGGCAGCACCGTCAACCCACCGGTGCTGATCGCATCGTCGGCGCGGCCGAGCACCGTCAGCCGCCCCGAGGGATCCAGGGCCCCAACGTCATCGGTCTGAAACCATCCCGGCTCGGCGAACGGGTCCGGGTCGACGGGGTTGCGGTATCCCCGCGCCACGGTCGGCCCGCCGACCTTGATCCGCCCGTCGCCGCCGACGCGCACCGCGACCCCCAACAGCGGCACCCCTTCGTAGACACAGCCGCCGGCGGTCTCGCTCATACCGTAGGTGCGCACCACGCGCAGGCCGGCGGCCGCCGCCGCGTCCAGGATCGGTTGCGGCGCCGGGCCTCCGCCCAGCAGCACGGCATCCAGCTCGGCCAACGCGGCCGTCGACGCCGGATCCGTCAGTGCCTTGGCCAGTTGGGCGGCGACCAGCGAGGTGTAACGGCGCCCGGTCCCGAGTGCGGCGACCGATTCGGGGAGCTGCGCGATATCGAACCCCGTCGCAACATCGAGCTGTACCGGGACGGTGCCGGCCAGCAGGCTGCGCACCAGAACCTGGATTCCGGCGATGTGGTGCGGTGGCAGCGCCAGCAGCCAGCGTCCCGGGCCGCCCAACCGATCGTGAGTGGCGTTGGCACTGGCCAGAAGTGCGTCAGCGGTCAACAGCGCACCCTTGGGGGTTCCGGTGGTTCCCGACGTCGTCACCACCAACGCGATGTCGTCATCGATGGGTTCGTCCACCCGCAGCGCGGTCAGCATCGATGGATCGGTGTCGGGGACCACGGGCGTCAGCGCGGCGTCGTGGCCGTCCAGAACCCCCTGCAGGGCGGTCAGCAGCGTCGAGACGGCATCGCCGGGTGGGACGACCAGCGCACGTAGGCCGACTATGGGGTCCCTCCGCTGGTGGGGGCGTCGTCCAGCAGCCAGCCCTTGGCCGCCAACCGCTCTCGCACCCGGTCGACGTCTTCCTGTGCGGGCAGCTCGTTGGTGAGGCGGGCGATCAGCACCCCGATGTCGATCTGGTCGAACTCGCCGCGGCCGATCAGTTCACCGGCGACGGCCTTGACCTCGTCGTTGGTGAGCCGCCGGGACAGCAGCGCCAGCAGCGGGACATAGTCGTTCTGCGGGACACCGTCGGGGTACCCGGCGCGCAGCCAGGCGACGATCGAGGTAAGAAATTTGTTCATACTGCGTCAACTTCCCCGCGCCGACACCGGACGGAACATGTCGGCAACGATATTACGTCTATTCAAGGCCGAAAACCCCTTCCCAGCTGCCCCAGTCGTCCCATTGCCAACCGATGCGATGCTCGATGAAGTCGCGCGCGATGAACAACACGCCGGCCAGCACCACCGCCACCAACAGCCCGAAGACCACCCACCGCAGCAGGATGAATTCCCGGCGGTGCGTCGTCGGGCCGTCCGCTAGGGCGCCCAGGCGCACCCCGACGGCGAACAACCCGGGCAGTGCGGTGCCGAGCAACAGGCCGAAGATCAGAATCTTGGCCGTGGCCACATAGTTGAACCAGGCGCTCAGGGCGTTCACGCACCGACCCCCTCCGCGTCGACCTCGTCAGGTGACGACGGTGTAAGAGGTTGCGGGGCAATGACTTCGAGTCCATCGGTCATATGCGCACCCCAATCGGCGGTGACATTGGTGTGGTCGACCGGGACCTTGCGGGACTGCAGCCAGATCAGCGCCGACACCCCCACCAGCAGTATCAGGCCGGCGATGGTGCCGCGGTAACCGCCGATGCTGTGGATCAGCCAGTACGTACCCGCGCCGATGGTGCCGGCCAGCGGCAGGGTGATCAGCCAGGCCGTGGCCATCCGCCGGGCCACCTCCCAGCGCACGGTGGCCCCGGGTTTGCCCAGGCCCGAACCCAATACCGATCCGGTCACCACCTGCGTGGTCGACAGCGAGTAACCGAAGTGACTGGAGAGCAAAATGATGGCCGCCGAGGATGATTCGGCGGCCATGCCCTGGGGGGATTCGATCTCGACGAGTCCCTTGCCCAGAGTGCGAATCACCCGCCACCCGCCGAAGTAGGTTCCCGCGGCCATCGCCAGCGCGCAGGACACGATCACCCACAGCGGCGGCATGATGTCGGTCGTCTGCGCTGCGCCGTAGGTGATCAGCGCCAGGAAGATCACGCCCATGGTCTTCTGCGCGTCGTTGGTGCCGTGGGCCAGTGACATCAGGGCCGCTGAGAAGACCTGCCCGCGACGGAACTCCCGCCGGGTGCGTCCGGGGGAGACGTCGCGGGTCAGCCGGTAGACCAGCCAGGTTCCGACGGTGGCGACCAGGGTGGCGGCCAGCACGGCGATCACCGTGGGTATCAGCACCTTCGACACCAGCCCGGGCCAGCGAACCCCGGCTCGGCCGGCTGCGGCGAGCATCGCGCCCACCACACCGCCGATCAGGGCGTGTGAGGAACTGGACGGTATTCCGAGCAGCCAGGTCACCAGGTTCCAGATGATGCCGCCGACCAGCCCGCCGAACATGATCTCCAGCGTCACGAGGTGGGTGACCACCAGATCTTTCGCCACCGTGGCCGCCACCTGGGTGGACATGAACGCCCCGACAAGGTTCAGCGTGGCGCAGAGCGTTACCGCGGTCTTCGGCTTGAGCGCGCCGCTGGCGATCCCGGTGGCGACGGCGTTGCCGGTGTCATGGAAGCCGTTGGTGAAGTCGAAAGCCAATGCGGTGATCACGACCGTGATCAACAGGAACAGCTCCAAGGTCACCGTGCGGATTTTTGCAGCCGCACGTCCGCCTTGTCGAGCCGGGTTTACTTCGGCTTGGCGCCGAGCAGATACCAGCCGAAGTGATGGCCCAGGAAGTCGCGGGCGATGAACAGCACTCCGATGATCGCCACGGCCAGCACCACCAAGAAGATCGCCCAGCTGAGGGCGAGCAGCAGCCGTCGAGTGCCGGCCGTGCCGGCGGTGCCACCGGCGGTCGCCGGGACATTGCTGCCGGCCGCGTTGACCCGCACCCCGACTGCGAACAGTGCCGGCAGCAGGCCGCCGACCAGCAGACCGAAGACCAGGATCTTCATGGTCGCGGCGACGTTGAACCACTGGCTCATGACCGGATGACCTCGCGAGTGGTGGGGTCATCGGTGGAGACGACGCTCAACCGTGCCCCCTCGGGGCCGGTGTCGAAGGCCGACCTGAGGGCAAGCTCGACTTCGCGGCCGGCCTCCTCGGGCTGCACGCCCGGTGCGGAGAGACCGCCGGTGAGGCTGCCGTCCCATTCGGCGTTGACGTTCTTGTGGTCGATGCGCGCCCGGCGCGACCGCAGCCAGATCGCCAGGATCGTGGTGATCAGCAGCACCACGCCGGTGGTGATACCCGGGTAGCCGCCGATACCGTGTACCAGGCCGTACGCGCCGGAGCCGACTCCGCCGGCCATCGGCAGCGTCACCAGCCAGGCGGACACCATCCGTCCGGCGACACCCCAGCGCACCTGCGCGCCCGGCTTGCCGACGCCGCTGCCCAGCACCGACCCGGTTGCGACCTGGGTGGTGGACAGCGAGTAGCCGAAGTGGCTGGACAGCAGGATGACCGCGGCGGCGGACGACTCGGCGGCCATGCCCTGCGGCGGTTTGATCTCGACGAGCCCCTTGCCCAGGGTGCGGATGATGCGCCAGCCGCCGGTGTAGGTGCCGGCCGCCATGGCCAGCGCGCAGCTGACGATCACCCACAGCGGGGGCAGCGTCTCCGAGGTGCTGACGGCGCCATAGGACATCAGCGCCAGGAAGATCACGCCCATGGTCTTCTGCGCGTCGTTGGTGCCGTGTGCCAGCGACACCAGCGCCGCCGAGCCGATCTGGCCGTGCCGGAACACCTTCTCGGAGTGCTTCTCGTCGACGCCCCGGGTGATGCGGTAGACCAGCCAGGTGCCGACGGAGGCGATCAAGGTGGCGATCACGGTGGCCAGCACCGCCGGGACCAGAACCTTGGAGACCACCCCGCTCCAGTTCACCCCGTGCCCGCCGACCGCGGCGATCATCGCTCCCACGATGCCGCCGATCAACGCGTGCGACGAGCTGGACGGAATACCGAGCAGCCAGGTCAGCAGGTTCCACACGATGCCGCCGACCAGGCCGGCGAACACGATCTCAAGGGTCACCAGGTGGGCGTCCACCAGGCCCTTGGCGATCGTCGCCGCGACCGCGGTGGACAGGAAGGCGCCGATCAGGTTCAGGCATGCCGACAGCGTGACCGCGGCCTTGGGTTTGAGCGCACCGCTGGCGATCGATGTCGCCATCGCGTTGCCGGTGTCGTGGAAGCCGTTGGTGAAGTCGAAAGCTAAGGCTGTGATCACCACGATGATCAGAAGGAGTAGATCAAGGCTCACGGGAGCATCACGGCACTGATTCTGCGGCCTGGACGGGGCCGTTGTCTAACGATCACCCGTACGAAACGCCGGTGTATGTCGAGACGTTCCGAACTGTTTCCCCGTCGTTAACCTCACGCATCCGCGCGTTTGTCCTGGCGGGAGTCCCGGCGTAGGGGGTGATCTGCGGGAACCTCCACGAAGATCAGGGTGAGTCCGTCGGGATCGGTGACATGCATCTCATGCAGTCCCCAGGGTTCCCGACGGGCGGTCCGGGCGATCGGCACGCCGCGGCTCTCCAGTTCGGTCTGGGTGGCGGCGACGTCGCGCACCTGCAGCCACAGGGCCCCGGGAAAGGGGCCGCCATGCTCTGTGCTGCCGTGCCCGGCGAGTTCGATCAGCGACTGCCCGGCGTAGAACACCATTCCGGCGCCGTAATCGCGGGCGATCGCCAGGCCGATCTCGTCGCGGTAGAACCGCAGTGAGCGTTGATAGTCGGTGGGCCGGAGCAGGACCCGGCTGGCCAGAATCTCCATCAGTCCTCGACGGGTTCGATTCGGTTCCGCTTGACGATGGCGGTGGCCCAACCGGCGTTGAGGTTGTCCAGTGCGCGGAACGCCAGCGCCAGCCGCGGCGCGATGCGGATCGGGCGGTATCTGGCCGCGTCGATCATCCACGCGCCGGCTTCCTCAGCGGTGAGTCCCGGCTTGCCCTGGAACGCCGCGGTGGGCGCGATCATCGGGGTCTTCACCAGCGGGTAGTACAGCGTGGTGGACTGCACGCCGTCGCGGGCCCACTCGCTGTCGATGGACCGGCTGACGGCGCTCAATGCGGACTTGGAGCCGTTGTAGACGCCAAACAGCGGCGAGGAGTCCGTGAACACGCCCCAGGTGGCGACGTTGATGATGTGGCCGTCGCCGCGCTCGCGCATCGCGGGCGCGAACCCGCGGATCAGCCGTAGCGGCGAGTAGTAGTTGAGTTGTATGGTCCGCTCGACGTCGTGCCAGCGGTCCAGGGATTCGGCCAGCGGACGGCGGATGGAGCGCCCGGCATTGTTGACCAAGATGTCCACCCCGCCGAACCGCTCGTCGACGTCTTTGACCAGGGCGTCGATCGCCGCGAGATCAGACAGGTCGCACGCGATGGCGTGGGCGGTGCCACCGGCAGCGGTGATCCGCTGGACCAGTGCGTCGAGGTTTTCCTGGCGGCGGGCCACCGCGATCACGGTGGCGCCCGCCGCCCCGAACTGTTCGGCGCCGGCTTCCCCGATGCCCGAGGAGGCACCGGTCACCAGCACCCGCTTGCCGGCGAGGTCGACGGGCTTGGTGCCGGGTCGGTGCATCAGCTGCGCGGCGACCGGGGGACGCATGGTTGCGAGCGTGATCTGGTCGGACAGTCGGCGCAGCGGGCTTCGGCTCATGATTAGGGAGTCTATTCGGGCGTTACATACGCGCCGAGTCTGCAGTTAGCGTGGGCGACTAGAAGTAGCGGGGGAACCGGCTCCAGTCCGGATCGCGCTTCTCCAGGAACGAATCCCGGCCCTCGACGGCCTCGTCGGTCATGTAGGCCAGCCGGGTCGCCTCGCCGGCGAACAGTTGCTGGCCCACCAGGCCATCGTCGAGAAGGTTGAAGGCGAACTTCAACATGCGTTGCGCCTGAGGCGATTTGCCGTTGATCTCCCTGGCCCACTGCACACCGGTGGCTTCCAGCTCGGCGTGGTCGACGACCTCGTTGACCGCGCCCATCTGATGCATCTGCTCGGCGGTGTAGGTCCGGCCCAGAAAGAAGATCTCGCGGGCGAACTTCTGGCCCACCTGCCGGGCCAGATAAGCACTGCCGTACCCACCGTCGAAGCTGCCGACGTCGGCGTCGGTCTGCTTGAACTTCGCGTGCTCGCGGCTGGCCAGGGTCAGGTCGCACACCACGTGCAAACTGTGCCCGCCGCCCGCCGCCCAGCCGTTGACCAGGCAGATCACCGGTTTGGGCATGAACCGGATCAGCCGCTGCACCTCCAGTATGTGCAGCCGCCCGGCCCGCGCGACGTCGACGGTGTCGGCGGTGTCACCGGAGGCGTACTGGTAGCCGCTGCGGCCGCGGATGCGCTGGTCGCCGCCGGAGCAGAACGCCCAGCCGCCGTCCTTGGGCGCGGGTCCGTTGCCGGTCAGCAGCACCACGCCGACGTCCGGGGACATCCGGGCGTGATCGAGGGCTTGATACAGCTCGTCGACGGTGTGCGGGCGAAACGCGTTGCGCACCTCGGGGCGGTTGAACGCCACCCGCACGGTCGCGTCGGTGACGTGGCGGTGATAGGTGATGTCGGTCAGGTCGGCGAAACCGTCGACTGTGCGCCAGATGCTCTCGTCAAAGGGATTGCTGCTCACGCCTGCGACCGTACCGGGCGCTGGCTACGGTGGAGGCGATGACGATCGACGTCTGGATGCAGCACCCGACGCGCCGCTTCCTCGCCGACGACATGTTGGCGTCGCTGCGGCGCTGGACCGGCGCGGCGATACCCGAGGACGAGATCCCGATCGAGGCCACCGTGTCGGCGATGGACGCCGGCGGCGTGGATTTCGGGCTGCTCAGCGCGTGGCGCGGCCCCAACGGCATGGACCTGGTCTCCAACGACGAAGTCGCCGGGTGGGTCCGAGCGCACCCGAGCCGGTTCGCGGGCCTGGCCACCGTCGATCTGGATCGCCCGATGGCGGCCGTCCGCGAGCTGCGGTCCCGGGTGCGTGACGACGGGTTCGTCGGCCTGCGGGTGGTGCCCTGGCTGTGGAATGCGCCGCCGACCGATCGGCGCTACTACCCGCTGTTCGCCGAGTGCGTGGAGCTGGGCGTTCCGTTCTGCACCCAGGTCGGCCACACCGGGCCGCTGCGGCCGTCGGAAACCGGTCGTCCGATTCCCTACATCGACCAAGTGGCGTTGGACTTTCCCGAACTGGTCATCGTGTGCGGGCACGTCGGGTATCCGTGGACCGAGGAGATGGTCGCCGTCGCCCGCAAGCACGAGAACGTCTACATCGACACCTCGGCCTACACCACCAAGCGGCTGCCCGACGAACTGATCAAGTTCATGAAAACCCGTACCGGGCAACGAAAAGTGTTGTTCGGCACCAACTATCCGATGATCATGCACGACCATGCGCTGGATGGCCTGGATGCTCTCGGGTTTGATGACGCGGCGCGGGCGGATTACCTGCAAGGAAATGCCCAGCGGGTGTTCGAGCTGACTGTCTGAAAGGTGACTGGCGGTACCTGCGGCGCCTTGCTACTTTCCTGCTCGGGGTCTGACGGGAGGTGTGGGTGTGGCATCGGTGCCGATTGATCCCGCGAAACTGTCGGTTCGTCCCGCGCTGTTGCACGCGCACGCTTCGCGGGTGGCCGACGCGACCGATGTGTCGCGCACATTCGCGGCCAGGCACGCGGGTTACCTGGGCGACTGCGCCGCGGCGTGGGCCGGGGCCTCCGCGGAAGCGCTGGCCGAACTGACTGCGCACTGGGAGGCGACCGACGAGCGGTTGCACGGGCGCGTGCACGCGTTTTCCGAGGCGATGCGTGAGGGAGGTCGCCATTACAGGGCGATGGAGGAGGAGCACGCCCGGATGTTCACCGTGCTCGTTCCCAGAGGACCCGGCGCTTCCTAGCGGATGACGATCACCACTGACGGCATCGAGAAGTGGAATCTCGAAACCCTGGACACGGTGTTCGAGATCGCTACGGAACGGTCTGCGCGCAAGGCCGACTTCGGTGGGGCGTTGAGCGACGCCGGCAGTGGGCTCAAGGACTGGGAGGGCCACGGTGGCGACGCGTTCCGCCGGGAGTTGGGCAAGCACCGCGCCGACATCAACGATCACCAGAGTGAGGCGACCGCGATAGCCAACGCCTTCTACTCCGCACGAGCTGAGGTCGCGGCATGCAAGCGCGAATGGGCATCCATCAAATCGGTTGCGGTGAGTAATGATTGGGCAATCAGTCCTGATGGCAGGTTGAGCGGACAGGTCAGCCCCCGGAAGCGCAATGACTTCGAGGCGCTGCAACGCCGGCTGACCACGCTGATGACCGACGCGGGCAGAACGGACCAGAAGCTGGCAACTGCCATCCGGGCCGTGGTCGGAGAGACCAAGGTAGACGCCGGAGGTCGAGCGATATTCGGCCCGCCGATGCCGAACGACGGCACGAAGACACCGGCCGGGCATCCGTTGCCGGCCGGCGCACCGCGGACGCCGAGTGCCGCCCCCGGTGAGCCGGCGGTGGGCAGCTTGCCGTGGTTGGTGAATCAGGGGCGCCAGCCGGGTGGTTCCACCGCCCCCGTGCCGATGAACTCCGAGGACGTGGAGACCTTCAAGGTGTTGGCTCGGCAGGTACTGACAAACGACGGTGTTCCGCCGGATCAGATCGAGGCGCGGATCAACGCAGCCGTGATCCAGGCCCAACAGCCCTTACCGCGCTATACGCCCCCGGAGCCGGAGCGACAGCCGGCGCCGGGGTTCGGCGACGGATTCGGCGACCGTTGGAGGGACGCCGAACAGGGCGTCAAGAACCTGCTGGGTCAGGGCGGACCGGGCGCCCCCGGCGTCCTGGAATCCTGGGGCGGCCTGGCCAAGGGCCTCGGTAGCGCTTTCGTGAATCCGGTCGGTACCGGTGTCGCACAGATCAAAGACGCCTTGAACTCGCCCAGCCCCGCCTACTTCCTCGGCGAAAAGACATTCGATATCGGCTCTGCCGCCGTCACCCTTCCGTTCGGCGGCCAAGGTGCCATGGTTCGGGCGGGGCTTCCCGCCGAACTTCTCACCGAGGGTGGTGCGCCCGCAGCGGTTCTACGAGGCTGGCACCCCACGGGGGGAATCCCTTGGGACGAATTCGAGTCCCGTTATGGCACTCCTGAATCCCGACAATGGCCAGCGAACGACGGATTTCCGCAAGGGTATGTCCCGCAGTCCGCGCAGCTGCCTGAAGGCACCATCATCGACAGATTTGGGTCGCCAAGCGGCCGCTATCTTGCGCCCGATGGCGCACCCTTTTCAGATCGGTCGCTGGCGCCCGAATCGGTTGGTGGGAACTACAATCGATACATGGTTACTGGGGAACCACTACCTGCTGGCTGGCAAATAGTAGAAGGACCCGTAGAGCCCTATTATGGGCAGGTGCCGTCATCAGGAGCGACGCAATACATGATCACTGCACCCGATGGTACTAGGCCAACCGTCAGAGAATTGGTAAGGCTAGGTATACTTGATGACTATGGACCCCCTCTTGGACGGTAGGTCCCAAGAGCTTCAAAGCAGAATCGACCGGTTGTCGGAGGCGCTGGGAGTACGCTCCATGCCGGTCGGGATGCGAACCAGCGACGGTCTCAATATCTTCGTAGATGAGGAAGGCGCTTATCACTTTGCTTTCTACGAACGTGGAAAGCTTGGCTTCGACAGGGTCGGCAGCATTGATGATCTTTGCTATTGGTACTGTACGGAGATCGTCACAGATCGAGCCGCCAAACAAGTCGGTGACCGCGCAGAACGTTTCTTGCTTGAGTATCAGGTGCTAGGCCAATTTAGCCCCGAGTGGGCGAAAAGGAATGTTCGTGAGACTGCTGGCCTCTTTCGCAAATATGGCAAACCGCAGGATATAACCCTACTTCCTGACATCGGCGAGACGTTGTGACTGTCTTAAGCTCCAAAGAGCTTCAAGCAGAGATTGATCGGCTGTCTGACGAGCTCGGGATTCCCTCCATGCCGGTCGGCATGCGGACCAATGATGGTCTCAATATTTTCGTCGATGATGACGGCTCCTATCATTTCACTTATTTCGAACGCGGAAAGCTAGGCTTTGACCGATCGGGGAGCCTCGATGATCTTCTCTATTGGTATTGTAAAGGCATCGTGAGACGAGAGGCCTCAAGGTTGGTAGGCGACCGTGCGGAACGCTTCAAGTATGAGTACGAGGTGCTCAGCGAATTAAACGTCGCTTGGGCTAAACGGCGGGTCCATGAGCTTGCCGCTATGTTCAGGAATGGTCAGCCGCAGGATATTTCCCTACTCCCTGGTATCGGCGAACCTTTATGACGACTTACCGGGAGAATCGCTTCTCATCGGGTTGACGAAGGGTCAGCATCAAAAATGGCTTCTCACCCTTCCCGTCTGTAGTCAAAGAGCCCCGCGTCTTGGGGCCACGCGAACATCGGCGGTGCTGAGGACGGCTCAACCGGCCAAGCGCTCGTCAAGCGTCAGGCAAGATTTCAACCGGATGTTCGCTCAAGGGTTCAATTACAATTCCCGTGCCTTTCAGCAGCTCAATTGAGCGGGTCGTCTCCATCACATCCTGGACGTTACCCTTCAGTATCGCATAAGCAACGCGGTCCCTTTGTGCATAGAATTCTTTTATCGATTCGACGGTACGGAAAACAGGAAAATATCGCATACCGTCGCGTTCAAGTAAAAAGAGTCTTTGTTCGCCGTCACTTGTCTCTCCGAAAGGGGTCGAGTAGTAAACGGTGGTATCAGCGGAAGAGGTTTCGGCCTGCTCGCCCATGGTGTCTCCCTCATCGCGGTGGCGTTGACTCTGACGACCTGCTGCAGTCTGCGCTGCCCTGGCGCCATGAGCTACGCCAGCCATGATGCACGTCTGTAGCGGGTCCGCCCAGGCTAGTAGTCGGCCCAATTCGACTTGAACGTCGCATTCGCCGGCTGGTCGACGCCGGCAACCCTAATTCCCAATGCCCTCCTGGCGCACCTCGCCACCGGCCCGGCACCATAGACCGATGCCGCCCCTCGACGACATCCTCGACCGCCTGCACGTGGTGGCACTGCCGATGCGGGTGCGGTTCCGTGGCATCACCGTTCGTGAATTGGCGCTGATCGACGGCCCGGTCGGCTGGGGGGAGTTCGGGGCGTTCCCCGAATACCACGCCCCCGAGGCGGCGCATTGGCTGGCCGCAGCGCTGGAGAGCGCCTACCACCAACCGCCACAACTTCTTCGGGACCGCATCCCGATCAACGCAACCGTGCCCGCCGTCGACGTCGGCCGAGTGCCCGAGGTGCTGGCGCGGTTCCCCGGGGCCCGCACCGCCAAGGTCAAGGTTGCCGAACCCGGCCAGACCCTGGCTGATGACGCCGCTCGTGTCGAGGCCGTCCGCGCGTTGATTCCCACTGTGCGGGTGGATGCCAACGGCGGTTGGACCTTGGAAGAAGCAGTGCAGGCCACCAAAGCGCTCACCGCCAACGGCCCACTGGAATACCTGGAGCAGCCCTGCGCCACCGTCGCTGAACTCGCGGAACTGCGCCGCCGCGTCGACACCCCGGTCGCCGCCGACGAGAGCATCCGCAAAGCCGACGATCCCTTGGCGGTCAAGACCGCCGGCGCGGCCGATATCGCCGTGCTGAAAGTCGCACCGCTGGGCGGTATTTCGGCGCTGTTGAAGATCGCCGATCAGATCGGCATCCCGGTGGTGGTCTCCAGTGCGATCGACTCGGCGGTCGGTATCGCCGCCGGACTGCGCGCCGCGGCGGCACTGCCGGACCTGCGGCACGCTTGCGGGCTGGGCACGGGATCCCTGTTCGTCGAAGACATCGCGGAAGCGCCGCAACAAACCGACGGCTACCTGCCGGTGCACCCGATAACCCCGGACCCGGCCCGCCTGCATGCCCTGGCAGCCCCGCCGCGGCGGCGGCAGTGGTGGATCGACCGGATCAAGGCCTGCCATCGGCTGCTGGCTGTCTGAGTCCAGCTGGAGGGCAGGGTTTTTGCCCGGCTTACAGCGACAGTGTCCACCAGGCCCGGTCCCCCTAGCAGTTGTCGCTGATAGCCGGGCACAACACCACATGGTGGAATCCGGGACCGGCGAGTCACCGACGACCAGAACACTCACACGCTGGGCAGCCGCGCGTCGATCCCGTTGACGATCGTGACGGCCTCGTCGCTGACGTAAAGCTTGCAGGCGAGCACGTCGATCGCGACGTTGTTGCTCACCCGCAGGGCCCGCTGACACGACCAGCCTGCGCTGTCGTCCTGGTGCTGGGTCATCCACAGCGTGGAGTCGACGTCGGCGACCGTGTCGAACGTCCACGGCGTATCGGAATGGTCGTCCCCACTGGTGGTGAATGTCCGCTCGCCGCAGGTGTTCCAGCGCCGGGCGGTGGCGTCGAAGAAGCTCTGCGCAGTGTCGCGGGTGGCGAACACCGTCACAGCCTGGATCACGAAATGATCCAGCGCACTCTCGGTGAGGGTTTGGGCGACCGTCGCGGTCCAGTCGCTGTCGGCGTACACCGACTGTTCGACGGGCATCCAGGCCGGCATGCAGTCGCGGTCGGGGAACTGGCGGCCGGCGTCGAACATCCGTGACCGGGAGTCTTTCACCCTCATACCCGGGGAGCCCATCACATCGCTGACGGTGGAGGCCTCCAACAGCAGATCCGGCAGCATCGACGCCGCCACCGGACGGAGTCCCTCGTGATCGGCCGGCACCGCCAGGCCTCCGGTCACCCGCGAACAGCCGGCCACCACGGCGCAGGCCAGCAGCAGCCCGGCGGGCAACCCGGCGTCCCGTATCCGCATCACCGTCCCCAAGCTGCGCAGTTGCGATCCTGACACCATAAGGCGTCGCGGGGTCGCGTACCTTCACTCCCGTGACCAACCTCGCTTACGACGACCGTAATCAGGATGGCGATCCGGTTCTGTTCATTGCCGGACGTGGCGGCGCCGGCCGCGGTTGGCACCTGCACCAGGTCCGCGACTTTCAGCTGGCCCGGTACCGCCCGATCACCTTCGACAACCGCGGGATCGGTGCCACCGAGAACGCCTCGGGATTCACCACCGAAACCATGGTGGCCGACACCGCGCAGCTCATCGAATCGCTGAACATCGACCCGGTCCGGATCGTCGCGGTGTCGATGGGCGCCTTCATCGCCCAGGAACTGATGCTGGCACGGCCCGAATTGGTGAAATCTGCCGTCCTGATGGCGACCCGCGGCCGCCACGACCGTGCCCGCGACTTCTTCCACCAGGCCGAGGTGAAATTCGCCGAATCCGGCATCGAGCTGCCGGCGGAGTACGAAGCAAAAGTGCGTCTGCTGGAAAGCTTTTCACCGAAGACCCTCAGTGACGATGCCGCGATCAAGGACTGGATCGCGATGTTCACCATGTGGCCGGTGAAAAACACCCCGGGGTTGCGCTGCCAGATCGACGTGGCGCCGACCACCAACCGGCTGCCTGCCTACGCCAACATCACCCAGCCGGTACTGGTGATCGGTTTCAGCGACGACGTCGTCACCCCCGCGCACCTGAGCCGCGAGGTCGCCGACGCCATCCCGGGTGCGCGCTACCTGGAGATTCCCGACGCCGGCCATCTCGGGTTCATCGAGAAGCCCGACCAGGTCAACAAGGCCGCGCTCGAGTTCTTCGCCGAGGTCGACGGCAAGCCGTTCCGGTGGGCGGCTGGGCCCCCGGCGCACGACTAACCTGATACCAATGACCAACCCCTCGACGGCACAGGCCCGCATCGTCGTCGACGAGCTGATTCGCGGCGGCGTCCGCGATGTGGTGCTGTGCCCGGGATCGCGCAACGCCCCGCTGGCGTTCGCCCTGCACGAAGCCGACCGGACCGGCCGGTTGCGCCTGCATGTGCGTATCGACGAACGCACCGCCGGCTATCTGGCGATCGGGCTGGCGGTGGGTGCCGGCGCGCCGGTGTGCGTGGCCATGACCTCGGGCACCGCGGTGGCCAACCTGGGCCCCGCGGTGGTGGAGGCCAACTACGCGCGGGTGCCGTTGATCGTGCTCAGTGCCAACCGTCCGTACGAGCTGCTGGGCACCGGCGCCAACCAGACCATGGAGCAGCTCGGCTACTTCGGCACCCAGGTGCGCGCCGCCATCAGCCTGGGGCTGGCCGAGGAAGTCCCCGACCGGATGGACGCCCTCAACGCCACCTGGCGTTCGGCGGTGTGCCGAGTATTGGTGGCCGCCAACGGATCTCGTACCGCCAACGCCGGACCTGTGCAGTTCGACATTCCGCTGCGGGAGCCGCTGGTGCCCGATTCTGACGACGCGGGATCGCTGCCCCCGGGCCGTCCGCACGGGCGCCCCTGGACCTACACCCCGCCGGTCAGCTTCGATCAGCCTCTGGAGATCGACCTGACCCCGGACACCGTGGTGATCGCCGGGCACGGCGCGGGCGCGCATCCGAACCTGGCGGCGCTGCCGACGGTGGCCGAACCCACCGCCCCGATGCCGGAGAACCCCCTGCATCCGCTGGCGTTGCCTCTGCTGCGCCCGCAGCAGGTCATCATGGTCGGCCGGCCAACCCTGCACCGCCCGGTGTCGACGCTGCTGGCCGACCCGACGGTGCCGGTGTACGCGCTGACCACCGGGCCGCGCTGGCCGGACGTGTCAGGCAACTCCCAAGCCACCGGCACCCGGGCGGTCGCCTCCGGGGCGCCCGACCCAGCCTGGCTGCGCCGCTGCGCGGAGCTGAACGCCCACACCTGCGCCGCGGTGCGTGACCAGCTGGCGGGGCACCCGCTGACCACCGGCCTGCACGTGGCCGCGGCTGTCGTCGACGCGCTGCGCCCCGGCGACCAGCTGGTGCTCGGCGCCTCGAACCCGGTGCGTGACGTGGCGCTGGTCGGCCTGGCCAACGCCGAGGACGCCCGTGATGTCGCCGTGCGGTCCAACCGCGGGGTCGCCGGCATCGACGGCACCGTGTCCACCGCCATCGGCGCGGCGCTGGCCCACGAGCGGGAGAACCCCGACGCCCGCACCATCGCCCTGATCGGGGACCTGACTTTCGTCCACGACAGCTCGGGGCTGCTGATCGGGCCCACCGAGCCGACACCGCGCCAGCTGACCATCGTGGTCTCCAACGACAACGGCGGCGGCATCTTCGAACTGCTCGAACAGGGCGACCCGCGGTTCGCCGATGTGTCGTCGCGGATCTTCGGCACCCCGCATGACGTCGACGTCGGCGCGCTGTGCCGCGCCTATCACGTCGAGTGCCGGCAGGTCGACACCGTCGACGCGCTGCCCGCCGCGCTGGCCGAACCGGCCGCCGGTATGCGGGTGCTCGAGGTCAAAGCCGATCGGTCCTCGCTGCGGACACTGCACGCCGCGATCAAGGCTGCCCTGTGAAGCTGTCCGATTACCAGTCCAACCGGGCCTATCGAGCGTTGAAACCGCTGGTGCGCAGCCTGATCTATGGCAACGGCGCTGTCGCTTCCAACACCCTGGCCGGGCGTGTGCTGCGTTGGGCGCGGATGGGTGTGCTGATCCTGGTGGCGGTGGTGACACTGCAGTCGGTGCTGCTGGTGGCCGGGGCATGGCGCAACGACCTCACCATCGAGCGTGACATGGGGGTGGCCGAGGCTGAGGTGCTCAACGCAGGCTTTCGGCGCTCCACCATCGAGTTCGTCACGCCGGAACGGATCACCTACCGCCCCGAACTGGGAGTGCTCTATCCGTCCGAATTGGCAACCGGGATGCGGATTTACGTCGAATACAACAAGGCCGACCCGGATCTGGTCCGGGTGCAGCACCGCACCGCGGTACTGGCAGTGATCCCCGCCGGGTCGGTAGCGGTGGTCGCCTGGCTGGTGGGGATCGCGGCGCTGGTGGGGCTGGGCGCCCTCGAGCGGCGGTGGGCTGGAACCAGCGGCTAATGCGCCGCTCGCCGCAGGGACGCGGAATCTACCGGAATGGTTTCGCCGATATAGGGCCTTTGCCCGAAATGAAATTGCTTGTTAGGCTCCTGCAAATTTCGTGCCGTTCGTTTGACAACAAACGGCGGCCTTAGTTGCGAGGAGTCCTTCAATGATCCGTCGTACCGTGGCCCTCGCCGGCGCACTCGCATTTGGCGTGGGTATTGCAATCGCTCCAGTTGCCGCTGCAGAGCCGTACTACAAGAACTGTGCCGAAGCGCGTGCGGCAGGAGCTGCGCCGATTCACAAGGGCGAGCCCGGATACCGTTCGGGGCTTGACCGCGACGGGGATGGCATCGCCTGCGAGTAGAGGTGATGCCGGCGCTGGCATATTTGTCGGGTAGCTGTGCGGCCCGCCGAGGAATTGTCGGGACCGAGGCTTTACCCTGATGGTTTATTGCCAGTGCAGTCGTTCAAATTCATCGAGAAGCAATATATTGCTGCGTGATCCAAGCCTACGAACCTTAGTGGCGCTCTTCCATCAGCCGCTCCAGCCAGCCGGCGTCGTCGGTGTCCACCATTGTTCTGGTGGCCAAGTCGTACACCGTCGGGGTGCCCGGGCGTTCCGGGTTGGCCGCCAACAGCTGCACCCGGTTGAACGCGTTCATCGAAGTGGTGTCGACGGCCGGCTGCCCGGCGGCGATCCGCTCCACCACGTGGGCCGGTAGGCCCGCTTCGCGCGCGGTGATCGCGATGTCTTCGACGCTCGGAGTGCCGCCCTTGCGGTACAGACCGTTCACGAACTCCTGGTAGGCCGCCGCAGAGGTGGCCGGATCGGCCGCCGCCATCAGCGCGTTGCCCACTCGCGCGGAGGTGTCGTTGCCCCGGCGGGCGTCCAGAAACGTCATCCACCGGTAGGTCACCGCGATGTCTCCGGCGGCCAGATGCCGGCCCAGGTCATCGCCGGAGGCCGCCTCGAACTTCGCGCATTCGGAGCATTGGGGGTCGCAGAAGATCTCCAACTGCACCGGGGCGGAGGGCGTTCCGGCCAGCACTCCGAAGTGATCGGCGCTCAGCGCGGTGCCGGGCGCACCGGCATCAGCCGCCGCCGGGCCCGCCAGAGCCCCGCCGAATATCACCAGTGCCGCCAATGTGCCCAGCCAAGACCGCATTCCGAGAACACTATCGGAGGAGGGTAGCGTCGACCCGGTGAGCCGCGCGAACCTGGACAAAGACCCCCGCGCGGTGGCGTCGATGTTCGACGGCGTCGCTCGGCGATACGACCTGACCAACACGGTGCTGTCGCTGGGGCGAGACCGATCCTGGCGTCGGGCCACCCGCAAAGCGCTCGGGTTGCAGCCGGGGGAGAAGGTTCTGGACCTGGCGGCCGGTACTGCGGTGTCGACGGTCGAGCTCGCGAAATCGGGCGCGTGGTGCGTGGCGGCGGACTTCTCGGTCGGCATGCTGGCCGCCGGGGCCGGCCGTGACGTACCCAAGGTCGCCGGGGATGCCACCAAGCTGCCCTTCGACGACGGCGTGTTCGACGCGGTCACGATCAGCTTCGGGCTGCGCAACGTGGTCGATCACGCGGCCGGCCTGCGGGAAATGGCCCGGGTGACCCGGCCGGGTGGGCGGCTGGTGGTCTGCGAGTTCTCCACCCCCACCGTTCCGGTGTTCGCGACCGCCTACAAGGAGTACCTGATGCGGGCGTTGCCGGCGGTGGCGCGCGCGGTGTCGAGCAACCCGGAGGCCTACGTCTATCTCGCCGAGTCGATCCGTGCCTGGCCGGATCAGGCGGCGCTGGCCGAGCAGATTGCCGCGTCGGGCTGGTCGGACGTGGGCTGGCGCAATCTCACCGGCGGGATCGTCGCTCTGCACTCCGGCCGCAAACCGGTTTAGTCCGCGTCAGGCCGGCGGGTCGAACCGGAAGACCGAAATGCGCCCGGAACGGGGTCATCGGTGTGCTCCGCGGCTGACCGGACTTGCGGCCCGGCACCGTCAACACCATCGGCGGGCCCATCGGTATGCCTAGCCGTTGCAGGCCGATCATGACCTTGTTGACCGGCTTCAGCCAGCGCGGCGGCTTCGGATTGCTCATCCCCGCCCTCCGTTTCAGCCCAGGTGCGCCGAGAGCAGCCAGCCCGCGGCCGACTTGCGCCCGCCCGCCTCATCGCGCAACGGAACGCCGCCGAACCCGGGAAAGTCGTCGGGAAACACCGCGTGCAACCGGGCCGGTCTGATCTCGTCGATCACCCAGTACTTCGACACCACGTCGCGCAGCTCGTCGGCGGTCACCGCGAACGGCGGGCCTTCGGGGATGGCGCTCTTGTCGAAGACGAGCACGAAGTACGACGCCCCCGGGGCGGCGGCGCGCACGATGGACTGCTGGTAGCCCTCGCGAGCCTCCACCGGGATGGAATGGAACAGCGTGCTGTCGACGATGGTGCCGAAGCGCCCGTCGTAGCCGGTGAACGCGCTGATGTCGGCGACCTCGAAGGTGGCGTTGGTCAGGCCGCGCTTGGCGGCCTCGGCGCGGGCCAGATCGATGGCGGTGGGCGACATGTCGAGGCCCACTGTGGTGTGGCCCCGCTCGGCCAGATACAGCGAGATGGCGGCTTCACCGCAGCCGACGTCGAGGATGTCGCCGTGGAATTTGCCCTGCTCGATCAGGGCGGCCAGCTCGGGCTGGGGTTCGCCGATGCTCCACGGTGGTTTGGTGCCCGAGCCCAGGTGTTCGGATTCGCCCCGGTAGGCGGCGTCGAACTCTAAATCCATCGAATCGCTCATCATTCCGGTATATCAACGACTCTGATATATGTCAATGGTGTTGATACTGAGGTTTGCTGCGCTGCCTGATAGCCGGTGCTTGGGTTCGCTCAGGAGAACGGGCGGCGGCGGTCGATCAGCCGCGACATCCGCCCCCCGCCGCGCCAGGCGCGCGCCACAAAGTCCGCGTCGTCGTCGGTGACCAGGTTGGCCATCACCCGCACCGCGACCCGCATCAGCATCGTCGAGCGCATCGCCAACGGACCGGTGGCCGGCAGGAACCGCGGGAACGTCAACAGCAGCGCCAGCCGCCGCGCCACCGAGAACCCGCGGGCGTAGTGGGCGGCCAGCAGTTCCGGCCAGGCGTGGGTGAGGTCCGGGCAGTCCAGCATCTCGGCCGCCAGCTGCCCGGTCTCAAGGCCGTAGTCGATGCCCTCGCCGTTGAGCGGGTTGACGCACGCCGCGGCGTCGCCGATCAGCATCCAGTTGGGCCCGGCGACCCCCGATACCGCGCCGCCCATCGGCAGCAGGGCGCTGGCCGGTGCCCGAACCGGGCCCTCGAAGCCCCATTCTTCGCGACGCAGATCGGCGTAGTAGGACATCAGCGGTCGCAGCGCCACGTCGGCGGGCCGCTTGACGGTGGCCAGCGCGCCGACGCCGATGTTCACCTCACCATTGCCCAGCGGGAAGATCCAGCCGTAGCCCGGCAGCACCGCCCCGTCGGGCGAGCGCAGCTCCAGATGCGAAGTCAGCCAGGGTTCATCGCTGCGCGGCGAGGCCAGATACCCGCGTGCGGCCACCCCGTAGACCGTCTCCTGGTGCCACTGGCGGCCCAGCACCCGACCCAGCGTGGAGCGGGCGCCGTCGGCGACGATCAGGGTCCGGCAGGCCACCTCGGTGCCGTCGGCCAGCACCACCGAGCGAACCCGCCCGGATGAGTCGTGATGGACGCCGACGGCCTTGACGCCCAGCAGCATCCGGGCGCCGGACTCCTCGGCGACCTTGCGGATCCGTTCGTCGAGTTCGGTGCGCGGTGCGGCGCTGCCGGTCGACGGGAACGACGGCCCGGGCCAGTCCACCTCCACCTCGCCGCCGAACCCCGACATCCGCAGCCCCCGGTGCCTGATGTGACTGTCGAGCCACTCTGCGAGACCCAACAACTCCAACTGCTCGACGGCGCGCGGGGTCAGGCCGTCACCGCACGGTTTGTCCCGGGGAAAGCCCGCCATGTCGACCACCAGCACGTCGCGGCCGGACCGCGCGGCCCAGGCGGCGGCCGCCGATCCGGCCGGCCCGGCCCCGACCACCACCACATCGGCCACCATGTCAGCGCTGGAATTCACACTGACCAGTATGTTGGAGCCGTGAGGACACCGGCGAGTGTGGTGGCGGGGTTGGACTTCGGGGGCTTGGGCGACCCGGCGTTCGCGGGCAATGTCCGCGACGGGGTGGCACGCATCGAAGAGCTGATGGACACCGAGTTGCGCGGCAGCGACAGCCTGATGACCGAGGCGGTGACGCACCTGTTCGACGCCGGCGGTAAACGTTTCCGCCCGCTGTTCACGGTGCTGTCCGCCCAGCTCGGTCCGGAGCCGGAGGCCTGGCAGGTGACGGTGGCCGGCGCGGTGATCGAGCTGGTGCACCTGGCCACGCTGTATCACGACGACGTGATGGACGAGGCGGAGATCCGCCGCGGGGCGCCGAGCGCCAACGCGCGGTGGGGCAACAACATCGCGATCCTGGCCGGTGACTATCTGTTCGCGACGGCGTCGCGGTTGGTGTCGCGGCTGGGTCCGGAGGCGGTGCGGATCATTGCCGAGACGTTTGCCCAGCTGGTGACCGGACAGATGCGGGAGACCCGTGGCGCCGCCGACGGGGCCGACGCGATAGAGCATTACCTCAAGGTGGTGTACGAGAAGACGGCCTGTCTGATCTCGGCCTCGGGCCGGTTCGGCGCGACGTTCTCCGGTGCCGCCGACGATCAGATCGAGCGGCTGGCCCGGCTGGGCGGCATCGTGGGCACCGCGTTCCAGATCTCCGACGACATCATCGACATCGATTCCGACCCCGACGAGTCCGGCAAGCTGCCGGGCACCGACCTGCGTGAGGGTGTGCACACGCTGCCGGTGCTCTACGCGCTGCAGGACACCGGCCCGGACGCCGATCGGCTGCGTGTGCTGCTGGCGGGTCCGGTGACCGAGGACGCGGCGGTGGCCGAGGCGCTGGGGCTGCTGCGGGTGTCTGCGGGCATGGTCAGGGCCAAGCAGACGGTGGCCGACTACGCCGCGCAGGCCCGCGCTGAGCTGGCCGCGCTGCCCGACTGCGTCGGCCGCGCGGCATTGGCCGGCCTGGTCGACTACACCGTCAGCCGACACGGCTGACCACAATTGCGGAACCCGCGCGGGCCCGGCGGCGTTTAATGAGCACGACTGGGGTTCTTCAAGGTCCATCAAGGAGGAGTCGATGACCTGGCATCCGCACCGCAACACGGCGAAGACGTTCTTTCTGCTGCTCGTCATGTCGGCGCTCATCGTCTTGGTAGGCCGGGCGTTCGGGCCGCAGATGATGTGGCTGGCGGTGCTGTTCGCGGTGGCCATGAACGCCTACACCTACTTCAACAGCGACAAGCTCGCCCTGCGGGCGATGCATGCCCAGCCCGTCACCGAGGTTCAGGCGCCGGAGATCTACCGGATCGTGCGTGAGCTGGCCACCGCAGCGCACCAGCCGATGCCCCGGTTGTACGTCAGCGACACCAACGCGCCCAACGCTTTCGCCACCGGCCGCAACCCGCGTCATGCCGCGGTCTGCTGCACCAGTGGAATCCTGCGGCTGCTCGACGAGCGGGAGTTGCGTGCGGTGCTGGGCCACGAGCTGTCACACGTCTACAACCGCGACATCCTCATCTCATGTGTGGCCGGTGCGCTGGCCTCGGTGATCACCGGTTTGGCCAACATGGCGATGCTCATGGGCAACCGCCGCAACGGCAACCCGCTGGCGATGCTGCTGGTCACGCTGGTCGGGCCGCTGGCGGCGTCGGTGGTGCGGTTGGCGGTGTCGCGGTCGCGGGAGTACCAGGCCGACCAGTCCGGCGCGGTGCTGACCGGTGACCCGCTGGCCCTGGCGTCGGCGCTGCGCAAGATCTCCGACGGGGTGCAGGCCGCTCCGTTGCCCCCCGAGCCGCAGCTGGCCAGCCAGTCGCACCTGATGATCGCCAACCCGTTCCGCGCGGGCGAGAAGGTCGGGCAGCTGTTCGCCACCCACCCCCCGATGGCCGACCGGATTCGTCGCCTGGAGGAGATGGCGCGGGGATAGGCCGCGCCGCGCACCTATCCGCGCGTCCAGCGTCCCTCTAGATCTCCGTCGCCACACCCGTCACTTCCGTGCCCGCACTTGGGGATAGGTGGCTTGTCGAATCCGATTGCGCATGCGCTACTGCCCGGCATGAACCATTACACCTACCGCGCTGAATGGTCGCGCGAGCATGACGAGTACGTCGGCCGCTGCCTTGAACTGCCGTTCCTGACGCACTGGGCACCGACCTTGCGGGAGGCCATCGCCGGTGTCGAGCGGGCGGTCGATGAGCACCTGGCCGAGCGGGCCGGGGAAGCCATGCCGGCGCCGATCACAGATCGGAAGTTCAGCGGCACATTCGTGGTCCGGACCTCGCCGGCGTTGCATGCGCGGCTTGCCGTCGAGGCCGCTGACCAGAACGTGTCAATGAATCACTGGATCGTTCAGAAATTGGCCGACCGCCCGCCGAGCAGCCTGCTCGACTGGTGATATCGCATACGCGATCGTTTTCGAACTCACCTCATGCGGGTTTGCTGATGGCCGCGAATACCGGTTTCTCCGCTGAGCACGTCGCGCAGGCGGGGGCGTCAGTGTTGCTCTCTCGCGAGTCGCCGGGCTGCGGCACGGTGTGGCCGTTGGTGCCGTTGTGGGCGATGGTGCCCTCTCGCGAGTCGCCGGGCCTGCGCACTGTGCCGCCGGTGGCGCGATGCTGTTGCTGCCAGTCCTCAAGGGCCTGCTCGGCGGCGTGATCGAGGTAGGTGGTCGAGACGTCAAGTGTGACGTGGTCCCCGGCCGGGATCCGCGACAGCACGCTGGTCAGCCGCGGCAGCGCCAGGAACGTGCACGCCCCGCCCACAGTCACCAGCCATTCGTTGTCGACCTGCTCGGCCTCGACCTTGACCCGGATCACCCGCCAGCCGGTCAACGCCAGCGCCAGCGCCAGACCGATCAACACCCCTTCCAGCAGGTTGAGGAACACCACGCCGGCCAAGGTCACCACGTAGACCGCGATATCGCCGCTGCGCCAAGCGGTTTCGACGTGAACCAGCTTGACCAGCTGGATCCCGACGGTGATCAGCAGGCCGGCCAGTGCCGCACTCGGAATCTTCTGCACCAACCCGGCGAACGGCAGCGCGAACAGCAGGATCCACACGCCGTGCAGGAATGCCGATGCCCGCGACTTCGCACCGGCGGTGACGTTGGTGGCGCTGCGCACGATAACCCCGGTGATCGGCAGGCCGCCCAGCATGCCGGAGGTGACGTTCGCGGTGCCCTGTCCGATCAGTTCACGGTTGAAGTCGGTACGCGCTCCGGTGTGCATCCGGTCCACCGACACCGCTGAGAGCAGGCTCTCCACGCTGGCGATCAACGCCACGGTGACCACGCCGATCGCGACAGCGGTCCAGTTGCCGTCCGGCAGCCCCGGCAGTTGCACGGCGTCCAGCAGTGAGCCGTCCAGGGTGATGCGACGCACCTCGAGGGAGAAGAGCAGGGACAGCAGCGTCGCCCCGGTGATCGCCACCAACGGCCCGGGAATCCGGCCCAGTGGCCCCGGCACCGATTTCCAGGCCAACATGGTGATGATCACCAGGATGCCCAGGATCGGCTCGGCACCGTGGGAATCGACCAGCCCATGCGGCAGGCCGATCAGGTTCTCCCAGGCCGAACTCGCCGACCGGCCGCCCAGCAGGACGTGCAGTTGCTGCAGGGCGATCGTGACGCCGATGCCGGCCAGCATCGCGTGCACCACAACGGGTGAGATAGCCAGGGCAGCCCGCGCCACCCGGCTCAGCCCCAGCAGAATCTGCAGCACGCCCGCGGCGACGGTGATCGCGCAGGTCACCTTCCAGCCGAAGCGTCCTACCAGGTCCGCCACGACGACTGTCAGCCCGGCCGCGGGCCCGCTCACCTGCAGTGGCGACCCGCCAAGCGCACCGACGACGAGGCCGCCGACGATCGCGGCGATGAGACCGGCGAGCACGGGCGCGTCGGAGGCGATGGCAATGCCCAGCGACAAGGGCAGTGCGACGAGGAACACCACCAGGGATGCTGGAAAGTCATAGCGGAGAACTGAGCGTAATCGGGTTGTTCGTTGGTCAGTGTCGTTGGCGGCTCGGTGCGCTGTCAGCATCTATGGGGTCCCCTGCTCTCATAAGATCTTGCTGAGATACGACCAAGCTATGCACGTCTGATTACCGGTTGAGGAATGCGACATGTCCAGTAAGTAAACATCGGTTACATAGTCGGAGCGAATACACAGGGAGTGTACAGTCAGAACCCAGAGCCCTCCACCTCATGCCCGGGCGTCTCGGCGATCAGGCCGCGGTAGGCCTGCTCAACCGTGGAGCCGTGGTTGATCACGCCGTCGACCTCGCGCGCGATGGGCATGTTCAGGCCGTACTGCGCGGCGAACTCCATGATCACGCTGGCGGCCCGCACCCCCTCGGCCACCTGATTCATCGACGCGATGATCTCGTTGATCGGCTTGCCGGCGCCCAGCTGTTCGCCGACGAACCGGTTGCGGCTGCGCTGGCTGGTGCACGTCACGATGAGGTCGCCCATCCCGGCCAGGCCGGAGAACGTGTCGCGAGCTCCGCCCATCGCCTCGCCGAGCTTGGACATCTCCCGCACCGAACGCGACATCACCATGGCCCGGGTGTTCTCCCCGATCCCCAGCGAGTACCCCATCCCCACCGCGATCGCGTAGACGTTCTTCAGCGCGCCGGCCATCTCGACCCCGGTCACGTCGTCGCTGGTGTAGACCCGGAATCGCTTGGTGCGGAACAGCAATGCCAACTCAGCGGCAAGATTCTGGTCGGGCATGGCCAGCACCGCCGCAGCCGCGTAGCCCTCGGCGACCTCGCGGGCGATATTCGGGCCGGCCAGGATGCCGGCCGGATGCCCGGGCAGCACCTCATCGACGATCTGCGACATCCGCATGTTGGTGCCCTGCTCCAGGCCCTTCACCAGGGACACCACCGGCACCCATGGCCGCAGCTCGCTGGCCAGCTCGGTGAGCACACCCCGGAAACCGTGCGACGGCACGGCCATCACGACGACGTCGGCGCAGCGCGCGGCGTCGGCGAAATCAGTGGTGGCGCGCAGGGTCTCGCTGAGCTCTACCTCGTTGCCCAGGTAGCGGCTGTTGCGGTGGTTGTCGTTGATATCGGCGGCGGTCGATTCCGATCGCACCCATTGCAGCGTCGGCGCACGGCGCGAACAGATGGACGCCACCGTGGTGCCGAACGATCCGCCTCCGAGCACGACGACCTTGGGTGTACGCGTAGCAGCTGGCATGAGCCACAGCGTATTGCCGTCGCCACAGCCGCACCGGCGGTTTGTGAACTTGTCCCTCGGCGCGACTATCCGGCCAGCGGTATGGGCTCCCCGGCCCGCCCGAACACCATCGATTCCTCGATCCGGTCGAACCGGTAGTCCAGGGCGTCTGCGAAGTAGTTCTGCCGCACATTCCAGGGTCGCTTGGTGCCCGACCGGGGGAGCGCGTGCGGCGAGCGCAGCACATAGCCGGCCTGGATGTCCCAAGCCGACTTCTCGGCCAGGGGCTCGTCGCCGCGGTGCGGGTAGGCATGGGTGTAGCCGCGGGAGGCCATGTGCGACAGCAGTTTTGCGGTGGCCCGGGCGGTCATGTCGGCGCGCAGCGTCCAGGAGGCGTTGGTGTAGCCGACGCACCAGAACAGGTTCGGCACGTCTTCGAGCATGTGCGCCTTGTAGACGAATCGGTCGGTGGGCTTGATCTCGGTGCCGTCCAGGCTGATCCGAACCCCACCGAGTGCCTGCAGCTGCAGGCCGGTGGCGGTGACGATGATGTCGGCATCCAGCCGGGCGCCGGATTGCAGGACGATACCGGTGGCGTCGAAGTGGTCGATCCGGTCGGTGACCATATCGACCCGCCCGGCGCTGATCTCGGTGTAGAGGTCCGCGTCGGGAATCAGGCACAGGCGTTGGTCCCACGGCTGATACGGCGGCTTGAAGTGGGTGTCGATGTCGTAACCGGGCGGCAGGTTCTGGACTGCCGTCCTGCGCAGAATCCACTTCAGCAACGGCGGCGTCTTTCGCGCCAGGAACCAGACGTAGCCCTCGAACAGGGCCGAGATGAACCGGATGATCGGGTGAGCCAACTTGCGGGGCAACAGTTTTGCGGGCACGTCGATGATAAGACTGTATTTGGACGCCGAGATCAGGTAGGTGGGCGTGCGCTGCAGCAGTGTCACGTGGCCGGCGCGCTCGGTCAACGCCGGAACCAGGGACATCGCGGTGGCACCGCTGCCGATCACCACCATCTTCTTGCCGGTGTAGTCGAGGTCTTCCGGCCAGTGCTGCGGGTGCACCAGGGTGCCCTCGAACGTCTCATAGCCCGGGAAGTCCGGGGTGTAGCCGTCGTCGTAGTTGTAGTAGCCGGAGCCGAAGAACACGAACCGGCTGCGGTAGGTCCGCCGGGTGCCGTTTTCCTCGGCCGTCACCGTCCAGGTGTCGGTCGTCGAGTCCCAGTCGGCGGCGACGACGTGGTTGTTGAACCGGATGTGGCGATCGACGCCGTACTTGTGTGCGGCGTCGGTCAGGTACTCGCGGATCTCGTCGCCGTCGGCCACCCGCTCGCGGCCGGTCCACGGCTCGTAGGGCAGGCACAGCGTGAAGATGCTGCTGTCGGAGCGCACGCCGGGGTAGCGGAACAGGTCCCAGGTGCCGCCGATGCGCTCGCGCCGTTCCAGGATGACGTAGCTGGTGCCGGGGTTGCGTTCGGTGATGCGGTAGGCCGCGCCGATACCGGAGATGCCCGCTCCGATGATGACGACGTCGACGAGCTCTTCAGTGGTCACGGCCCCAGCCTAAGCACCGGGTGGGCCGGCGGGCCAGGATTGCGTTACCGGTAGTTCACGAACTGCAACGCAACGTCGAGGTCGGCGCCCTTCAGCAGTGAGATGACGGCCTGCAGGTCGTCGCGCTTCTTCGACGACACCCGGATCTCGTCGCCCTGGACCTGGGTCTTGACGCCCTTGGGGCCCTCGTCGCGGATCAGTTTGTTGATCTTCTTGGCGTGTTCGCCGTCGATGCCCTGCTTGAGGCTGCCGCTGACTTTGTAGGTCTTGCCCGACGGCTGCGGGTCGCCGGCGTCGAACGCCTTCATCGAGATGTCCCGGCGGATCAGCTTCTCCTTGAAGACGTCGACGGCGGCCTTGACCCGCTCCTCGGTGGAGCTGACCAGCTCGACGGTCTCCTCGCCCTTCCAGGCGATGGTGGTGTCGGTGCCGCGGAAGTCGAACCGGGTGGCCAGCTCCTTGGCGGCCTGGTTCAACGCGTTGTCGACCTCCTGCCGGTCGACCTTGCTGACGATGTCGAACGATGAGTCCGCCACGAGACCTGTCCTCTCTTGATGCTGTGCTGGCCGTTTGTGTCCTGGGTACATCCTCGTTGTAGTCTGCTAGGCGCGATACGGCAGGTTGCCCGAGCGGCCAATGGGAGCGGACTGTAAATCCGTCGGCGCAAGCCTACGCAGGTTCGAATCCTGCACCTGCCACCGAGCTCAGGCCCCCTTTTTAGGGGGCCTGATTGCTTTACCGGCGCGACCTCGATGTTCGCGCCGGACTTGATCGCCAAGCCGGCGCAGAATTGACGCTGAGTCGGCGAACTCATCGTCCAGCGATGAGAACGCGGCCTTCTTGTTCGCAACTCGCGACGAAATCCGGCGGAGAATCCACCCGGGCGACCCGGCCGCTCTTGAGCACGTTGCGCAGCAGTGATTCGCAATACTGGTGCAGGTCGTCGGTGGCCGTCAACGGCACGTGGCGGTGCAGAACCTGGTCATCGATGGCTTCTTTGCCCTGCTCGCACGAGGAGCATTCGGGATCGGCCGCCGCGGCCGGCGCCAGCACAAGGGTGGCGGCAAAGATACCCGCCGCCGATCTCCACCCGAATCTGCCGCTCACGGATTCGAGCATACTCAGGCGGAACACCAGCCCCGGTGCATCAGCTGGCGTCCTAAAACGTCCATGACCCGGAGGGTTGCAGCACGAAACCACGGTTGAGGACCGGGTCGATGCAGGCGGTCAGCCGGTCAGCGCCCACGACGCAGGTGATATCACCCTTGGTGATCTTCTGACCGACATCGAGCAGGGGTGTGGTGAGGATCGGGCACCCGGTACCGGGCTGGAAGGTGTACGGGCCCAGGTCCGTCGGAAGCAGTGTCGGCGACGCGACCTCCGAGCAGCCCTCGCTGCCCCGCGGAGCGTCGTCAGCCAGGCCCGGCAGCCGCCCCGCGCAGCCGGCACTGACATGGTCACCCGGCCGGTAGGGCTGCGGAATGTCGCACTGGAGTCCGTCGGGGGTGGTGAAATACGTTGCACCACCGGCGCGAGCGGCGGCGGTGTACGGTGCGGGATCGACCGATTGGAACGCGTCGAGGTCGGGGAATTTCGGTGGTTCGGCGTGGGCGGTGCAGGCGCTGATCACCGCGGTGCCGACAGCGGCAGCGGTAACGGTGAGTGTCTTGGTCGGCACGTCTGGCCGCCTTTCTAGTGTTGAACCTCGAAGGTTGTTGTCCAGGTGTTGGGGTCATAGATCGGCCCAGGCGGCCATGTGCTCACCCGCAGCTGAATCGTCTCAACCCCGGTCGCCGGGTCGAGTGACGTTCCCATGACGGTGGGGCCGTACACGGTCGGAAGGTCACGTTGAGTCAATAGCGGTTGGGGCGCAGCGCCTATGAGCCCCTGCGGGGTGCTCGCGGTTATGGCCGACACCGGTCCGCCGTTGGTCGCTCCGACCAACATGTACCCACCACCGGTCAGGGAGATCAGTTGGCTCTCGCGATCACCCGGAAGGCCGACATCGCCGACGCGCTGCAAGGACGTGACCCAGCCGTTGGGTTGGGCTGGATCGATGGGTCCTGAAACCCACAGACCTCGGGTGAGGTCGCCGGTTCGGTTACTGGTGTTGCCCACGATCACCATCTGATTGGTCGCGGGATCGTAAACGCCGCTGGCTTGGTAAATCCCGGGCAGGTCGCCGACTTTGACCGGATGCGCGGGGTCGGTGTAGTCCCACACCGCTCCGTTGGTCACGAACTGGTTGACCCCTGGGATCTCGGTTCCGTCCGGGTGGCTGAAGAACGCATACCGGCGTCCGTCGGGGCCGAGCGCGGTGCCGGTCGGTAGCGGCCGAGTGTCCGGTGGGCCTTGGGCCAGCTCGGTAGCCGGGCTGCGCGGCACGCCATCTCGCGGGTCACCGCCGAAGACGGGGCCTTGGCCATCCTGGAACTGGTTTTGCAGGTCGTACCCGTCCTGCTCGTGCTGGGGTGTGGCGGCCGGACCGTTGATGGCGGGATCGCGGCGTACGTCATCCACCAACACCACGCGGGGCTGTCCATTGGCACCCGCCCCGCCGTCGGCCCCGTCTTCGGGGAAACTCAGCTCGCCGAGTCCGGCGGTGGCGGTGGTGAGGTGGCGGGAGATCTCGTTCTCGTTGTTGACCAGGTTGCTGACCCGGGACGTGATGAATTCACTGTGGCGTTGCGCGGCCTGCTGGCGGGCCGTCTGTTCCGCGGCCGAGGTGTAGTGGGTGTAGGTGTCGGTGACGGAGTAGTCCTCGCCGACCAGGAAGTCTTCGCGTTCGGCGTCCTCGATGGCCTCAAGGACCAGTCGTTGGTTGGCCTGCTGTGTTTCGGCGCCGCGGGTGGCGATCCCGGCGGCGGTGCGCAGCATGTCGGCGGCGGCGCGGACCTTCACCACGTCAGCGGCGGCGCGCTGCTGAAGCGCTGTGGCGCCGCCGCCGGTCCAGGGGGTGCCGCCGGGGTTGCCCGACGCGTCGCGGATTTCGGCGAACGCGGCCTCCCAGGTGTTGGCGAGGTCGGTCCAGGCTGCGGCGGTGGTGGTGAGGTGGTTCCAGTTGGCACCTTCGATCTGCGACAGGGTCGGAATGGACATCGCGGGTTACCTCGGCGTCCTGAGACCGCCGGCGCCGCCGTCCGCGCCGGAGTGGGGCACCAGCGCCTGGCGGTGCTGCGCCAGCCGGCGCGGGCCGGCCGGGGTGACCCGCAGGGGCTGCCGAGAGGTCATCGTGGAAGCGTATTGGTGAATCGCTGTTTGCGGGGCGACATGTTGTCCGCGTGGTCATCGGTGTTCAGTACGCCGAGCGCGGTGAACCTGGCGGCGTGATCCCGTGATGCAGTTCGGCGACGTCGGGGTGAGCCCGGGTGCGGGACTTCCATGCATTCTCGCCGTAGGTGTCGAAGATGGGGTTGTCCGGGTCTGTCGCGACCCCCCGGGTCAGGACCGCCAGGTCGGCGGGCAGGGTGATGCGCGGGACGGTGGCATCCAGTGCCGGGTTGAGGAAGTACGGGATGGATACCCGGTCGGTGCCGGGTTTGGGTGAGCGCACCCGGTGCCGAGTGGCCCGCAGGTAGCCGTCGGTCGCGACTTCGAGCAGCTCGCCGATGTTGACGATGAACGCACCTGCCAATGGGGGAACGTCGACCCATTCGCCGGAGGCGATCTCCACTTGAAGCCCTTCGGAATCGGGCTCGACCAGCAGCAGGGTCAAGACACCCGAGTCCTTGTGGGCGCCGACGCCTTGGTCGCCGTGCAAGCTGCCGGGGTAGCGGACGACCTTGATCAGCGTCGCCGGCAGCGCGCTGAACGCGTCGTCGAACAGGTCTTCGGCGGCTCCCAACGACGCCGCCCAGTGCCGCAGCAGCTTCAGGCCCACCGAAGACAGGGCCTGGTCCCACGCTTCGAATGCCCGGCGGAAAGACGCGGGGCGCGCGGGCCACAGGTTGGGGCCCTGCAGGTGCCAGTAACCCTCCGCATCGGGTAGCGCCGGGCGTTCGGGTCCGATGTCGATCTGCTCGCGCCAGTCGACGCGACCGTTGGTCAGCTCTCCGCCGAGCCGTGAATAGCCCCGGAACTGCGGGCTTTTCAGCTGGCTGATCCGGTTCTTCTGTTCGTCGGGCAGCCCGAAGAACTGCCGCGCCAGCTCGAGGACCTCGGTGATCTGTTCGTCGGGTACGCCGTGGCCGGTGAGGTAGAAGAATCCGGAGGTGTGCGCGGCCTCCCGCAGAGCCAGGCGAAACGCCGCCGTGTCGGTATCGGCGTCGGACAGGTCGAGCACAGGCAGCATCACCACGAACGCCTACAGGTCCTCCGAGAAATCCGCGGTCAGCCAGCGGTCGGGCCGGATGGTGAACAGCACGCTGGAGGCGTCGTCCATGCTGGCGGCGAACGCGCGCCCGCCTTCCTCGCCCAGGTAGCGGATCGCGATGGCTTCGCGCTGCTGCAGCGGGGCCGGTGTGGTCGCCTCGGTGACGGTGCCTTCGACGATCACGTATTGGTAGGGCAGTTCTTCGCGCTGCACCACCAGCGTCACCGCGCCGGCCTGTTCGATGAGCCTGGCCTTGCGTAAGCCGGCGCCGGTGTTGATCACGATGTTGCCGCCGGGGGTGTACTCGTACCAGATCGGGACGCTGGCCGGAGGCCGGCCGTCGGTGGCGGCGACGGACAGCACGGCGACGTGCTTGTCGGCGAGGAACTGCTGACGTTCGGCTTCGGTGAAGGGCTTGGGCATGTTCGCTCGAACAGCGATCCGCCTCGGGCTATTCCGCCGGCCTACCAATTCGCGGGCAGCGGCTTGATCCGCGTCCACGGCGTGCATCCGAAGGAGATGAACATGCCGTTCTCCGCACGCGGGTCGATCTCCACCGTCGGCCGCCCGAGCGCGATCAGACGAGAACCCGACTCGACGACGCGGCTCGTCCGGTCGTAGACGAAGTAGCTACACGACCCGTTCGGTCCGATGTCGGCGACATAGGTGCCGTAGGGCATCACGCGCGGGATGGCGTAGACGCCCTCGGGGATCGTCGGCCCGACAGGGGCATTGGCAAGCCCGAGCAGCGGATCCGGCCGGGCCGATGATGTGGTGATCGGTGGGGAAGTAGTGGCGGGGCGCGGTGAGGCGGTGATGGTCGTCGTCTCGGGCGGCGAAGCGGTGGTGACCGACGTGGTGATGGTGGTCGTGGAGGTCACCGGTGTCATCGGGGCGGTAGCCGCCGGCGCCGGCGGTTCCGAGTCGGTGCTACCGATCAGGTACAGCGCCAGAAACGCGGCCGCGGACAGGCCGAAACCCTTGGGAAACGAGCGCCGGGGCTTGGACTCCGATGGCACCAGCACCGGTAGGTGCCGCGCGGGCGCATCGGACCGCAGCGCATCGGCGAACTCGGTGCAGCTGGCGAACCGCTTGGCCGGATCCTCGGCCAGCGCCCGGGCCAGTGCGGCGTCCAAACCGGCCGGATCGGGGTGAACCGGTGGTTTGCCGGTGAGAAGGTGGTAGGTGGTGGCGGCCAGTGCGTACTGATCGGCCCGGCCGTCGATCGACTCACCGCGCAGTTGCTCGGGGGCGGCGTAGCGCAGCGTTCCGACCGCCATGTTGGTGTCGGTGAGGCCACTGACTTCGTCCACGCGCAACCCGATCCCGAAGTCTGCCAGTATGATTCGCGTGTTGGTCTCCCCCGGCTCGGTCAGCAGGATGTTCGCGGGTTTGACGTCGCGGTGCAGCAATCCGCGCCCGTGGGCGTAGTCCAGGGCCTGCGCGACGGCGGCCACGATCTCGTTCACCTGCCGGCGCGGCAGTCCGCCGCCGCAGCGCTGCAGCAACGCGTCGGCGTCGAACCCGTCGACGTAGTCCATCGCGATCCAGAGCTGACCGTCGCACTCGCCGCGGTCGTGCACGCCGACGACGTGCGGGTGCCACAGCGACGCCGCCAGGTCGGCTTCGCGGTTGAACCGTTCCCGAAAGTTCGGGTCGGCCGATACCCGGGCGGGCAGCACCTTCAGCGCGTCACGGCGGGGCAGCCGGGGGTGCTCGGCCAGGTAGACCTCACCCATGCCGCCGGAACCCAGCTGCCGCACGATGCGATAGCCGGCGAACGTCGAACCCGCGGTGAGCATGTCGTGAACGTATCGCCGGGCACTGACATAGACCGCTGATGTCCGTCCGCGCCGGATAATTTAGAGGAAACAATAGGTCTAAAGTCCCCTAGCGGACCCAAGCCTGGTAAGGCTAGCCTTCGTTGCATGAGCCTTCCCATGCCAGACCGCAAGACCGCTGACCTCCCCGGCCACTGGCTGTTCGCCCGGCTAGGCAAACGCGTCCTTCGGCCCGGCGGGCTCGGCCTGACCCACCGGATGCTCGCCGACGCGCAGCTGGCCGGCGCCGATGTCGTCGAGCTGGCTCCCGGTATGGGCCGCACCGCGAAAGAGATCCTGGAGTGCAGCCCGGCCACCTACACCGGTGTCGAGGCCGACGAGAACGCCGCCGGTGTGGTCCGCTCGGTGGTGGGGGCCAAGGGTCGAGTGGTCACCGGCGGAGCTTCTGAGACCGGGCTGGACGCCGACAGCGCCGACGTGGTGATCGGCGAAGCGATGCTGACCATGCAGACCAACGCCCACAAGGCCGACATCATGCGGGAGGCCTTCCGGGTGCTGCGGCCGGGCGGGCGCTACGCCATCCACGAGATGGTGCTGCAGCCCCACGACGTGCCCGAGGCCGTCAAGGATGAGGTCCGCACCGCGCTGGCGCGCTCCATCAAGGTCAACGCCCGCCCGCTGACCGCCGAGGAATGGAGCGAGCTGCTCACCGAGGCCGGCTTCACGGTGGAGAAGATCTCCTACGCACCGATGGCACTGCTGGAACCGCATCGGCTGATCGCCGACGAGGGACTGTTCGGCGCGCTGCGGTTCGTATTCAACGTGCTGCGTGACTCCGACGCGCGGGCCCGGGTACTCAACATGCGTGCGACTTTCCGCCGCCACCGCAAGAACATGGGTGCCATCGAGGTGATTGCCAGCAAGCCGGCCTGACCCGCTTGCCATGATGGACAGGTGACGACCCGCGACCGCGACGACTCGGGCCGCCCCCGCAACGCCCGTCCGCGTGACCGGCTGGGCCGGCCGCTGCCGCGCGGCAGCCAAGGCGGGGTCGAGGGCGTTCCGGACGATCTGAACCTGCCACCGGCCCAGATGCTGGCGTATGCGCAACTGTTGTTGGACGACGGACTGGCGTTCAACGCCCACGAGGTGCTGGAAGCCGCTTGGAAGCACCGGCCCGCCGCCGAACGCGATCTGTGGCAGGGGCTGGCGCAGTTGGCAGTCGGTGTCACCCACGTCCAGCGCGGCAACGTCACCGGCGCGGTCAGTCTGCTGCGCCGCGGCGCCGAGCATCTGGCGGCGGCGCCGGCCCCGGTGCCGTACGGGATCGATGTCGCCGGCCTGCTCGGCTTCGCCACCGGCCTGGCCGATGACCTGGCGGCCGGCGTCGAGATCCCTCCGCAGCGACTGCATCCGCGGCTGGTCTCGTGAGCGCCCCGACCAGCTGGACGCTGGCCGACGGGCGCGACATGCTGTTCTTCGCGCTGCCCGGGCGCACGCCGGCTCCGGTGCCGGACCGTCGACCGCTGCCGCCACGTGACCCCGCGCCGTCGCAGCTGCGGCTCGACCGCACCACCGGCCAGTGGGTGATCATCGCCGCGCAGCGTCAGGACCGCACGTACAAGCCACCGGCCGAGGCGTGCCCGCTGTGCCCGGGGCCCAGTGGTCTGACCAGCGAGGTTCCCGCGGCCGACTACGACGTGGTGGTCTTCGAGAACCGTTTTCCAAGCCTGGCCGGGCCGGGATTTCGGCGCGATAATGACCGCTCAGCGGGAGAAACCGCGCCGAAATCGTTCGTGTCGGCCCCGGGCGCCGGCCGCTGCGAGGTGATCTGCTTCTCCGCCGATCACACCGGTTCGTTCGCCGACCTGCCCGCGGCGCACGCCCTGCTGGTGGTGCAGGCGTGGCGGCACCGCACCGCCGACCTGCTGGCCCGCCCCGGTGTCGAGCAGGTGTTCTGCTTCGAGAACCGCGGCGAAGAGATCGGTGTGACGCTGGCCCACCCGCACGGCCAGATCTACGGCTACCCCTACCTGACGCCGCGCACCGCCGCGATGCTGGCCCAGGCCCGCGATCACCGAGTTGCCCACGGCGCCAACCTGTTCGCCGATCTGCTGGCCGCCGAACGCGCCGACGGCGCCCGAATCGTGGCGCAGACCGAACACTTCACCGCGTTCGTGCCGTTCGCCGCGCGCTGGCCGGTGGAGGTGCACCTGTACCCGAATCGGCGGGTGCACAATCTGACCGAGCTGACCGATGACGAGCTCGACGACTTCGCGGCGGTCTACCGAAACCTGTTGGGTCGCTTCGATCGTCTCTACGGCACTCCGCTGCCCTATATGGCCGCACTGCACCAGTACCGCAACGACGGCGCGCAGGCCGACGGCTATTTTCACGTCGAGCTGATGTCGATCAAGCGCAGCGCTACCAAACTGAAGTATCTGGCGGCCTCGGAGTCGGCCATGGACGCGTTCATCGCCGATGTCACCCCGGAGTCCGTGGCGGCTAGGCTGCGTGAGCTGTGATCACCTACTCCGCTCCTGGTCGGGTCAACCTGATCGGCGAACACACCGACTACAACGGCGGTTTCGCATTGCCGATCGCGTTGCCGCAGCGCACCAGCGTCATCTTCACGCCGGCCGAGACTGACACGCTCACCGTGTTCAGCGACCGCGCGGACGTCCCGGTGGATATTCCCCTGGACACTACGCCCGGACAGGTCACCGGCTGGGGTGCGTATGCGGCAGGGGTGATCTGGGCGCTGCGCGACAGCGGCTTTTCGGTACCGGGTGGAACCATGATGATCCACAGCGACGTACCGATCGGCTCGGGACTGTCGTCCTCGGCGGCGTTGGAATGCGCGGTGCTGGGCGCGCTGGCGTCTGCTGGCGGTCTGAATATCGACAGGTTGGAGCAGGCCCGGATCGGGCAGCGTGCTGAGAACGACTATGTCGGTGCCCCAACGGGTTTGCTCGATCAGTTGTCGTCACTGTTCGGGGAGGTGTCGAGCGCGCTGCTGATCGACTTCCGGGACCTCGCCGTGCACCCGGTACCGTTCGATCCGGATGCTTCCGGGGTGACGCTGCTGCTGTTTGATTCCGGTCAGCGGCACGGCCACGTCGACGGTGAATACGCCGCCCGGCGCGCCTCGTGTGAACGGGCCGCCGCCGCATTGGGAGTGGCATCGTTGCGCGAGGTGCAGCACCGGGGCGTCCAGGCGCTGGCCGCCGTCACCGAACCCGTCGACGCCCGCCGGGCGCGCCACGTACTGACCGAGAACGAGCGGGTGCTGGATTTCGTTGCGGCCCTAGCAGAATTGGACTTTCCCGCAGCCGGCAGGTTGTTCACCGCGTCGCACACCTCGATGCGCGACGACTTCGAGATCACCACCGAGCATCTCGATGTGATCGTCGACAGTGCGGTGGCCGCCGGAGCGCTGGGCGCCCGGATGACCGGCGGCGGGTTCGGCGGCTGCGTGATCGCACTGGTGCCCGCCGAACTCACCCTCAAGGTGGATGACTCGGTGCGCCACGCGGTAACCGAAGCGGGTTACGAAGAGCCCGAGGTGAGCCGGGTGTATGCCGCCTCCGGGGCCGGATAGCGTCAGATCCCGTAGTCCGGCAGATCGAAGTCGTCGCGCACGGCGCCCGCGGACAGGCTGGTCAGCATCCGGAGATTCATCGCCCGCATCGCCATATTGCGGAACCACAGGCCGAATCGCGTTCGAGTGGCGAAGAACCCGAGGAACTGTCGGGCACCGGACTGTTTGGCCTCGATGAACGGGCGTAGCCGCGCTTGGTAGGCAGCGAACGCGCGCAGGTGGTCGCCGTCGGCTCGTTGCAGCTCGCCGGCCAGCACGTAGGCCTCGGTGATCGCCAGGCCGGTGCCCTCGCCGCCGAGCAGGGAAATGCATCCGGCGGCATCGCCGATCAACAGCACCCGCCCCTGTGACCAGCGATCCATCCGGACCTGACTGACCACATCGAAATACAGATCGACATCCGCCCTGCCTTCCAGGGCGGTCAGCAGCTGAGGGCACTCCCAGCCGGTATCGGCGAACCGTTCGCGCAAACAGGCTTTCGGATCTGCGGGCAGGTCGGACGAGGGATCCCGGAACACGAACAGTGCCAGGGTGCGGTCGTCGCGCAGCGCGACGCGGGACACCTGCCGGCCAGGGGCGGCGTGGGTCACGTAGGCCAACTCGTCGCGCGGCCGGTATCCGTCGACCACGGCGGCGGCCACCTTGCAGCCCAGATAGTGCTCGAAGTCGGAGTCCGGGCCGAACGCCAACCGGCGCACGTTGGAGTGCAGCCCGTCGGCGCCGATCACCAGGTCGAACTCGCGCGGACCGGCATGGGCGAAGGACAGTCGGATGCCGTCAGCGTGCTGGTCGATGGCGGTGATGCTGTCCCCGTAGATCATCTCGACCTTGTCGGCGATGGTGGCATGAATGACGGCGGCCAGATCACCGCGCGCCAGACTGGTGAAGTCCTGGCCGAGCAGGCGCCGAAAGACGTTGGTGTCCAGCGCCGCGATGACCTTGCCGTCGGTGTCGACCGACCGGACGGACTCGATCTGGTAGCCCGCGTGCAGGATCTGTTCCTCGATGCCCATGCGTTGGGCCACCGTGTAGCCGACGCCCCAGAAGTCGATCATGTAGCCGCCGGAGCGGAACGCGGGCGCCTGCTCGATCAGCGTCGGGGTGTGCCCGGTCCGATGCAGCCAGTGTGCGAGCGCCGTTCCGGCTACTCCCGCACCGCTGATCGCGATCCGCATCGGCTCAAATCATTTCGTTCTTGGTCAGCCAGCGCATCACCGGCCAGCCGATGAACACCGGAAGCCAGCAGGTCAGCACCCGGTAGAGCAGTACCGACGGGACGGCTATTGCGGCGGGCACACCGAACGCGGCCAACCCACCGATCAGGGCGGCTTCCACGGCGCCCACCCCGCCAGGTGTCGGCGCGGCCGAGGCCAGGGTGCCGCCGACCATGGTCACCACGGTGACCGTGACGAAAGAGGTGTTGCCGCCGAAGGCCTCGACGCTGGCCCACAGTGCCAGTGCCGCACCCAGAGTGGTGCCGGCCGCGCCCAGCACGATCAACCCCAGCCGTTGGGGTTCACGTGCCAGTTCCATCAGGTCGCTGGTGACTTCGGTGAGTCGGGGACGCAGCGCGGTCGTCAGCCACCGGCGCAGGTTGGGCACCAGCAGGAAGATGCCGGCCAGTCCCAGTGCCACACCGGCTATCAGGTACAGCATGGTGGCGCCGGGCACGAAATGGGACAGGTCGGCCCGGGTGCCGACGGCGGTGGTGAAGATGACCAGCAGGATCACGTGCACGATCACCTGCACCGACTGCTGCAAGGCGACTGCGGCGGTGGCACGCAGTGTGCTCAGGCCGCCTTTCTGCAGGAACCGGGTGCTCAACGCCAGGCCGCCCACCCCGGCCGGGGTGGTGGTGGCCGCAAACGTGTTGGCCACCTGCATGATCGCCAGATTCCGGAAGCTGACCATGCCGTTGGTGCAGGCCCAGAGTGCGCCGGCCGCGCCGACATAGGTGAGCGACGAAACGATCAGCCCGACCAGAGCCCACCACCAGTTCGCCTGCCGCAGTTGGGAAAAGAATGTCGGAACCTGGCTGATGAACGGATAGGCGACGTAGACCAGCGCGCCCAGCAATACCAGCTGAATCAGCTGACTGCGGGTGAACCGGGTGATGGTCTTGGTCTGGATCTCGTCGGTGTTGGTCTGACGCTTGACCTCTTCGCGGGCGGCTGAGATCACCGTGCCGACGTGGGCGATCGTCTTGCGAAGTCGCGCCGGCACCGCCGATTTGGTGAGGCGGCGCGAGGCGGCCAGGATCGCGGTGCGGCCGAAGTGCTCGATCGCCGCGCCCACCGCGGCAGCTGCGTCGTACAGCGACGACGTCGTCACCAACAGCTGCGCGATGTCGGATTGCAGCTGGGTGTCGGTGGCGCCGTACTCGGCATGGCCGAAACCGCCGAACAGCACGGTGCCGCCGTCGACGGTCATCTCCTTGCTGCGCAAGTCGCCGTGCGAGATCTGGTCATCATGCAGGCGCCGCAACGATTCCCATGGTTTGCTCACCGGGGTGGTGGCGGTACTGTCAGCGATCGGGACTCCCCGGGGCGGGGTGTGCGCATACAGCGTCCAGCCCCGGTCCAGGGAGGCGACCGCGACGGTCTCGGAGTTGGCGACTCCGGCCTCTCCGATGGAGATCGCCATCAGCGCGCGATGCTCCACGGCGCGGTGCAGCGAGGCGTGCAGCGGCGCGGTCTCGGTGGTGCGCAACCGCAGCTTGCGCCAGAGCTGACGCAGCGCGCCCCCGCTGCGCTGGTTCGGGCCGTACAACTCGATGACCACGGGGCTTTCGTCGACGGTCGTCAGCACCAGCGGGCCGGGGCCGGCCGGGCGGACCACGGAGAGTTGAGTGACGATGCAGCCGCGGCGGGCCAGGGTGCGCACAGCGCCGTCCAGTGGCACCTCCAGCGCGGGCGTGCCGACGATCAGGATCACCAGCGCCCCGACGAACCACCCGACGGCCAGACCGAGGAGCGAGCGGGCCGGCACGATCGCGCTCACCACCAGGTGGATGGGCACGAAGGCCAGTAGCAGCGCCCACCACCAGCGTCGCCAGCGGGCCGGCAGCCATGGGCCCGAGACGGTGAGCATGGCGGCCAGCATCGCGATCCACCGCGGGTCGTCGAGGAACTGCGCCAGCGTGGTGGCCAGCCGTTCGGACAGATCGAAGTGCCAGCTGGGCGCGGCCATGCCATTGCTGCGGACCGACAGCGACACCACGGCGAGCAGCCCGGCGACCGCATAGGCCCCGAGCAGCTTCCACTGTCGGGAGACCACCAGACCGATCAGGATCGCAAAGGGCAACACCAGGATCGCGATGCCGTAGGCGAGATAGACCAGGTTGGCGTGGGCGGGGGAGAGCACCCCGACTATCTGGGACACCGACCGCTCCAGTGCGACCCATTCGTAGCGGGTGACCAACGAGCTGGTGATGACGGTCGCGAGGAACAGGGTGGCCAGCAACAGACGCAGAATGTCGTTGGTGCGTCGGGTCAGCGGCTGCAGCAGGTTGCCGGTGACGGCGACGTCGCGCCCCTCAACTCGCATGATCACTTTCGGTCCGTCTGGTGCCGCATCGTGCGGCGGCTCGCCACAACTTAACCGGTGAGCTGCGGTGTCACGCTAGTTTGTCGGTGACATCGGGCTGCGTCCACCCGCGCGAGCCTCATGTGCCACACCCGTCACCGCCCGGGATGACCCGCGGTTTGCCCGGCTACGCGCGACAACTCATCAGAGCGGGTAGCTGACCCCGGTCATCTTCTCCGACTCCTCCCACAGCCGGCGCCACAGTCGCTGATCTTTCGACAGCTTGCTCGACGGGCACGGGCCCACCGGGCCGCGGGCCTGGCTCAGCTTTGTCGGTCCCCAGTAGACGTCCGGGTCGGTGTCGGCGACGGTGGCGGCCAACAGGGTCGACTCAGCGGCGCGCTCCGGCGGCTGGCCGATCAGGCGCATGCCGTACTTGGTGACCAGACCGGGCAGGCTCTTGTCGTTGTCGAACAACTCGGTGCTCGACACCCCCGGATGCACGCAAAAGGAGCGCAGCGGCGAGCCGGCTGCCACCAGCCGGCGCTGCAGCTCGCGGGCGAACATCAGGTTGGCCAGCTTGGACTGCGCATAGGCCAGGTTGCGCTGGTAGGGGCGGTGCTGGTAGTTGAGATCGTCGACCCAGAACTTCGGAGTCTGCTTGTGCGCGATGCTCGACACCGTCACCACCCGGTCGCCGATCCGGTCCAGCAACAGACCGGTCAGCGCGAAGTGGCCGAGGTGGTTGACGCCGAACTGCGTCTCGAAGCCGTCGACGGTGCGCCGCATCGGGATGTTCATGATCCCGGCGTTGTTGATCAGCACGTCGAAACCGCTCTGCTGTGCGGCGAAGTCGCGCACCGAGGCCAGGCTGCCCAGATCCAGCGCCGCCACCCGGACGTCACCGTCGATTCCGTCGGCGATCTCCTGGGCCTTGGCCGTGTTGCGGCAGGCCATCACCACGGTGGCGCCCTTGGCGGCGAGGGTGCGGGTGATGATCTCGCCCAGACCACCGTTGGCGCCGGTCACCACGAAGGTGCGGCCAGGCTGGTCGGGGGTGCGTCCGCGTTTGAATGGCATGCGGCAACGCTACCGCGAAGCCGAGACCAACACCGCACCCTGATGGGTGATGACGTGCACTTGGACAGCGCTGACGGTCTCCAGGTAGCCGCATCGCAGGGTGATCCGGACACCGCCGGGCAGCCCTGGGAGCGCGAGGTGCACCGACTCGCCGGGGGCTTCGTGCAGCACCGCGACCGGGGGGTAGCGCAGTATCCGGCGCAGGGCGTGGTCGCTGTGCCCCGCGAAGAGCTGCGCGCTGCGAATGCTGCCGTCGATCACCCACTCCAGGTTGGCGTCGAGGGTGCGGATCCGTTCGGTGGGCAGCGGCGACGGCGGTGGGGTCAGCAGCGCGGCCGAGTGCCCGGCCTCGCCGGCCACGTCGCACGCGGTGCGGCCCCTGGCATCCGGAAGGGAGCGCAGCGCACCGCGTTCGAGCAGCGCGGTAATGACTGTCGCCGGAGCGCCGTGGCGGGCCGCCTGATGCAGCGGCGTGAGCCAGTCGGGATGGCCCGGCCGCCACTGGTTGACGCTGAGCGCCGGGATCTCATCGAGGAGGTCGAGCAGTGCCGGCCACTCGCCGGCGTCGGCCGTATCGGCCAGTTTGTGCCCGGCCGTGACCAGCTCCTCCGACAGCAGTGCAGGTTCCAGCACGCCGGGCCAATCTAGGGGAGGTTCGTCCATGACCAGACCGTAGCCGCGGCCACCGACAACTTCGGTTGCCGATGGCGAGCGCCAGGACTTGTCGGTACCCCCCGATAGCTTGGCTTAGCAGCACTTTCCCACGGGGGCTTTCGCAATCGGGAGGTAGTCCATGTCGCGCTCGTCCGGTAAACCGATCATTCTGCTCGGTGACCACGACACCGTGGCCCACCGCGCGGAGCTGGCCGCAGAAGCCGCCAGGCGGGGCTACGGCATCGTCGACGCATTCGGGTTCGGGGTAGGCGACGCCACCACCACCGACGACCTGACCGAAGTCGAGGCCGTGGTTGCCGCGCTGGGCCGTGCCATCAAAGGCCGGGCGGATATCTGGGTGCCGTTGCCAGGCCCGGACTTTCGCCGCGAGCAGCATCTGCGGCGGCTGAGCCTGGTGCTCCAGCGGCACGGCCAGAACCTGCTGGTGACCCGGGAATTGATCTCGGCGCCCACCGATGGTGGGATCAACGAGATCGACTTCGCACTGCGGCGGGAGGTGCAGGGCGTCGACAACCTCGATCAGGCGGCGCTGGCCGCTGAAGGGGTCAAGAGTCTGAGCCGGGAGATCGAGCTGGCACTGGTCAGGGCCCGCCCAGCGTCGGTGCGGCGGACGCCCGACAGCGGCCAAGCCGGCGTGTACCCGCTGCCGCCCACCCTTCCGCCGCCGACGGTGCCCTGGCCGGAGCGCAAGCGACTGCTCGAGCGTTACGCGGGCTGGCTGGTGTACGGCTGCGGGGTCACCCAGGCGGCCACCGCGCGGGTGCTGAACTCAGCCGGGCAGCGCACCCCGACCGGACGGGAGTGGAAGCCGGGCACGGTATCGAAGCTGCTCACCGGCAAGTACGAGGATCCGCGGCGTCCCGGTGACGTCACGCTCGATGCAAGAGCTGGGTGATGACGACTGGAGGGATGACTACCAGGGCGATGGTCAGTGGTGTTGCCAGATAACCGATGAGCATGCCGCGACCGATCTGGGCAGTTTTGGTGCCACCGGTCTGGGACATGAAGAAGCCGGTCGGCACCACGACCACGGTCGCGATGCCGAACAAGTACAGCTGGGCGATCCAATAGGGAATCCAGATCCACGTCGCGGTCTCGACGATCGCGATGGTCGCCAGCGCGGCGATGAAGCCGAACGGGCCGTAGCGGGCTTCGTCAGCGGCGGTGGTCATATGGTTTCCAACCACGGCACGAAAATCAGCGCGTAGGCCAATCCGCTGATGAACGTCACCACGGCTGATCCGCAGACAGCCAGCCCTACACCCCGTCGACGCGGTGACTCCGCGCGCAACAACGCCGTGCCGATCACCAGCGCTGCGGCGGTCGGCACGATTAACGCGGCCGTGGCCAGATAGCGAAACGCTGTCCCGTAGGAGAGTGGGACGCTACTGAATGACAGCCAGACGACTCCGATTACCGCCGCGAGGACGACTTGGACCACGAGCGGTGCTGATCGGGTGGCGGCGCGCCAGAAGTCGGGGTCGCCGTCGCGGATACGGGCCAGTATTGCGGTGGGCATGTATCAGCTCCTTTCGGTGATCACGCGGGGACGCCGCCGGGTCTACCCGACGACGAGGGTACCGACGGTGGGGCGGCGGTCGGCCCGAAGGCAGTGACAGGCAACGGTGGATTCCAGTCGCCGCCGTGGTCGAAGGGCGCGAACGCCTTGCCGCCGACTCCGACATCGTGGTGGAACGGCAGGTTGAACATTGGCCCAGTACTGCTTCCGGATTGAGCCGGGTCGATCAAGACGGTGCGGGTGCTGCCGTTGGGCAGGTCTTGGTAAACCTCCAGCGACGGGTAGTCCGTTCGGGTGCCGTCGACGTGCACGCCGCCGGGGCCGGGGGTGAACACCAGATCGCCATTCACGCTCCAGCGGTGGTCACCGAACGGTCCGCGGACGTCGGTCAACGCACCCGGCGCGAACGGGTTGCCCGCGTCGTATTTGATCCGCACCGACCCATCCGGAGCTTGCGCGATGCCCCCTTGGGGGACACCGACTTTCACTTGCCCGGGGCCACCGCTGGGGTTGAGTTCGACTGAGGGATTCTGGCGCATCACCACAATGCCGTTGTCGTAGTCGATGTAGGTGGTGACCTTGGTGTCCTCGGGATCGAAGTGCGCGTTGGGTCCGCGCTCGTTGCCGAAGTCGCGTTTCCATGGCGGGACGCTGCTCACGTCGCGCTGCGGGATCCACTGCGATGCGCGCACGACGCCCTGCCCCGGCACCGGATCGATCCGGGCCACTCGGACTTCGGAGTTCACCCCCTGGAACTTGGGGTCGTAGGTATGCGCGTCCAGCGCGGCCGCGGTAGTCCAGTCGGACGCCGACACCGGGTCGCGTCCGAAGACCTGCTTGAAGGCGTCGATCTGATTGAGCCGGCGTTCGTCATCCGTCGAAGGGGCCTGCTTGTACGTGACGTGGTCGACGGCTTGGACACCCGGCTTCCGCGGGTCTTCGACGGCGTAGCCGCCGCTCAGGGATCGCACCACCTGCGCGCGGGCCCGGCTGTCGGCGACGGTGTCGGCCACCACCTGGTGGATGTCGCGGGTCTTCGCGGTCAGGAACCGCTGGAACTGACGGACACCAGCGGGGGTGTTCAACGCCAGCGCACGGTGGTTGGCCAGCGCTTGGTGGATCTCGGCCTCGATGCTGTCGAGCCGTTTGCGGCCCAGCACGGCTGCCTGTGCCGCGCCGCGTACCGTCGCCACGAAGGCCCGGTCGGCCTGCGCGGAACTCTGCAGCCGCCGCGCCAGGGCGTCCTCGCGTGCTCGCGCGGCATCGCCGTGGGCGCCGAGTTCCTCGGGCATACCGGGGACGCTAGTTCAGCTTCGGCGATCGCGGTATTCACCCGCGGCCGGGGTGGGCGTCAATCCTTGAAATACACCAGCTGATGCGTGCTGGCCAGCAGCCGGCCCGCCCGTGACCACAGGTGCGCGCTCTGGTCGAAGTAGCCCCGGGAAAACCGGTTGGCGTGTGCGCTGCCCAGTAGAAAGTCGCCACCGAGAGCGTCGATTTCACCTTGGTCGGCGTGAAAATAGGTGGTCAGCGAGATGGTGCCCGCGTTGACGAAACGGCCGCGGCGCAGAAACACCCGGGGAAAGAACACATCCGAGAGGGACGCCAGCGCGGCGAAGTCGAGGCGCCGGCCTGCGGCGTCGCGCACCCACAACGTGGTGGTCGACGACTCGCTGGGCTCCACCGCAGAGAGGGGCACCGGGCCCGCGGTGAAGCGCATGTCATAGCGCTTGGCCCAGACGATCGCGTCGATGAACGACCCGGCGGCGACGTCCTCGGGCGCGGCAGCGTTCGGCGGGTGGGTCTCGTCGTCGGCCCAGGTGTCGCGGTGCAGGCCGAACAGCGCGGTGGCGGTGGTCTTGACCTCCTCGCCCTGGCGCAGCTCGAGCATCCAGTGCTGGTTGCTGCGGTTGGTGCGGGCGGCACGCAGCGAGATGTCGAACTCGCCGTCGGCGATGGGTGCGGCGAAGTTGACGGTCAGCGCCAACGGGTCGCCGATGCGGTCGGGGTGGGACTCGACGGCGCGCAACAGGACGGCGGCGGTGATCCCCCCGAACGGCCCGACCATGTTGGCCCACTCCGGGTGGGTGGCGCCGCGGAACGTCCCGGCGTCGACGGTCTCGAGCTGCATGGCGCTGTCGAAAGGGTGCGAGGAGGCGGTCACGGAGATCCTTCAGGTGAATAGAACGACTTCGGTCACGCTATCGTGGCCGGTCACCGACCCGGATTGGTCGCGGTAACCACCCAGGTGCGGCCCGGGAACTTCACGACGCCGTCGACGCGGTGCCGGCGCAGCTCCTCGCGCAGCTCCTCGACGACACCGGCCCAGCCGTCGGCGCCCAGGCGGGCCTCCAATTCGGTGCGCGCCTGTTGTCCGGTGCGGTTGGCCAGGATCAACGCCAAGCGTTCCTCGACACCGTCGCTGCCGTCGAGGCTGAAGTTGCAGACCCCCTCGAACTCCGCCAGGGTGACGTCACTCCAGCCGGAGCCGGTCAGGATGGCTCGCACCCGCTCGGGATCGCCGAAGGCCAGCGGGCCGGGCTCCCTGGGATCCAGTGCGGCGGGGGGTGATTCCAGCTTGGCTGCCAGGATGTCGACGCCGGTGGTGAACATCGGATTCTCGCCTTCGCGCCAGCACACGAACGCCAATCGGGCGTCGAGGGTAGCCGACTGGCGGATATTGACGAACGCGGTCACCGGATCATCGAAGAACATCACCCCGAACCGCGAGATGATCCGGTCGAAAGACGCCCCGGATGCGGCCTCTCGCAGGTCCATGGTCTGGGCGTCGCCGAGGGTCACGGTGGCCGCGGGAACTCGTCGGCGTGCCGCCTGCACCATCGGTTCGGAGATGTCGACCCCGAACGGGATGGCGCCGAGCGCTGCCGCCCGCTGCAGCAATGTGCCGGAGCCGCAGCCGATGTCGAGCACTCGCGCGCCGGGGCCGATATCGGCGGCGTGGACCACCGCGTCGGCGAACGGCGCCAGCACCGCCTCGAAGATCGCCGCGTTGTCGACCCAGTCCACCCCCTGGGCCGCCCAGGCCTGCTGCTGTTCCTTGTTCGCCATGCCCTCAGGGTAGGGGGCGGAGCTGGAGGCGCAGCCCGAGTGGCCGGTGTCACAGGTGTGCGGGCCGTGACTGGGAATCGGACGACGCGACACGCTCAAGTCGTGTCGTCAGATTCCCGCTGGGCGCCCGCTCAGAGCCGGGCAACACCCACTTCCGAGGCTTGTGAAGGTCATGCGGCGCATGATGTTGTTCTTGATCGACGCCTCTGTGAAGGAATTCCCACATGCCCGACGCTTCTCCGAGTGATGACCACCTCGAGTTGCTGCGCCGCCGCGCGTTGACCGAGGACGCGGCCCGGCCGCACGCGGTACAACGCAGGCACGACGCCGGCGGTCGCACAGCCCGCGAGAACATCGCCGACCTGGTCGACCCCGGGACGTTCGTGGAGTACGGGCGCTTCGCGATCGCCGCCCAACGCGCGCGCCGCGACGTCGACGACCTCATCGCCAACACCCCCGGAGACGGCTTGCTGGCCGGTACCGCGTCGATCAACGGTGCACTGTTCGGACGTGAACGCAGCGCCTGCGCCGTGTTGGCCTACGACTACACCGTGCTGGCCGGCACCCAGGGCGCGGTCGGGCACTTCAAGAAGGATCGGCTGTTCGAGTTGATCGAACGGATGCGCCTGCCGACGGTCTTCTTCGCCGAAGGCGGCGGCGGACGGCCCGGAGACACCGACTATCCGACGGTGTCGTCACTGGATGTCCCGGCATTCGCCTTGTGGGCCAAGCTGTCCGGGTTGGTGCCGCGTATCGCCGTGGTCAAGGGCCGCTGCTTCGCCGGCAACGCCGTGATCGCGGGAGCATCGGATCTGATCATCGCCACCGCGGACACCTCCATCGGCATGGCGGGCCCGGCGATGATCGCCGGCGGGGGACTGGGGCACGTCGCCCCCGACGACGTGGGACCGTTATCCGTGCAGGCACCCAACGGCGTCGTCGACATCGTGGTCGCCGACGAAGCCGAGGCGGTCGCGGTGACAAAGCAAGTCCTCGGCTACTTTCAGGGCGCCACCGCGCCGGACGGCGCCGCAGACCAGAACGCCTTGCGCACCATGATTCCCGAGCGCGCGCGGCGCGCCTATCCGCTCAAGCCGATCATCGAGACGATCGCCGACGCGGGTTCGGTGACCTTCTTGCGGGAGCGGTTCGCGCGGGAGATGGTGACGGCGCTGGCGCGGATCGAGGGCCGCCCGGTCGGCATCATCGGCAACAACACCATGGTGATGGCCGGTGCGATCACCGCGGCGGCATCCGACAAGGCCGCGCGGTTCCTGCAACTGTGCGACGCCTTCGGACTGCCGGTCGTGTCGCTGGTCGACTGCCCGGGCTATATGGTCGGCCCTGCGGCCGAAGCGGAGGCGTTGGTGCGGAGGGGATCTCGGCTGTTGGTGGCCGGCGCGGCGCTTCGGGTGCCGATGGTGGCGGTCATCCTGCGGCGCGGCTACGGGTTGGGTGCCCAGGCCATGATGGGCGGCAGCCTGCACCAACCGGTGCTCACGGTGGCATGGCCGGGCGCACATCTGGGTCCGATGGGGCTCGAGGGCGCCGTCCGGCTGGGGCTGCGCAAGGAACTCGAAGCCATCGCCGACGCCGACGAGCGGGAGGAACGCGTCCGGCAGGCCACTGCCGCTGCTCAGGAGAACGCGAAAGCGCTCAACGCCGCAACACTTTTCGAGATCGACGACGTCATCGACCCCGCTGACACCCGCTCGCTGATCGCCGCCACGTTGGCGGCGTCCACCGGGTTCGGGCAGGACTCCCCGCGGCCACGATTCGTCGACACGTTCTGAACGGTGGGCACGGCTTACGCTGATGAGATGCCGGCGGCGGTGTCCAGCGTCAGCTCCCACGCCGACAACCACGGCGTGATGGTCTGGGCGATCGAGTACGGATGCGGGTCTTCGCACTTGGGCTCGGAGTAGGTGCCGTCGGACACCGCGATGTAGATGCCGACCGCCTCGGCGGTGCCGTCGTCACGCAGCCGGTACACGGGCCCGCCCGAATCGCCGCAGGTACCGCCGGCTTCAAACCGGACCTTGTTCGTCTCGCTGGCCACCACCGGCCCGCACACCGGACCGCCGCTGCGGATCCCGAAGTGGCACAGCACATCACCGACCTCAACATGAGACGCCACCCCGGTGACCGGATGCCCGTCGACCATCGAGTTCAGCGGGAGCTTGCCTGGATCGTCCAGCATGATCAGCCCGATGTCGTAGTCGTCCCAGTTGCTGCCGTCGTTCACGGTTTCGGTGAACGTACCCACAGCGCGGTAGGCGAAGGCGCTGTGGCGGATCACCACCTGACCGGGCCCACCGGCCGGATTGCAGTGCCCAGCCGCCAGCAACCCGGGCCGGCCGTCGCGGGCGCGCACCAGGAACCCCGTCGTGCAACTGATCCCAGTGGCTTCGCCCTCGGGTGCGACGTAGATGCCGATGCCGGGACCGATCGCGTGCGCGGTCGGCATTGGGACCTGCGGGTGCACCGGATGGGCCCGGTTCACCTGGTACAAGCCCACGAAGATCGCGACCAGGATGAGAGCGATCCCGGCCCGCCACGCTGCGGTCCTGGCTGTGTCCCAGCGGCGCCGATCCGTCACCGTCGCCAGGGTAGCTGCCCGCCAAGCGGCCGCTTGAACACCTCGACCGGGCGGCGCGGCCGGGTAGCTCTAAGGATTTTCGACCTGCTTTCGTCGGAATTCAGCGGCGAACGCCCCAGCTAGGCCGGCGGCCCGGCGGTGGTACTCGACTGCGGTCAAATCCTTTGCTCCAGCCGCATATCGCCTGGCAAGCCGGGCGAGCGCATCGGCGCCTTCGTTGAGGGGGTGGCCCTGATGCCCCTTCACCCAGGTGAGCTTGAGCCGGTTGCGTTGCGCGCGAAAGTGCTGCCGCGCGGCTACCAGACCCGCTGGCCGCCCGTCGGCCCGCTCGGTGGTGTATCCCTCGGGTAGGTTCTCGTCCCCGCTCATCCAGCGTTCGGCCATTGCTATGGCGTCTTGACTGTCGCTGAGTACGGTGATGTGCCGGCTGCGCAGCTTGCGAACGACCCCGGCCATGGCGCGCAGCTCGGCGATCAGCACAACCTCGCTGCCGATCTGCTTGGCGGAATGGCGGAAGCCGCACAGTCCGTACTCGCCGGTGGATGCCAACCAGCCGTAGCCGGTGAACTTACCGCGCACCGAACCGTCAGTGGCGGCCACCACCGACGACAGCGTGGGATCTGATCGGCTGTCCGGATTGGCCGGTGTTGCCGTCCCGGGTGCCAGTGCGGCTTCGGCAGCATCCATCAAGGGACGGTCGGCAGCTCGTGGCATCTCGATAGTCGTACCCGGAAGCAGTGCGCTTACCTCGGGAGCGTGACGCCAAAGTCTGCTTGCGGCACCCAGATCCACCAGAAACCGCACCCTGTCCATACCTGGTTCGTCCATGCGCAGACGGGTTATCACGTCAAGTACCGCAGCTTCGATGGACGCGGCTTCGACCTCCCCGGACCAGCTGCCCACCGTGGACACGGCGTGGAAACGAAAAACCGGTCCGAACCTGTCGGCGAAGGCGATGGCCACGGAGTCTATGTACCGCGGCCGCGCGAAGGCGATATCGGCCCGCGGCGGCCGTGGGGTCGGCATGGGCCGCTGTAGGACGTCGTTCATGGCTGCACCGTAGGTGCGGGGTGTGACATCGAATGCGGATGAGCGAGACGAGCGGTTCTGCAAAATGGCCGCCTAGTAGCAGGAAACACCGTGATAGCGTCACCGCTATCGTCTTCGGACCTCGATCACCCCGGCTCCGGCGGTACGGAAGTGGCAGATGTGATGCGGCGGTCAGCGGATTCTCGATGCCCCCGATATGGATGTCTCCGACCTGGTGGAGCTGAAACGACGGCGTTGATCTGTCCGTAGGCTGTGGGAGTGGCGCCCCCGCAGCTGACCGCCGACTTCGCCCGCGAGCTCCCCGAACTCGCCAAGCCCTGGCAAGCGGCCACCCCGCCGGACCCGAAGCTGCTGGTGCTCAACGAGGAACTGGCCGCCGAACTGGGTTTGGACCCCGACTGGCTGCGCAGCCAGGACGGTCTCAAGTTCCTGACCGGCAATGAGATTCCCGACCACGCGACCCCGGTGGCGCAGGCCTACGCCGGACATCAGTTCGGCAACTACGTGCCGCTGCTCGGCGACGGTCGAGCCCTGCTGCTCGGCGAGCTGGATCACGGCACGCGCCGCGACATCCACCTGAAGGGTTCCGGGCCCACCCCGTTCGCCCGCGGTGGTGACGGCCTGGCGGTGGTGGGCCCGATGCTGCGCGAGTACGTGATCAGCGAAGCCATGCACGCCCTCGGTGTGCCCACCACCCGGTCGCTGGCCGTGGTCGCCACCGGAGCGCAGGTGCAACGGGAGACCCCGCTGCCCGGGGCGGTGCTGACCCGCGTCGCCGCCAGCCACCTGCGGGTGGGCAGCTTTCAGCTCGTCGCGCAGCAGGCCCGCGCCACCGGTGACCTGGGGCTGCTGCGCCGGCTGGCCGACTACGCGATCGCCCGGCATTACCCGGAGGCCGCGCAGGCCGAAAACCCTTACCTCGCACTGTTTCAGGCGGTGCTGGAGGCGCAAGCCTCGCTGATCGCCCGCTGGATGTTGGTCGGATTCGTCCACGGGGTGATGAACACCGACAACATGACCATCTCCGGGGAAACCATCGACTACGGGCCCTGCGCATTCATGGAGGCCTACGACCCCGCGACGGTGTTCAGCTCCATCGACTACGCGGGGCGCTACGCCTACGGCAACCAGCCGTTGGTGGCGCAGTGGAACCTGGCCCGCTTCGCCGAGACCATACTGCCGCTGTTCGCCGCCACCGAGGAGCTTGCTCTGTCGGTGGCGGTGGAAACCCTGGAAGGGTTCATGCCGCGCTATCACGGTTTCTGGTCGGCCGGGATGCTGGCGAAGTTCGGGTTGTCCGGGAGCGTGGAGGCCGCCGCCCTGATCGACCAGGCGCTCGCCCTGCTCAACGAGAACGACGTCGACTACACCTCGTTCTTCCGGAACCTGGTGCGGGCCGGTCGCGGTCACACCGAGGCGTTGCCCGCGGTGTTCGGCGACTGGCTGGTGAGCTGGCGGGCACTTCAACCCGACGTCGAAGCGATGGACCGGGTCAATCCCGTCTACATTCCGCGCAACCACCTGGTGGAGCAGGCATTGACGGCCGCGACGGGCGGCGACCTCGCGCCGGTGGAAAAGCTGCTGGACGTGATCACCCAGCCGTACCGGGAGCGCGACGGCCTGGAGTTCTACGCCGCGCCGGCGCCGCCGGAATTCGGTGCCTACCGGACGTTCTGCGGGACCTGAGGTGACGGTCAGGCCGGGGCAGCGCCGCCTTGTGCGTCGATGACCTGCTGGATCAGCTCAACGATGCGCTCCTGACCGGCAGCGGTGACGGCGAACCTGGTGCGCTGGAACGCGTGGGGTCCGAAGTCCCCGGGGGCGCGGCAGGGCGGGTCGTTGGACCACTGCCCTCTTCGCTGATCTCGAACCGTCGCTGCAGCCAGGCCAGCGGTGCGGGTGCCCACCAGTTCCAGCCGCCCATCAGGTGCATGAACGCCGGCACCAACACCATCCGGATCAGCGTGGCGTCCGCCAGCACGGCCAGCGTCAGCCCGAGGCCGAGCATCCGCATGAACGACACCTGCGCGGCGATCAACGCCGCGAACGAGATCGACATGATCAGTGCCGCGGCGGTGATCACCCGAGCGGTCCGGGCCAACCCCAGTGACACACTCTCGTCGTTGTCGGCACGAGTGCGGTCCGAGGCCAGCCAGTACTCCCGGATCCGGGACACCAGAAAAACCTCGTAGTCCATCGACAGCCCGAATGAGATGCAGAACAGCAACACCGGGACGTTGGCGACCAACATCCCGGTGGGAGTCGTGCCCAACGCCCCCAGATGGCCGTCTTGGAATATCCAGACCAGCGCACCGAAGGCGGCGGCCAGCGACAAGACGTTGAGTACCAGCGCCTTGATCGGCAACACGACGCTGCCGGTGAGCAGGAAGAGCAGCCCGAACGTGATCACGGCGATCAGCCCCAACACCAGGGGCAGCCGGTCGGTGATGGCGGTGACGCTGTCGCGGTTGATCTGCGCCAGCCCGCCCATCAACACCGGACGCCGGCCCGGTTCCGGCACTTGGTGCAGCAGATCGAGTTGGGTTTCGGAGGCGTCGGAGAACAGCGGGGCGGTGCTGGTGACGGTCAGCAACACACTGTCGTCGTTGATCCCGGTGGCTGCTGTGGGATCGCCGACTCGCTCACCGCCGACGAACGTGCCGGTCGGTGCCGACACTGACGACACATCCGGCACCCGAGACAACTCGGTGGCATACCGGTTCAACTGTACGGGCGCAATGCCGCGCGCCTCACGAACGACGATCGGGACCGCCCGGGCGGAGTCGTCGGCGAACCGATCGCGCAGCGCGTCACCGACCTGGTGCGCCGAGGCGGTTCGCGGCAGCACCCGATCATCCGGGAAGCCCCATTTCACCCCGAGGAACGGCATCCCCACCGCCACCAGCAGCGTGACCACTGCCAGACCGATCGGTACCGCATGCCGGGACACGAATGTTGTTGACCGGTACCAGAACCCCTGTTCAATCGGTCGTGCGATGGGTGCGGGTCGGCGAAGCAATCGGCGAATCGGGCGATGCAGGTCCAACGCGTCGAGCCGGGGTCCCAGCAGAGCAATCGCTGCGGGCGTCACGACGATGGCTGCGACCGCCACGAAAGTCACGGTCGCCACCCCGGCGTAGGCGAACGACTTCAGGAAGTACATCGGGAACCAGACCATCGCCGCCATCGACAGCGCGACCGTGATCGCCGAGAACAGCACCGTGCGACCGGCGGTGGTCATGGTTCGGATCAGCGCCAGGTCGGGCGCGACGCCGTCGGCCAGTTCGTCGCGGTAGCGGCTGATGATCAGCAGCGTGTAATCGATCGCCAGCGCCAGCCCCATCGCGGTGGTGAGGTTCATCGCGAAGATCGACACGTCGGTGCCCAGCGTGATCAGTCGCAGCACCGCCATAGACCCCACGATCGCCACCCCGCCGAGCACGACCGGCAGCGCCGCCGCCAACAAGCCGCCGAAAACCCATACCAGCACCGCGAAGCTCAACGGGATCGCGATCGATTCCATCAGCAGCAGATCGTGCTGATTCTGGTGATTGATCTGCGCATAGACCATCGCGCCGCCACCGGCGAGAACACTGACCCCGTCCCGGTCGTACACCAACTGATCGGCCAGGGTGCGGGCATACTTCTGAGCGTCGTTCTCGCCGCCCTTGAGGTTGGCCACGATCAGCCCGGCGGAACCGTCGGTGCTGATCAGTCGGGCGGCGGCCGACGGCGGATCCATCCAGGGCGAGGTGACGTTGAAGACGAACGGCGACTGTTGCAGCTGTCCGGCGATCTCGGTGCCGACCGCCCGGGCCCGCTCAATGTCAGCTCCATCGGGCGAACTCACCAGAATCAGCAGCTGCTGGTCACTCTGGCCGAACCGGTCGGTCAACAACCGGGTGGCCTGCGCGGACTCCGAACCCGGATCCTGGAAGCCGCCCGCGGACAGGCTGTCCGCCACCGGGATTCCGAACACTGCGGCTGCGACCATCACCAGTGCGGCCAGGACGAGGACACGGCGCGGAGCGGCGAGAGCCAGCACGGCGATCCGGTGCAGCACGTCAGTGACCCTTCCGCCGCGTTCGGTCAACGGGAGGTGTCCGTGGCACCCCTATCGACAAGATACGGTTCGCAAGGCCGCCACGTTCACTGTTCGGACGTGAAGCTCCCCGGCGCACTGAGAGCCTGCTCGACCGCGGACAGCACCATCCGGGTAGAACTGCGCGCGCCCACCGTGATGCGCACTGCGCCATCGGGATAGGAGCGGACCCGCAGATCGGTGCCGTCGAACATCTCCCGCCACGGCCGGCCCGCCGCCGGCAGGTAGACGAAGTTCGCGTGCGAGTCGGTGGTATAGATGCCCGACGCCCGCAGCCGGGAGCGCAGGTAGCTGCGTTCAGCGACGATGTGCGCAATACGCTGCTGCAGTTGCGCTTCCGCATCATATGAGGCCGCCACGGCCACCGTGCAGCTGGTGCTGATGCCGAACGGCACCTGCATGGCCCACAGCGTGCCGGCCAGGCCCGGTGCCGCCAGCGCGTACCCGATCCGTAGCCCGGCCAGCCCGTAGGCCTTGGAAAAGGTACGCAGCACAACCACGTTCGGGAATCGTCGAATCAGGTCCGGGACGTCGATACGCTGGCCGGGGGAGACGAACTCGATGTAGGCCTCGTCGAGCAGGACGATGGTCCGCTCCGGCACACTCGCGATGAACCGTTCGACATCGGCGACGGGCTCCAGCGTTCCGGTCGGGTTGTGCGGCCGGCACAGCACCACCACCCGGGCGTCGGCGGCGGCGCGGGACAAAGCGACCAGGTCGTAGTGGCCGTAGCCATCGAGGGGGACGTCGACCATCGCCAGCCCGGCTATCCGGGCGAAGACCGGATAGCCGTCGAAAGTCGGCTGGCTCAGCACAATCCGATCACCGGGCGATGCCGTCGCGCTCAGCACCCGGATCGCCAGCCCGGACGCCCCGGGGCCGATCGCCACGCTTGTCTCCGGCACCCCGACATGGTCGGCCACCAGCCGGCGCAACCGGGTGGGCAGGAAGTCCGGATAGCGGTTGGCCGCCCCGATGGATTCGGTCAGCGCCGAACGCACCGCCGGCAGTGGCGGTAAGGGGTTCTCGTTGAGCGACAACGCACACGGGTCGACCGCCGACGGGAACCCGCGGCGAAGATGCGCGGTAGCCGAACCCGACAGCGCAGCCGCGGTCATCGGAGTTGTCCGCCCCAGCGAACCGCGGCCGCTCCCGCGAAATCACCGGCATGGGCGAACGCGGCCATCACCACCACATCACCCGGCTGGACTCGTTGCTCGGTGATCGCCCGATCAAGGTTGATCGGGACACCGGCTCCGAACAGGTTGCCGCACTGGTCGAAGGTGTCGAAATGCCGTGATTCAGGCAGTTCGAGGGCTTCTCGCCAGTTGCGCAGAAACACCCGGTTGGGCTGGTTGGTGACCAGCAGGCCGATATCCGAGGCGGACAGGCCGGCGCGGTGACAGACCGCGAGGGCGACTTCGGGAACCTGCCGGTTGCCGCGCGCAAGCACCTTGGCGATCTTGCTTTCGGTGAAGCCGATGTAGCCCGCTCCCGGGCCGGGCTGCCACCACTTGCGGGGCGGGTCGGCGGCGTAGCTCATATCGCCGGCGTACTGGCCGTAGGTGCGGCACTCGACGTCGATGATCGGCGATTGATCGGACAGGGTGACCAACCCGACCGCGGCGCCGTCACCGGGAACCGACGCCTGCGACTTGCCGCGCACGGCGGGCTGCTCGAAGATCTGGCCGGCGGAGTTCTGCGCGACGGCGATCAACGCGGTGCTTCCCGCGCCGGACGCCAACAGCTTGCGGGCCACGTTGAGGCCCAGTATGAATGCGGCGCAGCCGCCGTTGTGCAGATCCAGAACCCAGTCCGGATGCATACCCAGCCGGTGGGCGACACCCCCGCCCGCGCCGTAGAACGGGACATCCGGCAACTGGGTGTGGGTGATCAGCACGTCGGTGTTCTCGATGACTTCTCGGCCGTGACGTTCGATCAGTCCCTGTGCCGCACGCTCGATCATGTCGACCGCGGACTCGTCGGGGCCGACGTGGTGGCGGAACCGGGGCGCGCGGAACATCAGGTTGTCCCGCAGATCGTCGGATTCGGCGAACTGCGCGTAGTAGTCGGCGGAAATCGGTTCGCCGGGAAGGTAACTGGAGACGTCGGTGAGGCTGATTACGGGTTGGCTCATGATCGGCTCATCTCATCCAGGCCGGTGTGACCGGCAGCCCGTTGCGGTGTCGGTACTCCGCGATCATCTTCAGGTTCTTCAGCTCCAGCAGGTGACCGGCGCCGAACATCTCCCAGAAGTCGCCGACCCATTCCTCGCGCTGCGGCGGCGCGGTTTCCGGGTACGGGTTGTCGTCGTAGAACGGGTGGTGGCAATTCGTCCACAGCACAACCGATCCGGGCTTGTTCAGCACCAGCTGCGCGTCGACGACCCGGATCAGATAGATCATCCACAGATGGTCGCCCTGGTCCCAGGCGCAGTGATAGTCCACCGTGCGGGCTTCCCGGTTCGAATGGGTGCGGGCGTAGATCTGGGTCTGCGAGCCGAGCAGGTCGTAGCCGACCCACAGGCCGGGTTCGTCGGTGGGGGTGAATCCGCGCGTACTGTAGGTCCACTCTTCCAGGCTTCGGGTGTCGGCCAGGTAATCGAACAATTCATCGGGCGGACAGTCGATGTAGTCGTTGACGGTGCAGTACTCGCCGAAGACCGCGTCGTGGGTGTAGACCGAATGAATCATCTCCATGAGGATCGGGGTGGCTGCCTCGCGCGGAGTGGTCTCGACCCGGATCAGGCCCTCGATAGGGCCGGGCGTGCCGGTGTGGGCGGCGATATCAGCGAGTGCTGGCAGCGACATCCAAGTGCTCCTTCGTGGGGGTCGGGGATTGGCCGTTGTGCCGGACAGGGGTTGCCAGGGGCTCAGCAGCAGCAAGAAACGGCGCGAACGGCGGTATCTCGTCAGCCGAGCACTCGACGCTGATCACCGACGGCCCGTCGTGGTCCAACGCCGCGGCCAATGCCGCGCCGAATCCCTCGGCGTCGGCCGTGTCGACAGCGTGAAGTCCCGGGAACATCGACGCCAGGCCGGCGCCGAGATCGCTGCGGTCGAAGCGATTGTAGGAGTGTGAGCCGTTGTAGAACAGGCGTTCACGGGTGACGCACATGGCGTGAGCGTTGTTGTTCAACAGCACGAACAGCACCGGCAGCCGGTACTGCACAGCGGTATGTATTTCCATGCCGTGCATGAAGAAGGCGCCGTCGCCGGCGATCACCACGGTGCGCCGGCCACGGCCCAACGCCACTCCGATGCCGGCGCCGAAGCTGTAACCCATGCCGCCCATCCCCAGGGCCACCAGGAAGCGGCCGTCGCGTCGCGGCGGCAGGTAATGGATGGCCGCGGCGCCGGTGTTGCCCGCGTCGACGACGATGTCGACTCCCTCGGGCAACCCGTGGTCCAGCACGGTCATCGCGTCGCGATACCGCATTCCCGGACCGGCGTAGGGCGGTGGTTCCAACTCGGTGTGCGGCACCGTCTCGGGGACCCGCAGCCACTTCGGGCGTCCCGTCCCCGAGAGTTCTTGGCAGATCATCCGCAGGGATGCCCGTAGATCGGTTGTCTGCACGTGTGTGCACGGGAAATACGGTGGCGCCGAGCCGATCGACACCGTGGGGACCGCGCTGAGCGCCTCGTCTAGGCCGGCGCGTGCCGTCACCGCGAGCCGGGTGCCCGCCACCAGGCACAGTGCGCTGGCTGCCACCGCGCCGGCGACCGAGGGGTTACCCATCACGCCGGTGACGCCCAGTGCCGACGACGAGCCCAAACCCGGTGTGCCGGAGACATCTTTGGCGTCGGGGACGCAGGCGACCCGCCCGCGCAGCAACGCCCGCAGTTCCTCGAGTTCGGACCGCGCGTCGTCGCGGGCCACCTGTTCGCCGGCGATGATGGTGACGGGACCGTGAGACTGACGCAGCGCGTGCACAATCGGATGCGGGTTGCTGATCGACGGCCGATCAGCCCCGGATTCACCGTTGTTGCAGGGTGGGTTGACCGTGATGGTGCCCTGCTGAACATCCTTGGGCATCAACAGCACCGCCGGGCCGCCCCCGCGGGCCGCGGCGATCGCGCGGGACAACGCCGAGACGATGTCGTCGGGTTGCAGCACTCGCTCGCAGAACACCGACACGCATCCGAACAGGGCTTCGGCATCCAGCGAGCCGTTGCGGCCACTGGTGTCCTGAAAGCTGCCCCGGCCGTCCATCGCGCGCGGAGCCTGACCCACCAGCGCCAGGACCGGCACCCGGCTGGCCAGCGATTCGCCCAGTCCCGCAACCAGGTTCAGCGCGCCACCGCCCGACGTCGCGGCCACCACTCCCAATCCCGCGCCGCTGCGGCTGTACCCGTCGGCCATGGTGGCGGCCGCGAACTCGTGCTTGGCCAGCACCGCAGCAATGTCCGGCCGGAAATAGGCTGCATCATAAAGATCTTCGATATTCGCCCCGTCGACACCGAAGATGTGGCCCACCCCCGCTTCCGCCAGCCGGGCGACGATGTGATCAACCACGGAAAAAACCCTGGGCATCTGCTCACCTAACTCGTGACGATGTCATTGACACGACGTACGGCTGACATTGGTTCAGCCGTACGCCGGGCTTACAGCGCGCGCTGCAGGAGAACCGTGCCATCGTCAGCCGAAACCACCTGCACCGCGGCGATCTGATCCGTCGGAGTCGAAATGCTGCCCGCGGGTGTCGCGGTGTGCCCCGGCTCGGCAACCCAGGTCGCCAGTCGGGTCTGGCTGCCGTCGCGGCCGACCACCACCAGCGCCAGCGTGTCGTGGCTGGCGTTCATCGGCGCCAGGCAGACGCAGCTCAGGTCGATGACACTGCCCCAGGATTCGCTCTTGACCGCCACCGTCGAGGCCAGCGCCGTGGTCCCGACCTGCGCCATCGGCAATGCGTCGTGCCGCGGTGAAGGCGTTGTCGAGTCGGTCGAATAGCCGACACCGATCAGGACACCGATCCCTACCACTGCGGCCGCCGCGGCCGACGCCGCCCAGGCCGCCAGCCGGGTGCGCCGACGGCGCCGGTGCACCGCGGTCAACAGCGACGGCAACAGGTTCGCCGGTGGCTGGGGCAGTGCCCCGCCGGCATCGTTGATCGCGGCCATAGTGTTGCCGTCGAGCTGCGACAGCAGGGCGGGTACGCCGCTGATCTCGGCGACCGCGCTCCGGCATTGTCGGCACACGGCCAGGTGCGCCTCGAATTCGCGGCGATCGGCGCCGGACAGTGAACCCAGCACGTAGGCCGCATCCCACATCTCGTACGGGTGGCCACCGTCGACCAGGCTGAACTCTCGCGGTGACGTCATCGTGTCACCCCCATCTCCTGCAGGGCCAGTCGCAGAGCCCGCACCGCGTAGTGCAGGCGTGATTTCACCGTTCCTTCGGCGATCCCCAGGTCTTCAGCGGTCCGCTCGGTACTCCATCCACGGTAGTAGGACCGTTCGATCACCGCCCGGTGTTCCGCGGACAGGTGGGTCATCGCGTCGGCGATCAACATCCGGTCCAGCGCCGTGTCCACCTCGTCGCGAGTGGGTTGCTCGGGTGCGGTCGACTCGTCGAGCGAGCCGACCACGTGGCGGAATTGGGCGCTGCGACGCTCATCGATGATCATGTTGCGCGCGACGGTGCAAAGCCAGGCCCGCGGCGACCGCTCGGCGTCGCCGATGACCTCCGGGTGCTGCCAGGCGCGCAGCAGTGTCTCCTGGACGACGTCTTCGGCACGGCTCGCGTCGCCGGTCAGGCGCAGCGCGTAGCGCCACAGCACCGCGGCATGCTCGTCGTAGAGCGCCTTCATCAGCGCTGCTTCGTGGTCCGGCAGGATACCGATGCGAGGCACAGCTTCACCTCCTGTCTATTGACACGACGTGGGCGCCCGGCGGGTTCAGAACTCAATCGGGGATCCAGCTGCCGTGAAATCCGTGTGGAACGCGCCGCGGCAGCCGCACCCGGGCGACGGGTTCCGCGTCGAACGCCGATGCGCTGAGGATCACCAGTTCGCTGCACTCGCGCACCGGGCTGTAGACGTAGGTCAGATACCAGCCGGCGGACTCGTCGACCTGCCCCGGCGACGGGGCGAACACCGCCTCACCGGGCGTGCCGGACAGGCCGTTGACGCCGAACCGGCAGACCTCGGCGCTGTCTTGGGCCAGGTCGTAACGCACCAGACCGTCGTGGGCGACGGTGACGGCGTAGCGGGCGTCGGCGCCGACCAGCCGATCATCGACTCGGGGGAACTCGATATCGCGATCGTCGAGCTGAACCTCCTTCACAACGCCGGCATCCAGGTCGATCGTCCAGCGCCACAGCGTGGCCTCGATCTCGAAATCGCTGCTGTGGCACCAGATCTCCGGGTAGCGAACCACCTGCAGCACGATCGCGTCACCGGTGTCCGCCACCACATCGAAGGCGTTGGCGATATGGAACACGTAGCACGGGCCGATGTCGAACCAGCGCACCGGACCATAGGGGTCATCACGGCGCAGCACCCCGAGACGGGCGCCGTAGTCGTCGTTCCACCGGTACGGCGGATCACGTTCGATGCGCCCGGTGAGGGCGACCTGCAGGTCGAACACCAGCGGCAGATCCATGAACACCACATGCTCTGCGGTGAGCGCGAAGTCGTGCATCAGCGTCAACCCGGGGACGTCGATCGGTCGGCGGACCGTGACCGCGCCGTCGGCGCCGGCGCGGTAGTAGTTGATGTGCGGATCGGTCAGGCCGCCGTGGCCGAAGAAATGCAGCTCGCCGGTGGTGGGGCAGATCTTGGGATGTGGGGCCATGGAGTCAGCCAGCTTGCCGGCGAAGTCGTAGGCGCCCAGCGTCTGCAGATCGTTGGTGATCTCATAGGGCAGCGCGAAGTCCATCAGCGCCAGCGTTTTGCCGGCATGGCGGATCACGTGGGTGTTGGCCACGCTGGAGCGCAGGTTGCGGCTGCCGTCGGCGTTGAGCAGCGGCAGTGGGTGTTCGAAGCTCTCGGTGCGCACCCAGCGGTTGCGGTACCAGGCGGCTCGGCCGTTCTCCAGCCGGACTCCGTGGACCATGCCGTCCCCGGTGCACCAGTGTCCGCCCGCCGCACGGGGATTGGGCCCGTTACGCAGATACCAGCCGTTCAGTTCGGGCGGGATGCTGCCGTCGACCGGCAGATCGAACGCGGTGAGCTCGTCGGGGACCGGCGCGTAGTTGCCGGGACGGAAGATCGGGAAGACCGTCTCCGGCGGTTGAATGACCGCCATTGGTGCGCTGGATTCCCGACGATCCGCGCCACCGCCCGCCTGCCGGGCCACGCCGGTGTGCGCGGCAGTGCCGGCGCCGAGCTCGCCCGCGTCGAACGCCGCTGTGACGTCGTCGAAATCGTCGCGATCCAGCAGCGACAACATCGCCGGCAGCGCGGACAGCTCGGTGACGGCGTCCCGGCACAACGGGCACCCGTCCAGGTGGGTCTCGAATTCGAGATGGTCGGAGGCCGACAGTGACCCCAGCACGTAGGCGGCATCCCACATGGCGTACTGGTGGTGAGACATCGTCGTCATAGCGCGGCTCCCAGATCTCGCAGTGCCCGCTGCAGGCTCCGTAGCGCGTAGTGCAGTTGGGTCTTCACGCTGCCTTCCGCGATCTGCAGATCGGCCGCGATCTGCTCGACGCTCCAGCCGTCGTAGGCACGACGCAGCAGTGCCCGGTGTTCGGCGGAGAGTCGCGCCAGCGCGGTGGTGACCATGGCCCGGTCTGGTGCGGTGCTGCGGAGTTGAGGCCGGGCCTGGTCGTCGGTGGTCATGGTGGTTCAGGCCCGACCCAAGTGGTCCGCACGCACGGCTGGGTGCGGCCGCGGCCTGTCCGCGGTCGAATATCGATCCGCCGCTGGTTTCGCGATATCCATGCACCAGCCTCCCGGAAGTGACACGACGCGATGTCCCGTCCGGTTCACATCCGATCCACCGGGCTCCAGCCGCGCCGCGGCCCGTGTTCTCAGTGTGGCGCGCGCGGGACGGCAGCGGTAGGGGTGATCGCTACGTTGTCGCGGTGACCAGCGTCAGCTGCCAGGCCTCGAGCCACGGTTTGATCAGCTGCGCGACGGAGTAGTCCTGGGTTTCAGCGCATGTCGTCGGGGCGTCCTCGCCGTTGGACACCGCGGTGAGGATGCCGACCGCTTCGACGGTGCCGTCCGGACGCATCAGGTAGGCCGGGCCGCCGGTGTCACCGCAGGTGCTGGCCGCGGCGAACCGGACCTTGTTCTTCTCATTGGCGGTCACCGGTCCACACATCGGTTCGCCGCTGCGGATTCCGAGGTGGCAGAGGGTGTCGCCGATCTCGACGCGTTCGGCCAGGCCGGTCACCGGATGCCCGTCGACCTCGGCGGACACCGGGATCTTGTCCAGGTCTTTCAACGTGATGAGGCCGATGTCGGAGTCGGTCCAGCCGTCGCCGTCGTAGATGCTCTGCGTGAACGCGCCGACGGTGGGGTAGAGGCCGCCGTGGTGGACAGCCACCTTGCCGGTTCCAGCGGGCTTGTTGCAGTGCCCGGCCGACAGCAGCCCCGGCTGGCCGTCCTTGTTGACCACCAGGAAGCCCGCGGTGCAGCTGGTGGTCTCAGAGCGGCGGCCGGAGCCGGTGATCTTGATGCCGACGCCGGGACCGATCGCCTCAGCCGACGGCAGCGGGACCAGCTGGCGCACCGGGTGGGCGCGACTGGCCCACACCATGCCCGCCAGGACCACGACGGCGATGCCCGCAAAGGCCAGGCGGGCGAGCAGGGTTTTGCGTGGGAGTCGTCGAAAGGCAGCCACGCGGGCCACGGTACCGAGCGATGGCCGGATGCGCTGTCGGAGATGTTTCGCGGAGTGCGAAAAGGGGGGTGAGCTGGGGAGATGGTGAGGAATTTTGACGGTGTGAGTGCTTCAAATTGGGGTTGGGTTGGTGCCGGATTGTTCGGGGTGATGGGCCTTCTCGGATGTCGTGATGGCTAACGGGTTGCGCGCTCCTGAGGCTGTGGGTGTCACAAATGTCTTCCGGTCGCAACTGATTCTTTGTTTACGTGGTGCGCGGGAAGTCGTGTTTCAACTTGGTGAGTAGTGACCCACGGCAGGTCGCAAGGGATCGTTACGGGCCGGTTGAGACATGCCGATTGGTCAGAAAGCCGCAGGTATGGGCACAAACCGGCGTTTGCTTTCCCTGTCCGCCAGATCTACTACTCTCCGCCCCATGGACACCGGCGTCTACGAATCCCTGCTCACCGAGAACCTCAGCGGCCAGCTCGCACATCACCCTGACCTGCACCCCGACTTCACTGCCGTCGACGACGCCGAGCAGGCGCTGAGCATTACCCGCTACCTCGCGCCGATCATCGAGCGATCGTTGAGCGCCGCCCGCACTGTTGAGGACCGTGTGGACTTGGCCCGCCGCATTCTCGACGTCCTGCCGGCCACCCACGCCGACGGCGCCGCCCTGCACACGAATGAGCCCGGCAAGATCACCCGCCTCGATGAGATGAGACGCGCAACTGCGCTGGACGCCAGCAGACTCCCGCGCCCAGCTACCCCGTTCTCCGATGCAGCGCTGATGACGAACGCCCGCAACGAGCCAACCCTGGCTGCCGAGCTGCGCGCGGAGCTCGCCAGCGCCGACCGGGCGGACCTGCTGTGCGCATTCGTCAAATGGCAGGGACTACGCCTGCTGGAAAAGGAGCTCACCGAGCTCAATGCGCGCAATATCCCCCTGCGTGTCATAACCACCACCTACCTCGGCGCTACCGACGCTCGCGCTCTGGATGCCCTGGTTAGCGAGTTCGGCGCCGAGGTTCGGGTCAACTACGACACCAACCACACTCGCCTGCACGCCAAAGCGTGGCTGCTGCGGCGCAACACGGGCTTTCACACCGCTTACGTGGGCTCCAGTAACCTGTCGCACGCCGCCCTGATCGACGGCCTGGAATGGAACGTGCGTCTTTCGGCGATCGCAACCCCGCATCTGCTGGAGAAGTTCCGGGCCACATTCGACTCCTACTGGGAGAACCGCGATTTCGAGCCCTACCGGCCCACCCACGACGGCGAACGGCTGCGTCAAGCTCTGCAGACCGCGTCCGGGGCAGGCAAGCGCGACCAGCTGGCAGTCACCCTGTCCGGTCTGGAAGTACGCCCTAAGCCATTTCAGGCAGAAATGCTCGAACAACTCGACGCCGAACGCACCCTGCACGATCGGCACCGCAACCTGATCGTCGCCGCGACCGGCACTGGCAAGACCGTGATGGCTGCCCTGGACTACCGTCGACTGGCCCGCGACGTCCACGGCCGCGACCTCACCTTGTTGTTCGTCGCGCACCGCAAGGAGATCCTCGGTCAGGCCCAACGCATGTATCGGGAGGTCCTCGCCGACGCCACTTTCGGCGAGCTGCTCGTCGACGGCCAGCAGCCGACCAAATGGCGCCACGTGTTCGCCAGCATTCAATCGCTGTCGGCGAACCGACTGGCCAACGTCGAACCTGGCCGGTTCGACGTCGTCGTGGTCGACGAGTTCCACCACGCCGAAGCTGCGTCATACCGTCGCCTGCTCGACCATGTGCGGCCCGTCGAGCTGCTCGGCCTGACCGCCACCCCAGAGCGCGCAGACGGCGTTGATGTACGCGCCTTCTTCGAAGGCCGTATCGCCGCCGAACTGCGCCTGTGGGAGGCACTGGAACAGAACCTGCTCTGCCCGTTTCACTACTTCGGCATCCATGACGGCACCGACCTCGAAACGGTGCAGTGGAAACGAGGCGGCTACGACCTGGCCGCGCTGAGCAGTGTCTACACCGGTAACGACGCCCGCACCCGCATCGTGCTCAAGCAACTGCGCGACAAGGTCGGCGACGTTGCGGGCATGCGTGCGTTGGGATTTTGCGTCAGCGTCGACCACGCTCGCTACATGGCGCAGTGCTTCAACGACGCTGGCATCCCTGCTCTGGCGGTCTCGGGGGAGACACCTGCCGATGAGCGGCGCGCCGCCTTGGCTGCACTGCGCAACCGCGACATCAACGGCATCTTCGCCGTCGACCTGTTCAACGAGGGCCTGGATATCCCCGAGGTCGACACCGTGCTGTTTCTGCGCCCCACCGAAAGTGCGACCGTATTCCTGCAACAGTTGGGCCGCGGTCTGCGCCTCAACCACGGCAAAACCGTGCTCACCGCACTCGACTTCGTCGGGCACCAGCGTCGCGAGTTCCGCTTCGACCAACGGTTCCGAGCGCTGACCGGGGCGGGCGGCAAAGCGCTGCAGCACCAGGTGGAGCAGGGCTTTCCGTTCCTGCCGTCGGGCAGCCAGATCGTGCTCGACGGCGTCGCGCAAAAACTGGTGCTGGACAACATCAAACAGCAGGTAGCACCGCGCTGGGCGGCGCTGGTCTCCGAAGTGCGAGCGCACCCCGACGACCAGCTGGCCGGCTACCTCGACGCCTACGGCCGCGGCTTTCCCGACATCCTGAAGAACAACCGATCCTGGACCACACTGTGCCGCGAAGCCGGTAGGCCAATCTCCGATGCCGGCCCACGCGAAACCGATCTAGTCAAACGCGTCCGTGCACTGGCACACGCTGACGATCGGCTGCGCTGGCAGACATACCGGGCCATCCTCGATGGTGCCGCTGATCTGGTCGGCCCCGCCGAGCGGCGGCTAGCCGCGATGCTGTTCTACTCGCTGTTTCCCAACGGTGGCGGATTCGCCGATGTCGCAGCTGGACTTGACGCCCTGGCCGGTGAGCCCGTCGTCGACGAGATGCGCCAGATCATCGATATCGCCTTCGATACCGCCCGGCGCAGCACCTACTCCCTCGGCGGACTGGTCCCGTCGCTGGCCGAGATTCCGCTGCAGGTGCACGCCACTTACTCGCGCGAAGAGATCCTGGCGGCGCTGGACTACGCTGCTCAGAACCGCACCCCGAGCACCATGCGTGAGGGTGTTGTGTGGCGCCCGGAACTCAACACCGATGCGTTCCTGATCACCCTGAAGAAATCCGAGACCGACTACTCGCCGACCACTATGTATCGCGACTTCGCGCTCAGTGACAGGCTGTTTCACTGGGAATCGCAATCCACTACTTCGGAGTCATCCGCGACAGGGCAGCGCTACATCCACCACCGCGAAAACGGCTCGCACATACTTCTATTCGTCCGCGCCGCCAAAGCTAGTGCACTCGGCGCTGCGCCGTATGTATTCCTCGGGCCTGCCGACTACATCTCCCACGAAGGGGAGAATCCGATGGCGATCACCTGGCGGCTGCATCGACCGATGCCGTCGGAGGTGTTTCAGGCGTCGAGCGTGGCGTTGGTGTAGATCAGCCGTTCATCACGCGGGGGCAGGGTTGGCGATCGCCCGGAAGCTCAAGGCGGTGCATCTGCACTGCCTGGGTGGGCGATCCGCTTGGAACCAGCTGGTGCGTTTGGTCTCGCGGTGGGGTGACAACGAGAAATAAACCAAATGCGAACCTGACGGCCCTTGGTGGCTATCGTTGCGGCCCAAATTATCTCGTGTGACGAGGTTTGAACCCGGTGCGGTTGAGCGTGGATAAGCCGCTGTTCGGCTCGGCGGGATTCCACGCTCGGGGCGGTCAAGGCAGTACCCGACGGGTGGGTTGGCAGGGACTGCCTGACGGCGCCTGGCGATACCGTCTTGTGAACCAGCTATGTCGTTGGGCGGGCGCTGTGAGGTGCCTCGTCCGGCCCCAAGCCAACGCCCACCCGAATCCACCACTGCGGGCGGCTGATGTCCAGCCGGGTGCTCTGGCGGTAACCCGCCCACGTCGGCACACCCGGCGCCTGGCCGCGGTAGAGGCCACGCGCGGCGGCGACCACTCGGTCGTACTGCGTCGGCCAGCCGATGTCGGTGGCGATCTGCTCCAGCACAGCGCGGTCGCGTCCGAGAACCCGGTCCACGATCTGCAACGATGGCAAGGCGTGCCGTTTGTCGCCGTTGCATCGCGGGCAGGCCAGAACCAGGTTGGCCAACCCGTCGATCCCGACCAGCGACCAGGGCAACACGTGGTCAATCGGATTGTCGCTCCGTAACGCCGTGTCGCAGTAGAAACATCGGGCGCCGAAAACGTCTTTGAAGGGTTCTCGTACTGCGGCCAGCGAGATCCGTTCCCGCCCGAAAAGATGGCCACTCACGTCGGGTACCTCGGCGTCGAGGAACTTGTTCATCCGGCGCACGTCGTCGACCCACATAATCTCCAACGCCGGCTTCAGCAGTCCGGCCAGCCGCGCCAACCCGTGGGCGACCCCGGGTTTGAGTTCGATGGCATCGTCGTGGGCACGCAGCGTAGCCCGCGAGACTTGGTCGTGCAGAAACGAGTCGTCGTACAGAAACCGATCACCGGCAGAGCTACCCGGCAGATGCTGCAGTCGGTGCAAGGGCTGCTGGGCCAGGCACAGGGTGATCTCGTCAATTGCCGTGCGATAGGCCGCTGGTGCGCGTTCCACCGCGACCGCGAGTGCCACACCACTGTTGCCGACACCAGACGCGGCTCGAAACCTACTGGTAGCGGCTAGAATCCTGGCGCGGGGCTGGGTCGACTGGCGAAGCTCGCGTCCGTCGAAGGGCCGTACCTGACGCCAGTAGGTCTCCAAAACCCGATGTGCCAGTTCGGGGATCGGCACCGTCAGCGATGCGTCTGGATCATCGGGGAGGTGCTCGATGCAGTGGTCCACCAACGCGGTGATCGTGGCGAGTTTGTAGGTCGCGGTCCGTAGGCCGGTCTCCAGGATGGCTACTACCCGTTGGCCGAGCAACAGTGGATCAACAAGCCCGTCAGCCACCGCAAATCTCCCGGCCGGCGCGACGTCGCGGGGCGTGCGCTGTCGGGTGCCAGCGGTAGGAATACATGAGACGCAGTATGGCAGGAGGTGCCGATCTCAATGGGCCAGCCTTGCGGGCCCAGATTACCGAGCTGATCCGCGGGGCGGGACACATATCGGTAGGTGGCACACGCGCGTGGACTTCAGCGCGGCGGGGAGTGCGCTGTGCTCGTCCCTACGTCCTTACCGTCGAGATCATCGAGTTCCCGCACCGTGACAGTCCATCCTGCGACACCGACCGTTTCGGACCCATGTTGATGTCAGAGGCGTGCCGCATACTGCCGTCAGCGGAAGCATTACGACGGGAGAAGCCATGACATCATCTTGGCCCCACGACGACATCCTGCACGCCTGGTGGGTGCAACCCGGCCGACTGCTGGCCGGGGAGTACCCGGCCTCGTTAGACGCGGAGAAGGGCGCCCGGAAGCGCACAGCCTTACTGGAGGCCGGCGTCGACTCGATCGTTGACCTGACTGAAGCGGGCGAACGATCCTGGGTCGGAGACGTTCTGGAGCCCTACCACGAGGCGTTCCGCGCTGCCGCGGACGCGCTCGGCGTCGGCTCGCCCGCATATGCCCGCCACGCGATCCCGGACATGTCCGTCATCGACGACGACGGCTACGGCCGCATCATCGAGTACATCCGAGGAGAACTCGACTCCGGCCGGGTCGTTTACGTGCACTGCTGGGGCGGCAAGGGGCGCACCGGAACCGTGGTTGGAGCGTGGTTGATCACCCACGAGGCGCTGGGCTACCCCGCCGTGCTCGACCGCATCGACAAGTTGCGTGCCGGCACCCGAAAGGCCAATGAGCCGGCTCCGGAGAATGCGCAACAGCGCGCGGTTCTTCGGCGGCTGGTCGTACGGCGGGAGAGCTGACGATGACTTCCCGCGACTGGTTCTTCGACTTGATGGGATTCCGCGAGGACGGCTACGAGTCCACCCGGCGTCGGCTGGCGGTGGAAGGCGATGAGCTGATCTCGACGGTCAACGGCAAGCGCTACGGTATCGGTGAACTGACGCTGCCGACCCTGTCTGAGGTGCGCTCGCGCGTGGATCCCGCTGGCCGACAACGCAGCACGGTCGCATGCGTGGCCGGTGACGCCCGTGCGCTGCATGCCGAACCGGACTTGGCCGGCGCCTTGTTCCAGGTCGCCTCGCAGTTCAACGTGCTGGAGATGGTCAGTGAACACGTCACGCCCGAGCAGGGCGTCACGGGCTATGCCTACGACCGCACCCAGGGGCCGGCCTGTGCGATGGCCGCCGGGGCGGCCACCATCTACCGCAACTATCTTGTGCCGGTTGGCGGACAGACTGGCCAGACCCGCGACCGTCAACTTGATGCGTTGGCACCCTTCGGCGCGGCGCTCTCTGCGGAGTTGGGCCGCCCGGTGACTGATCTGTGGAAGATGCAGAACGGTTACGCATTGTGCAGCCCCGACGGATTGACGGCGATCAACGCTTTGCTGACCAGTGCCGACGACGGCCTGCGCGACAGGCTGCGCGGGCAGTTGGCAATCGGGTTGCACCGCAATGTTCAGATCACCGATGTCGTGGGCGAGCCGGGCCGGTATGTGTCGCAGGCATTCTGTTCGGCATTGCCGGTCGCCTATTCGCGTATCCCGGCACTTGGCTGGGAGCTTTTCGCCCGCCTGGTGTTGGAGGCCACCTATGAGGCGACATTGCTCGCCGCCGCTGAGCAGGCGCATGCCGGGGGATCCAGCACAGTGCTGTTGACCCGAGTCGGTGGGGGTGCGTTCGGCAACGGAGCCACGTGGATCGACGGCGCGATTGCGCGGGCGCTGTCGATCGTGGAGTATGCCGGGCTGGACGTCCGACTCGTCGACCACGGCCGTGTCAATCCGTCGTCACGAGCGATCGCCGAACGCTGGGGTTGAGGTCGTGTACCCGGCGCAAACGCGGAGCACGCCGCGATGGGCCAGGCATTGGCTCTGTTCGCGGTCCTCGCTCATCCTGCACCTGGCGTCTATATCGGTACTGATATAGCGACATCGGGATCCGGAATGCTTGTGAGGCGTCGACCACCCTGCGCCGTGGGCAGGCCGGGTGACGGCGGACGCAGTGTCGTACCCCGCTCGTAGCGTGCAAGCCATGAACACGTTGGGAGCTCGCGCCCGCACGGCACTGCGTCAGGGTGCGGTTCCCGCCGTAGCCGTGCTGTTCGTCGTCGCGTTGTCCGGGTCGGCTGAGGCGTGTGTCGCCGTCGTGGTCTTGGCCTCGCTCGGGTTCGCTGGCTACATGGTGGCGCCGTGGATCGTCGAACAACGGGCGGTCGCCGTGCGGCGCCGCAATGCGATCCGTGAGCGCGCCGACCAGCAGCACCGCTGGGCGTTGCGCGGCGACAGCCGGGGCTTCTATGGTGCCGACGGCGCCGAACTGATGCGCCGAATCGCCGCCGATTCGCACCTCGACGACATCACCGCGGACGATGATGAAGAGCCCCAGATCGCCGCCGTGGCCTACACGCCCGACGGCATTGACAGACTGCTGGCCGAACGGCCGGCCTGCTGGCGCTACGCGGTCTTCGCTTCGGTGCTGGTGCAGCGGCGCGCGGCACTGGAACCACGCCTGCGCGATCAGCAGATCGGCTACGCCCCGAAGCGAGGCGTGCGTATCGACAGTGAGTTTGAGCTGCGCCAGTTGATGATTGACTTCATAGACCAGATGCTCACGCTGGTAACCCAGGTCGAGGAGTTGATGCTCAGACCGGCGTTCACCCGGATGTTCGGCGATCCCACCGACGAGACCTCCGCCGACGCCGATGCCATCGTGCACGCGGCGAACCGGTTGATGGATCTGCACGAACGCCTGCTGGAACTGACCGAAAGCTGTCGCGGCGTGAACGCACCGGGCGAACACGCCGACGTCGTGCGCGACTGCGCACGGTTCCTGGATGTCCCGTTGGAGGGCTACCGGCGGTTCATCGACGAGTTCGTGGTCCGAATCGGCGAACTGGCCGACGTACTACCCTATGCGCGCGGCACCGTAGAGATGGATCCGGTCATGCTGGAGATAGATGACAGCGACGAACTTCGCGAGAAGGCCTTCGCCGGTATCAGCAAGTTGCCAACCGCCTACTGAGGAACGCCACCAGCTCCGCCGGGTCGGGCCCGTCGTCAAGCAGCTCGACCAGCTCGTCGCGTTCGTCCGGTGTGACCGGGTCGATCCCGTGCGAAATCCTGCCAGTGGGCACCGACAGGGTCTGTCGGCTGCCGATGGTGATCGCCCTTCAGTGCTTGTGGACATGCAATCTTGCACTTATAAGTGCAAACACCTATGCTGGCGGCTGCATGCTGTGGGAGGAGCGGAGGCGATGAGCGTCGTACAGGAACGTGGCACCCGGATGATCCTGACCGTCGACGAAATAGAGATTGCCGAGGCGCGCACCTTGTGCAGTTCCCTTGCTGGGGCGCGGCAGACTGCAGCTGACATTGAGTTCGAGGTCGGATCCGTCGGCGGGCAGAGGGTGCGGATACCCGAAGCGCTCGCCCGGTTGATGTGCCAAGTCATCGACGGCGTGAGTCGAGGAGCCACGATGACCATCCACTCGTTGCCACAGGAACTGACAACCACGATGGCTGCCAAGATGCTGGACGTCTCGCGGCCAACTCTGATGAAGCTAATTGGTGAGCAAAGGTTGCCGGCCCACAAGGTCGGCTCGCACACTCGGCTGTCAACGGCTGATGTGCTGGCTTTCCGGAACGAGCAGCGTGAGGGCCGGCGCCGTGCGTTCGACGAGTTGCGGAAACTGGACGAAGAGATCGGTATTGAACCCTAGTGACGTGCCGTCGTCGGCGCTGGGACGTAGCGTGCCATGGCTATGGGGGCATCGACGACAATCGTCCTTCCTGACGCCAACGTCCTCTACTCGCGAACGCTGCGCGATTGGTTGGCGCTGTGCCACCTGGAAGTGGACGGGTGGTTTGACGTCAGGTGGACCGAGGACATCATGGCCGAGGTTGTCTACCGGCTCCGCCGGGACAAACCGCTAGCGTCCGATCGGCAGATCGCCGGTGTGCGCGACCGGTTAGTCGAAGTGTTCAGCAGCGGCAGAATCGCTGGCTACGCAATCGATTCCAACATGTCCTACCCGGATATCTTTGACGCACACCTCCATGCTGCTGCGGTCCATGGGGATGTGGATATCGTGATCACCGCCGACAAGGGGTTTGTGGCCCTGGCAGACCAGATCGATGAGCTCCCGTACGAGGTGCACAGCCCCGACACCTTCTTCTGCCTGCTCGACGATTTGGATCCGGGCGCAGTACAAGCGGTGACGCAGAAACAACTCGACTACTGGATGATCCGAACCGGCCAGTTCAATCTGTGCGCGCATCTCGAGCGCGCCGGGACGCCTCAATTCGCCGAGCGTGTTCGCCTGCATCTACAAGGCTCTTGCTAATCGAAGGTGTCGGCCCCATCGGCTACCGCGGACGGCCCTGGTATCCGTGCGAAGACGGCGATATGTCAGCCGGTCGCGGCCGCTCCAAGCCTTGTCTGCCGGGGTTATCCCTTCCCGAACCGTTGATATGCGGCCTGGCGGCTAGTGCCGAGCGCCACCCCGATCGCGTCCCAGGTGTCTCCCGCCGCTCGGGCGGCAGCGACCGCGGCACGTAGGTCGGCTTCGGCGGCTTCCAACGCTTCGGCCGTTGCGATGATCCTCCGGATGTGGCTGGCATCGCGCGCATCGGTCGGCTCCGGCTCGATCGAGTCCAGCCAATCCATCGCCACCATGTAAACGATACCTTTACAAACTGCCGGCGCCATCCCCTTCGCCGCCAGGCGTTCGCCCCGACTCGCGGTCGCTCGTTTCCGCACCACCGCTGAGTTGCGCCACCAACTCCACCGGATCGGCGCCGAAAGCGAGGAGGGCGGTCAACGGATCGCGCTGTTGTGGCGAGATCGGCTCCAGCGCGAAGAACTGCAGCCCGGCCCCGTCGGTCGCCACCCGGGCGCAGACCAACTGCCCGGGCTGCAACGGCAGGCTCATCATGCGCACGCCTACCTCGTGCCGGTCGCCGGTGCGCACATCGCGGGCAGTGGCACTCCGGTCGTGGTGCAGGTGCTCGATCTCGAACACCGACCGCTCCGCCAGCGACCACTGCTGGGCCAGTGCCCATTCGTCTTCGGGCAACAGAGCGCCCCGAACCGTCAGGAACTCGTCAAATGCGCCGCCCTCGAACAGCACTGTGTCGATCACCAGCGGGTCGGCCAGTGCCGCGTTGAACGCGTCATCGTCGTCGAGGATGGTGGACCGACACCGTTCCCAGGCGACCGCATGGCGCAGATCGGTCCAGTCGCCGAACAGCACGTGCTGAATCGCCTTGTGATACAGCCAGCCCACCCGGTCGCGCAGCGGCAGCCCGCGGAGATGGCACGTCTTATATTTTCGGCCGGATCCACACCAGCACGGTGCATTTCGGCCCAGATCGGTCCGCGGCGCGACACGGTGCAACTGCAGCAGGCATGCCAACGGGTGATCCGCTGGTGCTCCGGCGCGGCGCAGCAGGGCCAGACCGGTCTCCGCATCGCCGCGGTCGGAGGCGATGCCGGCCAGATCGAGCAGGGGCAACGGCCACTGGCCGTCCATCGCCTCAGCCGCCAGCAACTCACGCTCGAACCCGGCGACATCGCCTTCGCGTTCCAGTGCCACCGCACGAAGCCACTGGCAGGCCACCCGCGCCGACGGCGGAACCCGTGGGGCCAAAGCGTCCGCCAGCAGCCGCAAACCGCCCGCACCGAGCCGGCCATACTGCACGGTCTCCGCCGCCAGCAGCTCGGCGATCACCGGATCGCCCACCGCATGGCCAAAGTCATCCATGATGTCGCCGAATTCGATCACCGCAGACTCGACGGTCGCTGTGTCGGGACGCGACTCGTGCAGCTGCCGCATCACCATCAGCCGGTGCAGCCGCAGCAGCGTGGTCAGCGTCAGCGCGTCATCGTCGGCGAGCCGGTGGCGCTGCGCGCGCTGCTCACATTCCCGCGTGAAAACCCAACGAGTGAAATTGAAATCCGGTGGTACCAGCCACACGCCACGCTGGGTCAGGCCGTGTTCGGCGACGAGCTCCGACAGCGGCGCCGTCGGTTTGGTGAACAGTGTCGGATTGGCCAGGCACACCGCCCAGACCAGTGCGTCGACGCGCTCCGGTTGCGTACCGAGCAGCGCGGTCAACTGTGCGCCCGCCGTGGTTTCGGTCGCCGAGGAGACTCTTTCGACCACCAGTCCCACGTCGCCCAGGCGCAGGCCGATCAAATCACCGTCGTCGACGCCGAGTGCCTCGAAAGTGCCGGCGGCCAGCGCGAGCACACCTCCGGCATCGACCACATCCGCCGGAATGTCCAACTGGCACAACAACCGATCGTCGCCGCGCATCACGTAATGGACGGCGGACCCGTCGGCCAGCCGTTGGTACGGGGCGCTGTCGCACAACGCGGCTATCGGAGCCAGATCCGGGGTGATGTTGAGCAGGTCGAAGCTCACCTCGGGCTCGGTGACCCGCCGGGTGAACACCCGGCCGGCCAGCACGGCGGGCAGCCATGCCCAGCGTCCGTCGATCAATTGACCTGCGGGTAAATCGATTTCGAGGCGCAGGCGCCGTAGGATACGAGCGGGGTCGGCCACGCCGGCTTCCCGCAGATACTCGGCGATGTCGTCTTCAACCAGCGGGCCACGCTCAGTGAGAATCTTCGACAGTGGCCCAATAGGATCCAACGGTTCGGTCATGGCGGTCAGGCTAGGGACGAGGCCGTTGAGCCACACTTCACCTGATGGGCTGGTGTGGAGAAACCGCCGCGACATAACGTCCGTTGTCGCTCATAGGCGGGCAACAATCACATATGTCCGACGACCGGCTCCTCGACTGGCGCTGGTCGGGCAGTGCCGCCGACAGGGCAGGATGTCCCTGTTGCGGATTCGTCTAATGCGCGTCGCCGATCTGTGCCCCAAATCCTGCGGATCCGTCTCTAGGGTCGGCGGGCGTCTCGTGCGGCACTTGTCAGGCCGAGGCGCTGTCGCCCTGATTCTCGATGACGGTTTGAATCAGCTCCACGATGCGCTGCTGGCCGGTCGCGATCGCCTCGAATTTGCCGCGCATCTCGGCGAAGCCGTCGGACATTTCCTGACGTAGCGCATTGAAAGCTTTTGATGGTGGCCTGCTGGAAGTCGCGGATCTCACCGCGCATCTCCCCGATATTACGGTCGGCCCCCGGCATGGAGGCAGCCTACGCTGCGACGGGCTATTGGGGCAGGCGACCATCCACAGCGTCGTTCCGGGATGCTCGCCGCTATGACACTGGTACCATAATCCAGGTAGAAAGGTACCAATCATGGCGTTGAACATCAAAGATCCCGCCGTACATGAAGCCGCCAAAGAGATCGCCAGGATCACCGGCGAATCCCAAGCGCAGGCCGTCGCGACTGCGGTACGGCAGCGGCTGGCCCACCTGCAGGCCGACGACCTCGCTGCTCGGCTGCTCGCCATCGGCCACCGGACGGCGGCCCGGATGAGCCCGGAGACCAAGAGACTGGACCACGGCACGCTGCTCTACGACGAGTGCGGGCTGCCGACATGATCGCCGACACGTCGGCGATCATCGCGATCCTCAGGGACGAGGACGACGCCGCCGCCTACGCCCGCGCCATCGCCCGGGCAGACACCCGCCGACTCTCCGCTGCGGCCTACCTCGAATGCGGGATTGTTCTGGATTACCAGCGTGATCCGATCATCAGCAGGGCGCTGGATGAATTCCTCGACGAGGCCGGCTTCGTCATCGAGCCGGTGACCGAGCGGCAGGCTCGGCTGGCCCGACAGGCCTACACCGATTTCGGCAAGGGCAGCGGACATCCCGCCGGTCTGAACTTCGGAGACTGCCTTTCCTATGCGCTGGCAGCCGACCTTCGTGAACCGCTGCTATGGAAGGGCGACGACTTCGGACACACCGGAATCCGCTCCGCAGCAGTCGAGTAGGACCTACCCTCGGCACCAATGACCCACCCCGTGCGCTACCGGCCCGGCGAGGCGCTGCTGGCGCTGCATCGCCGCCGCGGCCCGATGGTGGACGCCGGGTTGGGCCGGCACGGCTACGTCTATCTCTTCGGCGCCGAGGCCAACAAGTTCGTCTTCGCCAACTCCGACGCCTTCAGCTGGTGGGACGCCTTCCAAGTGCTGGTGCCCGTCGACGGGCCCACCGCACTGATCGTCAGCGACGGGGCGGAGCATCGTCGTCGCCGCAGCCTGGTCCAACCGGCTTTTCACCACCGCCACCTCGCGAACTACCTGGAGACCATGGCGGCCAACGCCGACGCCGTCATCGACACCTGGCGGCCCGGCCAGACCCTCGACATCTTCGCCCAGCTGCGCTCGGCGATACGGCGCAGCGCCATCGAAGCGCTGTTCGGCCAGCGGATGGTCCAGCACTCCGATTTCCTGGGCGAGGAGCTGCAACCGCTGATGGACCTCACCCACCGGCTGCCCCAGGTGCTACAAGCCGAGCAGCGGCTGCGCACCCCGGCCTGGCGTCGCGCAATGGCCGCCAAGAAGCGGGTCGACGAGCTGATCTACGCCGAGATCGCCCACGCCCGAACCCGCCCCAGCGCCGACGACAACGTGCTGGCCAGCCTGGTCGAAGGGCGCACCGAGGACGGCGAGGCCTTGCGCGACGACGAAATCCGCGACCAGATCGTCTCGCTGATCGCCGCCGGCTATGAGACGACCAGTGCAGCGATGGGCTGGGCGGTGTACGCCCTGCTGAGCACCCCCAGGGTGTGGGAGACCGCCGCCGAGGAGGTCCGCGACGTCACAGCGGGCCGGGCTCCCACCGCCGCCGACCTGAAGAACCTGACGTATCTCAACGGCGTCGTGCACGAGACGCTGCGACTCTACCCGCCGGCGGTGATCTCCGCGCGCAAGGTGACCCGCGACCTGTCGTTCGCCGGGCGCCGCATCCGCGCGGGCCGCACCCTGGTGTTCAGCCCGTACGTCACCCACCGGCTGCCCGAGCTGTGGGCCGACCCGCTGCGGTTCGATCCGCGCCGCTGGGACCCCGCCTCCCCGGGGTATCGCCGGGCGGCCCCGTATGAGTTCCTGCCGTTCGGCGGTGGAACGCATCGCTGCATCGGGTCGGGATTCGCGACTGCCGAGCTGACGGTGATGCTGGCCCGGCTGCTGGCCAGAACCCGGCTCAGCCTTCCTGACCAGCGCATACGGGCCGCAGGGTACGCGGCACTGCAACCTCGGGATGGCCTGCGAGTGCAGGTCGGCGCTTCGTAAAGCTGATCAGCACGCGATGGTAATACCGCCTTGCCGCACTGGATATTCCCGGTAATCCGCACGGGTGCGGCGCTTTCAGGCCGAGGCGTTGTCTCCCTGCGCGTCGATGAAGGTTTGAATCAGCTCCACGATTCGCTGCTGCCCGTCGGTGACATCTTGGCGGAGGTCGGCCACGTCGGTGCGGAGGTCGGTGACGTCGGTGCGGAGCTCGGTCACGTCGGTGCGCAAGTCGACCATGTCCGCCCGCAACGCGTTGAAACTCGCGACTGTCGCCCGGCGGAAATCCTGCATCGCGCTTACATCGCGGTCGACCGCAACCACGAGCGCTTGTACCGCTGCCACGTTCAGCTTGTTGGTCTGCATCTCATCACGGAGGTCTTGCACCTGACCCTCCAGCGCGGTGACGCGCGGTTCGAGGTTCTCCGGCGGCGGCATGGTGGCAGCGTACGCCGACACGGCGGTTTGGAAAGTCAGTCCATCCACAGCCCCCGCGGGTACAGAGAACGCCGCCGCGATCTCACCGTCGATACCGGCTAAGCCGTCCTGAACGGCGCATAGGTGCCGCCGGGTGCACGGCGTTGCAGCCCCGACACGTCCTCGTCGTACAGCTTGCCGAGCTTCACTGAATCGCAACGAAACTTTTTGGTGAGTGGGACAGGGCTGGCATTTTCCTTAGAGGTATGATGTGGTGTAGACCACGTTAAACAACTTGATGTGATGCACACCACAGGAGTCGAGGCCATGACCGCTTTCCTGAGCGCCCTGGGTCTTACCGCGATCACCGCGACCGTCGGAGCCAGCATGATGGGTCAAACCACCGTGGCGCTGTGCGTCGGATTGGTGTCCGCGGCGTTCTTCGCCGGCCGAATCTGCTGAATCACGTCGTAGCCGAGGGCCGCGGTGACGCGCCGCGGTCGCGTCGGCGCACCCGTCTGGCAACCCGCGGAGCCCTACTGGCGTCGGTGCTGCTCATCGTTGGGCTGATTGCGGCTCCCAACACCTCCTACGAATACCGGCCGGTGTTCGCGACCAGTCCCGTCGACTACGTCAACACCCTCATCGGCACCGGAACCGGCGGCAAGTGGGTGGGGGAGATCAACAATTTCCCCGGCCCCTCTGTGCCGTTCGGGATGGTGCAGTACTCACCGGACACCCTCGGCACCTACGCCGGATATGACCACGCCGTGGACCGAGCCACCGGATTCAGCATGACCCACGCCTCGGTCGGCTGCGCGGCGTTCGGGGACATCTCCATGCTGCCCACCACCACCGCGATCGGCTCGCGGCCGTGGGAACTCACCGAGAAGATAGCCCACGACCGCACCGAGCGCGGCAAGCCCGGCTATTACACCGTCCGCTTCCCCGAGACCGGCGTGACCGCGGAGCTGACGGCCACCACCCGCACCGGCGTGGGCCGGTTCCGCTACCCCCGCAAGGGACCGGCCCTGTTGTACGTGGGCGCGGGTGCGTCGCTGGCGGGCAACTCCGCCGCGACGATTCAGATCGGCGACGACGACACCACCATCACCGGGTGGGCGACCAGCGGCGGGTTCTGCGGCAAGAACAACACCTACACGGTGTATTTCGCGATGAAGTTCAGCCGCCCGTTCACCGCCTACGGGGTCTGGGACGGCTACTCGGTGTATCGCGGCACCCGCAGCGCCTACTCCAGCTACATCGGCGACAGCGGCGGATACGTGCAGTTTCCCTCCGGATCGGAGATCGAGGTACGCACCGCCCTGTCCTACGTCAGCGTGGACGGTGCGTGGGCGAACCTGGCCGCCGAAGGCAATGCCGGCTTTGACGACGTGCGGGCCGCCGCAGCACGGGAGTGGAACACGGCGCTGTCGAAGATCCGGGTGGCCGGCCGTGACCGCCGCGACCTGACGACGTTCTACACCGCGCTGTATCACGCTCTGCTGCACCCGAATACGTTCAACGACGTCGACGGACGCTACCTCGGTTTCGACGACGCCGTCCACACCCTCCCGGACGGCCACACCCATTACGCGAACTTCTCCGACTGGGACACCTACCGGGGGCTGGCCGCGCTGCACGGGCTGTTGGTGCCGCAGCGCGCCGCCGACATGGCGCAGTCGCTGGTCTACGCCGCAGAGCAGACCGGGGCGTTCCCGCGGTGGGCACTGGCCAACGCCGCCACCGCCCAGATGACCGGCGACAGCGTGGTGCCGCTGATCGTCAACCTGCACGCCTTCGGAGCGACGGGCTTCGACACCCGCCGGGCGCTGCATTACATGGTCTCCGGCGCGACCACCGGCGGAGTGGGCCGCCACGGCTACATCGAGCGACCGGGTCTGGGCGGCTATTTAGAACGCGGCTACCTCCCACAGGTCGGCGGATCCTGCAGGGGCCCTTCGATACCCAGCGCCTCGATCACCCTGGAGTGGTCGGTCGACGACTTCGCCATCGCCCGATTCGCCGAAGCGCTCGGCCAGCGCGACACCGCCGCGCAGTTCGAGCCGCGGGCGCAGTACTGGCAGAACCTGTTCAACCCCACCACCGGCTACCTCTCTCCCCGCGACGCCGCCGGGTTCTTCCCCGACGGCCCCGGATTCGTCGAACCCGACCCGGGCTGCTTCGGTCAGCTCGGCTACGACGAGGGCAACGCCGAGCAATACCTCTGGTACGTGCCACACAACGTCGCCGGCCTGGTCACCGCGATCGGCGGCCGCCAGGCGGCGACCGAACGCCTCGACCGGTTCACCAAGAAACTCAATGTGGGCCCCAACGAGCCCTACCTGTGGGCCGGCAACGAAGTGGGCCTGGGTGTGCCGTGGCTGTACAACTACCTCGGGCAGCCGTGGAAGACCCAGCTGCTGGTCGACCGGATCCGCAGCGAACTGTTCGGCCCGACACCCGACGGCGTACCCGGCAACGACGACCTCGGTGCCATGGCGAGCTGGTATGTCTGGGCGGCGCTGGGCCTGTTCCCGGCCATCCCGGGGACCTCGATCCTGACCGTCAACACCCCGTTGTTCGAAGCGGCCGAAATCGCGCTCGCGGGAGGCAAATCCATCCGGATCAGGACTCCCGGGGCCTCCGGCGGCCACCGGCTGCGCTACATCGAGGGTCTGGCATTAGACGGCCGGCCCACCCAGCAGACGTCGCTTCCGGAGTCCATCATCCGCACCGGAGGCGAACTCGCCTTCACGCTGTCACGCAAACCGGACACCGGTTGGGGCACCGAGGAATCCGCAGCGCCACCGTCGTTCGACGAGGGCGGGCAGGCAGTGGCCGTCAACGTCACCCCGGCCGTGGCCGCGATCGCCCCCGGAGGCTCGGCCACCGTGCGGCTCGACGCGCAACGGCTGACTAGGGGGCCCGACGAGTACATGATCACCGGCAGCTCGGCCGACGGCGGGATCGCGGTCGCGCCGCTTTCCGGCCGGTTCGACACTGACGGATCCACCCGTCAGGACCTTGAGATCACGGTGGCCCGCTCGGTGCCCGACGGCAACCATCGGCTGGTATTGACGACCACCGTCGGGCAGAGCACCCGCACGTTCACGATGCTGATCGACGTCGGGGAGTCCGAAGCCGGCGAATAGGGGCTCGCGACAGGATCCTCAGAGCTGAATGACGGTCACTCCGGGCATTGCCGAGTAGTCGGTGTGCTGGGTGACCACCGGGATCTCATGTGTCAGAGCCGTTGCCGCGATCCAACTGTCGTTGATCGGGACCCTTCGGCCGGCGGAGCGTAGCTGGGAGACCAGCAACGCCCACGCTTCCGATACTCGTTCGTCGACGCTCAGCGGCTCGAAGCGTTGCGCGATCTGGTAGGCGGACAGCCGGCGCGCCGCGGCTTCGGGAGTGGACGCCTGCAACACCCCAAATCGGAGTTCTCCGAGCGTGATAGCTGAAACGCCCCACTCAAACGCGGCAAACCTGCTTGCGTCGATGCGTTGTGTCTCGAGGCCGATGAATACCGATGTATCCGCCAGTGCTCGCTGAAGACCCATTGCTGCTCATCCAGGCAGGTCGTCGGTGGTCTGTGTCAGCGCCTCCCGCAATTCCTGGCGCAAATCGGTGCTGTCCGGGCCGAGGCGCACCAGTTCTCCAATGACTTCTGCGGCGGGCAGCCACCGGCGTCGTCGCGAAACCGGACTGATCAGCGCCACCGGACGGTTGTCCTTGAGCACTTCGATCTCTTCGCCGGCAGCGACCCGGCGCAGGATCTCCGCAGTGTGGTTGCGGAGGTCTCGGGCTGGAACCGTAGCGGCCATGCTACGAGTGTAGCGGGACATCGTTACCTGGTCCCGGGATATGTAGCGCATGCCCCCACCGTGGCACGGGGCACCGACAACTATCGTCGAGCGATGACCCCCGAGGAGCGGCTGACCGCGCTCGAACAGATCGAGGCGATCAAGGCCCTCAAACACCGCTACTTCCGGGCCTGCGACGCCAAGGACCCCGACACCTTCCGGGCCTGCTTCATCGCGCAGGGTGCGGACGTCCACTACGGCCCGCTGGGCGGGTTCGACGACGCCGACCAGATTGCGGCCGTATTCACCCGCATCGCGCTGCACAAGGTGGACGGCAAACCGGTGATCCTGGACATGCACCACGGGATGCACCCCGACATCACCCTCACCGGACCGGACACAGCCACCGGACGCTGGACGTTGAAGTTCCGTCAGCTCAACATGATCGAGCGCACCGAGCGTCTGCTCACCGGCGAGTACGACGACGACTACGTGATCGAGGACGGGGTGTGGAAGATGGCGCGCAGCCATTTCCAGCAGCTCTGGGCGATCGTGCGCCCGCTCGGCGACGACACCGTGGTGGAGGTCTGAGTGACGGACTCGCGGATCGCCCTGGTCACCGGTGCCAGCCGCAGCGTCGGCAGGGGCATAGCGTTGGCGCTGGGCTCGCACGGGTGGACCGTCTACGTCACCGCGCGTGGCGAAGTCGGTGTCGACGGTCCGCTGGATGAGACCGCCCGGTCGGTCACCGAGCGCGGCGGGCGCGGAATCGCCGTGCAGTGCGATCACCGCGACGACGACCAGATCGCCGCGCTGTTCGCCCGCATCGCCGACGAGCAGGACGGTCGGCTGGACCTGCTGGTCAACAACGTCTGGGCGGCGCCCAAGGGGTTCGCCGGATTCACCGAGAAGTTCTGGCAGCGACCGCTTTCGGACTGGGACACCCTGATCGGGGTGGGGCTGCGCGCCCACTACGTCGCCTCGGTGCACGCCGCGCAGCTGATGGTGCCTCGCGGTGCGGGTCTGATCGCCAACATCTCCTCGTTCGGCACCCGAGGCCACCTGCACTCGGTGCTCTACGGCATGTCCAAGGCCGGACTGGACAAGATGGCCGCCGACATGGCCGTGGAGCTCACCGGCACCGGCGTGAGCGCGGTATCGCTGTGGCCGGGGCTGGTGAAAAACGAAGTCATGCAAGGCTTCATGGATCGCGGCCTGGACAACTTCCAGGGCTTCCCGCTGGCCAACGCCGAAACCCCGGAGTTCATCGGCCGTGTCATCGCCGCGCTGGCCGACGACGCGGGAGTCGGCGCCCGCAGCGGCCACACCCTGATCACCGCCGAGACCGCGTTGGACTACGGCGTCACCGACCTCGAAGGCAACCAACCGGATTCGCACCGGACGTTGTTCGGCGGCGGACCGCTGTACTGAGCGTTGGCAGAGCCGGCCCGACCCCTACCAATTAGTCGGCGCGTAATCCTTGAGGAAACACCCGTACAAGTCCTCGCCGGCCTCCCCGCGCACGATCGGGTCATAGACCCGGGCGGCGCCGTCGACCAGATCCAGCGGGGCGTGGAACCCCTCCTCGGCCAGCCGCAGCTTCGTGGGGTGCGGGCGCTCATCGGTGATCCAACCGGTGTCCACTGCGGTCATCAGGATCCCGTCGCGTTCTGCCATCTCCGTCGCGCTGGTGCGGGTGAGCATGTTCAGTGCGGCTTTGGCCATATTGGTGTGCGGATGCCCCGGGCCCTTGTATTGGCGGCTGAACTGGCCCTCCATCGCCGACACGTTCACCACGTACTTACGCCGCGCCGAGGCCGCGGCCATGGCCGGACGCAGCCGGCTCACCAGGATGAACGGCGCGGTCTGATTGCACAGCTGCACCTCGAGCAACTCCAGAGCGTCGATTTCGTGCACGCGCTGGGTCCAACTGTTCACCGCGGCGGTATCGGGCAGCAGCCCGCCCGCGTCGATGGCGGTACCCGCGACGATCCGCTCCGGGGACGCGCTGCGGGCGGTCAGGGCCAGCGCGGTCAGGGCGTGTGGTTCCTGGTGCTCGGCGAGGCTGCCGGCCAGCGCGGCCGGGTGGGCGTCACTGACGTGGTCGAAGGTGATGACGTCGACGAGCTCGTTGGCCGGGGTTCGTTCGGCTTGCACGAGTGCGGCATACGAGCCGGGTGCGCGGCGCACCGTCTGCGCGGCGTTGTTGATCAGGATGTCCAGCGGGCCGTGGGCGGCCACCGTGTCGGCGAGCGCGACGACCTGGGCCGGGTCGCGCAGGTCGATACCCACCACCTGCAGCCGGTGCAGCCAGTCGGCGCTGTCGGGCATCGCGGCGAAGCGGCGCACCGCGTCGTTGGGAAAGCGGGTCGTGATCGTGGTGTGCGCGCCGTCGCGCAGCAGCCGCAGCGCGATGTACATGCCGATCTTGGCGCGCCCGCCCGTGAGCAGGGCACGCCGGCCGGACAGGTCGGTGCGGGCGTCGCGCTTGGCCCGGCTCAGTGCGGCGCACGGCGGGCAGAGCTGGTGGTAGAACGCATCCACCTCGGTGTAGTGGTTCTTGCAGATGTAGCAGGCCCGCGAGCGCAGCAGGGTGCCCGCCGACGCCCCGACCGCGGCGGACACCAACGGGATGCCTTGCGTCTCGTCGTCGATGCGGCCCGGCGCGCCGGTGGCGGTGGCGGCGATCACCGCCTTGTCGGCGGCGGCCACCGCGTCCCGCTTGGCGTTGCGGCGGGCCTTCTTCACCGCTTTGAAGATGCCTGCGGTGGCCCGGCGCACGGCGACGGCATCGGGGTGCTCGGGCGGCAGTGAATCGACCTCGGAGAGCACTTGTAGGCAGGTGGCGAGCTTTTCCGGATCGATCGCGGTCACGCCTGGAAGGGTATCGGTCCCGGTGTCCGATTATTGAATTGCTCAAGGCCCCAATACACTCGCTGACGCCATGACCGACAACGCCCTGGAGTCCGCGACGGTCGCCGCTGGGCCGCAAACCGGCCGGATCTCCGGCGAAGCGGGCCGCCGCCGAACCTTCGCCGTCATCAGCCATCCCGACGCCGGCAAATCCACCTTGACCGAGGCGCTGGTGCTGCATGCCAAGGCCATCACCGAAGCCGGCGCGGTACACGGCAAATCCGGTCGTCGTGCCACCGTGTCGGACTGGATGGAGATGGAGAAGGCCCGGGGCATCTCCATCACGTCGACCGCCCTGCAGTTCCCGTACCGGACCCCCAAAGGGCAGGACTGCGTCATCAACCTGCTCGACACCCCGGGCCATGCCGACTTCTCCGAAGACACCTACCGGGTGCTGACCGCGGTCGACTCCGCGGTCATGCTCATCGACGCCGCGAAAGGTCTTGAGCCGCAAACCCTCAAGCTGTTTCAGGTATGCCGTCACCGTCGGATCCCGATCATCACCGTGATCAACAAGTGGGACCGCCCCGGTCGGCACGCCCTGGAGTTGATGGACGAGATCCAAGCCCGGATCGGCCTGCGCCCCACGCCGCTGACCTGGCCGGTCGGCATCGCCGGAGACTTCAAAGGGGTGCTCGACCGCCGGTCCGGACACTTCATCCGGTTCACCCGCACCGCCGGTGGCGCCACCGCGGCACCCGAGGAGCACATCGCCGCAGCCGACGCGCACAGCGCGGCCGGCGAGGATTGGGATACCGCGGTCGAAGAGTCCGAGCTGCTGACCGCCGACGGATCCGACTTCGACCGCGAGGCGTTCCTCGACTGCACGGCAACACCGGTCCTGTTCACGTCGGCGGCATTGAACTTCGGGGTGAATCAGCTCCTCGACGTGCTCACCGAGTTGGCGCCGCCGCCCAGCGGAGCGCTCGACGTCGACGGAACCCGGCGCGCTACCGACGCGCCGTTCAGCGCCTTCGTCTTCAAGGTGCAGGCCGGCATGGACTCCGCCCATCGCGATCGCATCGCCTACGCGCGGGTGTACTCGGGAACCTTCGTACGCGGTGACGTCCTCACCCACGCCGCCACCGGCAAGCCCTTTGTCACCAAGTACGCCCAGTCGGTGTTCGGCCAACAGCGTTCCACTCTGGAGAGCGCCTGGCCCGGCGACGTGATCGGGCTGGCCAACGCCGCCAGCCTGCGCCCGGGTGACACGCTGTATTGCGATGCGCCCGTGCAGTACCCGCCGATACCGAGCTTCTCGCCCGAACATTTCTCCGTGGCGCGCAACGTCGATCCCAGCAAGCACAAGCAGTTCCGCCGCGGCATCGAGCAGTTGGACCAGGAGGGCGTCGTGCAGGTGCTGGTCTCCGATCGCCGCGGTGAGCAGGCGCCAGTGCTCGCCGCGGTCGGCCCGATGCAATTCGAGGTGGCTGCACATCGGATGGCCGGAGAGATGGGCGCACCGATCTCGCTGGAACCGCTGCCCTACCAGGTCGCGCGGATTGTGGATCCCCAAGACGCCGACTTCGTCGGCAAGCAGGCGCTGGCGGAAGTCATGACCCGCACCGACGGCGTGCAGCTGGCCTTGTTCTCGAACAGCTGGCGGCTGCAGGGTTTCCAACGCGACAACCCCGACGTGCAGCTGCGGTCATTGGTGGCCGCAGAGGGGTAGTGGTGTCAGCCGCGCAGCCGCACCAGCCGCGTCGTCGAGCTCTCGTCGAGTTCCACCAGATCCGCGTAGGACCGCAGGAAATCGCTGAATGACTTGTAGCCCAGGGCTTTCTCACTGAACGACGGGTCCATTCGCTTCATCTGGGCCTTGACCGTCGAGTTGTGCAGCCACTCGACGTCGTCTTTCTCCATGCCGATCCTCAGTGCGCGGATAAGCAGTGCGGTGGCGGTGTCCTGCGGATCCGGCGGCGGCGGCTCCTCCGGTTCCTGTTTGGCCTGGCGGGTGCGCCGCTTCGGTTCGGCGTCGGCCTCGGCATCGGCCGGCGCGGGCTCGAACACCGGCACTCCGGGCAGCGCGTCGTAGCTGACGAAGTCATCACAGGCGGCGGCCAACGCGCGGCTGGTAGACCCGGCCACTCCGATCCCGACGACATAGCGGCCCAGGCGTTTACAGCGCTGCGCCAGCGGGATGTAGTCGGAGTCGCCGGCCACGATCACCACGTGGGTCAGATCCGGCAGCCGGAACATGTCCTCGACCGCGTCGACGGCCAATCGGATGTCGGCGCCGTTCTTGCCGTATGCCGCCGCCGGGAACAACTGCACCAGGTCAACCGCGCGGCCGACGAGTTGCTGGCGGTAACCGGTGTTGACCTCCGCCGACCAGTCGGCGTAGGCGCGGGTGAGCACCAGCGTTCCGAACGACGACGCGAAGTCGATGATCGCCCCGACGTCGACGGTGGCCCTCGCCAGCCGATCCGGCTGCTTGCCCAGCCCCTTGGCCTTGTCCTTTTGAAAAGAGCTGCGGCCGTTGACCTGGTCGTAGCGGGAGATCACGATGTTGTCGAAGTCGAGGTAGACCGCGACCCGGGTATCGCCGGATTCCGTCATGGTCCCAGTGTGGCCTATGGCCGGCCACGGCCGTGGAGCACGGGTGCATATGTGAGTTGCCCGGCTATGCGCGACAACTCTCGAAGTGCGGGCGGGCTGTTCGCGATCTGTCGCTGATAGCCGGTCACACCCACCACAGATCGGGACGGTCACCGACCCGGCGAGACGGTTGGCAGGCCCGCGGCCTCAGCTTCGTCGAGCAAGCGTTCGTCGTAGGCGACAAACGCGGTCAACCTGGCGCCGAAGATTGCGTGATCGGTGGCGAGGTGAATTGCGTCCAGCGGCCGCAGGGCCGAGTCCCGAAATGCCGCGGCGGTGGCCCGCACCGCCTCATCCACCTCGTAGCGGGCGACTCGGGCCACCAACGCCGGGACATCGGCGAGCAGCGAGGGGTCTACTCGCCGCAGCGCGCGGGGCAACTCGACCTCGATCAACGTTGACGACACCCACGGCGTCGCCCCCTGCGCGTCCAGCCAATCGGCCAGTGCACCGCTTTCCGGTTCACGGCGGACGAGCTTCACCAGGGCCGACGTGTCCAGATAGAGCATCAGTAGCGCTCGTCATCCCGCATCGTGCGTAGCAGTTCCCCAGCCTCTTGATCGCTATGGATGGGACCCGATGGACGAGGCGCCAGACCCCCTCACGCCTCACGTAGCCGCAACGCCAAACCAGAGGCCCGCACCGCCCGCCGATCCAGCGCGGCACGGATCTCCTCCTCGGACCCGACCACCCGCACCTTGTGCTTGGCGCGGGTCACCGCGGTGTAGAACAGCTCGCGGGTCAGCAGCCGCGACTCGACCGGCGGCATCAGCACGGTCACCACGTCGGCCTCGCTGCCCTGGCTCTTGTGGATGGTCATCGCGTACATGCTGTCCACGTCGGAGAGCCGCCCGGTGGCGAAATCCACCGGGCCCGACGCCGTCGCGATCACCGCGCGCAGCCCCTCGTTGCCGGCCGTGACCACCCCGGTGTCGCCGTTGCGCACCCCCAGCCCGTAGTCGTTGGCGGTGACCAGCAGTGGCCGCCCGGCATACCAGTCCGCCCACACCGGATCCCCGGTGTGCTCGGACACCCAACGCCGCACCTGGCGGTTCCAATGGTTCGCGCCGTGCGGGCCGTCGCGGTGCGCGCACAGCAACCGGTGCTCGTCGAGGTTGCGCAACGCCTCGCCGGCGTCGCCGAGCAGGGCCGCCTCACGCACCCGCAGCGCGTGCGGCACCGCGATCTGCGCCAACTGGTCGGCCAGGGCGGCGGCGGATTGGACGTCGATCCATTCCCGGTGCTCGTCACCGGAGCCCAACAGCTCGATCACGGTGTCGCCGTCGCCGGCGCGAATCGCCGTCGCCAGTTCGCCGATCGGCTTCTTGTAACGGTGCGCGGTCACCAGGGTCGCCACCCGGGTGCCGGGCCGCGCCGCCAAGCCGTCCACCAGGTCGGCCAGCACCGCCCCGGCCTCCACCGACGCCAACTGGTCGGGGTCGCCCACCAGGATCAGCCGGGCCTGCGGCCGCACCGCCTCCAGCAGCCGGGCCATCAACGTCAGCGACACCATCGACGTCTCGTCGACGACGATCACGTCGTGCGGAAGCCGGTTGCCCCGATTGTGCTTGAACCGCGACGAATTTCCCGGCCGCGAACCCAGCAGCGAATGCAGGGTGCTGGCCTGCAACCCGGCAAGGCGGGCCTGATCCACCGGGTCGAGGCCGGCCACTTCCCCGGCGACCGCCTCGGTCAGCCGGGCCGCGGCCTTGCCGGTCGGCGCGGCCAGCGCGATCCGCAGCGTCGGGCGGCCGGACGCCTCGGCCTGCTCGGCCAGCAGTGCCAGCAACCGGGCCACCGTGGTGGTCTTGCCGGTACCCGGTCCACCGGTCAGCACCGTGACCGCCTGCGTCAGCGCGATCTCGGCGGCGCTGCGCTGCTCGTGGTAATCCGACGGGAACAACCGGTCGAACGCGGGCAGCTCGGCCGGCCCGGGCTGTGGCGTGGACAGCGCCAGCAGGTCCGCGCAGACCTGCTCCTCCTCGCGCCAATAGCGATCCAGGTAGAGCAGTCGGTCAGCGTAGAGTCGCAGCACCTGCTTGGCCACCAGCGAACTGGCCCGCACCGCCGCCAGCCACGCCGCGGGCTCCGGCCACGCCAACTCCGGCAGCTCGGTGCTGTCGGCCACCGTGGCCAGCTCCACGCAGACCGACCCGGTGCGCAACGCCCGCACCGCCAGCGCGACCGCCAGCGCGACCGACTCGTCGGACTCGGCGCCCAGCGCGCAAACCCGTTGCGCGGTGTGCACATCCGCGGCATCGAGCACCCCGGCCTCATTGAACTCGCGCAGCAAGCCGGTAGCCCCGCGCGCCACCCGGCACGACAGCGGATCGACGTCGACAATCACGCCGCCACCCCCCGGTGCAGCAGATCCGACAGCGCGACCACCAGCGCGGCCGGCGGCCGCCAACTGAACACCCCGGCGGGATGCCCGTCGAGAATCGGGGTATCCGGTCCGCACATGCCGCGCACGAACAGATACAGCACCCCGCCCAGGTGCCGGTCCGGGTCGTAATCCGGTTGGCGCCAGCGCAGAAAACGGTGCAGCACCGCGGTGTACAGCAACGCCTGCAGCGGGTAATCCGAGTGCAGCATGGCCTCGGCCATCCGGGGCGGGCTGTAGTCGGCGGCGGTCTCGCCGAGGTTGTTGGTCTTGTAGTCGACCACCAGGTAGCGCTGATCGGGCAGCCGCAGCACCACGTCCAGGGAGCCGGACAGGTATCCGCGCAGCGACTGGCCGCCGAGGGCGTCGGATGCCAGCCGGTCGGCGTAGACGGCGAACGGGTCCGCAGGCGTGAGATGTTCGCGCAGCAGCGCGCCCACGTCGGCGACCTGCACCCGCGGCGCCGCGCCGCGGACGTCCCCGCCGGCGAGCGGAATCTCGAAGTCCAACTCCCGCAACCGATCCACCGTCCCGATCTGCCGCAGCGTCAACCCCTCGGCCAGGGGACCCAGCGAGGTGTCGTGCATCGGCACCAGGGCCTCCGCCAGCACGTCGGCGTCGACACCGATCGGCCACCAGGGTTCGTGGACTCGTACCTGCTCGGTCAGTTCGGCGGCCAGGTCCGCGGCGAACGGGTCGGCGGTCTCCAGCACCCCGTGCACCAGCGACCCGAACGTCTTGCCGCCGGGCAGATCCGCCATCGGCGAGCGCAGTTCGGCGCCGGCGTCGGAGGCGGCCTCGGTGACGGTGACGTCCTCGGATTCGTCGTCGCGGGTGTGGGTCTCCGGCTCGCTGCGCACGCCGGCCTCGGCGTCTTCCTGAGCACCGCGGATCAGCGCCGAATAGGAGGTGCGCCGCCAGCCGGGATCGATATGGCGATGGAAGTGGCGCACCGCGAGCTCGCCGGGCGCCTCGCGCGGCACCGCCGGTGTCGGCGGGCCGATCACCGATTCCTCCACCACCGGCCCGCCCAGGGCTTGCCAACTCCGGAAGATCACTTCGGCGTCGTCGTCGGAGATTCGCGGGGAGCACCGGTCGGGCACCTGCGCTTCTCCGGGGGCCCGACCGCGCAGCAGCCGCGACAACCCGCCGTTGATCTCGTCGCCGGCCGGCGCCCACCACGCGATGACCTGGGACTGGGCCCGGGTCAGCGCGACATAGGTGATCCGGATGTGGTCGAGCGCCTCCTCCAGCCGGTGCAGCTCCTTGACCTCGGCCATGCCGGGGCTTCGGGGGCCGCCGATGTGCAGGCAGCGGACCTCCGCGCCGTCGGCGCCGATCTCGTGGTAGAGCAGGTTGCCCTTGTCGCTGATGTGGCGGCGAAACATGAAGGGCAGGTACACGATCGGGAACTGCAGGCCCTTGGCGGCGAACACCGTCATGATCTGCACGGCGCCGGCGTCACTGTCCAGGCGGCGGTTGCGTTCGACCGCACCGGTGCGGTCCTCGCGCTGGTGGCGCAACCAATCCCGCAGCGCCGGAAGACCGAGCCGCTCGGCGTGCGCGGTCTCGTGCAGCAGCTGACCGATGTGGGCCAGATCGGTCATGTGCCGTTCACCGCCGCGCCGGCTCAGCACCCGCCGGCCCATCCCGGAGAGCTGGGCGGCTTCGAAGGCCGCCGCGATGCCGCGCAACCGGACGTGATCGGCCCACTCGCGCAGGGTCTGGGTCACCCGGTCGGTGATCTTGTCGCCGCCGAGGGCCAGGGATTCCGCGGTCTCACCGAAGAACATGGTGCAGGCCGCCGCGCGCACCAGACCGGTGCGGCCCGGCTGGTCGAACGCTTCCAGCAGGCACAGCCAGTCCTCGGCGGCCCGCGAGGCGAACACGTCGGTGTCGCCGGTGTAGACGACCGGGATGCCGAGCCGGGTCAGGGCGTCGCGGCACAACGCCGCGTCCTGATGCTGCTCGACCAGGATCGCGATGTCACCGGCGCGCACCGCCCGGCCGTCGTAGCGGGCGCCGGAGTTCAGCAGGGCGCCGATGTCGGCGGCCAGGTCGGCCGGAATATGTTCGCGCAGTGGGCCGATCAGCAGATTGTCGCGGCCCTGGCGGCCCAGCGTGGGTCGCTTGACGACCCGCAGCCGGAACGGGGCGTTGTGCGGGGCTCCGGTCAGTCGATGCCCGGTGCGGTGCGCCTCGATGGGCGGCACCGTGATCTCGGGGTGGCCCAGTTGGGCGCCGCTGAGCACCGTCTGCAGGCTGTCGACGAGAACCTTGTCGCTGCGGTAGTTGGTGGCCAGGGTGCGCTGGTCGCCGGCGGCCCGGACCGCGGCCAGGTAGGTGTAGATGTCGCCGCCGCGGAAGCCGTAGATGGCCTGCTTGGGGTCACCGATGAGCACCAGCGTGGCATGCCCGGTGAAGGCGCGGTCGATCACCTGCCACTGCACCGGGTCGGTGTCCTGGAACTCATCGACCATCACGAACTTCCAGCGTCGGCGCATCCGGTCCGCGGCGTCGGAGTCGCTGTGCTGCAGGGCATCCGCCAGCCGGGTCAGCAGGTCGTTGTAGCCGAGGATCCCCAGCCGGCGCTTGCGGTGCGCGAGCTCCTCGAGCACCGCCTCGGCGAACGCCAGCCGGACTCCCGCCTCGGATTCCGGGTCGGGGCCCACCGGGCGCAGCTGCGCGGCCGGATCTTCGACGGCCTGGGTTGCCAGCTCGATCGCCTCCTTGCGCGTGAAGGGCGGCTTGTTCTCATCGTTGCCGAAATGCGCCAGGTAGTGGTCGTCGACGATCTCGGTGACCAGATCGGTGAGGCTTTCCACCAGCGTCGCCGACGAAGCCGTATCACCCGCCACGCCAAGTGATTTCAGCACCATGGCGCAGAACTGGTGGATGGTGACGATGGTGGCGGCGTCGAAGTCGGCCAGCGCGTCCCGCAGCCGGGCGCCGCGCCGAGCCGCCTCGTCGGTGCCGGGGCCGCCGTCGAGCAGATGGGCCTCCAGGTCGTTGCCGGGCTCGCGGCGGCCCTCCAGCACCGCCAGGGCGTCGCTGATCTGGTCGCGCACCCGTTCCCGCAGTTCCCGGCTGGCCACCCGGCCGAAGGTGATCAGCAGCAGCTGGTCCACGGTCGCCACCCCGTCGGCCAGATAGCGGGTGACCAGGCCGGCCAGGGCGAACGTCTTGCCGGTGCCGGCGCTGGCTTCCAGCACCACGGTGGAGCGCTCGGTGGGCAGCGGCCCCAGCAGGTCGAAGCGATTGGTCACGACAGGACCTCCGCGCTCAGCAGCGGCGCCCACAGTCGCACCGCCAGCGCCCCCAACCGGGTGCCCTCGCCGGTGACTTCCTCGCCGGGGCGCGGGGTGTCCAGCAGCTTGTCCAGCGGGGCGCCCGGGCCCCACACCTTGATATGGGCGGCATCGGTGCCCTCGCCGAACCTGCCGCCCCAGGCCTGCCTGGCGGCCTCGACCGGGTCCTCGTTCTCGCGGCGGGCTAACGCCCAGGCGTGCGACGTCGCCAGCGGAAGCGGCAGCGGCTCACGCCGGCCGGCGTCGTAGATCGCCACCAGATCACCGAGTGCTGCGGCCGGGTCCGTCGGCGGCACGAAACGCCGCTGCCGGATATGGTTGCGGCCCGTACCCCGGCCGATGCACAGTGCGCTCCACCGCGTTTCGGGATGCTGGACGGCCAACGTCAGCAACGGAATCCAGGCTGCGAGTACATGTTTGGCGGCCAGCCGCGAGTAGACCACCGAGACGGTACCGGTGCCGTACACCCCGGAGACGGTTCCGGTCAGCCGCTGGCCACCGCCCAGGTCGACGTCGACGTCGTACGCCTCCGGGTCCCCGACGCGATGGCCGAACGCCGCCTCGGCGAGCGCGCGAGACAGGTCGCGGATCTCACAGGCGGTGCGCATACCGAGCCGGCCGGGCGGCAGCGTGCCGCGCCGCCATTCGGCGTTCGCGGCATCCTCGGGGTGCATACCGGAGAGCATGTCGGCGAGCATCCGGTCGCCGACCGTCCACTGCTTGAGGCTGTCGATCTCGACGGGCATGGCGTCCTCCACCCCCTCGACGTCCCACGGCAGGGTGTAGTCCAGCGCCCGGAAGTAACCCTTGACCGGGTCCTTGAAGAATCGCGTCAGCTCATCGAGTTCCACGTCGGCGGCCGGTGGCGGCGGCAGCAGCGCGGCGAAGGTGTCGGTGGGTTCGGTCCGTTTGCCGGCGGCGGCCTCGGCGGCGGTCAGCGCCGTCGGGTCGAAGGTGAACGGCTGCCCCGGCACACCCAGCTCGCCCGGCTGGACATTGCGGATATCGAAGGGCTGCAGGGGGTGCCGCACCACGACGTGGTCGCGTACCGGCTCGGCGGTGGTGGCGTCCAGCGCGTCGAGGAGTTCGGCGAGCGGCACCGCGGGCGGGCGCACCTTGCCGGTGCTCTCGTCGGCGCCGGCGTAGGTGATGACCAGGGTCTCGGTGGCCGCGCACACCGCGTCCAGCAGCAGTTGGCGGTCTTCGGAACGGATGTCGCGTTCCCCGGTCAGTGGGCGGCGGCACAACACGTCGTCACCGTCGACGTGATCGACGCGGGGAAACACGCCGTCGTCGAGGCCGACCAGACACACCACCCGGTGCGGCACCGAGCGCATCGGCACCATGGTGCACACCGTCAGGCCGCCGGTGCGGAAGTTGGCCCGGGTGGGCCGGCCGGCCAGGTGACCGGCGAGCAGCGCGCGCACATCGGACAGCTGCAGCGCGGTCCCGGCGTGCGAACCGGCCCGGGCCACCACCTCGGACAGCTCCCGCTGCAGCTGGCCGGCCTGCCAGCCGTCGTCGAGCGACACCCGGGTCAGCGCGGTCACGCCGTCGATCAGGGCGGCGATCCACTCGTCGAGCGGCCGCGCCCCGGTGAGCGCGTCGGCGGCGCTCTGCAGCCGGGCGACGAACTCGGCCAGCCGCCCGGCCAGCTCCACCCGGTTACTGCCCACGTCATCGAGCGGCAGGGCGGTGCCCAGCCACGCCCGGGAATCCTGCGACATCGCCACCCCGGTCAGGATCCGGTCCAGCCCGAACCGCCAGGTGTTGTGCTGGATACCGTTGAGCCCGTAAGGCTCCCGATGGGCGGCGTCGAAACTCCACCGCACGTTGGCTTCCTGCACCCAGGCGGTGATGTCCTCCAGGTCGTCGTCGGTGAACGCGAACCGGGCCCGCACCGGCGCGGCCTGCGCCAGGTTGAGCACCGCGGAGGCCGTGGCACGGCTGTCGGCGATATCCAGCAGTTCCTCGGCCACCCCCAGCAGCGGGTTGGTCTGGGTGAGCGCGCGGTCGGCCAACTGCACCCGCAGCAGGTGAGCCGGATGGCTCTCGCCGACCAGCTCACCCAGCCCGAAGCCGGCGACGATCAGCGGTGCGTAGCTTTCGATGTCCGGACACATCACCACGATGTCGCGCGGCTGCAGGGTGGGATCGTCTTCGAGCAGGCCGAGCAGCACCTCACGCAACACGTCGACCTGACGGGCCGGGCCGTGACAGGCGTGCACCTGAATCGACCGATCGGCCGGGGTGGCCGAGCGCCCGTCCGGGCGCACCGCGTTGGCGGCGATGTCGGCCTGCAGCCATCCCAGCAGCGTGCCGGATTGTGTTGCGGCACCGTGGTAGACGTCGCTGTCGGGTGCCGGGGGCAGCGCCCGTTGCAGCTCGCGCAGGTCACGGCCCAGGGTCTGCAGCAGCGGATGGGCCGCGCTGTGCCGGCTCTCGTCGGTGGCGCGCGGCACGATGCCCTGCACGTCGCTGAGTGCCTGCCACAGCGCATCGGAGGGGTGCGGCAGCCACAGGTGCAGCTCGTGGTGGGTGGCCAGTGCGCCGAGCAGGTCGATGTCGGTGCACGACAGCCGGGTGTGCCCGAACAGCGACAGCCGGGCCGGCAGGTCCGCCGCGGCGGCCTCCTGCAACCGTGCCACGGCCCGGCGGTGCCGCAGGTGCGGGGGATCGGCTGGGACGGCGGCGACCAGCGCGCGCCACAGCGGCGGCTGCCAGGCCAGGTCGGAGTCCAGTGTCCCGCCGGCGCCGTCGCCGGAGCCGCCGTCGAGCCAGTCGGCCAGCATGTCCGGACGCTGCCGCGCGTAGGAGGCGAACAGTCCGGCCAGCCGCCGCGCCACCGCATAGCGCCGGCCGCGCCGCACGTCTGCGTCGTCGCCGGTGTGAAAATGACCCAAATGCCTTGCCAGGGTGGCACACCACGGCTCGTCCAGGCTGGCGTCGATCACCGCCAGCAACGGCCAACTCATCGCATCCGGCGACCATGGATCGTCGTCGCCTGCGCCGATGATCTCGGCGATCAGCGACCCCGGACTACGGAACTCAACCCCCGCGCACACCCCGTCGCCGCCGGAACCGGCGCCCAGCACATGCGACAGCCGCTGCGACAGCCAGCGCTCCACCCCGCGCGCGGGCACCAGCACCAGGTCGCGAGCGAACGGGTCGGCCGGCGGCGTCGCCAACAACGCGCCGAGGCCGTCGGCGAGGACATCGGTGCGTTCGGCGCGGTGCAGGTGCAATCCCATCGCGGCCACCATAAACCGCGACACCGACACCGAGTGTTGAGTCCACGCCCTTGTGACTGAACCATCGGCCGCGTCCGATCGTGGTGCAGTTATGAGGATTTACACGCTGGCGCTGTCCATCGTCGCCGCACTGGTCGCCGCACTGGTCGTCGGGCTGGCCGGCCCACCGGCCGCCACGGCCGCCGATGACCGGTTACAGTTCACCGCCACCACCATCGACGGTGCCCCGTTCAACGGCGCAAGCCTGCAGGGCAAACCCGCGGTGCTGTGGTTCTGGACGCCGTGGTGCCCGTTCTGCAACGCCGAGGCGCCGTCGGTTAGCCAGGTCGCCGCCGCCAACCCCGGGGTGACCTTCGTCGGGGTGGCGGCGCGCTCCGATCCGGCGGCGCTGCGCAACTTCGTGGCCAAGTACCACCTGAACTTCACCCACCTCAACGACACCGACGGCGCGATCTGGGCCCGATTCGGGGTGCCGTGGCAGCCCGCGTACGTGTTCGAGCGCGCCGACGGCACCTCGACGTTCGTCAACAACCCGACGTCGGCGATGACCAAGCAGGAGTTGGCCGACCGGGTTGCCGCGCTGACGAGGTGAACCAGAACCTGACCGGGTTGGCTTTCGCCGCCGGGTTGGTGGCGGCACTCAATCCGTGCGGGTTCGCCCTGCTACCCGCCTATCTGGCGTTGGTGGTGCGTGGCGAGCGCAGCCGCGGGTGGGGCGCGGTAGGCCGCGCGCTGCTGGCCACCGTGGCGATGACCCTCGGGTTTCTGGCGGTGTTCGGCGCCTTCGGGCTGCTCACCGTCACCGTCGCGGCGACGGTGCAGCGCTACCTGCCCTATGCCACCGCCGTGATCGGCGCGGTGCTGGTCGCGCTCGGTGTCTGGCTGCTGGCCGGGCGCCGACTCGGGGTTGCGGCATTCGCTGGGCGCTGGGCGCCGACGGCCCGGATCGGGTCGATGTTCGGCTACGGGGTGGGCTACGCGTGCGCGTCGCTGGGCTGCACGATCGGCCCTTTCCTGGCGGTCACCGGGGCGGCGTTTCACGGTGGTCACCACGGGGTGATGGTGTATCTGGCGTATGCGGCCGGGTTCGGCCTGCTGGTCGGGGTGCTGGCGATCGCGGTGGCGCTGGCTCGCTCGGCACTGATAGACCGGATGCGCCGAATCACGCGCTATGCCAGCCGGATCAGCGGAGCACTGCTGGTGGTCGTCGGGCTTTACGTCGGCTACTACGGCTACCACGAAGTTCGGCTGTTCGGGCTGAACGCCAGTGCGGGTGATCCGGTGCTGACCGCCGCCGGACGGCTACAGGGCACCCTCGCCGGGTGGGTACACCAGCAGGGGGCCTGGCCGTGGCTGGCGGTGCTGGCCGTTGTTGCGCTGGGTGCGCTGCGCTCGCGATAAACCGCCGCGCCGACCGGGCCGCCTCGTAGGCTTGGGTGCGTGAAAGCGGTCAGCTGCAGCAACGCGCAACTCGATGTCGTCGACCTACCGACCCCGGTACCGGCCAAAGGCCAACTGCTCATCGACGTGCTGCGCTGCGGCATCTGCGGATCGGATCTGCATGCCCGCCGGCACTGCGACGAGGTCGCCGAGGTCATGGCCGAAACCGGGTACGACGGCTTCATGCGCTCGGACCAGCACGTGGTGATGGGGCACGAATTCTGCGGTGAAGTGCTCGACCACGGCCCCCGCACCCGCAAGGCGCCGCGTCCGGGCACCCGGGTGGTCGCGGTGCCCCTGGTGCGGCGCGGGCAAGCCGTCCACGCGATCGGATTGTCGGAATCTGCGCCGGGCGGCTACGCCGAGCACATGGTCGTCGAGCAGTCCCTGGCGCTGCCGGTTCCCAACGGACTGTCGGCCGACGCCGCCGCGCTCACCGAGCCGATGGCGGTCGCCTGGCATGCCGTGCGGCGCGGCGAGGTCCGCAAACGCGACGTGGCGATCGTGATCGGCTGTGGCCCGATCGGCCTGGCGGTGGTGTGCATGCTCAAGGCACGCGGCGTGCGCACGGTGATCGCCAGTGACTTCTCGCCCGGCCGGCGTGCCCTGGCGACCCGATGCGGCGCCGACATCGTGGTGGACCCGGCGCAGGGCTCACCGTATGCCGCGGCCGCGGGTCACGGTCACCTGGAGACGGCACCGGAGGCCTTCGGCCTGGCGATCGGCACCGTGGAGAAGCTGTACCGGGCGCGGCTGCCCTGGTGGCACGTCTGGCGGGCCGCCGAAGCCGTCGGCGCCGCCACTCCGAAACGTCCGGTCGTCTTCGAGTGCGTCGGGGTGCCGGGGGTCATCGACGGCATCATCGCCGGGGCGCCGCTGTTCACCCGGGTGGTGGTGGTCGGGGTCTGCATGGGCACCGACGCGATCCGGCCCGCGATGGCGATCAACAAGGAAACCGACCTGCGGTTCGTTTTCGGTTACACCCCAATGGAATTCCGTGACACCCTGCACATGATCGCCGAGGGCAAAGTCGACGTTTCGCCGCTGATCACCGGTACGGTCGGACTGGGTGGGGTGGCGAATGCGTTCGACGCGCTGGCCGACCCGGCCAAGCACGCCAAGATCCTGATCGACCCGAAGAGCGCGCTACAGGAGGTTTAGGTGACGTCCGGCATCAAACGCATCGCGATCAGCACCGGAGGCGGGGACGCTCCCGGCCTGAACGCCGTCATCTACGCCGCCACCCTGGCCGCCCGCAACCGGGGCTGGGACGTCGTCGGGATCCGCGACGGCTTCAACGGGCTGCTGGTCAGCGACGACTACCCCGGCGGCGGCTTGATCGAGCTGACCCGGCAGCGGGTGCGCGGCATCATCCACCAGGGCGGCACCATTCTGGGCAGCACCAACCGCGGCAACCCGATCGCCTACCCGGTGCAGCAGCCCGACGGCAGCTGGATCGAGCAGGACCGCACCGAGGAGCTGCTCGGCCGGTTCGCGCAGCACGGGATCGACGCGCTGATCACCATCGGCGGCGACGGCTCCCTGACGATCGGCAACCACCTGCACGAGGCCGGGCTGCGGTTGGTCGGGGTGCCCAAGACCATCGACAACGACCTGGAGGGCACCGCGGCGACGTTCGGTTTCGACAGCGCCGTCGGGTTCGCCTCGGAGTGCATCGACCGGTTGTTCTCCACGGCCACCTCGCACAGCCGGATCATCGTGGTGGAGGTGATGGGCCGCTACGCCGGCTGGATCGCGCTGCACGCGGGCATGGCGTCCGGGGTGCACGCCATCCTGCTGCCGGAGATCCCGTATCGCCTCGAGCCGGTGGCCGAGCTGATCAACGAACGCGCACAACGCGGTTCGACGTACTCGATCGTGTGTGTCGCCGAGGGCGCCAAGCCGGTCGGCGGTGAGCACACCGTGGCGGGCCAGTCGATCGGGCAGGCCGTCCGCCTGGGCGGTATCGGGGCCAAGGTGGCTGCCGAGCTGGAGGAGCTGACCGGGCGCGAATCGCGCGCCGTCGTGCTGGGTCACCTGCTGCGCGGTGGTTCGCCGACCTCGGTGGACCGGCTGCTGGGGCTGCGTTTCGGCGCCGCCGCGGTGCGGGCCCTCGACGAGGGGCGCAGCGGGGTGATGGTGGCGCTCAACCCGCCGACGGTGGACTACGTGCCGCTGGTCGAGGCCACCAGCCGACTGAAAACGGTTCCACCGGACTGTGATTCGATCCAGGCCGCGCGTGACGTGGGTATCAGGTTCGGCGACGAGAGTTGACCGACGTCTCGTCGACCTCGTGAGTGGGAAATTCACGACGGGACACGCCGATGGTGCGTCGGGTGGTTCCGCTCGGCGCGGAACGCAACCGGCCTGGTGCGGCGTCAGAACAAGACAGTGAACCCGTGCCGCAGCACCAGATCGGCGGTGACGTCCGGGCGCTGCGCCAGTGGCCAGGACTCCACGTCGAACGCCCCGGCGGCGAAGAACGCGTAGTTGACCGAGGTCTCCGGGGTGGTGCGGGAACGGTAGACGATCGCGTCCGGGCATTCGTCGGTTTCGGGCCACCAGCGCGGCACGGCGTCGGCCAGCCGCTGGCAGGTGGCCCACACCGCGTCGTGCTGGCCGGTGCTGATCTGATCGTCGACGCCCAGGGCGTCCAGATTGAGTTCGGTGCGCAGGTCGAGCACCCGCAGGTGCCGGGCGGCGGACAGCCGAACCAGGTGGTGGCCAGCGTGGTCGGTGGGGATCATCAGGCCGGTCAGACGGTAACGCTCCCGGAATGCGCCGACGAGATCGGTTGCCGCGTAACGGGTGCGGAACGCTCCCGACTGCGGGTCGAACCGGTAGCGCGGCTCGGCGAACCCGTCCCAGTCCCACTGGTCGGGGTGCTGCGCGTCCAGGCGCCACAGCAGCGTTCCGGCGGGAATCCTGCGGCGGCGCAGTCCGGTCGGCTTGGCGTCGGGCAGGGGAGCCCGGTAACCGGAGGGAAGCTCAGGCACCGAGCGAGGCGAGCAGTCGCCGCGCGGCCTGCGCGGTGTCCGGGTGCCGCAGCGCTTCGGCGATCGAGGCGCCGCCCAACTCGTCATGGGTGAGCCGCATGATGCGGTCGGCGGCGAGCGGGTCGGTGGTGAACCGCCCCAGCAACTCCAGGATCTCCGGCAGGTCGGGGCGCACCCGCGCGTCATCGAATTGCCAGGCCGGGAACCAGGTTTGGTTGCCCACAGCCGCGCCGACGAGCTTGCCGCGGCTGCGCAACCGGTGGACGGCCTGCGGTGTGCCCAACCGCAGCAGTTCCTGCACCTTCGGGGTGGGCAGCGCCCCGGCGACGAAGTCGTCGACAACCGCGGCGCGGCGCTGATCGTTCAGCGCGTGGGCGGCGATGCGCTCCAGGGTGCCCTGCGGCGCCGTGGGCGCCTCCAGCAGGGCGTCGAGGACATGCGCGAACCCCGCGTCGGTACGGGCACGTTCGGCGACCTGGCGGGCGATCGGTGCGACGGCGGTGGGCATGCGAACCATGCTACCCGCTGCGGCGCGGGATTGAAACAATCGAAACAATCGTGCCATCGGGTCACGTCGGGCTAGAGTTCCTGCATGGCACGCGGCCGCCTGGAACACACCGCCGACATCGCGGCGCCGCCCGAGGCCGTGGCGACGTTTCTGGCCGACCTGGTCAACTACGAAGCCCTGCACCCGATGCTGGTCGACGTGCGCCAGATCCCCGGCGGCCCCGACGGCGCCACCCGCTACCTGGCTCCGCACCGCATGCGCCTGTACGGCATACCGATCCGGTTCACCTGCCGGGTGGACCTGCGCACCGCCGGCCCCGGCGAGATCCGCACCCACACGCTGCAGCGGCCCGGCATCGAGATGTGGTCCACCATGACGGTGCGCCCGAACGCCGGCGGCACCCGGCTGCACGAACAGGTCGACATCAGCGCGCCGCGGCTGTTGATGAAGACCGTGCTGCGCGACGGTGGCAGCTCGCACGCCGCGATGTGGGACAACCTGCGCCGCCATTTCGAACGCTGAGCAACAAGGGCATGCTGGAAATCATGAACCGGAGCCAGATCACCGAACAGATCATCGCCGCACGCCTTGCCAAGGGACTGACCTGGCAGGAACTGGCCGACGCGATCGACAAGCCCGTCGTGTGGACCACGTCGGCACTGTTGGGTCAGCACCCCATCCCCGCCGAGCTGGGCGAGACCCTCGCCGGCCTGCTGGGGCTGGACCCGGAGGTGGTGCCGGTGTTGGCCGCGGTGCCGATGCGCGGCGGGCTCACCGGGCCGCCCACCGACCCGACCATCTACCGGCTCTACGAGGCGGTGGGGGTCTACGGTCCGGCGATCAAGGAACTGATCCACGAGCAGTTCGGCGACGGCATCATGAGCGCCATCAACTTCAGCATGGACATCGAGCGCAAGCCGCATCCGGGCGGTGACCGGGTGGTGATCACCTTCGACGGCAAATTCCTTCCCTACGAGTGGAATTCAGCGAACCGGGCGTGAGCCGATGCCCACCAGCCGATCGAAAGACACCCAGCCGCTGACGGCCGATCTGGTGCTGTCCGGCGGGGGAGTCCGGTTCGCCGGGCTGGTCGGTGCGGTGGTCGCGCTGATGGACGCCGGCTACACGGTGCAGCGCGTCTCGGGGGTGTCCGGCGGTTCGGTGGTGGGCACCATCCTGGCTGCCGCCGCCCGGGGCGATCAGCTGACCGCGGCGCAGATCAAGGAGCTGGCCCTGTCGGTGCCGCTGCCCAAATGGCGCGACGCGGTGGTGCCGCTGCCGGTGCTGGGCCCGGCGTTGGGATTCCTGCGGGACAACGGCCTGTACCGCGGCGACTTCGCCCACGACTGGATCCGTGGTGAACTGCGGAACCTGGGGGTGAGCACCTGGGGGGATCTGGCCTACCACGGCGACGACCTGCTGGCGGAGCGGCGCTACCGCGCGGTGGTCAGCGTGACCGACGTGACGACCGGACAGCTGGTCCGGCTGCCGTGGGACTACCGGCGGGTCTACGGACTCGATCCCGACGAACAGCCGGTCGCCGATGCGGTACGCGCCTCGATGTCGGTGCCGTTCTTCTACCGCCCGATGACGCTGACCAGCACCGCCGGGGTGCGGTCCACACTGCTCGACGGCGGGGTGCTCTCCAACTTTCCGATCGACAGCTTCGATCGGCCCGACGGCCGGACACCGCTGTGGCCCACCTTCGGGGTGACGGTGGCTCCGGAACCCACCGGCGACGACATCGGCGCCGCGATTCCGGCCCTGGGGCCGCTGCGGCAGTTCGGGCAGGCACGGCTGCTGGAGGATCTGATCACCACCTTGCTGGTCGGCCACGACCAGACTCACCTGAACCTGCCGTGGGTCAGTGTGCGCGCCATCAGGGTCAACCCGACCGACGTCGGGGTGCTGGACTTCGACATCTCCCGCGTCCGGCTCGAAGAGCTCTACGACAACGGCTACCGCGCGGCCGCGCAGTTCCTGTCGACCTGGGACTGGCCGGGCTACCTGCAGCGGTTCCGCGCCGCGCACTATCCCGGCGCCGAACCGGTAGGGCCCGACTAGGCCTCTGCTAGCTGCGGTGCTTGCCCAACTCGGCGCTGGCGTCGCCGAGGCGCACCGTGATGTCGGTGTTGCCGGAGCTCTCCAGCTGCTCGCGGCCGCGCAACCGGTCCTGGATCTCGCGGGCCGCCCCGTTGATCCGCTCGATCTCGGCGCGGAACGCGTCCGGGCGGGTCTCCTTGCTCGCGTAGTGGAAGTAGCTGAGCAGGCTGCGCAGCAGCTCCAGCTTCTGCTTCTCCCGCTTGGCCAGGTCATGCGTCGTCATCAACTCGACCCGCCGCACCGGGGGCAGGTCGCCCCAGTCCAGCGTCACCTTGTTCTCGTAGCGGGTGCGCTTGCCGCGGCCGAACCAGCCCTTGGGCTCCTCAGGGGTGTCGTAGTAGCTGACCGTCCCGGTGAATCGCGACTCGATGCCCTCACCGAGCTCGGCCCGGTCGATCGCCGAGTCCCACACCGTTCGCCACTCCTGGTTGGGCGCCAGCACCGTGAGCTCCTCGGGCAGCTGCAACGCGACCACGTCGGCGTAGCCGTCGGAGGCCGTCTCGTAGCGGGCCACGGTGGGCGGCTGGGCGAACGAGAACCGGATGTCGTAGGCCGCGGTCTTGCCGAAGTTGCGGACCACCAGCTCGATGACGTGCCAGTCCGCAGCGTGCGGCTCCATGTACATCGCCACGTGCGGGCGGGTCTGCTCGGCGGCCGCCCGCCGATTGCGCTGCAGTTGCCGGTTCAGGTAGATCAGCGCCAGCACGGTGATCCCGATCGCCAGCCACGCGGCCCATGCCAGCCAGGCATCCGGCCCCGCGTGAGTCAGGCCGTGCAAGTGGTCCTCGACTGATCCCATCGACTATCCCCTCATCCACCCATCAGCATGCGCCACCGGTCCAGGCTTCCGGCGCTGAATACGTAGTTGGATCGCTTGACCTCTGACAGTGCAGCGCTGGGATCGGCCGAATACCAGTGGCCGGGGAACACCGTCGGGTCACCCGGCAGTGCCGCCAGCTGCTGCAGACTGCGGTACATCTCGTCGGAGTCGCCGCCCGGAAAGTCGGTGCGGCCGCAGCCCTCCAGGAACAGGGTGTCGCCGGCGACCAGGCGGCCGTCCAGGAGGAAGCACTGGCTGCCCGGGGTGTGCCCGGGGGTGTGCAGCAGCTCGATGTCGATGTCGCCGATGCTGACCCGGTCGCCGTGATGGTGCGTGGTCAAGTCCGTCATCGGGATCTCGGTCACCCGCGAAACCCACTGCGCCTCATGGGTGTTCACGTGAACCGGAACGCTGACCCGCTCCAGCAGCTCGGCCAGCCCCTTGAGCTCGAAGCCCATCATCTTGCCGCCGACGTGATCGGGGTGGTGATGGGTCACCAACACGCCGGACAGGCGCATGCCGTCGGCCTCGAGGGTGTCGAGCAGATCGCCGGCGGCATAGGCCGGGTCGACCATCACGGCGTCGCCGGTCTGCCGGTCGCCGATCAGGTATGCGAAGTTACGCATCTGGGCGGCAATCGGGTCCCCGGCGGCGAAATCGCGTCCGGAGAGCAGCTGGCGGAAATACAGCCGGTCGGATTCGGGCACGCCCTCCACCCTAAAGCAGCCGCGATTGCAAGCGGGGCGAAGCCGGGCGCGGCAGATCGCCGCCGTTGGCAGGGCGATTGCAAGCGGGGCGAAGCCGGGCGCGGCAGATCGCCGCCGTCTGGTGGCGTCTAGAGCGGGATCCGTCATTGCGGTTTGGTGACCTCGCGGGCGAGGTTGTAACCTTCTACAGGCTTGCGGCGCCCGAACGGGACACCGCGGGCAGCAACAAGTAGGCCCCCTTAGCTCAGTCGGCAGAGCGTTTCCATGGTAAGGAAAAGGTCAACGGTTCGATTCCGTTAGGGGGCTCGGTGGACGCCGGGCCTGCTGGCAGGTGTATTACCCGCGGCGATGTAGCTCAGTTGGTTAGAGCGAACGACTCATAATCGTTAGGTCGCCGGTTCAAGTCCGGCCATCGCTACTACGAGAACCAGCGCAACAACAGATGAAAGAGGGCAGCTGACGTGGCCTCCAGCACCGATGTGCGGCCGAAGATCACTTTGGCCTGTGAGGTGTGCAAGCACCGCAACTACATCACCAAGAAGAACCGCCGCAACGACCCCGACCGGCTGGAGCTGAAGAAATTCTGCCCCAACTGCGGCAAGCACGAGTCGCACCGCGAATCTCGGTAGGTAGCGCGAACCGTGTCGTTGGCAGATCGCCTCGCCGGGGCGCACTATCGCTACCCCGACCACTATGACGTGGAGCGGGAAAAGATCCGTGAGTACGCGCGCGCGGTCAAAGCGGTGGACCCGGCCAGCTTCGACCTGCGGGCCGCTGCCGGGCTCGGCTACGACGGCCTGGTCGCCTCGCTGACCTACATCTCGGTGTTCGGGCACAAGGCGATCTCCGGGTTCTTCGAGCACTGCGGCGTCACGGTCGATGACGCCCAGATCGTCCAGGTCGACCAGAAGCTGGAATTTCTTCAGCCGATCAAGGAGGGCGACCGGCTGTACTGCGACGTGTCGGTCGAATCGATACGTCGCGCACACGGCACCGACATCATCATGACCAAGCAGGTGGTCACCAACGATGCCGGTGACATCGTGCAGAAGACGTACACGACGCTGGCAGGCCGCGCCGGCGAAGGAGAAAAGGGTTTCACCGATGGCGTTGCGTGAGTTCAGTTCGGTCAAGGTCGGCGATCAGCTGCCGGAGCGGGTCATCCCGCTGTCGAGGCAGGACCTGGTCAACTATGCCGGTGTGTCCGGTGACCTCAACCCGATCCACTGGGACGACGAGATCGCCCAGCAGGTGGGCCTGGACACCGCGATCGCCCACGGCATGCTCACCATGGGGCTCGGCGGCGGGTACGTCACGTCCTGGGTGGGTGACCCGGGTGCGGTGACCGAGTACAACGTCCGCTTCACCTCCGTGGTACCGGTTCCCAATGACGGCAAGGGCGCGGAGATCGTCTTCAGCGGCCGGGTGAAGTCCGTCGACCCCGAAACGAAGATGGTGACGGTTGCGCTCACCGCCACCACCGGTGGCAAGAAGATCTTCGGACGGGCGGTCGCCTCGGCGAAGCTGGCCTAGGGGAGACGCAGCAATGGCGATCAAAACCGATATCCGGGGCATGATCTGGCGTTATCCCGAGCCGTTCGCCGTAGGCCGCGAGAAGATCCGCGAGTACGCTCGGGCCGTCAAGGCCGAGGACCCGTCCTGTTACGACGAGGAGGCGGCAGCCGAACTGGGCTACGACTCGCTGCTGGCGCCGTTGACCTTCGTGGCGATCCTGGCGAAGCTGGTGCAGTCCGACTTCTTCCGCCACGTCGACACCGGCTACACCACCATGCAGATGGTCCAGGTCGATCAGGGGTTCACCTACCGCAAGCCGATCAAGGCCGGCGACATGCTCTACGCGCGGATGGAGATCGCCTCGGTGAACGAGCGCTTCGGCGCCGACATCGTGACGACCCGCAATATCCTGACCAACCAGGATGGCGACGTGGTGCTGGAGGCGTTCACCACCATGATGGGCCACGACGGTGACGATTCGGTCAACCTCAGGTGGGACGCCGAAACCGGTCAGGTCGTCCGAACAGCCTGATTAGTAACTGGCCGCGGCGGCGAGGTACACTCGGACTTCGGGATTTTCCCAGCACTAGCGCGCTTTCCGTGAGGCGAACGGGGGGCGCGCGAATTGTGTGGGCCGGAGACGGCGCACAGGGCGAATCTCCGAGAACACGCAGGTTGGTCTGCCAACCGCGAAGGGGCGTAGCTCAACTGGCAGAGCAGCGGTCTCCAAAACCGCAGGTTGCAGGTTCAAGTCCTGTCGCCCCTGCTGACGTGCCATGGTGGACACTGGAGTACACCATGCGCGATACGGCAATGAGATAAGCGAGAAGAACGAAGGAGCATGCGGTGACCGACGAGCTCGACCGTCCCGACGCCGCAGCCGACGGCGACAGCGATGCCGAATCCACCGGCCGCAACGCTCGCACGGCCGTGGTGAGCAGGCAGGTCGGCGAACCGCTGCGGCCCACCGGCAAGCGCTCGCGGCGACGCGGCGCGGGTGACGATGCAGACGTGGATTCCACGGCCATCGAGCTGGACTCCGAAGACGCCGGGACCGTCAAGAAGGCGAAGAAGCCCAAGAAGAAGACGGAGGGGCCGTCCCGCAACCCGTTCGTCTTCGTCCTCAACTACCTCAAGCAGGTCGTCGGCGAGCTTCGCAAGGTGATCTGGCCGAACCGCAAGCAGATGGTCACCTACACCGCGGTGGTGCTGGCGTTCCTGGTCTTCATGGTGGCTTTGGTCTCCGGGGCAGACTTCGGATTCGCCAAGCTGGTGCTGCTGGTGTTCGGCGAGTGAAGTTATAGGAAGGACTGACAACCGTGACTACCTTCGACGGCGATACGCCCGCGGGCGAGCCGGTCGACGTGGCGGAGACCACCGAGGTTGCCGCTGACGACTCCGCGGTGGAGGCCGCTGCGGCTCCCGAGGTCGCCGAGGCCGCTGAGCCTCAGCCGGCCGAGGAAGCGCCGGCTGAGGAGGAACTCGACCCCGCGGTGGCGCTGAAGGCCGAGCTGCGCTCCAAGCCGGGCGACTGGTACGTCATCCACTCCTACGCCGGTTACGAGAACAAGGTGAAGGCCAACCTCGAGACCCGCGTGCAGAACCTCGACGTCGGCGACTACATCTTCCAGGTGGAAGTGCCCACTGAAGAGGTCACCGAGATCAAGAACGGCCAGCGCAAGCAGGTCAACCGCAAGGTGCTGCCGGGCTACATCCTGGTCCGGATGGACCTCACCGACGACTCCTGGTCGGCGGTGCGCAACACCCCCGGCGTCACCGGATTCGTCGGTGCCACCTCCCGGCCCACCTCACTGCCGCTGGACGACGTGGTCAAGTTCCTGCTGCCCCAAGGCGCGGCCAAGAAGCAGGCGCGGGGTACGGCGAGCACCGCGGCGGCCGCCGCCGAGGGCGGCCTGGAGCGGCCGGTCATCGAGGTCGACTACGAGGTCGGCGAATCGGTCACCGTCATGGACGGCCCGTTCGCCACGCTGCCCGCCTCGATCAGCGAGGTCAACGCCGAACAGCAGAAGCTCAAGGTGCTGGTGTCCATCTTCGGTCGCGAGACACCAGTGGAACTGGCCTTCAACCAGGTCTCCAAGATTTAGTACGTAGGAAAGGAACACCCCACTCATGGCCCCGAAGAAGAAGGTCGCCGGTCTGATCAAGCTTCAGATCGAAGCCGGCCAGGCCAACCCCGCGCCGCCGGTCGGACCCGCGCTCGGTCAGCACGGCGTCAACATCATGGAGTTCTGCAAGGCGTACAACGCCGCGACGGAGAGCCAGCGCGGCAACGTCATCCCGGTGGAGATCACCGTCTACGAGGACCGCAGCTTCACCTTCGCGCTCAAGACCCCGCCCGCGGCGCGGCTGCTGCTCAAGGCCGCCGGTATCGCCAAGGGCTCGGCCGAGCCGCACAAGACCAAGGTCGCCAAGGTGAGCTGGGATCAGGTGCGCGAGATCGCCGAGACCAAGAAGGCCGACCTCAACGCCAACGACATCGAGGCCGGCGCCAAGATCATCGCCGGTACCGCCCGCTCCATGGGCATCACCGTCGAGTAAGACCTGTTGATTCTGCGCTGACGGTGGAGAAGTGCGAGTAAGCACCGCCCTGGACGCAGACTCAACGCAGAAGGAAAGTGTGGGAGGGCCAGCTTCGGCCCGCTGACCACAACCAACCACGAGATTGGAAAATCGATGAGCAAGAACAGCAAGGCCTACCGCGCCGCCGCCGAGAAGGTGGACCGCGACAACCTCTACACCCCGCTGCAGGCGGCCAAACTGGCCAAGGAGACCTCCTCGACCAAGCAGGACGCCACCGTCGAGGTCGCCATTCGGCTCGGGGTCGACCCGCGCAAGGCCGACCAGATGGTCCGCGGCACCGTCAACCTGCCGCACGGCACCGGTAAGACCGCACGCGTGGCGGTGTTCGCGGTCGGCGAGAAGGCCGAGCAGGCCATCGCCGCCGGCGCCGACGTGGTCGGCAGCGACGACCTGATCGAGAAGATCCAGGGTGGTTTTCTTGACTTCGACGCGGCGATCGCCACCCCGGACCAGATGGCCAAGGTGGGTCGTATCGCCCGCGTGCTGGGTCCGCGCGGCCTGATGCCCAACCCCAAGACCGGCACCGTCACCCCCGACGTCGCCAAGGCCGTCTCCGACATCAAGGGCGGCAAGATCAACTTCCGGGTGGACAAGCAGGCCAACCTGCACTTCGTCATCGGCAAGGCCTCGTTCGACGAGAAGAACCTGGCGGAGAACTACGGCGCCGCCCTCGACGAGGTGCTGCGTCTCAAGCCGTCGTCCTCCAAGGGCCGCTACCTCAAGAAGGTCACCATCTCGACCACCACCGGCCCCGGCATCCCGGTGGACCCGGCCGTCACCCGCAACTTCGCGGGCGAGTAGTCCACAGCGAAAAGCCCCCGCACGCTAGGCGCGTGGCGGGGGCTTTTTCATGCTGTCCGGGTCAGGCGGCGTCTTTGACGTAGGTGACCAGGCTGACGTCCAGGGCCTCGTCGGTGAAGTAGTACTCGCAGCCGCGCAGGTACTTCATGTAGCGCTGGTAGACCTCTTCGGACTGGATCGCAACGGCCTCGTCGTGATGGGCCTCCAGCGCGTCGCCCCAGATCCTGAGGGTCTTGATGTAGTGCGGCCGCAGCGAAATCGCCTCCGGCACAGTGAAACCGGCCTTCTCGCCGTGGTCGATCATCATCTGGGTGGTGGGCAGGCGCCCGCCCGGGAAGATCTCGGTGAGGATGAACTTGATGAATCGTGCGGTCTCGAACGTCAGCTTCTTGCCGCGCGCGTTGAGCTCATAGGGGTGGAAGCCCACGCTGCTCTGGATCGCCATCCGGCCGTCGGCCGGCATGATCTCGTAACAGTTCTTGAAGAAGTCGTCGTAGTTCTCGAAACCGAAGTGCTCGAACGCCTCGACCGAGACGATCCGGTCCACCGGCTCGTGAAACTCTTCCCAGCCCTGCAGCAGGACCCGCCGCGACCGGTCGGTGTCGATGGCATCCAGCAGTTCCTGAGAGTACGCGTGCTGGTTCTTCGACAAGGTCAAGCCGATCACGTTGACGTCGTACTTCTCGACGGCGCGCTTCATGGTCCCGCCCCAGCCGCAACCGATGTCCAGCAGCGTCATTCCCGGCCGCAGATCCAGCTTGTCCAGGTTCAGGTCGAGCTTGGCGACCTGAGCCTCCTCCAAGCTGATGTCCCACGGCTCGAAGTACGCGCAGCTGTAGGTGCGGCTCGGGTCCTGGAACAGCGCGAAGAAGTCATCAGACAGGTCGTAGTGCGCCTGGATGTTTTCGAATTTCGGACGCATCCCCGCGGTGTGTGTCGCTTTGTCCGCCATCTGTGACTGATTGCCTTCCTGATGAAGCCCGGTGTGACTGCACATGGCGTCTGCTCTGTCGCCTGTGCGGGTCAACTGTTGCAGCTTAGCGTGTCGAGGGTGGGCCGGTTGACGTGAAATGTAGCGAAGCCGGAACCCGGGGCAGGCCCGATCCGTGCTATTTCTGCAGCGTGTACTGGTGCACGCTGTTGTACCCCTCGCGGAACAGTCTTACGCAGCCGTTGAGGTACTTGTCGAAGCGGTCGTAGGCTTCCTGGCCCTGGACCTCGATCGCCCGCTCCTTGTTGGCCGCCAACATCGCCGCCCAGTCCTCCAGGGTGCGTGCGTAGTGCGGCCCGATCTCGTCGTCGCGGGTCACACGGAAACCGGCCTCGGCGGCGAACTTGCGGGGCAACCACGCCGACGGAAGCTGCCCGCCCGGGAAGATCTCCTTCATGATGAACAGGGTGAACTTGGCCAGCTCCATCGTCATCGGAAGACCCTTCTGCTGGGCTTCGTCCTGGCCGCTGATGCCGGTGATGGTGTGCAGCAGCATCCGTCCGTCGGCCGGCAGCGCGTCGTAGGTGATCTTGAAGAAGTCCGCCCAGCGGTCACGCCCGAAGTGCTCGAACGCGCCGATCGACACGATCCGGTCCACCTTGTCGGTGAACTCCTCCCAGCCCTGCAGTCGAACCTCGATGTTGCGGTTGGTGTCCACCTTGGACAGCTTCTCGATGGCGTAGTCGCGCTGCTCGCCACTGAGGGTCAGCCCGATGACGTTGACGTCGTACTTCTCCAGCGCGTGCTGCATGCAGGCCCCCCAGCCGCATCCAACGTCGAGCAGCGTCATACCGGGCTCCAGACCCAGCTTGCCCAGCGCCAAGTCGAACTTGGCGATCTGCGCCTCGTCGCAGGTGGTGTCCTTGTCCGGATAGAACCCGCAGGTGTAGCCCATCGTCGGACCTAGGAACAGCTCGTAGAACTCGTTCGAGATGTCGTAGATCGACTGCAGTTCCTCGTACTTCGGCTCCAGTTTGGGCATGCTTGGTTCACTCACGATCTTCTGGGGGGTATAGGGAGAGGCTCCGACATCTTAGCGTTTGACGGCGCGAATCCAGCAATGGGCTCAGTGTGCGGCGGCAAATGTCATGGTCAGCTCGCTGATCACCGAATCCCACAGCTCCTCGGGCAGGTCGTGGCCCATCCCTTCGAACAGCACCAACCGGGCGCGGTCGATGGCGTCGGCCACCGCCTTTCCCCCCGACGGGCGCATCAGCTTGTCGGCCAGGCCGTGGATGACCACCGTCGGCGCGGTGATCAGCTGGTCGTAGGCCGCCAGGCTGCCGGTGGCCAGGATGGCGCCGAACTGCCGGGCGATACCCCACGGGTAGTAGCTGCGTTCGTAGGCCTCGATGATGTTGGCCCGCAACTGATGCTCCGGCGTCGGGTACCGGGGACTGCCGATGATCCGGCTGGCCCGCACCGCGTTGTCGACGATCACCTCGCGGGGCGAGTCCGGTGATGGCCCGCTCAGCAGCGCCAGCAGCGCGCGCGGCGCCGGCGGCGGCAGGAAGCGCCGGTTGTTGCTGGAGAAGATCACTCCCAGCGACTGGGTCCGCGCGGCGAACCGGGCCGCGAAGATCTGCGCGATCATCCCGCCCATCGAGGCGCCGACCACGTGTGCCTGGTCGATATCCAGGTGGTCCAGCACGGCGGCGGCGTCGTCGGCCATGTCCTCGAGGGTGTACACCGCCGAGCTGGGCTTACCCAGCCAGAACCGGGCCATCTGGGGGACCAGCGCGCCGCGGGCATGCTCACGGCCCAGTTTGGTGGACAAGCCGACGTCGCGATTGTCGTAGCGGATGACCCGCAGGCCCTGGGCCACCAGCTTCTCGCAGAACCCGGTGCGCCACAGCAGCAGCTGGGCGCCCAGGCCCATCACCAGCAGAACGGGCGGGTCGGCTGGGTTTCCCAGGTCCTCGTAGAAGATCTCCAGGTCTCCCGAGCGGGCGGTACCGCTGCGCACCTCCACGGTCAGACCCCCAGCTCGTCTTGGTCGTTCTCGTGGTCGTCCTTGTGTTCGCGGCTGACATCGACCATGAAGTTGGCGAAGTAGCCGGTCAGCTGGGGATCCGACATCATCTGCCAGCGCGGCGCCAACAACTTCATGTACCGCTCCACGTAGAGGAACTGCTTGCCGATCAACACCAGCTCGCGCGGCAACTTAACGTCGTAGGCGTCGGCCAGCGCCCCGAGCTGCCTGCCGATGTCAGCGTAGGACATGTCGCCCAGCGACTTCATGGTCAGCGGGGTGGCGAACGCCTCCAGATCCTTGGCGGCCTGGCCCTCCGGTTTGACGGTGCCCACCGCGCCCATCAGCACCACGATCTTGCCGGCCGCGGCGTGGTCCTTCTTGACCAGCAGCGCGTACACCAGCTCGCGCAGCAGCCAGCGGGTGCGCGGGTCGATACGGCCCATGATCCCGAAGTCCAGGAACACCACCCGGCCCTGGTCGTCGACCAGCAGGTTGCCGGCGTGCAGGTCGCCGTGGAACAGGCCGTGCCGCAGCCCGCCCTCGAAGGTGGAGAACAGCAGTGCCTTGACCAGCTCGACGCCGTCGAAGCCGGCCTTGCGGATGGCGGGGGCGTCGTCGATGCGCAGGCCCGCCACCCGTTCCATGGTCAGCACCCGCTCGCTGGTGAAGTCCCAGTGCACGTCGGGCACTTTGATGTTCTTGCCGAGCGGGGAGGCGTGCAGATGCGACACCCAGGTCTGCATGGACTGCGCCTCGATCCGGAAGTCCAGTTCTTCGGCGAGGTTGTCGGAGAAGTCGGCGACGACGTCCTGGGCGGACAGTCGGCGGCCGAGCTTGGCCAGCTCGACGACCTGCGCGAACCGTTTGAGGATCTGCAGGTCCGCGGCGACCCGGCGACGGATGCCCGGCCGCTGGATCTTGACCACGACCTCCTCGCCGCTGTGCAGGGTGGCGAAATGGACCTGTGCGATCGACGCCGACGCGATCGGGGTCTCGTCGAACTTGGCGAACAGCTCCTGCGGTTCGGCGCCCAGCTCCTCGACGAACAGGGTGTGCACCGAGGCCGGGTCGGCCGGTGGCACGGCGTCGAGCAGGCCGCGGAACTCCCGGGACAGCTGCTCGCCGAATGCGCCGGGGCTCGAGGCGATGATCTGGCCGAACTTGACGTAGGTGGGGCCCAGGTCGGCGAAGGTCTGCGGCAGCTCGCGGATCACCTTCTGCTGGATCGGGCCGGGCCCGAGCAGCCGGCTGAAGACCCGGGTGACGGCGCGGGTGAGCTGCCAGCCCGTCGCACCGATGCGGGCGGCTTCGACCGGCAACGGCACCCGGTCCAGCTGGGCCACCTGGCGGGGTGGGGTCGCACTCATTGCTGCAGTCTGCCAAATCAGCGGCGGAAGTTCTCTGTCCGGTGAACGTACAGATCCCGCAGGCACGCGATCTCGGCTCCGTGGTGGATGGCTTCGCGGTGGATGTGCAGGACCAGCTGCGCCATGGTGTGGTCGGCCCACGGTCCCTCGGCCGGTCCGATCGGCCGGGCCAACGCGGGCTCGTCGAGGCCACGCACCCCGGCGATCCAGCGTGCGTAGGCGTCGTCGAGCTGGTGCAGCGCGGTGGCGGCGTCCAGCGCATACGGCCAGGTGTCGTAGTCGGCCGGCGGGCCGGCGAAGTGGTGATGGTTGCGCATCGCGAACACGCCGACGGTGATGTGCGTCATCCGCCAGGCGATGGTGGTGAACGGTGCCGGCACCGGCGACGGAAACGCGAAGTCGATTCTGCCGGGGCGCACGTTCCAGCAGTCCGGCACCGGCTCCCACAGGTACTCGTCGTCGCTGAGGCCGTCCAACCGCGGGCGCAGCAGGTGCTGCCAGTGCCAGTCGAGTTGGTCGGCCAGTACATCACTGGTGACGGGCATACCCCGAGCCTGCCAGGCACGCCCGGTCGCCGAAAGGCGCCATGCAGCCGCCGCGCATCCGTAGGTTTGTGCCATGCGGATCCTGGAGGCCGAATCGACCGAGAAGTTCGTCGGGCCGGCCGGTGTGCCCGTGCAGCTGGTGCGGGTGAGCTATGCCGACGCCGACGTGCCGACATCGGTCCGGATCGACGGCGACGGCCTGGCCGGGGAAGCCGTCGCCGAGGCGGGCAGCGGTGTCATCGAGGTGCCGGTGACCGTCGAGAACCCGGTGCCCGGACAGCAGCGGGCGGCCCGGGTCAACGGCACCACGGGTTTTGAGTTCACCGTGGCCGAACCCGGTTGGACGATGTTCATGGTGGGCCACTTCCACTACGACCCGGTGTGGTGGAACACCCAGGCCAACTACACCAGCGTGTGGACCGAGAACCCGCTCGGCGCGTGCCGGCAGACCAACGGCTTCAGCCTGGTGCGCGGTCACCTGGACTGGGCCCGGGACAACCCCGAGTACAAGTTCGTGCTGGCCGAGGTCGACTACCTCAAGCCGTACTGGGACACCCACCCCGAGGACCGCGCCGAACTGCGCGAGCTGATGGCGCAGGGCCGGGTCGAGGTGATGGGCGGCACCTACAACGAGCCGTCGACCAACCTCACCGATGCCGAGACGACGATTCGGAACCTGGTGACGGGTCTGGGGTTCCAGCGCGACATCATGGGCGCCGATCCAGCGACGGCCTGGCAGCTCGACGTGTTCGGGCACGACCCGCAGTTCCCCGGACTGGTCGCCGACGCCGGGCTGACCTCCAGCGCCTGGGCCCGCGGACCGTTCCACCAGTGGGGGCCGATGGCTGATGGCGGCGATCCGCGCCGGATGCAGTTCCCATCCGAATTCGAATGGATCGCGCCGTCGGGACGCGGCCTGCTGACCCACTACATGCCCGCGCACTACGCGGCCGGCTGGTGGATGGACGCCCAGGAAACCCTGGCCGACGCCGAGGACGACGTCTACCGGTTGTTCACCGAGATGAAGAAGATCGCCGCCACCCGCAACGTGCTGCTGCCGGTGGGCACCGACTTCACTCCGCCGAACCGCTGGATCACCGAGATCCACCGGGACTGGAACGCCCGCTACACCTGGCCCAGGTTCGTCTGCGCCCTGCCGAGTGAGTTCTTCGCCGCGGTGCGCGCCGAACTGGACGAGCGCGGCGCCGCGCCGTCCCCGCAGACCCGCGACATGAACCCGATCTACACCGGCTGCCACGTCTCCTATATCGACACCAAGCAGGCCAACCGGGCCGCCGAACAGGCGGTGCTGGGCGCGGAGCGCTTCGGCGTGTTCGCCGCGGCCCTGACCGGGGCGGACTACCCGGAGGCGGCGTTGGCCAAAGCGTGGGCGCAACTGTGTTACGGCGCCCACCACGACGCCATCACCGGTTCGGAGGCCGACCAGGTCTACCTGGACCTGCTGACCGGCTGGCGCGACGCCTGGCAACTGGGCGCCGACGCCCGCGACAACGCGTTGGCGGTGCTGTCGGGGCTGGTGGACGCCGGGGACGCGGACGGCGCGGGGGTTGTGGTGTGGAACCCGGTGGCGCAGCGACGCACCGACGTGGTCACGGTGCGGTTGGAGAAGCCACTGGCGGCCGGGGCGCGCGTCATCGACACCGACGGCACCGAACTGCCCGCCCAGGTGGAGCACGACGGCACCACGGTCAGCTGGCTGGCCCGCGACGTGCCGTCGCTGGGCTGGCGGTCCTACCGGCTGATCCCCGCCCCGGACGCGCCGGGCTGGCAGCCGGTGCCCGGCACCCGGATCGGCAATGAGCACCACCGGCTGACCGCCGACCCGGCCCGCGGCGGCGGCATCACGTCCTGGCTGCACGGGGGCCGCGAAATGGTCATCGACGGCGGGCTGGGCAACCAGCTCGCCGTCTACGACGAATATCCCCGGCACCCGCAGTCCGGTGAGGGGCCGTGGCATCTGGTGCCCAGCGGCAACCTGTTCACCTCCGCGGTTGCCCGCGACGTGACCGTGCAGGCCTACCGCGGGCCGTTGGGGGAGCGGCTGGTGGTCTCCGGACGGATCCGCAACGTGCTGGCCTACACCCAGACGCTGACGCTGTGGCACGGCGTGGACCGGGTGGACTGCTCCACGACCATCGATGAGTTCACCGGCTCCGACCACCTGCTGCGGCTGCGCTGGCCCTGCCCGGTGCCCGGCGCCATGCCGGTCGCCGAGGTGGCCGATGCCGTCATCGGCCGCGGGTTCGGCCTGCTGCATGAGCCCAGCGGGCGTTCGGTGGACACCGCGCGCCATCCCCGCACCCTCGATACGCCCGCCAACCGTTGGTTCGGCCTGTCCGCGACGGCCCGGATCAGCGTCGGCGGAGTTGCCGGGGGCAGCCGGGCGGTGTCGGTGGCCGAAGTCATCACCCCCGACGGGCTGGCCGCGCCGCGGGATCTGATGGTCGCGCTGGTGCGTGCGGGCGTCACCGCCACCTGTTCGGACGGCGACGGTCCCCGCTACGGCAACCTCGACGTCGACTCCAACCTGCCCGACACCCGCATCGCGCTGGGCGGACCGGACCGCAACACCTTCACCAAAGCGCTGCTGGACGTCGCCGATCCCGCCTACGCCGCCGAGCTGCACCGCCAGCTCGAGCGGCACGGGCGGGCCCGGGTCTGGGTGCCCGCGGAGAAACCGCTCACCGAGGTGTGGGTTCCCGGAGCCGACCTGACCGGTCCGCGTGCGCTGCCGGTGCTGATCGTCGCCGCCGGTGACGAGGCTGGTCTGTCGGCCGAGATCGCCCGAGTGGCCGACGACCTGGCCGCCGCCGAGATCGTGGTGGACCAGGATGCTCCCGCTGAGATGGAGCCCTTCGAGGCGCGCACCGTCGCACTGATCAACCGCGGCGTGCCCAGTTTCGCCGTCGATTCGGCGGGCACACTGCACACCGCGCTACTGCGGTCCTGCACCAGCTGGCCGTCGGCGTCCTGGACCGACGACCCGCGCCGCACCGCCCCCGACGGCAGCGCTTTCCAACTGATGCACTGGACGCACACCTTCGACTACGCGCTGGTGGCCGGCGACGGCGACTGGCGGCAGGCGGGGATCCCGGCACGCAGCGCGGAATTCGCCGACCCGCTGCGAGCCGTGCCGGTGGCCGGGGGCTCCGGCCCGCTGCCGGCCAGTGGCTCGCTGCTGAGCGTCGATCCGGTCGAGGGTGTCGGCCTGGGGGCGCTCAAGGCGGCCGGCAACCCGATGGCACGCGGCAGTGCAACGCCCGTCGAGCCGAAGACCGTCACCCTGCGGCTGGTGGAAACCCACGGGACCGACACCGCGGTCAGGCTGCGCAGCGACCTGGGCCCGGTGACGGTGCTGGGCCGCGCCGACCTGCTGGAGCAGCCGCGCGAGCACCCAGCCCCGGACCGGCTGCACGGCTACGAGATCGCCACCGTCACCGCCCGGCTCGGCGTTGAAAGTGTGGGCGCCGGCGGCCCTTTGGGCTCCGATGCCGAAGCCGCGCAGCCGCTGTACGCCCGCTACTGGCTGCACAACCGTGGGCCGGCGCCGCTGGGCGGACTGCCGGTGACTCCCACCCTGCATCCGCACCGGGTGGACGCAGCGCCGGGCGAGCAGCTGAACCTGGAGCTGAGCGTGGCCAGCGACTGCGTCGACGCGGCACTGTCCGGCGCGGTGACGCTGGCCTGCCCGGACGGCTGGACGGCCACGCCGGCCGAACAAGACGTGCGGCTGGCGGCGGGGGAGCACGCACGCACTCCGATAGCGGTGACGGTGCCGCCGGATGCCGCTCCGGGGCTCTATCCCGTCCGCGCCCGGCTCGACCTGACCGGCGACGTGCCGCGGTCCTGGCGCCAGCCGGTCGAAGACGTGACGGTGGTGCGCGTCGGCGATCCGGGTCCCGACCGGCTGGTCTACCTCGACGATCCCGGCGGGGTCGAGGTGACCGCGGGTCGGTCTGCGCGGCTGACGGTCACCGTCGGCACCGATGCGCGTGCCGACCTGGCGGTGGAGGCTCATCTGATCAGCCCGTGGGGCACCTGGGAGTGGGCCGGCCCGGCCTCGGTGGGCGCGGTGGTGCCGGCCGGTGGCCGGGTCCAGTTGAGCTTCGTGATCGCTCCGCCGGCCTGGGTTCAGCCCGGAGCCTGGTGGGCACTGGTCCGGGTCGGCGGTGCGGGCGCGTTGGCGTACTCGCCGGCGGTGCCGATGACGGTGCTGGCCCCCGGCGCGGTGGGTCTCGACTGATGGCCGGCGTACTGGCGCTGGACGTCGGCGGCACCAAGATCGCCGCCGGGCTGGTGGACGCCGACGGAGCACTGACCTACACCGCCACCCTGCCCACCCGGGCCGATCAGGGCACCGAGGTGGTGTGGTCGGTGGTGGCCGAGCTGATCGACGGCGCCCTCGCGCAGGCCGGGGGCCGGGTCGACGCGGTCGGGATCGGCTCGGCCGGGCCCGTCGACGTCAACGCCGGGACGGTCAGCCCGATCAACATCCCCGGCTGGCGCGGTTTCGCCCTGCGTGACCGGGTCGCCGCCGCGGTGCCCGGAGTATCGGTCCGGTTGGGCGGCGACGGCCTGTGCATGGCGCTCGGCGAACATCGCTACGGGGCGGGCCGAGGAACGCGATCCATGCTGGGCATGGTGGTCTCGACGGGGGTGGGCGGCGGCCTGGTCCTCGATGGCGCCCCCTTCCACGGCCGCTCCGGCAACGCGGGGCACGTCGGGCACGTCATCGTCGACCCCGACGGCGAGTTGTGCCGCTGCGGGGGCCGGGGCTGTGTGGAGACCATCGCATCCGGCCCGTCGATGGTGCGTTGGGCGCTGGCCAACGGGTGGGCGCCGGAGGGGACCGCGGCGGATGCCAAGGCGCTCGGTGACGCCGCCGAAGCCGGCGACCCGGTGGCCCTGCGGGCGTTCCGGCGCGGCACCGACGCGCTGGCGGTGATGATCGCCTCGGTGGCGGCGGTGTGCGACCTGGATCTGGTGGTGATCGGCGGGGGAGTCGCCAGATCCGGCGCCTTGTTGTTCGACCCGCTGTGGGCGGCGCTGGCCGAGCGTGCCGGGTTGGACTTCCTGGCCGGCCTGCGGGTGGTGCCCGCCGAACTCGGTGGTGAGGCCGGGCTGGTGGGCGCGGGGGTGCTGGCCACCCTGCCTTGATGTTGTGCGGGTGCAGAGTCAACGCGACAGGTGGACGCGGCCCCACTCGCACAGCTGGGCCAGTACCGGAGCCAGCGTCGTCCCGTACTCCGAGACCGAATAGTGCACACATGGCGGCACGGTGCCGGCGTCGTGCCGCTCGATGATCCCGTCGGCGACGAGCTCGTGCAGATGACGGATGAGCATCCGTTCGGTGATGCCCGGAATGCTGCGCCGTAGCTCGGCGGTGCGCATCGGCCCGTCGGCCAGGCGCCACAGGATGGTGCCCTTCCAACGGCCGTTGATGACCGACAGCGCGGCGTCGATCGGGCAGTCGCTGACGATTGTTCTTGATGCCGCCACCAGCGCTCCTAATGCTGACTAATTTGTCAGTACCTTGTTTTTTGTCAGCATAGACGTCACAGTCGACTGTTGTGAAGCAGATTGTGGAGATACTTGCGCTGGTGGTGGTCGGGGCCTTGGTGGGTTCGGAGTTCGCAGTGGCGGCGTTCTTTCGCCCAATCGTCGGGCGGCTGCCCGACGACGCCTTCTGGGCCGCCCGCGGTGACGGCGCCGGACTGCTGGGGAAGGTGATGCCGTTTTGGTACCTGACCGCGTTGGCGCTGTTGGTCGGGGCCGCCGCCGTCGCCGGTCCGCAGCGGTGGCTCATCGGTGCCGGCGTGGGCCTGATGGTGGTCGTTGCGCTGCTGTCGGTGCTGGTGCTGGTGCCGATCAACAACAAGATCGCAGCGTGGCGCAGCGCCGACGAGGTGTCCCGAGTGCTTGCGGCGCGCTGGGATCGGCTGCACTGGTTGCGGGTGGCGATGTTGGCGGTGATCTTCGTGCTGTTGGTGGTCGGCGTCGTGAACGCCTGACCCTCGGCCGACGGCGCCCGTTTTGGCTGATCGGGCCTCGTCACGCTATGGTGTGTGGCGATCCACCGAAGACCGTCGGTCACCGAGCAATCGGTTGAAGGTCCGGGAACATCCCGGCGGCCCACGCAGGAGGACGAGGCACCGGCCCCGCCGGCACGTATTCGTGACGCCCCGACCGCTTCCTGCGTCGGGGCGTTCGTTCGTTTCTCGGGTGGTTCACCTGGACAAGTACGACAAGTACAGCGACCCCGAGGAGGTATGCATGGCGCGGGCTGACAAGACCGCCGCCGTCGCGGACATCGTCGAGCAGTTCAACGACTCGACCGCCACCGTGATCACCGAGTACCGCGGTCTGACGGTTGCGAACCTGGCCGAGCTGCGGCGTTCGCTCGCCGGTTCGGCCACCTACACGGTGGCCAAGAACACACTGGTCAAGCGCGCCGCTGCCGAGGCCGGGGTGGAGGGGCTCGATGAGCTCTTCGCCGGCCCGACGGCGATCGCGTTCGTCCGGGGTGAGCCGGTCGATGCCGCCAAGGCCATCAAGAAGTTCGCCAAGGACCACAAGGCGCTGGTCATCAAGGGCGGCTACATGGACGGCCACGCGCTCAGCGTCGCCGAGGTGGAGCGCATCGCCGACCTGGAGTCGCGCGAGGTGCTGCTGGCCAAGATGGCCGGTGCCATGAAGGCCAACCTGTCCAAGGCCGCCGGCCTCTTCGCCGCCCCGGCGTCGCAGATGGCCCGCCTGGCCGCGGCGCTGCAGGAGAAGAAGCCTGCCGAGGCTGCGGCGGCACCGGCTGCCGCCGCGGCCCCGGCCGAGACCGAAGCCCCTGCCGAGACCGAGGCTCCGGCCGAAACCGCCGAGGCTCCGGCCGAGACAACCGAATAACCACGCATAACCCAAACCCAACTTCCTAACCGGAATCAGAAAGGACCGAAATCATGGCCAAACTTTCCACCGACGAGCTGCTCGACGTCTTCAAAGAGATGACCCTGCTGGAGCTGTCGGACTTCGTGAAGCAGTTCGAGGAGACCTTCGACGTCACCGCTGCGGCTCCGGTCGCCGTTGCCGCCGCTCCGGGTGCTGCCCCCGCCGCCGCTGAGGCCGGCGAGGAGCAGTCCGAGTTCGACGTCATCCTGGAGTCGGCCGGCGAGAAGAAGATCGGCGTCATCAAGGTGGTCCGCGAGGTCGTGTCCGGCCTGGGCCTCAAGGAGGCCAAGGACCTGGTCGACGGCGCTCCCAAGCCGCTGCTGGAGAAGGTCGCCAAGGAGGCTGCCGAGGAGGCCAAGGCCAAGCTCGAGGCTGCCGGCGCCACCGTCACCGTCAAGTAGTTCAGTACGGCCGAAGCCCCCGGGACCCGTGAGGTTCCGGGGGCTTCGGCTGTTTCAGCCCGCGGAACCCCGGCCAGGGTCAACGGCTGATTCTCGGCGCCCGCAGCGGGGTGCCGATGGATTCCCGGGGATTGAAGGTCGGCGGACTGGGGCGGACCGCAGATAAGGGTCGCGTCGGTGCGCTACAGTGGCCCAAGCCACAATGGCAGACGTGGCACGACGAGACGTTGCGGAAGGACCTCACCAATGGGTGTAGCCATCGATGTAAACGGGCTGACGAAGTCCTTCGGATCAGCTCGAATCTGGGAGGACGTCACACTGACGATCCCCGCTGGCGAGGTGAGCGTCATGCTGGGCCCGTCCGGTACCGGCAAGTCGGTCTTCCTGAAGTCGCTGATCGGCCTGCTGCGCCCGGAGCGCGGCTCGATCGTCATCGACGGCACCGACATCCTGCAGTGTTCGGCCAAGGAGCTCTACGAGATCCGCACGCTGTTCGGGGTGCTGTTCCAGGACGGCGCGCTGTTCGGGTCGATGAACATCTACGACAACACCGCCTTCCCGCTGCGCGAGCACACCAAGAAGTCCGAGAAGGAAATCCGTGACATCGTCATGGAGAAGCTCGACCTGGTCGGTATGCCCAACGACGGCTACAAGTTCCCGGGTGAGATCTCCGGCGGTATGCGCAAGCGTGCCGGCCTGGCCCGCGCCCTGGTGCTGGACCCGAAGATCATCCTGGTCGACGAGCCGGACTCGGGCCTGGACCCGGTCCGCACCGCCTACCTGAGCCAGCTGCTGATCGACATCAACGCCCAGATCGACGCGACCATCCTGATCGTCACGCACAACATCAACGTGGTTCGCACCGTGCCGGACAACATCGGCATGCTGTACCGCAAGAAGCTGGTGATGTTCGGTCCGCGTGAGGTGCTGCTGACCAGCGACGAGCCGGCCGTCAAGCAGTTCCTCAACGGCCGCCGGATCGGCCCGATCGGCATGTCCGAGGAGAAGGACCAGGCCACCGCCGCCGCCGAGCAGGCCGCCATCGACGCCGGGCACGCCGACGGCGGTGTCGACGAGGTTGAGGGTGTGCCGCCGCAGATCGTCGCCAGTCCCGGCATGCCGGAGCGCCAGGCGGTCGGCCGGCGTCAGGCCCGGGTGCGGGAGATCCTGCACACCCTGCCGCCGAACGCCCAGGCGGTGATCCGGGACGAGCTGGAGGGCACTCACAAGTACGCCGTGCACCAGTTCCCGTCCGACGACGACGCCCCGACCGCCTCGATTCCGGCCTCGCAGGGCTGAGTCCTCGCCGGTCTCAAGCCGTGTCAGCTCTTGACGGACGGACGTAAACGGTCCAATCTGGTCAGCAGCGTTTGTGCGGGGAGTCCGGCGGAGGCCAGCCAGCACCGATAGGGTCCCGGACGTCGCAGTTGAGGATTGCGTGAGCCTGCGCTATTGTTGGACGTTGCGCTGGCTTCCTCCTGCCCACCCTTACCCGCACCCGACACCGCAGTACCAGCCTGAGTCACGTTTGTTGGCTCGTTTCAGGCTGTGACCTCGTGGTTTGGTTGTGCGTGAGACCGGACAGAGCGTTCGCCAGCCGAACCAACGGTCGATATTCGCAGCGAACGGGGTCAGGTGAGAACCGGAACCCGCTGGCCGCATTAGGTGCTGGAAGGATGCATCTTGGCAGTCTCCCGCCAGAGCAAGAAGAACGCTTCAGGTACTACCACCCAGAATTCTCCCAATAGTTCCGTGCCCGGGGCTCCGAACCGGATCTCCTTCGCCAAACTGCGCGAACCTCTCGAGGTTCCGGGTCTGCTCGACGTGCAGACCGACTCGTTCCAGTGGCTGATCGGGGCGCCGGAATGGCGCGAGAAGATGGCGCAGCAGACCGGCGCCGCACCCAAGGGTGGCCTCGAGGAGGTGCTCGAAGAGCTCTCCCCGATCGAAGACTTCTCCGGCTCCATGTCGCTGTCCTTCTCCGACCCCCGGTTCGACGAGGTCAAGGCCCCTGTCGAAGAGTGCCGCGACAAGGACATGACGTACGCGGCCCCGCTGTTCGTCACCGCGGAGTTCATCAACAACAACACCGGCGAGATCAAGAGCCAGACGGTGTTCATGGGTGACTTCCCGATGATGACCGAGAAGGGCACCTTCATCATCAACGGCACCGAGCGGGTGGTGGTCTCCCAGCTGGTGCGGTCGCCGGGCGTGTACTTCGACGCCAGCATCGACAAGTCCACCGAGAAGACGCTGCACTCGGTCAAGGTGATCCCGGGCCGCGGTGCCTGGCTGGAGTTCGACGTCGACAAGCGCGACCTGGTCGGCGTCCGTATCGACCGCAAGCGTCGTCAGCCGGTCACCGTGCTGCTCAAGGCGCTGGGCTGGACCAGCGAAGCGATCCGGGAGCGGTTCGGCTTCTCCGAGATCATGATGTCGACGCTGGAGAAGGACAACGCCGCCAACTCCGACGAGGCGCTGCTGGACATCTACCGCAAGCTGCGTCCGGGCGAGCCCCCCACCAAGGAGTCCGCGCAGACCCTGCTGGAGAACCTGTTCTTCAAGGAGAAGCGCTACGACCTGGCACGGGTGGGCCGCTACAAGATCAACAAGAAGCTGGGCCTGCCGTCCACTCCGGGCGAGCTGCCGACCACGCTGACCGAAGAGGACATCGTGGCCACCATCGAGTACCTGGTGCGCCTGCACCAGGCCGCTCAGGACGGTGTGTCCGCCACCATGACGGTGCCGGGCGGGGTCGAGGTGCCGGTCGAGGTCGACGACATCGACCACTTCGGCAACCGGCGCCTGCGCACCGTGGGTGAGCTGATCCAGAACCAGATCCGGGTCGGGCTGTCCCGGATGGAGCGTGTGGTCCGCGAGCGGATGACCACCCAGGACGTCGAGGCCATCACGCCGCAGACCTTGATCAACATCCGCCCGGTGGTCGCCGCCATCAAGGAGTTCTTCGGCACCAGCCAGCTCTCTCAGTTCATGGACCAGAACAACCCGCTGTCGGGTCTGACCCACAAGCGCCGGCTGTCGGCGCTGGGGCCGGGCGGTCTGTCCCGTGAGCGGGCCGGCCTGGAAGTTCGTGACGTGCACCCGTCGCACTACGGCCGGATGTGTCCGATCGAGACCCCGGAAGGTCCCAACATCGGTCTGATCGGCTCGCTGTCGGTGTACGCGCGGGTCAACCCGTTCGGATTCATCGAAACCCCGTACCGCAAGGTCAACGACGGTGTGGTCAGCGACGACATCGAGTACCTGACCGCCGACGAGGAGGACCGCCACGTCGTGGCGCAGGCCAACTCGCCGCTGGAGGACGACGGTCGCTTCACCGAGGACCGAGTTCTGGTGCGCCGCAAGGGCGGTGAGGTCGAGTACGTGTCGTCGGCCGAGGTCGACTACATGGACGTCTCGCCGCGCCAGATGGTGTCGGTGGCCACGGCCATGATCCCGTTCCTGGAGCACGACGACGCCAACCGTGCCCTGATGGGTGCCAACATGCAGCGCCAGGCGGTTCCGCTGGTGCGCAGCGAGGCGCCGCTGGTGGGTACCGGTATGGAGTTGCGGGCCGCGATCGACGCCGGCGACGTGATCGTCGCCGAGAAGACCGGTGTCATCGAGGAGGTGTCCGCCGACTACGTCACGGTGATGGCCGATGACGGCACCCGGCAGACCTACCGGATGCGCAAGTTCAACCGGTCCAACCACGGCACCTGCGCCAACCAGCGTCCGATCGTCGACGCCGGCGAGCGCGTCGAGACCGGCCAGGTGATCGCGGACGGCCCGTGCACCGACAACGGCGAGATGGCCCTGGGCAAGAACCTGCTCGTGGCGATCATGCCGTGGGAGGGACACAACTACGAGGACGCGATCATCCTGTCCAACAGGCTGGTCGAGGAGGACACGCTGACCTCGATCCACATCGAGGAGCACGAGATCGACGCCCGCGACACCAAGCTGGGCGCCGAGGAGATCACCCGGGACATCCCGAACGTCTCCGATGAGGTGCTGGCAGACCTCGACGAGCGTGGCATCGTCCGCATCGGCGCCGAGGTCCGCGACGGCGACATCCTGGTCGGCAAGGTCACCCCGAAGGGTGAGACCGAGCTGACCCCCGAGGAGCGGCTGCTGCGCGCGATCTTCGGTGAGAAGGCCCGCGAAGTCCGGGACACCTCACTGAAGGTGCCGCACGGCGAATCCGGCAAGGTCATCGGCATCCGGGTGTTCTCCCGCGAGGACGACGACGAGCTGCCCGCCGGGGTCAACGAGCTGGTGCGCGTCTACGTCGCGCAGAAGCGCAAGATCTCCGACGGTGACAAGCTGGCCGGCCGCCACGGCAACAAGGGCGTCATCGGCAAGATCCTCCCCGCCGAGGACATGCCGTTCCTGCCGGACGGCACCCCGGTCGACATCATCCTGAACACCCACGGTGTGCCCCGTCGTATGAACATCGGTCAGATCCTGGAGACCCACCTGGGCTGGATCGCCAAGACCGGCTGGAACATCGATGTGGCCGGCGGCGTGCCGGACTGGGCGGACAAGCTCCCCGAGGAGCTCTACTCCGCCGGCCCGGACACCCGCACCGCGACCCCGGTGTTCGACGGCGCCCAGGAGGCCGAGCTGCAGGGCCTGCTGTCCTCGACGCTGGCCAACCGGGACGGCGATGTCATGGTCAACGGCGACGGCAAGGCCAAGCTGTTCGACGGCCGCTCCGGTGAGCCGTTCCCGTACCCGGTGACCGTCGGCTACATGTACATCATGAAGCTGCACCACCTGGTGGACGACAAGATCCACGCCCGCTCGACGGGTCCGTACTCGATGATCACCCAGCAGCCGCTGGGCGGTAAGGCGCAGTTCGGTGGTCAGCGGTTCGGTGAGATGGAGTGCTGGGCAATGCAGGCCTACGGTGCGGCGTACACGCTGCAGGAGCTGCTGACGATCAAGTCCGACGACACCGTCGGCCGCGTCAAGGTCTACGAGGCGATCGTCAAGGGGGAGAACATCCCCGAGCCGGGTATCCCGGAGTCCTTCAAGGTGCTGCTCAAGGAGCTGCAGTCGCTGTGCCTCAACGTCGAGGTGCTGGCGAAGGACGGTGCGGCGATCGAATTGCGCGAAGGCGAGGACGAGGACCTGGAGCGGGCAGCCGCCAACCTGGGAATCAACCTGTCCCGCAACGAATCCGCTTCTGTGGAAGACCTGGCCTAGTTACTACTTACTAAACCCGCAAGGGGAAAGGGAGTTACGTGCTCGACGTCAACTTCTTCGATGAACTCCGGATCGGCCTGGCCACCGCCGAGGACATCCGGCAATGGTCCTACGGCGAGGTCAAGAAGCCGGAAACGATCAACTACCGCACGCTCAAGCCCGAGAAGGACGGCCTGTTCTGCGAGAAGATCTTCGGACCGACTCGCGACTGGGAGTGCTACTGCGGCAAGTACAAGCGCGTGCGCTTCAAGGGCATCATCTGTGAGCGCTGTGGCGTCGAGGTGACCCGCGCCAAGGTGCGCCGTGAGCGGATGGGCCACATCGAACTGGCCGCCCCGGTCACTCACATCTGGTACTTCAAGGGCGTGCCGTCCCGGTTGGGCTACCTGCTGGACCTGGCGCCCAAGGACCTCGAGAAGATCATCTACTTCGCGGCCTACGTCATCACCAGCGTCGACACCGAGATGCGCCACAACGAGCTGTCCACGCTGGAAGCCGAGATGGTGGTCGAGAAGAAGGCCGTCGAGGACCAGCGGGACGCCGACCTGGAGGCCCGCGCCCAGAAGCTGGAGGCCGACCTGGCCGAGCTGGAGGCCGAGGGCGCGAAAGCCGATGTGCGGCGCAAGGTTCGCGACGGCGGCGAGCGCGAGATGCGTCAGCTGCGGGACCGCGCCCAGCGTGAGCTGGACCGGCTCGACAACATCTGGGACACCTTCGTCAAGCTGGCTCCCAAGCAGCTGATCGTCGACGAGACCGTCTACCGCGAGCTGGTGGACCGCTACGGCGAGTACTTCACCGGTGCGATGGGCGCGGAGTCGATCCAGAAGCTGATCGAGACCTTCGACATCGACGCCGAGGCCGAGTCGCTGCGCGACATCATCAAGAACGGCAAGGGGCAGAAGAAGCTTCGTGCCCTCAAGCGCCTCAAGGTGGTCGCGGCGTTCCAGCAGTCGGGTAACTCCCCGATGGGCATGGTGCTCGACGCGGTGCCGGTGATCCCGCCGGAGCTGCGTCCGATGGTGCAGCTCGACGGTGGCCGGTTCGCCACGTCGGACCTCAACGACCTGTACCGCCGGGTCATCAACCGCAACAACCGCCTCAAGCGACTGATCGACCTCGGCGCACCCGAGATCATCGTCAACAACGAGAAGCGGATGCTGCAGGAGTCCGTGGATGCGCTGTTCGACAACGGCCGTCGCGGCCGGCCGGTCACCGGACCGGGCAACCGTCCGCTGAAGTCGTTGAGCGACCTGCTCAAGGGCAAGCAGGGCCGGTTCCGTCAGAACCTGCTCGGCAAGCGTGTCGACTACTCGGGCCGTTCGGTGATCGTGGTCGGTCCGCAGCTCAAGCTGCACCAGTGCGGCCTGCCCAAGCTGATGGCGCTGGAGCTGTTCAAGCCCTTCGTGATGAAGCGCCTGGTCGACCTGAACCACGCGCAGAACATCAAGAGCGCCAAGCGGATGGTGGAGCGGCAGCGCCCCCAGGTGTGGGACGTCCTCGAAGAGGTCATCGCCGAGCACCCGGTGCTGCTCAACCGCGCACCCACGCTGCACCGGCTGGGCATCCAGGCCTTCGAGCCGCAGCTGGTGGAGGGCAAGGCCATTCAGCTGCACCCGTTGGTGTGTGAAGCCTTCAACGCCGACTTCGACGGTGACCAGATGGCCGTGCACCTGCCGCTGAGCGCCGAGGCGCAGGCCGAGGCCCGCATCCTGATGCTGTCCAGCAACAACATCCTGTCGCCGGCCTCGGGTCGTCCGCTGGCCATGCCGCGACTGGACATGGTTACCGGGCTGTACTACCTGACCACCGAGATCGAGGGTGACACAGGCGAATACACCCCGGCCGCCAAAGACCGTCCGGAGACCGGCGTGTACTCCTCGCCGGCCGAGGCGATCATGGCCGTGGACCGCGGTGCGCTGAGCGTGCGGGCCAAGATCAGGGTGCGCCTGGACCAGCTGCGGCCGCCGGCCGAGATCGAGACCGAGCTGTTCGGCGAGAACGGCTGGCGTCCGGGCGGCGCCTGGATCGCCGAGACCACGCTGGGCCGGGTGCTGTTCAACGAGCTGCTGCCGACCGGGTACCCGTTCGTGAACAAGCAGATGCACAAGAAGGTTCAGGCCGTCATCATCAACGACCTGGCCGAGCGCTACCCGATGATCGTGGTCGCGCAGACCGTCGACAAGCTCAAGGACGCCGGCTTCTACTGGGCCACGCGTTCGGGGGTCACGGTCTCGATGGCCGACGTGCTGGTGCCGCCGCGCAAGAAGGAGATCCTGGACTCCTACGAGGAGCGGGCCGACAAGGTCGAAAAGCAGTTCCAGCGTGGCGCTCTCAACCACGACGAGCGCAACGAGGCTCTGGTGGAGATCTGGAAGGAAGCCACCGAGGAGGTCGGTCAGGCGCTGCGTGACCACTACCCATCGGACAACCCGATCATCACGATCGTCGACTCCGGGGCCACCGGTAACTTCACCCAGACCCGGACGCTGGCCGGCATGAAGGGCCTGGTGACCAACCCCAAGGGTGAGTTCATCCCGCGGCCGATCAAGTCCTCCTTCCGTGAGGGCCTGACGGTGCTGGAGTACTTCATCAACACCCACGGCGCCCGAAAGGGTCTGGCGGACACCGCGTTGCGTACCGCTGACTCGGGTTACCTGACCCGTCGTCTGGTGGACGTGTCCCAGGACGTGATCGTGCGCGAGCACGACTGCGGCACCGAGCGCGGCATCATCGTCGAGTTGGCCGAGACCCAGCCGGACGGAACGCTGGTCCGCGACCCGTTCATCGAAACCTCGGCGTACGCCCGCACTTTGGCGGTCGACGCGGTGGACGAGAAGGGCAACGTCGTCGTCGAGCGCGGCCACGACCTGGGTGACCCGTCCATCGAGGCTCTGCTGGACGCGGGCATCTCGCAGGTGAAGGTGCGCTCGGTGCTGACCTGCGCCACCGGAACCGGCGTGTGTGCGACCTGCTACGGCCGGTCGATGGCCACCGGCAAGCTGGTCGACATCGGTGAGGCGGTCGGTATCGTCGCGGCCCAGTCCATCGGCGAGCCCGGCACCCAGCTGACCATGCGTACCTTCCACCAGGGCGGCGTCGGTGAGGACATCACCGGTGGTCTGCCGCGTGTGCAGGAGCTTTTCGAGGCGCGTATCCCGCGCGGCAAGGCGCCGATCGCCGACGTCGCCGGACGGGTGCAGCTCGAAGAGGGCGACAAGTTCTACAAGATCACGATCGTGCCGGACGACGGTGGCGAGGAAGTGGTCTACGACAAGTTGCCCAAGCGTCAGCGGCTGCGGGTGTTCAAGCACGAGGACGGCTCCGAGCGTCTGCTCGCCGACGGCGACCACGTCGAGGTCGGCCAGCAGCTCATGGAGGGCTCCGCGGACCCGCACGAGGTGCTGCGGGTGCAGGGCCCCCGCGAGGTGCAGATCCACCTGGTCAAGGAGGTCCAGCAGGTCTACCGGGCCCAGGGTGTGTCGATCCACGACAAGCACATCGAGGTGATCGTCCGGCAGATGCTGCGCCGGGTGACCATCATCGACTCGGGCGCCACGGAGTTCCTGCCCGGTTCGCTGACCGAGCGGGCCGAGTTCGAGACCGAGAACCGTCGGGTGGTGGCCGAGGGCGGCGAGCCCGCGGCCGGGCGTCCGGTGCTGATGGGTATCACCAAGGCGTCGCTGGCCACCGACTCGTGGCTGTCCGCGGCGTCCTTCCAGGAGACCACTCGCGTGCTGACCGATGCGGCGATCAACTGCCGCAGCGACAAGCTGCAGGGTCTGAAGGAGAACGTGATCATCGGCAAGCTGATCCCGGCCGGTACCGGGATCAACCGGTACCGCAACATCGCGGTGCAGCCCACCGAGGAGGCGCGCGCAGCCGCCTACACGATCCCGTCCTACGAGGATCAGTACTACAGCCCGGACTTCGGCGCCGCCACCGGTGCCGCGGTCCCGCTGGACGACTACGGGTACAGCGACTACCGATAGTCGGCGACGCGAAGGGGCCTCGGGGTGCAACCCGGGGCCCTTTCTCGTTCCTGGCCCATTCCTGGCCGAAGGGGAATCCGGCGACGGTTTCGCGGCCTGTCGCATCGCCAGATTCCCACTCGGCGACGGGCCCGATGTTGCGGGCCGTGGCGTGGCCGGGTTGCATCTTGGGTATGGGTGACGAGGTGAACCGCACCGCTTACAGTCACACCCAACGCCGGCTCTACCGGCGCAAGATTCAGCAGTGCCTGGACGTTTTCGAGATGATGCTGACGCGGTCCAGCTTCGACTGCGACCAGCCGCTGACCGGCATGGAGATCGAGGGCAACCTGGTCGGCGGGGACTACCGGCCGGTGATGTCGAACTCCCACGTGCTCGCCGCGATCGACGATCCGGCCTACCAACGCGAATTGGGCGCCTACAACATCGAATTCAACGTCCCGCCCCGCCCGCTGCCCGGGCGTTTGGGGCTGGAGTTGGAGGCCGAGGTGCGCGCCAGCCTCAATGCCGCCGAGGCCAAAGCCCACGCCGACGGTGCCCGCATCGTGATGATCGGCATCCTGCCCACACTGATGCCCGAGCACCTGACCGGTGACTGGATGAGCGACTCGGCCAGGTATGCCGCGCTCAACGAGTCGATCTTCGCCGCACGCGGTGAGGACCTCGCCATCGACATCGACGGTCCGGAACCGCTGAACCTGCAGGCGGCCACCATCGCGCCGGAATCGGCGTGCACCAGCATGCAGCTGCACCTGCAGGTGTCGCCGGGCCAGTTCGCCGATCACTGGAACGCCGCCCAGGTGCTGGCCGGGCCGCAGCTGGCGTTGGGCGCCAACTCCCCGTACTTCTTCGGCCACCGCCTGTGGGCGGAAACCCGGGTGGAGTTGTTCGCCCAGTCCACCGACACCCGACCCGACGAGCTGAAGAACCAGGGCGTGCGACCCCGGGTGTGGTTCGGCGAGCGGTGGATCACCTCGATCTTCGACCTGTTCGAGGAGAACGTGCGCTACTTCCCCTCGCTGCTGCCGGAGGTCTCCGAGGAGGATCCGGCCGCCGAACTGGCGCAGGGACGCACACCGCAGCTGGCCGAGCTGCGGCTGCACAACGGAACGGTGTACCGGTGGAATAGGCCGGTCTACGACGTGGTCGACGGAAGGCCGCACCTGCGCGTGGAGAACCGGGTGCTGCCGTCCGGGCCGACGGTCGCCGACATGCTGGCGAACGCGGTCTTCTACTACGGCCTGCTGCGCCGGCTGGCCCGTGAGCGGCGGCCGCTGTGGACCCAGATGAGCTTTGCCGTCGCCCACGACAACTTCCGCGCGGGCGCGCGCCACGGCATGGACGCCCGACTGTATTGGCCGGGTCTGGGGGAGGTCGGCGTGGAAGAGCTGACCCGGCGCGAGCTGCTGCCGATGGCCCGGCAGGGTCTCGACGAGTGGGGGGTGGCCGGCGAGGTGTCGGACCGGTTCCTCGGCATCATCGAGGGGCGGGTCGCCTCGGGACGCAACGGCGCCACCTGGCAGGTGACGACGGTCCGGGCGTTGCAGGCACAGGGGATGAGCCGGTCGGACGCGCTGGCCGAGATGCTGCGGCGCTACTGCGCACATATGCACACCAACCAGCCGGTGCATACCTGGCCGGTGGAAGGCTGACTGTCCAGAGCCGGCTCGTCCCTCGCCGGTATCGTCGCCGGACTGGGCTGACTGTCCGCCTCCTCAACCGGCTCGTCCCTCGCCGGTATCGTCGCCGGACTAGGCTGGCCGCCGTGTTGATCGGATCCCATGTGCGTCCTGCCGATCCGTTGGGTTCGGCCGAAGCCGAGGGCGCCGACGCGGTGCAGATCTTTCTGGGCAACCCGCAGAGCTGGAAGCCCCCCAAACCCCGCGAGGACGCGGCACAGCTACGGGCGGCGGCGCTGCCGATCTACGTGCACGCGCCGTACCTGATCAACGTCGCCTCGCCGAACAACCGGGTCCGCATTCCGTCGCGCAACGTGCTGCAGCAGACGTGCGACGCCGCCGCCGAGATCGACGCGGCCGCGGTGATCGTGCACGGCGGACATGTCACGGCCGACGACGACCCGCAGGAGGGGTTCGCCCGGTGGCGCAAGGCGCTGGACCGGCTGGAGACCAGCGTCCCGGTGTATCTGGAGAACACCGCCGGTGGTGACCACGCCATGGCCCGCCACTTTGACACCATCGCCCGCTTGTGGGACCACATCGGCGACACCGGTGTCGGGTTCTGCCTGGACACCTGCCACACCTGGGCAGCCGGCGAGTCCCTGCCCGATGCCGTAGAGCGGATCAAGGCCATCACCGGACGCATCGACCTGGTGCACTGCAACGACTCCAAGGACGCCGCCGGCTCCGGGCGGGACCGGCACGCCAACTTCGGCACCGGTCAGATCGACCCGGACCTGCTGGTCGCCGTGGTCACGGCCGCCGGCGCCCCGGTGATCTGCGAGACCGCAGAGGAGGGCCGCAAGGCCGACATCGCGTTCCTCAAGGAGCGAGTGGGCTGATCCAGCGCTCGAAGGGGAGTGCTGCACGAATCATCCGAAAAGATTGGTTTTCCATCTAATAGATGACAGACAGTCGGATCGTGTGGTACTAATTTCCTCGGACGCGGACGAATCCACGGTGCGGCAGGTGCGAACCCTGGCCGAGCGCCCCATGGTCGAACGGCGGTCTCGGCCCGGAACCTCCCGACCTCGGGCCGTGACCGCCGTTCTTTTTGGCTGCCGCGCCTTTAGTAGTGATAGCGGGCCTTGAGGATCTTGATCTCGTCGTCGGTCGCTCGATAGACCAGGCGGTGCTGATCATCGATTCGACGCGACCAGTAGCCCGACAACTCACCCTTCAGGGGTTCCGGCTTGCCGATTCCGCCGAACGGATCCCGTTGGATCTCTCCGATGAGGCGGACGATTCGACGGGCGATCTTGCGATCGGAGCCGAGCCAGAACAGAAAGTCCTCCCAGCCATCAGGATCGAAGGAGATGCCCCTCACTCCTCGCCGCCGGCCATCTCCCGCAGCTCATCGATGGACCTGGTGGGGGTCGACTGCCCCGCCCGGTCGCGAGCGACAGCTTCCATCAGCCGCTTCGCGTTCTCCGGGGAGCGCAACAGATAGACCGTTTCCTGCCACGAGTCGTAGTCGTCGGCGGACATGAGCACCGCATCCCCTCCACGCGAGGTGATGCGCACCGGCTGGTGATCGGTGTTCACCTGCTCCAGTAGGGGGAACAGACGCTGCCGGGCTTCGCTGGCGCTGATAGTCATAGGAGCCGCCCCTCATAATTGTACGGAATTACTGTACCAGTACAGTACGGGAATCTCAGGTAGTTACATCTCTTGTGCATAAGTTGAAAAACTGTAATATTCGACTATGGCCGACACGCACATCGTCACCAACCAGGTCCTTCCGCTGGAGGGCTACAACCCGGCGTCGTCACCGGTCCTCATCGAAGCGCTGATCCGTGAGGGCGGCCAGTGGGGCGTCGACGAAGTCACCGACCTCGGGGCTCTCTCCGGGTCCAAACAGGTACAACGCTGGGGCGAGTTGGCCGACCGTAACGGGCCGGTGCTGCACACCCACGACGTCGTCGGCAACCGGATCGACGAAGTGGAATACGACCCCGCCTACCACGAGTTGATGCGCACCGCGATCAGCCACGGCCTGCACGCCGCCCCCTGGGCCGACCCGCGGCCGGGTGCCCACGTCGTGCGCGCCGCGGCAACCGGGGTGTGGACCGCCGAGCCCGGCCACATGTGCCCGATCTCGATGACGTACGCGATCGTGCCCGCGCTGCGCAACAACGCCGAACTCGCCAAGACCTACGAGCCCCTGTTGACCAGCCGCGTCTACGACCCCGTGCTCCAGGTGCCGACCACCAAAGCCGGCATCACCGCCGGCATGTCGATGACCGAGAAACAGGGCGGCTCCGACGTGCGCGCCGGCACCACCCAGGCCGTGCCGAACGCTGATGGCAGCTACACCCTGACCGGGCACAAGTGGTTCACCTCCGCGCCGATGTGCGACGTGTTCCTGGTGCTGGCTCAGGCGCCGGGCGGCCTGAGTTGCTTCTTCCTGCCCCGGGTGCTGCCCGACGGCACCCGCAACCGGATGCGGCTGCAGCGGCTCAAGGACAAGCTCGGCAACCACGCCAACGCCTCCAGCGAGATCGAGTACGACGGCGCCACCGCGTGGCTGGTCGGGGAGGAGGGCCGCGGCGTCTCGGTCATCATCGAGATGGTCAACCTCACCCGGCTGGACTGCGCGCTGGGCAGTGCCACCAGCATGCGGATGGGCCTGGCCCGCGCCACCTACCACGCCCAGCACCGAAAGGCGTTCGGCGCCTACCTGATCGACCAGCCGCTGATGCGCAACGTGCTGGCGGACCTGGCGGTGGAGGCCGAGGCCGCCACCATGGTGGCGATGCGGATGGCGGGCGCCACCGACAAGGCGGTGCTTGGCGACGTCCGGGAGGGGCTGCTGCGTCGGATCGGGCTGGCCGCCACCAAGTACTGGGTGTGCAAGCGCGCCACCCCGCACGCGGCCGAGGCGATGGAGTGCCTGGGCGGCAACGGCTACATCGAGGACTCGTTGATGCCGCGGCTGTACCGGGAGGCGCCGCTGATGGGCATCTGGGAGGGCTCGGGCAACGTCAGTGCCCTGGACACGCTGCGAGCCTTGGCCACCCAGCCCGAGTCGGTCGCCGTGCTCTTCGACGAGTTGGCCGGCACCTCCGGGCAGGACCGCCGGCTGGACGCCCACGTCGAGGCGTTGAAGGCCCAGCTGGCCGGCCTCGGCGACGATGTCGTGACCGCCCAGTACGCGGCTCGCAAGATCGCCGAGGACATCTGCCTGGCGCTGCAGGGTTCGCTGCTGGTTCGCCACGGCCACCCGGCCGTCGCCGAGGCGTTCCTGGCGACCCGGTTGGCCGGCCAGTGGGGCGGCGCGTTCGGCACCCTCCCGGCGGGCCTGGACCTGGGTCCGATCCTGGAGCGTGCCCTCGTCAAAGGCTGAGGCATAGGCTGAAGCACCATGCGGCACCACATCGCCCCGGTCGAATTCGACAACCTGCGGACCATGACCTACGAGGTCACCGACCGTATCGCCCGAATCACCTTCAACCGCCCCGAACACGGCAACGCGATCACCGCTGACACCCCGCTGGAGCTGTCGGCGCTGGTGGAGCGGGCCGATCTGGACCCGAACGTGCACGTGATCCTGGTGTCGGGCCGCGGCGCGGGCTTCTGCGCGGGCTTCGACCTGGGTGCCTACGCCGACGGCTCGGCGTCGGCGGGCGGCGAGGGCTACCGGGGCACGGTGCTCGACGGTAAGACCCAGGCGGTCAATCACCGCCCGGATCAGCCGTGGGACCCGATGATCGACTACCAGATGATGAGCCGGTTCGTCCGCGGCTTCGCCTCGCTGATGTACGCCGACAAGCCGACGGTGGTCAAGATTCACGGCTACTGCGTAGCCGGCGGCACCGATATAGCGCTGCACGCCGATCAGGTGATCGCGGCGTCGGACGCCAAGATCGGCTACCCGCCGACCCGGGTGTGGGGGGTGCCGGCGGCCGGGCTGTGGGCGCACCGGCTCGGCGACCAGCGCGCCAAACGCCTACTGCTGACCGGGGATTGCATCACCGGCGCCCAGGCCGCCGAATGGGGCTTGGCGATCGAGGCCCCCGATCCGGGTGATCTCGACGAGCGCACCGAACGCCTGGTGGCCCGTATCGCCGCCATGCCGGTCAACCAGCTGATCATGGCCAAGCTCGCGCTCAACACAGCGTTGCTGCAGCAGGGCGTGGCCACCAGCAGGATGGTCAGCACCGTGTTCGACGGGGTGGCGCGGCACACCCCGGAGGGCCACGCGTTCGTGGCCGACGCGGTGGCACACGGTTTCCGGGACGCGGTGCGGCACCGCGACGAGCCGTTCGGGGACTACGGCCGACAGGCCTCCGGGGTCTAGAGTGTCACCAAATGTCCACCACGCCAGCTCGCCTGACCGCCCGCTCCGTGGTGCTGTCAGTGCTCCTTGGTGCCCATCCCGCATCGGCAACGTCTGCTGAACTGCTCAGGCTCACAGCCGGTTTCGGCATCAAGGAAACCGCCATGCGAGTGGCGCTGACTAGGTTGGTGGCCGCCGGGGACCTGGTTCGCTCCGCCGAGGGCTACGGGCTCTCCGAACGCCTGCTGCAGCGGCAGCGCCAGCAGGACGCGGCCCTGGATCCGCAGACCCGGCGCTGGAACGGTGACTGGCTGGCGGTGGTGATCACCAGCGTCGGCTGCGACGCCCGAACCCGGGCCGCGTTGCGCTCGGGGTTGTCCGATCGGCGATTCGCCGAACTGCGCGAAGGGATTTGGATGCGCCCGGACAACATCGATGTCGACCTGGAGGATGAGCTCGGCGCCTACACCCGGCTGCTCACCGCGCGCGACGAGCACCCGGCGGAGCTCGCCGGCAGACTGTGGGACCTGGATGGGTGGGCGCAGACCGGCCACGAATTGCTCGCCGCGATGGCCGACGCCGACGACGTGCCGGTGCGTTTCACCGTCGCGGCGGCCATGGTCCGCCACCTGCGTCGTGACCCGGTGCTCCCGCCGGAACTGCTCCCGCCGGACTGGCCCGGCGCGCGGATCCGCAGTCGCTACGCGGAATTCGCCGACGAACTGGCTTCAAGACGTGACGCAGACCGAACAGCGGAGGCGGGATGAGTAAAGCGGTGCGGGTGGAACGCAGCGGTGCGGTCACCACGGTGATCCTGGATCGGCCGCAGGCGCGCAACGCCGTCGACGGGCCTACCGCGGCGGCGTTGTATCAGGCCTTCGACGAGTTCGACCGCGACGACACCGCCTCGGTGGCGGTGCTGTGGGGAGATCACGGAACCTTTTGCGCGGGAGCTGATCTCAAGGCGCTGGGCACGCAGACGGCCAATCAGACCCAGCGCAAGGGGCCGGGGCCGATGGGCCCCACCCGAATGATGCTGTCCAAGCCGGTGATCGCCGCGGTGAGCGGCTACGCGGTGGCCGGCGGCCTGGAGTTGGCGCTCTGGTGTGACCTGCGGGTCGTGGAGGCCGACGCCGTGTTCGGGGTGTTCTGCCGGCGCTGGGGCGTGCCGCTCATCGACGGTGGCACGGTGCGGCTGCCCAGGCTGATCGGTCACAGCCGCGCCATGGACATGATCCTCACCGGCCGGGCGGTGGACGCCCAGGAGGCGCACGCGATCGGGTTGGCCAACCGGGTGGTGCCGAACGGGCAGGCTCGCCGGGAAGCCGAGCAGCTGGCCGCCGAACTCGCCGAGCTGCCGCAGGGCTGTCTGCGCTCCGACCGGCTGTCTGCGCTGCGGCAGTGGGGCCTGACCGAGCCCCAGGCGATGGACCAGGAGTTCGAGAGCATCGAACGGGTGGCCGACGAGGCGCTGCGCGGGGCGCACCGATTCGCCGGTGGGGCAGGCCGACACGGCGCTAAGGCTTAATGCCGGCGGCCCGCTGCGCCCGGCTCCGCCGCGCTTGCGACCGCCGGGAAGCCTGATGCCGGTCAGCGCTTGTCCGTGACGGTGTTGCCCGAGCCGCGATCGTCGACCTTCGGCTCGCCGCTGCGGTAGGTGACGGAGTTGTTGAACCCGGTGATCGTCAGCGCTTTGTCGATTCGCTCGACGGTGATCCGGTTGTCGGCGCCCGGGACGTTCACCGCCTCGCAGCGCCCGCGGACCGTCAACTTGTTGTTGGATCCGTCCACGCTCAACGTTTTGCCGTCGGCGCAGTCCACCGCCGACGTCGTCCCGAACGACCCGTAGCTGATCGTGTTGGAGAATCGCCCGTCGTAGTTCTTCGAGATCCGGGCGGACTTGGGGGCCGGCTCCGACTCGCAGCCCGACAACCCGAGGGCGACGGCCAGCAGTGCGGTAGCGGCTACTACAAACGACCAGGGGTTTGTGTGGTGGTCGCGGGTCACGCCGGTACGCGTTGGAGCCGGTTCGTCATTCCCAGCTCGCGACCGCGGTCGAACAGCAGCGGGTCGCCATAGTGGTAATAGACCGTCGTGTCGTTGCCGTAGACGGTGACGTCGTTGACGATGGTTTCGGCGATCACGGTGTTCTGCGAGCCCTGCGTGGTCACCGCCCAGCAGCTTCCCATGGCGTGAACGGTGAGGTTGACCCCGTTGAGGAACAGGGTCCCGCCGTTGCAGTCCAGGGTGTGCGTCTCATGCACGCCGTAGATGTGGATGTCGCCGGGCACGGCGTGCGCGCTCGCGGCGCCACTCACCGAGCCGCCGACAAAACACAGCAGCGCAGTAGCCAGCACGGTCAATTTCATCTGCGTGCCCCTCTCGCCGGACGCGATTTGGGCAAAGCTTACGTCCCACTGGCTGGGCCGTACGCGGGTTCCCCCAGTTATCTGTGGATTAGAGTTCGTTGCTGACCTTCTCCTCGGGCAGGCAAACATACGAAGGGCGTACACCATGTCAGCTCGACCAGACCCGCCGGCGGCGGGTGGTCGCACGCGCACCAACGGCAAATCGGGGGCGCGCCCGGTCAAGCTGAGCCGAGAAGCCATCGTCAACGCCGCACTGAACTTTCTGGACCGCGAGGGCTGGGACGCCCTGACCATCAACGCGCTGGCCACCCAGCTGGGCACCAAGGGCCCGTCGCTGTACAACCACGTGCACAGCCTCAATGACCTGCGCCGCGCGATGCGAATGCGGGTGATCGACGACATCCTGGAGATGCTCACCCAGGTCGGCCAGGGCCGCGAACGCGACGACGCGGTGCTGGTGATGGCCGGCGCCTACCGCAGCTATGCCCATCACCACCCGGGCCGCTATTCGGCGTTCACCCGGATGCCGCTGGGCGGGGACGACCCGGAATACACCGCCGCGGCCACCCGTGCCGCCGCCCCGGTGATCGAGGTGTTGTTGTCCTACGGGCTCGAGGGCGACCGGGCGTTTCACGCGGCCCTGGAGTTCTGGGCGGCGATGCACGGATTCGTGCTGTTGGAGATGACCGGGGTGATGGACGACGTGGACACCGACGCCGTCTTCGCCGACATGGTGCGGCGGCTGGCCTCCGCGATGGACAGCCGTACCGGGTAGCCCGCCGAGGAGCGCTGGGGGGCCGGTTCGACGCGCTTTGACCTGCCGGAGTGCTGCCGGGTATTGTGGTAGCTCGTGCCTGGCCACCGAGGCGCGTTTGGTGACATAACGCGCGCGCCTGGCCCAATTCGCATGTCCATTATGCAGCGGAGGAATCCGCGGCGGCCCATGCGACACGCCCGACCGCGGGGTAGCGGTGGGGCACAGACTGCAGGATTTACAAGAGTTTGAACAGCGATACAGGAAGCCGGTAGATGCCAACCATTCAGCAGCTGGTCCGCAAGGGTCGCCGCGACAAGGTCGCCAAGGTCAAGACCGCGGCCCTCAAGGGCAGCCCGCAGCGTCGGGGCGTGTGCACCCGCGTGTACACCACCACCCCGAAGAAGCCGAACTCGGCTCTTCGCAAGGTGGCCCGCGTCAAGCTGACCAGCCAGGTGGAGGTGACCGCCTACATCCCGGGTGAGGGTCACAACCTGCAGGAGCACTCGATGGTGCTGGTGCGTGGTGGCCGGGTGAAGGACCTGCCGGGTGTGCGCTACAAGATCATCCGCGGCTCGCTGGACACCCAGGGGGTCAAGAACCGCAAGCAGGCCCGCAGCCGCTACGGCGCCAAGAAGGAGAAGAGCTGATGCCGCGCAAGGGTCCCGCGCCGAAGCGTCCGTTGGTCAACGACCCGGTCTACGGGTCGCAGCTGGTCACCCAGCTGGTCAACAAGGTTCTGCTGGACGGCAAGAAGTCGCTGGCCGAGCGCATCGTCTACGGCGCGCTGGAGCAGGCTCGGGAAAAGACCGGCACCGACCCGGTGGTGACGCTGAAGCGCGCGCTGGACAACGTCAAGCCGGCTCTCGAGGTGCGCAGCCGCCGCGTCGGTGGCGCCACCTACCAGGTTCCGGTCGAGGTGCGCCCCGATCGCTCCACCACGCTGGCCCTGCGCTGGCTGGTCAGCTTCTCCAAGGCCCGTCGCGAGAAGACCATGGTCGAGCGCCTCGCCAACGAGATCCTCGACGCCAGCAACGGCTTGGGTGCCGCGGTGAAGCGCCGCGAGGACACCCACAAGATGGCCGAGGCCAACCGGGCCTTCGCGCACTACCGCTGGTGATTTTGCCGGCGTAACTCGCCGGACCCAGTGACAACAAGCAATTCAGTTACCGAAAGAGTGGGAAGACTGCTGTGGCACAGGATGTGCTGACCGACCTGAACAAGGTCCGCAATATCGGCATCATGGCGCACATCGATGCCGGTAAGACGACGACGACCGAGCGGATCCTGTACTACACCGGCGTCAACTACAAGATCGGTGAGACGCACGACGGTGCCTCCACGACCGACTGGATGGAGCAGGAGCAGGAGCGCGGCATCACCATCACCTCCGCCGCGGTGACCTGCTTCTGGAACAAGAACCAGATCAACATCATCGACACCCCGGGCCACGTCGACTTCACCGTCGAGGTGGAGCGGTCCCTGCGTGTCCTCGATGGCGCCGTCGCGGTGTTCGACGGCAAGGAGGGCGTGGAGCCGCAGTCCGAGCAGGTGTGGCGGCAGGCGGACAAGTACGACGTGCCGCGAATCTGCTTCGTCAACAAGATGGACAAGCTCGGTGCGGACTTCTACTTCACCGTGCGCACCATCGAAGAGCGCCTCGGCGCCCGTCCCCTGGTGATCCAGTTGCCGATCGGCGCGGAGAACGACTTCGAGGGCATCGTCGACCTGGTCGAGATGAACGCCAAGGTGTGGCGTGGCGAGACCAAGCTCGGTGAGACCTACGAGACCATCGAGATCCCGGCCGACCTGGCGGACAAGGCGGACGAGTACCGGACCGCCCTGCTGGAGGCCGTCGCCGAGACCGACGAGGCGCTGCTGGAGAAGTATTTCGGCGGTGAGGAGCTCACGGTCGAGGAGATCAAGGCCGGTATCCGCAAGCTGACGGTCTCCTCCGAGCTGTACCCGGTGCTGTGCGGCAGCGCGTTCAAGAACAAGGGTGTCCAGCCGATGCTGGACGCCGTCATCGACTACCTGCCGTCGCCGCTGGACGTGGAGTCGGTGCAGGGCCACGTGCCCGGCAAGGAAGACGAGATCATCAGCCGCAAGCCCAGCATCGACGAGCCGTTCTCGGCGCTGGCGTTCAAGATCGCGGTGCACCCGTTCTTCGGCAAGCTCACCTACGTGCGGGTGTACTCCGGCAAGGTGGAGTCCGGCGCCCAGGTGGTCAACTCGACCAAGGGCAAGAAGGAGCGGCTGGGCAAGCTGTTCCAGATGCACTCCAACAAGGAGAACCCGGTCGAATCGGTGTCCGCCGGCCACATCTACGCGGTGATCGGCCTGAAGGACACCACCACCGGCGACACGCTGTGCGACCCGAACAACCAGATCGTGCTGGAGTCGATGACGTTCCCGGCTCCGGTCATCGAGGTTGCCATCGAGCCGAAGACCAAGAGTGACCAGGAGAAGCTGAGCCTGGCGATCCAGAAGCTGGCCGAAGAGGACCCGACCTTCAAGGTGCACCTCGACCAGGAGACCGGCCAGACCGTGATCGGCGGCATGGGCGAGCTGCACCTGGACATCCTGGTGGACCGGATGCGCCGCGAGTTCAAGGTCGAGGCCAACGTGGGCAAGCCGCAGGTTGCCTACAAGGAGACCATCAAGCGCATGGTGGACAAGGTCGAATACACCCACAAGAAGCAGACCGGTGGGTCCGGCCAGTTCGCCAAGGTCCTCATCTCCGTCGAGCCGTTCACCGGCGAAGACGGCGCGACCTACGAGTTCGAGAACAAGGTCACCGGTGGCCGCGTTCCGCGCGAGTACATCCCCGCGGTGGACGCCGGCGCCCAGGACGCCATGCAGTACGGCGTGCTGGCCGGCTACCCGCTGGTCAACTTGAAGGTCACCCTGCTCGACGGTCAGTACCACGACGTCGACTCCTCCGAGATGGCATTCAAGGTTGCCGGCTCGCAGGCGCTGAAGAAGGCTGCCGCCGCGGCGCAGCCGGTGATCCTGGAACCGATCATGGCCGTTGAGGTCACCACGCCCGAGGACTACATGGGTGATGTGATCGGCGACCTGAACTCCCGCCGTGGCCAGATTCAGGCCATGGAGGAGCGCAGCGGTGCGCGTGTCGTCAAGGCGCAGGTGCCGTTGTCGGAGATGTTCGGCTACGTCGGAGACTTGCGGTCGAAGACCCAGGGCCGGGCGAACTACTCCATGGTGTTCGACTCCTACGCCGAAGTGCCGGCGCAGGTGGCGAAGGAGATTATCGCGAAGGCAACGGGCGAGTAGGTAGCTTCCCGCCCGTGCCGCTACGGTGGCACAAACCAAAAAAGATCAATCCTGCTGTAACCCAGCACCAACAAGTCCAGGAGGACAAGAAGTGGCGAAGGCGAAGTTCGAGCGGACGAAGCCGCACGTCAACATCGGGACCATCGGTCACGTTGACCACGGCAAGACCACGCTGACCGCGGCTATCACCAAGGTTCTGCACGACAAGTACCCGGACCTGAACGAGTCGCGTGCGTTCGACCAGATCGACAACGCTCCCGAGGAGCGTCAGCGCGGTATCACGATCAACATCTCCCACGTGGAGTACCAGACCGAGAAGCGGCACTACGCCCACGTCGACGCGCCGGGCCACGCCGACTACATCAAGAACATGATCACCGGTGCCGCCCAGATGGACGGCGCGATCCTGGTGGTCGCGGCCACCGACGGCCCGATGCCGCAGACCCGCGAGCACGTGCTGCTGGCCCGTCAGGTCGGTGTGCCCTACATCCTGGTCGCGCTGAACAAGTCCGACATGGTCGACGACGAGGAGCTCCTCGAGCTCGTCGAGATGGAGGTCCGCGAACTGCTGGGCGCCCAGGAGTTCGACGAGGAGGCCCCGGTGGTCCGGGTGTCGGCGCTCAAGGCGCTCGAGGGCGACGAGAAGTGGGTCAAGTCCGTCGAGGAGCTGATGGAGGCCGTCGACGAGTCCATCCCGGACCCGGTTCGCGACACCGACAAGCCGTTCCTGATGCCGGTTGAGGACGTCTTCACCATCACCGGTCGTGGCACCGTGGTCACCGGTCGTGTGGAGCGCGGCGTGATCAACGTGAACGAGGAAGTCGAGATCGTCGGCATCCGTCCCGAGGTCACCAAGACCACCGTGACCGGTGTGGAGATGTTCCGCAAGCTGCTGGACCAGGGCCAGGCCGGCGACAACGTCGGTCTGCTGATCCGCGGTATCAAGCGTGAGGACGTCGAGCGTGGCCAGGTTGTGGTCAAGCCCGGCACCACCACCCCGCACACCGAGTTCGAGGGCCAGGCCTACATCCTGTCCAAGGACGAGGGTGGTCGCCACACGCCGTTCTTCACCAACTACCGTCCGCAGTTCTACTTCCGCACCACCGACGTGACCGGTGTGGTGAGCCTGCCGGAGGGCACCGAGATGGTGATGCCCGGTGACAACACCGAGATGACCGTGAAGCTGATCCAGCCCGTCGCCATGGACGAGGGTCTGCGGTTCGCCATCCGTGAGGGTGGTCGTACCGTCGGCGCCGGCCGGGTCACCAAGATCATCAAGTAGTTCAATTTCTTCCGCGAGCTGGGGGTCCCCCCGCTTGCGGGGGAACGCGAAGGCCCCCTTTTCCATTGTGGAAAGGGGGCCTTTTGCTGGGGGCACCTCCCGCGTGCGGGGGACTGCTCGCCGTGGTGGCCGACCGGCGCTGACGCTAATGTGACGCACATGTTGTGGCGTTATATAAAGGCCCAGGCCATCGTGCTGGTGTGTGGCGGCCTGGTGGGGCCGATTTTCCTCATCGTCTACTTTGCGATGGGCCCGCTGGCGGAACTGAAATGGATGTTCTACGCCGGGCTGTTCGTCACTTTCTGCGACTTCATGGCCGCGTTGTTGTTGACCGCCTTCGGCGCGAAATCATCGGCCAAGCAGCAATTCCTGGAGCAGCACGGCGTGCTGGCCATGGCGCAGGTGACCGGTATTCACGAGACAGGCACCCGGATCAACAACCGGCCGCTGGTCAAACTCGACCTGCACATCGAGGGAGCCGGCCTGGCGCCCTTCAACACCCAGGACCGGGTGATCGCCACGATGAACCGGTTACCGCTGATCACCGGGCGCAAGCTGGCCGTCCTGGTCGATCCCACCACCAACAACTACCGAATAGATTGGCAGCGCAGTGCGCTGCTGAGCGGTACGGTTCCCGCCCGGTTCACCCTCTCCGAGGACAACCGGACCTACGACCTGACCGGCCAAGACGGCCCGCTGATGGAGATTTTCCAGATCCTGCGGGCCCACGACGTACCGGTGCAGGGCACGATCGACATCCGGTCCAATCCGGCAGCGCGCCAACAGGTGTCCGCCGTGGTCAGGCGGGCCACCGAGCAGGCTGCCGCGGTGACGGCTCAGGAAGTCCCGGAGCAGCGGTCGGCGGGGGAGCGCTTGCAGGAATTGGAGGCCCTGCGCAAAGACGGTGTCGTCACCGATGAGGAATACGCGCGGAAACGCCAGCAGATCATCGCCGACCTATGACGGTCCGCGCGCAGTAGAACACGTTCCATTACGAGCTGTTAGCCTCGTCGGGTGAGCGAGAGCCAGAACCACAATCTGCAGGGCAAGGTGGCATTTGTCACGGGTGCGGCGCGCGGCCAGGGCCGTTCGCATGCGATCAGGCTGGCGGCCGCCGGTGCCGACATCATCGCCGCTGACATCTGCGCTCCGGCCTCGGACTGCATCACCTATCCGCCGGCCACACCCGACGAACTCGCCGAGATGGTCGCCGGGGTCGAAGCGCACGGTCGCAAGGTGCTGGCCCGCTCGGTCGACATCCGCGACGACGAGGCACTGCGCAAGCTGGTCGACGACGGCGTCGAGCAGTTCGGCCGGCTCGACGTCGTGGTGGCCAACGCCGGGGTGCTGAGCTGGGGCCGGCTGTGGGAGCTCACCGACGAGCAGTGGAACACCGTCATCGACATCAACCTGACCGGCACCTGGCGCACCATCCGGGCGTCGGTGCCGGCGATGATCGAGGCCGGCAACGGCGGCTCGATCGTGATCGTCAGCTCCTCGGCCGGGCTGAAGGCCACCCCCGGCAACGGCCACTACGCGGCGAGCAAGTACGGCCTGGTGGGCTTGACCAACACGCTGGCCCTGGAGGTCGGCGAACACCGGATCCGGGTCAACTCGATTCACCCCTACTCCGTCGACACCCCGATGATCGAGCCGAAGGTGATGGCGAAGATCTTCGCCGAGCACCCCGACTATCTGCACGCCTTCCCCCCGATGCCGTTGCACCCCCAGTCCTTCATGACTTCCGACCAGGTCTCCGACGTCGTGGTTTGGCTGGCCGGTGATGGCTCTGGAATCCTCACGGGTGTCCAGATCCAGGTCGACAAGGGCGCGCTCAAGTACTGAGCGTTACCCGAATTCGAGCAGGGTGATCGAGGGCCGTATCCGTCGCAGGAAGGCCACTTTGTCTATCCACGCGGCGTCCATCCACGGGACGTTGAGCACCTTCCACACGCCGCGACCGGCCGGCAACGGCACATCACGTGCGGAGATCACGCCGGGTACGGCGGTGAGTGCCGTTCCCTCGTCGGGTGTCAATGCGAAGGGCATCGGCGGCGCCACGTAGCGGTTGGAGAGCTTGTGACCGCGCAGCGTCCGCTGACTGAACCAGTGCGGAATGCTGTCGAACATCATTCGACCGCCCGGGAAGCGCTTGGCGCAGGCGGCGATCAGGCCCAACGCGTCGTCTGGTTGCAGGTACATCAACAGCCCCTCGGCAGTCACAAAGACACCGTCGCTGGTATCGACTCGGTCCATCCAGCTGAGGTCGAGCGCGGACTGTGCCAGCGTGACGATTCGCTCGTTGCCGGGCAGCAACCTGTCACGAAGCTCCACCACCGGAGGCAAGTCGATCGTGTACCAGGTGAGTTCACCGTTGTCCAGCCTCCAGAAGCTGGTCTGCAGGCCCTCGGCCAGCGCCACGACCGACGCCCTGGGGTGGGATGCCAGATAGTCGCGGGCCTGCTGGTCGAATGCCAACGCACGCAGCGGATGTGCCTGCGAAGGGCGGCCGAACTTCCGATAGTCGTACTCAATCGAATCAAACAGCTGAGCCGCCAGCGGGTCGTTGATCACACTGTCCGAGCGTTTGGCCTCGCTGCCTCGGTTGTGCAGCGTCCAGAGGGTGGTGGCCGATACGCCCGTCAGGGAATCGCCGCTGATCTTGGTCACGCCGTCGAGCCTGCCGGAAGCCCAATACCTGCTGCAACCGCCCAGGTGGCGCCGAGGTGGTGCGCCATCGCGCGCGGCGATCGTGTAGAAAATCCTGATGGTCACAAATGGGGTCGTCATCGTCGGCGGGGGGCTGGCCGCCGTACGTACCGCCGAGGAGTTGCGGCGCGAAGAGTATGCGGGACCGATCACGATCGTCTCCGATGAGACGCGCTTGCCCTATGACCGGCCGCCGCTGACCAAAGAGGTGCTGCGTGGCGAGCGCGACGAGACCACCCTGGAGCCGCAGGAGTTCTACGCCGGGCACAACATCGACCTGCGGCTGGGCTGCGGTGCGCGCGGTGTCGACACCGCCGTGCAGGAGGTGACGTTGGCCGACGGCTCGGTGCTGGGCTACGACCACCTCGTCATCGCCACCGGGCTGGTGCCGCGGCGCATCCCGAGCTTCGGTGACCTGGACGGCATCCGGGTGGTCCGGTCGTTCGAGGACAGCCTGCTGCTGCGCGGCGATGCGGCCGCCGCACGGCGGGCGGTGGTGATCGGTGCCGGTTTCATCGGCTGCGAGGCGGCGGCCAGCCTGCGCAAGCTCGGGGTGGAGGTGGTGCTCGTCGAGCCGCAACCCGCCCCGCTGGCCGCGGTGCTCGGTGAGCAGATCGGCGAACTGGTGGCGCGGCTGCACCGGGCCAACGGCGTCGACGTCCGCAGCGGCGTCGGGGTCGCCGAGGTCCGCGGCGCCGGGCGCGTCGAGACCGTCGTGCTGACCGACGGCGCCGAACTGGAGGCCGACGTGGTGGTGCTCGGCGTCGGCTCGCTGCCGGCGACCGAGTGGCTGAACGGCTGCGGTGTCGATGTCGACAACGGAGTGCTCTGCGACCTGGCCGGGCGCACCAGCGCGCCGAACGTATGGGCCGTCGGTGACGTGGCGTTCTGGCGCGGGGACGGTCATCAGGTGCGGGTGGAGCATTGGAGCAACGTCGTCACCCAGGTGCGGGTGATGGTGCCGGCGATGCTGGGCCGGGAGTCGCTGCACGACGTGGCCGTGCCCCCGTATTTCTGGAGCGACCAGTACGACGTCAAGATCCAGTGCCTGGGTGAGCCGGCGGCCACCGACACCGTGCACCTGGTGGAGGATGACGGCCACAAGTTCCTGGCCTACTACGAGCGCGACGGCGTGTTGGCCGGTGTGGTCGGCGCGGGCCGGCCCGGCAAGGTGATGGGGGCACGGGCCAAGATCGCCGCCGGCGCCCCGATCTCCGAGGTGCTCACCTAGCACCGGTCATCTTTCCGGCGCCAGCGTGCACCGTTGTACGCCGGACTGCGGCGTGTCGGGTGCAAACACGCACTCAGTGTCACTGTCGACGGTGCCGCGTTGCGGTGGTTGGGTTCTTCTCACCTGGTGCCTGGCTCTTGCAAACAC
>NZ_LQPG01000032.1 GCF_002102265.1 Mycolicibacter longobardus | reverse complement strand
GGAGCGTTCTTGGCTGACGGCGGCAACGGCGGGGCCGGCGGTAACGCCGGAAGCAGCGGGGCGGTGATCGGTGGCGGGGCGTTCGGCGAAGGCGGGGCTGGCGGCAACGGCGGTGACGGCGGCCCTGGCAGCCTCGGGCTTGGCGTCGTTGCCGGTGATGGCGGCCATGGCGGTACGGGCGGCTTCGGCTCCACCGGTGGTCACGGCGGCGACGGGGGTGCCGGCGGCATCGGTCTCTCCATTGATTCGGGCGACGGCGGCGCTGGCGGTGATGGTGGCGTCGGCGTGGGGCTCGGTGGCATCGGTGGTGCCGGCGGCGACGGCGGTGACGGTGGCGACGCCGACGCCGGCCCGCCCGGCGCTGGCGGTCGCGGTGGTGACGGCGGCTTCGGAGCCGCCGGTGGCGGCGATGGCGGCAATGGCGGTAGCTCCACCGGTGGCACTGCCGTGGGCGGCACTGGGGGTCGCGGCGGCGGCGCTGGCGATGGTCCGGGCGGCAGCGGCGGCAACGGCGGCGGTAACGGGACTACGAGCGTCGGCGGCGCGGGTGGGTCCGGTGGACTCGGCGTCAACGGAGGCGGCGGCGGAGGCGGCGGAGGCGGCGGCGGTGCCGGTCACTTCAATGCGCCCGGCACCGGCGGCAGGGGCGGCGACGGTGGTGCCGGCGTCGGGCCCGGCAGCACCGGCGGTGCTGGCGGCAGCGGCGGCCCTGGTTTCGGAGGCTATGGCGGCACTGGCGGTGCCGGCGGCATCGGCACTGCCGGAGGTGCTGGAGGTGCCGGTGGCGCTGGTGGCCAGGGCGCTAATAGCTCTGGCATGGGTGGCGCCGGCGGGTCTGGTGGAGCAGGTAACGCCGGTGGTGTCGGCGGTGCGGGCGGTGCCGGCGGCGGCGGATTCAGCAACGGTGTCGGTGGTGACGGTGGCGCGGGCGGCAGCGGCACCGGCATCGGTCATGTCGGCGGGGCCGGCGGCGCGGGTGGTGTCGCCTTTGGTGCAGGGGATATCGGAGCTCCCGGCACCCCCGGCGCCAATAACCCGTGAGCTGGTGGCGGCGACGGCGGTGCCGGCGGCCAAGGGGCCGACGGCCACGGCAGTCCGGTGCTCGCGCAGACAGGCGGTAACGGGGGCACTGGCGGCATCGGCGTCGATGGTGGCGCCGCTGGGAATGGCGGGGCGGGCGGCGGCGGTAACGGCGCGGGCATCATCTCCGGCCCCGGCTACGGCGGCGGGACCGGTGGCAACGGCGGTGACGGCACCGCCGGTGGGCCGGACGGGACACCCGGAATCGACGGCACCCCCGGCGCCAACAACCCGTAAACCGGGTGGGTCTGCACACCGCGGAAGGCGAGCTTCGGAATAGCGTTAGACCGACCAGCTCCGGTGATAGCGTGCTCGGTAGTCCGATCACCGAAATGATGTCGCACACTGCAGAGTACGACGATGCTGACTATCGACGGCTTTTCCCGGGTCGTGCACGCGATCTACGCCACGGCAGTTGGTGATCGCTCCTGGGATCTGACCCTGGATGAGATCGCGACGGCAATGGATGGCCAGGGATGTGCGTTGATCGTCACCGGCGACCACAACGCGATCGTCCACCGATCGGCCGGTTCGGATCCGGGCTGCGTCGTCACCTATAACCAGCACTACTGCCATCTGGATCCGGCCCCGGCCGCGATCGACGAGGTATCCACCGGACACGTCGTCTCGCGTCAGCAGATGTTCGCCGACGACTCCCTGCGCGGCACCGAGTTCTACAACGACTGGGCGGTTCCCAACGGGCACGGGGACTGTACCTATTCGGTGCTAGCCCGGCGTGGTGCCAGCACGTCGTGGCTGTGCGTGACCGCGCAGGCGGGCACGGACCCGTTCAGCACCCCGCAGCGGGTGCGGGTGATGTCGGCCCTCGTCCCGCACCTGCAGCACGTGATCGCGCTGCGTGCGCGACTGTCGGAGATGGATCGCCGCTCGGGAGAGCTCATCGCCGCTCTTGAGGCGGCGTCGGATGGGATGGCGATCGTCGGAGACAACGGCCGGGTCAGTTACCTGAATCCGGCGGCCTGCGCATTGTTGAACAGGGGTGACGGCCTCAATATGACTGCTGCGATGCTGCGCTCGTCGGTGGCGGTGGTCGACAACGCAATCGCACGCGCCGTGCGCGCGGCGCTGGACCGCGACGGTCCGCCGACGGCCGGGCGGGTGGTCGTGCCGCGGCCCGCTGGAGGATCGCCGTATGTGCTTCGGGTTGTTCCGGTGTCGACTGCCGAAACGCCGACGGCGCTGGTTGTCGTCGCCGATCCGGACCGCGCTGGACCGCCCACCGTCGCGGGATTGATCCGTGACTTCGGCCTGACCCGCACCGAAGCCGAGGTGGCGCGCCGAGTGCTGGACGGCGCCGGATTGCGGCCGATCGCCGAGGAGCGGTGCGTGTCGATCACCACCATCCGTACCCACCTGAAACACATCTTCGAGAAGACCGGCACCCACCGTCAGGGTGAACTCATCCGACTCCTACTCGGCGCGCGGGCGGCTTCTTCACCTGCCACCGAAGCGCGGGAACAAATCCGAAATCCCGCCCGTTGACCACTTCGACAAGTTGAGTCACAAGCACTCAAGTCTGGGTTGACAGCAAGGTCGCCGACAGCGCATCCTTGAGCGCAGTCCGCTCAGACTAGGGAATCGTCTATCAGGGAGGAACCACAATGGCTCGTGCGGTCGGAATCGACCTCGGGACCACCAACTCGTGCGTCGCAGTGCTGGAGGGCGGCGACCCCGTCGTCGTAGCCAACTCGGAGGGCTCGCGCACCACCCCGTCGGTCGTCGCATTCGCGCGCAACGGCGAGGTACTGGTGGGTCAGCCCGCCAAGAACCAGGCGGTCACCAACGTCGACCGCACCATCCGCTCGGTCAAGCGCCACATGGGCACCGACTGGAAAGTCGAGATCGACGGCAAGGACTACACCGCGCAGGAGATCAGCGCCCGCGTGCTGATGAAGCTCAAGCGCGACGCGGAGGCCTACCTCGGTGAGGACATCACCGACGCGGTCATCACCGTGCCCGCCTACTTCAACGACGCTCAGCGTCAGTCCACCAAGGAAGCCGGCCAGATCGCCGGACTCAACGTGCTGCGCATCGTCAACGAGCCGACCGCGGCCGCGCTGGCCTACGGCCTGGACAAGGGGCACAAGGAACAGACCATCCTGGTGTTCGACCTCGGTGGCGGCACCTTCGACGTCTCCCTGCTGGAGATCGGCGAGGGCGTGGTCGAGGTCCGGGCCACCTCCGGTGACAACCACCTCGGTGGTGACGACTGGGACGACCGCGTCGTCGACTGGCTGGTCGACAAGTTCAAGGGCACCTCGGGCATCGACCTGACCAAGGACAAGATGGCGATGCAGCGGCTGCGTGAGGCCGCCGAGAAGGCCAAGATCGAGCTGTCGAGCTCGCAGAGCACCTCGATCAACCTGCCCTACATCACCGTCGACGCCGACAAGAATCCGCTGTTCCTCGACGAGCAGCTGACCCGCTCGGAGTTCCAGAAGATCACCCAGGATCTGCTGGACCGCACCCGCAAGCCGTTCCAGTCGGTGATCAAGGACGCCGGTATCTCGGTGTCGGAGATCGACCACGTGGTGCTGGTGGGTGGTTCCACCCGGATGCCCGCGGTGACCGAACTGGTCAAGGAACTGACCGGCGGCAAGGAGCCCAACAAGGGCGTCAACCCCGACGAGGTTGTCGCCGTGGGTGCCGCGCTGCAGGCCGGTGTGCTCAAGGGCGAGGTGAAAGACGTTCTGCTGCTTGACGTCACCCCGCTGTCGCTTGGTATCGAAACCAAGGGCGGCGTGATGACCAAGCTGATCGAGCGCAACACCACCATCCCGACCAAGCGCAGCGAGACCTTCACCACCGCCGACGACAACCAGCCGTCGGTGCAGATCCAGGTCTTCCAGGGCGAGCGTGAGATCGCTTCGCACAACAAGCTGCTCGGCTCCTTCGAGCTGACCGGTATCCCGCCGGCCCCGCGCGGTGTCCCGCAGATCGAGGTCACCTTCGACATCGACGCCAACGGCATCGTGCACGTCACCGCCAAGGACAAGGGCACCGGCAAGGAGAACACGATCAAGATCCAGGAAGGCTCCGGCCTGTCCCAGGAGGAGATCGACCGGATGATCAAGGACGCCGAGGCGCACGCCGAGGAGGATCGCAAGCGTCGGGAGGAAGCCGACGTTCGCAACCAGGCCGAGTCGCTGGTCTACCAGACGGAGAAGTTCGTCAAGGAACAGCGCGAGGCCGAGGGCGGCTCGAAGGTTCCCGAGGACACCCTGGGCAAGGTCGACGCCGCGATCGGTGACGCGAAGAAGGCGTTGGAGGGCACCGACATCGGTGCCATCAAGTCGGCGATGGAGAAGCTGGGCGTCGAGTCGCAGGCGCTCGGCCAGGCGATCTACGAGGCCACCCAGGCCGAGCAGGCCGCCTCTGACGCCGGCCCGGCCGGAAGCGACGACGACGTCGTGGACGCTGAGGTGGTCGACGACGGAGACACCAAGTGAGCGAAGAGAACTCGCGCGAACCGTCTCCGGAAACGATCACTGTCACAGACAAGCGGCGTATCGACCCGGAAACCGGTGAGGTGCGTGAGGGTTCCTCCGGCCCGGCCCCCAGTGGGCCGGCGCCGGAGGAACCCGCCGCCGGCGGTGCAGAAGTCGACCAGGTCGCTGAGCTGACCGCAGACCTGCAGCGGGTGCAGGCGGACTTCGCCAACTACCGCAAGCGGGCGCTGCGTGACCAGCAGGGCGTCGCAGACCGGGCCAAGGCCGCCGTGGTCACCGAACTGCTCGGTGTCCTCGACGACCTGGATCGCGCCCGCAGCCACGGTGATCTGGAATCCGGACCGATGAAAGCGTTGGCGGACAAGCTGACCGGCGTGCTCAGCGGGATGGGATTGGAGCCGTTCGGCGCCGAGGGCGACGAGTTCGACCCGCTGCTGCACGAGGCCGTCCAGCATGAGGGCGACGGGACGCACTCGGTGATCGGGACCGTTATGCGTCAGGGATACAAGCTTGGCGAGCAGGTGCTGCGCCACGCGATGGTCGGCGTGGTCGACACCATCCCGGATACCGACGGCGAAGCCGAAGCCGCTGAAGCGGGCGACGAGAATTGACAGGTGAGGAGGTGACGCGTCATGGCTCAGCGTGAATGGGTCGAAAAGGACTTCTATAAGGAGTTGGGCGTCGCCTCCGACGCCAGCGACAAAGAGATCAAGAGCGCCTACCGCAAGTTGGCCTCCGAACTGCACCCGGACAAGAACCCCAACAACCCGACTGCTGCCGAGCGCTTCAAGGCGGTGTCCGAGGCCTACAGCGTGTTGTCTGACGAGGCCAAGCGCAAGGAGTACGACGAGACTCGCCGGTTGTTCGCCGGCGGCGGATTCGGCCGGCGCTTCAACGGCGGTGGCGGATTCGGCGGCGGCAACTTCGATCGGTTCTCCACCGGCGGCGACGGCAACGAGTTCAACCTCAACGACCTGTTCGGCGCGGCCGGGCAGACCGGTGGGGCCAACATCGGTGATCTCTTCGGCGGGCTGTTCGGACGCGGCGCGCAGCAACGGCCCAGCCGGCCGCGGCGCGGCAACGACCTGGAGACCGACTCGGAGCTGAGTTTCCTGGAGGCCACCAAGGGCGTGGAGATGCCGCTGCGGCTCACCAGTGCCGCACCGTGCACCAACTGCCACGGCAGCGGAGCCCGGCCCGGCACCAGCCCACGAGTGTGTGCGTCCTGCAACGGATCCGGGGTGATCAGCAGCAATCAGGGCGCCTTCGGGTTCTCCGAGCCGTGCACCGACTGCCGCGGCAGCGGGTCGATCATCGAGAACCCCTGCACCGAGTGCAAGGGGACCGGCCGGGCTGCACGCACCCGCACGATCAACGTGCGGATTCCACCGGGAGTCGAAGACGGCCAACGGATTCGGCTGGCCGGTCAGGGCGAGGCCGGGCTGCGCGGTGCGCCGTCGGGTGACCTGTACGTGACGGTGCGGGTGCGCCCCGACAAGGTGTTCGGCCGTGACGGCGACGACCTGACGGTCACCATTCCGGTGAGCTTCTCCGAACTGGCTTTGGGCACCACCCTTTCGGTGCCGACGCTGGACGGCAAGGTCGGCGTGCGGGTGCCCAAGGGCACCGCCGACGGCCGGATTCTGCGGGTGCGCGGGCGCGGTGTGCCCAAGCGCAGCGGCGGCCACGGCGACCTGCTGGTCACCGTGAAGGTCGCGGTCCCGCCGAATCTGGAAGGCCCGGCGCAAGAGGCGCTGGAGGCGTATGCGGCAGCCGAGCGGTCCAGCGGGTTCGACCCGCGGGCCGGATGGGCGGGCAACCGATCATGAGTCGCGCCGAGAACTCCCGGACGTTCCTGATCTCGGTGGCCGCCGAGCTGGCCGGGATGCACGCGCAGACGTTGCGGACCTACGACCGGCTCGGTCTGGTCAGCCCGCAGCGCAGTTCCGGTGGCGGCCGCCGCTATTCGGAGCACGACGTCGACCTGCTGCGCGAGGTGCAGCGGCTCTCGCACGACGAGGGCGTCAACTTGGCCGGCATCAAGCGGATCATCGAGCTGACCAATCAGGTCGAAGCGCTGCAGTCGCGAGTCAAGGAGATGGCGGCGGAGCTGGAGGGGTTGCGCGCCAACCAGCGTCGTGAGATCGCGGTGATGCCCAAGAGCACCGCCGTGGTGGTCTGGCAGCCGCGCAAGTGATTTCGCTTCGTTGACTCTGCGCCCACGGCGGCCCCTACTCGCCTCAGACTCAAGTGATCGCTGCAACACCTGACCAGGAAGGGGTCGGTGCTGCATGGGTCACGAGACGGGGT
>NZ_LQPG01000031.1 GCF_002102265.1 Mycolicibacter longobardus | reverse complement strand
CACCGGAGACGACACCAACGGCACCACCCCCAACCCCAAAAACGCCGCCACAGAACCCACACCCAACACCCGACGACGCCGGCCGGTTCCCGCCTGCCCTGCGCTCTGACGCTTTCCATTCATGTTTTGCCCCAAGTCTTTACAGCGGCCCATCACAGTGAGCCAACGGAAATTTCTGATCTGTTCTCAACGAGCGTTCGGCGAACGTCGTCCGGGCCTACGGGCCGGTAATGCCGCCACCCCCGTCGCCACCGTGGCCGCCGTCGCCACCGTTGCCCATGTTGCCGCCGTCGCCGCCGACACCGCCCTGACCGCCGTTTCCGCTACCGGGCGGGCTGTAGCCGTCGCCACCGTTTCCGCCGTTGCCGGACGGGCCGGTAGCCGGGGCGCCTCCGGCACCTGGGTTCCCAGCCGTGCCGCCGCCACCGATCGTGGTGCCGGCCGCACCGCCCTGGCCACCGGTACCGGCCACATTGCCGGCGTCGCCGCCTCTGCCTCCGTCGCCGCCGTCGGGGGTGGTGACATCGCCGTCGGCGCCCCTGCCGCCGTCGCCCCCTTGGCCCGCGCTGCCGGCGTTGCCGCCGGCACCGCCATCGCCGTTGATGCCGACCACGCCGCCGTTCTGCGCGGTGCCCGCGTTGCCGCCGGCACCACCGGTGCCACCGGAGCCGGCCTCACCGCCGTTGCCGCCGTTGCCGCCGTTCGCGCCGGCCACGGTCGAGCTGTACCCGGTGCCGCCGGTGCCGCCGGCCCCGCCGTCACCGCCCGTACCACCGTTGCCGCCGTTGCCCGCGGTGTTCGCGCCCAGCAGACCGCCGTTGCCGCCGTTGCCGCCCCTGCCGCCGTCACCACCGGCGTCGCCCTGGAGTCCGTTGCCGCCATGGGGGTTGAGGGCATCTCCGGCTGTACCGGCCGCACCGCTGCCACCGACACCGGTGGCTGCGCTGCCACCGGCCCCGCCGTGGCCACCGTTACCAGCCAAGCCGCCATTGCCGCCGGCACCGCCGTGGCCGCCGTTGGTGCCGGCAGTGGCGCCTGGGTCAGACGCCGCGTCGTAGCCGTTGCCACCGTTGCCGCCGTTACCGGAGGCGGTTGTCACCGGCGTGCCGCCGGCACCGTTCGCTCCGTCGACGCCACCGGTTCCGCCGGTGCCGTGCGCACCGCCTTGACCGCCGGTGCCCGCGACGTTGCCGGGGTCGCCGCCGCTACCGCCGTTCCCGCCGTTCGGGGTGGTCGCGTCACCGTCAGCACCGTTGCCGCCGTGGCCGCCCTGTCCCGCGACCCCGGCGTTGCCGCCATTGCCGCCGTTGCCGTTGGCGCCCGCACCGGCAGCACCGTTGACCGCACCGGCGTTGCCACCGGCACCGCCGGCACCACCGGAACCGGCCTCACCGCCGTTGCCACCGTTGCCGCCGTTGGTGCCGGCCGCCGCGTTGGGGTCTGAGGCGGCGTCATACCCGGCACCCCCGGTGCCGCCCGCGCCACCGTCACCACCGACGCCGCCCACACCGCCGTTGCCGGCATGGTTGGTCGCCAAGGTGCCACTGGCACCACCGTTGCCGCCCTTGCCGCCGTTGCCACCGGACAGGCCGGAACTACCCGCGCCGCCCTCGGGGTTGGCTGCCGTGCCCGCAGTGCCAACTGCACCGGTACCGCCGACGCCGGTGGCTCCCGCGCCACCCTTGCCACCGTCGCCGCCGTTACCGTGCGAGCCGCCGGCACCACCGTCACCGCCGGCGCCGCCGTTGCCACCGTTGTCGGCCGCGCTGGTGGGGCTGAAGCCGTTACCGCCCTGTCCACCGTTTCCGGCCGGGCCGGTGATCGTGCCGCCGTTGGCGCCGGTGCTGCCACCGGTGCCACCGCTGCCACCCGAGCCACCGTTGCCTGCCGCGCCGACCTCGCCGCCCGTGCCGCCCTTGCCGCCGTCGGGGTAGGTGACGTCGCCGTCGGCTCCTCTGCCGCCGTTGCCCGCGGTGCCGGCGTCGCCACCGTGGCCGCCGTTACCGCCATTGCCGTTCGCGCCCGCGACGCCCGTGGTGGCGGCACCGCCGCTGCCGCCCTGGCCGCCGGCGCCACCCTGACCTCCGGTGCCACCGCTGCCACCGTTACCACCGTCCGCACCGGCGGACGTGGCGTTGGCGCCATCGATGCCGTTGCCGCCGTTGCCGCCGACGCCGCCGACGCCGGCATCTCCGCCTGCGCCGCCGTTGGCACCGGTACCACCGGCGCCACCGTTACCACCGGCACCGCCGTTGCTGCCGGATTCGCCGTTGTCTCCGGCATTGACACCGCTCAGACCGGTGTAGCCGTTGCCGCCCTTACCGCCGGCACCACCGGTGCCGCCGTTGCCTGAGGCCGCGTGCTGGGTGGTGCTGCCGGCCAGCAGACCGCCCTGGCCGCCGTTGCCGCCCTGGCCACCATGGCCGCCGGCGGTGCCGTCCACACCCGCAGTCGTGCTGTCGACACCGTCGAAGCCCTTACCGCCGACGCCACCGCTGCCACCGACACCCGCGGCGCCGTTGGAGCCACTGGCGGCCGGACCATTGGCGCCCTGACCACCGGCACCACCAGTTCCCGCGTTACCGCCGTTGCCGCCATTGCCGCCGGCCGTGCCGTTGAGGTTCACCAAGGTGCCGTCGGTGCCCGCGGAACCAGCCGCACCATCGCCACCGCTGCCACCATTGCCACCGACGCCACCGACGCCGTGCTGGCCCGCGGTCGAACCCGAACCGCCGACGCCGCCGTGACCACCCTGGCCGCCATTGGTGCCGGATTCGCCGTTGTCTCCGGCATTGGCACCGCTCAGACCGGTGTAGCCGTGACCACCCCGACCGCCGGCGCCACCGTCACCACCGGCACCCGAGGCCGCGTGCTGAGTGGTGCTGCCGGCCAGCAGACCGCCCTGGCCGCCGTTGCCGCCCTGGCCACCATGGCCGCCGGCGGTGCCGTCCACACCGGCAGTCGTGCTGTCGACACCGTCGAAGCCCTTACCGCCGACGCCGCCGCTGCCACCGACACCCGCGGTGCCGTTGGAGCCACCGGCCGCCAGACCGTTGGCGCCCTGACCACCGGCACCACCGGTTCCCGCGTTACCGCCCTTGCCGCCGTCGCCGCCAGCCGTGCCGTTGAGGTTCGCCAGCGTGCCATCCGTACCCGCAGCACCAGCCGCACCATTGCCGCCGCTGCCACCATTGCCACCGCCACCTCCGGCACCGTGCTGGCCGACCGTCGAACCCGAACCACCGGCACCACCGTTGCCGCCGGCACCACCATTGGTGCCGCTCACACCATCAGCGCCCGGCGCAGCACCGTCGCCACCGGTGAAACCGTGACCGCCCCGGCCGCCGTTACCGCCATCGCCACCAACACCCGACGACGCACGCTGAGTGGTGCTGCCCGCGACCAGGCCGCCCTGGCCGCCGTTGCCTCCCGCGCCACCATGGCCACCGGCCGTGCCATCCACACCGGCAGTCGTGCTGTCGGTCCCGGCCAAGCCGTCGCCGCCCTGGCCACCGTTGCCGCCGACACCCGCGGTGCCGTCACTGCCGCTGGCCGCGGGGCCATTAGCCCCCTGGCCGCCGGCACCACCGACACCGGCGTTCCCACCGTCGCCGCCGTCCTGGCCCGCCGTGCCGTCGTGGTTGGCCAACGTGCCATCAGCGCCATTGCCACCAGCTGCGCCGTCACCGCCGCTACCGCCGTTACCCCCGACGCCACCGGCGCCCTGCTGGCCCGCGGTCGAACCCGCGCCACCTGCGCCGCCGTTTCCGCCGGCACCACCGTTGGTGCCGCTCACACCATCGGCACCCGGCGTAGCGCCGTCGCCACCGGTGAAACCGTGACCGCCTTGACCGCCGGAACCGCCATCACCACCGATTCCGGTGGTGGCACGCGTGGCCCCGTCGGCGTTCAGGCCGCCGAGCCCACCGTTGCCGCCGGCGCCACCATGGCCACCGGCGGTGCCATCCACACCCGCGGTCGTGCTGTCGGTCCCGGCCAGGCCATCGCCACCGGAGCCTCCGTTGCCACCGACACCCGCAGTGCCGTCACTACCGCTGGCCGCGGGGCCATTGGCACCCTGGCCGCCGGCACCACCGGAGCCGGCGTTGCCACCATCGCCGCCGTCCTGGCCCGCCGTGCCGTCGACACTGCCCACGATCCCGTCCGAGCCGTCGCCACCCGCGGCGCCATCGCCACCGCTGCCACCGTTACCGCCGGCGCCGCCAGCGCCCTGCTGGCCCGCGGTCGAGCCGGTGCCGCCGACACCGCCGTTGCCGCCGGCACCACCATTGGTGCCGGACTCGCCGTCGTCACCGGCATTGACACCACTCAGACCGGTGTGGCCGTGACCGCCCTGACCGCCGGCACCACCATCACCACCGATTCCGGTGGTGGCACGCGAGATCCCATCGGCGTTCAGGCCGCCGAGGCCGCCGTTGCCGCCCGCGCCACCGTTGCCGCCGTCCGTGCCGTCGACGCCGGCGGTGGTGCTGCTGGTGCCCGCCAGCCCGGCAGCGCCACTACCGCCGTTACCGCCGACACCGCCGACACCGTGGGCGCCGGCGTTGCCACCCGCACCACCGTTGCCACCGGCAGCTCCTGGCACCGCGTTCGGGTCCGCGGCCGCGTCGTAGCCATCGCCGCCCCTGCCGCCGTTGCTGGCACCCGTCGCCGCTGCACCGGCCGCACCTTGCTCACCGTCGACACCGCCGGCGCCACCGGCCTGGCCGCCGGCGCCACCGGCACCCGCGGTGCCCGAGTCACCGCCATGGCCGCCATCGCCACCATTGTGATGAGCGGCGGTCCCGGCCGCGCCCGCACCACCATTGCCACCGATCCCCGCCGCGCCACCGACACCGCCATTGCCGCCGTTGCCGACCTGACCGCCCGTGCCCGAGTTTCCGTCGTGGCCGAACCAGGAACTGGTCGCCCCACCGGCGCCGGCCGTGCCGGCCGTGCCGCCGTTACCGCCCGCGCCACCATTGCCGCCGTTGGAGCCGGCGGTACCGTTCGCGCCCGCACCGGATCCACCCTCGGCGAACGAACCGTCCACACCGTCGGCACCGGCGGTGCCTGCCAGGCCCTCGCCACCGACACCACCGTTGCCGCCCGAGCCGGCGGCACCGCCTTGGCCGCCGGCACCGAAGAACAGGGCCTTCGACGCCCCACCGGCGCCACCATTGCCACCAGCGCCACCGTTGCCGCCCGCGCCACCATTGCCGGCGTCCACACCTGCGACACCGATCGCGCCGGCGACCCCGCCGAGCCCGTCACCGCCGGCACCACCGGCACCACCGAGCCCGAAGATCCAGCCCCGTCCGGCGCCGCCATCGCCGCCATCGGCGCCCGCACCGCCCGCGCCGCCGGCGCCGCCGATCCCACTCCAGCTACCCCCGGCACCACCGTTGCCGCCGTCGAAGCCGGAACCACCGGCGCCGCCGGCACCACCGTTGCCGAACATTCCGGCCGCGCCGCCATCACCGCCGGCAACCCCGGACAGGGCACCGTCATAGCCGGCGCCGCCGTCACCGAACAACCATCCGGCAGCACCGCCGTCGGGATTCAGTTCGGTACCCGCCGCGCCATTGCCGATGATGATCGAGCCGAACCCGAACCAGGTGTTGATGAAGTCATTCACCGGCTGACCGATGAGCGGGTCGTTGATCCAGGCCACCATCAAGGCGTGCGTCGGCTCATACAGCCACTGGTCGACCAGGCCCGTGATCCCGAACGGGTCACCGAATGTCGCCGCCGCCGAACCCGGGTAGGGGTAGACCGCACTCAGCGCGTTGCCCAGCTCATCGCCGCCGAACTGCTGATCCCAGTTGAGGTCCGAATCCCATGTGCCGGAGTCGGACAACGGCCCCCAGGCGTTCGGGTCGAACAGGTCCTCAAACCCGAAGTCAGCGTGCGCCTGCGGCGCCATCCCCAATGCCAGGAAGGCACTCACCGCACCGGCGGCACCGACCGCCCGACGCCCTGCGCTGCCGCGGGTTCCGTGCTGTACTGCGCTGGGACGCTTACGAGCCATGGGAATGTACCTCTATCTGGGAATGATTGGAGTTAGTTGGGGAAGCGGGTGGCGACGACATATCGCGTCTCCGCAAGGGATCTATCCGTGAGCGCCGTCGGTGCCTCTGGTGCCCGCATCACCGGCGCTGCCGGCCTGCCCCGGGGCGCCCGGGTCCGCACTGACGGCACCACCCGCGGTGGCCGGTCCGGCCGCCCCACGCGCACCACCAGCGCCGCCATCGCCGGCCGCGCCACCGGTGCCCCCGGCGCCACCGACACCGTTGGTCCCCGCACTACCGGCGCCTTGCGCGGCACCGGCGGTGCCGCCGACACCGCCATTGCCGCCCCCGCCGCCGTTTCCGCCCGTGCCGCCGTCGCCGCCGTCGCCGCCGTCGCCACCCTTCGCGTAACCGGTGCCCTGGTAGTTCTCGGCCGCGCCGCCACCGCCCCCGACTCCACCGTCGCCGCCTTGCTCGCCGGCACCGCCGTTGCCGCCGAGGCCACCGACACCGCCGTCGCCGCCGTCGCCGGCGATCAAGCCGCCCTTGCCCCCGGCTCCACCGGCGCCACCGGCGGCTCCGGCCGTGCCGTCTGCGCCGTTGCCGCCATCGCCGCCATCACCACCGTCACCGCCGTAGGCGTAGCCGCGGGTGCCGCCGGTCGCGGCCTTCGCGCCACCGCCGGTGCCACCGGCGCCGCCGTCGGCGCCCGCCCCGCCGTTGCCGCCGTTGCCGCCGTTGCCAGCATCGATGTCATTGCAGCCCCAGAAGTTCGCGCATTCCGCATACGAGCCCTGACCACCGTTGCCACCGACCTGGCCGGCCTGGGTGGCGTTCGCGCCGTTGCCACCGGTTCCGCCGCCAGCTGCCTGGCCGTTGGGGGGCGTGTAGCCGGCGGTTCCGTCCGCACCGTTGCCGCCGGCACCGCCGGTACCGCCGTTGCCGTAGGTGCCGGCATCGCCGCCCCGGCCACCGATACCGCCGATCTGCGCGACGCCGTTGACCGTGCCCTGGCCGTTGCCGCCGGCACCGCCGGTGCCGCCGTTTCCGCCGCTGGCGCCGATCGCGCCCGCTGCGCCATTCAGGGCATGTTGGCCGTTGCCGCTGTCGCCGCCTGAGCCGCCGGCCCCGCCGGTGCCGCGGTTTCCGCCGTTGCCGCCCACCCCGCCGGATCCGGCGACCCCGTTGTTGCCGCCGCCGGCGCCACTGCCACCGGTGCCGCCGTCGCCGGCGTTACCGCCCTGGCCGCCGGCACCGCCTTGACCGCCGGCCCCGTGGCTGCCGGTGCTGCCGTCGGCGGCGGTGCCCCCGGCCCCGCCATTGCCGCCCGCACCGCCGATACCGCCGCTGGCCCCGTTGCCGCCGTTTCCGCCCTTGCCCCCGGTGATTCCGGTGCCTTCGGTGGCGTTGACGCCGTTCCCGCCGGTCTGGCCATTGCCGCCCGCGCCGCCCTGGCCGCCCTGGCCGCCGGCGCCGCCGTTGCCGGCCGCGCCGGACACCGCACCGCCGTTGCCGCCCGCGCCGCCGTTGCCGCCGGCTCCGCCGGTAAGTCCGGCGGTACCGGATGCTCCCGCGGCGGTGGCGTTGGCGCCGGCCTGCCCAGCCGCACCGTTGCCACCGGCACCACCCTGGCCGCCGATGCCGATCGAGCCGGCGTTGCCGCCCTTACCGCCGTCGCCGCCTCGAGTGCCGGCCGCGGCGTTCGCGTCGGCGGCCGCGTTGTAGCCGTTGCCTCCGGCGCCCCCGTTGCCGGACGGGCCGACCGCGGATGTGCCGTTGGCACCGGTCGTTCCGTTGACGCCGCCGGTGCCCCCGGTTCCGCGTGCACCACCGGCACCGCCGGTACCGGCGACATTGCCCGCATCACCGCCACGGCCGCCGCTACCACCGTTGGGGGTGGTGGCATCTCCGGCGGCGCCGTCACCGCCGTTACCGCCCTGTCCGGCCGTCCCGGCGCTGCCTCCGTTACCGCCGTTGCCGTTGGCACCCGCCGAAGCAGCGCCGTTGACCGCGCCCGCATCACCACCGGCACCACCGGTGCCACCCGAACCGGCCTGACCGCCGTTGCCGCCGTTGCCGCCATTGCCGCCGGCCGTCGTCGGGCTGAACCCGGCACCACCGGTACCACCCGCGCCACCGTCACCGCCGACACCACCGGCACCACCGTTGCCGGCCTGGTTGATCACCAGCACGCCGCTGGCGCCGCCGTTACCGCCCTTGCCGCCATTACCACCGGACGTACCCGAACCGCCGTTGCCGCCATTGGGATTGGCGGCCGTGCCCGCGGTTCCGACCGCGCCGTTGCCGCCGACACCGGTCGCGCCGGCACCACCGGCCCCACCGTTGCCGCCGTTGCCGGCCGAACCGCCGGCACCACCGTTGCCTCCGGCGCCACCGTTGCCGCCGTTCTCGGCCGCACTGGCCGGGCTGAACCCGGCCCCGCCGTTACCGCCATTACCGGAGGCCACACTGACCGCGGTGCCGTTGGCGCCGGTCGTTCCATTCACGCCCCCAGTGCCCCCGCTGCCGCGCGCACCACCGGCACCGCCGGTACCGGCGACATTGCCCGCGTCACCGCCACGGCCGCCGCTACCACCATTGGGGGTGGTGGCATCTCCGGCCGCACCATCACCACCGTTGCCGCCTGCACCGGCCACCCCGGCGTTACCGCCGTTACCGCCGTTGCCGTTGGCACCCGCCGAAGCAGCGCCGTTGACCGCACCCGCATCACCGCCGACACCACCGGTGCCACCCGAACCGGCCTGACCACCCTTGCCGCCGTCACCGCCGTTGCCGCCAGGTGTGGTCGCGTTGAACCCGGCACCACCGGTACCACCCGCGCCACCGTCACCGCCGACACCACCGGCACCACCGTTGCCGGCCTGGTTGATCACCAGCACGCCGCTGGCGCCGCCGTTACCGCCCTTGCCGCCATTACCACCGGACGTACCCGAACCGCCGTTGCCGCCATTGGGATTGGCGGCCGTGCCCGCGGTTCCGACCGCGCCGGTCCCACCGACGGCGGTCGCGCCGGCACCACCGGCCCCACCGTTGCCGCCGTTGCCGGCCGAACCGCCGGCACCACCGTTGCCTCCGACACCACCGTTGCCGCCGTTCTCGGCCGCACTGGCCGGGCTGAACCCGGCCCCGCCGTTACCGCCATTACCGGAGGCCACACTGACCGCGGTGCCGTTGGCGCCGGCCGTTCCGTTCACGCCGCCGGTGCCCCCGCTGCCGTGCGCACCACCGGCACCCCCGGTGCCGGCGACATTGCCCGCATCACCGCCACGGCCGCCGCTACCGCCGTTGGGGTTGGCCACATTTCCGGCCGCACCATCACCACCGTTGCCGCCCGCACCGGCCACCCCGGCGTTACCGCCGTTACCACCGGTGCCGTTGGCACCCGCCGAAGCAGCGCCGTTGACCGCACCCGCATCACCACCGGCACCACCGATGCCACCCGAACCGGCCTCACCGCCGTTACCGCCGTCACCGCCGCTACCGCCGGGTGTGGTCGCGTTGAACCCGGCACCACCGGTGCCACCGGCACCACCGTCACCGCCGACACCACCGGCACCACCGTTGCCGGCCTGGTTGATCACCAGCACGCCGCTGGCGCCGCCGTTGCCGCCCTTGCCGCCGTCACCACCGGACGTACCCGAACCGCCGTTGCCGCCATTGGGATTGGCGGCCGTGCCCGCGGTTCCGACCGCGCCGTTGCCGCCGACACCGGTCGCGCCCGCACCGCCGGCACCACCGTTGCCGCCGTTGCCGGCCGAACCACCGGCGCCACCGTTGCCACCGTCTCCACCGTGACCGCCGTTGACCGCCGTACTGGTCGGGCTGAAGCCTGCACCGCCGTTGCCACCGTTGCCCGACACCGTGTTGGCGGCGATGCCGTCGGCGCCTTGGCCGCCGTGGATGCCGCCGCCACCGGCGGTGGAGCCGGCCGCGCCGCCGGCGCCACCGGTTCCGGCCACGTTGCCCGGGTCACCACCGTCACCACCGTTGCCGCCGTTGGGGTTCGCCGCGTTTCCGGCAGCGCCGTCGCCGCCGTTGCCGCCCGTCCCGGCGTCGCCGGCGTTACCTCCGGCCCCGCCGTTGCCGTTGAGGCCGACCGTCCCGTTGGCCGCCGTGCCCGCGTTGCCGCCGGCACCACCGCTGCCGCCGGATCCGGCCTCGCCGCCGTCACCGCCGTCGCCGCCGTCGGCCCCGGCCGCGGTCGCGGTGAAGCCCTTCCCACCGGCTCCGCCGTTGCCACCGGCGCCACCCGCGCCGCCGATACCGCCGTCACCGGCGGTGTTGATGCTCAGCGAGCCACCGGCTCCGCCGTCACCGCCCCTGCCGCCGTTGCCACCGGCGCCACCCTGGCCGCCGTTGGTGCCGTCGACGCCGGCCTGCGTACCGTCGTCGCCGGCCGGGCCGCTGGTTCCGGCCGCGCCTGCCGCGCCGGCGCCACCGTTGCCGCCGTTGCCGTGGGCGCCGCCGTCACCACCGGCTCCACCGTCGCCACCGGATTGTCCTGCGGCAGTGGGGCTGAAGCCCGCGCCGCCGTTGCCACCGTTGCCCGAGGCCCCGGTGATCTCGGCTCCGTGTGCACCAGTGGCCCCCGCGCCGGCCCCGGCGCCGCCGGCGGCTCCACCGGTGCCGCCGGCTGCCGCGGTACCGACGTCGCCACCGTCACCGCCCCTACCGCCGTTGACGTGAGAAGCGTCCCCGTGGCCACCGGCCCCGCCGTTGCCGGCCGCCCCGGCGTCACCGCCGCGGCCGCCGGCGCCACCAGCGGCATCCGCCCCGGCCACACCATTCCCACCGATTCCGACGGCACCGCCCGCGCCGCCGGCGCCACCGTTTCCGCCCACCGCACCATCGCCGCCGTCGCCGCCGTTCGCGCCGGTTCCGCCGGCTGTGCTGGCGTTGGCCCCGGTCACCCCGTTGCCACCGTTACCGCCCGTACCACCGGCACCGCCCACACCTCCGGCGCCACCGTTACCGGCCTCTGATCCGCCCTTGCCGCCTACGCCGCCGGCGCCGCCGTTGCCGCCGACGGTGCCGTTGCCGCCATCGGGGCTCACCGCGCTGCCAGCGGCCCCGTTCGTTCCGGCCGCCCCCGCTCCACCGGCTCCGCCGTTGCCGCCGTTGCCGCGGGCGCCGCCGTCACCACCGGCTCCACCGTTGCCTCCGGACTCGCCTGGAGCGGTGGCATTGAAGCCGTCACCACCCGCGCCGCCGTTACCGCCTACGCCGGTCGCCTCGGCGCCGTCGACGCCCTGCTGACCGGCCGTGCCTCCAGCGCCGCCGGCCTGTCCGCCGGCACCGCCGGCGCCCGCCGTGCCGGTGTCACCGCCATCGCCGCCCGCGCCGCCGTTGACGTTCTCCGCCGTACCGGCCGCGCCCGCACCGCCATTGCCGCCGAGTCCGGCGACGCCACCGGCACCACCGTTGCCGCCGTCGCCGGCCTGGCCGACGGCCCCCGACGTGCCGTTGACCCCGAACCAGGAATTGGTCGTCCCGCCGGCCCCGGCCGTACCGGCTGTCCCGCCGTTGCCACCGGTCCCGCCGTTTCCGCCGTCCGTGCCGTCGGTGCCGTTTCCGCCGTCGCCGGTACCACCGTCGGCGAACGTGCCGGCCTCGCCGTCGACGCCGTTGGTGCCGGCCAGGCCCGCGCCGCCCACGCCACCGGTGCCACCGTCGCCGGCAGCGCCGCCCTTGCCTCCCGCACCGAAGATGATTGCCTTGGATGCTCCGCCGGCGCCACCGTTTCCACCGACGCCACCATTGCCGCCGACACCACCGTTGCCGCTGTCGATGCCGGCGACACCGACCGCACCCGCGGTGCCGATCAGTCCGTCTCCGCCCGCACCACCGGCACCGCCGATGGCGAACAACCAGCCGACCCCGGCACCGCCGTCACCACCATCGCCGCCGGCGCCACCGGCACCGCCGGCGCCGCCGATACCGCTCCAGGTGCCGCCCGCGCCACCGTTTCCGCCGTCGAAGCCCTCGCCACCGGCCCCGCCCGCGCCACCATTGCCGAACATCCCGGCCGCGCCGCCGTCACCGCCGGCCACTCCGGTCAGCGAGCCGTCGTAGCCGGCTCCACCGTCACCGAACAACCAACCGCCGGCGCCACCATCGGGATTCAGTTCGGTGCCCGCCGCACCATTTCCGATGATGATGCTTCCGAAGCCGAACGTGCTGTTGATGAAGTCGTTGACCTGGGTGCCGAACGGGCTGTTGATCCAGTCGACCATGTTGGTGTGCATCGGGGTGTAGATGTATTGGTCGACGAACGCGGTCAGGTCGAAGGGATCGCCGGCGGCCGACCCGGCGTCGGCGTCCAGCCACGACTCCACGCCCCAGATGTCGGCGCCGGCGTCCACGCCGGGCCAGGCTGTGGGGTCGAGCAGGTCGATCAGCCAGTCAAATTCACCGTCGGCGTGGGCATCCGGCGCCGGCGTCAGCGGGGTCGCCCCGAAGGCGAGGAAAGCGCTCAGTGCCCCGGCGGCGCCGACGACGCGACGACGGTTGCTGTGGTGCTTACGAGGCATTGGGACGACCCCCATCTGGGTGAGTGGACTGGACCGGAGAGCAGTGACAGGTACGCGTACGCGGGCACGCGGGCCGCATAGCGGTGAGGCGGACGACGATCGAGCTCATAGAAGTGCCGCTGGTTCGGGCCTGGCGATGACGCCGTGGCCGCTCGCCAAGAGCGCGGTCGGGCCCCCGGGGCAAATCCCGGGGGGCCAGTGGCGCCATTGGTGCCCGAGGCGAGCGTGCGTGACTAGCCATGGGGACCGTTGTTGCCCGTGCTGCCGCCCGGCCCGGTGCCACCCGACTCACCCGGTTCGCCGGTCGGGGTGCCGCTGCCACCGGCGCCGACAGCGCCCGCCGCGCCACCCGAGCCGGCCGTGCCGCCCGTACCGCCCGGTTGGCTGTTGTAGCTGCCACCGCCGCCACCGCCGTTGCCACCGTTGCCGCCCTGGCCGCCCTGGCCACTGTCGCCGCCGTCGCCGCCGGGCCCGTTGGCGCTGGCTCCGCCGGCACCGCCCTGGCCGCTGGCACCACCCGCACCGCCGGTTCCACCGTCACCGCCGCGGGACGCCCCGTACAGGCCCCAACCGTTGCCGCCGCGACCGCCGTTGGCACCGTTGTTACCGGTTCCGCCGCCGCCACCGTCACCACCGTTGCCGCCGCTGCCGTTCGTGGCGGTTCCACCGGCACCGCCCTGACCGCCCGCGCCGCCGCCGCCGCCATCTCCGCCGCGCTGGCCGCCGGTGGTGCTGGTGACATTCCAGGCAGCGTCCCGGCCGTTCGAGCCATTGCTGCCACCGCCACCGTTGCCACCGAGGCCACCCACGCCACCATCACCGCCGTCACCGGAGATCGAGCCGCCCTTGCCGCCATTACCACCGACGCCACCGACGCCACCGCTGGCTCCGCTCAAGCCGCTACCGCCATTGGCAGTGGTGCCGGCCCCACCGACACCGCCGTTACCACCGGTGCCGCCGTTACCGACGGTCCCGCCGTCGCCGCCGGCACCACCGTTGCCGCCGGCCGCGCCGCCCTGATTGGTCCAGCCGGGCGTGCCGCCGTTACCGCCATTCCCGCCGACGCCACCGGTGCTGCCGGTGCTGCCGGCGCCGGTGGCCGTACCGCCGACGCCACCGTTACCACCGGCCCCGGCGGTCGCGCCGGGTCCACCGCCGTTGACCGAGGCGAGCGGGTTGGCGTTACCGCCGTTACCGCCGTCACCGCCGGCACCACCGATATGGCCGGTGCCACCGTTTCCGCCGAGGCCGCCCTTGCCGCCCGACCCCGCGGTGTTCGGGATGGTGTGCGGGTTACCACCGCCGTCCGCCGACACGCCACCGGTGCCGCCGTTGCCGCCGGCGCCGCCATTGCCGTCGACACCGGTTGCACTCGGCCCGGCGCCGGCCGCCCCGCCGTTGCCGCCGTTGCCGCCAGTACCGCCGGTACCGCCGGTACCCAATGTCCAGTCACCCGAGCTGGTGCGGCCGGCTACTCCACCGGCACCGGCATTACCGCCCGCGCCACCCTGGCCGCCGTTACCGTTGTCGCCGTCAGCGCCGTGCACGGCACCGTTCTGGGCGGTGCCGCCGGCGCCGCCATTGCCCCCGACACCGCCCGCGCCGCCGGCACCGCCGTCGCCGCCGCGGCCGCCGTCCTTCTGAGTCGCGTTGCTGGTGCCGGTAGCGCCGTTACCACCTTTACCGCCGGCACCACCTTCGCCGCCGTCACCGCCCTTGCCTGCGGTGTTGGCCGCCAGGAGGCCGCCATTGCCGCCCTGGCCGCCGTTGCCGCCCTTGCTTCCGGCCGTGCCGGCGCCACCGGTGGCTCCCAAGGTGGTCGCCGCCGCGCCGGCGCCACCGGCCACACCGTCACCGCCGGCACCACCGTTGCCGCCGTTGCCCGCACTGCCACCGTTACCGCCGGCACCGCCATGGCCGCCCGTAGCACCCGCGGCGGTCGGGGTGTAGCCGTCACCACCGTCGCCGCCATTGCCGGAGGGACCCTGCACGGGAGTACCGCTGGCACCGTCAGCGCCGTCAGTGCCACCGCCGCCCACCGTGGCGCCGGCTACGCCCCCGGCTCCGCCGGTGCCCGCGACGCTGCCCGGGTCGCCACCGTCACCACCGCGGCCACCGTTGGGGGTGGCGGCGTTGCCGTCGCCGCCACGGCCGCCATTGCCGCCCTGGCCGGCGCTGCCGGCGCTGCCGCCCTGGCCACCATCGCCGTTGGCGCCGACCACGGCACCGGACTGCGCGGTCCCGGCGTCACCACCGGCACCACCGTTACCGCCGGAGCCCGCCTGGCCGCCGTTGCCTCCGTTGCCGCCGTTTGCTCCGGCAGCCGTCGCGGTGAATCCCTCGCCACCGGTGCCGCCATTGCCGCCCGCGCCGGCGTCGCCACCGGCGCCGCCATTGCCTGCGGTGTTGATCGCCAGTGCGCCGCCGTTACCGCCCGCGCCACCGTTGCCGCCGTTGCCGCCGTCGGTGCCCGCGCCACCGTTGCCGCCATTGGGATTGGCGGACGTGCCCGCCGTCCCGGCAGCGCCGTTGCCACCAACGCCGGTCTTGCCGTCCCCGCCGGCACCACCATGGCCGCCGTTGCCGGCATTTCCGCCGTTGCCACCCGCGCCGCCGTTGCCGCCACTGGTGCCGCCCGCGGCGCCGGTATCACTGGCCGCGTCGTAGCCCGCGCCGCCGTTACCGCCGTTACCGGCCGGACCGGTGATCGCCGCGCCGGCGTCGCCGTCCGCACCGGCGGTGCCGCCGGTTCCGCCGGTTCCGGCCGCACCGCCCGTACCGCCCGTGCCCGCGGTCCCGACGTCGCCGCCGTCACCGCCCTTGCCGCCGTTGACGTTCGTGGCGTTGCCGGCGGCGCCGTCCGAGCCGTCACCGGCCGTACCGGCGTTACCGCCGGAGCCACCGGCCCCACCGGTGCCGTTGGTGCCCGCGTTGCCTGAGCCGCCGGCGGTCCCACCGGCATTGCCGCCGGCGCCGCCGGCGCCGGCGTTGCCGCCGTTGCCGCCGGAACCGCCGTCGTTGCCGTTCGCCCCGGCCGTGCTCGCCTGGGCGCCGGAGAGGCCGGCACCGCCGCTGCCGCCGGAACCGCCGGCGCCACCCTGGCCGCCGTCGCCGCCGTCGCCCGCGATGGAGCCGCCGAGACCACCCGCGCCGCCCGCGCCGCCGTCGGTGCCGTTGCCGCCGCTGCTGCCCGAGCCGCCCGCGGTGATGGCACTGACGCCGTCCGCGCCGGTGAAGCCGTTGCCACCGTTACCGCCGTTGCCGCCGTTGCCGTGGTCGCCGCCGTTGCCACCGGCGCCGCCGGCACCGCCGTTGACGCCCGCTGTGGTGGAGCTGAAACCGTCGCCGCCGTCGCCGCCGTTCCCGCCGCCGGTGGGAGCGGTGCCCTCGGCGCCCTGGGCGCCGGCATTGCCCCCGGTGCCGCCGGTACCTTGCGCGCCGCCGTTCCCGCCGGCTCCCGCGGTGCCGGCGTCGCCGCCGTTACCGCCGTTGCCGCCGTTGAGGTTTGCGGCGTCGCCGTCGGCACCGCGGCCACCGTCTCCACCGGCACCGGCGTCACCGCCCTTGCCGCCGGCACCACCGTCGCCGTTGACCCCCAGGTTGCCGGTGCCGGTCGCGATGCCGGCATTACCGCCGTCGCCACCTTGGCCGCCGCTACCACCGGCACCACCGTTGGTGCCGTCGCCGCCGGTGCCGTCGCCGGTGTCATAGCTGCCGGCCAAACCGGCGCGCCCGGCACCGCCGGCGCCGCCGACGCCACCCTTGCCGCCGGTGCCGCCACTGCCGGCATTGCTGTTCAGACCGGTGCCGTTACCACCGTTTCCGCCAGCCCCGCCGGTGCCACCGTCACCACCCCGGCCGCCGTGACCGCCCAACTCGCCGCCCGCGCCGCCGATGCCCCCATTGCCGCCGTCACCGCCGGCACCGCCATTGCCGCCGCCATAGCCACCGTTGCCGCCGGGGCCACCGGAACCACCGTTACCGCCGGCACCACCCTCACCACCGTTGCCGAACAACCCGGCGGCGCCACCGTTGCCGCCCATCCCGGCACGCTCATAGGCAAACCGCGCGGTGTAACCAACGCCGCCGTTGCCGCCGTTGCCGCCGTTGGTGGCTGCCTGACCATCCGCGCCGCTTTCAGCACGCTCGGTGCTCGACCCACCATGCAGACCACCCAGACCACCCTGGCCGGCCGCACCCGGATCCCCACCATCGCCACCATGACCACCATCAGGATGCTCACCGGTGGCATCCAACCCCGCACCACCATCACCAGCGACCCCGGCATCACCACCGACACCACCCCGGCCACCTAAACCATCAACACCCGCCGAACCAAAGCCGGCACCGGCACCCGCGAGACCACCATTGCCGCCCACGCCACCCTGAGCACCGTTACCACCACCAGCACCCTGGCCACCATTGCCGCCACTAGCAACCTCATCCCACTCACCATCGGCACCGTCACCACCACGGCCACCGTTACCGCCAGCACCACCAGCACCACCGGCACCACCATTGCCACCGTTGCCGAAGAATCCGGAGGCCTTACCCCCGGCACCACCCTG
>NZ_LQPG01000030.1 GCF_002102265.1 Mycolicibacter longobardus | reverse complement strand
ACCTGTCGCTGGCCGGGTTGTGACCGCCCGGCGGTTGACTGCGACATCGACCACACGATTCCCCGTGGCGATGGTGGCGCCACCCATGGGTCGAATCTCAAATGTTATTGTCGCACACATCATTTGGTGAAGACGTTTTGGGGCTGGCGGGACCAGCAGTTGCCGGACGGGACGCTGATCCTGACTTCGCCGTCGGGGCAGACCTATGTCACCACCCCGGGCAGTTCACTGTTGTTTCCGCGTTTGTGTGTGCCCACCGGGGGCCTGCCGGCACCGCGACGGCCCTCGGATGCCCGGTGCGGTGACCGCACCGCGATGATGCCCCGTCGCCGACGCACCCGCGCCCAAGACCGCGCGGCCCGAATCAACTCGGAACGCAACCAGAATCGGCAGGCCCGCCAAGCGCGGCGGGCCAACCACGCCGCCTGGGCGCCATGGTCCCACCGATTGCCGGCCGGCATCGGTGACGACGACCCGCCGCCCTTCTAGCGGCGTGGGTCTCTTGACACTTTGACACAAAAATATAGTCTTTGTGTCATACGAGCCGAGGAGGCCCTCCGATGACGGCAGCGACCAGCGAAGTCACCAGCATCGACCCCGCCAACCGGGTTCGCCCAAAGGTGATGGCCCAATTCCGCAGGCACTCCGGCAGTATCTTGTCCGGTCTGTTCGGTGCCGCGGCGTTCGACGAGGTGGCACTGGTTCCGGTAGCCGCCGCGGTGGACAGGACCGGGCGCTTCGAAAGCAACTTCACCGACCGCGCCATCCGCAGCGGATTCTCTGCGCTGCTTGCGATCTGGGGCGATGCCGAAGACCGCGCGGCCGAGGGGGAGCGGCTCAAGCGGATGCACCGCGACGTGCACGGCCAGGGCAGAGGCGACTTCGCCGATGTCCGCTACAGCGCGCTCAACCCTCGCCTCTGGAACTGGATCGCGGTCAGCGGCATGTTCGTGACCCTCAATTCCTTCACTCCGGTGACCGGCATCGAATGGAACGACGCCGAGCGTGAGGCCGCCTACCAGCAGCTGGTCAAGGCCTTCCGTGCCCTCGAACTGCCCGGAAAGTCCGGAAAGTTTCCGGCGACCTACGCCGAGGCTGTCGCGTACTACGACGAGATGGTCCAGACCGAGCTGGCGGCCAACCCGTTCCTGGACCGGGTCACCGCCGGCCTGGTCCGGCTGCCGCTGCCCTCGGCGCTGCCGGCCCCGGTTCGGGCCGCCGCCGCGCCGCTGTGGTCGGTGGTCAGCGCCGGAGCCGGCCGGGTGGTGAAGATCTGTTCGTTCGGGATCATGCACCCCGGTGTCCGGAAGCTCACCGGCTTTCGCTGGGAACCCCGCCACGACGCGGAGTTCAACTTCTACACGCAGTTGTTGCAGGTGGCGTGGCGGGTGCTGCCGGATCGGGTCGTGCTGGTGCCGCTGGCCTACAACCGGCTGCAGTACGAAAAGCTGGTGAAGCTGCACCGCTCGGTGGCGCTGGAATCCTTCGCGCCGCCCGACGGCTGCCCGATGGGATGACACGCTGGTGCCGATGACATCGCGACGCAGTACCGCGAGCCCCGCCGAACAAGAGGCGGCCATCCTCAAAGCGGCCGCCGAAGAAGTCGGGCTGGTGGGGGTGGGGCGCGCCAGCCTTGATGTCATCGCCCGCCAGGCGGGGGTCAGCCGCAGCACCCTGTACCGGCGGTTCCCCACTCGCGAAGTGCTGATCACCGAACTGGGCCGGCGGGCCTTCGACAAGGCCATGGTCCAGCTGCGCACGGTCGCGGTGGACTCCGGGCCGCAGGATGCCGCGGTGGCCGCTTTCTGCGCCGGGCTACGGCTGCTCACCACCGACCCGGTGGTGCGCAAACTGCTCCGGCTGGACGCCGGTGTGCCGACGATGGCCGGGATGTACCAGGAAGCGGAGGTGTTCCTGGACAGCGCGTCGACGGCTATGGCCAAGGCGCTGCGTGCCGCCGGGGCCACCATGCCCGACGAAGACCTGGTGGCCGCCGCCGAATTGCATGTGCGACTGGCCGCTTCGATCGCTCAGGTGCCGACGTCGGTGCTCGACGCGCGCGACGAGGCGGCGGTTCGTGCCTACGCGAAGAAGTTCTTGGCGCCGCTGGTCTGGTAGCCGCTAGGGCGCGACTTGCCTGTCCTGTACCGGTTTCGGGGTGGCACCGAGAAGGATCGCCATTGCTGCTGAGGCCAGCAAGAAGGCCCCCACCACCCACAGTCCGGCGTGGGCGTCGCCGGTCAGATCGGTCAGCCAGCCGGTGACGTACGGGCCGCCGAAGCCGCTGATGTTGCCCAGTGAGTTGATCAAGGCGATGCCCCCGGCCGCCGCCGCGCCGGTCAGGAACGTCGAGGGCAGCGCCCAGAACACCGGCATGGCGCACATGATGGAGCAGGTGGTCAACGTGATCGCGACCATCGCCAGATACGGGTTGGACATGTACAGCGCCGCCGGAATGCTCACCCCGCCGACGATCGCGGGGATCGCCACATGCCAGACACGTTCTCCGGTCCGGTCCGCGTGACGCGCCCACGCCACCATCACGACGGCTGCCACCGCGTAGGGCACGGCCGTCACCAAACCGCGCCCGATGATGCTCAGGTGACTGCCGTACTGCTGCTGAAACCCCGCGACAATGGTCGGCAGGAAGAACCCGACGGCATACAACCCGTAGACGATCCCGAAATACACGAACGCCAGTGCCAGGATTCGGGGATGGCTCAGCGCCTTCTTCAGCGGCCAGGGTCGACCTGCCTCGGCCGCCGCGCGCTCGCCTGCCAATGTCGTTTCCAGCCACTGCCTTTCGTCGGCGTCGAGCCAGCGTGCCTGAGCAGGGCGGTCGGTCAGATAGAACCAGCACACGAACGCGAGAACTATCGCGGGCAGCCCCTCGACCAGGAACATGAAACGCCACCCGGCCAGACCGAAAACACCGTGCCCCCAGTTGATGATGAGCGCGGACAAAGTCGAGCCGACAGCCGTCGACACCGGTACCGCCACCATGAACAATGACACCGCCTGTGCGCGCTGCTTGGCGGGAAACCAGAACGTCAGATACAGGATGATGCCGGGGAAGAAGCCCGCCTCGGCGACCCCGAGCAGGAACCGCAGCACCGCCAGGGTGTGTGCGTTCGGAACGAAAGCGATTGCGGTGCTGACGATTCCCCAGGTCAACATGATGCGTGCCAGCCAGCGCCGGCCACCGAACCTGTGCAGCGCGATGTTGCTGGGTATCTCCAGGAACAGGTAACCGAAGAAGAAGATCCCCGAGACGAACCCGAACATCGTCGCGGTCAAACCGAGTTCGTCGTTCATGCCGTTGGGCCCGGCAAAGCCGATATTGACCCGGTCCAGGTAGTTGACGAAGTAGAGCAGCGCCAGGAAGGGGACAAGACGACGAGTCACCTTGGTGATCGTCGCCCGGCCCACCGGCGATCCAGCGGGCCAGGCCCGCCCGGTGCTCAGCCCTTGTCCACCTTGGCCATCGCCAGCACATCGAGTCGCTGGTCCAGCTCCGCCTCCGACAGCTTCTCACCGATCAGACCGCGGTCGATCACGGTCTGGCGAATGGTCTTGCGCTCCTTGAGGGCCTGCTTGGCCACCGCGGCGGCCTCCTCGTAGCCGATCGCGGAGTTCAGCGGCGTCACGATCGACGGGCTGGACTCGGCCAGCTCCCGCAGGTGTTCCTCATTGGCGACCAGTCCGACGATGCAGCGCTCGGCGAACAGCTTCGAGACGTTGGTCAGCAGCTTGAAGGACTCCAGCATGTTGCGGGCCATCATCGGGATGTAGACGTTGAGCTCGAAGGCGCCGTTGCCGCCGCCCCAGGCGATCGCCGCGTCATTGCCGATCACCTGCGCGGCGACCTGGGTGACCGCCTCGGGCAGAACGGGGTTCACCTTGCCCGGCATGATCGAGCTGCCCGGCTGCAGGTCGGGCAGCTGAATCTCGGCCAGCCCGGTCAACGGACCCGACCCCATCCAGCGGATGTCGTTGGCGATCTTGGTGAGCGACACCGCGATGGTGCGCAGCGCCCCCGACGCCTCGACCAGGCCGTCGCGCGCCGCCTGGGCTTCGAACGAGTTCGCCGCGGTGCGCAGCTCGGTGATCCCGGTCTCGGCGACCAGCACCTCGACCACCTTGGCGCCGAAGCCTTCCGGGGCGTTCAGGCCGGTGCCGACGGCGGTGCCGCCGATCGCCAGCTCACCGAGGCGGGGCAGCGTGGCCTGTACGCGTTCGATCCCGGCGGCGATCTGGCGGGCGTAACCGGAGAACTCCTGACCCAGCGTCACCGGGACGGCGTCCATCAGGTGGGTGCGGCCCGACTTCACCACGGTGCGCCACTGCGCGGCCTTGTCGGCCAGCGCGTCATGCAGCACCTGCAGGGCCGGAATCAGGTGGCGCACCGCGGCTTCGGTGGCCGCGATGTGGGTGGCGGTCGGGAAGGTGTCGTTGGACGACTGCGACATGTTCACATCGTCGTTGGGGTGCACCGTGACACCGTTGGCGGCGGCGATCGAGGCGATCACCTCGTTGGTGTTCATGTTCGAGCTGGTACCCGAACCGGTCTGGAACACATCGATGGGGAACTGGTCGTCGTGCTTGCCGTCGGCGATCTCGGCGGCAGCGGCCTTGATCGCCGCGGCCTTCTCCGGGTCCAGCAGGCCCAGGTCGGCGTTCACCTGCGCGCAGGCGCTCTTGAGCAGGCCCAGTGCCCGGATCTGAGTGCGCTCCAGGCCGCGCCCGGAGATCGGGAAGTTCTCGACGGCGCGCTGGGTCTGCGCGCGCCACAGCGCGGTCACCGGCACCCGGACCTCGCCCATGGTGTCGTGTTCGATGCGGTATTCGATCTCGCTCATAGGTTCTAAGTCCTCGGTTGACGGTCAGGGCAGGGGATAGGCGGCGTGGGCGTCGCCGGTGAAGTCGACCGCCGAATACTCGTTGAGCTTCGACAGCCGGTGGTACGCCTCGATCATCCGGACGGTGCCGGACTTGGAGCGCATCACGATCGACTGGGTGGTGCAGCCGCCGGGGTAGTAGCGCACGCCCGTGAGCAGGTCGCCGTCGGTGACCCCGGTGGCGCAGAAGAACACGTTCTCGCCGGAGACCAGGTGCTCGGTGGTCAGCACTTCATCCAGGTCGTAACCGGCATCGAGGGCTCGTTGCCGCTCGGCGTCGTCGGTCGGCGCCAACTGGGCCTGGATCGCGCCGCCCATGCAGCGGATCGCGGCGGCGGCGATGATGCCCTCCGGGGTTCCCCCGATCCCGGCGAGCATGTCGGTGCCCGAGTCGGGCCGGCACGCCGAGATGGCGCCGGCCACGTCGCCGTCGGTGATCAGCCGGATCCGCGCGCCGGTGGCGCGCACATCGTGAATGAGTTGACGGTGCCGGGGCCGGTCCAGGATGCACACGGTCATGTCCCGGGGGGACAGGCCCTTGACCTTGGCCACCGCGTTGACGTTGTCGGCGATCGGCTTGGTGATGTCCAGTACGTCAGCGGCCTCGGGGCCGACGGCGATCTTGTTCATGTAGAACACCGCCGACGGGTCGAACATCGCGCCGCGTTCGGCCACCGCCAGCACCGAGATGGCGTTGGGCATGCCCTTGCTCATCAGGGTGGTGCCGTCGATGGGGTCGACGGCGAAGTCGCAGTCCGGGCCGTCGCCGTTGCCGACCTCTTCGCCGTTGTAGAGCATCGGAGCGTGGTCCTTCTCGCCCTCGCCGATCACCACCACGCCGCGCATCGACACCGAGTTCACCAGTTCGCGCATGGCGTCGACGGCGGCGCCGTCGCCGCCTTCCTTGTCTCCGCGGCCCACCCACCGGCCGGCGGCCATGGCGCCGGCCTCGGTCACCCGCACCAGCTCCAAGGCCAGGTTGCGGTCTGGGGCTTCCCGTCGAGATGGTCCCGTCATGCCAGTCACGGCTGATCATTCTCCCAGAGCCGGATCGGCACTACCCAGCTGGGATACTGGCAGCGTGACCTCTGAGCCTCAGCCGACGCCCAAGCCGGCCAAACCGCGCCTGTTGCAGGACGGCCGCGACATGTTCTGGTCGCTCGTGCCGTTGGTGCTGGCCTGCGTCGCGCTGGCCGGTCTGGCCGGGACGTGCTCGTTCCGGCCGGGCGGAATCACCGCGGGACCGGCGCCGACTTACGACGCCGTCGCCGCGCTGAACGCGGATGCGCAGACACTGGGCTTCCCGGTCCGGTTGCCGCAGTTGCCCGAAGGCTGGCAGCCCAACTCCGGCAGCCGCGGCAGCATCACCGACGGGCGGACCGGCCCGTCGGGCCAGCGACTGCGTGCGGTGACCTCCCGGGTCGGCTACCTCGGCCCGACCGGCAGGTATGTCAGCCTGACCCAGAGCAACGCCGATGAGGTCGCCCTGGTCGCCGCGATTCAGCCCGGTCTGCACCCGACCGGTACCGAGGACGTCGACGGCACTCGCTGGGTGGTGTACCAAGGCGACGGCGACCCGGTGTGGACCACCCGGCTGGCGGCCAAGGCCGGCGCGGCCCAGCTCGCGATCACCGGCGCGGGCGGGCCTGAGCTGTTCCGGGTTCTGGCGGCGGCTACCCAATCGCAGGCACCGCTGCCGGCGACCCGGTAGGGGACTACTGCGCCGCCTGCTCGGCGCGTCCCGGCAAGTAGCGGGCGAGAATGCGCGGCAGTGGGATTCGCCGCCGCGCCTTCGGCTCGTCGTCGTGGGTCTGCAACTCCACACCGTGGTAGACGGCCAGGTAGACGTCGATGGTGGTGACGATGATGATCATCAGCACCGGCCCGATCACGATGCCCCAGAAACCGAACATGCCGATCCCGGCGAAGACGGCCAGCAGCATCAGCGCCGAATTGAGCCGGGCGTCGCGTGGCACCAGCATCGGGCGCAGGAAGTTGTCGATGTTGGTCACCACGATCAGGTGGAAGAAGAACACGAACAATCCGCCGGCGACGTTGCCGAACAGCGCCATGCCGATGCCGAACGGCATGGTCACGATGCCCCCGCCGAGCGGGATGATCGACAGTGCGGTCAGCAGGATCGCGAAGATGAAGAACGCCTGGTGAAACCCGGCGATGTAGATGGACGCGGCGCCGGCCACTCCCTGACAGAACGCGATGACGAACTGCCCGCCGACGGTGCCGCGCACCATCGAACCCATCTTGGCCAGATAAAGGTCGGTGACCTCGGGGCCGAGCGGGTTGAGCTGGCGGATCAGGGTCTGAACCTCCTCGCGGTGGGTCAACAGCGCGAGGAACACGTAGAGAAAGATGATCGCCGAGGTGATCGCGCCGACCACACCACCCACAGCGCCCTGCAGCACATGCAGCAGCAGCTCGCCGCCCTTCTGTGCCACGTTCACCATCGCCTCACGCAGTGAGTCCATGGTCAATTCCACGTGCACGAACGGCACTCGGGCCAGCAGGCCGTTGGCGAACTTCAGCGCCTTGTCACCCAGCGCAGTGGGGTCGGCGGCCTGCACCCACTCCGCCACGTCGCCGGCGGTGCGGGAGATCTGCACAACGGCCAAGAAGACCGACAGGCTGACCGGGACGATCACGGCGATCAGCGCGGCCAACAGCGTCCCGGTGGCCGCCAGGCCGGTAGGCACCCGTCGGCAGAGCGCGCGGAACAGCGGGGTGAACAGGTAGGCGCCCACCGCGGCCACCACGATCAGCACGAAGTAGGTGCGTAGGAAGTAGGCGCCGAATGCCAGCGCGATGACGGTGAACACCGCCAGGGCGCGTCGTTGGTTGAGGGTGAAGTCCTGGTTCACGGGCGTGGGTCGTTCCACTTGTCGGCGATGGCTCCCCACGGGTCTGCGAACGTCCTGCCGGTGCGGTGGTAGGGGGCGCGCATCCGCAGCACGACCCGGGCCAGTGGCGCGACCATGCGCAAAAAGTACCGCTGTACGCCGGTCCGCGCCGCCGTCTCGGCCAGCATGTCGGGCCACGAGTGGTGCTGGAAGCCCAGTGCCTCCTGGGCGCGACGGGAATCCATCCAGTCGGTGTTGAACCAGTCCTCGTCGCGGTCGGGGTTGCCCGGCAACCCGGGGGGCAGACCGTTGACCAAGCCCATCGCGGCGGCCATGGCCGGGGCGACGGCGCCCTGGACCTGACGGTGCGTGTCGTCGCCGCCGATCAACAGGGTCTCACCGACGACGGGTGCGGTGGTGGCCGCGACGAATGCGGACGCGACGTCGCGGACGTCGACGGTCTGCAACCGGCCGTCGGTGGGGAGCAGTTGCTCGAAATACAGGTTGTCGAGCTTCATGTAGGAGCCCGGGTCGACGGTGAGCACCCCGCCCAGCCGCAGGATCACCCAGTCCAACTCGGAGTCTCGAACCAGCTGCTCGGCCTGAACTTTGTGGTCGCCGTAGACGTCTGCCGGCTTGGTCGGGGTGTCGGCGGTCAGGACGCCGGAGACCGTGTACGGGTTGCGTGACCCGTACACCGCGATGCTGGAGGCCAGCACGAAGCGCGGCGGTTTGGCGAGGCTCGACGGTTCCGGCTGGGCCGCCGCCGCCAGCAGGTGCCTGGTGGCATCGACATTGACCTTTTGTGCCAGGTCACGGCGCGTGTAGATGAACGGCGGGATCACCGCGGCCAGGTGAATGATCGCCCGGGGCCGAACGGATCCGACCAGGGCGTCGACCGCCGCGGCATCGGTCAGGTCGGCGTAGCGCACCTGCACCGACGCGGGCAGGGCGGCAACGGCCTTGCGGTTGGCCGGAATGTCGAGGTCGGTCGCGACAACGGGCCGTCCGTCGGCCGCCAACTGTCGCACCACCGCCGAACCGACCAGACCGAATGCGCCGGTGACCAGAACCGTTTCCACCGAGTACCTCCTCAACTAGCGCGATCTTGCCGTGAAAGCGTGGTCTGCATAGCCGTTCGGAACAAACTGGCTCATGGCCCGGCCGCGGTGACGATCACGCAAAAAAGCTCAACTAGCAGCAGAAAAGCTTATTCTTGGCCCGAGCGAGTGGGTCTCGCGGATCGGCAGCGTCGGGATGAGAACGGCAACTACGTGCCGCACGTGCGGCACGGAACTACTGGCGAACGCACAGTTCTGTCACTCGTGCGGTTCGCCGATCACGGTTGCCGCGGCACCGGCTGAATTCAAGCAGGTGACGGTGTTGTTCGCCGACGTGGTGCATTCGATGGACATCGCGGCGGCGGTGGGCGCCGAGCGGCTGCGCGAGATCATGGCGCAATTGTTCGACCGGTGCGCGGCGGTGGTGCGGCGCTACGGCGGGACGTTGGACAAGTTCACCGGTGACGGGATCATGGCGGTGTTCGGGGCTCCGGTGTCGTTGGAGGACCACGCGTATCGGGGGTGCCTGGCGGCGTTGGAGATTCAGGCGGTGCAGGACGTTGCACTGCAGCTGCGGATTGGTTTGAACTCGGGTGAGGTGGTCGCCGGTGAGATCGGGTCGGGACCGGGTAGCTACACCGCGATCGGCGAGCAGGTCGGGATGGCGCAGCGGATGGAGTCGGTGGCACCACCCGGCGGGGTGATGCTCAGCGCGTCCACGGCGAGGTTGGTCGAAGACGTTGCCGTGCTGGGTGAGCCGGAGCTGGTGCGTATCAAAGGCGCCGTCGAGCCGGTGCGGGTGCGCCGGCTGCTCGGGTTGGCGCGGGATTCCGGTGTGTGCGGGCGCGCCGAATCGAGGCTGGTTGGCCGGCGCTGGGAGATGACGGCCGTGGCGGGGATGCTGGAACGCGCCGTCGACGGCGCCGGTGGGGTGGTCGGTGTGGTCGGGCCGCCCGGGATCGGCAAGAGCCGCCTGGCCCGTGAAGTCGGTGCTATCGCGGCAGGCCGTGGTGTCGAGGTGGTGACCGCGGTGTGTGAGGCGCACGCCAGGGACATTCCGTTCCACGTCGTCGCGGCGCTGTTGCGCGCGGCCACCGGGGTGGCCGATCTGGACCGCAGCGCCGCTCGGCAGGAGTTGCGAGCCAGATTCGTCGATGCCGATGAGCAGGATCTGTTGCTGTTCGACGATCTGCTGGGCATAGCCGATCCCGGCGTCAACCCGATGCAGATCGCACCGGACGCACGGCGGCGGCGGTTGACCGCACTGGTCGGTACGACGGCGCTGGCCCGGACGTCGCCGCGGGTCTATGTCATCGAGGACGCGCATTGGATCGACGACGTCAGCGAGTCGATGCTGGCCGACTTCATGGCGGTGATCCCGCGTACCCGATCGTTGGTGGTGATCACGTACCGCCCCGAATACCGTGGCGCGTTGTCCCGGCTGGCCGGTGCACAGAAGATATCCCTTGCCCCGCTGCCCGATTCGGAATCGGCTGTGTTGATCACCGAGTTGCTCGGCCGGGATTCATCGGTTGTCCCGCTGGTCGGCGTGATCGCCGAGCGCACCGCTGGTAATCCGTTCTTCGCCCAGGAGATCGTGCGTGATCTCGCCGAACGGGGAGTGTTGCAGGGACCGCGCGGCGGCTACCGGCTTCGCGAGGCGCCCGAGGCGGTCAGCGTGCCTGCCACTTTGCAGGCCACCATTGCCGCCCGGATCGACCGGCTGGCACCGGCCGCCAAGCAGACACTGCGCGCGGCGTCGGTCATCGGATCCCAGTTCGGCGCGGAGTTGTTGACCGATCTGGGAATCGACCCGTTGTTCGATGAGCTTGTGCAGACCGAGTTGATCGAACAGGTCAGGTTCACTCCGCGCGCCGAGTACGCCTTCCATCACCCCCTGGTCCGCACCGTCGCATACGAGTCGCAGCTCAAGGCCGACCGCGCCGTCCTGCACCGGCGTCTGGGAGCTGTCATCGAAGCGCATGACCCCGCCGCCGCCGATGCCAACGCCGCCTTGATCGCCGAGCATCTGGAAGCCGCCGGTGACTCGCGTGCCGCATATGCCTGGCATATGCGAGCCGGCGCCTGGTCGACCAATCGCGATATCTCTGCGGCGCAGGCGAGTTGGGAGCGGGCCCGCCTGATAGCTGATGCGTTGGCCGAGGATGGTCCGGACCGACAGGCGATGCGCATCGCTCCGAGAACGCTTATCTGCGCCAGCGGGTTCCGCAGCGGAATCGCTGTCGGCGGAGCCAGATTCGATGAACTGCAACAGTTGTGTTCGGCTGCTGGCGACAAGGCATCACTGGCCGTGGCGATGGCCGGGCTGGTCGGTGAACATTATTTTCACGACCGGATCCGCGCCGCATCGCAGGCGGCATCCGAACAGATGGCACTCCTCGAGTCGATCGGCGATCCGATGCTGATCGTTGGATTGGCTTGGACAGGGATGGTAGCCAAGATCGGCACCGGCGAGATGACAGATGTTCTGCGGTGGTCGCAACAAGTCATCGACCTCGCCGACGGCGACCCCACCAAAGGGAATTTCGTTGTCGGGTCACCGCTGGCGCTCGCCTGGGCGGCCAGGGGCTTGGCTCGGTGGACATTGGGCCGTGACGGGTGGCGGGAAGACTTCGACCGTGCCATCGCGGAGGCGCGCAGCGCCGACCCGCTGTCATACGCCATCTGCGTCGCGTTTACCTACAGCTTGGCGATTCTGGGCGGGGCGCTGTCGGTCGACGACAACGTGCGGTGGGAAATCGATCAAGCGCTGAGTGTGGCGGAGAGATCCGCAGATGACACCACTCTCGGCATAGCCAGACGGTGCCAGATAACCGCCCTGCTGCACCAGGACCCACCGGATGACGAGCGGGCGCTCGAGCTGCTGGCGCAGTTCCGCGAGATGTGCGCACAGGGCCGATTCTCGTTGTCAGAGCTTCGCGTCGCCGACACCTGGACGGGGCTGGCTTTGGGCAGGCGAGGGGATCACGATCAGGCGATACCGTTGGTTCGCGGCGCGCTCGACAACAGCTTTGCTGCCGGACAGCTCGGGTACTGCACCACGGCGACCGGAGTGCTGGGCACCCTATTGGTTGAGCGCGGTCACAGCGGCGATCTCGACGAAGCCCAAGGTGTCATCGACAGGCTGGCGGCCGCTCCGCTGCCCGATGACTTCGTGTTGCGTGACCTCACCCTGCTGCGGCTTCGGGCGTTGTTGGCCCAGGCGCGAGGCGATGCCGGCGGCTACCGGGGTTTCGCAGACCGCTACCGGGAGCTGGCTGCCGAACTTGGGTTTGAGGGTCATTTAGCGGCCGCCGAGGCGATGACATGACTGCCTGCATCGCGTGCGCGACCGAATTGCAGGCCAAGGCCAAGTTCTGCTTCGAATGCGGTGCGCCCGTCGCGGCGGATCTTCACCGACCCGCTGAGTACAAGCAGGTGACGGTGTTGTTCGCCGACGTGGTGCATTCGATGGATCTCGCGGCGGCGGTGGGCGCCGAGCGGCTGCGCGAGATCATGGCCGAGCTGTTCGATCGGTGCGCCGCCGTGGTGCAGCGCTACGGCGGGGTGGTGGAGAAGTTCATCGGCGACGCCGTCATGGCGGTGTTCGGTGCGCCGGTGGCGTTGGAGGACCACGCGTTGCGGGGGTGCCTGGCGGCGTTGGAGATTCAGCAGCAAGCTCAGCCACTGGCCGCGGAGGTGGCCCGCGCCGACGGTCTCAGCTTGGCGCTGCGGGTGGGGCTGAACTCCGGGGAGGTGGTTGCCGGGGAACTCGGCTCCGCGGTGCACAGCTACACGGCGATCGGCGAGCAGGTCGGTCTCGCGCAGCGGATGGAGTCGGTGGCGCCGCCCGGCGGTGTGATGCTCAGCGAGTCGACGGCCCGACTGGTGCAACACGTCGCCGCCTTGGGCGAGCCCGAGCTGGTTCGGATCAAGGGGGCCGCCGAGCCGGTGTCCGTGCGGCGGTTGCTGGGGGTGTCCCCGGAGCTCCGGCATACCCCCCGCCCGGATTCGACGCTGGTTGGACGGTCCTGGGAGGTGGGCGCGCTCAGAGGCATCCTGGATGAGTCGATCGCCGGGACCGGCTGCGTAGTGGGTGTCACCGGACCTCCCGGCATCGGTAAGAGCAGGATCGTCCGAGAGGTCAGTGCCCTGGCGCGGAGCCGCGGCGTTGAGGTATTCGCCGCCTACTGTGAGTCCCATGCGCGTGAGATCCCGTTCTACACGGCGACTTCGCTGCTGCGCACCGTGCTGGGAATAGAGCATCTCGACGACGAATCGGCGCGCGCCCGAATCGAGGAGCGTGCGCCTGATGCGGATCCGGAGGACCTGCTGCTGCTCGAAGATCTACTCGGCATTCGCGGCAGTGGGGTCGCGTTGCCTGCCATCGACCCCGACGCCCGGCGGCGCCGGGTGACGCGATTGGTCAACGCCGTCTCGCTGGCGCGCACCACCCCGGCGGTCTATGTCGTGGAGGATGCGCATTGGATCGACGAGGTCAGCGATGCGTTGCTGGCGGATCTGCTCGGCGTGACCCGGCAGACCCCATCGCTGGTGTTGATCACCTATCGGCCCGAATATCACGGGGCGCTGGCCAGCGTCGCGAGTTCGCAGACGATTCACCTCGGGCCCCTGAACTCCTCGCAGACAGCCGTGCTGGCCGCCGAACTGATCGGATCAGACCCGTCGGCGGCAGCGCTGTGCGGGCGGGTCGCCGATCGAGCCGCCGGTAACCCGCTTTTCGCCGAGGAGATGGTGCGCGATCTGGCCGAGCGCGGTGTGCTGACCGGGTCTCCCGGTCGTTATGCCTGCATGGTCGGTGATGCCGAGCTCGTCGTGCCGGCAACGGTGCAGGCCACCATCGCCTCCCGCATCGACCGGCTCGACCCGGCGGTCAAACGGACCCTGCAAACCGCCGCGGTGATCGGGTTGCGGTTCGACGCCGCGCAGTTGGCATCACTGGATGGTGAGGCACAGATCGCTCCTCTGCTCGCAGCGGAACTCGTCGACCAGGTGCGGTTCAGCCCGCAAGCCGAGTACGCGTTTCACCACCCTCTGATCCGTATCGTGGCCTATGAATCACAGCTGAAATCGCAGCGTGCAACACTTCATCGGCGGTTGGCCTCCGCCATCGAGCAAAGCCATCCAGATGCGCTCGATGAGAACGCCGCAATGATCGCCGAACATCTCGAGGCCGCCGACGACCTGCACGCCGCGTTCGGCTGGCACATGCGCGCCGGGGCGTGGGCGCAACACCGCGACATCCGCGCCGCGCGCGTCAGTTGGGAACGCGCCCGCGCAGTCGCCGACCGGTTGCCCGTCAACGATCCCGACCGTTCGTCGATGCGGATCTCCCCGCGAACCCTGCTGTGCGGCAGCACTTCCTGGGTCAGTGGCACCGTCGCCGACACCGGATTCGATGAGTTGCGTGAACTCTGTACGGCGTCCGGTGACCAGGTGTCGCTGGCGATCGGCATGGCCGGCTTGATGACAGCGCTGATATTCCACAGCCGGTACATCGACGCCTCACGCGTCGCGTCGGACTGCGTCCGCCTGCTTGAGTCGATCGGGGACCCCATGCTGATGGTCGCGCTCGCCATCGCGCCGGGCAATATCAAAGTGCAGGCCGGCGAGGCACTCGAGTGCCTGCGGTTGGCCGAACGCATCATCGAGCTGGCTGACGGCGACCCCACCAAGGGCAACCTGTTGATCGGATCGCCGCTGGTGATCGCGCTCATGTTCCGCGGCTCCTGCCGCTATTGCCTTGGGCTCCCGGACTGGAAAGAAGACCTCGACGAGGCGACGAAGATGGCTCACGACGTGGACGTGCGGACCTTCGTGTCCGCCGTATTGGCCAAGTACGGCTTCGCCGTTCATTCCCGGGTGTTGCTGCCCGACGCGGCAGCAGACCGGGATACCGCCGAAGCCCTGGCGATGGCCGAGCATTCCGGCGACGACTACGCGGTGGACACGGCCCTGCTGACCCGCGGGCTGGTCCTGGTCCATCAGGACGGTCCGCAACGTGAGGCCGGTATGGCGCTGCTCGCGCAGTACCGTGACGCGTATCGGCGGCACGGGTATGTACAAGGCAGCGTGCGGTTTTTCGACACCGAGCTGGCCCGGGAGAAGGCCCGCATCGGGGATTTCGACGGTGCCATCCAAACCGCGCGCGCTGCCGTTGACTACCTGTTCGATGTGGGTGACATGATCGCGCGCGGCGAGGCGGTCAGGGTCTTCGTGGAATCGCTGCTGCAGCGCGCGACCGCGGCAGACCTCGCCGAGGCGCAGGCCGCCATCGACCGATTGGCAGCCGTGCCTACCGATCCCGGGTACGCACTGCTCGAGATTCCGTTGCTGCGAATGCGCGCCTTGTTGGCGCGCGCCAAGGGCGACGAGGTCGGCTACCGCGACTTGGCTCACCGGTACCGCATGAGAGCCACCGAGGTCGGCTATGAAGGCCACATCGCGATGGCCGAGGACATGATGTGAGCGGCCTGCGGCTGTCGTGGCCCCTGACCGGCCGCTCCGAGGAGATGCAGACGCTCCAAACTGCCTTTTCGGCTCCGGATGTGTCCGGGGCGGTGGTCTGCGGCGCAGCAGGGGTGGGGAAGAGCCGGATCTGCCGTGAGATGCTGTCGGCCGCTGTGTCGCAGGGGTGCGAAGTGCGGTGGGCGATCTGCACATCTTCGGCGCGGAGCGTCCCGCTCGGTGTGTTCGCCGCGTGGGCACCGTCGGGTGTCGCCGATACGGTTCAGTTGCTGCGCGGGGTGATCGAGGCGCTGACGGCGGGCGCCGCGGTGGTGGGTGTCGACGATGTGCATCTGATCGATGATCTGTCCGCGTTTGTCGTGCATCAGATCGTGCAACGGGGCCTGGCGAAGGTGGTTCTGACCGTTCGTGATGGCGAATCGATTCCTGCTGCCGTGCAAGAGATCTGGGCGGCCGGGCGCTTTGAGCGGCTTGACCTGCAGCCATTGTCGCTCGACGAAACCGCCGGGCTGCTGTCGGCGACCTTGGGTGGCCCGGTGGATTCCGATGCGGCTCAACGGCTGTGGAAGCTCACCCGCGGCAATGTGCTGTATCTTCGCAACATCGTCGAACATGAGGTGGCCGACGGCCGAATCGTGCGGCAGCACGGGTACTGGCGCTGGATCGGGGATCCGGTCATCCCGCCCAGTCTCGCCGGATTCATCGAACCCCGTATCGGATCGTTGCCCGAGTCGGTCAGCGACGTGATCGATGTGCTGGCTGTCGGAGAGCCGATCGGCTTGGCGGCCCTGACGCGAATCACCGGTCCGGCCGCCGTCGAAGAGGCCGACATTCGCGGCCTGATCACGATCGAGACCTCCACTGGCGGTGCAGAGGTGCGGCTGGCGCACCCGCTCTACGGCGAGGTTCGCCGCAGTCGTGCGGCGACCACTCGGCTCCGGCGGTTGCGCGGGCTGGTCGCGGCCGAACTCGCCGCATCCGAGGACCGCGACGACATCGCGGCGGTGGTGCGTCGCGCCAGTCTGACCGTTGATTCGGACCTGGAGCCGGACGCCGAGCTGTACGCCCGGGCAGCCAGTGGCGCGGTCTGGCTGGCGGATCTGGCCCTCGCCAACCGGCTCGCGCAGGCAGCCATCCGAGCCGGAGCCGGACCGGAGTCGAGTTTTGTCTCCGCACACGCGCTGTCCTGGCTGGGCCAGGGCGAGCAGGCCGACGCGGTGCTGGCTGCGGTCCGGGGCAGCGACTTGACTGATCGCGACCGCGGCAGGCTGGCGTTCTTGCGGGCCAGCAACATGCTCTGGGCCCTTGGTGAGCCCGCGCGCGCGAAGGAGTTCATCGACGCCGCCGCGAGCACCGTGCCGCCGCAGGCCCGCAACTATGTCGACGCCTTTCTGGCGGTGTACTGGTTTGCGACGGATCAACTGGATTCGGCGCGGCGGGCTTTCGAGCATCTTGACCTGGAAGACCTGCCGCCCGTTGTGGGCGCGGAGATCGCCTGGGTGCGCACCGCCATTTTCGCGGATGCAGGGCGTGTGACGGAGGCCCTGGCCGCCGCGGAAGCAGGGTACGCCGTTGCGGTCCGTTCGTTGGACGCCCCGCACATGATGTTCAACATCGCCGACGCGCACGTCAGCGCCCTGGTGTTGGCGGGCCGGGTCAGCGACGCCGTTGATGTGGCTGAGCGGGTGCGTCGGCAGGCGGCCGATCTGCCGGGCGCGGCGCAGTTGCTCGGCGCTGCGGTGGCGGGCCGTGCGGCGCTGGGCGGCGGGCGCCTCGACACCGCAGGTCTTCTGCTGGAACAGGCGGCAGGGGGTTTTTCGGGCGGCGGCCACGTCACCGGCTGGGGATACCGCTATCGCGTTCCGCGCATCGCCGCGCTGGCCATGCGTGGTTCAGCCGCTGAGGCCGCCGCGGCGCTTGATGATCTCGACGGGCAGCGACGCCCGTTCCGGTTGCTCGACTATGAGCGCGGCCTGGCCCGCGCGTGGGTGGCCGCCGGCCAGGGCGCCGTCAGCGAGGCGATCGCCGTGGTGTTGTCGGCTGCAGAACGAGCCAGGGCTGACGGACAATTCGCGGCGGAGGTGATGTGCCTGCAGACCGCCACGCAGTTCGGCGACAGTTCGAGCGCACCGCGTCTGCGCGAGCTCGAAGAGATCGTCGAGGGGCCGCGCGTCGGCATCGCGGCCCGGTTCGCCGCCGCGCTACGCGAGGGCAGCGGACCTGAATTGGTCATGGTGTCCGAGGATTTCGAGCGCATCGGCGATCTCGTCGCCGCAGTCGATGCCATCGCCCAGGCCGCGCTCGCGTATCGCCGCCAAGACCTGCGGGGCACGGCGTTGGGATGCGCGACCCGCGCCGCCGTCCTGGCCGAACAATGCGGAGGCCTCTACACCCCCGCGCTCGATCAAGCCGCGGAGCCGTTGCCGCTGACCGATCGTGAACGCGAGATCGTGGCGTTGATCGGAGCGGGACTGTCCAACCGGGCGATCGGCGAGCGGCTGACGCTGTCCGTGCGCACGGTCGAGAGCCATATCTACCGAGCCATGGCGAAGACGGGCACCACCAGCCGCGACGAACTCGCCGCCCTGCAGCCCCGCAAGGCCACCACTCAGTAGTGCTGCCCGGGAGCCGGGCGGGATTGCAGTAGTGCGCTACTGATACCGCCGCGCCGATTGCGCGTCACAGTTCCGGTCAGCGAAATGCTCCGAGACGATAGCCAACGGTGAGGAACCGTTGGCCGCCCACCGAAGGAGATGGTTGTGCAGCTGTCGCTTCGTCCCTATGTCACGGCCGGCGTCGCCGTGATCGGTGCCGGCCTGATCCATGTCACTCCGCCGGCCGCGCCCGATATCGGCCAGCCCGTCGTCGAACTTGCCGCTGCCTGGGACGTCGTCGACTTGGTCGACCCCGTCGATGCGGCAGTCAACAGCCTCGGTGCCGGTGCCGGGCCGTTGGTGGACTCGGTTGCCGGCATCCTGACGCCTGATGCCGGAGCCTTGAGCCCAACGGTCGAGGCGGCGCTGCCGAGCCCCGCCGACGCGGACATCCCCCAATTCTTCGATCCCGCGTACTGGGAGCAATGGTGGAATCTGCTGTTGACCGGCGACCCCATCAACGCTTGGTTCGGGCTGATCAACGGCCTGGCGAGCATTCCGATTATCGGCCCTATTTTCAGTGTCGTAGGGATCGTCTCGTTCTTGTTGATGCTAGGTGGGATCTTGCCGCATCCCGCGGAAGCTGATGGATTGGCGACCGGCCTGCAAGATCTCCACGAAGCGACGCTGCCGGGTGACATCGATCCTGCCGAGCCTGCCGTGGCCACTGCCTTGGGGGACAGCGCGGGCCTTGACGACATGAGCGCGCTGTTCAGCGGTGCAGCTGGGCTGTTGGAACCTGTCGTTGTGCTCGAGGGTCCGAGTGCGGTGCTGGATCCCGGTGCCGTGCTGTCGATCATCCCGATTCTGGAACTGGATCCCGAACTGGACCACGTTCTGATGAGTCTCATGCCTTGATCACCGTTCGACACCGGGAACGCCAGGTGAAGGAGTCCCGATGTCTCGTCCAAAGTCTCAAGTGACCAAGGCCAGGTCGTACCGCCGTGCGTTCGGGGCGGGAACGGCCTTGGGCGTCTTCTGGCATTCGGGATGGCGCCGTTGGCCGGCTCGCCGGAGGCGAACGCTGACCCGTTCGGCTGGATCGACGATCTGGTGGATCCAGCCTGGGGACTGGAGATGTCGTCGACTGCACTGAGCCTGCAGGCGGTCGCATCGGACCCGTTTCAGGATCTATACGTGACGCTGCATCCGATGGGTCAGGACTTCCTTGACGATCCGAACAGCGCGTTGTTCCTACAGGTGATCAATGAGCCGTTTGACATCCTGTTCGGGCGGGATCTGATCGGCAACGGAGACGCCGGCGGGCGGCTCGGTCGCTGATACCAACTGCCGCTCGCCATCAGGGCGTCAACTCGGCGCTGTCGATATGGGCTTCCGCGCCAGGCGATTTCGCCGTATCGCGGTAGCCGTCGAGATCCATTCGGTGGTGCTGCGCCAAGGCCGGGCTGAAAGTGCAGTGGCGCACTGCTGAAGGCGTCGTCCCTGCTGCCGGTGAACAGGAGGGCCATGAGAGCGCGGCGCCGTCACCTGTTTGTACTCGGCCGGTGGCGCGGCAGCCGAAACGGCCGTTCCGTACTCGTGGCAGAACTTGAAGCTCGCCGGCAGCTCGGTGCCGCAGGAACCGCACACCACGTCGCTATCGTGTCACCGCTGACCCGTAGCCGGACACAGACTTCGCCGCAGAACCTCCCGTTAACGGCCCGGCGCTACTCCGGGTGGGGCTCGGCGACCACAGTCGCCAGGTGCGGATGCGCTTCGGCCTTGATCCGTGCGAAGAGCTCTTTGTAGTACGGCAGGCAGTCGGCCATGGCCTGTTCGGTCGTGAACAGCGGTTGGTAGCCGAGGTCGCGACGGGCCTTCTCGATCGAGAAATAGTTGTTCAGGTAAAGCCGTTCTACCGCACCGGGTTCCAACAGCGGCTCGGGCAGGCCGAACCGGAAGTGCATCCACTGCCAGCCCACCATCGCGTCGCGCACCATCCGGCCGGAAACCCGGAGCCGTGGCCAGTGCTCGCCGCAGGCTTCCATGACCGGCCGGGCGAACTCGAACATGTTGATCGGTTCACCGTCGTTGATGAAGTAGGCCTGGCCGGGTGCCGATCCGCCCGGCACCAGGTGTTCTGCGGCCAGGATGAAACCATGAATCAGGTTGTGCACGTAGGAGTTGTCGAGCTTAGCGCGCTTGCTGCCGATGAGGACTTTGACGTGACCGGCGACCACGCTTTCAAACAGCTTGCGGAACATGGTCTGGTCCCCGTCGCCCCAAATCCCCGACGGGCGAATCGAACAGGTCAGCATGCCGCCAACACCGTTTTCGCCCAGCACGAATTTCTCGGCGACCACCTTGGTCTCGGTGTAGAGGTCGTTGTACTTGGTGGTGTAGGCCATGGTCTCGTCGCCGCCCGAGATGGCCTTACCGCCCATCACGACGCTGTTCGACGCGGTGTAGACGAACCGCTTCACCCCGGCCAGCTGCCCGGCCTGAACCAGGTTCTTGGTGCCGTCGACGTTGACCGCAAAGCTGCGCCGCCGGATCTCGTCGGTGACTTTCGCGCCGCCCTGCAGATCGATGATCGCGGCGGTGTGGAACACGGTGTCGATGTCTGAGACCGCCGCGGCCACCGTCTCCGGGTTGCAGATGTCGCCTTCCACCTTCTCGAGGTTGGGGTGGTCGGCCAGCGGCGACGGCGCCCGGTCGAAGGACCGCACCTGGTAGCCGCGCTCAAGCAGCGTCTTGACGAAATTGGTTCCGACGAAGCCGGAACCCCCGGTCACCAGTACCCGGCCGAGCTCCGTTGTCAGTGATGGATCACGCTGTGTTGTCTGTGATGGATCACCCATCGGGCGAGCATAACTGAACGTGTTTCAGTTCTCGCGGGCTTCCGACGTGTAGGTCACACCCGACCGTCGTCGCCGGGTGCGGAGTCCAGCACGTCCTGTACGCGCTGCCGGGCACCGGCTAAGTGCTCTTCACACCGCTTGGCCAGCTGCTCGCCCCTTTCCCAGAGGCTCAGCGAAGCGTCGAGATCCAACCCGCCCTGTTCCAGCCGCTGCACCACATCGATCAGCTCGTCACGGCACTGCTCATACCCGAGCTCGCTAACGGGTGTCACCGGATCGGTTTGCTCAGCTGCCATCGCTGGGTCCTTCAAGAAGTCGCCCCTCACTCGTCGCCGCGACCGCTCCGTCAGCCACCCGGATGCGCAACCGGGTGCCGGCCGCCGCATCCTCGACCGACCGCAGCACGTGCGGCCCACCGGCGCCCACGGTCTGGACAACCGCATAGCCGCGCGCCAATGTAGCGGCCGGGCCCAGGGTAGCCAGCCGCGCCGACAGGTGCCCCACCCGTTCGGTCTGCGCGGCGATCAGCCGGGTGACGTCGCGGCGCACCGCCGCCAGCGCGCGCCGCACCTCTTCGCCGCGCTCGGTCAACGCGCGCAGCGGGTCGGCCAGCACCGGGCGGCTGCGCAACTGTGCCAGCATCCGGTCTTCACGGACCACCCAGTGGCGCACGGCCTGGGCGCTGCGCCGGCGCAGGTCGTCCACCAGCGCCTGCTCGGCGGCGGCGTCCGGAACGATCTTCTTGGCCGCGTCGGTGGGGGTGGCGGCCCGCAGGTCGGCGACCAGGTCACACAGTGGGTTGTCGGGCTCGTGACCGATCGCGCTCACCACCGGGGTGCGGCACGCCGAGATCGCCCGGCACAGGGTCTCGTCGGAGAACGGCAGCAGGTCCTCGACGCTGCCGCCGCCGCGGGCCAGCACGATCACCTCCACCTCCGGGTCGGCGTCCAAGTCGCGCAGCGCCTCGACCATCTGGGCGACGGCGGTGGGTCCCTGCACCGCGGTGTTGCGCACCGCGAAGCGCACCGCCGGCCACCGGGCGCCGGCCACCGTCATCACATCGTGTTCGGCGGCACTGGCCCGTCCGGTGATCAGGCCGATCGTGCCCGGCAGGAACGGGAGGGGTCGTTTGAGGCGGGGGTCGAACAATCCTTCGGCGTCCAGCAGCCGGCGCAGCCGCTCGATGCGGGCCAGCAGTTCACCGATCCCGACAGCGCGGATCTCGCTGAGCCGTAGTGAGAAGGTGCCGCGGGCGGTGTAGAAGTTGGGTCTGCCGCAGACCACCACCTGGGTGCCCTCGGTCAGCTTGACCGGCGCTCCGGCCACCAGCTCGGGGCTGCACGTCACCGTCAGCGACATGTCGGCGGCGGGGTCCCGCAGCACCATGAACACCGTGCGCACCCCGGGACGCAGGTTGATCTGGGTCAGCTGACCCTCCACCCACACCGATCCCAGCCGGTCGATCCAGCCCTTGACCCGGATGGCGACCGCGCGGACCGGGAATGGGTTCTCCGCGGATTCCCCCGGCGCTGGGGCGGTCACTTCGCGGTTGTGCGGGTGATCCTGTTGGCCAGCAGCGTCTGGAACGGTGCACGTGCCTTGGTGGCCCCTTCGTAGGCGAGCAGGGTCTCCAGCTCGTCGAGGCTCAGTGACGCCAGCCGGGCCCGCAACTGGGCCAGGGTCAGCGTGCCGTAGTCGAGTTCGTCGACCAGGTCGGGGACTGCCACGTCTGGGTCGGCATCCTTGGCCGATCCGGACGCGGAACCGGTGGGCGGGGTGGTGCCGTCGTCGCTGAACGAGTACAGGGCGAAGCGCCCCTCGGTGCGCTGTCCTGGGTCGTCGTCGAACACCGCGCCGGCTCCGTCGAGGGTGTCGTCGACGTCGTCGTCGAAGGTCGCCCACTCCGGCTGCTCGTCCTTGGGCGGAAAGAGCGACTCAAGGGTGGAGTCGCCCTTGTTGACCAGCTCAGCGACACCCTGCTGCCAGCGCATCACCGCGTGCGCGGCCTGACTGGCCAGCGTCATCGGGTAGGTCAGGATGGTTTGCGGCAGCTTCAGGGTCTCCTCGACCGCGACGGTTGCGGCGCCTACCAGAAGCCGGACTCCAAATGGTGCAGTTGCCATGGCCCCCAGCCTGCCTTACCTGGGCGGTCATCTCCAAGTATTGATGTGCCGGGTGCGAGCTGGCGGTCTCATGTCGGCAGACCGTACGCTGGTTGCCATGCCGCCGACCGTCGACTTGGGGATCCCTGGTAGTTCAGCCAGTTCAGGGACGCCGGTCGCCACCGCAGCCCACATCGGTAAGCGCGTGCTGCTGGCCGAGCCGCGCGGGTACTGCGCGGGTGTGGACCGGGCGGTCGAGACGGTGGAGCGGGCGCTGGAGAAGCACGGCGCACCCGTCTACGTCCGGCACGAGATCGTGCACAACAAGCATGTGGTGGACACCCTGACGAACAAGGGCGCGGTTTTCGTTCACGAGACCGACGAGGTGCCCGAAGGCGCGATGGTGGTGTTCTCCGCCCACGGCGTGGCCCCGACCGTGCACGAATCCGCTGCCGACCGCAGTCTGCGGGTGATCGACGCGACCTGCCCCCTGGTGACCAAGGTGCACAACGAGGCCAAACGGTTCGCCCGGGACGGCTACGACATCCTGCTGATCGGCCACGCCGGCCATGAGGAGGTCGTCGGGATCATCGGTGAGGCGCCCGACGACGTGCAGCTGGTCGACGGCTTAGATGCTGTGGCCGCGGTGACCGTCCGCGACGAGAACAAGGTGGTGTGGCTGTCGCAGACCACCCTCAGCGTCGACGAGACCATGCAGACCGTGGTGAAGCTGCGCGAGCGGTTCCCGAACCTGCAGGACCCGCCCAGCGACGACATCTGCTACGCCACCCAGAACCGGCAGACCGCGGTCAAGGCGATGGCCCCAGAGTGCGAGCTGGTGATCGTGGTGGGATCACGCAACTCCTCGAACTCCTGCCGGCTGGTCGAGGTGGCGCTGGGTGCCGGCGCGGGTGCCGCTCATCTGGTCGACTACGCCGAGGACATCGACCCGTCGTGGCTGGACCCGGAGGCCGGCCAGGTGCAGACCATCGGCGTCACCTCGGGTGCGTCGGTGCCGGAGATCCTGGTCCGCGGCGTGCTGGAGCGGCTGGCCGAGCATGGCTACGGGAAGGTGTACCCGGTGGCGACGGCCAACGAGACGCTGGTGTTCGCCCTGCCGCGCGAGATCCGGCCGGACCGCCGCTAGCGTCGATCGCGAGCGCGGCGTCAGCCGGGCGCGGCGGGTCGGCGCCATCGGGTCAGATGTCGTATTCCCAGGAGTCGGCCTCGCCGCGCGGTTGGCGGGGCCGGGTGCGGGGCTGCGGGCCGGATTCGTCGCCGGCGGCCTTCCGGTAACGCACCTGGGAGACGGGGTGGCGGGTGCCGTTGTCACGGCTCGGGGCACCCGCTGGTGCCTGCCGACGTCGGGGCAGCGGTTCGGACGCCTCAGCGGGCCGATACCCACGGGTGCGGGGATCCCGATTGGCCCGCGGCATGGGTTCACGCGGGGAGTCCTGGGGTGGACGCGGACGGCGCCGCGGCGGCTCATCCTGCCACTCGGGCACCGGTCGCCGTCGGGGTATGCGCTCGTCGTGGACGTCGGGGCGGGGCCGCCGCCGCAACGGCTCGTCGCGCAGCTCGGCTGCCGGGCGTCGCTGCCGCGGACGCTCCGCCGCCGGGCCGTCCATCGCCGGCCGGACGTGCCGGGAGCGGGTGGGGGCCGCGGCTTTGGCGGCGCCCCGGCGCTCGGTGGAGCGGGGACGGGACCGGCCCGAGGCGGCTTCCCGCGCAGCGCGACGGGACTCCGCGGTGGCTCGGCGGGGACGCCCGCCCGGGCGCTGCCCGCGTTCGGCACGTGAGGTCGACGGCTCGATGGCGTGGGCGGGGTTGCGGTTGAGCGCCGAGGTGAGCATGGCGCCGAGTTTGTCGGTGAGCGTGGAGCGGCGGGGCGTGTGGTCGTCGGCGTCGCGTGTCGCGGTGCCGGCCAGCATCCCGAGATACCAGCGAACCATTCCGATCAACAGCACGGCGGCCGCCGTGAACAGCATCAGCGGGAATCGTTCGATCAGTGGATAACCGCAGTTGATGACGATGGCCTTGAGCCCGGGAAAGCCCGCACCGCGGAACAGCCAGTATGCGGTCGGCACCGTGACGAACAGGATCAGCGGCGGCTGGATGACCGTCGTGAACACCGCCGATTGCTGCACCATGAGCACCGCCGCGACACAGCCCATCACGTACAGCGCGGAGAAGATGGTGGTCAGCTCCTTGTCGCCGGACCCGGCGTCGAACGCGACTCCGACCGCGGTCGCGACCACCGCCACCGCCACGGCGCTCCACCACGGCAAACCGGCGACGCTGGGAAGGATCGACCGGTGGTCAGCCGCCACCGCCGAGTTCTTCCGCTGTGCTGCCACACACTGACGGTACCGGCTGGCGATGGCAGGTGCGTACGGCGGCACGCCCGGCGAGGATCGTTAGACTTGGCTCCCTGTGAGCCTGAGCCTGGGAATCGTGGGGTTGCCCAATGTCGGTAAGTCGACCCTGTTCAACGCGCTGACCCGCAACGATGTGTTGGCCGCCAACTACCCGTTCGCGACGATCGAGCCCAATGAGGGCGTGGTGCCGCTGCCCGATCCCCGGCTCGCCAAGCTGGCGGAGATCTTCGGATCCGAGCGGATCCTGCCGGCGCCGGTGACGTTCGTCGACATCGCCGGCATCGTCAAGGGCGCCTCGGAGGGTGCGGGTCTGGGCAACAAGTTCCTGGCCAACATCCGCGAGTGTGACGCCATCTGCCAGGTGGTGCGGGTCTTCGCCGACGACGACGTGGTGCACGTCGACGGCAAGGTGGACCCCGAGGCCGATATCGAGGTGATCGCCACCGAGCTGATCCTGGCCGACATGCAGACCCTGGAGCGTGCGATACCCCGGCTGGAGAAGGAAGCCCGCAACAACAAGGACCGCAAGCCGATGCTCGACGCGGCCGTGGCGGCTGCGGCGATCCTCGACAGTGGACAGACCCTGTTCGCGGCCGGGGTGGACACCGCGCCGCTGCGCGAACTGAACCTGCTGACCACCAAGCCGTTCCTGTACGTGTTCAACGCCGACGAGTCGGTGCTCACCGACGAGGCGCGGGTGGCGTCTCTGCGTGAGCTGGTGGCCCCGGCCGACGCGGTCTTCCTCGACGCCAAGATCGAAGCCGAGCTCGCCGAGTTGGACGACGAGTCGGCAATGGAGCTGCTGGAGTCGATCGGGCAGACCGAGCGGGGTCTGGATGCCCTGGCGCGGGCCGGGTTCCACACCCTGAAATTGCAGACCTACCTGACCGCCGGACCGAAGGAGGCGCGGGCCTGGACCATCCACCAGGGCGACACCGCGCCCAAGGCGGCCGGGGTGATCCACACCGACTTCGAGAAGGGCTTCATCAAGGCCGAGGTGGTCTCCTACGACGATCTCGTGGAGGCCGGTTCGATGGCCGCCGCCAAGGCCGCCGGCAAGGTGCGTATGGAGGGCAAGGACTACGTCATGGCCGACGGGGACGTGGTGGAGTTCCGGTTCCAAGCAACGTCTGGACAGCAGAAGAAAGCCTAGCTGGGGCCATGGGAAGGCAAGAGGAAGCGCTGCGCGTCGCCGAGGAGCTGTTGGCGGATATCGAGCTAAAACGTCTCAAAGCCTCTGAGATTGTATTGAAGGCGAGCAGTGTGGCCCGACTCGTGGGGCACGAGGCCCTGACCGAGTTCCTCGCCTACGAGCGAAGCGGTTATCCTGCGGACGGTTCCGCGGAAAAGTGGATTGACCGGTCCGGACGATGGTCGATCGACAACGAAGGCAAGTTCTTCTTCCAGTCGATCGCGAAGATCGACGCCAATCTCGAAAGCAGGCGCCAGGCACTTGAGGCTCTGCGGGGCGGCGGCAACTATTCGGGCGATAATGCGGCAATCGCCGCCAGAGAGCATGACCAGCGCATCGGCACTGCTACGAGAGAGCTCGCCATCTGGTCCGGCATTAGTGGTCAGGTCGTCGCCACGATCTACGACATAGTGGTTGAGATCTACCACGCATTGCTGTTCAGCGAGCTGCAAGCAACGCTGTTCGCTGACACGCAAACGAAGGTGGATGGCTCACTCTCGGCCGCTAGCGGGTCAAGCCTCGACAAGATTGAGCGTGTTTCGGACCGGCTCCGGGACGGTGACCCGGAATCCATCAGCCAAGCCCTGACGACGTGTCGGCGGCTGATCGACTCATGCGCTGACCACGTTTTCCCCGCTCAGTCGGAGCCCTACGCGATTGGCGAGGAGGCCACGCTGCAAGTAGGACCGCAAAACGTCCTTAACCGCTTGCAGGCGTACACCCACCAGTGCGGTATCACTAAGAGTCGCCGAGACCGACTTCGGCGCACTGTCGCTGATCTTTACGGCCGGTGCTCTGCGGGAACGCACGCCGAGGTCACTGTGGATGAAGCTCGCTTCGTTTTCCTTCAGACCTACATCGCACTGGGGGAGATTCTGACCTTGGAGCGCAGCAGCGAGCCGCTGGATTCGTAAGGGGGTTGTGGGCGATGTTCCGCAACCACGTGGTGGAGTTCCGGTTCAACGTGTAAATGTCTGCTGATATCAGGCGGCCTATCCCGTCTGGCCGGTGATCCCGACCAGCACAATGGAGCGCATGGCTGACGAACGGAAGGTGGTCCGCCTGGTGCGGTGGACCCACGATCAGTTGGCGTGGGGGCAGGCGAACGTCGCAATTCACGGTCTCGGCGACGAACTTAAGAACCTGACGCCCGCTGATCCCGACCGGGTTGATGACGACCGGCAGGACTATCTCATCAGCGCGACCGAGGAGAAGTTCGCCGACGCGGTGTGGCGGGTCAACGACTATCTGGCCGACCTTCCACACGGTGCCGACCATGCAGCGCACGGGTTCGTGAGTGCACTGTCGAACCCACTCAGTGGGCCGGGCGGCAGCCATGAGTCACTAAGCGATGAGGACGACGACTGACCGGCGCTAGTTGCCCGTCATCAGGTTGCCGCCCGCGCCGCTCAGCGCGCCGATGGCCACCTGTTGGAGTGCGCCGGTGAGCCAAAGTCCGATCTTCTTAGCGCGGCTGCGTTCTTCCTGGGGACGCGACTCGTCGTCGGCGACGGCCTCGAACGCCGCGATCAGCCGCTCGATTTGCGTCTCAGGCGTCGGCCACTGCCCGGCGACCCGTAGGGCGGCGCTGGTCGGTTTGCCGACCACGATGTATCCGACGCCCGACGCCGTGCGGCCCTCTTCGAAATAGGGCTCGGTGTAGAGGAGGCGCAAGGCGCGCTGAACCGTGTCCTCATCGAATCCGGTTCGCGCTTTGATGGCGCTCACGCGCGGACCCCGGCCCTTCTCCTCGTAAAGCTCGACGGCTGCTTTGAGGACGGGCAGATCACGCGATTCCCAGGTGTCCGTCATGCGCGGGAGTATGCCGGACACCCCCGACAGTGACGGGTGCCTCAGCGGTCCCGGTGTGAGCCAAGTTGTCCACAGACGTCCCGGTAGTTGTCGCACCGCCGACGTACGATCAGCGCGGCAGCCTCATACGAACTGCCACCGAGACGCCGAGGCCCTGCCGGAGCGGACTCCGACAGGGCTCGACGTGTATTGGCGAATACCACCGACAGCCTAGAGGGTGAACGACCCTGCGTCGTAGGGGTTCGGTCACATCGGGGTCGATCAGGTCTGGTCGCGGCAACGCACCAGGAGGTCGACTCTTGCCCGACGATCCACCGTTACGCCGCTCCGTCCGCGACTTCTGCAAGCACTACGGGCTCAGCCGGAACCAATTCCTCGCCGCCCGGTCCAAGGCCAAGGTCAGGGCAAAGGACTGGGGCACGCTGCTGTCGGCCAACGACGAGAAGGCCCTGCTGGAACACGTCAGCGCAGACCGGCGCAGTGAGCAGGTCATTCGATCTATCCGCGAGCAGCCGAGGGTGACCAAGCGGCTCACCCTGCCGCCCAAGCCGCCGGTTGACTACGCCGCCGAGTTCGAGCGGATGTCGCGCGCTTTCGATCAGTGGCGGCACGTGCTGGGGGAGTTGGCGAAGGGGCACGTACCCGACGAACGGACTGGGCGGTGTAAACGCTGCCATGAAGAAGCTCCGTGCCGCACCCGACGCACGCTGAACCGGATCGACAACGAATTGGTCGAGCAGGTTGCCGTAGCCGACTCTGGCGATCCCGGCGATGGGTTCGATGCAGCGAACCAGCCCGCCGAGGTCCAGCCAGAACGCTCGCTGAGCGAGCTTTACGAGGCCCGCAACCGTTGTCGGCGGGCACTCGTTGAACTGACGATCGACCACATGATCGTGGACGACAAGGGCCACTGCACCCAGTGCCCCAAGGGCACCCCCTGCGACATCAACAACGCGATTACTCGCATCAATCGGGGCATCGCCAAACAGATCGAGACCTATGCCTGTATGAGCGACGGCGAGCGTGAGGCGGCGCTGGGCGAGCGTCCGATGAGGTACTACTACGACGAGGGCGACGATGATTGGGATGCGGTGTGACCAGCGGCTAGCTGAGCTTTTGCCACGTTTGACAATTCACCGACCCAAACGCTCCGTCTGTCGACAGGATAGTCACGGTGATTGGCCCGCCCTCCACGCCTTGGTCAATGACTGAGCTGGCGCTTCCGCTGAGATCGCGAGTCCGCGACCAAACGCAGACCTGACCGGCCACGGATGGTTGCGATACGTAGGTTCCTGGTTCGACCTCGGAGCTAACTCCGAACTTGCCGTCGCCTGGGATGGTGCTGCCCGTCGGGTGAGGAGCATTGGGGTCGGGGCCTTGATAGAGCGCGACGTTGGGGCAGAAGTTATCGTGGGCTGCTAGGTAGACAGCATTTGCACCTTCGTCGCTCAGATGGTGATCGGCGACGATCACGGGTACAGGGTCATAGTGAGTGCCCTTACGCCGCGCCAGGTCGCATAGGCTACGACCGTATTTGACGCTGGAACTATCACTAGCCTCGCCAGCGAATCGGAGCGTGATGTTCCGGACTTTCAGCGCTTGTAGGTAGCTGCCCTCGGGATCGGGATTGTGCGAGGTCGTGGTGGCTGCCTGATCTGCGGTCGGGTTATCTCCACACGCTGCCGAGCAGACGGCGACAGCTGCCACTAACAGCATGAGGATGGCCGATTTCATCGGCGAAGCTTACGCGATCACTGCGGACGCGCGGTGATCACCGCGCTTCGCCATCCGCCCAGACGTCGGGTCATCCACGCGGGCGGTGGTGTACCACAGCCCTCGCGCATCCGGCGTTCGGTGTCGATCGGGGAGACGAAGCCCCACGCCTGCCCGATCGAATGCGCCAGCACGTCAAAGGCCAACACCGCAGCGGCGAGCGAGTCGGGCTGGTGCTGGCCGGACTGCCAGGCCGTCGCTTGCGTCTCGAAGTCGGGCAGGTGACCGGCGACGCGGCAGGTACCGACTTCGAGGGCCTGCATCGACGTGAATCATCGAGCCGGGATGGCCGTGTTCGTAGCGACGAATCGGCTCACCGGTGACGTGGTCGATGTGGTTGAGGCGGTTGATTCGGCAGCGCACCAACACCGCATGCACCGTCGAGGCCGGCATCGCCAACTGGCCGGCGATCTGCACCGGTCCCAGGCGTTGACGCCACCGCAGGTGCACGATCTGGCGAGTTATCGCAGGTGGTGTCTTGGCGGGGCTGTGGTGCGGCCGCAATGAGCGATCAGCCATCCCGTCCGGACTTTTTGCGCAGTATCGAGCTGCCCACTTGGCAGCCGTGCGAGGTGAAACCATGAACAGTTTCGCCGCTGTTGCATAGCTGTCACGGGCACCGCCACCCGGTGGTGTCCACGGACGTTGTACCGCAGTGAGTTGATTTTGGCCTGGTCGTTGAGACAGGTGAAGGCCTCCGGTTGTGAAGTGGAGCTGTCTAGAAACCGCTTCATCAACCAGGAAGCCTTCGTGTCCACGCTAATGCCAGCACTGACCCCACGCGCCCGATTGAGGCTGGCTGAGTTGGTCGTCAATGGCGGCTTGACGTTACTTTCAACGGGTCGCGCGTTAAATCCTCGAAACATCGGGTGCGCAGCGGGCCGGTCGGCGGTTAGCTGTCGGTAGCTGCGGATGGTGGGAGGACCGGATGGTTGCGGATGATCGGCGATTGCGGCCGGTCTCGGATGATCCAGTCCGAGTCGAATACCGAACTGTGCACGGATATCTCCGGGCGTATCGGGTGGCCGGGGACGGGCCGCCGCTGCTGTTGATCCACGGGATCGGAGACAATTCGTCGACCTGGGAGCCGCTGATCCCGCTGCTGGCGCAGAAGTACACGGTGATCGCCCCGGATCTCCTCGGTCACGGGCTCTCGGATCAGCCGCGTGCTGACTATTCCGTCGCCGCGTTCGCCAACGGTATGCGAGATCTGCTGTCGGTCTTGAGTTTTGATCAGGTGACGGTCATCGGGCACTCCTTGGGCGGCGGGGTGGCGATGCAGTTCTGCTACCAGTACCCACAGATGGTTCAGCGGCTGGTGTTGGTGGCTGCCGGCGGTGTGACGCGCGGGGTCAACCCCGCCCTGCGGCTGGCGTCGCTGCCGGCCGCACCGCAGGCGCTGGCCGCACTTTCAGTGCCAGGATTGGAGACAGCGCTCCGGACGGTTCGGGGGCAGCTCGACAAGGTGGACCTGCCGGCGCTTCTGGTCGATCTGCCCGAGATTCTGCGGGTGCTCGGTGATTTGAGTTCGCCGAGCAAGCGGGCGGCGTTCGTGCGGACGCTGCGCGCCGTGGTGGATTGGCGCGGGCAGATGGTCACCATGCTCGACCGCAGCTACCTCACCGAACGGCTCCCGATCATGATCGTCTGGGGCACCCACGATCTGGTGCTGCCGTATTCGCACGCCAAGCTCGCACACGCCGCTATGCCGCATTCGCGGCTGGAAACCTTCGTCGATTCCGGTCATTTCCCGTTCCGTGAAGACCCGCTACGGTTCGCCGACCTCGTCGACGACTTCATAACCAGCACGGTGCCGCTGGATTTCGACCTGGAACGGTGGCGTCGGCTGCTCACCGACGGAGCGGCCGACCCAGCGGTGGCGGATCAGGATGAGGAGTTGCTCCGCGCGTTGAGAGACGCCCGCAGCGCCACCTGACCCGCGGCGTCTGGCGTCATGGCCGCCGCCAAGGTGCGCATGGAGGGCAAGGACTACGTCATGGCCGTGGTGGAGTTCTGGTTTAACGTGTAACGTTATTGACGTTAGTCGTTATACGATGGCGTGGTGATCAGATCGTTCGGCGACAAGAGCACCGAACGAATCTGGCACGAGCAGTACGTGAAGGGAATTGATCGACCGCTTCAGCGGGCGACGCTGCGCAAGCTCGAACTGATTCATGCGGCGAGCGACGTGGAGGATCTGCGGATCCCACCGGGGAACCGCTTGGAACGGCTGGTCGGGGACCGTCGCGGTCAGCACAGCATCCGGGTGAACGCCCAGTGGCGCGTCTGTTTCGTCTGGAGAGAAGGAGGTGCGGATGATGTCGAGCTCGTCGGCTATCACTGAGAACGATCTGATCGATCCGATCCACCCGGGGGAGATCCTCATGGAGGATTTCATCGAGGGCTTCGGCATCACTCAGAACAAGCTGGCGGTGGCGATCGGGGTGCCGCCGCGGCGCATCAACGAGATCGTCCACGGCAAGCGGGGGATCACGGCAGACACTGCCCTGCGGCTCAGCAAGTACTTCGGTACCTCGGCAGAGTTCTGGATGAATCTGCAAATGCACTACGAGCTTCGGATTGAGAGGCGTGCGCTGGGACAGAAGGTGGCTGCGATCGAACCGCTCCAGCGAGCATGACCGCCGTCGAGTCGGGAGCGATGGGGAAGCGCTCGCCCATATATCCGTTGAAGGGGCTGATCATGGCCGTCACCAGCGTCGACGGGGCTGACAGATCTTCCAAGCGAGCTGAGCACTCCGATGGAGTCCTAACCCTGATCAAGTTTCGTGACCGACTTGAACCAGCGAAGGTCGCCCTGGATTCGTAAGCCTGAGCGCTGAAACAGGAAATTTGGGGGAGTCGATGGCGAAAATTGACTTCGAGCTGGGCAAGCTCGGCGTGCGAGACTTGCTTCGGCTTGAACTTGCCATCACTGCGGAATTGCGCGGAAGAGGGCTGGTTCGAACGAACAACAAGCCGCTCGGTGATATTGCCGAGTGCGTCGTCTGGCGGGCACGAGGTGGTGTCTTAGAGCCCAACTCCACCAAGTCACACGACATCACGACCGTTGACGGCCGTCGGATCCAGGTCAAGGCAATGGGCGGTCGAGCAGCCGGTCCCGCCGCCAAGTTCAGCCCGTTCAGAAGCATTGATTTCGACAGTGCGATTTTTCTTGTGTTCGATGTCGACTGCGAGCTGGCCGAGGCCTACGAGGTTCCCGCCAAGTCCGTCTGTGAGCAAATTCGCTTCGTCGCTCACGTGAACGGTCGACAGCCAACTTTGCGTGAAGTCCGAGCGTTGGGAACCGATGTCGTAGACGAGATTCGGACGGCTTACTCTGGGCTCGACGTGGACGTGGTGTAGTTCCGGTTCAACGTGTAGTGGTTGGACAGTCCAAGAATTTTGGTGGCCTTGCCACCGCTTCGAATTCGTGGCCGATATGCGTCTTGCCTGAGACCTCAGCGCGACTGCAGCAATGGACGCTCGTCGTCATGGCGGTGGTCGAGGTGATCTATGTCGTGGCAGCGTCACTATGGATCTTGGTGGTGCTGGTGGCCTTAGGCATCGGCTGTCGCTTCATGGTGAAGTTCCGCAAGCGCCGACGCCGGATGAACGGGCTGTTCGATGTTGTGCGGGTACCCATTCAGCTTGGGGCGCAAGGTGTCATGTTGCTACGGCGGTGTGAGAACGTGGGCAGGTCTTATGGTGCTACGGCTCGCGACACGCTCGTGCCTCGACTACAGATGCTGATCAGTGAGTCGCGTTCAGGCCGTCGGGCGGCACTCTCCCCGGGGAGTGGACGACGGTAGACAGCGTGGCAGCTCCCACCTGGGATCCGGCTGGAGCAGTTGAAGGGATTGCCGCCGGTGGATGACCGACGCATAATGTAGGAACGTACCTACCATGAGGTGATTGGGATGTCGACGATCTCGGCACGTGAATTCAATCGCGATGTCAGTGCTGCCAAACGGGCCGCCGACCGCGGTCCGGTGGTGATCACCGACAGGGGCGAGCCCGCGTATGTGCTCCTGTCAATCAAGTCCTATCGGGAATTGCGCGACGACGACCGGGACCTGGTTGCCCGTTTGAGCATGGATGACGACATCGACTTCGAGCCGACGCCAGTTGAGTTGGGGTTGCGGGTGCCTGAGCTGTGAGATATCTGCTCGACACGAATGTGCTGAGTGAGCTGCGCAAGTCCAGGCGGCTGGCTGATCCGAGCGTGCGACGGTGGGTTGGGCAGCAGCGAGCTTCCGGCCTGTTCATAAGCGTCATCACCGTGATGGAGATCGAGGTCGGGATCCGGCGTCTGGAGCGGAGGGATCGTCAGCAATCCCAACGCCTCCGCGGTTGGCTGGAAAACGACGTGCTCGACGTGTTCTCCGCGCGCATTTTGCCGGTCGATCTCGCCGTTGCGCGGCACGCGACCCGACTGCACGTTCCCGATCCCAGCCCGGAGCGCGACGCGCTCATCGCCGCGACCGCCATCCTGCACGAATTGACCATTGTCACAAGGAATGTCGCAGATTTCGATGGCAGGGGCGTGCCGGTTGTAGATCCGTGGTCTGCTGCAGCAGAGTCGTAGACGGCCGCGCTTGTCACCACGTTTATCGGTGACGTGGTTTGGTGGAACCCGCTGGAAGGCCAGTCGCGGCGTTGCGCCTGATCGAGATCCGAGGGTTGCCCAGCCCACGTCCATCCACACCAAGAACGGGCGTCGCGCCGCCTTGCTGATCAGCGCCGACGACTTCGACTCGATCATGGAGACGCTCGAGATTCTGGGTGATCGCGAAGCGATGGAGGCCATCCGTGAGGCAGACGCCGATATCGCCGCTGGTCGTGTCTACCCGCTGGACGAGGTGGAGGCCGAACTCCGCGCGAAGGGCACCATCACTTAATGACCTACCGAGTCGAACTGACTCGACGCGCTCGGCGAAGTCTGTTCGAGGAGCTTCCCGAGGTCGTTGCCGCGGCGTGTTGGGAGTTCATTCGCGGTCCGCTCGCGGAGAGCCCTCATCGGGTCGGCAAGCGCTTGCGTGAGGAGTTGGCTGACCGCTGGTCGGCGCGGCGCGGCGCGTTTCGGGTCGTCTACGAGATTCATGAGGACGTTGTCGTTGTCCGGGTAATCGACGTACGACATCGCCGTGACGCTTGTCGGTGACGTGGCGCGGTGGAGTTCTCGTACCCATCGCCTTGACCTGGACGCATCGCCCGTCGGGCTTGTTGTTCGTACGGACGAGCTCGCGCCGCCGCAGCTCAGCGAGGATCGCGTCATCGAGGCGCAGGAGGTCGCCCACACTCAGCGCGGTGAGGTCGAGCGCGGAGGTGGCGAGTGCATGGCCCGCTGGCCGACCATCCGCGCCAGGTCGGCCAGCCGCTTGGAACGGAACCGGCCTCGTGAGGGGTTCACCCGGTATTCTCTCAGTATGACCAAGAAGATCGCCGTGAGCTTGCCGGACGAGCAGGTCGATTCGATCCGTCGCGCAGTCGATCAGGGACGGGCGGCGTCGGTGTCGGGGTTTATCAGCGCTGCTGTGGCCCGTGCGGAACGGGAGGACAGTCTCGCTCGGTTGCTGGACGACCTCGATCGCGAGCTGGGCTCGGTTGACCAGGATGATCTCGTCTGGGCGGACGAGGCGCTGGGCCTCTGATGGCGAAGAGTGCCAAGCTCACTGGGCTGACCTTGGACACCGGAGCACTGCTCGCTCTTGAACGTGGCGACTCACGGGTTCGTGCCTTGCTGCGGCGGGCGGTGGAGAACGGAATCGGGTTGGCGGTTCCGGCTGGGGTGGTCGCCCAGTCGTGGCGGGGAGGGCCTCGGCAGGCTCGGGTGGCTCGCCTGCTTGGTGACCCTCTGGTGCAGGTGCCGCCGCTCGACGACATGACGGCGCGGGCCGTTGGGCTGCTATGTGGGCGAAGTGGGCATCCGGACATCGTCGATGTCCATGTGGCGCTACACGCAAGAGATCAGGATCAGACCGTCGTGACCTCTGATCCGGCCGACCTGCGCGCCATTGATCCCGGACTCCGCTTGATCGTCGTCTGATGACGGCCACGTGGACATCCTGGGGCGTTGATGCACGGCGTCTGTCGGGCCGGGGAGCAAACCCTCAACCGTCGCGCATCGCCACGCCCCACAGCACCGTGTCGCGGTCGAGGGTGAGCGATGCCCTGATGCCCAGTTCGGACAGGATGTTCTCGGGAATCCACTGAATACCGATAACGCAGCGCGCCAGCATGTCGACCGTCGGTGTGTCAATCCTGATCTCACCGGACTTGATGCCTTCGGAGAGCAACGACTTCATCTCGCGAACGCGCGTGGTGTAAGACCACGCCGGCTCGGCGATACCGGGCGGGATCTGGCGCAACCACGCCAGCTGTATCCGGAATTCGTCGGGAAAACGGTGCAGGGCATTGATATTCAGCCAAGCGAGCGCGTCGAGCTTCTCGATCGGTGTGGACTTGGATCCCAGAACCTCGGCCCACCCGCCACCGACCTTGTGTCCGAACGACATCATGATCGACATCAGGAGTTCGTCCTTGGACCCGATGGCCCGGTACACGGTGCCGGTGCCCAGGCCCGCGGCCGATGCGATGTCGCGGATCGTCGTCATCTCATAGCCGCGGCGTCCGAACTCGGCCCGCGCCACCGCCCGGACGTAGGCGGCCTTGTCGTCCACCTCGTCCTCGTCGTCACCCCACGAGTTGATGATGCGGTCGGCGGCCGTGAACGCACCGGACCGGTCGAGTGAGTCGTCGGTCCGCACTTCGCTTGCGAGGCCCTGCAAATGGACGCGACACAGCAGGGTCGCGACCTGATCGGATGAGAATCGATGCCGGATGACGTCCAGTCCGACGTGGAGCATGGTCTGACAGATCCGGTCGGCCAGGGTAGGCAGATCGAGTTCGGGACGAATGTAGGAGCTCCACCGGCCGGCGCGCAGGATCTGCAGCATCGCCGCTTGGACGGCGGCGGGTTTGCGCCTGGTCAGCTCCATCAACTCGGGGTCGGCGCTCGGGCCCTCGAAGAACGACATCTGCAGCGCGGCGCGGTGCTCGACGGCGCAGCGTGCGATGGCACGACCGAGCTCGATGATCTGCTCGGGCACCGGCCGGGGGTCGGGCTCATCGAGCCTCGCCAGGGCGGCTTCTCCGATAGCGTCCAGGTCCGCGTGGTAACGCCGGATCAGCTCGACGAGGATGGCTTCCTTCGAGTCGAAGTGGTGGTAGAGGCTTCCGGCGAGAATGCCTGCGGCGTCGGCGATCTGTTGGAGTGAGGTACGCAGTCCCGACGCTGCGATGACCGAGTTCGCGGTCTGGAGAATCTCGGTGCGCCTGCTGGCGTCGGTGGACGACGCGCCGCGCGTGAGATCCCGCCCTTTCGGACCCACCGTCATCGACTCCCTCGTGGCCTCGGTGAGGTCTACCGCGCGCTGGTTTGGCGCGGCGGAAGACGCCCTGAGCGGCATAGTCTACCGAGGTCGCCGCGATCTTCGTGGCATTGCGCCGGGCGTTCCGCGATACGGCGGTGATTGACTGCGGCCCGGCGCCACCTCTACCGTGGACCAGATATTTGGTCGATCATGTGATCGGCATCCCCGGCGGAGGTATTCGGTGGTTGAGGACGATCGACTTGCCCGGCTCTCGGTCGTCGCCTCGGCGTTGGCCGGCCATTCGGTGGTCGTCACGCCGCAGGAACCCGATGCGCCGCCCTGGACGGACGGTCAGAGCATCTTCGTCGACGCCGCGGCTTCGCAGCGGGAGCTCCTGGAGGCGATTGCCGTTCAGGCCTCCCTGATCGCGGCGGGCAGTCTGGAGGCGGACATCGTCACGGCGCTGGGGCGCAAGCGCGCTGTGGCGAGGCGGTATCTCGCCGTCGAGGGGCACCGTGCTCTGCTGGCCAACGCCGACGTCCTGCCCGGGGCCCTGGCGTCGCTGGCCGATGTGGACGTGGCGAGCCGAAGCGACTCGCCCCTGGCGTCGCTGGCGATCGCGACCGGTCCGGCGCCCGTCGAGGACGCGCCCGCGCAGTTCGGTGTTATCCGGCCCAAGCGGTTGTTGGACGTCATCGGGCGTACGGCGAAAACGGTGGACCACGATCAAGTCGGCCACATCCCGCGGCGCGAAAGCGATAAGGAGCTCGAGGAGCTCGACGACGGCGAGTCACCCGGCGAGGATGGTCCGGATCTCTTCACCAGCCCGGTCGGTGGCGGCGGCTTCATCGGCAAGTGGCTCAAGAAGATGCTGGCGTCCACTCGCGCCGGCCGTTCGGGAGGGGGTCCGCCGGGAGCGGATTCGCCGACCCATCGCACCAATTCGGCCAACCGGGGCGGCCACGCCGTCGCGTCGTCGGCCGCGGTCGCCGCCGAGGAGGGCCCGGATGCCAAGGCCGGCGGCCGGACCTATCCGGAGTGGGACGTCAACCGTAAGAGCTACCGCCCGGACTGGTGCACCGTCCGCGAGATCGAAACGCCGGTAAAGACTTCCGCTTCGGCCGCCATCGACGACGCCATCGCGGTACGACGACCGCTAGCCCGGCTGGGGATGGCCCTGCACCGCCGCCATCGTCAGCCCCAGGGCGACGACATCGACATCGACGCCGCCGTGGCGGCCAGAGTCGAGGTGATGGTCGGCTCGGTACCGGATGAGTCGGTGTACCTCGACAGTCTGCGGCGCCGCCGCGACCTCTCGGTCCTGGTGCTGCTCGACGTGTCGGGATCATCGGCGGAGGCCGGCACCGTGGGCAAGACCGTGCACGAGCAACAGCGCGTCGCCGCGGCCAACCTCATGGTGGCACTGCATGACCTGGGCGATCGCGTCGCTCTCTACGCATACAATTCCCACGGTCGTTCGGCGGTCAACTTCCTGCGGATCAAGCGCATGGATGACCACCTCGACAGTCAGGTGCTGCGCAGGCTCAACAGCCTGAAGCCCTCGGCGTATTCACGGCTGGGTGCCGCCATCCGGCACGGAACCGCGGTGTTGGAGGAGCGTGGCGGCACCTCGCGGCGACTTCTCGTCGTGCTCTCAGACGGCCTGGCCTACGACCACGGCTACGAACGCGTCTATGGCGCGGCCGACGCACGTCGGGCGCTGACTGAAGCCCGCAGACGCGGCGTCGGCTGCGTGTGCCTGACCGTGGGGGCCAGCGTCGATGCCGCGTCGCTTCGAAGCGTCTTCGGCAGTACCGCTCACGCCATGGTGAGCCGGCCTGATCAGCTCACCGGTGTCATCGGACCGCTGTTCCGCTCGGCGGTCCGCGCCGCGGAGGTCAAACGTCAGGTCGTACGATCAGCCCCTTGAACCAAACATCTGTTCCACGATATGCTGCCATCCACTGCAACGACGCGGAAAGGGAAGGGTCGCCATGCCAATTCTCCGGAGAGACGATTCATGTCAGCCCGACCCGGCGGTAGCTGAGTGGTAGCGCAGGGGCTCGACCACCATCGCTCCGACGTGTGCCTGCCCGTGGACGAGCGCCCCTACTACCAGCCCGTCGGAAACGAGGCGATCGTCTTCAAGGCGGCCTACCGGCAAGGGCTTTCGCTGGTGCTCAAGGGTCCGACCGGCTGCGGAAAGACCCGGTTCGTCGAGGCCATGGCCCACGATCTCGGCCGGCCGCTGATCACTGTCGCGTGCCACGACGACCTGACAACCGCGGACCTCGTCGGCCGTTACCTGCTGCGCGGCGATGAAACGGTGTGGGTCGACGGGCCGCTGACCCGTGCGGTGCGCGAAGGTGCCATCTGCTACCTCGACGAGGTGGTCGAAGCTCGCCAGGACACCACCGTGGTCCTGCACCCGCTGGCCGACTACCGTCGGCAGCTGCCCATTGAGCGGCTGGGGGTGACGCTGGACGCCGCGCCCGGATTCGGGCTCGTCGTGTCGTACAACCCCGGCTACCAGAGCGTGTTGAAGGACCTGAAGGACTCCACGAGGCAGCGGATGGTGGCCATCGAATTCGGTTACCCCACGCCCGAGGTCGAGGAAGGCATCGTGGCCCACGAGGCGGGCGTCGCGCCCTCGGTGGCTGCGGAGTTGGTGCGCTTGGGGCAGGCGGTCCGCCGCCTGGAGACCGGCGGGCTTCGCGAAGTGGCCTCGACGCGCGTGCTTATCGCGGCGGGACGACTTGTCGCCGAAGGGTTGTCGATGCGAGACGCCGCGCTCGCGGCGATCGCGGGTCCGCTGACCGACGACGCGGTCGTCGGCCGTGGTCTGGCGGAGATGATCGACGTCTATCTGGCCGGATCCGGCCAGGGTGATCATTGACCTCACCCTGACCCGGAGTTAGGGTCGTGAACAAATATTAGGTAGCAAAAATTTCAAACCCTTTCCCTGAAAAGCGGATTCCAGGAGATCAGATGTCCTACGAAGGCACTGCTGAGCCCATCAAGGTCGGCTACCTGATGGACTTCACGCTGCCACCGGGCTTTCCCGAGGAACTGATGGCGTCCTTCACCCGGACCTTCGAGCTGGTCTTCGAAGAGGCGCAGCAGCAGGGCCTGATCGATCGGCCCATCGAGATGATCTACAAGGAAGTGGAGGGCCTCCCCAAAGGATCGGTGAAGGCGGTCATCGATGCCTACGGCGAACTTGTGGACGAGGGCTGCCTGGTGGTGTTCGGCCCGTTCATCACCGACAACTGCGTCCCGATGCGCGAGGCCATCGAGGAGCGCTTCCGCGTTCCCTCGGTGAGCGTGACCGGCACCGACGACTACCTCGGTGAATGGACGTTCTCATTCCCGCAGGGGTCGATGACCGACGAGCCGATCTTCATGGTGGACCTGGCGGCCAAGCGCGGGCTGACCGAGATCGGAGTGCTGGTCGAGCAGAGCCTCATCGGTGAGAGCTACCTCAAGAACCTCCGAAGTGCCTGTGCGCGCAAGGGTGTTCGCATTGTGGCCGAAGCCGCCATCGCCCAGACCGCACAGGACATCAACGCCGCCGTACAGACCCTCTACGAGGCGAAGGCACAGGCGATCATGCATCTGGGCTTCGGCTTCGGGATCGTGTTCATCAATCCCGCGCTGGAGGCCCTCGACTGGGACCCGCCCCGATTCACCAGCACCGCCTTCCAGAACGCCTGGGTCAACCCGATCATGTGGAAGGCGTTCATGGGCTGGATCGGAGTCGACCAGTACGACGAGGGGAACCCGGTGGGCCAGGCGTGGCTGGATCGCTACGCCAAGAGGTATGACGGCAGCCGCCCGGAGTACTGCGTCTCGGTGGTCAACCACGATGTCGCTGCGACGTTGGTGCGTGCCTTCTCCGACGCGCACCCGCTCAGTCCGCGCGGAGTCAAAGAGGCACTTGAGCGGGTCAAGATGATGCCCGCCGCCTCGGGCGCACCGGGAACCCGTGTGTCGCTGGGTAAGTGGACACGACGTGCGTGGATGGGCGCCGGGTATCTGGTAGCGCGACAGCTGGACGCCGACGGAGTGAATTCGCACCTAGTCGATCGCTTCGGAGAGGACTGAATCGATGACCATCAACAGCCCGGCGGTTGCGGAGCGAGGATCCCAACGCATCCCAGAACGCAAGATCAACTGGGGAGGGTGGGCCGGGTTCTTGGCCGTCGTCGCCTTCCTGTCCTTCTTCGCGTTGTCTTCACGCCGGTACCTGGATCCACGGATCGCCAATCCGAACGTGGAAGGCCGGCCGCGCCCGGTGCACTTCATATTCGGGTGGGACCATTGGATCTATCTGCACGAGGTCGGCACCGTGATCGCGCTGATCGCGCTGATCGTCATCTTCATCATCGGCTGGCGGCGTAATCCCGGCAGCCCCATCATGTTGATGTTCCTGTGCACCACGCTGATCGTGTGGCAGGACCCGATCATGAACTGGGCCCCGTTCGCCGTCTACAACCCGGAGCTGCTGCACTGGCCCGAATCGTGGCCGTTGGTCATGCTGTCGCCGACGGTCGAGCCGTTCCTGGTCTTCGGCTATGTCATGTTCTACTTCGCGCCGTACTTCCCGGCGGTGTGGATACTGCGGAGGCAACAGGCGAAGAGCGGTCCCGACGCCTTCGTCTCGCGGCACCCGTTGATCAGCCTCGGTCTGCTCGCGCTGGTCATCGGCTTCATCTTCGACGCGTGTCTTGAGATCTTTCTGGTGCGCACCGGCATGTACATCTACTCGCAGGTCATCCCGTTCGGTTCGGTGTTCGCCGGCACCACGTTCCAGTTTCCGCTGATCTGGGAATCGTTCTCGGTCTGCTTCGTCATGGTCCCCGCGGCGATCCTGTGCTACCGCGACGACACCGGCAAATCTGTCGCCGAGAAGCTCTCCGCCAAGGCGAAACTGTTTACCAGCAGGCCAAAGCTCGGCACTTTCCTGGTCATGTTCGTCATCATCAACATCTCCTACTTCGCCTACGGAGGATGGTTCGCCGCCATCAAGATCAGCCATGCCGCGACCTCCGTCGCCTGCCCGTGGCCGTATCCGGAGGCGAAGGTGTATGACCCGCAGGGCTATTACGAGAAGGCGGGTGCTGTCGGGCCGTATTCCGTTGGCAAGTGGGCCACCTGGCAGAGCGGCGTTCCGCACGGACGTCCCGACGTGGTGCCGCCGCCACCGGGGCAGGGAGCGTGCGCGCCCGAGAACGTACATGGCTGACACCCGCCGGGGCGCCGGCGCGCCACGTACGGTCGTCATCACCGGTGCTTCCCGCGGACTGGGCTTCGCGTCGACCGTGCGCCTCTACCGCGAGGGGTGGACGGTGGTCGCCGCGATGCGCTCACCCGAGCGGGGCATGCCCCTGCTCAGGCAGGCAACCGGAGCCGACGTCGACGACGAGCGACTGATCGGCGTCCAACTCGATCTCATGGACGGCGCCTCGATCACCGCTGCCGCCAAGGTGATCGAAGAGACCATCGGCGCCCCCTACGGCCTGGTGCACAACGCCGGAATCTCCGCTGCGGGAATGGTGGAGGAGGCCGACACCGACCTGTGGCAGCGCATGTTCGCCACTCATGTGTTCGGCCCGGTCGCCCTCACCAAGGCGCTGCTTCCCGGCATGCGGGCAGCGGGCCGCGGCCGCATCGTGATGGTGTCCAGCGCCGGTGGCGTGCGCGGGCAGCCGGGAATCGCAGCCTATTCGGCGGCCAAGGGTGCTCTCGAGCGGTGGGGTGAGTCGATGGCCGGCGAGATCGGTCCGTTCGGTCTGGGGGTCAGTGTTCTGGTCACCGGCACCTACGACACCGATATCATCACCGATGCGGGCACCACGGACGGCCGCGATTTCGACGGGCCGTATGCGCGGTTGCACACCACGATGGACCGTCGTGGGCGATTCGCGGTGAGTTTTGCCCGGCCGCCGGAGAAGTTCACCGACGGATTGCTGGGGGCGCTGGCGGACCGGGGCGCGTTCCGCCGCCGCGGGGTCGGTCCGGATGCCTCGATGTTGTTGGCATCGAATCGCCTGCTTCCGGCAAGCGGAATGCATCACATGTCCCGGATCGTCATGGGCATACCGCGATACGGCGCCATGCGTGGCGGGGCGGTGCCGCTCACCGCTTCACAGCGGGCGATGACGGTGGCGGCCCGTGTGCTCCCACAACCGCTGCTGGCTCGTCTTGCCGCGATCGGCACCCGAACAAGGAAGTGAGCAGGATGGCTGAGGTATCGGTGGCCACGTTCGAGGCCAGGATGTTGATCGACGGCAAGCTGGTCGACGGCGAGTCCGGAACGTTCGCCAACATCAATCCGGCCAATGAAGAGGTCCTCGGCGAAGTCGCCGATGCCTCCAAGGCGGATATGAACCGGGCGATCGACGCGGCGCGCCGAACATTCGACGAGACCGATTGGTCGACGAATCGTCAACTGCGCAAACGGTGTTTGGAGCAGCTGCACGAGGCGATCGTGGGTGAGGTCGAAGATCTGCGTGATGAGCTGATCAGGGAGGCGGGCGCCCCGCGTGCGGTCACGCACGGTCCGCAGTTGGACGCCCCGCTCGCGGACGGGCTGAGATACCCGGCCCGGCTGATCGAGACCTTCCCGTGGGAGACCGATCTCGGCGACACCGTGGTATCGGTCACCGGCGTGAACACCACCCGCAAGGTGTGGCACGAACCCGTCGGTGTGGTGGGCGCGATCACCCCGTGGAACTTCCCGTTCGAAGTGACCATCAACAAGCTGGGTCAGGCGTTGGCGACCGGTAACACGGTGGTACTCAAACCGGCACCCGACACCCCGTTCAACGCCACTCGGCTGGGCCGTCTGATCGCCGAGAAGACCGATATCCCGCCGGGCGTCGTCAATGTCGTGACGGCGTCGGATCACCTGGTGGGCGAGGAGCTCACCCTGTCGCCGAAGGTGGACATGATCTCCTTCACCGGCTCGACGGTGGTGGGCAAACGGATCATGGAGAAGGGCGCCGCCACCATGAAGCGGCTTTTCCTCGAGCTCGGCGGCAAGTCGGCCACGATCGTGTTGGAAGATGCCGACTTCAACACGGCCTGCCTGATCGGCATCGGCCCACTGATGCACGCGGGACAGGGATGCGCCGCCCCGACCCGGATGCTGCTGCCGCGATCCCGCTATGACGAGGGCGTCGCCATCCTGCGGGCGATCTACGAGAACATCAAACCCGGCGACCCACAGGACCCGAGTACTCTCTGCGGGCCCGTCATCTCGGCGAAGCAGCGTGACCGCATCTTCGGCTACATCCGAAAGGGAGTCGATGAGGGGGCCACGATGCTGGTCGGAAGCACCGAGCCGCCAACCGAATTCGACAAGGGATTCTGGGTGAGCCCGACCCTTTTCACCGATGTCGACAATGCGATGACGATCGCACAGGAAGAGATCTTCGGGCCGGTGTTGGTTGTCATCCCCTACGAAGACGAGGACGACGCGGTGCGCATCGCCAATGACAGCGTGTACGGCCTTGCCGGAAACGTCATGTCGAGCTCGCTGGACCGGTCGCTTGCGGTAGCCCGCCGGCTGCGGGCAGGGTTCATCGGCCTCAACGGCACTGCCGGCTACGGCGCGGACACGCCGTTCGGCGGCTACAAGGACAGCGGCGTGGGCCGCCAGAACGGCTTGGTGGGATTCAGCCAGTACACCGAGGTCAAATCCGTCGCCTACCCGGCGCAGTAGACATGACTGCGCTGAACTTTGACGGCAGAGTCGTCATCGTCACGGGCGCGGGCCGCGGCCTCGGGCGCGCGCACGCGTTGCTGCTTGCCGCGAAGGGCGCGCAGGTCGTGGTCGCCGACAGCGGCGGCGGCATCGATGGAGGCGGAACCTCACACACGCCGGCCGACGCCGTGGCAGGCGAGATCACCGACGCCGGCGGGCGGGCCGTTGCGTGCCACGCGTCGGTCGCCGACGAGCGAGGGGCCGCTTCGATCGTGGAGGCCGCCCTCGACGCCTACGGCCGGGTGGACGCGGTGGTCAACAACGCAGGCATTCACGATCCGGGACTGTTCGAGGACCTGACCGCTGACCAGTTCCGCGCCATGCTCGACGTGCACTACCTGGGGACCGTGTTCGTGACGAAGGCGGCGTGGCCTCATCTGGTCGAGTCGGGGAGCGGGCGTGTGGTGAACACCATCTCGGAGGCCATGCTCGGCGGCATCCCCGAGCTGAGCAGCTACGGCGCTGCCAAGGGCGCGGTGTTCGGCCTCACGCGCAACCTCGCGACCGAAGGCCCGAAGTACGGCATCGGAGTCAATGCGATTGCACCGCGGGCTCTTACCCGTCTGTCCGCGGCGCACTCCGACAAGGTTGCGGCGGTCATGTCGATGACGTCAGAAGTGATGGATCAGATCAACGCCAGCATGCCGCCCGAGTTGTGCGCGCCGGCGGCTGCGTTCCTGGCGCACCCCTCGTGCCTGCTCAACGGCGAAGTGCTCCAGATCGGCATGGGCGCCGTGTCACGTATCGCCGTGGTGTGCAGCCGCGGCTTCTTCAAGGAGGGGATCACCGCTGAAGACATCGCGGGCAACCTCGACGCGATCATGGACACCCGTGACCCGACGCTGACCACCGTGACGGCGCCGACGATGTGACCACGGGGGGAGGCGCTTCATCAACCAAGACCACTGGATAACCAAATATTTGTCCCAAGCTATTGACTCGCAAAAGAAGAGGTCTTAGCTTCGACACAAGGTTCGCTACGGCATTCGCGGACAATGCTTTTAACTCTGGAGGGTTGTATGGCGGGAAGGCTGGACGGCAAGGTCGCCTTCATCACGGGTGCGGCGCGCGGGCAGGGCCGCGCTCATGCCGTCGCGATGGCCAAAGAGGGCGCCGACATCATCGCGGTCGACATCTGCCGGCAGATCGAATCCAACCCCTATCCACTTGCCACACCCGACGACCTCACCGAAACGGAGCGGGCGGTCAAGGAACTGGGCCGTCGAGTGGTCGCGCGAATAGCCGACGTCCGGGAACGCAACGAGTTGCGCGATGCGGTCGAAGCCGGGGTGGCCGACCTCGGCAAGATCGACATCGTCGTGGCCAACGCGGGCATCCTGCCGATGTCCATGGGCCGCCCGCACGACGCCATGGCCTTTGTCGATGCCAGCGACGTGGACCTGCTCGGCGTGATGAACACCCTGGCCGTCACCATTCCCCACCTGCCAGACGGCTCGTCGATCATCGTCACCGGCTCGACGGCGGGCATGATCCGCGGCACCACCGACAACCCGAACATGGGACCCGGAGGGCGCGGGTACGGATGGAGCAAGCGAACCATCATCGAATATGTCGAAGAGATGTGTATGCACCTGGCGCCGCGGATGATTCGGGTCAACGCCATTCACCCCACCAACTGCAACACCCACCTGCTTCAGAACGACGGGATGTACAGCATGTTCCGCCCGGACCTGACGCAACAGGGCAAACAGGCCACCCGCGAAGACGCCGAGCCGCTGTTCACCCTCTTCCAGGCCATGCCGATTCCCTACGTGGAGCCGGTGGACATCGCCAACCTCGGGGTGTTCCTCGCCAGCGACGAGAGTCGCTACATCACCGGACAGCAGATCCGCGTCGACGGTGGCTCGCTGCTCAAATGGCCCAATGGTCCGGGCGGTTAGACGGAACCGGCCGGCCTCGTGACCGGTACGTACGAGCGGCCGCCGTTCCGACTGGTCGCGCCGCCCGCACCGGGATCGGAAGCATTCTGGACCGGGGGCAGATCCGGCGAGCTACTGATCATGCGGTGCCACACGTGTGCCCGCTTCTTCCACCCGCCCGCCCCGGTGTGCTGGCGCTGCCGGAGCCGCGACGTGGCACCCGAGGCGGTCTCCGGCAAGGGCCGGATCGCGGCGTTCACCGTCAACCGGCAGGCGTGGATACCCGGCTTCGACCCGCCCTACATCGTCGTGATGGTCGAGCTGGCCGACGAACCGGATGTGCGGCTGATCTCCAATCTCGTCGGCGTTTCCATCGGAGACACAGGCGTGGCTGCGCAGATCGGCATGCCGGTCGAGGTGTGCTTCGAAGAGTGGACGCCGCTGGGGGGCGAGGAGACGGTGTGGGTGCCGCTGTTCCGTCCGGCGGAGGCGGCGCCGTGAGGGGTGGACCGTTCGACGGGAAGGCAGTGCTCACCGGAGCGGGCAAGTCGGCGGTGGGTCGCCGGCTGGGGCGCACCGGCCTCGATCTCACGCTTGAGGCAGTGGACCGCGCGGTGTCCCACGCCGGCTTGTCCTACGACGACATCGACGGAATCGCCAGTTACCCCGGTGCCGCAGGTGGCGCCATGGCCGGCTTCTCGGGTGCGGACGTCACCGATGTCCGCAATGCGTTGGGGCTTCGCTCCCGTTGGTTCATGTCCGGGCTCGAGACCGCCGGTCAGATCGGGCCCGTCATCGAGGCGTGCATGGCGGTGACCCTCGGGCTGGCCAACCACGTCATCGTGTTCCGGTCGGTGTGGGAGTCCACCGCCGCCCAGCAGGCCGGCGGCGGCAGGGCGTCGACTGTGCTCGGTGCCGGGGGCGCGCTGCCACCTCAGATCGCGGCGTTGGCTCCCTACGGCGCGGTGTCGGCGGTGAATTGGCTGGCGATGCCCGCGATGCGCTACATGCACGACTACGGAATGACCAGGACCCAGCTGGCGGCGATCGCACTCAACGCGCGTGCCAACGCCGGGCGCAATCCTGATGCGGTATACCGGGATCCGCTCTCGCTGGACGGCTACCTCACGGCACGAATGATCTCCGAGCCGCTGTGCCTCTACGACTGCGATGTGCCGTGTGACGGTGCGACGGCCGTGATCGTCTCGAACCGGGCGGCGGCCAAGGGATTGCCGCGCCACCCGCTGACCGTGGAATCCGTCGGGCCGGCCTGCTACGAGCGCGCGACCTGGGAGCAGCGCGGTTCCATCACCACCATGGCGGCGCACGACTCCGCGGCCAGCCTGTGGGACAACACGGCGCTCACCGTCGGCGACGTTGACATGGCGCAGCTCTACGACGGTTTCAGCTTCCTGACGATCATGTGGTTGGAAGCTCTCGGGTTCTGCGGGCCTGGAAAGGCCGGTCAGTTCATCGAAGGGGGAGCGGCGATCGCGCCGGACGGCCCGCTGCCGCTGAACACCAGCGGCGGGCAACTGTCCGGAGGACGGCTGCACGGCATGGGCTTTCTGCACGAGGCCTGCGTCCAGCTCTGGGAGGAAGGCGGTGATCGCCAGGTCCCGAAGACACCGGAGGTGGTCGCGGTCGGAGTCGGTGGCGGCCCAATCGCGGGTTCGCTGCTGTTGAGTTCGCGCTAGGTCGGCAGTTTGGCGGCCAGATCGAGCACCGTGATGGTGTCGGTGCCGGTCTTCTTCAGCCGCTCCGAGGACCGGTAGCCGAGATCGACGTCGGTGGCCTGCGCACGCAGCGCGCCCACCGTGAGCTGCTCACGCGGTATGTGCTTGAACATGTCGAAGTTGTACAGCCGCATGGCATTCAAGTGGGTGATCTTGTCGATCTCGGCATCCGGGACGCCGTCGAAGTAGATTGCGAGAGTCTCTGGAGACAGCGGCCAGGTGGAGTCGGAATGCGGGTAGTCGCACTCCCACATCACCATGTCGAGATTGAGCTTGTGCCGGTTCTCCACGCCGAACTCGTCGTCGATGAAACACAGTCCAATCCGGTCGAGGAACACCTCGCTGGGCAGTTTGTCGCCGAAATCCTGGTGCGTCCAGGCCCGGTGCATCTTGTAGGTGCGGTCGATGCGTTCCAGGAAGTAGGGCACCCACCCGATGCCGCCCTCGGACAGCGCGAACTTGAGATCGGGGAACTTGCGCAGCATGGGCGACCAGATGAGATCGGCGGCGGCCTGCACGATACTCATGGGCTGCAGGGTGATCATCGTGTCCACCGGCGCGTCGATCGAGGTGATGACCACGCTCGACGACGAGCCGATGTGCAGGTTGACGATGGTGCCTTCATCGCTGCATGCGGTCCAGAAGGGATCCCAATGGGGGTCGTGCAGCGACGGATAATTGAGCTTGGTCGGGTTCTCCGAGAATGAGATTGCGTGACAGCCCTTCTTGGCAACTCGGCGCACCTCGTCCGCCATCAGTTCGGGATCCCAGATAGGCGGCAGCGCCTGGGGAATCATGCGGCCCGGGTAGGTGCCGCACCACTCATCGATGCTCCAGTCGTTGTAGGCGCGCAGGACGGCCAGCCCCAGGTCTTTGTCTTTGGCGCGTGCGAAGTACTGGCCGCAGAACTGGGGATAGGACGGAAAACACAGTGCGGCGGCGACGCCGTTGGCGTTCATGTCGCGGATGCGCTCATGGATGTCGTAGCAGCCTTCGCGAATTTCGGAGAGCTTAGTGGGCTCCGCGCCGTACTCGTCCGGGGGACGGCCGGCGACCGCGTTGAGTCCGACATTGGTGGCTTCCTGCCCCTCGAAATCCCAGGCGTTCGTACCGTCCTCGCGCTCGATCAGCTTGGGGGTGAGGTCGCGATACTTCTCGGGAATGTGGTTGTCGTACATGTCCGGTGGCTCGACCATGTGGTCGTCCACCGACACCAGAACGAAGTCGTTCATGTCCATGCCGGGCTCCTCGTGACTCGACGTCATCGGTACGTCCCGCGTCCTCGTCGCCGGAGTGTCCAGCGGTGGGTGCACGCGCGGGCGGGCATCTCCGACAATAGACCGGAACAAGTATTTGGTGCAATAGTCGGGGTGAACCGATCGGCCAAGGTCAACTACCGACGTCAGAGACCCTTACTGCTGAGCCATCGGCGGATCCGCTCGGCCACGTCGCGCCAGCCCGGTTCCACCATCATGTTGTGCCCCATCCGGGCAAACAGCTCAGCCTCGGTGCCGTAGGCGCGTGCGGTCGCGCGGATCTCGCCGGCGCTGATCATGCCGTCATCTTCGGCGCCCAGGACCAGAAGTGGCGTCGTAATCCGTTTCGGATCAGGCAGATTGAACAGTTGATTGAGGAACACGGCGCGCATGCTGTCCGGCTCCACGCGGGCAGCGCACGATTCGACGATGTCGTCGGGGGTGTGCGGGCTGAACAGATGTTCACGGGCTAAGCGCGGGGTGTTGAACATCTCGTGCGACTGGCCGATCGTGTTGGCCCGCATCGCGGCCCACGGATGGCTCACCCATATCCGCATCGAGGCACGCAGGATTCCCCGCGGCGGCGTCGACGCCAGCAGCACCCCGGCGGGCGCGCTGCGTTGCTCGAGGTACTTCTGCACCAGAAAGCCGCCCGCGGAGTGTCCGATCAGCACCGGCCGTGGATCCAGGCGGTCGGCCACCGAACAGACATCTTCCAGATAGTCGCCCATGGAACACTTCGCCAGCGGCTTCGACAGGGAACTGCCGCCGTGGCCGCGCCAGCTCACGGCTACGGCCCGGAAGCCGTGCCCGGCAAAGTAATCGAGGAAGTGCACATCCCAACACCACGCCGCATGGCAGCCGCCGTGAACGAATAAGAGGGGAACTCCGTGCTCGGGTGTGCTCCGGCCCTTGTCGATAACCTCAAGCACCGGATCCCCGACCCAGCTACCAGATGACGGCGAGCCCCGCGGCGGTCAGGGCCAACGCCCCGGCGGCGTAGAACAGCGGTCGGGGCGCAGCCCCGGAACGGCGCTGCCTGGCCCGGCCGATCCCCAGCACGGCGCCCAGGGCGATCAGAAGAACCAGCTTGATTCCAATCTTGGGGTAGTTGAGCACCACCCCGGCCGGCCAGGGTGCCGCCAGTGCAAGGCCGGTCGCCAAGGACAGTGCCACGCCGTAGTCCATCAGCGGGGTGAGTTGAAAGCGCCGAGCCGCAGCTTCGGTGGTCAGGGCCCCAAACGTGACTGCGAACCCGACGATGTGCAGCAGAACTATTACGTGCCGTAGTACCTCCACGTCGCTCAGGCTAGCCCCTGGCGGTGGCAAATGGTATTCGATCCGGCGGACTGGCTGTCGGCACTTGCAAACCGGTGGGGGCGAGTCACTACTCTTGGCCGCCATGACCTCCTCGACAACCCGCCTGGCTGCCGTCGTCGCGGCCACCAGTGACCCGGCTGCCGCCGACCCGGCCGGCTCCCAAGTGGTCTTCCGGGCTTCGGCCGTCGCCCACGACGCGGTCGCCAGCACGATCACTCTGGGCCAGTACAGCGTCGAAGTCGACGAACCGCCAACGCTCGGCGGTGAGAACACCGCGCCCAACCCGGTCGAGTACTACCTGGGATCGCTGCTGTCCTGCCAGATCGTCACGTGGCGGTACTGGGCCGAGAAGCTCGGCATCGCGGTTGACGAGATCACCGGCCGCGCCGAGGGGGATCTGGACGTGCGCGGGTTCTTCGGCCTGGACGACTCGGTTCGCCCTGGCTTCAGTGAGGTGCGGGTGGTCGTCACGGTCACCGGCCCGGAGACCGAAGAACGGTACCGGGAATTGCATCAAGTGGTCGAAAAGCACTGCCCGGTACTGGATTTGACCACCAACGTCACACCGGTGCGCAGCACCCTGGAGATCGGGTAGCCGAGATCAGGCCAGGTCGATCCGCACGGTCAACAGATCGGTGCCGAACGTCCGGACCAGGCTGCTGTTGAAGCGCGGCAATGTCGCGAGTCGCGCCCGCGCGTCGTCGTCGGGCAGCAGGTGTGCGGTTCCGCTGTGCCAGCGGCCGCGGATACGAACCCGAACGGCGTTGTCGGCCTTGATATTACGGATATAGTTGGCCGTCTGGCCGTGCTCGGAGACCAGCCAGAACTGATCGCCGTCGCGTCGGCCGCCGATCGGGGTGCGGCGGGGCTGCCCGCTGACTCGGCCGGTGGTCTCCAACAGCACCTGGGTTGGCAGGCGCCGGGTGATCGGGTTGGCGATATGGCGCTGGAAGAAATCGATCACGTCTCGCTTGCGCAGTGGCGTCTTGGACATGTAGACCAATTCTGGTCGGCCCCGGGCGCGCTGTCAGCCGATCCTCGTTAGTCACAGTGCCAGCACATCAATAAGGAGCAGCGGTGATCTTCATCGTGGTCAAGTTCCAGACCAAACCGGAGTGGGCGGAGCGCTGGCCGCAGCTGGTGGCGGAGTTCACCGAGGCCACCCGTGCCGAACCGGGCAACCTGTGGTTCGAGTGGTCGCGCAGCCTGGACGACCCATGCGAGTACGTGCTGGTCGAAGCGTTCCGTGACGGCGAGGCCGGCAGTGCGCATGTCAACAGCGACCACTTCGGCAAGGCCATGGCCGAGATGCCGCAGGCGCTGGTGTCGACGCCGAAGATCATCAGCCAACAGCTCGACGCGACGGACTGGTCGCTGATGGGGGAGCTGACGGTCGACTGAGGCGATTTCGGCGCGATCCTGCCCGCTGGGCGGGCAGAACCGCGCCGAAATCGCAATCAGGACACCACGCTGATCTCCCGGCCCAGCTGATAGCCGGGGGCCAACGGCAGGATGTCGCCGCTCCAGAACTTGCCGGGGTCGAACCAGTTCGAATCCTTGTCCGTCGACAGCAAACCCATCTCCTCATAGGTGATGGCCACCGTCTCGGCGCAGTAGGCGGTCTGCAGTGCGACCCTGCTGTTGCGGGCTTTGCGGCGCTGGGTGACCTCGCGGGCCTTGCGGTCCAGAAACGGGATACCGCGGGTCCAATCGGCCAGGGTGGGCATCCGGCCTCGCAACCACCGGCCGGTGAGCCGCGCCGTGGTGGGAAACGCGGTGCCGTCCATCCGCGCGATCGCCTGCAACAGGTGGTTCTCCTGTCTGCGGGTGACGGTTCCACTGAGCTGGCGGAACCAGCAGCGCTGGTCGTAGCGGCCCATCCACTGCTCGACCGCGGCGCGGGCGTCGTTGAGCTGCACGCCGCGGTGGTTGGTGCCGGTCCAGAAGTCGAGCAGTTTGTCGCCGAGCTCGGCATGCCAGATCAACGGCGGCAGGTCGTCGAGGGCCACCGTCATCCCGACGTGGTTCACCGGGGCGTTGGACAGGGTCTGGATGGCGCGGTCCGGACCGGAACGGCCACGGAACAGCCAGATGTCGCCGGTGCGGGTTTCGGCCAGCGCACGTTCCAACGTAACGGTGTGTTCTTCCACGAACAGCACCATAAGGTGTGATCGTGCGCAGCATCTGGAAATGGATCGGCCTGGCGGGTGTGGTCGGGGTTGCCGCCGGGGGAGTGCTGGTGGCGCGGGACCAGCGACGGCGGCGTGCCTACACGCCCGAAGAAATCCGTGCCCGGCTGCATGAGCGGCTGGCCGAAGCCGGCGGCGAAGACTAGCCCGTCTGCACCGCGTAGAGGCGGTGCGTGCCGGCGAAGCCCTTGAGTTCGGCGTCACGCCCGGCGCCGACGGCGATGTCGTCGCAGTCCTTGACGGCGTCGCGCACCGGTCCGCTGATCAGGATCTGACCGCCCTCGGCCGCGGAGGCCACCCGTGCGGCCATCGCGACATTGCGTCCGAACAGATCGTCGCCGCGGCGCACGGAGCGGCCCATATGAATCCCGATCCGGACCCGGATCGGGTGCGCTGCCTTGCGGCCACGCCCCGACTGCAGCGAATGTTGGATGTCGATGGCGCAGCGCACCGCCTGCTCGGGTTCGGCGAACGCGATCATGAAACCGTCGCCCTGGCTCTTGACCACATGCCCGGAGTGCTCGGCGACCAGACGGTGCACCATGTCGTCGTGCCGGGCGATCAGCTTCACCCACGCGCGGTCGCCGATCCGCTCGTTGAGCGCGGTGGACTCCTCGATGTCGGTGAACAGCACCACCACATGGCCGTCCGGTGTCAGGCGGGCCAGGTCGGGCCGTTCCACCTCCGCCCAGTCCGCGAGGTCTTCGATGGAACTGCGTACCGCCGCGCCGAAGCCCTTCTTGCGCACCAGGTTTGCAGTCTGCCACACCGTCTTGACCGCCTCCCGCCCGCCGCTCAGCAGGAGATTGCGGGTGTCGACCTGGCTCCGCAGCGCCTCGACTTCGGCTCGCGCCACCCGCAACTGATGTGTCAACACCGCCAAGGCGACGGCTTCGGCGACCGCCAGCACCGCCAGCGCACCGGCGCCCAGCAGCGTCGGCGTCAGCCACTCGATCCCGAACATTCAGCCGGACACGAACTCGACGACGGCCGCGCTGAAGGCGTCGTTGTCGTCGCCGGCAGCGGTGTGCCCGGCGTCGGACAATTCGACCAGGCGCGCGCCCGGGACTTTGGACAGGAAGTCCGCGACGCCCTCGGCGCTGACCACATCGGACAGCTTGCCGCGGATCAGCAGGATCGGGATCTGCAGCCCGATGGCGGCCGCCTCGATCTTCTCGGTCCGCAGCGCCGGGTCGTCGCCGGGTTTGGTCATCAGGGCCGGATCCCAATGCCAGTACCAGCGGCCGTCGCGGAATCGGAGATTCTTCTTCAGGCCCTCGGGGCTGCGGGGCTTGGCCCGGTGCGGCAGGTATGCGGCCACCGCGTCGGCGGCCTGCTCCAGGGAGTCGAAGCCGTCGATATGGCTGAACATGAAGTCGCGGATTCGGGCGCTGCCGTCCTTTTCGTAACGCGGCACCACGTCGACCAGCACCAGCTTGGTCACCCGCTGCGGCCCCGCATGGTCGGCGACCAGAATGCCGGTCAGCCCGCCCATGCTCGCCCCGATCAGCGCCACCGGCCGGCCGATCGCGTCGATCACCGCCAGCGCGTCGGCGGCGAGGGTCTCGATCGCATAGTCGGCGTTCGGCGCGCGGTCGCTGTCCCCGTGGCCGCGGGTGTCGAGCGCGACGACGTGATAGCCCCGGTCGGCCAGGATCTGGCCGGTCTTGTGCCAGGAGTGACGATTCTGGCCGCCTCCGTGCAGCATCAGAATGGTCGGATGCTCCGCGGATGCCGCAGCACCCAGGTTCCACTCGTCGGCGACCAGCGTTACTCCGTCGACGCCGCCGTATTCGACGGTCTGGGCTGTGCGCATCATCAGATGGTAGATAGTTTGGACGACAGGGCGGACGGAAACGCCTGCCGGCCCGGTCTGAGGGGTATGGGATGAGTGAACCGCGGTGGATCGATGTGACGACGCCCGGGGTCGCGCTCAAGGCATTGAGTTGGGGAAAGCCGGGGGATCCGGTGGCGTTGTGCCTGCATGGTTTTCCCGACACCGCCTACGGGTGGCGCCGGGTGGCGCCCCGGCTGGTCGCGGCCGGTTGGCATGTGGTGGCGCCGTTCATGCGGGGCTACGCCCCGTCGTCGATCCCGGACGACGGGAGCTATCACATCGGCGCCCTGATGGACGACGCGCTGCGGGTGTACGACGCGGTCGGCGGGACCGGTCGCGACGTGGTGATCGGCCACGACTGGGGTGCGATGGCGGCCACCGGGTTGGCCGCGATGCCGGAGAGTCCGTTCACCAAGGCGGTGATCATGTCGGTGCCGCCGCCGGCGGCGCTGCGCGCGGTCGGGGGAGAGGTCGGGGGAAAGGGCCGGCTCGCTTTGGCCGGACAGCTGCCGGCGCAGATGTTGCGCAGCTGGTACATCGGCTATTTCCAACTGCCCTGGCTGCCGGATCGCTCGGCCGCCTGGGTGCTGCCGCGGCTGTGGCGGCGGTGGTCGCCCGGCTATCCCGCCGAAGAGGATCTGCGACACGTCGACGCGGCGATCGGAACGCCGGAGGGCTGGCGTGCGGCGCTGGGCCCCTACCGGGCATTGCTCAGCCGGCGGGTTCCAGATCGCTACGTCAACCTGCACCGGCACTGGCTGGAGCTGCCGCGGCTGCCCAGCCTGTACCTGCACGGGCGGAACGATGGCTGTATGTCGCCGGCGTTCGCACGGTGGGTCGGACCGGCGCTACCCGACGGCAGCGCGGTGGCCGTCGTCGAGAACGCCGGTCACTTTCTGCAACTCGAACAGCCCGACGAGGTCGCCGAGCGGGTGCTGCGATTCTTGACCTGATGGGCCGCTGATGCGCGGGCACCGGATGGCCGCGGTCGATGCGCAGTTCTACTGGATGTCGGCGAAGATCCCCAGCGATCAGTTCCTGCTGTACGCGTTCGCCGGGGTGCCGGACGATTTCGACGGCGCCATCGCCGAGGTGTTCGCCCGCGCCCGGGCGACCCCGGACCTCAGCATGCGGGTCGCCGATGCCGGTGCGCTGCGTTACCCGCGGTGGGTGCCGATGCGTGAGGACGCCCGCGCGATCAGGCACGGGGTTCCCGACGACAACTGGGCCGGTTGCCTGGACGCGGTGGCACGGCTCACCGACGACCAGCTCGACGTCCGGGTGGCGCCGTGGCGACTGCACGTGTTCGCGCCGGTGCACGGCATGCCCGGCCACCGCGGCGCGGGCACGGTGGCGGTACTGCAGGTGGCGCATGCTCTCGCCGACGGCAGGCGGGCTTCAGCGCTGGCCGCCTGGCTGTTCGGGCGGGCCGCCCCGGTAGGTGCGGTGGCTGCACCGGGTCACGCCTTCCTGCCCTGGCGCGCCGTCACCGCTGCCCGCGCCCATCGCAGCCGGGTCGCCGACACCCGGGCCGGGCTGCTGCCGCCCGCGGTCTCCGACCGACCGCCGCTGGCTATCAACAACCGGCCGGCCGGATCCCGGGCGGTGCGCACGCTGGTGCGGCACCGCGCCGAGCTCAACGGACCGACCGTCACCGTGGCGGTGCTGTCCGCAGTGTCCGCGGCGCTGTCGGAGTACCTCGACGAGCCGTGCGAAGAACTGGGCGCCGAGGTTCCGATGGCCAAAGCCGGTGCACGCCAGGCTCACAACCATTTCGGCAACGTTCGGGTCGGGCTGTATCCGTTCTTGGGCCACGCAGCCCGCTGCGAACGGATCGCCACCGACCTGGCCACCGGCCGGAGTCGGGGCCGTCATCCCGCGTCGCCCGCCGGCGACCGGGCGTTCGCGGCGACACCTGCGGCACTGCTGCGCTGGGGTGTCGACAATTTCGACCCGGACACCCGGCCGGCGCGGGTGTCGGGCAACACCGTGGTCTCCAGCGTGCACCGCGGCGCCGCGGACCTGCGATTCGGCGCCGCGCCGGTGCTGCTGACCGCGGGGTTTCCGGCGCTGTCCCCGGCGATGGGCCTGACGCACGGTGTGCACGGCATCGGCGGCACCGTCGCGATCAGCGTGCACGCGGCAGCGTCGGCGATCAGCGATATGGAGGTATATCTACGACTACTGGACGCCGCGTTGTAGTTTGGGCAGATGGCCACTGCTGCTGATTTCGCGTTGCTGCTCCTGCGCCTGGTCCTGGGGTTGACCATGGCTGCGCACGGTTTCAACAAATTCTTCGGCGGGGGCCGAATCCCCGGCACCGCGAAGTGGTTCGAAAGCATCGGGATGAAGTACGGCAGGTTCCAGGCGGTGACGGCCGCCACGGCCGAGATCGCCGCTGGGCTGGGTCTGGCAGTGGGGCTGCTCACCCCGATCACGGCCGCCGGGTTCGTGGCGCTGATGGCGGTCGCGGTGTGGACCGTGCACCGTTCCAACGGCTTCTTCGTGCTGTCCAACGGCTGGGAGTACAACCTGGTGCTGGCCACCGGCGCCGTCGCGGTGGCGATGATCGGGCCGGGCTACTACAGCCTGGACCACCAGATCTTCTGCCACTGCTGGCAAAACGGCTGGCCGGGGCTGTGGATCTCGGTCGGCCTCGGGCTGGCCGGCGCCATCGGCCAGCTCGCGCTGTTCTACCGCCCGCCGGCCAAATCTGCCGAGACCGGCGAGTAGGGCAACCCGCTTCCGGCGTTCTCGTCGACCACGACCCGCCGGCCCAGGTACGGGAAAGCCCGCTGCGGGCACGCCTCGCGATCGCAGATCTTGCAACCCGCTCCGATCGGCACCACGGTGGCAGCGTCGTTCAGGGCGACGCCGGTGGAATACACCAGCTTCTCGGCGTGCGCCAGGTCGCAGCCCAGTCCGACGGCGAAGGTCTTGTGCTGCCCCAGATAGCCGCGGCCCTCGGGCGGGGTGGTGGTGGCGATCCAGAAGTACTTGCGCCCGTCGGGCATCTGCGCGACCTGGGTGATGATTCGTCCCGGCTGGCTGAACGCGTCGTGCACCACCCACAGCGGACAGCTGCCCCCGACCCGGCTGAAGTGAAAGGCCGTGGCTGACTGTCGTTTCGAGATGTTCCCCGCCTTGTCGGTGCGAACGAAGATGAACGGAACTCCGCGCCGGCCCGGCTGTTGCAGCGTCGAGAGTCGATGACACACCGTCTCGAACCCCACCTCGAAGCGGCGGCCCAGCAGGTCGATGTCGTAGCGCAGATCAGTTGCAGACCGCTGAAACTGCCGGTACGGCAACAGAAATGCGCCGGCGAAATAATTGGCCAACCCCACCTTGGCCACACCGCGGGCGTCCTGGCTCAACGACTGATCTTGGGCCACGATGTCAGACAGCAACTCCTGTTGGGTCAGCAGCGCGAGTTGCGTGGCGATCTGGAAAGCTCGCTGGCCCGCCAGCAACCAGTGCGCGATGCGTAGTACCCGGGTCCCCGGATCGAAGATGCGCTTGGTCCCGGCGGGCAGGTCGTCGACGACGGCCACCGTGATACCGAAGCGTTCGGCCATAAACGCAGACAGCTGAATGTCCAAGCCGCCGAAGCGCATCCCGGTGTCGATGAACAGTTTCTCGGCGGCGTTGTCGAGCTCGCCGATGTAGTTGTTGCGGTCGTAGAAGAAATCTCGGACCTCCTCGAACGGCATCGGACCGGCCACGGTCTGCGCCGAGTCGCCCGATACCCGGGACCGATAGGACTCCAATTCCTCGGTGGCGCCGCGCAGCTGGCGATGCATGGTCAGCAGGCTGGTGCCGATATCGGGCATTCGGGCGACGAGTTCCTCGATCTGACTGTCGCTGGCCGCGTGTTCGCCGGCGGTGGCGGTGAACATATCGCGCAGGTCGGCGACAAGCCGGGCGTCGGCGTCGCCGGAGAAGTACTGGGCGGGCAGGCCGAACCTGTCGGTGAGCGCCAGCAGCACCGGCACGGTGATCGGCCGCTGGTCATTCTCGAGCTGATTGACGTAGCTGGTCGACAGGTTCAGCGCGCGTGCCAGCGCCACCTGGGTCAGGCCGCGCTCCTCCCGCAGGCGTCGCAGCCGGGCCCCGGCGAAGGTCCGGTTGGTCGAGGGTGCCATGTGAGGCAGCTTAGTCCTTCATCGCATTTGCAAGGTTTGCAAAAAGGGTGGAGAAAGGATGCATTAATACGCATTTACGGTGTATTTCGGCAGCTAGTTGACGTGCGTAGGGTGTGGAATATGCAGGTACACGACGTCAGAACCCACCGCAGCGCCGAAGACTTCCCCCGTTCCGAGCACCTCGCCGCCAAGATCGCGCAGGTGGCTGCCGACCCGGTGGCCGTCCCCGACGACACCGCGGCGATGGTGATCAACCGGATCATCGACAACGCCGCCGTCAGTGCGGCCTCGGTGCTGCGCCGGCCGGTGACCGTCGCGCGCCGACAGGCGCTGGCGCACCCCGCCCACCCGTCGAAGCCGGGCGCCCAGGTCTTCGGTGTTGCGGGCGCCTATTCAGCGGAGTGGGCGGCCTGGGCCAACGGCACCGCGGTACGCGAACTGGACTTCCACGACACGTTCCTGGCCGCCGAATACTCCCACCCGGGCGACAACATCCCGCCGCTGGTCGCGGTGGCCCAGCAGCTCGGGGTCTCGGGCGCTGACCTGATCCGCGGCCTGGCCACCGCCTACGAGATCCAGGTCGATCTGGTCAAGGGAATCTGCCTGCACGAGCACAAGATCGACCACGTCGCCCACCTGGGGCCGTCGGTGGCCGCCGGCATCGGCACCATGCTCCGGCTGGACCCCGAGGTGATCTATCAGGCCATCGGGCAGGCATTGCACCTGACCACCGCGACGCGGCAGTCCCGCAAGGGGCTGATCTCCAGCTGGAAGGCCTTCGCTCCCGCCTACGCAGGCAAGGTGGCCATCGAGGCGGTCGACCGGGCGATGCGCGGTGAGAGTGCTCCGGCCCCGATCTGGGAGGGCGAGGACGGGGTGATCGCCTGGATGCTGTCCGGGCCCGACCACACCTACCAGGTGCCGCTGCCCGCTCCGGGCGAGCCCAAGCTCGCCATCCTGGACACCTACACCAAGGAGTACTCCGCGGAATACCAGAGCCAGGCCGTCATCGACCTGGCCAAGCGGCTCCGGGAGCGGATCGGTGACCTGAGCCAGGTGGCCACGATCGTGCTGCACACCAGCCACCACACCCACTACGTGATCGGCACCGGTTCGGGTGACCCGCAGAAGTTCGACCCGGACGCCTCGCGGGAGACCCTGGACCACTCGGTGATGTACATCTTCGCCGTCGCCCTGCAGGACGGCAGCTGGCACCACGTGCGGTCCTACAGCCCCGAGCGGGCACACCGGCCCGACACCGTCGAACTGTGGCGCAAGATCTCTACCGTCGAAGACCCGGAGTGGACCCGGCGCTACCACTCGACCGACCCGAACCAGAAGGCCTTCGGTGCGCGCGCCGAGGTCACACTCCGCAGCGGCGAGGTGATCACCGACGAGTTGGCGATCGCCGACGCCCACCCCCTGGGGGCGCGGCCGTTCGAACGCAAGCAGTACATCGGCAAGTTCGCCGAGCTGGCCGAGGGCGTGGTGAGCGCGGCCGAGCAGGAGCGCTTCCTGGCCGCCGCAGAGGGCCTGGCCGACCTCGGCGGGGGCGAGCTGGGCGCGTTGAACATCCTGGTGGATCCGCAGTTGCTCGACACGGCACCGGACACCCCGGCGGGGATCTTCCGATGACTGGGCTGCTCGGGGCCGCATCGGCACCCTCGGACAAGCGGGCGGCGTTTCGGGCCGGCCTGCAATCCGGTCGGCTGCAACGCTTTCCGGGGGCGTTCTCGCCGCTGGTCGCCAAACTGGTGGCCGAGATCGGATTCGAGGGTGTCTATGTCTCGGGGGCGGTGCTCTCCGCCGATCTGGGCCTGCCGGACATCGGGTTGACCACGCTGACCGAGGTGGCCGGCCGGGGCGCGCAGATCGCCGCGGTCACCGACCTGCCCACCCTGATCGACGCCGACACCGGTTTCGGTGAACCCATGAGTGCTGCTCGCACCATCACGGTGCTCGAGGATGCCGGGCTGGCGGGCTGCCACCTCGAAGACCAGGTCAACCCGAAACGGTGCGGGCACCTCGACGGCAAGGCCGTGGTGCCGACAAGCGAGATGGTCAAGCGGCTGCGGGCCGCGGTCGCGGCCCGCCGGGACCCGAACTTCGTCATCTGCGCCCGCACCGACGCCGCCGGCATCGAGGGCCTGTCCGCCGCGATCGAGCGGGCCAAGGCCTACGCCGATGCCGGGGCGGACCTGATCTTCACCGAAGCGCTGTACAAGCCGGCCGATTTCGAACATTTCCGCGCCGCGGTCGATGTGCCGCTGCTGGCAAACATGACCGAGTTCGGCAAGTCGGAACTGCTCACCGCGGCGCAACTGTCCGACCTCGGCTACAACGCCGTCATCTACCCCGTCACCACCTTGCGGCTGGCGATGTTCGCCGTCGAAGCGGGCCTGCGGGAGATCGACACGGCCGGAACACAATCCGGGCTTCTGGAGCAGATGCAGCACCGCAGCAGGCTCTACGAACTGCTGCGCTACGCCGACTACAACCAGTTCGACTCCGACATCTTCAACTTCACGTTAGGAGCGTCCCAATGACGATCACGCCAGATGCAGCGGAGATCCGCAAGGGCCTTGCCGGCGTTGTCGTCGACACCACCGCCATCTCGAAGGTGGTGCCGGAGACCAACTCACTGACGTACCGCGGCTACCCCGTCCAGGATCTGGCCGCCCACTGCAGCTTCGAGCAGGTCGCCTACCTGCTGTGGCACGGTGAGCTGCCGACCGACGCAGAATTGGCGTTGTTCTGCCAGCGGGAGCGGGCCGCACGGCGGGCGGACCGGTCGCTGCTGGCGCTGGTGGACAAGCACCCGGAGAACTGCCACCCGATGGATGTGGTGCGTACCGCGATCAGCTACCTGGGCGCCGAGGACGCGGACGAGGACGACCCCGCCGAGTCGGCGAATTTCGCCAAGGCGCTGCGGATGTTCGCGGTCCTGCCGACGATCGTCGCTGTCGACATGCGCCGCCGGCGCGGTCTGGCGCCGATCGCACCGCACAGCCATCTCGGCTACGCGGAGAACTTCCTGCGGATGTGCTTCGGCGAGGTGCCCGACGCGGCGATCGTTGAGGCATTCGAGCAGTCGATGATCCTTTACGCCGAGCACAGTTTCAACGCATCCACCTTTGCCGCCCGGGTGGTCACCTCCACCCAGTCCGATATCTACAGCGCGGTCACGGCAGCCATCGGCGCGCTCAAGGGCTCGCTGCACGGCGGCGCCAACGAAGCGGTCATGCACGACATGATCGAGATCGACCAGCCGGAGAAAGCCGCGGAGTGGCTGCACGGCAAGTTGTCCCGCAAGGACAAGGTGATGGGCTTCGGTCACCGCGTGTACAAGCACGGCGACTCCCGGGTGCCGACGATGAAGGCCGCCCTGGAACGCGTCGCGGCGGCCCGCGACGGGCAGCGCTGGTTGGACATATACCGCGTCCTGGAGACCGAGATGTTCGCCGCCACCGGAATCAAGCCCAACCTGGATTTCCCGACCGGGCCGGCCTACTACCTGATGGGCTTCGACATCCCGATGTTCACCCCGTTGTTCGTGATGAGCCGAATCACCGGGTGGACCGCCCACATCATGGAGCAGACGGCGTCCAACGCGCTGATCCGTCCGCTGAGCGCCTACTCGGGAAGTCCGCAGCGCACGCTCGAGGTGGGCTGAGCCGGGCTCAGTCGCTTGTTGTGAGCGCGAGGTGCTCAAGACGTCGCACCAGCAGGCTGGGCAGCCAGCGGCCCGGCTCGGCGAGGCCGATATGTGAGGTGCGTTGCAGCAGTTGGCCGATCACGATTCTGGCCTCCAACCGGGCCAGCGCGGCTCCCACGCAGAAGTGCGCGCCCTTGCCGAAGGCGAGGTGGCTTTGCGGCGGACGGTCCAACCGGAATTCGTTCGGCTCGGCGTAGCGGGACGGATCCCGGTTGGCCGCGCCCCACAGCAGCAGTAGTCGCGATCCGGCCGCCAGCTCCACCCCGCCCAGCGTGGCGTCACGGCGCACATGCCGATAGTGGCCGCGGAACGGCGACTCGCACCGCAACACCTCTTCGAGGAACGGGCCGAGCAGCTCCGGTGACTCCCGGACCCGGCGCTGGACCTGTGGGCGCGCCGCCAAAGTCCATGCCGCCGAACCGATCAGCGAGGCGGTCGACTCGCCGCCGGCGCTGAACAACGTGATCATCATGACCTGGGCGGTGACGGTGTCGAGCGCACCGGAGGCGCACGCGACAGCCAGATCGCCGAGCAGGTTGTCCTGCGGATCGGTTGCTGCGCGCTGGAAATGATCGGTGATGTAGCCCGCGAGTTCCATCACGGCGACACCCGCTCCGGCCAGCTGGTCGGGGTCGACCAGTCCCTCGAGCAGCTGCGTGCCGGCATAGCCCCAACGCACCAGCTGGCCGACGTCGGCCTCGGGCACACCGATCAGCCGCGCGACTATCGTCATCGGCAGCCGGTTCGCCACCGCTTCCATCCACTCGATCTGGCCGTCATCAAGCCCGTCCTGCCACAGCCGGTCCATGGTCTCGGCGATGAACGGCTCCAGGGCGCGGATGCGTTTGGCCGCCAGCTGCGGCACCAGCATCTTGCGGTGCACCGCATGCGCCGGGTCGTCGGCGGTGGCCAGCACCTGGGTGGGCCCGTCGAGTCCGTCCATCTCGAAGGTGGCCACCGTGCCGTCCGGCCGGTAGAGCATGGTGCCGGTCAGGTTCGAGGAAAAGTCGTCCGCACGCCCGACGGCCTCGGTGACCGCGTCCCAGCCGCACACCACATAGAACCCGGAGTCGCCGACCGGGTGCACCGGTCCGTCGGCGAGCATCCGTTCATACAGCGGGTACGGGTCCTGGATGCACGCGTCGTCGAACATCTGCAGGCCGATCCGGTCTGTCCCCACCGTCATGGCTCCAGGTTGATCAGGCGCGCTACCTGCGTCAATGGGCTGGCGGGAAGTTGAAATCCGGCGGCGGTACCGACTGACGGTGGGCATCTCACGGCCGGCGGCCGACCAGCGCATACAGTGAGAATTGCTTCGATTTTTGTCTCACCATGAGATCCTGGTTCCAGGCGAGAGGGGGGCCGCGGTGGCCGGGCACGACTGGCTGGTGGGCGAGGACCGTCGTACCGCGGGCGCCGAACGCATCTACGCCGCCGCGACCGACCTCATCGTGCGCGACGGATTCGACGCCCTCGACATCGATGTGGTGGCCGCTCGGGTCCACTGCTCACGAGCCACCATCTACCGGCATGCCGGTGGCAAAGCCGAGATCCGCGAGGCCGTCCTGGCCCGTGCCGCGGCACGCATCATCGACACCGTCCGGCAGACCGTCGCCGGTCGCAGCGGGGCTGAGCGCGTGGTGGTCGCGATCGCGGCGGCGTTGCAGCGGATCCGTTCGGATCCGCTGGGGCAGCTGATGGTGGGTTCGGTGCGCGGCACCGAGGAGATGACCCGGCTGGCCGCGTCGCCGATGCTCGCCGGTTTCGCCCGCGATCTCAGCGGCCTGAGCGACGACGATCGGCAGGCCGCGCAGTGGGTTGTCCGGGTGGTGCTGTCGCTGTTGTGCTGGCCGGTCGAGGATGCCGGGACCGAACGGCAGATTCTGGAACGTTTCGTGGCGCCGGCCTTCGAGGGAGACCGGACCGGTTTTCCGGCAGAAGGCTAGAACACGTTCTAGTCTGACGGTCATGGGATTTCTCAAACCTGAACTGCCCGTTGTCGACTTCGCCGAATGGAGCAAGGGCAGCCGCAGCGAGAAGATCCGCCCGATGGCCCGGCACTGGGCCGAGGTGGGCTTCGGCACGCCGGTGGTGCTGCACCTGTTCTACGTGTTCAAGATCGGCCTCTACGTCCTGGGGGCGTGGCTGTTCGCGCTGAGCACCAACGGTATCGATGGCTTCACGCAAGTCTGGCAGTGGTGGAGCGAACCCATCGTCTTCGAGAAGGTCGTGCTCTACACGATGCTGTTCGAGGTGATCGGCCTGGGCTGCGGATTCGGCCCGCTCAACAACCGCTTCTTCCCGCCGATGGGATCGATCCTGTACTGGCTGCGGCCGGGCACCATCCGGCTGCCACCGTGGCCGGGGCGGATTCCGCTGACCGCCGGCACCGCACGCACCCCGGTGGACGCCGCCCTGTACGCGGCACTGCTGGTGATGCTGCTGGTCGCGCTGGTCTCCGACGGCACCGGCCCCATCCCGGCGCTGAACACCGACGTCGGGGTGTTGCCGCACTGGCAGATTCTGACCGTGCTGGCGATCCTGGCGGTGACCGGACTGCGGGACAAGGTGATCTTCCTGGCCGCCCGCGGCGAGGTCTACGCGCCGTTGGCGGCGGCGTTCCTGTTCACCGGAGTCGACATGATCATCGCGGCCAAGGCGATCTTCATGGTGATCTGGATGGGCGCCGCGACGTCAAAGCTCAACCGGCACTTCCCGTACGTGATCTCGACGATGATGAGCAACAATCCGCTGATCCGGCCGAAGGCGCTCAAGCGGGCATTCTTCAAGAACTTCCCCGAGGACCTGCGCCCCGGCGGGCCGTCGAAGGCGCTGGCGCACGTGAGCACGGCGATCGAGATGCTGGTGCCCCTGGCGCTGTTCTTCAGCCACGGCGGCCTGCCCACCGCGATCGCGGCCTTCGTGATGGTCTGCTTCCACCTGGGCATCCTGGTGGCGATCCCGATGGGGGTGCCGCTGGAGTGGAACGTGTTCATGATCTTCGGGGTGCTGTCACTGTTCGTCGCGCACGCCGACCTCGGATTGTCCGACCTGAACAACCCGCTGGGGGTGGCGCTGCTGTTCGCCGTCAGCGCGGGCACCGTGGTGCTGGGAAACCTGTTCCCGCGCAAGGTTTCGTTTCTGCCGGGGATGCGCTACTACGCCGGCAACTGGGACACCACGCTGTGGTGCCTCAAGGCGTCCGCCGAAGAGAAGATCGCGCGGGGGATCGTCGCGATCGCCAGCATGCCCGCCGCGCAGCTGGAACGTTTCTACGGCAGCCCCGAGGCCGCGCAGATCCCCATCTACATGGGATATGCGTTCCGCGGCTTCAACACTCACGGGCGGGCGTTGTTCAGCCTGGCGCACCGGGCGATGGCCGACGGCAACGAGGACGACTACTCGCTGACCGACGGGGAGCGGATCTGTTCGACGGCGGTCGGCTGGAACTTCGGCGACGGGCACATGACCAACGAGCAGCTCATCGCCGCGCTGCAGCAGCGCTGCGGATTCGAACCGGGGGAGGTGCGGGTGGTGATCCTCGATGCCCAGCCGATCCACCGGCAGACCCAGGCCTACCGGCTGGTGGACGCCGCCACCGGCGAGTTCGAACGCGGCTACGTCAAGGTGGCGGAGATGCTCGAGCGCCAGCCCTGGGACGACGACCTGCCGGTATACGTCCAGGGCGGCTCCGCGGTGTGACCCAGATAACTGGTCCAACCAGTTGACCAGTCGGGTGCGGGTGCCCGACCATGGAGCCCATGGATCTGGCTCCCATTCCCCGGACCGCGATCTCCGACACGATCTTTGTGCGCCTGGTCGAGGAGATCCTGACCGGACGCCTCCCGGCGGGCGATCCCCTGCCGTCGGAACGTGAACTGTCCCTGACGCTGCAGGTCAACCGGCACGCGGTGCGCGAAGCCCTCAAGCGGTTGCAGCAGGCCGGACTGGTCCGGGTCAGCCACGGCGGGAAGACCCGGGTGCTGGACTGGCGGGAAAGCGCCGGCCTGGATGCGCTGACCGGACTGGCCGTCGCCGGGGCGATTCCGGCGCGCCAGATCATCGGTGACGTCGCGGTGATGCGGCGCTCGATCGCCGCGGACGCGGCCCGGTTGTGCGCGCGACATGCCTCCCCGGAGCAGCGGGCCGCGATCACCGCGGCCGCCGCGGCATACCCGGTCGGCGGGGACCTCACCTCAGTCGCCGACGCCGACCTGACGTTCTGGACAACCGTCATCGACGGGTCGGGCAATATCGCCTACCGGCTGGCGCTCAACACACTGGTCGCCGCCTACGACGAGATCGGACGCGACGCCATCTATGCGCTGGGCGCCGCCGAATTCGCCGACCGTGCCGCACACGTCGGCCTCGCCGCCGCGATCGCCGCCGCCGACGAGGACACCGCGTACCGCCTCGCCGAAGCGTTGCTGACCCGGTTCGTCGTGGCCTGCCAGGCCGGCGGGGAAGAGGCTTAGCCGTCATGTTCGATCTCATCGCGCACGCAATTCCGGTGTTCGTGCTCTGCCTCGTCCTGGAAGCCGTGTCCTTCGTCGTGCTGCCCGACGACGACGAGCGCGGCTACGAATTACGGGACACCCGAACCAGTCTCGCGATGGGCATCGGCAACGTGGTCATCAATATCGGCTGGAAGCTGGTGGTGTTGGCGGTCTTCGGCGGTGTCTATCTGCTGGCGCCGGTTCACCTGCCGGCTGCCAACCCGCTGACCTGGATCGCCCTGTTTGTCGCCGACGACTTCGCCTACTACTGGTACCACCGCACCCACCACACCATCCGGGTGTTCTGGGCCAGTCACGTGGTGCACCACTCCAGCCAGCACTACAACCTGTCCACCGCCCTGCGCCAGACCTGGACCCCGTTCACCGCGGTGCCGTTCTGGATCCTGCTGGCGTTCGCCGGGTTCGCCCCGTGGATGATCCTGCTGCAGCAGTCGGTCAGCCTGCTCTACCAGTTCTTCATCCACACCGAGCGCGTGGGCAAGCTCTGGCGGCCAATCGAATTCGTCTTCAACACGCCGTCGCACCACCGCGTGCACCACGGATCGAACGCACAGTACCTGGACACCAACTACGGCGGCATCCTGATCATCTGGGACCGGCTGTTCGGTACCTTCCAGCCCGAGGGCGACCGGGTGGTCTACGGGTTGACCAAGAACATCGAGACGTTCAATCCGGTCCGGGTGGCCAGCCACGAATACGTCGCGATCTGGCGCGACGTCAAGGCCGCACGCAGCCTGCGCGCCGTGCTGGGTCACCTGTTTCGCGGCCCGGGATGGGCACCGGCCGGTTAGGAGCCGCCCACCCACTCGCGGTAGAACGGCGGCATCTGCGAGGCCTGCGCGGTGAACTGCGGGTCGCGCTTCTCCAGGAAGGCCCGCACGCCGTCGGCGCCGTCGCCGATGCTGGTGTAGAACATCGCCAGCGAGTCCACCCGGTGCGCCTCGACCGGGTCGGGCTGCGCGGAGTTGCGGTAGAGCATCTGGCGGATCAGCGCGAACGACACCGGCGAGCGGCCCTTGGTCCAGGCGTCGGCCAGCGCCCGAGCGTCGGCCAGCAGCGAGTCGGGTTCGTGGAGGGACTGGGCGATCCCGCAGCCGAGCGCGGCCTCGGCATCGAGAATGTCGGCGCGGTACAGCAGGTCCAAAGCTGTTGGCACCCCGACGATCCGAGGCAGGAACCATGTTGAGCAGGCCTCCGGGGTGATGCCCAGCTTCCCGAACACCAGACCGAACCGCGCCTTGGTCGAGAACAGCCGGGCGTCCATGGCCAGCATCATGGTCGCGCCGATCCCGACCGCGGGGCCGTTGACCGCGGCGATCACCGGTTTGCGGCAGCCGTAGATCGCCAGCGTCACCCGCCCGCCGGTGTCGCGCACCCGGGCCAGCTCCGGGTCGTCGAGATCGGCCATGGCGGCCAGCGTCGGGGACTTGGACTCATCTAGCCCGAACACGTTGCCAGAGCTGGACAGGTCCATACCGGCGCAGAACGCCCGGCCCGCCCCGGTGACGATCACCGCCCGCACGTCGTCGTTGTCGTTGACCTCGACGAAGGTGCGCTCCAGCTCCTCGGCCATTTCCACGGTGAATGCGTTGAGGTTGTCCGGCCGGTCGAGGTACACGGTGAGGACGCCGTCTGCGACCTCGTGACGGATCGTGGTGAATGGCATGGCTGCTCCTCCTGCGTACGCCGAACGTGCACCTAGTGCGAGATTTTCTCGATTCTTTCGCAGTGGACGCACGCTCGGCGCGCTGGCCCCGGCCTAGACGATTTCGATCAACAGTTGACTCTGCCCCTGGGGAAGCCTCCAGACTCGAGGTTGTGACGACACTGTTGCCCATCGGGGAGGAGCGCGGCCTGTTGACCCCGGTGCGGGTCGACCCGGATCTGGGCATGCCGCTCGACGAGCTCACCGAGGTGGTGCAAGCCGACCAGGTCGCCGACCCGCGAGCACTGCCTGGTGTCCGGCTACGACACCGACGACGAGGCGGCGCACCGTACCGAGGTGTGCTGGCCGATCTTTCGCACCAAATCCTGACCGACGACAAGGAGTCACCGATGGAGATCACGCTGCACACCGTCGCATTCGACTGCGCCGAACCGGAGCGGCTGGCTCGGTTCTGGTCGCAACTGCTGGCCCGCCCGCTCGATGACGGTGCCACCGCCGACGCCGCCACGATCGGCGTGTCGACCCAGTCGCCTCCGTACCTGGCATTTCTGCGGGTGCCGGAGCCCAAGCAGGTCAAGAACCGGGTGCACGTCGACCTGGTGGCGGTGGATCTGGCCGCCGCGGTCGATCGGGCTGTGGAACTGGGCGCTACCTGGCTGGCCGACCATGCCGAGGAGGGTTACCGCTGGAGCACGTTGACCGACCCCGAAGGCAACGAGTTCGACATTTTGGCGGCCTGAGGCGCGGCTTCTGAATGCTGAGCAGACGCAGAATCGCACTGCGGAAGCGATTTGCGTGCGATTCTGCGTCTGCTCGCGCTGGATAGCTACACGCCGGCGCGGGCTTGCTTCGCGGCGGCCACCAGGTTGGCCAGCGAGGCGGTCACCTCGTCGGGCTTACGGGTCTTCAGGCCGCAGTCCGGGTTGACCCAGAGGCGTTGTGCCGGGACGGCGTCCAGGGCCTCGCGCAGCGAGGCCGCCATCTCGTCGGTGCTGGGCACCCGCGGCGAATGGATGTCGTAGACACCCGGGCCGACGCCGTTGGAGAAACCGATCGCGTTGAGGTCGTCGAGCACCTCCATGTGCGAGCGCGCCGCCTCGATCGAGGTGACGTCGGCGTCCAGGTCGGCGATCGCACCGATCACCTCGCCGAACTCCGAGTAGCACAGGTGAGTGTGGATCTGCGTCGCGTCGGAGACCCCCGAGGTGGACATCCGGAACGCCCCGACCGCCCAATCCAGATAGGCCGCCTTGTCGGCGTCGCGCACCGGCAACAGCTCGCGCAGGGCGGGCTCGTCCACCTGGATCACCGCGATGCCGGCGGCCTCCAGATCCACCGTCTCCTCGCGGATCGCCAGCGCCACCTGGTAGGCGGTGTCGGCCAGCGGCTGGTCGTCGCGGACGAACGACCAGGCCAGGATGGTGACCGGACCGGTGAGCATGCCCTTGACCGGCTTGTCGGTCAGCGATTGGGCGTAGGTCGCCCAGGCAGTCGTCATCGGCTTGGGTCGCGTCACGTCGCCGAACAGCACCGGCGGGCGCACACAACGACTGCCGTAGGACTGCACCCAGCCGTTGCTGGTCGCGAAGAAGCCCTCCAGCTGCTCGGCGAAGTACTGCACCATGTCGTTGCGTTCCGGTTCGCCGTGCACCAGCACGTCCAGGCCGAGCTCCTCCTGCAGCTTGATGACGGCGGCGACTTCGGCCTTCATCCGGTTGGTGTACTCGGCCTCGTCGATCTCCCCGGCCACCAACGCCGCGCGCGCCTTGCGGATCTCCACGGTCTGCGGGAACGAGCCGATGGTGGTGGTCGGCAGCGGCGGCAGGTGCAGCCGCTCCTCCTGGGCGGCTCGGCGCGCCTCGGCCGAACCGCGCTGGACGCCGGACACCCTGATCTCAGCGATCTGTGCGCGCAGCGCGGCGTTGTTCAGCCGCGGGTCGGACTTGCGGGACGCGACCGCGGCGTTGGACGCTTCGATCTCCTCGGCCACGGCTTCCCGTCCCTCGCGCAGCGCACGTGCCAGGGTGACCACCTCGGTCACCTTCTCGGCGCCGAACGCCAGCCAGCTGCGCAGCGCGTCATCCAGGCCGGTCTCGGGCTCCAGAGAGTAGGGCACGTGCAGCGTCGAGCACGACGTAGACACAGCGACATTCGCCGCACTTCCCAACAGGGTCGCCAGCTTGGCCAGTGCGGCCTGCAGGTCGGTGCGCCAGATGTTGCGGCCGTCGACGACGCCCGCGACCAGGGTCTTGGACGCCAGCTCAGGAACAGTGGCGATGGCGGTGTCGGGGCCGTAGACCAGGTCGACTCCGATGGCCTCGACCGGCGTGCGAGCCAGGGCCGCCAGCCCAGCGCCGGGGTCACCGAAGTAGGTGGCCACGAAGATCGACGGCCGGTTGTGCAGCCCGCCGAGGCGGTTGTACACCTGCTCGGCCAGGGCGGGGGCGTCCGCGGAGATGTCGGTCACCAGCACCGGCTCGTCGATCTGCACCCACTCGGCGCCGGCATCGGCCAGCTTGCCGAGCAGCTCGGCGTAGACGTCGGTCAGCTCATCGAGGCGCGAGATCGGTGCCGCCGCACCGTCGACGGCCTTGCTGAGCAGCAGGAAGGTGACCGGACCGATGATCACCGGCCGGGCCACTTTTCCGCCGAAGCCCTGTTCCCTGGCTTCGGCGAGCTCGGAAAGCACCTTGGCCGGGTTCAGCGTGAACTTCGTGTCGGGACCGATCTCCGGAACGATGTAGTGGTAGTTGGTGTCGAACCACTTCGTCATCTCCAGCGGGGCGATCTCGGCGTTGCCGCGCGCCGCGGCAAAGTAGCGGTCCAACTCGTCGGCGACACCGGCCACCCGGGCCGGAAGAGCACCCAGCAGCACCGCGGTGTCGAGCATCTGGTCGTAATAGGAGAACGTGTTCACCGGCACCGAGTCCAGTCCGGCGGCGGCAAGTTGCGCCCAGGTGTCGCGGCGCAGGCCGGCGGCGACCTTCTTCAGTTCGTCCTGGTCGATGCGGCCGGCCCAGTAGCTTTCGGTGACGCGCTTGAGCTCGCGGCGCGGTCCGATACGAGGTGAGCCGAGGACGGTGGCGGAAAAGGGTTGAGCGGTCACGATTGATCCTTCAATTGGCGAGGGTGGGTCAACGCCAGCGGTCGCCCAGCTGATCCGGTCCCGTGCAATTTAAAGCACTATAACCCTCAAAACCAGACGCCCATTCCGCGAGGCGTTGATCCGCCGAGTGCGGCGCACCCGGCACAACAGGCAGGTATTCGGACTCGCAGGCGCGCACCGAGGTGCTCCTAGTGGCCGTCGCTTCCCAGTCGGTGGGCGAACCCGTGACCAGTGCTTTTGACGGCGGTCGTTCCTGCATACCGCTGCGGGACAGTCCCGGATTCTCACCGGGTTCCCTCTCGCGCGCCGCGGAAAACTACGTAGACCACGGTGCGCTCGATGCCGAGGCCACCTCGCGGCGACAACGGCAAACCAGTTGCGTGATCGACATTACCCCGGCTGAACGGCCGCCAGTGCCTCCGGGATGAGCGTCTCACCGTCGTTGAATTCGATGGTGCGGCCGATAGTCGAGTCGTCGGACAGGCAGGCCGCGATCACCTGTGCGACGTTGGCCCGGGAAACGGAGCCCTTGCGGGTCTCCGGACCCACGGCGATCCGGCCGGTCGCCGGTTCGGCGGTCAGCCGGCTCGGACCCAACACCGTCCAATCAAGGTCGGTGGCTCGGAGGTGCGCGTCGGCGGCAGCTTTGGCCTGCGCGTACGGAAAGAACGGATCATCTTCAGGGACACCGTGGTCGGGGCCGGCTCCGAAGTAGGACACCATCACGAACCGCCGGACGCCGGCCGTGGTTGCGGCGTCCACGGTGCGGATGGCCGCGTCGCGGTCGACGGCGTAGGTGCGTGCCGGGTTGCCGCCGCCGGCGCCGGCGGAGAACACCACCGCGTCGGTCTCGGTCAACAGTCGGGCCAGCCCGTCGGTGTCGAGCCGCTCGATGTCGGCGACCACGGGCACCGCCCCGGTCACCGCGACCTCCTCGGCATGGTCGGGGTTGCGGAACACCGACCTGATCTGTTCGCCGCGGGCGGCGAGGACGGGGGAGAGTAGCAGGGCGACCTTGCCGTGGCCACCGATGATCACGATGCGAGCCATGGATTCGACGCTACCCTGCCGCCGCCGCCTTGCGATCGGAGGAATGTGCCGCGCAGGAACAAATATTAGGTTATAATCGGGCGGATTCCCGAAGGAGCTGCCAGATGTTCACGCTGCGCTTCGACATGCGGGCGCCCGCGTCGGGGGCGCCCACCGGCGAGCTCTACGCCGCGGCGATCGAGATGTGCGCCTGGGCGCAGACGCGCGGTGCGGTCGCCGCCGTGCTGTCCGAGCACCATGGCGCCAAGGACGGGCACCTGCCGTCGCCGCTGCTGCTGGCCGCGGCGATCGCCGCCCGAACCGAGACGTTGATGATCATGCTCGCCGCAGTGGTCCTGCCGTTCTGGGATCCGGTGCGGCTGGCCGAAGAGATGTGCGTGCTCGACATCCTCAGCAACGGCCGTGTCGCCTACGCCTTCGGGCTCGGGCACCGCGGCGAAGAGTACGAACACTTCGGCATCGATATCCGTGAGCGCGGACGGCTGGCCGACGACAAGCTGTCCCTGCTGCTGCAGCTGTTGCGAGGCGAGCCGGTTGAGTATCAGGGCCGTCGTATCCACGTAACGCCCCCCTGCGTGACACCGGGCGGACCGCACATCATGGTTGCCGGCGGCAGCGCGGCAGCAGCCCGGCGGGCCGCCCGCCACGGGCTGGGATTCCTTGCCCAGGCGAACCCCCCTGGCCTGAAAGACCTTTACGAGTCGCAGTGCCGCGCCCACGGTCGGGAGCCCGGGCCGTGCCAGTTCCCCGACGCCGGTGCGCCGACGGCCGTGTTCGTCACCGACGACGTGGACAAGGCCTGGCATGAACTCGGGCCGTACCTGCTGCACGATGCGGTGACCGCCGCGGCGTACCGGCATGGTGATGCGACGGTGGCGAGTATCTCGCGAGCCGCCAGCGTGGCGGAACTGCGGAAAACCCCTGGCCCTTACCGCATCTTCACGCCTGCTGAGGCGGTGGTGCAGCTGCGATCCGGGCGCAGCCTGCCGCTGCTGCCGCTGTGCGGCGGGCTGCCCCCCGCGCTGGCCTGGCCGTATCTGGAACACGCCGCCGAAGCGGTCGTGCGAGGAAATGAAGGGAAAGCATGAGTCCGAAGACCCGGGTCGTCGTCTGGTCGACCGGCGGTGTCGGATCCATCGCGATAGACGCGATCCGGCGCCGGCCCGATATGGAACTCGTAGGCGTCTGGGTGCATTCGGCGGAGAAGGTGGGCCGTGACGCCGGTGAACTCGCCGGCGGATCCGCACTCGGGCTCGCGGCGACCGATGACGCCGACGCGCTGATCGGTCTGCGGCCGGACTGCGTCGTGTACGCCGCGAGCGGGCCCGAACGCGACGCCGGTGCCGTGCCCGACTATCTGCGGCTGCTGGAAGCCGGGATCAATGTCGTCTCGACGTCTTCGACCAGCCTGGTCCACCCGCCGAGCTACTTCCACCCGGAGTGGCGCCGGCAGCTGGAGTCGGCGGCCAAAGCAGGTGCCGCGTCGTTCTATGTGTCCGGAGTCTTCCCCGGGTTCGGCTCCGATCAGCTGGCGCTGCTGCTGGCCACCCAGTCCAAGACGATCAGGGCCGTGACGGTGACCGAGATCGCGCTCAATGACCACTACCCGGTGGCCGACGTGATGATGGATGGGATGGGGTTCGGCCGGCCGTTGGACTTCGAGCCGATGCTGAGCACCCCGGGCTTCATCGAGATGGCCTGGGGCGCACCGATTCAGCTGATGGCGCAGGGACTGGGAGCCCAGGTGCAGGAGATTCGGGGCTCGCTTGACCGGCGGGTGACCCACCGCGACATCGAGGTCGCCTTCGGAACCATCCCCGCCGGGACCTGTGGCGCGGTGTGCACCCGCGCGGCCGGCGTGGTCGACGGCCGGGAGGCCATCGTGGTCCAGCACATCATCCGGATGGCCCGTGACGTGGCACCGGACTGGATGACCTCCGACTGCGACGCCACCTACCGGGTGGACATCGACGGTGACCCGGACATCCACTGCGCGATGACGCTGGGTGACGCCGAAGGCCACGGCGCCGGCCGGGGCGCGATGACGGCGACCGCGATGCGCGTCGTCAACGCGGTGCCCTACGTGGTCGGTGCCGCGCCCGGTCTGCTGAGCTCGCTGGATCTGCCGATGACGTTGCCGCGGTGCGCGATCTGAGCGCTAACCCGTCGGATTGCGCACGACCGCCCCACGGACCAGGGTGTCGCGGGCCAGGAGCAGTGCGGCACGGGTTCCCTGGGCGCGCACGATGTTCTCCGGCATCCACAGCAGGCCCATCACGCATCGCGACAGCATGCCCATGGACGGAGCATCGGTCTGGATGTGACCCGACCTGACCCCTCCGGCCAGCAGCGCCTTGAGTTGACGCAGTCGCGTGGTGAACGCCAGGCCGGGGTTGGGCGTATCGGGCGGGGACTGACGCATCCAGGCGAGCTGGATCTTCCATTCGGCCGGGAACTGATCCAAGGCGTTGATGTTGATCCAACTCAGGGCATCGAGTTTCTCCACCGGTGTCGCGTTCGCACGCAGTACCGAGGCGAATCCGCCGCTGGCTTTGGTGCCGAACGAGGCCATGATCGAGGCCAGGAGTTCGTCTTTCGAACCGATCAACCGGTAGACCGTGCCGGTCCCCATGCCCGCGGCGGAGGCGATGTCGCGGATGGTGGTGACCTCGTAGCCTCTGCTTCCGAACTCGGTGCGGGCCACGGCGCGGATGTGGGCCGCCTTGTCGTCGGTCTCCACGGCGCGTTCGTCACCCCAGGTACTGATTGCGGCCTCGGCGGCCGCGAAGGCGGCAGAGCTGTCCAACTCCTCGTCGCGGTACGGACGAACCGCCAACCCTCGCAAGATGATGCGGCACAGTGTCGTCGCCGTCCGCTCTGCCGACCACTTATGCCGGATGACGTCCAGTCCGACGTGCATCATCGACTGGCACGTCCGGTCGGCCAGTGTCTGCAGGTCGATATCGGGCCGGATGTAGCCGCTCCACCGACCGGCCCGCAGCGTTTCGAGCATGGCGTGCTGCGCCTCGGTCGGCGGATTCTGCAGCAGCGTGACCAGTTCGGGGTTCGCGCTGGGCGCCTCGTAGAACGACATCTGCAAGGCGGCGCGGTGCGCCACGGCGCACCGCGCGATCGCCGACCCCAGTTCCTCGATCGCGTCGGAGATCGGTTGGGAACCCAAGCTGTCCAACCGGCCGTGCGCTTGGTCTCCGATGCGTTTCAGCTCGGCGTGGTAGCGCCGGAGAAGTTCGACGAGGATGGCTTCTTTCGAATCGAAATGGTGGTACAGGCTCCCGGGCAGGATTCCGACGGCGTCGGCGATCTCCTGCAGTGAGGTCCGCAAGCCCGATGAGGCGATCAATGTGGCCGCCGTCTGGAGAATCTCGGTGCGGCGTGTCCGATCTTCGTAGCCGCCGTCGCCGTTTGCGAAAGCTACCGTTCCGGCCGGCTTTGGACGCCCCACCGCACCTCCACTGCTTTCGCGATCAGTCGGAATGACATGCCACATTCACGGACCGAACATTTGGTTAGACGCTACCAGAAATGACCGCCGAACTGGGCGGTTGAGACAGCACGTGGATCTGGACAATCGAGGATCATTCTGTGATCGAAAGGAATTCGGGAACGATCTGCTCGCGCACCGCGGCCCATGGGACGGCTACGACGGTATGCCCGGGCCCGAACTGGAGTTCGGGAAAGTGCAACTGAACACCCTCGCGCGTGGGGATCCAGCTCTTGAAGTTGATATCGACCGGCGCGAACTTGCCTGCGCGCTTCCAGTCGCGCACCTGCGTGGGCGACGCCTGCGCGGCCAGGGTCGCCTCAAGCTGATCGCCGAGGCGCTGTAGGCCCGCGGTCTTGTCGTGGAAGAGGTTGTCCCAGGTGATGATCACCCCGCTGGCAGCGTCGCAGACGATGCTGCCGACCGTGTGCATGGGCATGTGCGGCTCGGCGGTGTTGTAGGTCCCGCGGAACACCTCGGACACCGTGGCGGCCCGGACATTGATGGTTCCGGTCGCGTCGAACGTCCATGGTCGCCGTGTCGATCCATCCCAGGTTGCCTGAGTGACTTCGCGCATCGCCGCGGCGTCGATCTGGTCGTTGATGACCTCTGCCGCCTGCGCCTGGCCGGGGTGGAGGCGCTGGTACTGCACGCTCCAGGTTCCCAGCCCGTCGGGGCTGGTGCCGGAGATCGCCGCTGGGGCGGGTTCGGCCCGGGCAACGCCCGTCACGACGGTGCTGCTCAGCAGGAGCAGCACCAGAACGGTCGCGGTTCGCCTTGGGGAGAACACTATTTCAGCTCGACACGACTGGCCAGCCACCGGCCGTCGACCAGTTCCATGTTCATGGCGACACGGCTGCGATCGAGTCGGGCCGCCGGGTTGACCGCGTTGGTGATCGACTGGTCGACGAAGAGCAGGACCTCGACCTTGTTCTTGGCCGCCGACTTGACCGCAGAGTCCACGACGATTCCTCGGCTCATCGCCTTGTTGTCGATCAGAACCTGACGCAGCTGGGTCGCGGACTGGCTGTACATGTCCTTGAACTCTCCGGTGGCGCCGTCGACGACCTTCGCGAAGTTGTCATCGACGCTGTTGGCGTCGATGCTCGTCAGCGTGGCGGCGTAGCTCTGTGCTGAGTCCAGAGCTGCCCTACCGGCCTTGGCGACGTCCACGTGCTGCTTGTATTGCCAGCCCAGGAAAACCAACCCCAGCAGTACCGCAACGGATATGCCGGCCGCGAGCGCGGTACGGCGTCGCCGGGGCCCGGTCTCCGGCGGTGCGCCGTTATCGGCCGCGGGTTCATCGTCGATGAGTTGAGTTGCCATGGGGCCTCTTTCGTCAGCTCGGTGGATCCGGCGGCAGCTGCACGTCCATCGGCACCCCGCCGAACGGGGTGAGCAGGGTGCGGGGGTCGGGTGGGACCGGGTCGGTCTGGGCTACCGGGTCATAGCCCGGCGGTGGGCCTGCCGTGTCGTCCCCGGGCGGCCGCGGTGCGTTGCGGGCACCGCGGATCAGTACGGCGGGGTCGGGGTTGTGGCAGTAGGTGTAGAGGTAGGGCTCGGGATAGTTCGGTATGGCCGGCGGCAGTGGCGGCAGCCCATAGTCGCAGCTGTACCGGGGATACAGATCCGCGATCACCCAGACGGCCCCGTCGCGCACTACGCTGCTCAACGCCTCCACCGCCGAGCCGCCGCGATCGGAGTTGACGATCTCGTTCAGGGCGGGAAGCCGCGCCGACGACAGTTGTGCGGTCGTGACGAGATTGCCCAGCAGCTGGACCATCGTGTCGGAGTTGTCTTCGATGATTTTGTCCAGCAGGGTGAATGGACGATCGCCGCGATCGGCCAGCAGGCGAAATCCACCATCCATGGCCCGGGCGCCGCGCATGATGCCGTTGAGGTTCTGTGACGTGCGAATCATTCCGGGATTGGTGTCGACGAGGGTGGTAAGGACGGTCCGGCTGGTGCGCAGGACGCTCACCGTTTCAGGAAGCACCGAGTCGAGGGTCGAGATGAGGAAGGCTCCGCCGTCGAGCAGGGCCGCGAGCTTGGCCGGCCCCTGATTCGATACCCGAAGCTCGTTGGTGATCGCGGACAGCTTCTGCGGATCCACTTGAGCCAGCAGTCCGTTGGCGTTGGCCAGCAGTTGCGCCAGCGACACCGGCACCGCGGTCTGGTCCTCGTGGATGACGGCGCCGTTGGTGAGGGCGGGTCCGCCGGGTTGATCGGGCTGGAAATCCAGGTACTGTTCGCCGGCCGCTGACAGCGCCGAAACCCGGACGCGGCTGTTCTGCGGCACCCGTTTCCGGCTGTCGATCTTGATCGAGGCGACTACACCGGTGTCACCGAGCTGTACCGCGTCGACTCTGCCGACCCGGACGCCGCGCAGCGTGACGTCCTGATTGGGCAGCAGGCCCCCGGACTCGCGCAGGTGTACCTGTACGGCGATGGTGGAGCGGAACGGGCTGATGCCCAGTGTTCCGCCGACGATATAGATCAGGACGGCGATCAGGGTGACGACTATGCCCGCCACCGAGACTGCGACGCGATTGCGCGCGCACGCCTTGGCCGAATCCACCAGCAGTCGCGCCGGCGTGTTCAGTAGGGGCAGGGTGCTGTTCATCATCGGGGCTGATGCTCGGGCCCGTATATGCGGCTCAACAACAGGTTCCACTCGTATCGGAGGCTGCCGATCATGGCATGCCAGTCGGTGCCGTCCGGACCGTGTATGCCGGGATCGCCGGGATAGTTCTTGTCGGGCAGCGCGCCGATCGCCAGCTGTGTGACGATTCCGACGGCGTGAATGTCGGGTCCGCTGGTGATATGGGTGATCCCGGTGATCATCCGATTCCAGATGTTCAGATTGAGGCCGGGATCCGTTGCGATCTGGTTGAAGACGTCCGACAGCCGGTTGAGATCGCTGATGGTGCTGCGTGTGTCGGTGCCCTGCATCGACGGAAAGCGGTTGATCTGGCCGGTGATCCGGCCCGCGGCGGAGACCATGTCGGCGACGTTGGTGGCATTGTCGGCCAGGGTCTGCGTTGCCGGCGCGGCCGCCGCGAGAACCGCGTTGAGGGTGTCGCGACGGGCCGACAGGGTGGCGGCGAGGTCGGAGGTGCTGCGCAGCGCGTTGTCGATCTGCGTCGAGCGGTCGTTCAGCCGCGACAGCAGCGTGTTGGAGTTGTGCAGCAGGGCGGCGACTTTCTCGCCTCGCCCGCCGATTGCAGTGCCGGCCCCGTTGACCGTTGAGACCAGGTGGCGGATCGCACCGCCGTTCACCAAGAGCGCGGCCGAGCTGAGCACGTCTTCGATGGTCGCGGCGGAAGTCGTGTGGTCCAATCCGATGGTGTCGCCATCGCGGAGCCGCGCGGCGTCGGCGGCCGCATCAGGTCCGCGCCGCACGGCGATGAAGATGTCGCCGAGCGGGGTCGCCGAGCGCAACTCGGCGATGGTGTCGGTGTACAGCGGCGCGGTGACGCTGACCTTCATCGTCACGTGTGCTGAGAAATCCTGGGTACGAATGGATTCGACTTCGCCGATGTCGGCGCCGTTGAGCTTGACCTTGGCCTTCAGCGGAAGGTTCAGCGCATTGGTGAACACGGCCGTCAGAGTGAGGTCCCCGTCGATGCGCCCCGGCGCGGGCAGTGGAACGCCTGCCAGACCGGCCGAGCAGCCGGCCAGGGTCAGGGCCACTCCGGCTGTGACCGCCGATCGGAGGGCGCGTCGAACCGCGGGGATTCCTCGAGGTCGCATCATTTTGCCGCTCCCGCCATGCGTTCCAGTAGCCCCGTCATGCCCTCCACGAAGAAGGTGGTGCCGAACTCGGGTGCGTTGTCGGCGACGGTCCCGGTAGCGCAGCCCAGGTCTTTGATCCCGGCGAGATTGCAGATCTCCTTGGCCATCTGGCCGTTGAGCATGAGTTTGTCGAGCGTGGGATGGATTCGCAGCGTGTGACCGCTGGGATCGACGGCGTTGTAGATGTTGGTGCCCACCAGCGGCAGAACGTCGAGGATCTCTTCGACCTGGCGGCGGTTCTCAGTGAGAGTTGTCGTGAGGCCACCGAAATCGCCGACGGTGCGCTTGAGCGTGTCGCGATTCTTCTCCAGCAACGCGGTCGCCTGGTCGAGGATCTGGTTGGCCTTGGCTCCGGTAGTGCCGGCGCCGAGGTTCTCGGCGGCAATGAGATCGCTCAGCGCGCGGATGTTCGACCCGAATTCCCTTATCGCGGTGTCGTTGTCCGCGGCCGCCTGGGTCAGGTCGGCGAGACCGGCAGCGATCGACGCAATGGTCTTTCCGGTGGCGGCGCCGTTGTCGGAGCTGAGGCGTAAAGCCTGGGAGAGTTGGTCGAGCGCGGACTTGATGTCGGGTCCGCTGCCGGATGAGATCCTGGCGCCGATTCCTATCAGGTTGGCGAGTGGGCCGCGGCCCTCGCCGTCTCCGCCCAGGGCGCGAGACAGCTTGTCGGCCATGGCCAGTGTCCGATCGAACTCGACCGGGGTCCTGGTGCGGGGCAGACCTATGACATCGCCGTCGCGCAGCTTGGGGCCGCCGCCGTACGGGGGGGTCAGTTCGACGTGCCGATCGGTCAGGATGGATGTGGCGACGGTGACCGCCTGAACATCGGCGGGGATGTCGATGTTCTTGTCGATGACGAGCTTCACCTGGACGTAGCTGTCCTTGGGCGTGATCTCGGTGACCTTCCCGACCGGCATCCCCAGCACCGATACCGCGTTGCCCTCGTAGAGCCCGACGGCTTCTTCGAACTGGGCCGTGACGGTCAGAGTCCGGTGCCGTTCGCCGGATACCAAGTACCAGAGCAGGCCACCGGCGAACGCGACGATGGCCAGCCCGACGGCGATCGACCTGGTGCGAGCGACTGGGCGGCTCATCCGGGTAGCCTCGCGGGATCCGGTGGTGGCCACCCCGGGAAGGGGTCCCCCGCGGGTTTGCAATTGGTGAAGTACTGCGCCAGCCCGAACTGCTTTCCGCGTCCACTGAGCGCACACATCCACGAATCGATGAGCACCCCGGCCGGCAGATTGATATCGAGGGCGGTGCTGCTGCCGCTGGCGTTGGCCAGATTGCGGAACGCCACCGGCATCACCTGCAGCGTGTTGCGGATCAGTGCGTCGTGCGTGGCGGCCATCTCCGCGAACTGCTGCATGTTGGCCAGCAGTTCGTTGATCGCGGGCTCGTCGTTGAAGATCGTCTTCAAGGTGTCGACCAGAGCCGTGGTGCCGACCAGCAGTCTGTGTACCGATGCTTGCCGGGCGTTGACGGTCTGGAGCAGGTCTCGGCCCTGGATGACCAGCGCGCCGAGGTCGGCCTTCTGATCCCGGATGACACCGGTGATGGTGTCCACGTTCTTCAGCAGTGACCCGATCTGATCGCGTCGCGTTGCGACTACCGCCGCCAGGGATTTGACGTTCGCCAAGGCCTCCGGCAGGGCCTCGGGCACGCCGGCGAGGCCGTTGCTCAACTCGGCCATCGATTCGGCGATGCGGTCGGCGTCTACCTGCTCGAAGGTGGTGGTGGCGTCGGCCAGCGTCGCCTGGAGGTTATAGGGGACCGACGTGTTGGCCAGAGTGATGGTGCGGGAACGAAGTTCACCGTCCCCGGCCGGGGACAACTCCAGGTAGCGCCGCCCCAACAGGGTGGTCAGCTTGATCGCTGCGCGTGACGCGTCGCCGACCCGCACCCCGTTACCGACGGTGAATCTCACCGTTACGTGGTCACCGGTGAGAGCGACGTCTCGCACGGTGCCGACTTCGATTCCCGCTACCGTGACCTGGTCGCCGGGACTGAGTTGGGCGGCTTGGGCGAACTCGGCCCGATACCCGACGCGCCCGAGGGACAGTTTGCCGATACCGACGATCGCAAGGATGACGACGGCCAGCACCGCTACCGAGACGGTTCCCACCCAGATCGTGTTGTATCCCTCGATCGGGCGCTTGGGCCGCAGTGACATCGCCTTCCTAACTGCAGATCGGTGAATGTTGGACGACATTTCCCGGTGAGGCGAGCTTGACGGTGCCGGGGATCACCCGGCCCAAGAACGCGAACACCGTGGAGTTGATATCGCAGATGTAGCCGTCGATGTAGCTTCCGCTTTGGGTGGCTCGGGCAAGGCCTTTGAGAACCAGCACCAGATTCGAGCCGTAGTGAGCGAACCGTTGCCGTCCCTCGCCGGTGAGATGCCCGACGAACCCGGGCTCACGCGTGAGGAATTCGTCAAGTTGGGGATAGACGGCGTCCAGCAGGACCGACAACCGATCCGTTGCCCGGGTGATCGAGCCCGTCGATGCCAGCAACTCGTCGCGGCGGGCCGCCAGTGTCGACAACGCGGTGCGGGAGTGGTCGATGACGGATTGCAGGTCGCGGTCCTGTCCGGCCAAGACGGCGGTGACCTCGTCGAGATTGGCGATGACCTCGCCGAGAACCTGGTCGGGCCCCGCCAGCGACTCGGCCAGCGCCGACGTCTGACTGATCAAGGTCACCACCGACGCCGAATCACCTTGCAATGCCGCGATTATGCCGCCGGTGAGGTTGTCCACTTGGCGCGGGCTCAACAAGGTGAACAGCGGCTCGAATCCATTGAGCAGATGCGAGATGTCGAACGACGGTTTGGTGCGCTCGACCGGGATGCTGCCGCGGTCGGGCAACACGGTGTGGAATTCGGATGTCCCGGGGAAGAGCCCGAGGTATCGCTGGCCGATGATGTTCTGATACGTCACCGATGCGGTGGTGTCGTTGTAGAGTGTATGGGTTTTCGGCACTCGGAAGGTGACCCTTGCGAGGGTGCCGTCCAACTCGACTCTGTCGACGCGTCCCACCCGAACGCCGGCGGTCCGCACGTCGTCGCCGCTGTGCAGACCGGACACATCGGTGAACATGGCGTGGTAGGTGTTCGTCGGGCCGCTGACTTCGCGGCGCAGGGTGACGAAGACCAGCCACGTGGCGGTGGTGGAGACCACCAGGAACAAGCTCAATCCGAGCAGGGCCTTGCGGTATCTCATCGGCCACCGCCGCGAACTGTCGACAACCGCACCGTTGTCCCGCGCAGCACCGGTGCCAACAGGACCTCGGCTGCGCTGCTGGCCTGATCGCCCATGATGATCTGCAGCTGTTGTTTCTCCCTGCGGCTGCCGACGGGGCCGACATTGCCGCCGATCACGGCCGACTGGGGCTGCGCCGGTGTCGGGGGGCCGGGCTCCGGTGCGGCCGGCTCCGGTGGCGCTGCGGGGGGACCGGCCTCGGGCGGCAGCACGGAGCCGCGCGGCGGGGCGAAGTTGGGGCGGTTCTCGTTGGCATCCGGAGGCAGTGGAAACCCACGAGATTCGAGCGACGGTGTCAGCGCCGGTGCCGTCGGGAACTCGGGAGCGGTGAAGCAACTGGGCCCGGCCATGTCGCCGTAGCGCGGGCAGTCTGCGCGCACATAGGACCGGGTCGGGTTCAAGGAGATGACGGCCTTGGCCTGCAGCTGATTGGTGTCGTAGTTCCATGCGACCTCCATGACCCGGCCGACCAGCGTCGTCAGCCGGGTTGAGATCGCGTGCAGCACTTCGGCGTGATCGCTCAGCACACCCAGCACGGGCGTCAGCTTCGTGGAGATGTCGATCATCCGTTCGGTGTTGTGATCGAAGGCATCGCCGAGCACTCCGGCGGTGCCGAGGCCGACGGACAGCAGATTGGTCAGTTCTGAACGCTTTTCGACGAGAGTGCGCATGGGTTGGACCGCGCCGTCGAGTGCGTCGAGAAGCTCCGGTGCGGCCTCGCCCAGCGCGGCGGTGGCTGCGGTGAGTGCGGACATCGTTGACGGGGCCATCTCGTCGCCGGTGACAATTGTGTTGAGCTGGTTGACGATCTCGTCCAGGTCGCGGCCGGCGGTCTGGAGCCGGTCGCCGCGGCCGCTGGTGGCGTCGCCCAACGCGGTGAGCCATCCGACGCTGTCGGGGGTGACGTCCCGACCGATGGCCGCGAGCACCTGGCGGAACTTGTTCAAAGTTGTCTGGAAGAGCACGGTCGGCAGGGTCTGGTCTTCGCTGATGACGGCTCCGGACCGTACCGGGGCCGAGTGTGCGCCGTTGTCGACCAGCTGTACCGACGACACCGCGAAGACGTTGGACGGCACCACGCGGGCGGTGACGGTGCCGGGAATGCCGGGAGCGTGTTCGGGGCGCAGGTCGAGACGCACGATGTTGGGGCGGCCGGCCGCCGCCGGGGTGACAGCTGACACGAACCCCACGAGGACACCCCGGAACTTGACGTCGGATTTCACCGGCAGGCCGTCGCCGACATTGGTGAGCAAGGCGCTGACCCGAACGGAATGTTGCAGGGCGCCTTGGGATTGCGCGATCATCAGTGCCGCCGACGCTGCCACGATCGCCAGCAGAACCAGCCCGTTGAGGAACAACCGCGGGTTGGAGGGGCCGCGGTCATTGGGTTCGAAGGAGTTCGGCATGGTCAGCCACCGAACCTCGCGCCGGCGTTGACGCCCCACATCGCCATGGTCAGCAGCGCGTTCAAGATGATCACCACCGTGATCGTGGCCCGCATCGCGTGGCCGGCGGCCACACCGACGCCCTGCGGACCGCCGGAGGCGAAGTATCCGTAGTAGCACTGAATTACGGCGGCGAAGAAGATGAAGATGACTCCCTTGATCGTCGCGTAGAAGACATCACGCCCGCTGCTGAACAGCGAAAAGTAGTGCCCATAGGTGCCCGCGGAGGTATCGGCGATGATGCCGACCACAACCTGCGCGGACAGATAGGCCGCGGCCAGGCACACCAGGAACAACGGAATGGCGGCCAGAACGGAGGCGGCGACCCGGGTTGTCACGAGGTACGGAATCGGTTTGATCGCCAGGGCGTCCATCGCGTCGATCTCTTCGGCAATGCGCATGGCGCCCAGTTGGGCGGTGAAACGGCAGCCGGCCTGGGTGGTGAACGCGATCGCGATCATGACGGGCACCAGCTCGCGGGTTGAGCCCCATGATGACAGCAGACCGGTGGCCGGGCCCAGACCCAACAGGTTCAGCGCGTTGTAGCCCTCGATCGCCAGCAGTGCTCCGGCGGTGATGCCCAGTACGACGGAGACTCCCATCGTTCCGCCCCCCACGACGAGCGCTCCGTTGCCCCAAGCGATGTCGGACAGGTTGCGGACGAACTCCCGTCGATAGCGAGCAAACATGACGGGGACCGCGAAGACCACCTGGCAGATGAAGTCCAGCATGTGGCCGGCCTTGGCGATGGGCAGCCAGCCGACCTCGATTCCCCGGAGGAACTGCTGGACCGCGCGCGGGCGGTAGACGGCTACGGTCATCGCGGTTACAGGCTCGCTTTGGGAAAGAGCAGCAGGTAGAGCTGGCTCATTCCGACGTTGACGATCATCAGCAGCAGGATCGATTCCACCACCGCGGCGTTGACCGAGTTGGCAACGCCGGCCGGTCCGCCGCGGGTGTCCAGCCCTTTGTGGCAGGCCACCACCGCGACGATCGCTCCGAACGCGATGGCCTTGGCCAGGGCCAGGACCAGGTCGTCGACGGTCGCGAACGACGCGAAGGTCGCGACGAAGGATCCGGGTGTTCCGCTCTGTACGTAGACGTTGAACAGATAGCCGACGAAGAAGCCGGCGCACGTCGCGAGCCCGGTCAGCGCGACGCCGACCAGAATGAGCGCGGCGAACCGTGGAACGACCAAGCGGCGCACCACCGAAACCCCCATCACCTCCATCGCATCGATTTCTTCGCGCATGGTTCGCGAGCCCAGGTCCGCGCTCACCGCCGAGCCGACTGCTGCCGCGAGCAGTATCGCGGCCACCAGGGGAGCGCCTTGCCGAATCACCACCAGTCCGTTCGCGGCGCCCGACAGGGACTCGGCGCCGACCTGCCCGGCCAGAACGGCGAACTGGATGGACAGGGTGACCCCGACCGGAATCGTGACCAGCAGTGTCGGCAACAGGGCGGTACCCGCCATGAATGCCGCCTGCTTGACGAACTCCGATATCGCGAAGCGTCCGGTGAACAGGTCGAGGAACAGATACTGAACGGTGCGTAGGCCCAGCGTCGTCTGACCGCCCACCGTTCCCAATGACTGCAGCGGATGCGAGCGGACGTAGGACCGAATCCACGTTGCGACTTCGGCAACCGGCGCACGGTCGTCGGCGTCCACTTCCCGCTCCGATGAGACAGTCAAGCGGACCCTCCCCGTTCTACTCGACGACGGCGACCCGAAAGTCACCATCGGACGCGAGGCCGGCGATCGACGTGCGGACCAAACCGGCGCCCAAACCGCGGCAGTTCTGCCGCCATCACCCGGCATCGCTGACCCAATGTTTGGTTTAGTGAGCGGAGCCTATCGCGCGATCTGGGAGCGGTCAACGGCTGTTTACGGCGCGGATCGTGCACAGATCGAGATCCGGAGCGGGTGAATCGCTCCCGGCGGTTGCGGAATGGGACAAGTATTTGGTTGGTCGGAGCGCCGGGCTGCTCGCGGGTCAGCGACCCACCAGCGGCTGGTTGGGTACGCCGGGGAACAGTGGTTCAGTGGGTCCCGCGGTCACCCAACCCCCGAGTTTGGTGGCGAGATGGGGAGCGAAGACCGCGCCGTAGAGCCCGTTGCCGATGGCGATGACCGCGACGATGGACAGGATCGACGATTGCAGCCGACTCGCCGAGCGTTTGTCGGCCCACATCTCGATGACGTTTCGTCCCTGCGAGTCCGTCCGGCCGAGCAGGTAGGTGAAGACCATCATCTGCACGCCCATGGCCAGCGAGTCGTAGATCGGATACTGGAACTTGGTGCCCTCCCGCAGTGCGAGGCCGGGAATCACATAGCCGTAGTGGAAGATTCCCAGCCGTGCGCCCAGGAACGCGTTGAACATCAGTGCCCAGCAGAAGCCGACGACAAGGCCCACGCTCAGGAGCGTGAGCGGCCTGCGCCAGCGGAATTTCGCGCACAGCCACCGCCCGAGCGCCGCGCCCAGGATCGCCGGCAACACGAAGTAGGCGATGTAGCCGATGGGCACCGACGAGGGCAGACCGCCCCACGTCATGTTCAACGGCCACCACGACGGCATGCGCGGCAAGGCCGGCGGGAACTGCGCATACATGGCCCAGTCGTAGGGAGCCTCGATCCACGAGAACGAGATGGCGGAGATGCAGAGCAGCAGCAGTGGGTGCAGCCGACGCCGGCGAACGCTCAGATATACCCCGACGGCGGTGAACCCGATGCCGCCGATGTAGGCGAAGGCGATACCGGCGGTCAGCAGGGGAGTCAGCCCGTTGTTCATGGCCGGCTCTCCTGGTTCCGGGTGCATCCGGCTTCGGGGTCGTAGCGCAGTACGAGACCGAACACCAGGGCGATCAATCCGAACAGCGTGCCCAGCATGATGACAGCGCCCACGTTCGCGCCTCCTTCGGCATCTCTTGTAGCTAGTGGATACTATCTAAACTAGATAGTGGACACTATCCTAAAAGCGTCAGCCGTCCAGGGTGATTTCCAGGAGTGAGATAACTTGTCCCAGCCAGTGCCCAACGCCGAACGGCCTGCGCCGGCGATCCGCCGGCCCCGTGGCGAGCCGCGTCGGCTCCTACTCGACGCGGCGCGAGACCTCTTCGCCCGCCAGGACTATCGCAGCACCACCACGCGTGAGATCGCCCAGGCGGCCGGGGTCACCGAGCCCCTGCTGTTCCGCCACTTCGGTTCGAAGGCAATGCTGTTCCGGGAGGCGCTCGTCGAGCCCTTCACCAGCTTCGTCGATGAGTTCGGCCAGACTTGGCAGTCGCTCGATCCGGAGCAGACCGGCGAGGAAGAACTGGCCCGGCATTTCGTCGGCCGGCTCTATGACGTGTTCGTCCGTCATCAGGGTCTGCTGGTGACGCTCATGGCGTCGGACGCCCTCAGCGAGGACGAGATGGTCGAGGCCGGCATCGCCGATGTCAGACGGGCGATCACGCTGCTCGGCCAGATCAGCGCGGAGGGCATGAACCTGCGGTCGATCGGGTCGGCGCACCCGAACCTGCCTGCGCACTCCACCGTGGCGATGATCGCCGGGATGGCGGCTCTGCGCTCGACCTACTTCGGTTCCAGGCCGCCGTCGCGAAAGGTGATCGTCGAGGAACTCACCCAGGCGAGCCTGCACGGCTTCCTGCACCGCAACCACTAGTTCACCCAGTTCATCTCCGCCGAAGGGACGTGACACATGACCGGCGCCAGCGCGATCGACTTGTACTACGACCCGTTCGACCGCGATATCGACGACGACCCGTATCCGGTGTGGAAGCGCATGCGCGAAGAATCGCCGTTGTACTACAACGAGAAGTACAACTTCTATGCACTGAGCCGGTACGAGGACGTGGCACGCGAACTGCCGAACTGGGACACCTACCGCTCCGGCCGCGGGACCACCGCGGACATCTTGTTCAACAACCTTGAGGTGCCGCCGGGAATCCTGCTGTTCGAGGACCCCCCACTGCACGATCTGCACCGCAGCCTGCTCTCGCGGGTCTTCACCCCGCGCCGAATGCTGGCCGTAGAACCTCTGGTCCGGGAGTTCTGCGTCAAGGAGTTGGATCCGCTCGTCGGTGCCGGTGGCTTCGATTTCATCGCCGACCTCGGGGCGGTGATGCCGATGCGGACGATCGGGTATCTGCTCGGCATCCCGGAGAAGGACCAAGAGGCGATCCGGGACCGCAACGGCTCGCTCATCGAGATGGCCGACGGGCGCGAACCCGGCGACATCAGTCAGAAGATATTCGCCGACACCATGGTCATGTTCGCCGAGTACATCGAGTGGCGGGCCGGCCATCCCTCGGACGACCTGATGACCGACCTGTTGCGGGCGGAGATCGACGAGCCCGACGGCACCCGACGTCCGTTGTCGCGCACCGAGGTTCTCGCATATACCGCAATGATCGCCGGCGCCGGGAATGAGACAACGGCCCGGCTGATCGGTTTCATGGCGCAACTGCTCTCGGATCATCCGGATCAACGTCGCGAGCTCGCCCGCGATGCTGCCCTGATCCCGAGTGCGGTTGAAGAGACGCTGCGCTACGAGCCCCCGTCGCCGGTGCAGGCCCGCTACGTCGCGCACGACGCCGAGCACTACGGCCGCCTGGTTCCGCAAGGGTCGTTCATGTTGCTGCTCAACGGTTCCGCCAACCGTGATCCCCGGCATTTCCGCGACCCGGACCGCTTCGACATTCACCGCGAGGGCGGCCACCTCAGCTTCGGCAAGGGGGTGCACTTCTGCCTCGGGTCGGCGCTGGCCCGGTTGGAAGCCCGGGTGGCCTTCGAGGAGGTCCTGAAGCGGTGGCCCGACTGGGAAGTCGACTACGCCGGCGCCCAACGCGCGCACACCGCCAGTGTGCGCGGGTGGGCGCGGTTACCCGTCGTCACCGGATGACGCATCAGATGGCGATGCCGACTCGTTCGCAGACGCCGAACACCTCGTCGAAGATGGAGGCGGGCACCGTGAACGGCTCGGCTGCGGAGACCGCTGCCAGGTGCGTGGCGATGTCGTCGGCAGTGGGAACCTCGTCGGATCCGGCGAGCCAACCCCGGCCCAGGCCGACGAAGACACGTGCGAACCGGCCGGCGCAGGCGGAGTAGTTCTGATGGGTGAGGTCGCAGGAACGGCTGGCGAGGTATACCACCATCGGCACCACCAACTCCGGCCGAATCGCCTTGAGGAAGCCCGTCTCCTGGAGGGCTCTCGGGTCGCCGACGGTCTCGGTCACCATGCGTGAAAATCCAAACGGCAGAACGGTATTGGAATGGATGCCGTGGGGTTGGCCCTCGATCGCGAGCACGTTCGACAGGCCGACGAGACCGGCCTTGGCCGCGGCGTAGTGGGCTTCCAGCGGCTGCCCGAACATCCCGCCCGACGACGAGATGAAGACGAACCGGCCATAGCCCTGACTTTTCATGATGCGGTACGCGGGCTGGCTCAGATAGAAGGCGCCGTCCAGGTGCACCCGCAGCATGTGTCGCCAGTCGTCGGCGGACAGCTCCTCAAAGGGAATGCTGTTGAAAATGCCGGCGTTGCTGACCACCGCATCGATCCGGCCGAAGCGCTCCAACGCAGCGTCGACAATGGCCTGGCCGCCGGCAGGGTTGTCGACCGAATCGTAGGATGCCACCGCCTTTCCGCCGCCGTCGGTGATCTCCTCGACGACCAGATCGGCGACCTTGGTGTCCGACCCTTCGCCGTGCATCGATCCGCCGAGGTCGTTGACGACCACCGAGGCGCCCCGCCGGGCGAGTTCGATCGCGTAGAGCCGGCCCAGGCCTCGGCCCGCTCCGGTGACAATGGCGACCTGTCCGGTGAAATCGATCATCTGCGACTGCCTCACGTCATCGGGCACGATGGTGGCGGACTCTACTTTGGAACAGATATCTGGTCAACGAATCGATGTTCGCCGCCTGTGCGGCCGCCCTGACTTGCAATGATGTATCCCTTGCGAGCCATGGCCGGTAGGCGATTGACGGTGTGACTCGCCACGCGCTATGATCTGAACAAATCTTAGGTTCCTGCGTAGAGGAATGATTGATGACCGCAGCAGAGGTCGAGCAGACCCACGCCACACTTGCCGCCGAATCGAAACGAGGATCGCCGTGGGTATGGGCATGGGTCGCCGTTGCGATCGGCGTGCTCGTCTTCTTTCTCGCCAATGCCCGCACGGGTCTGGGGTCTGACCGGGTCCGCAACGCCGCGGTCACGGGGTCGCCGCGACCGGTGCCGGTGTTGTTCGGCTATGAACACTGGCTGGGACTGCTGGAGGCATTCACCGTCGTGGTGATGGTTCTCATCACGGTCACCTACGTGGTGGTGTGGCGTCGGCATCCGTATCACCCGGTGTTGTTGATGGGGATTGTCACGACGTTGATCGTCTGGCAGGACCCGATCATGAACTGGGGGCCGTTCGCGGTTTACAACCCGGAGTTGCATCACCTGCCCGAGGACTGGCCGCTGGTCTCCCTCTCGCCGACCGTCGAGCCGTTTGTGGTGCTCGGCTACATCATGTTCTACCTGTTGCCCTACTTCCCGGGCATCTGGCTGCTGCGCCGGATTCAGGCCCGGCGACCCGTCGACTCATTCGTGTGGCGCCACCCGCTGATCAGCCTGGCGATCTGCATCCTCCCGTTCGGGATGTTGCTGGACGCGGCGTTGGAGATAACCCTGGTCCAGACCGGGATGTACATCTACTCCCAGGTGCCGATCGGGTCGCTCTTCGCCGGCCAGACGCACCAGTTCCCGTTGATCGTCGAGATTCTGGCGGTCAACTTCGTCATGGTTCCCGCCGGAGTGTTGTTGTACCGGGACGACACCGGCCGCACCGTGGCCGAGAAATTGGCGCAGCGGGCGAAGATCTTCGCCGGCCGGCCGACCCTGGGCATGTTCGCGGTGATGCTGGTGCTGATAAACCTCGGCTACTTCTGCTACGGCGGCACCTTCGCCCTGGTCAAGATGGCGCACCTGTCCCGGACGGTCGCCTGCCCCTGGCCATATCCGGAGGCGAAAATCTATGATCCACAAGGCTTCTACGAGATGGCGGGCCAGCCCGGACCGTACTCGGTGGGTAAGTGGGCGACCTGGCAGAGCGGCCAGCCGAACGGGCGGCCGGATGTGCAACCGCCGCCCGACGGCGGACGGTGCGGACCTGGCGATGGGTGAGCCGCGCTCAGGTGTCATCACCATTCCCGGCCAGCTGAAGGAGCACTCATGCAGTTGTTCGACGACTTAGAGGATTTCGGCGCGTTCGATGACGTGGTCTCCGGCGATGTCCGCGACCCCTACACCGAACTGGCCCGGCTGCGCCGAGAGGAGCCCGTTCAGCGCATCGACATCTCGGGGATGCCGCACGAGGAATCCAAACCGGTGTTCATGGTGTACCGCCACGAAGACGTGGTGAAGATGTTGCGCGACAACGAGACATTCTCGTCGGCGATCATCATCGACACCTTCGGCGATGTGCTCGGCAAGCAGGTGATGCTGGGGATGGACGAGCCCCAGCACGGCCGGCACCGGGCGCTGGTGTCCAAGGCCTTCTCCCCGAGGGCGGTGGCCGGCTGGGAACAGGAGTTGGTGATACCGGTTGCCAATCAGCTGATCGACCGGTTCGCCGGCCGTGGCCACGCGGATCTGGTGAAGGAGTTCAACTTCGAGTACCCGACCCGGATCATCGCCCGGATCCTGGGCCTGCCCGAGCGGGACTATGAGCAGTTTCAGCGCTGGTCGATCTCCCTGCTGTCCTTCACCATCAACCCCGAGCGCGGACGGGCCGCCTCCGAAGCCCTGCGCGACTACTTCACCCCGATCCTGGCTGCCCGCCGCGAAGATCCGCGCAACGACTTGATCAGCCGACTGGCCGATGCCGAGATCGACGGGCAGAAGCTGTCCGACGAGGAGATCTTCTCGTTTCTGCGGCTGCTGCTGCCGGCGGGTATCGAGACCACCTACCGCTCATTGGGCAACCTGTTGTTCGCGCTCCTCACGCACACCGACCAACTCGAGGCCGTCCGCGCCGACCGGTCGCTGCTGCCGCAGGCCATCGAAGAAGGGGTGCGCTGGGATGCGCCGCTGCTGACCATCACCAGGGTGGCCGCCTGCGACACCGAGTTGTCGGGTGTGCCGATCCCGGCGGGCTCGGCGGTGATGCCGATGCTGGGGGCCGCCAACCGCCAGGACGATCGCTACCGCGAACCGAACAGCTTCGATATCTTCCGCGAGTCGAAGGTGCACGTGTCGTGGGGCCACGGCGCCCATGTCTGCCTCGGCAGCCACCTGGCCCGGATGGAGATGCGCAACGCGCTGAACATCATGTTCGACCGGCTGCCGAACCTGCGGCTGGATCCCGATGGGGGCGACCCACACATCCGCGGCCAGGTATTCCGGTCGCCGACGTCGCTGCCGGTACTGTTCGAGGCCGCGTCATGACCGATTTCGAATCGGTTGACTTCTTCACCGACCCATCGTTGATCCCCGACCCCTACCCGTACTTCGACCAGATGCGTCGCCGGTGTCCGATCGTGCACGAACCCCACCAAGGGGTGCTCGCGGTCACCGGCCATGCCGAAGCCCTTGCCGTGTACAAAGATCCGGCGTTCTCCTCCTGCGTTTCGGTCGCGGGCCCGTTCTCCGGGCTGCCGTTCGACCCCGTCGGAGACGATGTCGGCGACCTCATCGAGCAACATCGCTCCGAGATCCCGATGAACGAGCACATCGTCACCCAGGACCCACCGGAGCACACCCGAACGCGGGGCCTGTTGAGCCGGCTGCTCACTCCGAAGCGGCTCAAGGAGAACGAGGAGTTCATGTGGCGGCTGGCCGAGCAGCAGCTCGATGAGTTCGTTGCCCGGGGCCGGTGTGAGTTCATCGAGGACTACGCCAAGCCGTTCTCGATGCTGGTGATCGCAGACCTGCTGGGGGTGCCCGAAGCCGATCACCGTGAGTTCCGCGCATTGCTGGCGAACGAGGTGGTGGGTGCGGTCGACGGCGAGAACGCGGTCCATCACAATCCGCTGCAGTGGCTCGACGACAAGTTCTACGCCTATATCGAAGACCGCCGTAAAGAGCCACGCGAGGACGTGCTGACCGAGCTGGCCCAGGCGAAATACGAAGACGGGTCAACGCCCGAGATCATCGACGTGACGCGGCTGTCCACCTTCCTGTTCGCCGCCGGCCAGGAGACCACTGTCAAGCTGCTCAGCGCCGGCCTGCGGGTGATCGCCGAGCGCGCCGACATTCAGAAGCTGCTACGCGAGGACCGCAGCCGCATCCCGGCTTTCCTGGAGGAGACGCTGCGGACCGAAAGCCCGGTCAAGTCCCACTTCCGGATGGCCCGCACCACGACGACGGTGGGGGAGACCACGGTGCCCGCCGGCGCCACGGTGATGCTGCTGCCCGGGGCCAGTAACCGCGACCCCCGCAAGTTCGAAGACCCCGAGCAGTTCCGGGTCGACCGGACCAATGTGCGCGAGCATGTGGCGTTCGGGCGGGGGCCGCACTCCTGTCCCGGCGCTCCGCTGGCCCGTGCCGAGGGGCGGATCTCACTGAACCGCATCCTGGACCGGATGGCCGACATCAGCATCAACGCGGAGAAGCACGGACCGCCCGAGGCGCGGCATTACAGCTACGAACCGACCTTCATCATGCGGGGGCTCCAGGAGTTGCACCTGGAGTTCAAACCGGTCGGCTGACCAGGGTCGGCCACCCCCCCGCGGGTGCCATCGGTGGGTTGGTTGACAATCGACGTCAACTACCCCTCGTTGACTAAGGAGCACCCATGGCTGAAGCCGTCATCGTAGAAGCGGTGCGCTCGCCGATCGGCAAGCGCAACGGCGGACTGTCCGGGGTGCACCCGGCCGAGCTGTCCGCCCAGGTGCTCAACGGGCTGGTCAACCGGGCCGGCGTGGACCCGGCCCTGGTCGACGACGTGATCTGGGGTTGCGTCATGCAGGCCGGTGAGCAGGCCCTGGACATCGGTCGCACCGCTCTGCTGAGCGCGGGCTGGCCGGAGACCGTGCCCGGGGTGACGGTGGACCGCCAGTGCGGGTCCAGCCAGCAGTCGGTGCACTTCGCGGCCGCCGGCGTGGTCGCCGGACACTACGACGTCGTCGTCGCCGGCGGCGTCGAGTCGATGTCGCGCACCCCGATGGGCTCGTCACTGGCCAACGGCGGCCGTCCGTACCCGGACTCCTTCAAGGAGCGCTACAGCCAGACCCCGAACCAGGGCGTCGGCGCGGAGATGATGGCGTCCCGGTGGGGTCTCACCCGCACCGCACTCGACGAATTCGCTCTGGCATCCCATGAAAAGGCCGCCGCCGCACAGGATTCCGGTGCGTTCAAGGACGAGATCGTCGGGATCAAGGACGCCGAGGGCAACGTCGTCAGCGAAGACGAGGGCATCCGCCGCGGTACCACCCTGGAGAAGATGGGCCAGCTCAAGCCCGCCTTCAAAGAGGACGGCGTCATCCACGCCGGCAACTCCAGCCAGATCTCCGACGGCTCGGCGGCGCTGCTGTTCATGTCGGCGGCCAAGGCACGCGAACTGGGGTTGACCCCGCTGGCGCGGGTGCACACCGCGACGCTGGCCGGCGCCGACCCGGTGATGATGCTCAGCGCTCCGATCCCCGCCACCCAGAAGGCGCTGCAGCGCTCGGGACTGGGCGTCGAGGACATCGGGGTGTTCGAGGTCAACGAGGCGTTCGCCCCGGTGCCGATGGCCTGGCTTGCCGACATCGGCGCCGACGCCAAGAAGCTCAACCCCAACGGCGGGGCGATCGCGCTCGGCCACCCGCTCGGCGGATCCGGCGCCCGGATCATGACCACCATGCTGTACCACATGCGCGCCAACGGAATTCGCTACGGACTGCAGACCATGTGTGAAGGCGGCGGCCAGGCCAACGCCACCATCCTGGAGCTGCTGTGAGCGACGCGGCCGTTCTGGTCGAACGGCGCGGAAACGTACTGCTGATCACCATCAACCGGCCCGAAGCCCGCAACGCGATCAACGGTGCCGTCAGTGCCGGCATCGGCGACGCCCTGGCGCAGGCCCAGGACGACGACGCCGTGCGTGCGGTGGTGCTCACCGGCGCCGGTGACAAATCGTTCAGTGCCGGTGCAGATCTCAAGGCGATCGCCAACCGGGAGAACATCTACCACCCCGAGCACCCGGAGTGGGGTTTCGCCGGCTACGTGCAGCACTTCATCGACAAGCCGACCATCGCGGCGGTCAACGGCACCGCGCTGGGCGGCGGCACCGAGCTGGCGCTGGCCAGCGACCTGGTGATCGCCGAGCAGCGCGCCCAGTTCGGGCTGCCCGAGGTCAAGCGCGGCCTGATCGCCGGTGCCGGAGGCGTGTTCCGCATCGTCGACCAATTGCCCCGCAAGGTCGCCCTGGAGCTGCTCTACACCGGGGAGCCGATCTCGGCCGCCGACGCCGCCCGCTGGGGATTGGTCAACCGGGTGGTCGAGGACGGCGGGGCACTCGAAGCCGCCCTGGAACTGGCCGAACGGATCACCGGAAACGCGCCGCTGTCGGTGCGGGCCAGCAAGCGGATCGCCTACGGGGTCGACGACGGCGCCATCCCCGGCGAGGCCGCCGGATGGGCCCGCACCGGCCGGGAGTTCTCCGCGCTGCTGCGGTCCGAGGACGCCAAGGAAGGACCGCGGGCCTTCGCCGAGAAGCGCGCACCGGTGTGGAAGGCGCGTTGAGCGGCGTGCCCGAGCCGCTTCTCATCTCTATTCGCGGGCGCGCCCCGCAGCTGCATCCCGAGTCGTGGGTGGCGCCCAACGCCAGCCTGATCGGCCAGGTCAGCCTGGCCGCCCGGGCCAGTGTCTGGTACTCGGCCACGTTGCGCGCCGAGGTCGAACCGATCGAGATCGGCATCGACACCAACATCCAAGACGGGGTGACGGTCCACGTCGACAAGGAGTTCCCTTGTCGAGTCGGGGCGCATGTCAGCGTCGGGCACAACGCGGTGCTGCACGGCTGCACCATTGAGGACGACTGCTTGATCGGGATGGGCGCGATCATCCTCAACGGCGCCATCGTGGGGGAGGGCTGCCTGGTCGCGGCGGGCGCGGTCATCCCGCAGGGCATGGTGGTGCCCCCGCGGTCACTGGTCTCCGGGGTGCCGGGCCGGGTGCGTCGGGAGCTCAGCGAGGCCGAAGTCCGCAACAACCGGCACAATGCCGCGGCCTACCGACGGCTGATCGAAGTCCACCGGGCGAACTAACGCATTCGGACCACCGGCAGCCGTTCGGCCGCTACGTTTTAGGGACGTTGCTCAACCCGCCCTGAGGGGACGTCCTGCATGACCCAGATCAGTCCGACCCGCCCCGGCCTGCTGCGCGAGTTCACCGACATCATCACCAACATCTCCCCACTGCATCACGAACCGCGGGCCGTGGTGCAGCGGCGCCGCGCTGTGGTCGGGGTGGTGGTGCTGATCGGCGCCGGGGTGCTGGGCGTCATGCACACCAAGCTCCCGGGTGACGCGTGGTTCTACTGGCTGTCTCTCGTCTTGGCCGCGGTCTGGTCGGTGGGAGCGCTGGTGTCCGGGCCGCTGCACCTGGGGGTGTTGCGGTTCCGGGGGCGCAACGAGCGGCCGGTGTTCACCGGCACCGGTGTCGGCCTGGTGCTCGGCGGGGTGTTCCTGCTGGCCGGCTTCGTCATCGCCAAGATCCCGCCGCTGGCCGGCCAGGTGACTGCGATCCTGGACTATGCGGGCGGTGTCTCCTGGCGATTGGTGGTGCTGATCGCCATCGTCAACGCGATCGCCGAAGAGATGTTCTTCCGCGGCGCGCTGTTCAGTGCGTTCGGTCGGCACTCCCCGTTGGTGTGGTCGACGCTGCTGTATGTCGCGGCGATGATGGCCGGCGGAAACCTGATGGTGGGGGTGGCCGCGCTGGTGCTCGGCACGGTCTGCGCCATCGAACGACGCGCCACCGGCGGTGTGCTGGCCCCGGTGCTGACCCATCTGGTGTGGAGCCTGGTGATGGTGCTCGCGCTACCCCCGATCTTCGGGATGTAGCTGGCCCTACTGGGCGCGAGCGTGCGCGTTTGTACGGCGACACGCCGCTACGCGCGGCATTCTGCGCACGCTCGCCGAGGCTACGCGTCAGTGAAATTGGCGGAGCGCCGCTCCTGGAACGCGCGGGTGCCCTCACGGAAGTCGTGGGCGTTCAACAGAATTGACTGCCCGACGTATTCGCGATCCAGCGCCGCGTCCAGCTCGGTCAGGGTCGCGGCGTTGACGGCGTGCTTGGTCTTGGCGAACGCTCCCGCGGGGCCGGCCAGCAGGGCGGCCAGCAGCTTGTCCACCTCGGCGTCGAACTCCTCGGCCGGGTACACCGCACTGATCAGCCCCCAATCCAGGGCGTCTGCGGCAGACAGCCGTTCGGCCAGCAGCGCCAGCCGCATGGCGCGGGTCCGGCCGACGGCCGCGGCAACCAGCGCCGAGGCGCCGCCGTCGGGCATCAGCCCGATCTTGGTGAACGCCAACAGGAAAAAGGCCTTGTCGGAGGCCACGACCAGGTCGCAGGCCAGGGCCAGAGACACCCCGACACCGGCGGCCGGACCCTGCACCACGGCCACCACCGGCCGCGGCAGCGCGACGATCGCCCGGATCGCGCGGTTGGCCTCGACGATGATCTCCGTCGGCACCCCGTCGGCGGCATCGTCGGCGCTGATCCCCGCGCCCGAGCTGAACCCGCGCCCGGAACCACCGAGCCGCACCACGCGCACCCGCGAGTCGCCGGCAGCGGCTTCCATGGCGTCGGCGATACCGGCCAGCACGCCGGTGGTCACCGAGTTGAGGCTGTCGGGACGGTCGATGATCACCGAGAGCACACCATCGGCCAGGGTCACGGACAGGCCCGCCACCGATGCGAGGGTGTCGATGCCGGAGTCAATTGCAGTCATGGGTGTAACCCTAGGATGCAGATCACACAGGCATACGACGAGGAGGCAGATATGGCGGGACCACTGGCGGGGCTGCGGGTCATCGAACTGGCCGGGATCGGACCGGGACCGCACGCGGCGATGATCCTCGGCGACCTGGGGGCCGACGTGGTTCGCGTGGAGCGGCCGCCGAAATTCGGTGGCGGGGCCAGCAAGGACACCATGCTGCGGAACCGGCGCTCGGTGACCGCCGACCTGAAGGCCCCGGAGGGCCGTGACCTGGTGCTCAAGCTGGTCGCCAAGGCCGACGTGCTGATCGAGGGATTCCGGCCGGGCGTCACCGAGCGGCTCGGCCTCGGCCCGGAGGACTGCGCCAAGGTCAACGAGCGGCTGATCTACGGCCGCATGACCGGCTGGGGGCAGACCGGTCCGCGCGCCCTGCAGGCCGGCCACGACATCAACTACATCTCGTTGAATGGACTGCTGCACTCCGTCGGCCGCAAGGGGGAGCGCCCAGTGCCGCCGCTGAACCTGACCGGTGACTTCGGCGGTGGATCGATGTTCCTGCTGGTCGGCATCCTCGCCGCACTGTGGGAGTTGCAGCGCTCCGGCAAGGGCCAGGTGATCGACGCCGCCATGGTCGATGGATCGAGCATGCTGTCGGCGATGATGTGGAGTTTTCGCGCGCAGGGTGTGTGGAGCGACGAGCGGGGCGTCAACATGCTGGACACCGGCGCGCCCTACTACGACACCTACGAATGCTCGGACGGACGATACGTGTCGGTGGGCTCGATCGAGCCGCAGTTCTACGCCGAACTGTTGGCCAAGCTGGAGCTGGATCCCGCCGAGCTGCCGGCCCAGAACGACGTCAGCGGCTGGCCGGAACTGCGCGCCAAGTTCACCGCGGCGTTCGCCGCCCACGACCGCGACCATTGGGCGAAGGTGTTCGCGGGCTCGGACGCCTGCGTGACACCGGTGCTGGCGTTCGGGGAGGTCCAGACCGACTCGCACATCGCCGAACGCGACACCTTCTACGACTTCAACGGCTACCTGCAGCCCATGCCGGCGCCACGGTTCTCCCGCAGCGTCCCCGAGATTCCGACGCCGCCGGCGGTTCTGGGAGCCGACAACGAGACCATCCTGAGCGACTGGGTATAGTCCCGACCAACCAGACGGTTGGGCTGAGAGGGGCTAGAGCGTGCAGATCAAGGATTCGGTAGCCGTCATCACCGGCGGCGCGTCGGGTTTGGGCTTGGCGACCGCCAAGCGCCTGCTGGACGCGGGCGGAAAGGTGGTGGTGATCGACCTGCGGGGCGAGGACGTCATCAAGGAGCTCGGTGACCGTGCCCGCTTCGCGCAGGCCGACGTAACCGACCCCGAGGCTGTCGGTGCCGCACTGGACGTCGCGGAATCGCTTGGCCCGCTGCGTATCAACGTCAACTGCGCCGGAATCGGCAACGCGATCAAGACGCTGAGCCGCGACGGCGCGTTCCCCCTGGACGCATTCACCAAGATCATTCAGGTGAACCTGATCGGCACGTTCAACGTGCTGCGGCTGGCGGCGGAGCGGATCGCCAAGACCGAGCCGATCGGCCCGGCGGACAGCCCCGAGCGCGGTGTCATCATCAACACCGCCTCGGTGGCGGCGTTCGAGGGCCAGATCGGTCAGGCCGCCTACTCGGCATCCAAGGGCGGGGTGGTCGGCATGACATTGCCGATCGCACGGGACCTGTCCCGCGAACTGATCCGGGTGTGCACCATCGCACCGGGCCTGTTCAAGACGCCGCTGCTGGGCTCGCTGCCGGAGGAGGCGCAGAAGTCGCTGGGTGCGCAGGTTCCCCACCCGGCCCGGCTCGGTGACCCCGACGAATACGGGGCGCTGGCCGAGCACATCATCAGCAACCCGATGCTCAACGGCGAGGTCATCCGCCTCGACGGAGCGATCCGGATGGCCCCGCGATGAGCGCTTGCGCGAAGAGCATTTGAGTACAGCTAAGGAGTCCATATGTCATTGACGACGAAATTCACCGAGGTCTTCGGGGTCGAGCACCCCGTCGCCCAAGGCGGCATGCAGTGGGTGGGCCGCGCGGAACTGGTGGCGGCGGTGGCCAACGCCGGTGCGCTGGGTTTCCTCACCGCGCTCACCCAGCCGACGCCGGCGGACCTGGCCAACGAGATCGCCAAGACCCGCGATCTCACCGACAAGCCGTTCGGGGTGAACCTGACCATCCTGCCGACGATCAACCCGCCGCCTTATGACGAGTACCGTCAGGTCATCGTCGACGCCGGCATCAAGATCGTCGAGACCGCCGGGTCCAACCCGGCGCCGCACCTGCCGATGTTTCACGACAACGGGATCAAGGTCCTGCACAAGTGCACCTCGGTACGGCACGCGGTCAAGGCGCAGAGCCTCGGTGTAGACGGCATCAGCATCGACGGGTTCGAATGTGCCGGGCATCCCGGCGAGGACGACATCCCGGGCCTGGTGCTGATCCCGGCCGCGGCATCCCAGATCGAGATCCCGATGATCGCCTCCGGTGGCTTCGCCGACGCCCGCGGCCTGGTCGCCGCGCTGGCGCTGGGTGCCGACGGCATCAACATGGGCTCACGGTTCATGTGCACGGTCGAGTCCTGCATCCACCAGAACGTCAAGGAAGCCATCGTCGCCGGCGACGAGCGCGGCACCGAGCTGATCTTCCGGCCGCTGCGCAACACCGCCCGGGTGGCGTCCAACACCGTCTCGCGCGAGGTCGTCGACATCCTCGACAAGGGTGGCCAGTTCCCCGACGTGCAGGAGCTGGTGGCCGGGGTTCGGGGCCGACGGGTGTTCGAAGACGGTGACGTCGAGGCCGGGATCTGGTCGGTGGGCACCGCGATGGGGCTGATCAACGACATCCCGACCGTCGGCGAGCTGGTGTCGCGGATCGTTACTGAGGCCGAGGAGATCATTCTCGGGCGCCTGGGCGGCATGGTCGAGGTCGACGACGAGGAAGACGTCGCCTGACGACGCACCGCGTGCCGGACGTTCCTGGCCATCAACGGGCAGTGGATCCGCGCGTCCGAGGATGAGCGCTTCGACTTCGTGATCGGCGTGGCCACCGGAGCATTGGCGGATCTGGAGGGAATCGCCGAATGCATGCGTGCCTGGAGCTATCCGGACGGCTGTTCAGATGCGCCCCGGGGCCCAACCTGAATACAAGAGAAATGGGATGACTCACAGATGGCGGCCTGCCCGGATGAGGACGGCCACCGTCGCGCAACGACGCGACATTGAAAGGCGCCGCTGCCGCGGCGCCGATCAATCAGCTGGCCAGCGGGTGCCAGTCGTCGAACTGCTCGGAGGTGTCGCCCTCGACCAGGAAATCGCCGTGGTACAGGGCCTCGAAGTCGACCTTGATGACGTCGGCACTTGAGTCGTCGATCCACATGACACTGAGCGTATGGGTCACTATTAAGGAATCTTTGAGTTACGTTTCGGGAAATGGTGGCAATACTACTGACGGGTAGCGTTTGCCGACCCCTTCCCCTGAGGTGTGGGCCGCTGACCGGTGGCCGATGGGATCAGGGTCACCGTCGCGGGCGTTAGGGTGGCTGCCATGACATCCTCCGCAAGCCTGGATAACCCGCTGTTCGCCCGGATCTGGACCTTCATGTCGAGCCACGAGACCGACTGGCTGCGCGACCGGCGCCGGGAGAACCTGGAAGGCCTGTCCGGGCGGGTGCTGGAGGTCGGAGCGGGCACCGGAAGCAACTTCGCCTTCTACCCGGACACCGTGACCGAGGTGGTGGCCGCCGAACCCGAGTCACGGCTGCGGGACGCCGCTGCGGCGGCGGCCGCGGAGGCGCCGGTGCCGGTCACCGTGGTGGCGAGCACCGTCGAGGCCCTGGACGCCGGGGAACCCTTTGACGCGATCGTCTGCTCGCTGGTCTTGTGTTCGGTCGACCATCCGGAGGAAGTGCTGCGCCAGCTCTTCTCATTGCTCAAGCCCGGGGGCGAGCTGCGCTACTTCGAGCACGTCGCCAGCGCCGGGGTGCGCGGCGGGCTGCAACGGCTGGCGGACGCCACCTTCTGGCCCCGGTTGTTCGGCAACTGCCATACCCACCGTGAGACCGAGCAGATGATCACCGCCGCCGGCTTTGCCGTCAGGACGTCGCGTCGCGGGCACCAGTTCCCGGCCTGGGCGCCGGTGCCGGTGTCGGAGTTCGCGCTGGGTTCGGCCAGCCGCCCGGCCTGAGGGGCGTTAGAAGCCCAGCCCCAGCAGGGTGGGCAGCCGGTCCAGCAGTCCCGGTAGCGCCACCGAGGCGGGGGCGCGCAGGCTCAACGTGGCTCTGGGCGTCAACGGGGTGGGCTGGAGATTGACTTCGACGACGGTCTTGCCCAGCTCCAGTGCCCGTTCAGGAAGGCTGGCTGCCGGATAGACCACGCCGGAAGTGCCCACCACGAACAGCACATCGGCGGTGTCGATGGCCTCCACCGCTGCGGTCCACGGCTCCTCGGGCAGCTGCTCGCCGAACCAGACGACGTCCGGGCGGATCAGGCCGCCACAGCCGCAAACCGGGGGGTCCATTTCGAGCACGGGTTCTGCCAGCTCCGGCAGCTCTACGTTGTGCGGCTGATCGCAGATCGTGCAACGGAACGTGAACATGCTGCCGTGCACATGGTGAACCGTAGAACTGCCGCCGCGCTCGTGAAGGTTGTCGACGTTCTGGGTGATGACGTGGACGTCGGCGTTGTGCTCCCAGTCCGCGAGCGCGCGATGGCCCGGGTTCGGGTCGAAGCGGCGGGCCAGCTGGTAGCGCCACACGTACCAGCCCCAGACCAGTTCTGGGTGCCGGTTCCAGCCGTCGATGCTGGACACCTCGTAGGGGTCGTATTGGGCCCACAGACCGTTCTCGTCGTCGCGGAAGGTCGGTATCCCGCTCTCCGCGGAGATCCCGGCACCGCTGAACACCGCCACTCGCACGCCACCAACATAGCGGGACATCGCGGGATACTGGGCGGATGGACTTCACGGAGCTGCTGAAGACCGACGCGCACCAGGACGGGCCACTGTTCGAGCAGGTCAGGGTTCGGATGATCGAGGCGGTGCGGGCCGGGGCCCTGCCGGCGGGAACCCGGCTGCCGACGGTGCGTGAGCTGGCCGGCCAGCTGGGGATGGCGGTCAACACCGTGGCTCGCGCCTACCGGGAGCTGGAGGCCGGCGGGATCGTCGAAACTCGGGGCCGCTTCGGCACTTTCGTGGCAAGCAGGGACCCGGCCGACGCGACCATGACGGTGGCCGCAGGTGCCTTTGCCGCGGCGGCGCGCGCGGTCGGCCTGGGCAAGGCCGACGCGTTGCGCTACCTCGAGGCGGCCTTCGACACGCTTTAGCCGAATTCCAGCAGGGTCAGGGACGGACGGACGGAATCCAGGAAGCTCAGCCGGTAAGCATTGGACAGCAGGGTGTTGAACAGCCATCCGCGCCCGGTCGGCAACGGGATGTCGCGCACCGCGCGGATACCGGGCACGGTGTTGACCAGGTCGGCGGCGGCGCTCACCGACAGGCCGAACGGCATCGGCGGGGCTTTGTAGCGCAGCGAGGTCCGCACCCCGCGGCGCACCAGCTTCGACAGCCAGGGCGGCGGCACGTCGAACAGCAGCCGCCCGCCGGGGAACCGGCGGGCGCACTCGGCGATCAGACCGAGCGACTGCTCGGGCTGCAGGTACATCAGCAGCCCCTCGGCGCTGATGAACACGCCGTTGTCCGGGTCGACCTGATCCATCCAGCTGTAGTCCAGTGCGGACTGCGCGCAGACCGAAACCTGCGGTGCTGCCGGCAGCAACCGGCTGCGGATCTCGATGATCGGCGGAAGATCGACGGTCAGCCAACGGAACGCCGGGTCGGGAACGCCGGCACTGACGCGCCAGAAGCTGGTCTGCAGGCCCTCGGCCAGAGCGACCACGGTGCCAGACGGGTGCTGGCGCAGAAACTGACGGGTCTGGTCGTCGAAAGCCAGTGCGCGCAGGGCGATGTCCTGACGGGTCGGCCCGAATTTCGAGAAGTCGTAGTCGATCGAGTCCGCGAGGGCGATCGCCATCGGGTCGTCGATGACCCCATCGGAACGGCGGGCTTCAGTCGCCCGACCGTTCAACGTCAGCAACGCGGTCTCGGAGACTCCGGTCAGGGTGACCTTCTGTGCCTGGCTCACCTGTCCGACCCTACCGGCGGGCGCTCAGCGCAGCATCTTGCTCACGGTGCGCAGGTTGCGGGTGGTGGTGGAGGACTTGTAGCGCTTATTGCCCATGGTTTTGCCCACGGTGCTGTTCAGGGTGTCGCCCTTGGGGATCTGCCAGTAGATCACCCCGGGGCCGAGGGCGATCTTCTCGTCGGCCGTGTCATCGGCGGCCTTTGCGGCCAGAGCGGACAGCTCGGTCAGCACCGCGTCGTCGGCGACGAAGGTGACATAGGAGTGATAACCGGGGACCTCCGACTCGAACGGGTAGGCCGCCACGATGTCGCGCACCGCGTCGATGTCGTAGACCAGCACCCAGGCCTGATAGCCGAAGCGCTCCCGCAACGCCGTCTCGGCGGTGGCGCGCACCGCCGCGGCATCGGCGGGCGACTCCAACAGCACGTTGCCGCTGGCGAGCAGGGTGCGAACCTCGGTGAATCCGGCGCCGGTCAGCGCGGCGGCGACGTCGGCCATCTTGAGGCTGACTCCGCCGACGTTGACACCGCGGAGAAACAGGGCATACCGGGCCATGAGGCGGGCTCCAATCCAGGCAGAACGATGGTATTAGGCGGACGCGTCGGTACGCTTCGAGCATGGGACGCCAGGCATTCGACGACAAGTTGCTGGCCTTGATCAGTGGGAACTCACTGGGCGTATTGGCCACCGTCAAACGAGACGGGCGTCCTCAACTGTCGAACGTGCAGTATCACTTCGACCCGCGTGCTCTCGCGGTCCAGGTGTCGGTCACCGAGCCGCGGGCCAAGACCCGCAACCTGCGCCGTGACCCCAGGGCGTCGCTGCTGGTCAGTTCCGACGACGGGTGGTCCTATGCCGTTGCCGAGGGGGATGCCCAGCTGACACCCCCGGCCACCGCTGCCGATGACGACACCGTCGAGGCTCTGGTGGCGTTGTACCGCAACATCGCCGGGGAGCACCCGGACTGGGACGAGTACCGGCAGGCCATGGTGACCGACCGTCGGGTGCTGCTGACGCTGCCCATCTCCCACCTGTATGGCATGCCTCCCGGCATGCGCTGAGCAACTCCCACCGGTACGCCATACGCTGAGCTAGGCTCCCGGCATGCCCGAATCAGATTCCGCCGCAGACGAGAACAAGCGCAAGTTCCGCGAGGCCCTGGAGCGCAAGAACGCGAAGTCGGCGGGCGGCTCCGACCACAAGGACGCCGGCGCCAAGCAGTCACGCTCGCATGGTCCGCTGGAGAGCCGCCGGGAGTTCCGCCGCAAGAGCGGGTAGTTACTGCACCGGGCAGGCGTACGTGCGTGCCACGTCCATGGCCCGCTGGTTCGCTCCGGGGCCGACGACCCCCTGCGCGGCGAGTTCCCAACCGATGTAGCCCGGGAGGCCGCCTTCGCACGCCTGGTGGGCGAGGCGCCATGCGGTGTCCGGATTCAAGTTGAACCCGTTGCGTTCCAGGCCCTGCATGTAGGTGTCGAATTCGGGGGTGCCCTGCTCGGGTATCGCGCCGGCCGTGGCGGCCAAGGCAACAGCGGCAACCGTCGCTGCGATCAGAGCTGTCACTGCACGTCTCATTGCCTTCTCCTGAACTACGTCCCCCGATTGTTGCCTACACGGTTTCACAATCCACCGACACAGACCACTGGACTGCTTTAGTTGGCTGGGGTGGACCACAAGCTTGTCTTATGCTGTCCAACGGTCTTGGTTGGTGGGGCCAGCAATATATGGATACGAGGAGACTTATGACGCAGCCGTCAGCCGGTTGGTTCCCAGATCCGTCAGATCCGAGCCGTCAGCGCTACTTCGACGGCACAACGTGGACTGAGGACTACGCACCATTGGGAGCCCCGGCGCCGGGCATAGGCCAAGCCGCTAAGCCGGGCATGTCCAACGGAGCAAAGATCGCCCTCGGCGTAGGAGCGGCGATCTTGCTGTTGATCGTCTTCAGCTCTATCGGCAACAGCGACAAGAAGGGCAAGGATGATGTTGCGTCATCCTCTACGCGGTCGAACTCGCTGAGCACCACCAGAACCACGCAAGCTAAGCCGTCCGGACCCGTAGTAGCCCCGGCCGGTAGCTCGGTGCGCGATGGCAAGTTTGAGTTCCAGGTGTTGGGCGTCGAACGGTCAGCTTCGAAAGAAGGAATCTTCAACCCGGATGAGGCTAAGGGCGAGTTCTTCATCGTCAAGCTCAGGGTCACAAACATCGGTGACGAAGCCCGGACCTTCTTTGCCAGCAACCAGAACCTGATTATCGGCGGCAACAAGTACGAGGCTTCCAGCGCGCTGAGCGACGATGGCTTTATGGAGGAAATCAACCCCGGTCTTGGTATCGAAGCCGAGGTGGCGTTTGACATCCCGCCTGGTGCGGTGCCCGATGAAATCGTGTGCCATGACTCGGCTTTCTCGGGCGGCGCTCACCTGGCTCTCTAAGGCGTAAGAACTCAAGCACCGGCTGGAACATCCAGCTGCGCTGCTTCGCCAACGGCGAGCGGAAGACCTGGACGCTGGAAGCGTCTTTCTGGGGCATCAACCAGCAGGGCAGGTCCACGTCCAGCCGCCGGGGGATGGTGCTGCTGTATTCGATCATGGTTACGCTCTCCTATGGTGGTGTAACGCGGACGTTGGACTGTCCGCGCTGGCGAGAGGTGGCTAGGTGACTCCGAAACTCTGCCTCGTTCAAGACTCCGAGGCCGACGAACTTCTCTCGACAGATCCGTTTGCCCTCCTCACGGGAATGTTGCTCGACCAGCAGATTCCGATGGAGGTCGCATTCGCCGGCCCGAAGAAGATCGCCGAGCGAATGGGCGGGCTGGACCCGCACGAGATCGCCGACCGCGATCCGGACGAGTTCGCGGCGCTGTGTGCGGAAAGGCCTGCGGTGCACCGGTTCCCGGGATCGATGGCCGGCCGGGTGCAGGCCCTGGCCCGAGCGGTGGTCGACCAGTACGGCGGCGACACGGCCGCACTGTGGACCGTCGGTGAGCCCGATGGCGCCGAGGTGTTGAAGCGCCTCAAGGCACTGCCCGGCTACGGGGAGCAGAAGGCACGGATCTTTCTGGCATTGCTCGGCAAGCAGTACGGCGTGACCCCCTCGGGGTGGCGCGAGGCCGCCGGAGCATACGGTGAGGCCGGTACCCGCCTGTCGATCGCCGACGTCGTCGATGCGGCGTCGCTGCAGGAGGTGCGGTCCACCAAGAAGGCCCAGAAACAGGCTGCAAAGCAGGCCCGGGAAAGCAAAGGAAAGGCGGCGACGTGAAAACTCACCTGAACTGTCCGTGTGGCGAGGCCATTGTCGGTCAGGATGAAGACAACCTGGTCGAGCTGACCCAGAAGCACCTCGCGGATGTGCACCCCGGCATGGAGTACGACCGGGACGCCATCCTGTTCATGGCCTACTGACGCCGCCGGGTCCTGCGGCGCAGGACCACGAAGACGCCTGCGATCACCGCGATCACCGGCAGCCAGGGCAGCAGGAAACCGGCGACCGCGATCAGACCCTGGGTGAACGACAGCAGTGCGTGCCATCCGTGGCGAACCGACGCGACGAATCCGGGGGAGGTCGACTCGAACTCGGAGGCCAGCGAAACGGTGAGCGTCGCGTAGCTGATCTGGTCGCCGAGCTGGGTGCGCTGCGCCCGAAGACTGTCGAGGTCGGCCTGCCGCGACGTCAGCTCCGTCTCGGCCTGCAGCAGATCGGCCGTGGTGGAGGCGGACTTCATCAGTGCGGTCAACCGGTCCACCGAGGCCTGCAACGCGGCGACTCGCGCGTCAAGGTCCACACGCTGGCCGGTGACGTCGTCGTGCTTCAACGCGATCGACGAGACGTCTCCCAGTTGCTTTGCATCGTCGAGGAATTCGTCGACTTTCGGTGACGGGATGCGCAAGGTCAGCTCGGCGGTGCGGCCATGACCGGATGTCGTCCGCTCGGTGCGGTCATCGACGCGGCCGCCGAACCCGGTGGTCAGGCCAACGAGTCGGTCCACCGCTACACCGACGTCGGCCACCGCGATATTGAGGCTGCCGGTGGTCACGATGTCCCTTTGCAGCCGTTCCTTCGGCGGGCTCATCGGAGCCGGCGCGGAGACAGCGGCATCGGACGGCGCCAGTTCCCGGGCACCGGACGGCGCCCGGTCCCCGGCGCAGCCGCTGATCGCCAGGAGCAGTACCGCAGCCAAACCGATCAACAACGCCCAAGGCGCCGACTTGCGGGGGACGGTCATGGCCACAACCTTAACGCCGCCGCGTTGTGGCCGACGCGGAAGAATCAGCCGGTCAGGGCACCACCGTCGAGCCGATGGTGGGCAGGAAGTTGCACTGGTGATCCTTGGTGCTGACCTGACCGAAGATCGTCGACATGATGCTGCCCGAGCCGGTATCGACGATCGCGGTCAGCGTCGTCGGCCCCTCGGGGTTGATGTCGGAGCGCGGCTGCAGGGTGGCGCTGCCGGACTTGCCGGTGGTCAGGTTCACCCACGTGACGTTCAGCGGCAGCTTCTGCGTCTCGGCCGGGCCGGGGGTGCCGACGGCGGTGAAGACGTAGGCGGTCTGGCCGGGCTTGGGCCCGGGGGTGGGAATGGTGGCCGGGCCTGCCACCGACAGCGCGGTGGCAATGACGTTGCCGCCGTCGGCCAGGCAGTTCTGGCCGATGGACGGGTACATGAAGTCCTGGGTCGGCGGGGCGTCCGGGCCGAAGCCCGGGGTGGCCGCCGGGGCCGCGTCGGGCGCCGTCGCCGCGGCCGCCGCTTCGGCCATTTCGGGGGCTACGGGGACGGCGTCGGCCGGCGTGGGGAGGGCTTCCGGTGCGCTCGGTGCGGCCTGCGGAACCGGACCCACCGACTTGGCCGGGTCGACGCCGCTCGGCAGGTGGGCCACCAGGCCCGGAGCCGAGCCGGCGGTCGGCACGTGCTGGCCCGGCAGCGCCTCGGGCGGCGACTGGACGAACTGCGCGACCGAATCGGCGACCTGCCGGGAACCAGCGGGTGCGGCGGAGTTTCCGGCGAACGCAGCGGCCGCGGCCATCAGCAACGACGACGCTCCGGCCGGGTCGGCGGCGGCCTGCTGGATCACCGGGCTCAACTGCTCGAGCGCCGGCAGGCCGGGCAACCCCGCGGTGGGCAGCGGCAGCGCAGGCACGGCCGGGTCGGCCACAGCGGCCCCGACACCACCGAAGACCAGCGCGGCCGACGATCCTGCGACGACGGCCGACTTGGCGGCGGTGCTACGGGTGGTGCTGAACAGTGTCCGGAGGCGCGACATGACTTCCCCAATCGTCGGCGGTGGCTTCCTGAAACCCGAAGCTAGCCTGTTGCTGGTGAGGCTCAAGTGACACGTGTGTCATTTATGCAACCGTTACGGACCCGAACCGCGACGGTGATCCGCCCGCTGTTCGCTAAAGTCGTTTCGGTAGACGCCACCCTCGACACCCCGGCCGCCCGTTCATGGGTCAATCGGCTGACCGCGTGGGCCCCGCTGTTGCTGACGGCCAGCGTCGTGGCGCGAATCGCCTGGACCTACCTGACCCGGCACGGCGCCAACTTCGTCGACCTGCACGTCTACATCAGCGGTGCGGCCGCACTGACTCGGCCCGGCGGGCTCTATGACTACGTCTACGCAGACCAGACGCCGGACTTCCCGCTGCCGTTCACCTATCCGCCCTTCGCCGCGGTGGTGTTCTACCCGCTGCATTTCCTGCCGTTCGGGCTGGTCGGCTTCCTCTGGCAGATCGGGACCATGGCCGCGCTGTACGGCGTGGTCCGGCTCAGCCAGCGACTCATCGGTCGAGCCTCGCTGAACCGCCGGGCAGCGATGCTGTGGACGGCGGCCGGGATCTGGACCGAGCCGTTGCGCAGCACCTTCGACTACGGCCAGATCAACGTGATCCTGGTGCTGGCGGTGCTGGCCGCGGTGTACAGCCGCCGATGGTGGGTCTCGGGTCTGCTGGTCGGGCTGGCCGCCGGGGTGAAGCTGACTCCGGCGATCGCCGGGGTCTACCTGGCCGGGGCGCGGCGCTGGGCCGCGGCGGCGTTCTCGGCGGTGGTCTTCGCCGGCACCATCGCGGTGTCGGTGTGGGCCACCGGAGACCAGGCCCGCCGCTACTTCACCGAGCTGCTCGGCGATGCGCACCGGGTGGGGCCGATCGGAACCTCCTTCAACCAGTCCTGGCGGGGCGGCATCTCCCGCATTCTCGGGCACGACGCGGGCTACAGCCCGCCGGTGCTGATCGCGATCGCCGTCACCGCGGTACTGGCCGTGCTGGCCTGGCGGGCGCTGAACAGCAGCGGACCCGACCCGCTGGGATCGTTGCTGGTGGTGGAGCTGTTCGGGCTGCTGGCCTCGCCCATCTCGTGGACCCATCACTGGGTGTGGCTGGTGCCGCTGATGATCTGGCTGCTGCACGGGCCGCGCTCGGATCGCCCGGGCGCTCGGGTGCTGGGCTGGGGCTGGCTGGCGCTCGCCCTCATCGGGGTGCCGTGGCTGCTCAGCTTCTTCCAGCCGACCATCTGGCAGGACGGCCGGCCCTGGTACCTGGCGTGGGCCGGCCTGGTCTACATCGTCGGGGCGCTGGCCACCCTGGCCTGGATGGCGACGTCGCGGGTCAGGGCGCCAGAATCCGGTTGATCTCGGCTGCCATCCCGACGTCCTTGTCGGTGATGCCGCCTTCGGAATGTGTCACCAGGGCGAACGTCACCGTGCGCCAGCGAATGTCGATGTCGGGGTGGTGATCGGCCTCCTCGGCGCGCTCAGCCACCCGCCGTACCGCGTCGATGCCGGCCAGGAATGAGCCGAACTTGATGGAGCGGCGCAACGCGCCGTCGGCCCGCTCCCAGCCGTCGAGACCGGTCAGTGCGGCGTCCACTTGGTCGTCAGTCAACAAAGCCATACCCGACGGTAGGACGGTATAGCCTCACACGCCATGCCTACCCAGATCGTCGTCGCCGGAGCTGTGATCGCCGAATCGGCGGCCGGGCGCACGGTGCTGATCGCGCAGCGGCGCCGTCCGCCGGAGCTGGCAGGCCGCTGGGAACTGCCCGGCGGCAAGGTCATGCCCGGTGAGAGTGAGCCTGCCGCACTGGCCCGCGAGCTCGCCGAGGAGCTGGGGCTGGACGCCGACGCGATCAGGGTGGGGGAGCGACTCGGTGCCGACGTGGTGCTCAACCCCGGCGGTTCAGCGAGGCTCGACGTAGGAGAGGCGAAGCTGGGACCGCCGCATGAACCCGCTATGACGCTGCGTGCGTACCTGGTGCGCCTGACTCGCGGTGAACCCCGCCCGCACGACCATCAGGCTCTTCGCTGGGTGACCGCTGTGCAACTGGCTGACATTGACTGGGTACCTGCCGACAGGACTTGGCTCGGTGAGCTGGCTCGCGCACTGTAGGTGAACAGTAGGTGAAACAGCTGTGTTAAATCTTGCCGATCGATTGGGTCGCGCAGCGATATACCTCGCTACGCTGGTAATTCGGGCCTGAAATGGTGTGCGGCGGCGGTTCCGGTCGGCACCTGAGCCGCACTGGAGCGCGGCGACCCGCTAAGGAGGACCCGGATGACACGAGCAGCGCGACCCCCCACCGCCGGTTTCCTACGGCGGTCCCGGCTTCCCCTCGCCTCCGCCGACCCGGGGGCCGACTCCGGCGAGCCCCGCCGAACCGCCGGAATAGGCGGCCCGCTCGAGGAGCTGCTGGAACGCAGCGGCCGGTTCTTCACCCCGGGTGAGATCTCACCGGATCTGCGCACGGTCACCCGCCGGGGCGGGCGCGAGGCCGACAGCTTCTACCGGGACCGCTGGAGCCACGACAAGGTGGTCCGGTCCACCCACGGGGTGAACTGCACCGGGTCGTGTTCCTGGAAGATCTTCGTCAAGGACGGCATCATCACCTGGGAGAACCAGGCGACCGACTACCCCTCGGTGGGGCCGGACCGCCCGGAGTATGAGCCGCGCGGCTGCCCCCGCGGCGCGTCGTTCTCCTGGTACTCCTACTCACCGACCCGGGTGCGCTACCCCTATGCCCGGGGACCGTTGGTCCAGATGTTCCGGGAGGCCAAGGCCCGGCTGGGCGACCCGGTGCTGGCCTGGGCGGATATCCAGGCCGATCCGGAGCGTCGCCGGCGCTACCAGCAGGCCCGGGGGATGGGCGGGCTGGTGCGGGTGAGCTGGGCCGAAGCCACCGAGATGATCGCGGCGGCGCACGTGCACACCATCAAGACCTACGGCCCGGACCGCATCGCCGGGTTCTCGCCCATTCCGGCGATGTCGATGGTGTCGTTCGCCGCCGGGGCACGGTTCATCCAGATGCTCGGCGGGGTGATGACGTCCTTCTACGACTGGTACGCCGACCTGCCGGTCGCTTCGCCACAGGTGTTCGGCGACCAGACCGATGTCCCGGAATCCGGGGACTGGTGGGATGCGGCCTATCTGATGATGTGGGGCTCCAATGTCCCGATCACCCGCACGCCCGACGCGCACTGGATGGCCGAGGTGCGCTATCGGGGCACCAAGGTGGTCAGCGTCAGCCCCGACTACGCCGACAACACCAAGTTCGCCGACGAGTGGATGCCGTGCGCGGCCGGCACCGACGGCGCGCTGGCGATGTCGATGGGACACGTCATCCTCACCGAGTGCTATGTCGAGCGGGAGGTGCCATTCTTCACCGACTACGTGCGTCGCTACACCGACCTGCCGTTTCTGATCAAGCTGGAGGAGCGCGACGGCCGGCTGGTTCCGGGTAAGAACCTGACCGCCGCCGACCTCGGCGGGGAGCTGGCGGATTCCGAGAACGCGTCATTCAAGCCGGCCCTGCTCGACGAGGTCACCGATCACGTCGTCGTGCCGCACGGCTCGTTGGGCTTCCGCTGGGGCGACGAGGGCATGGGCAAGTGGAACCTGGACCTGGGCGACGTGCGGCCGGCGTTGACCGTCAAGAACCCGGCCTTCCTCAACGGGGATCAGCCTGCCGCGCTGGTCTCGCTGCCCGGCTTCGACACCGTGACCGGCCACGGCACCGTCGTCGAGCGCGGGGTGCCGGTGCGCCAGGTCGGCGAGCACCTGGTCTGCACGGTCTTCGACCTGATGCTGGCCCACTACTCGGTGCGCCGGCCCTGGCTTCCCGGCGAATGGCCGACCGGCTACGACGACGATACCCAGGTCAACACCCCCGCGTGGCAGGAGTCGATCACCGGGGTTTCGGCGGCGCAGGCGATCCGGATCGCGCGCGAATTCGCCCGCAACGCCGAGGAATCCGGCGGCCGGTCGATGATCATCATGGGCAGCGGCATCTGCCAGTGGTTCCACGGCGACGCCACCTACCGGGCGGTGCTGGCGCTGCTGATGCTCACCGGCTCGATGGGGCGCAACGGCGGCGGCTGGGCGCACTACGTCGGGCAGGAGAAGGTGCGCCCGCTGACCGGGTGGCAGACGATGGCCGCGGGCAACGACTGGTCGCGGCCCCCGCGACAGGTGCCGGGCACCTCCTACTGGTACGCGCACACCGACCAGTGGCGCTATGACGCCTACGGGGCGGACAAGCTGACCACCCCGCTCGGGCGGGGTCGGTTCGACGGCCGCCACACCATGGACATCCTGGCATCGGCCACCGCGATGGGCTGGAGCCCGTTCTATCCGCAGTTCGACCGGTCCAGCCTCGACGTAGCCGACGAGGCGGACGCCGCCGGGCGCGACGCCGGTGAATACGTCGCCGAGCAACTCGCGGCCGGTGAGCTGAAGCTGTCGGTCACCGACCCGGACAACCCGGTGAACTGGCCGCGCGTGCTGACGGTGTGGCGGGCCAACCTGATCGGCGCCTCCGGCAAGGGCGGGGAGTATTTCCTCAAACATCTGCTGGGCACCGACGCCAGCGTGCTCGGCGAGCCGCCCGCCGGCGGGGTGAAGCCGTCGGATGTGCGCTGGGACAGCGACATTCCCGAGGGCAAGCTCGACCTGCTGATGTCGATCGACTTCCGGATGACTTCGACCACGCTGATGTCCGACATCGTGCTGCCGGCGGCCACCTGGTATGAGAAGGCCGACCTGTCGTCGACCGACATGCACCCCTACGTGCACTCGTTCAGCGCCGCGATCGACCCACCCTGGGAGACCCGCAGCGACTACGACGCGTTCGGCGCCATCGCCCGGACGTTCAGTGCCTTGGCGGCCAAGCATCTCGGCGTCCGCAGCGACGTCGTGCTCAGCGCGATGCAGCACGACACCGCCGACGCAATGGCCTACCCCGACGGCACGGAACGCGACTGGCTGCGCACCGGCGAAACACCGGTTCCGGGTAAGACGATGCCCAAAGTGACTGTGGTGGAACGCGATTACGCCGCCATCGGTGACAAGTGGCAGTCGCTTGGCCCGCTGGTGGACACGTTGGGGCTGACCACCAAGGGCTACACCGTGTTTCCGCACGAAGAGGTCGAGGACCTGGCCGGCAGATTCGGGGTGATGACGTCCGGTGCCGGGGCCGGGCGCCCGGCGCTCACCACGGCGACACGGATGGCCGACACCGTGCTGGCGTTGTCGGGCACCACCAACGGCCGGATCGCGACGGAGGGATTCCGGGCACTGGAGAAGCGCACCGGCCGCCGGTTGGCTCACCTCTCCGAGGGCAGCGAGGAGAAGCGGATCACCTACGCCGACACCCAGGCACGACCGGTGCCGGTGGTCACCAGCCCGGAGTGGTCCGGCAGTGAGACCGGTGGGCGGCGCTACGCCCCCTTCACGATCAACATCGAGTGCCTCAAGCCGTTTCACACCCTGACCGGGCGGATGCATTTCTACGTCGCCCACGACTGGATCGAGGAACTCGGCGAGCAGCTGCCGGTGTATCGCCCACCGCTGGACATGGCGCGGCTGTTCGACGCCCCCGAACTCGGTGCGACCGGCGACGGTATCGGCCTCACCGTGCGTTACCTGACCCCGCACTCGAAGTGGTCGTTCCACTCCACCTACCAGGACAACCTCTACATGCTGTCGCTGTCCCGTGGCGGGCCGACCATGTGGATGAGCCCGGGCGACGCCGCGAAGATCGGTGTGAGCGACAACGATTGGATCGAGGCGGTCAACGTCAACGGAATCTTCGTCGGCCGGGCGATCGTGAGCCAGCGGATGCCGGAAGGGGTGGTGTTCGTCTACCACGTGCAGGAGCGCACCGTCGACACCCCGCGGTCGGAGACCAACAACAAGCGTGGCGGCACCCACAATTCGCTGACCCGGATCCGGGTCAAACCCAGCCATCTCGCCGGCGGCTACGGCCAGCATGCGTTCGCGTTCAACTACCTGGGACCGACCGGTAACCAGCGGGATGAGGTGACGGTGGTGCGTCGCCGTCGCAACCAGGACGTGAGGTACTAGACGATGAAAGTAATGGCGCAGATGGCCATGGTGATGAACCTGGACAAATGCATCGGGTGCCACACCTGCTCGGTGACCTGCAAACAGACCTGGACCAACCGGGGCGGTACCGAGTACGTCTGGTTCAACAACGTCGAAACCCGTCCCGGCGGCGGGTATCCGCGCACCTACGAGGACCAGGATCGCTGGAAGGGCGGTTGGACGCTGGACCGGCGGGGCAGGCTGCGCCTGCTGGCCGGCGGACGACTCCACAAGCTGCTCAACATCTTCGCCAACCCCAACCTGCCCGGCTTGAAGGATTACTACGAGCCGTGGACCTACGACTACGAGAATCTCACCGCGGCGCCGCTGGGGGACACCATCCCCGTGGCCGAACCGCGCAGTTCGATCACCGGCGACCCGGTCAAGATCGAGTGGGGACCGAACTGGGACGACAACCTCGCCGGCTCGCCGGAGAACCTGGTCAACGACCCGATCCTGGCCAAGGTCAGTGACCGGGTCAAAAGCGAGCTCGAAGAAACCTTCATGTTCTACCTGCCGCGAATATGCGAGCACTGCCTGAACCCGTCGTGCGTGGCGTCGTGTCCGTCCGGGGCGATCTACAAGCGCGAGGAAGACGGCATCGTGCTGGTGGACCAGGACCGCTGTCGCGGCTGGCGGCTGTGCGTTTCGGGATGCCCGTACAAGAAGGTGTACTTCAACCACAAGACCGGCAAAGCCGAGAAGTGCCACTTCTGTTATCCGCGTATCGAAGTCGGCCTGCCGACGGTCTGCTCGGAGACCTGCGTCGGCCGGCTGCGCTACATCGGGTTGGTGCTCTACGACGCCGACAAGGTGCTCGAAGCCGCTGCGGTGGCCAACGACACCGACCTGTACGAGGCGCAGCGCGGAGCGTTTCTGGATCCGGCCGACCCGCAGGTGATCGCCGGTGCGCGCGCCGCAGGGATCTCCGACGCGTGGATCGAGTCCGCCCAACGTTCACCGATCTACGCCCTGATCAACACCTTTCAGGTCGCGTTGCCGCTGCACCCGGAGTACCGGACCATGCCGATGGTCTGGTACATCCCGCCGCTGTCACCGGTGGTCGACGCCGTCAGCCGGGACGGGCACGACGGCGAGGACCTGGGCAACCTGTTCGGTGCCCTTTCGGCGTTGCGTATCCCGATGGCCTACCTCGCCGAACTGTTCACCGCCGGAGACACCGGCGTCGTCGAAGGTGTGCTGCGACGCCTGGCGGCGATGCGCTCCTACATGCGCGATGTCAGCCTCGGCCGGGAGACCCAGCCGCACATCCCCGCCTCGGTCGGCATGACCGAGGAGGAGATATACCGCATGTACCGTCTGCTCGCGATCGCGAAATACGAAGAGCGCTATGTGATTCCCACCGCCTACAGCCAGCAGGCGCACGAGCTCGAACATCTGGGGTGCTCGATCACCGGGGGGCCAGACGAGTATGAGGGCGATCCGTTCGTCGGCACGGGCGGAGGTTCTGACGGGGTGGCGAAGTCGTCGTTCCACCTGGTCGAAAACGGGCACGCGCAGCGGCCACGGGGCCGGACCAACCTGCTCAACTGGGGCGGTGCCGATCAGGCAGTGCCCGAGATGTTCCCGGAGCACCGGTGAAGCGGTTCATCCACTCGCTGCGGCGCCAGGCCCCGGGCCCCGCCGATCGGGCCGTGTGGCAGGCGGCGTCGCTGTTGCTGGCCTACCCCGACGAGCAGCTGCACCAGCGGCTCGACGCCGCCACGGCACTGCTGGCCTACGCCGGGGCACCATCGGCGGATCTGTTGCGGCGTACGGTCGCAGCGCTACGCGACCGCGACCCGATGTCCGCTGCCGCGGACTACGTCGAAACCTTCGACATGCGGCGGCGATCGACGATGTTTCTGACCTACTGGACCGGCGGGGACACCCGCAACCGGGGGATGCAGATGCTGGCCTTCGCCACCGCCTACCGGGAGGCCGGCGTCGAGCCGCCTGCGGGCGAGGCGCCCGACCATCTGCCGGTGGTGCTGGAGTTCGCCGCGACGGTCGACCCGGAGGCGGGCCGCCGGTTGCTGCTGGCCCATCGGGCGCCGATCGACGTCCTGCACCGGGCGTTGACCGACGCGGGGTCGCCGTATGCCTACACCGTAGCCGCGGTGTGCGAGACGCTGCCGGCGGCAACCGATCAGGAGGTGCGGAACGTGAGTCAGCTGATGGCCTCTGGCCCGCCGGCGGAAGCTGTTGGGCTGCAACCGTTCACCGCAACGGTTTCGCTCGGGATGCCGAAGGTGCCGAGCTGATGCCCGGGACGAGCGGCGCGGAGCTGTGGTGGGACATCGGACCGTACTTCGTGCTGGCCATCGTCGGCGTGGCCACCTGGTGGCGGTACCACTACGACAAATTCGGCTGGACCACCCGCTCGTCGCAGCTGTATGAGTCCAAGCTGCTGCGGATCGGCAGCCCGATGTTCCATTTCGGCAGCTTCGCGGTGATCGCCGGGCACATCATGGGGCTGTTCGTCCCGGAGTCGTGGACCCGCGCGCTGGGAATGAGCGACCGCTTCTACCACCTGCAGGCGATGCTCCTCGGGATTCCCGCAGGCATTGCCACCCTGGTCGGTGTCGGACTGTTGATCTACCGGCGCCGCACCGAGCGGCCGGTGTTCAAGGCCACCAGCGTCAACGACAAGCTGATGTATGCGGTGCTGGTGTGCGCGTTGCTGGTCGGCATGTGTTGCACGCTGATGGGCACCACCGCCTACGGGCGGGAACACGACTACCGGGAGACGGTGTCGGTCTGGTTCCGGTCGATCTGGACGCTGAATCCGCGCGGTGATCTGATGCTGCAGGCTCCGTTCTACTTCCAGGTGCATGTGATGATCGCGCTGACCCTGTTCGCGCTCTGGCCGTTCACCCGGTTGGTGCACGCGTTCAGCGCCCCGATCGGATACTTGTTCCGGCCCTATATCGTGTATAGAAGCCGGGACCTCGCGAAGAACAGCCAGCCGACGGCCTCCCGGCCGCAAAGGAGGGGTTGGTGAGAGTCTGTGCGGCGCTGCTGGGCGCGCTTGCGACTGTCGTCCTCGTCGGGCCGGCGCATGCTGATCCCTCCGCAGACACCGACGCCGCCTTCCTCGCGTCTCTGCAGGCGGCCGGTATCACCTACAACCGCGTGGATCAGGTGATCGTCACCGCGAGGTTGGTGTGCCAATTCATCGCGGAGGGTCAGCCGAGCCCGGAGGTGTTGGAGAGCCTCAAGGCGCGCAACCCCGGGCTGTCGACCGAGCACGGGGCCCAGTTCGTGGGGATCGCGGCTCAGGCGTACTGCCCGGATCAGCTGGTTCAGAAGGGCGCCCCGGCCGCGCCCTAGCCCCCCTGTCGTCCCGGCGGTCGGAGTTTCTCCAACTCGTTGGTGACCAGCGACTCGAGCCGGGCGGGCGGGAACCTGGCGGGTTCGGTGACCGCGTGCAGCGCCAAGCCGTCGACCAGGGCGCACAGCACATCGCACTGCGCGGCGGGCTCGAAATCCGTCCGCAGCGACCCGTTGCGCTGGCCCTGCCGCAGCAGGGACTTGATGCCGTCGCGGATGGCTGCGTAGCGAGCCTGGAAGGCGGCCGCGAACGCCGGCTCGGCTTCCGCGCTGGCGAGTACCTGCGCATAAATGCGCGGCATGACCTGCTTGGCCTCGGTGGTGGGCAGCGGGACCACGCACATCCGGCGGAGCCCCTCGAAGGTGTCCGGCATCGCCAGGGCCTGTGCGAGCAGCTCCTCGAACGGGCCGAGGACGGTGTCGGCCACCGTCACCAGCAGCTCTTCCTTGCCGGCGAAATGGTGCATCACCACACCGGTGGTATAGCCGATCTCGCGGGCGATCGAGCGCAGCGAAGCGCCGGACAGTCCGTCTCGGGCGATCACGCGCACCGCGGCGTCGGTGACCTCGGCGCGCCGGGTCCCCGCGGCCGGCCCCGTCCGTCGGGACGGCGGGGCGGATTCATGGACGGTCATCGGCACGCTCCGGGGGCTTGACAAAGGCGGGAGACGTGGACGAGCATAACACTCGTTACGAACATCACAACTGTTATGAGGTGATCCCATGAAGGTAACCGAGCAGCTGAAACAGGATCTGGCCGGCGACGGCGCCGTGGTGGCCCGGGGCCTATTCGGCGCCCAGGAGCTCAGCCGGGTCCGGGAGACCTACGACTACGGGATCGCCCACCCGAGTCCGCGGGCCAAGCATGTCTACCCGGGTACGCCGGACGAACACTTCAACGAGTACGGCAACCCGGACAACATCGAGCAGTACCTCCTGCTGATCAAGGATCTGGGGCTAGCCGACCTCGCGGCGTCGCTGTGGGACTCCGAACACGTCTGGTTCCTGGGTGAGGAGCTCTTCATGAAGAAGGGCGGCAAAGCGGGTCGCTCGCCGTGGCACCAGGACACGGCCTACATGCCGGCCAATGGGCCGCATCTGCTCAACATCTGGATCAGCTTCGAAAAGCTGCCCAAACGCAATGCGCTCGAATTCGTCCGCGGCTCCCACCTCGGCACCCAGTACGACGGCACGTCCTACACCGATCCGACCGACCCCACCAAGCCGCTCTGGGGCGCTGCGGATTGGCCCCGGCTGCCCGACATCGAGGCCGAGCGGGCGCAGCATCCGGGGTCGTGGGACGTCATCTCCTGGGACCTGGAGCCCGGCGATGCGCTGGTATTTCACTCCGGCACCCTGCACGGCGGCGCCCCGGTGACGCCGGACTGCCCGGACCGTCACACCCTGGTCCTGCGGTTTTTTGGTGACAAGCTGTTCTACCGGCCGCTACCGTCGACCAAGCCAGACTTCGGACATGACATCAGCGGGCTCAACGACCCGACGCTGACGCCGGGCGATCAGTACCACCCCGAGTACTTCGCCCAGCTGCGCTGAGTTTGGACGAGCGGAACAGCGGAAAGGAGCCACCATGAAGGTCGTCATTCCGGAGTGGATGAAGCCGATCTACGACAACTATCACTACGCGCCGGCCGTCATCGACGGAGATCAGCTGCGCTGCTCGGGCATGATCGGCATCCGTCCCGACCTGAGCGTTCCGGAGGACCCGACGGAGCAGTTCACCCTGGCCTTCGAGAATCTGCGCGGACTGCTCGCCGAGGTGGGGCTCAGCTTCGCCGATGTCACGGAGATGACCACCTACCACGTCGGGCTCGCCGCGCAGATCGATCGGTTCGTCGCGGTCAAGGACGCCTTCGTGTCCCCGCCGTACCCCGCCTGGACCGCTGTCGGGATCTCCGAACTGGCGATCCCGGGGGCGGTGGTCGAAATCCAGATCGCCGCACGGCTGAGCTGATCTGCGCGCGCTGACCACGGTCAGCATAAAGTTACCGTCGTGGCCCTGCCCGACGACGTCTACACCCGGCTGCTCACATTCCGGACCCGACTGCGGCGCTTCGAGCGATGGAGCGCTGACCAGGCACAAGCCGCCGGGCTGACGCCGGCGCAACATCAGCTGCTGCTGGCGATTCGCGGCCACAGTGATTCGCGGGGGCCGACGGTCGGCGACGTCGCGGAGTACCTGCTGCTGCGGCACCACAGCGCCGGTGAGCTGATCCAGCGGGCCGAAGCGGCCGGCCTGGTCACCCGGGTGCGCGACACGGGAGACCAGCGGGTGATCCGGCTGAAGCTCACCGAGATCGCGGCGGAGTGTCTGCAATCGCTGACCGAACTGCACCTCGAGGAGCTGGAAAGGTTCAGCGCCGAGTCGCCCCCGGGACTCGGCCCGGCACTGTGACGTTGTCGATTCTGGCTGGCTCGTTTTCGCGATCGGTGGGTCGCGCTGGCAGAATCGCCCGGTGAACTTTCGTAACGTCGCCATCGTCGCGCACGTAGACCACGGCAAGACGACATTGGTCGACGCCATGCTCCGCCAGTCCGGCGCCCTCACGCACCGCGGTGATGACGACAAAGAGCGCATCATGGACTCAGGTGACCTGGAGCGCGAAAAGGGCATCACGATCCTGGCCAAGAACACCGCGGTGCACCGGCACAACGCGGATGGCACGGTCACCGTCATCAACGTGATCGACACCCCGGGCCACGCCGACTTCGGCGGCGAGGTGGAACGCGGGCTGTCCATGGTCGACGGGGTGCTGCTGCTGGTTGACGCGTCCGAGGGCCCGCTGCCGCAGACCAGGTTCGTGCTGCGCAAGGCGCTGGCCGCGCACCTGCCGGTGATCCTGGTGGTCAACAAGACCGACCGGCCCGACGCCCGCATCGCCGAAGTGGTCGACGCCAGCCACGACCTGCTGCTGGATGTGGCCAGCGACCTCGATGACGAGGCGCAGGCCGCCGCCGAGCACGCGCTGGGGCTGCCGACGCTGTACGCGTCCGGCCGCGCCGGGGTGGCCAGCACCACCGCGCCCGCCGACGGTCAGATCCCCGACGGGGAGAACCTCGACCCGCTGTTCGAGGTGCTGCTCGAGCACGTGCCGCCGCCCTCCGGTGACCCGGACGCGCCGCTGCAGGCGCTGGTCACCAACCTCGACGCCTCGGCGTTCCTGGGCCGGCTCGCACTGATCCGTGTCTACAACGGCCGCATCCGCAAGGGTCAGCAGGTCGCCTGGATGCGCGAGGTCGACGGGGAACCGGTGACCACTACCGCCAAGATCACCGAACTGCTGGTCACCGAGGGGGTTGAACGCACGCCGACCGAGGAGGCCTCCGCCGGTGACATCGTCGCCGTCGCCGGTATCAGCGACATCATGATCGGTGACACCCTGGCCGATTTGGCCGCTCCCACCGCGCTGCCGCGCATCACCGTCGACGAGCCCGCGATCTCGGTGACGATCGGCACCAACACCTCCCCGCTGGCGGGCAAGGTCTCCGGCCACAAGCTCACCGCGCGCATGGTGAAAACCCGCCTGGACACCGAGCTGATCGGCAACGTCTCGGTCCGGGTGGTCGACATCGGCCGGCCGGACGCCTGGGAGGTGCAGGGCCGTGGCGAGCTGGCGCTGGCCATCCTCGTCGAGCAGATGCGGCGGGAGGGCTTCGAGCTGACCGTCGGCAAACCGCAAGTGGTGACCAGGAAGGTCGACGGCAAGGTGCACGAGCCCTTCGAGCACCTCACCGTCGACTGCCCTGAGGAGTACGTCGGCGCGATCACCCAGTTGGCGGCGGCACGCAAGGGCCGGATGACCGAGATGGCCAACCACACCACCGGTTGGGTTCGGATGGAGTTCATCATCCCCAGCCGCGGCCTGATCGGTTGGCGCACAGACTTTCTCACCGAGACACGTGGTACCGGCATCGCCAACGCGGTGTTCGACGGCTACCAGCCGTGGGCCGGCGAGATCCGTGCCCGGCACACCGGCTCGCTGGTCTCCGACCGGGCCGGTTCCATCACGCCGTTCGCGCTGATCCAGTTGGCCGACCGCGGGCAGTTCTTCGTCGAGCCCGGCCAGGAGACCTATCAGGGCATGGTGGTCGGGATCAATCCGCGGGCCGAGGACCTCGACATCAACGTCACCAAAGAGAAGAAGCTGACCAACATGCGGTCCTCGACGGCTGATGTGATGGAGACGCTGGCCCGACCGATCGAGCTGGACCTGGAGCAGGCGATGGAGTTCTGCGCCGCCGACGAGTGCGTCGAGGTCACCCCGGAGGTGGTGCGGGTGCGCAAGGTCGAACTGGACTCGACGTTGCGGGCGCGCAGCCGCGCCCGGGCCAAGAATCTCTAGAGCCTTGGGCGCGGTTCTGCGCGCTGGGCGAGGGTTCTCACGCCGAAATCGCCCCCCGGATACCCTGGTTGCCGTGCCGAGACCAGCCCGCCGCGCCCGTATCACGGCGGCAGCACTGTCTTCGGCGATGCTGCTGGTGGCCACGCAGGCCATGTCGGGGTGCACGGTCAACCCGCCACCGGCGCCGCAGAGCACCGAGACCCCGAAAAGCGTCGCGCCCCCGCCGCAGCGGATCAGCCAGATCATCATGGGGATCGACTCGATCGGCGCCGGTTTCAACCCGCACCTGCGTTCCGACCTGTCGGCGGTCACCGCGGCGATCAGCTCGCTGGTACTGCCGAGCACATTCCGGCCGGTCCCGGACTCGAGTACGCCGACCGGGTCGCGGTGGGAGATGGACAAGACCCTGCTGATGTCGGCCAAGGTGACCGCGGAGGCGCCGTTCACCGTGACCTACCGGATTCGCCCCGAGGCGTCCTGGACCGACAACGCGCCGATCGCCGCCGACGACTTCTGGTACCTGTGGCAACAGATGGTCAGCCAGCCGGGCGTCGTCGACCCGGCCGGCTACGACCTGATCACCGGGGTGCATTCGGTCGAGGGCGGCAAGCAGGTGGTGGTGACCTTCGCCAAGCCGTATCCGGCCTGGCGGGAGCTGTTCAACAACATCCTGCCGGCGCACATCGTCAAAGACGTCCCCGGCGGCTTCCCGGCTGGACTGGCCCGGGCGCTGCCGGTCACCGGCGGCCAGTTCCGGGTGGAGAACATCGATCCCCAGCGGGACGCGATCCTGCTGGCCCGCAACGACCGCTACTGGGGCGCGCCGGCCAAACCGGACCTGGTCCTGTTTCGCCGGGCGGGATCGGCGGCCGCGCTGGCGGACTCCATCCGCAACGGCGACACCCAGGTGGCCCAGGTGCACGGCGGTTCGGCGGCGTTCGCCCAGCTGTCGGTGATCCCCGGCGTGCAGACCACCCGGGTGGTGACGCCCCGGGTGATGCAGCTGGCGTTGCGTGCCGTGGAACCCAAGCTGGCCGACGTGCGGGTCCGCCGGGCGATCCTGGGGTTGCTCGACGTGGGCCTGCTGGCCACCGTGGGGGCCGGCAGTGACAACACGGTCACCCTGGCCCAGGCCCAGATCCGCACCCCCAGCGACCCCGGCTACGTGCCGACCGCGCCGCCGGCCATGTCTGACTCGGCGGCGCTGGCGCTGCTGCAGGCGGCCGGCTACCGGGTCGAAAGGGATGCTCCGCCCTCCGCGCTGGTTCCGCCGGCCGGCGCGGAGCCCAGCCTGCCGCATCCGCCGGAGATCACTCGCGGGCGGATCAGCAAGGGCGGTGAACAGCTGTCGCTGGTGATCGGGGTGGCGGCCAACGATCCGACCTCGCTGGCGGTGGCCAACACCGCCGCCGACCAGCTGCGCACGGTCGGTATCGCCGCCACGGTGCTGGCCCTGGACCCGGTGAAGCTCTACCGGGAGGCGCTGGTCACCCACCAGGTCGACGCGATCGTCGGATGGCAGCAGGCCGGGGGTGATCTGGCGACGCTGCTGGCTTCGCGATACGGCTGTGGTGCGTTGACGGCCACGGCCGTGTCAACTTCGGGTGGTCCGGTTCCGGCTCCGGCACCTTCGTCCGCCCTGGCGCCTTCCTCAGCTCCGGCCCCGCAGTCGCCGTCGCCCGCGGTGGGACCGACGACGCCGACTTCGAAGGTTCCGCCGCGCCCCACCGGCCCCGGGGCGCTGGTTCAGGCGCCCTCGAACATCACCGGTGTCTGCGACCACGTCATCCAGGCGGAGATCGATGCGGCACTCGACGGCAGCAAGACCATCGGCGAAGTGATCGCGGCCGTCGAACCTCGCCTGTGGAATATGGCGACGGTGCTGCCGATCCTGCAGGACACCACGATCGTCGCCGTCGGCCCGAGCGTGACGAACGTGAGTCTGTCCGGGGCGGTGCCGGTGGGCATCGTCGGCGAGGCTGGAACCTGGGTGAAGCTGCCCTGACTCTGCCCCGGAACAAAGCTGAAATCGGGGTTAACAAAAGTCTTGCGCACAGATAGCTCTTGGGTATTATTAAGCAACCTGGGCGCTGACTCGTCGGAGGGGGCACTGTTGATGGAATATCTCGCTCACCGTTGCGCCGCTGTGGCGACTGCAGCCTTTGCTGTGGGCGGGGTGGTCGCGACATTGACTTCGACGGCTCCGTCCCTGCCCGACGTGCAGGTTCGCGACTTCGACCTGGCTGCGGCGAATGTCGACCCGCACCCGGTGGTCGATATCGTCGAGAACCACGTACGCCCGGACATGGTCGGCGGCGGCGCCGCCGCAGGGCATGAGATCAGCCTGGGTGACCTGCTGTTCGGTCCAGGGGAGGGGTCCCTCGGCGACGGCTCGACGTTCGACGTCGGCGAGTTGGACCAGACAGTGTTGAACGAGCTGTCCGGTGGGAACTTCGACCCGCAGATCCTGTCGGGCAGCGGCGGCGTGTCCTTCGACGCCGACCTCGGTGCCGTGGCGACCCCGACCGTCGGGTTGTTCGGCGGGGGGAGCGAGCAGGCGGCGGTAGCCGCCGCGACCAATGCCGTCACCGGCATGGCCCTGATCCTGGACGGCATCCCGGCGGCGCAGCAGGGGTTGAACGCCGCCATCGTCGCCATGCAGGCGGAGTTCAACAGCGCCCTGGTAGCCGCGCAACAGGCGGCTGCCGACCGCCTGTTCGGTGACAGCCCTGAGCTCAATGAGGTGGTGAACTGGATTTTCTACCTCAACAACACGGTGCTGGCGGACCAGCAGGCGATATTGAACAGCGCGCTCGGTATCACGTTCGATGCCCACGGCAGCCTGCTCGGCAGCTTCGCCCCGGAGATCGCCGACCTGGAATGGAGCACCCTGCTGGGATTCAGCCCGGAGGAGTTCGACCAGATCATCGACGCCATCCAGGCCGACAACCTCTGGTTGCTGCTGGGCACCATCGACTGGGAGGGCCTGTTCGCCGGCCTGTTCTGATCTCCGGTAGCCCGGCGGTGACTCCGCCGGTGCGGCGGTAGGGTTCTGGCGTGTCGGATCGGATTCCACGGCTTTTGTTCGTGCACGCCCATCCCGACGACGAGACACTGACGACCGGGGCGACGATCGCCCACTACTGCGCCCGTGGCGCCGACGTGCATGTCGTGACCTGCACGCTCGGCGAGGAGGGCGAGGTCATCGGGGACCGGTGGGCGCATCTGGCGGTCGACCGGGCCGACCAGCTGGGTGGCTACCGGATCGGGGAACTCGACGCCGCGCTGCGAGCACTGGGGGCCGGTCCGCCGCAGTTTCTCGGTGGCGCCGGACGCTGGCGCGATTCGGGGATGACCGGCACCCCGGCGCGGCGACACCAGCGGTTCATCGACGCCGACGACACCGAGACCGTCGCGGCGCTGGCCGCCGTGATCCGGCGGCTGCGGCCGCATGTGGTGATCAGCTATGACCCGCACGGCGGTTACGGCCATCCCGACCACGTGCATGCCCACCACGTCACCACCGCGGCGGTGGCGGCCGCGGCCGTCGATATCGGCGGCGCCGGCTGGGCCACGCCGAAGTTCTACTGGACGGTGACCGCCACCAGCGGGTGGCGGGGCGCCCTGCGTGAGCTTCGGGAGGCCGATCTATTGCCGCACTGGACACTGCCGGGCGACTTGCCGGGCGATGAGGCGGCGGTGGGCTTCCCCGACGACCGGATCGACGCGGTGATCGAGGCCCCCGAGGCGCGCCCCGCCAAGGTGGCGGCGATGGCAGCGCATGCCACCCAGGTCACCGTCGGCCCCACCGGCCGCGCATTCGCGTTGTCCAACAACGTGGCCCAGCCCATCCTCGACAGCGAGCACTACGTGCTGGCCGTCGGCAACGCCGGCCCCCGCGACGTGCGGGGATGGGAAACCGATCTCCTGGCCGGACTTGATCTCGGCGCCGCCGGACACGGGGTAAGCTCCTGCTGAGCAAGTCCCGAGATGCAGAGGCGAGGGTGTAGGCATGGATCCCGATCTGGACCCGAACTTGGAGCACTGGCAGTGGTGGCTCGACAGCTTCCAGTGGATGGTCGGTTCGATGGTCAGCCAGCTGGAGAGCATCCCCACTTGAGCCCTGTCGCGTCGCTCTCCGAGCCCGCGATGACTACCGATGCGCCGGCATTCAACTTCCTGGTGTTGGCGTTGCTGACCGTCGACGGTGTGCTCTGCGCGGTGACCACGGCCCTGCTGCTGCCCGCGCGCATCGGTGAGGCTCCGTTTCCGCTCAGCGCCCTGATCGGGGGCCTGGTCAACCTCGGCCTGGTGTGGGTCGCCCTGCAATGCACGTCGTCGCTGCGGTTGGCGGCGCTGCCCCTGTGGGCATGGTTGGTGGCGATCGCCCTGATGACCCTCGGTGGGCCGGGCGACGATCTGATCTTCACCGACCGCGGCGTGATGGCCTACGGCGTGCTGTTGATGATTCTGCTGGGCAGCGCACCACCCGGCTGGCTGCTGTGGCGGCGCCGGCAGGCGCTGGCGGCGCGGTCGCCCGCCGGGCACCCCTGACGAAGGCCGGGCGCGGTGTGCGCTCCGGGCTGCCTGGAAGGCCCGTTCGGCGCGGCGGCTACTGTGGCGCTTATGGCATGCGCGAGATTCCGGGTGACGCGCGGATGACGAACCCGTCGGCGCTGCGCCGCGTGTTGCGACGGGCCCGCGACGGCGTGCTCCTCAATGCCGAGGAAACCGCCATCGCGATGACGGCGCGCGGCAGCGACCTGGCCGACTTGTGCGCGAGCGCCGCCCGGGTACGGGACGCGGGCCTGGTGTCGGCCGGCCGGCGCGGGCCGGGTGGACGGCTGCCGGTCAGCTACTCGCGCAAGGTGTTCATCCCGGTCACCCACCTGTGCCGCGACACCTGCCACTACTGCACCTTCGTCACCGTGCCCGGTGTGCTGCGATCCCAGGGCAAGCAGATGTATCTGGGACCCGACGAGATCCTCGACATCGCCCGCCGCGGAGCGGAATTGGGTTGCAAGGAGGCGCTGTTCACCCTGGGCGACCGGCCCGAGGAGCGCTGGCCCGAAGCGCGGCAGTGGCTCGACGAGCGGGGCTATGACAGCACACTGGCCTACGTGCGGGCGATGGCCATCCGGGTGCTGGAGGAGACCGGTCTGCTGCCGCACCTGAACCCCGGGGTGATGAGCTGGTCGGAGATGTCGCGACTCAAGCCGGTGGCGCCGTCGATGGGCATGATGCTGGAGACCACCTCCCGTCGGCTGTTCGAGACCAAGGGCCTGGCGCACTACGGCAGCCCGGACAAAGACCCGGTGGTGCGGTTGCGCACGCTGGCCGACGCGGGCCGGCTCTCGATCCCGTTCACCACCGGCCTGCTGGTGGGCATCGGCGAGACGCTGGACGAGCGTGCCGACACCCTGCACGCGATCCGCAAGGTGCACAAGGAGTTCGGGCACATTCAGGAAGTCATCGTGCAGAACTTCCGGGCCAAGGCGCACACCGCGATGGCGGCGACACCCGACGCCGGGTTCGAAGAGTTCCTGGCCACGGTAGCGGCGACCCGGCTGGTGCTGGGCCCGAAGATGCGGGTGCAGGCGCCGCCCAACCTGGTCTCGGCGCAGGAATGTCTGGCGCTGATCGGCGCCGGGGTGGACGACTGGGGCGGCGTGTCGCCGCTGACCCCCGACCATGTCAACCCGGAGCGGCCTTGGCCGGCGCTGGACGATCTGGCCGCCGTCACCGAGCGGGCCGGCTACGACTTGGTGCAGCGTTTGACCGCCCAGCCGGACTACGTGCTGGCCGGTGCCGCGTGGATCGATCCGCGAGTACGCCCGCATGTCGCGGCGCTGGCCGACCCGGACACCGGCTGGGCACGCGATGTGAACCCGGTCGGGCTGGCCTGGCAGGAGCCCGACGAGGTGCAGTCCGCCGGCCGGGTGGATCTGAACACCGCGATCGACATCGACGGGCGGGCCACCGAGACCCGCAGTGACCTGGGCAGCGCCTTCGGGGACTGGGAGTCGATCCGCGAACAGATCCACCAGCTGGCGGCTCGCGCGCCCGAACGTGTCGACACCGACGTGCTGGCGGCGCTGCGCTCAGCCGAACGCGACCCCGCCGGCTGCACGGACGCCGAGTATCTGGCGCTGGCCACCGCAGACGGTCCGGGGATGGATGCCGTTGCCGCACTGGCGGACTCGTTGCGACGTGACGCAGTCGGCGATGATGTCACCTACGTGGTCAACCGCAATATCAACTTCACCAACATCTGCTACGTGGGCTGTCGGTTCTGTGCGTTCGCGCAGCGCAAGGGCGATGCCGACGCGTTTTCACTGTCCAACGCCGAGGTCGGAGAACGCGCCTACGAGGCGCATCGGGCCGGCGCCACCGAGGTTTGTATGCAGGGCGGAATCGACCCGGAGCTGCCGGTCACCGGTTACGCGGACCTGGTGCGCGCGGTCAAAGCGCGGGTCCCGTCGATGCACGTGCACGCATTCTCTCCGATGGAGATCACCAACGGGGTGTCCAAAAGCGGCTTGAGTATTCGGGAATGGCTGATCAGCCTGCGCGAGGCGGGCCTGGGCAGCATTCCGGGCACCGCCGCCGAAATTCTCGACGACGAGATCCGCTGGGTGCTGACCAAAGGCAAGCTTCCGACCTCGATGTGGGTGGAGGTGGTCAGCACCGCGCACGAGGTGGGGCTGCGGTCCAGCTCGACGATGATGTACGGCCACATCGATTCGCCGCGCCACTGGATCGGGCACCTGCGGGTGCTGCGCGACATCCAGGACCGCACAGGTGGTTTCACCGAGTTCGTGCCGTTGCCGTTCGTGCATCAGAGTTCGCCGCTGTACCTGGCCGGTGGGGCGAGGCCCGGCCCGAGCCACCGCGACAACCGGGCGGTGCACGCGCTGGCGCGGATCATGCTGCACGGTCGTATCCCGAACATCCAGACCAGTTGGGTCAAACTGGGAGTGGAGCGCACCCAGGTGATGCTCAACGGCGGGGCCAACGACCTGGGCGGCACCCTGATGGAGGAGACCATCTCCCGTATGGCCGGCTCGGAATACGGGTCGGCCAAGACCATCGCCGAGCTGACCGCGATCGCCGAGGGGATCGGCCGCCCGGCCCGGCAACGCACCACCGTTTACGCGCCGCTTCCGGCCTGATTCCTTTGCGATTTCGGCGCGATTTTTCCCGCTGAGCGGGCATTTTCGCGCCGAAATCGCGCTAGAGCCGCGCCGCCAGCTCGGTGCCCTGTTTGATGGCGCGCTTGGCGTCGAGCTCAGCCGCCAACGCCGCCCCGCCGATGATGTGCGGGGTCACACCGCGCATCCGCAACCCGTCTTCGAGGTCGCGCACCGACTCCTGCCCGGCGCAGATCACCACGTTGTCCACGGCCATCAGCTGCGGGCGCGACTTCTTCGGCCCGTAGCTGATGTGCAACCCGTCGTCGTCGATGCGGTCGTAGTTCACTCCGGAGAGCTGTTGGACGCCCTTGGCTTTCAACGACGCCCGGTGCACCCAACCGCTGGTCTTGCCCAGCTTGCGGCCTTGGGCCCCCTCGGTCCGGGCCAACAGGTAGACCTGCCGGGCCGGCGGCGCGGGGTCCGGCGGCATCAACGCGCCCCGAGCCTCCCACGGGTCGGCCGCGCCCCACTCGGCCTTCCACTCCTTGAGGTGCAGGGTCGGAGAGGAGTCCGGATTGTCCAGGACCAGGAACTCACTGACGTCGAAGCCGATCCCGCCGGCGCCGATCACCGCCACCGAGGCGCCCACCGGCCGGCCGGTGATCGCCTCGGCGTAGGACAGCACCATCGGATGGTCGATCCCGGGGATCTGCGGAATCCGAGGTCTGACGCCGGTGGCCAGGATCACCTCGTCGAATCCGGTCAACTCGTCGACGTGAGCGCGGCTGCCCAGTCGCACCGTCACCGCGTACTTGTCCAGCATCGCGGTGTAGTAGCGGATCGTGCCGGCGAACTCCTCTTTGCCCGGAATCCGCTTGGCCAGGTCGAATTGGCCGCCGATGAACTCGTTCGCCTCGAACAGCGTCACCTCGTGGCCGCGTTCGGCGGCCGACACCGCCGCCGACAGTCCGGCCGGCCCGGCGCCCACCACCGCGATGCGCTGCCGCCGTCGTACCGGGCCGAGGACCAGCGTGGTCTCGTGGCCGGCCCGGGGATTGACCAGGCACGACACCTTCTTGTGGACGAAGGCGTGGTCCAGGCAGGCCTGGTTGCAGGCGATGCAGGTGTTGATCTCGTCGGCTCGGTCGTCGGTCGCCTTGCGCACCCAGTCCGGGTCGGCCAGCATCGGGCGGGCCATCGAGATCAGGCGGACCGAGGTCTCGGCGAGCACCTGCTCGGCGGCCTGCGGCATGTTGATCCGGTTCGAGGCCACCACCGGGATGGTCACGTGGTCGGCGACGGCGCTGCTGATGTCGACGAACGCGTTGTTGGGAACCGACGTCACGATGGTCGGCACCCGGGCCTCGTGCCAGCCGAAGCCGGAGTTGATCATGGTGGCCCCGGCGGCCTCGACTTCGGTTGCCAGCGCCAGCATTTCGTCCCAGCTCTGGCCGTCCTCGACGTAGTCGGCCATCGACATCCGGTAGCAGATGATGAAGTCGTCGCCGACCGCCGCGCGGGTCTTCGCCACGATCTGCACCGGGAAGCGGCGCCGGTTCTCCGCGGTGCCGCCGTAGCGGTCGGTGCGCCTGTTGGTGCGCGGCGCCAGGAACTGGTTCAGCAGGTACCCCTCGCTGCCCATGATCTCCACGCCGTCATAGCCGGCCTCGCGCGCCAGTTCGGCGGCGCGGGCGAAGTCGGAGATCGTCTCCTGGACCCCGCGCGTTGACAACGCCCGCGGCCGGAAGGGGTTGATCGGCGCTTTGATGCTCGACGCGCTGACCGAAAACGGATGGTAGGCATAGCGTCCCGCGTGCAGAACCTGCAGCGCGATCTTGCCGCCCGCATCGTGCACCGCGTCGGTGATGCGCCGGTGACGACGCGCGTCGGCGCGGGTGGTCATCGCCGAGGCGAACGGCAGCAGCCAGCCCGTCCGGTTCGGGGCGTACCCGCCGGTGATGATCAGCCCGACGCCGCCGCGAGCACGCGCCGCGAAGTACTCGGCCAGCTTGCCAGTGTCGCCGGCGCGGTCTTCCAGGCCGGTGTGCATCGAACCCATCACCACCCGGTTGGCCAGGGTGGTGAACCCCAGATCCAACGGGGACAACAGAATCGGGTAGGGATTGGTGGATTCGCCTGTCACAGTGCCGCCTTCACCGCAGTGCTTCCTCAACTTCGTCGAGCCAGTCGATCGCGCCTTCCTCCGCCCGGATGCCGCCGCGCAACACCAGGTACTGGTGCAGCGCGGCGCCGGACAGCGAGCCTGGATTCGGGAACTGCCTCTTCGCCAGGGCGCGGTAGACGTCGAGCCGTTCGGCGCGCTCGGCGCGCAGCGCGGCGGCCTGCTCGCGCACCGCGGCGAGGTCGCCGTTTCCGGCGCCGCGGATCTTGACCGCCAGCTCACGCAGCCGGTTGTCCACCACCGAGCTCCCGCGGCCGGACAGCGGAGCCGCGATCCAGCGGGCCAACTCGGCCCGGCCGGCTTCGGCCACGGTGTAGACCTTCTTGTCCGGGCGGCCGTGCTGGGTGACCTCGGTGACGTGCACCCAGCCGTCGGCTTCCATGGTCCGCAGGGTGCGGTAGATCTGCTGGTGGGTAGCGCTCCAGAAGTAGCCGATCGAGCGGTCGAAGCGATGGGCGAGCTCGTAGCCGGAGCCGGACTGCTCGCGAAGCGACACCAGGATCGCGTGGGGAAGGGCCACGTGCGTGAGCATAGGCAGCACCGGGCTACCTATGCAACTTGTTGCACTGCAACTGGGCGCATAGTGCCGGTGACCGGAGCTGGCTGCCTTGAAACGGCGGCCTTTACTATCAGAAACCGATGAATCCACCGCGCCTCGACGCAGCCCCGTGAGTCCCGTACCCGGCGGCAGGTCGGCCGCGCTGCCCACCTTCCCGTGGGACACCCTGGCCGAGGCGACGGCGCTGGCCAGATCTCACCCCGACGGCATCGTGGACCTGTCCGTCGGCACCCCCGTCGATCCCGTCGCCTCCGTCATCCGCGACGCCCTGGCCGCAGCATCTTCAGCGCCGGGCTATCCCACCACCGCCGGGACCGCCGCCCTGCGTACCGCGGCGTCGGCGGCGCTGGAGCGCCGCTACGGAATCACCGGGGTAGCCGAGTCGGCGGTGCTGCCGGTGATCGGCACCAAGGAGCTCATCGCCTGGCTGCCCACCCTGCTCGGTCTGGGCCATGAGCAGGTGGTGGTCGTCCCCGAACTGGCCTACCCGACCTACGAGGTGGGCGCCCGGTTGGCCGGAGCCCGGTGGGTGCGCAGCGACGCGCCCCAACTGCTCGACGGTCCGCCGCCGGCCCTGGTGTATCTGAACTCACCGAGCAACCCGACCGGCGCCATCCTGACCGAGAGCGAGCTGCGTGCCGTCGTGGGCTGGGCCCGCGAGCACGACGTGCTGCTGGTCTCCGATGAGTGCTACCTGGGCCTGGGCTGGGACGCCGAGCCGCGGTCGGTGCTGCACCAGGCGGTGTGCGACGGCGACCACCGCGGACTGCTGGCGGTGCATTCGCTGTCCAAGACTTCGTCGCTGGCGGGTTATCGGGCCGGGTTCGTGGCCGGGGACGCCGCCGTGGTGGCTGAACTGCTGGCGGTGCGCAAACACGCCGGGATGATGGTGCCGACTCCGGTTCAGGCGGCGATGGTCGCGGCCTTGGACGACGACGCGCACGAGCGCGAACAACGCGACCGCTACGCGCGCCGCCGCGCGACGCTGCTGCCGGCTATGCAGGCGGCCGGATTCACCGTCGATTTCTCGCAGGGCGGGCTCTACCTGTGGGCCACCCGCGGCGAGGCGTGCCGCAGCAGCGTCGAGTGGCTGGCGCAGCGCGGCATTCTGGTGGCCCCCGGAGAGTTCTACGGGCCGGCCGGCGCGCAGCATGTCCGGGTCGCGCTCACCGCCACCGACGAGCGGATCGCCGCGGCCGCCGCCCGGCTGGGTTAGCCCTCGCCGCGCCGAGCGTCTACTCGCAGGCGACGCCGTCGCCGTCGCGGTCCAACCCGGGGCGATATCCCGGTTGGCCGGCCAGTATCGGGGCGGCGCCGGCGGCGCGGGCCGCCGCGCAGCTCGGAAAGTACACCGGAGGCCCGTCCACCGGAGCGGCGACGAACGGCACCGGCTCGGCCGGCGGCGGCTCGGCCGGCGGCGGTTCGGGTGGCGGCGCCTCGGGTGGCGGCGGCAGGTCCGGCGCACCGGAGCCGTCGCTCAGAATTCGGGCGATCGCGTCGTGTTCGGCCTGGGTGACCCACAGCCCGTAGGTGGCCTTGATGTCGACGATGCGCGATACGAAGGCGTAGCGGTAGGACTTGTTGGGCGGCAACCACGTTGCTGCGTCGCCGTCCCCCTTCTGGTGGTTGGTCGGGCCGCTGGTGGCCTGCAGGTTCAGCGGATCGTTGGCGAAGTTCCGGCGGGTCTGCTCATCCCACTGCTGGGCGCCCTTCTGCCAGGCGTCCGACAACGCCACGACGTGGTCGATCTGCACTTGCGGAGAGGTGCCGGGGCCGCGCTGGAACTCGATGGCGGTGCCGGTGTAAGGGTCGTTCAGTACACCCGACAGCACCACGCAGTCATTGGTGCCCGGCTTGATCTCGAGGTCGACCAGGTCGCGGCGCAGGATGTCGTTACGGGTGTCGCAGCCGTTACGTCCGCCGGGCACCGTCACGTCGTCGCTCCACGCGGGTCCGAACATGGCACGCGAATAGCCGGTCTTGGGTGCGCGGCCCTTGATCGGCAGGGCGTCGAGCTTGGCCAGCGCGGCGGAACCATCGGCGGCACCGACCACAACCGGGTCGGCGGGAACGGTGCCGGCCGGCGCGACCAACAGCAGAACCACCATGGCAGCGACGGCAGCGGCGTACCCCGCCAACCCGCATCGCTGGTCGAGCACCACACCTCCCTGTGTTCCCGGAGTTGGCGCGGACGCTACCAGCACATCCCGACAAGATCGGGTGCCAAGCCGGGAGCAACAGCGCCTTAGGGTGGTGTCGTGCGCGTCCATCCCGAAGTCGCCGATGCGCTGGCCGCCGGCCGAGCCGTGGTGGCGCTGGAGAGCACCATCATCAGCCACGGTCTGCCGCGCCCGGACAATCTGCGTATCGCGCGCGAGATCGAGAACGCCGTGCGCTCCGGCGGCGCCGTGCCCGCCACCATCGCGATCATCGGCGGCCAGCCCCACCTCGGTCTCGACGACGACGCGCTGCATCGCATCGCCACCGGCACCGGCGTGGTCAAAGTCAGTGTCCGCGAGATCGCCATGCTGGCTGCCGCGGGCGGCGACGGCGCGACCACGGTGGCCTCAACCGCACACCTGGCGGCGACGGCGGGCATCACGGTGTTCGCCACCGGCGGGCTGGGCGGTGTGCACCGCGGGGCACGCGAGAATTGGGACGAGTCGGCGGACCTCGCGGCGTTGTCGCGCACCCCGGTGCTGGTGGTGTGTTCGGGGGTCAAGTCGATCCTGGACATCGGTGCCACGCTGGAGCGGCTGGAGACCCTCGGCGTGGGGGTGATCGGTTACCGCACCGATCGCTTCCCGGCCTTCTATCTCGCCGACTCCGGTCACCGGATCGACTGGCAGGTTCAGAGTCCGGCGCAGGCCGCCGCGGTGCTGCGCGCCCGGACCCGGCTGGGCACCGACGGCTACGGGCTGGTGCTGGCCAATCCGATCTCCGCCGACGCCGAACTGGACCGCGCACTGCACGACCGGGTGCTGGCCGACGGGTTGGCCGCCGCCGAGGCGGCCGGGGTACGCGGCAAGGAGGTCACCCCGTTCCTGCTCGACCACTTCCACCGCGAGACCCGCGGCGGGTCGGTGGCCGCCAACGTCGCCTTGGTGCTGGCCAATGCGCGGCTGGCCGCGGAGATCGCCGTCGCCCACACAACCGGCTGAATCACGGGCGCGGCGGCGCATCCGGGCGCATCCTGGGTTATGGACGCCATCACCGAAGTACCAGTTCCGGTCAACGAGCCGGTGCACGACTACGCTCCGGATTCGGCCGAGTGCACCCGGCTGCGCACCGCCCTGGCCGCGCTCGCCGACCAACCGCGCGACCTGCCGCACGTCATCGCCGGCCGGCATCGGATGGGCGACGGCGTGCGCATCGACGTCGTCGCACCGCACCGGCACGCCGCGGTGCTGGGCACCCTGACCAACGCCACCCACGCCGACGCCACCACCGCGGTCGAAGCCGCCGCTGCCGCCAAGAACGACTGGGCGGCAACCCCGTTCGACGAGCGCGCGGCGATCTTCCTGCGGGCCGCCGACCTGCTGGCCGGGCCGTGGCGAGAGACCATCGCCGCCGCGAGCATGCTCGGGCAGTCCAAGACCGTCTATCAGGCCGAGATCGACGCACCGTGCGAGCTCATCGACTTCTGGCGGTTCAACGTCGCGTTCGCCCGCCACATCCTGGCGCAGCAACCGCTGAGCAGCCCGGGAGTGTGGAACCGCACCGATTACCGGCCGCTGGACGGGTTCGTCTACGCCATCACCCCGTTCAACTTCTCCTCGATCGCCGGAAACCTGCCGACGGCGCCGGCGCTGATGGGCAACACGGTGATCTGGAAGCCGTCCGTCACCCAGACCCTCGCCGCGTACCTGACCATGCAGCTGCTGGAAGAGGCCGGGCTGCCGCCGGGGGTGATCAACCTGCTCACCGGAGACGGGTACGCCGTCTCGGAAGTGGCGCTGGCGGATTCGCGGCTGGCCGGAATCCACTTCACCGGATCGACGGACACCTTCCGCGCGCTGTGGCGCCAGGTGGGTGTCAACATCGACCGGTACGGCAGCTATCCCCGGCTGGTGGGGGAGACCGGCGGCAAGGACTTCGTGGTGGCGCACGCTTCGGCGCAGCCGGATGTGCTGCGTACCGCGCTGATTCGCGGGGCCTTCGACTACCAGGGCCAGAAGTGCTCGGCCGCCTCGCGGGCATACATCCCCCGCTCGCTGTGGCGGCGGGTCGGCGACGACCTGCTGGCCGCCACCGCGGAGCTGCGCTACGGCGATGTCACCGACCTGACCAACTTCGGGGGTGCGCTCATCGACGGGCGGGCGTTCGCCAAGAACGTGCGCGCCATCGAGCGCGCCAAGTCCGCCGCCGGTGTCACGATCGCTGTCGGCGGTGACTACGACGACAGTGTGGGTTATTTCGTGCGGCCCACGGTGCTGCTCTCCGATGATCCGGCCGACGAGATGTTCAGCTGCGAATACTTCGGCCCGCTGCTGTCGGTGCACGTCTACCCCGACGAGCGTTACGAGGAGATCCTCGAGCTCGTCGACACCGGATCGCGCTATGCGCTGACCGGGGCGGTCATCGCCGAGGACCGGCACGCGGTGCGCGCGGCACTGCAACGGCTGCGGTTCGCCGCCGGCAACTTCTACGTCAACGACAAACCGACCGGGGCGGTGGTGGGGCAGCAGCCGTTCGGCGGCTCGCGCAACTCGGGCACCAACGACAAGGCCGGGTCGCCGTTGAACCTGCTGCGCTGGACGTCGGCGCGAACCATCAAAGAGACCTTCGTCCCGCCCACCGATCATCGTTACCCGCACATGGCGGCACCCTAGAATCTGATACCCTGGGGGGTATGAGTCACTACCAGGAAGTCCTCAACGAACTGAACCCGCAGCATCGCGACCTGCGACAGCAGATCCCCGGCGTCTACCAGGGATTCGGCGAAATGAGCAAGGCCACGTTCGAATCAGGGGCGTTGGAGCGCAAGGTCAAAGAGTTGATGGCGATGGCGATGGGTGTGGTGCAGGGCTGCGACGGCTGCATCGCCTCGCACGCACGTGCCGCGGCGCGCGCCGGGGCCACCAAACAGGAGGCTGCCGAGGCCATCGGCGTCAGCATTCTCATGCACGGCGGTCCGGCCACCATTTACGGGGCCCGTGCCTACACCGCGTTCTGCGAATTCGCCGACGCGACCACGGACTGACGCCCGCTATCGGCCGATCAGCCTGGCGACGCACATCTCCGGCTCCACAAACGGCTCCAGGGCGGCGCCGCCACCGGCAACGTTGTTGCCGGTGAGCAGCCCGCGCAACAGGCCCAGGTGCATGGCGCAGCTGACTTCCGGGTGTGACTGCGCCAACTCGCGAACCGGGCAGGCGTGCAGCCGGATGACGCACTCGCGCCGGCCGTCGGCGCTGTCGGGGCTCACGGTGAGCTCGGGGCCGAATCCCATGCGCTCGAAGATCCCGGCGATCTGGTCGGCGCAGTCATCGATGCCGGTCACCGGCGCCGTGCCGTTCGGCCTGGCGGGATCGGTCGGGGCGTTGGAGGCCAGGATCCGCTCGGCCCAGCGCCGACCCGCCCGCTCGGCGCGCTCCCGGCGTTCGGCGGCGGTGTCGCCGAGTTCCATGGCCAGGATCTCGGCGAGACCGCGGTAGTCCAGCCGCTCCCGAACGGCGATGTAGCCGGTGCGGGGACGGCCGACGCCGTCACGTTTGATCCGGGTGCGCGCGACCGCTCCGTCCTCGCACAACGCGTCCAGGTGGAACCGCACCGTGGTCACGTGCAGGTTCATCCGCTCGGCGAGCTCCGCGGCATCCACCGCACCCTCGGCGGCGCCCACCAGTCGCAGCACCCGGTCCCGCTGCTGATTGCGCGGCAACCGCTGGCTGCGATTGGCGCCGCGGGGCCGGCCGGACCGGTCGTGCATGGGTGTCCCTCTCCTTGAGGAGTTGCCCGGAGGATTTGCCGCAAATTTAGTGGAACAAACTCGTTGATACCACCGCAGCGGCGGCCGTGGTCCGGTCGATCGGCCGTGGTCGCTCCGGCTTGCCGATTCGGTAACGTCCCCCAGATGCTGCTGACCTCGCTGGCTCCCGATGACTCGAACGCGCCGGACATCGCCGATGCGGTCCGTATCGACAACACGGTGCTGAGCCGAGCCGAATTGAGCGCTGCTTCCGCTGCGGCACACCAAGACCTCGGTGGCGCGCAGCGGGTCGCGGTGCTGGCCACCCCGACGGCGCCAACCGTGCTGGCGGTCGCCGGCTGCCTGCTCGCGGGGGTGCCGATGGTGCCGGTGCCCGCCGACGTCGGCGTCGCCGAACGCGCGCACATCCTTCGCGACTCGGGCGCGCAGGCCTGGTTGGGGGAGCGGCCCGATGACCTCGCCGGCCTGCCGCACGTCCCGGTGCGCACCAGCGTCGCCTCTCCTTCGTCGAGCCTCGTTGAACCGCCGGGTTCATGCGGCGGTCCCAGCTTCGCCTCTCCTTCGTCGAGCCTCGCTGAACCGCCGGAAAACGACACCGCGCTGGTCATCTACACCTCCGGCACCACCGGGCCGCCCAAGGGCGTGCAGTTGAGCCGGCGGGCGCTGGCGGCCGACCTCGATGCGCTGGCCGAAGCCTGGCAGTGGACACCCGACGACGTCCTGGTGCACGGTCTGCCGCTGTATCACGTGCACGGTCTGGTATTGGGCCTGCTGGGATCCCTGCGAATGGGAAATCGCTTCGTGCACACCGGAAAACCGACCCCACAGGCCTACGCCGCCGCGCGCGGCACGCTGTATTTCGGGGTACCCACCGTCTGGTCCCGGGTGGTGGCCGACGGGAGTGCCGCCGAGGCGCTGCGGCCGGCCCGGTTGCTGGTGTCGGGCAGTGCGGCGCTGCCGGTTCCGGTGTTCGACCGGCTCGTCGCCCTCACCGGCCACGCTCCCGTCGAGCGGTACGGCAGCACCGAATCGCTGATCACGCTGAGCACCCGTGCTGACGGTGAGCGCCGCCCGGGGTGGGTGGGCCTGCCGTTGCGCGGGGTGCAGACCCGGCTCGTCGACGACGACGGCGGACCGGTGCCCCACGACGGAGAGACCATCGGACGGCTTCTGGTGCGCGGGCCGACCCTGTTCAACGGATACCTCAACCGGCCCGATGCCACCGCCGAAGCCGTTGACGCCGACGGGTGGTACCGCACCGGGGATGTCGCGGTGATCGACGCCGACGGTATGCACCGGATCGTCGGGCGCGAATCGGTCGATCTGATCAAGTCCGGCGGATTCAGGGTCGGCGCCGGCGAGATCGAGACCGCACTGCTGGGCCATCCCGCGGTGGCCGAGGTGGCCGTCGTCGGGCTGCCGGATGAGGACCTGGGCCAGCGGATCGTCGCGTTCGTGGTCGCTTCGCCGGACCGATCTGCGCAACCTGACGAGCTGATCGAATATGTGGCCCAACAACTTTCGGTGCACAAACGGCCGCGCGAGGTGCGGATGGTGGATGCCCTGCCGCGCAACGCGATGGGAAAGGTACTCAAGAAGGCACTGCTGACGTAGGCTCGCGCTTGCGTGAACCGAAACCAGAAGGGTGGCCACGTGATACCTCGGACGCGATTCAGTCTTGCCGCCGTCACCGTGCTCGCCTGCGCGACCTTCCTGCTCGGCGGGTGCTCGGAGGTGGAGAAGGTCATCAACAAGGGCGGCGACACCACCTGCGGCGAATTCAACAGCCACGACGACGAGAAGCAGCGCTCCGTGGTCGCCAAGATGCTCAAGGACAAGAACGGCGGCGAACCGTCCAATCTGGAGCTCACCGGGACGCGCGTGGCGGTCAGCGCCTACTGCAAGACGATCGGGAAAGACAGCGACAAGATCAGCAGGGCGATGCTGTAGGGCTTGCCGCGATCGCAAGCGCGGCGGAGCCGGGCGCAGCGGGTCGCCCGTGATGGGTCAGTTGGCGTGCAGGTCTTCGTTGAGCGCGATGCCCTGACCGTCGCGGGCCACCACCTCGACCGCACCGGTCTGTGAGTTGCGGCGGAACAACAGGTTGTTCCCGCCGGCCAGGTCGCGGGCCTTGGCCGTGGTGCCGTCGGGCAGGGTGACCTTGGTCCCGGCGGTGACATACAGCCCGGCCTCGACCACGCAGTCGTCGCCCAGCGGGATGCCCAGCCCGGCGTTCGCCCCCAGCAGGCAGCGCTTGCCGATCGAAATCACCTGTGTCCCACCCCCGGACAGCGTGCCCATGATGGACGCCCCGCCTCCGACGTCGGAGCCGTCGCCGACCACCACGCCCGCCGAGATACGGCCCTCGACCATCGAGGCGCCCAGTGTGCCGGCGTTGAAGTTGACGAATCCCTCGTGCATCACCGTGGTGCCGGTCGCCAGGTGCGCACCCAGCCGCACCCGGTCGGCGTCGGCGATGCGCACCCCGGACGGCAGCACGTAATCGACCATGCGCGGGAACTTGTCCACCCCGTAGACGGTCACCGGACCGCGGCGGCGCAGCCGGGCCCGCACGGATTCGAAGCCTTCGACCGCGCACGGTCCGTGGTTGGTCCACACCACGTTGGTCAGCACCCCGAACAGCCCGCCGGCGTTGAGTCCGTGCGGTACCACCAGCCGGTGCGACAGCAGGTGCAGTCGCAGGTAGGCGTCATAGGCGTCGACGGCGGCGTCGTCCAGCGAACCGATCACGGTGCGCACCGCCACCGTTTCGGTGCCGCGGTCCTCATCACGCCCGAGTAGCCCGGCGAGATCGGCGGGCACATCGTCCGTCGGGAGCCGGGTGGTACCGGGCTGACCCGACCCGCCCAACTCCGGTGCGGGAAACCAGGTGTCGAGTACCGATCCGTCTGCGGCCAGCGTCGCCACTCCGACGCCCCAAGCTCCAGTCACGCCGGTCAGGCTACCTGGGCGGCTAGTCTGAGTCCGTGCTGGACCTGCGCTCCGACCCGATTGCCCTGACCGCGGCGCTGGTGGACATCCCCAGCGAGTCGCGGCACGAAGCGCGGATCGCCGACGAGGTCGAAGCCGCGCTGCGGGTGCAGACCTCCGGCTTCGAGATCGTCCGCGACGGCGATGCGGTACTGGCCCGCACCCGACTGGGGCGCCCGACCCGGGTGCTGTTGGCCGGGCATCTGGACACCGTCCCGGTGGCCGGCAACCTGCCCAGCCGGCGCACCACCGGTGCCGAAGGCGATGTGCTGCACGGCTGCGGGACCGTCGACATGAAATCCGGTGTCGCCGTCTTCCTGCACCTGGCCGCCACCGTCGTCGAGCCCGCACATGACCTGACCTGCGTCTTCTATGACTGCGAGGAGATCGAGGCGGCCGCCAACGGGCTGGGCCGCATCGAGCGCAACCTGCCTGACTGGCTGGTGGCCGACGTCGCCGTTCTCGGTGAGCCCACCGGCGGCTACATCGAGGCCGGCTGCCAAGGCACGCTGCGGGTCGTCATCGGTGCCGCGGGCACCCGGGCGCATTCGGCGCGGTCCTGGCTGGGCGACAACGCCATCCACAAACTGGGAGCGGTGCTGGATCGGCTCGCCGCCTACCAGCCGCGCAGCGTCGACATCGACGGCTGCGTGTACCGCGAGGGCCTGTCGGCCGTGCGCATCGACGGCGGGGTGGCCGGCAACGTCATCCCGGACTCGGCCGCGGTCACGGTGAACTTCCGCTTCGCCCCCGACCGCACCCCCGACCAGGCGCTGACCCACGTGCGGGAGGTGTTCGACGGCCTGGACGTGACGATCGAGCAGACCGATTCCGCCGCCGGAGCCCTGCCGGGGCTCACCGCGCCCGCCGCGGCCGCCCTGGTGGCCGCCGCCGACGGCCGGGTGCGGGCCAAGTACGGCTGGACCGACGTATCCCGATTCGCCGCCCGCGGCATCCCCGCGGTGAACTACGGGCCGGGCGATCCGAATCTCGCCCATACCGTCGACGAGCGGGTGCCGGTCGAGCAGATCAGTGCGGTGGCCGAGCTGCTGCGGGGTTTCCTCTCCGGCTAAGGCCCGGAGATTCCCGCGAGCGGTAATTTCACGGCACACGCTCATGTCGCGTTGTCAGATGCCCACTCGGCACCAGCGGCCCGCCGCGCGGGTCGGTCCTAGCCTCCCAGGGCCCGGGCCGCGGCCAGCGCGGTCCGGCCGAAGGCGCAGTCGACTTCTTCGCAGAGCCGGGTCAACGGGTCGGCGGCGCGGGCATCGCCGAGCCGGACGGCCGTGTGCCAGGCCTGCAACGCGGCCGCCGACTGTCCGGTGCGTTCGGCCATCCGGGCGGCCTCGCGGGCCGCGGTGATGGCGCCGTGTTGGTCGCGCACGCCGGCTCGTTGCCAAGCGCGCGCCACACCCAGCTCCGGGGCGAACAGCGCCGATTTGGTTCCGTGCCGGGATTCGGCTCGACTCAACGTCTTTGCCGCGCCGGCGATATCGGACTGTCGGGCCAGTGCGGTGGCCAACAGCGTCAGCGACAGCGGCCCCCACGAGTAGCCGGTGCGCTCCAGGGTGGCCGCGGCCGGAATCAGCAGCTTGGTCGCCGCCTCGAATTCTTCGGCCGCGATCAGCACCTGCGCCACCAGCACCTCGCCGATCGCCCGGCCGGGTTGAGACAGCTCGGCGAAATCGGTGAACTGCCAGGCGAGTTCGCGTGCTTCGGCGAGCCGGTCCGTCATCAGCAGCACGGTGATCTGAGCCAACCCGATGGTGAACCGCAGCACCCCGGGGTGTTCGGCGTCCAGCGCGCGGCGTGCCAACGGCTCGACCTCGTCGAATCGGCCGGCCCGCGCCGCACACAGCGCCGCAGCGCTGCCCGCCCAGGCCAATGCCATGTCGTCGGCGGCCGGGTCGGCCAGCACCGCGGTGGCTGCTTCGGCGGCGCGGCCGATGTTGCCGGCGTTCATCGCGAAGGTGGCACCGAGGGCGTCCAGGGTGATGCGCGGGCCCGGGTTGGCGACCCGGCCGCGGGTGGCGGCCAGAAACGCCGTCGCCCGTTCGGGTTCGCCCAGCATGAAGAACTGGTTGGCGGCCCGCGGCAGCGCCCAGGCCATCAACTCCGGCTCGGCCAACCCGGCCGGGTCGACCGCAGACAACACGGCGTCGGCGTCTCGCCCCCGCCCCTGCCAGGCCAGCGCATGCGCCAGCGCCAGCCGGGCCGGCAGTCCCTCCGCGCGGTCCAGAGCATTGCGGGCCAGGCGCTCGCCGAGTGCCAGATCCCCCAGCCGCAGCGCCTGTTGCGCAGCGTCCACCACGGCCGCGGCGGGCTGGGGTGCGTCGCTGTCGGCGGCCAGCGCGGCCAGCCGTAACTGCTCGCCGACGTGCTCGCATGGCCGTTCGGCCAGCACGGTGACCACCTCGGCGCGCCGTGCGCGAGCGGCCTGCCCGTCGCGGCCGCCCAGCGCGTGGAGGGCCCGCTCGGCGAACAACGGGTGCGCGGTGTAGACCACCGGGTCCGGTCCGCGCCCGCCCCTGGCCCGGGTCTCCACGGCTCCGAGCTCCTCGGCCTGACGGACCGCGTCGTCACCGGCAAGCCGGGACAGGTCGGCCAGCGCCAGCGGCTCGAAGACGGCCAGGTAGTCCAGCACCGAGCGCGCGGAGGCCGGCAACCCGGCCACGAAGGCTTCGACATCGTCGACGGCGGTTGCCTGGTCGGGTGCGGCGATGTCGATGCGGGACAGCAGATCGTCGCCCCACAGCGCGGCGATGGGCGCCGGGGCCGCAGGTGCGGAATCGGCGCGTCCGGTCACGATCATCCGGGCGGCACCGGTCAGCGCCAGCTGGTAGACCAGCGTCGCCGACAGGATGTCGAGCTGATGGGCGTCATCGACCACCAGCAGCAGGTCGCCGCCGTCAGGATCCGCAGCGGCCAGCGAGGCCCGCGCCGCCCGCAGCAGCGCGGCGGGTTTGCCGATGTCGGCCACCTGAACCAGATGGCTGACGGCGCCGAACGGCACCGCGCGCTCGGCGGGGGTGCCGATCACCCACCGGACGTGGGTGCCCGGGTGGCGGCGAGCATGGTCTTCGGCGGCCAACCGGGCCAGGGTGGACTTGCCGCACCCGTCCGGGCCGAGCACCACCGCGCCCGCCCCGTCGGCGTCCAGCGCCGTGGTGAGCCGGTGCAGGGCCGCCGAATGTTCGGGGACGTTCCACCGGATGGGCATCGCGGAGATTTTACGGACTCCGGCCACCCGCCGGTTAACCTTTCGGTTGTGCGGTCGACTGAATGGGCGGTGTGTGTCTACTGCGCGTCCGGCCCGACTGATCCGGCCCTGCTGGCGCTGGCCGCCAAGGTCGGAGTGGCGATCGCCGAGCGCGGCTGGACGCTGGTGTGGGGTGGCGGCAACGTCTCGGCGATGGGTGCGCTGGCCGTGGCCGCCCGGGAGCGCGGCGGCCGCACCGTCGGGGTGATCCCGAAAGCTCTGCTGCACCGCGAGGTCGCCGATGTGGAGGCCGACGAGCTGATCGTCACCGACACCATGCGTGAGCGCAAACAGGTGATGGACGAACGCGCCGATGCCTTCCTGACCCTGCCGGGCGGGATCGGCACGCTGGAAGAGATGTTCGAAGCGTGGACCGCCGGGCATCTGGGCATGCATGACAAACCGGTGGTGCTGTTCGACCCGGACGGTCACTACGCGGGGCTGTGGAACTGGCTGTTCGGGCTGGTCGATACCGGCTACGTGTCCGGGCGTGCGATGAAGCGGCTGCTGGTGTTCGACGAGATGGAGGCGGCGCTGGACGCCTGTTCACCCGGTACCTCCGGTACCGATTAGGCTGAGCCTTCGCAGGCGACCCGCTGCGCCCGGCTCCGCCGGGCTGGCGATCGACTGGGTCCTCGGCCGAATCGTGGGAAAACGGGGGAACAGCGTGTCCGATCACAACTCCGGCACCGTCACTCGGGTGGGACTTATCGACGTGGTGACCCGGGTGCCCAGGCTGTTGCCCGACGCGCCGGGGATCCTGCGCGGGCTGCGGACCGGACTGCTGGCCCAACCCACCTCCAAGTCGTCGATCGGCAAAGTCTTCCAGGACCGGGCGGCGCGGTTCAGCGACCGGGTCTTCATCCGGTTCGGCTACCAGCAGCTGACCTATCGCGAGGCCAACGAGACCGTCAATCGCTATGCCGCTGTGCTGGCCGCTCGCGGCGTCGGCCATGGCGACGTGGTCGGGATCATGCTGCGCAACTCGCCCAACGCGGTGCTGATGATGCTGGCCGTCGCCAAATGCGGCGGGGTGGCCGGCATGCTCAACTATCACCAGCGTGGCGACGTGCTGGCCCACAGCCTCGGACTGCTGGACTCCAAGCTGTTGGTCGCGGAGTCCGATCTGGTCGAGGCCGTGAAAGACAGCGGTGCCCAGGCCTCGCCGATCACCATCGAGGATCTGGAACGGCTGGGGGCCGCGGCGCCCGCCGGCAACCCCGCGTCGGTCAACGCGGTGCTGGCCAAGGACACCGCGTTCTACATCTTCACCTCGGGCACCACCGGTTATCCCAAGGCCAGCGTGATGACCCACTACCGGTGGCTGCGTGCGTTGGCGACATTCGGCGGCATCGGGCTGCGACTGCGCGGCACCGACACGCTGTACTGCTGCCTGCCGCTCTACCACAACAATGCGCTGACGGTCGCGGTGTCCTCGGTGCTCAACGCCGGTGCGACGCTGGCGCTGGGGAAGTCGTTCTCCGCCTCGCGGTTCTGGGATGAGGTCATCGCCGCCGACGCGACGGCGTTCGTCTACATCGGCGAGCTCTGCCGCTACCTGCTCAATCAGCCGGCCAAGGCGACCGATCGTGCCCACAAGATAAGGGTGATCGCCGGCAACGGGCTCCGCCCGGAGATCTGGGACGAGTTCACCCACCGATTCGGCATCAAGCGGGTCTGCGAGTTCTACGCCGCCAGCGAGAGCAACAGTGCTTTCCTCAACGTGTTGAACGTGCCGCGCAGCACCGGCTTGTATCCGATGCCGCTGGCCTACGTGCAGTACGACCCCGACACCGGTCAGCCGGTGCGCGGCGAGGACGGCTGGGTGCGCCGGGTGCCGGCGGGGCAGCCCGGGCTGCTGCTGAGTCCGGTGAACCGATTCTCGCCGTTCGACGGCTACACCGACCCGGAGGCCAACGAGAAGAAGCTGGTGCGCAACGCCTTCCGGGACGGGGACTGCTGGTTCAACACCGGTGACCTGATGCGCCCGCAGGGCATGGGGCACGCCGCGTTCGTCGACCGGCTCGGTGACACCTTCCGGTGGAAGGGCGAGAACGTCGCCACCACGCAGGTCGAGGCCGCGCTGTCCGCCGACGAGTCGGTTGAGGAATGCGCCGTCTACGGCGTCGAGGTGCCGCACACCGGCGGCCGGGCCGGGATGGCCGCGGTCAAACTGCGTGAGGGCGCCAGCTTCGACGGGGCCGGGTTGGCCCGCACCGTCTACGAACAGCTGCCCTCTTACGCGGCGCCGCTGTTCGTGCGGCTGGTGGAGTCGATGGCGCACACCACGACGTTCAAGAGTCGCAAGGTGGAGCTGCGGGAGCAGGCCTACGGCGCCGACGTGACCGACCCGCTGTATGTGCTGGCCGGGCGCGAGGAGGGGTACGTGCCCTACTACGCCGACTACCCCGGCGAAGTGGCCGCCGGTAAGCGACCCCAGGGCTGAGGTCCGTACCCCTGCGCCCAGACCGACGTTTTGCAGGCCGTCACTCGAACTTTCTCTGCAAAACGTCGGTTTCGGCGGAACAGGGCTGAGCATTGCGGCGCCACACCCACCGGGCACCATAGATGGGTGCAGTCCACCCTTTGCGGTCGTCCGGTGGCGGTAGATCGCGCGCTGATCATGGCGATCGTCAACCGCACCCCGGACTCCTTCTACGACGCGGGCGCCACCTTCACCGACGAGGCGGCCAAGTCCGCGGTGCACCGGGCGGTGGCCGACGGCGCCGACGTCATCGATGTGGGCGGGGTCAAAGCCGGGCCGGGAGAGACGGTCGACGTCGACACCGAGACCGCCCGGGTGGTTCCGTTCATCGAGTGGCTGCGCAGCGCCTATCCGGACCAGCTGATCAGCGTCGACACCTGGCGCGCTGAGGTGGCCAAACGGGCCTGCGCGGCCGGCGCCGACCTGATCAACGACACCTGGGGCGGAGTCGACCCGGAGCTGCCCGCGGTCGCCGCGGAATTCGGCGCGGGCCTGGTCTGTTCGCACACCGGGGGTGCGCAGCCGCGCACCCGCCCGTTCCGGGTGAGCTACGGCACCAGCGTCGACGGGGTGGTGAAAGCGGTGATCAGCGAGGTCACCGCGGCCGCGGAACGCGCGGTCGCGGCCGGGGTGGCGCGCGACCGCGTGCTGATCGACCCGACCCATGATTTCGGCAAGAACACCTTCCACGGGCTAGCGTTGTTGCGACACACGGAGGACTTGGTCGGTACCGGATGGCCGGTGCTGATGGCGCTCTCCAACAAAGACTTCATCGGGGAGACTCTTGGTGTGGGTCTGACCGAACGGCTGGAGGGAACGTTGGCGGCCACCGCGTTGGCGGCGGCCGCCGGAGCCCGGATGTTTCGGGTTCACGAGGTCGGGCCGACCCGGCGCGTACTGGAGATGGTGGCATCGATCCAGGGCGTGCGGGCCCCGACCCGCACAGTAAGGGGATTGGCATGACCGACCTGGTGGCAGCACCGGGTGACACCCGGCTGGCCGGGCGCACCTGGAGCCGTCCGGACTGGACGGTCGCCGAGCTGTTGGCGGCCAAGGCCAAGACCGGCCGCACCATCTCGGTGGTGCTGCCCGCGTTGAACGAGCAGGCCACCATCGAATCGGTCATCGACAGCATCACCCCACTGGTCGACAACCTGGTCGACGAACTCATCGTGCTGGACTCCGGATCCACCGACGACACCGAGATCCGCTCCATCGCCGCAGGGGCCCGCGTCGTCAGCCGCGAGCAGGCGGTTCCCGAGGTCGCGCCGCAGCCCGGCAAGGGTGAGGCGCTGTGGCGGTCGCTGGCCGCGACCAGCGGCGACATCGTGGTGTTCGTGGACTCCGACCTCATCGACCCCGACCCGATGTTCGTGCCCAACCTGGTGGGGCCCCTGCTCACCGGTGACGGCATCCACCTGGTCAAGGGCTTCTACCGGCGGCCGCTGAAGGTCAACGGCACCGAGGACGCCACCGGTGGTGGCCGGGTCACCGAGCTGGTCGCCCGGCCGCTGCTGACCGCGCTGCGGCCGGATCTGGGCGCGGTGCTGCAGCCGCTGGGCGGTGAATACGCGGGCAGCCGCGAGCTCCTGGCGTCCGTACCGTTCGCGCCCGGCTACGGGGTGGAGATCGGGCTGCTGATCGACACCTACGACCGGTTGGGTCTGGAGGCCATCGCCCAGGTCAACCTGGGGGTGCGGGCTCACCGCAACCGCCCGCTGGCGGAGCTGGCCGTGATGAGCCGTCAAGTCGTGGCCACCCTGCTGTCGCGGTGCGGAGTCCCGGACTCGGGGGTGGGGCTCACCCAGTACGTAGCCGACGGTCCGGACGGGGTGGACTTTCTGCCACGCACCACGCCGCTGTCGCTGGTCGACCGGCCGCCGATGAACACGCTGCGCCAGCGCTGACCCATCGCGGTGGTGGTCGTGAACTCGCCGGATGAGGCACTATCGATGCCGTGACACTGGTGTTGCTGTATCTCGTTGTGCTCGTCCTCACCGCGCTGCTGCTGTTCGGGGTGGCCAGCGTGCTGTTCGGCCGGGGTGAGCAGCTGCCGCCGTTGCCGCGGGCGACCACGGCGACCATGCTGCCGGCTTCGGGCGTCACCGGCGCTGACGTCGATGCGGTCAAGTTCTCCCAGGTGCTGCGCGGTTACAACACCGGCGAGGTGGACTGGGTGCTGGAACGCCTCGGAGCCGAGCTCGACCAGCTGCGCGGGCAGCTCGCCGCGGCGCAGTCGACCGCCGGGAACTCGGCGGAGTCGAGTTGAGCCGCGCGCCCGACGACGGCCTGGTTCGGTGCGGCTGGGTCGACAGCGCTTCGGAGCTGTACCGCGACTACCACGACCAGGAGTGGGGCCGTCCGGTGCGCGACCCGGCCGCGCTGTTCGAGCGGGTCAGCCTGGAGGCCTTCCAGAGTGGGCTGTCGTGGCTGGTGATCCTGCGCAAGCGGGAGAATTTCCGGCGCGCGTTCGCCGACTTCGACGTCGAGGCCATCGCGCGCTACACCGACGCCGATGTCGCGCGGCTGTTGGGCGACGCGGGCATCGTGCGCAACCGGGCCAAGATCGAGGCGACGATCGCCAACGCCCGGGCGACCATCGATCTGGGATCCACCGATTTGGCGGAGCTTTTGTGGTCATTCGCCCCGCCGCCCCGCCCTCGTCCGGCGGCCCTGTCGGAAATTCCGGCCGTCACGCCGGAATCGACGGCGATGGCCCGCGAATTGAAGCGCCGCGGGTTTCGATTCGTCGGCCCCACCACTGCGTATGCGTTGATGCAGGCCACCGGCATGGTCGACGACCATGTCCAGACATGTTGGGTGCCGTCGGCAACTGCCTAGATGGACTAAAATGCGATCCGGAAACGGGTCTTGTGCACGCAGCGTCGCCGATAGGGGAGAATGGCGGAGTGAATTTGCGGTTCGAAGCCGGACGCTGCGACTGCGGTGCACACCCGGCGCAGATTAAGGGCACGGCCCGCGGGCTGGTACCTGGAGGGAGCACTCGATGGCGGCGATGAAGCCCCGGACCGGTGACGGTCCACTGGAAGCGACCAAAGAGGGGCGTGGCATCGTGATGCGGGTACCGCTCGAGGGTGGCGGACGGCTGGTCGTCGAGTTGACTCCCGACGAGGCCGCTGCGCTGGGCGACGAACTCAAAGCCGTCACCAGCTAGACCGGGGTGTGGCTAGCGGCCCGCCTGCCGATAGACGGCCAGGGTCTGCTCGGCCACCCGCGCCCAGGAAAAGACCTCCTCGCAGCGGCGCCTGCCGGCGTCGCCGTAACGTCGCTCCAGGTCCGGGTCGGTGATCAACTCGTTGACCGCCTCGGCCAGGCCGGCGTGATAGCCGTCCGGGTCGGCGGCGTCGTAGTGGACCAGGGTGCCGGTCACGCCGTCGGTGACCACCTCCGGTATGCCGCCGACGTCGGACGCCACCACCGCGGTGCCGCTGGCCATCGCCTCCAGATTTACGATCCCCAACGGCTCGTAGACCGACGGACAGACGAACACCGTTGCCGCCGAAAGCAATTCCCGGATCTGTCGGGCCGGTAGGGTCTCCTGGACCCAGAACACCCCGCTACGCGTCGCGGCCAGGTCGGCGACCGCGGCCCTGACCTCGTCGGCAAGCTCAGGTGTGTCGGGGGCGCCGGCGCACAGCACCAGTTGCGCGTCGGGGTGGAACCCGTGCGCGGCGGCCACCAGATGGGCCACGCCCTTCTGCCGGGTGATCCGTCCGACGAAGGCCACCATGGGCCGGTCCGGGTCGACACCGAGCTCGGCGGGCATCGAGTCCGGCCCGACCGGCTGCGGGTGCCACACGTCGGTGTCGATACCGCTGTAGATGACGTGCACGCGGTCGGGTCGCAGGTCCGGATAGACCCGCAGCAGGTCGTCGCGCATAGCCGAGCTGACCGCGATGACGGCGTCGGCGGCCGTGGTGGCCTCCCGCTCGGCCCAGGACGACACCCGGTAGCCGCCCCCCAACTGCTCGGCCTTCCAGGGCCGCAGCGGTTCCAGCGAATGTGCGGTCAGCACATGCGGGACGTCGTGCAGCAGCGCCGCCAGCCGGCCGGCCATGGCCGTGTACCAGGTGTGGGAGTGCACGACGTCGGCCCCGGCGACGGCGTCGACCATGGTCAGGTCGGCCGACAGGGTTCCCAGCGCCGGATTCGCGTCCCGCAGCGCAGGATCGGGCTGATGCGCCTGCGCGCCCGGCCGGGGGGCGCCCATGCAGTGCACATCGACGTGGCACAACCGTCGCAGGGCTTCCACCAGGTTGGTGACATGGACACCTGCACCGCCGTAGATCTCCGGGGGATATTCCCGAGTCAGCATCGCTACCCGCATAACCCGCACGGTAGCGGTCGCCGGCCGTCCTCCGCGCAGCGGATCGACCGGCAATCTGTTACGAACCGTCGACAATCGCGCGGTCGGCTGGCAGCGCTCCGACGCGGCCGATAGGTTTGTGCCCATGAGGGAAGTGCCGCACGTACTGGGCATCGTCCTGGCCGGTGGTGAGGGCAAGCGGTTGCACCCACTGACCGTGGACCGGGCCAAGCCGGCGGTCCCCTTCGGGGGGGCCTACCGGCTGATCGACTTCGTGCTGTCGAACCTGGTCAACGCGCGCTACCTGCGGATCTGCGTTCTGACGCAGTACAAGTCGCATTCGCTGGACCGGCACATCTCGCAGAATTGGCGGTTGAGCGGTCTGGCGGGTGAGTACATCACCCCGGTGCCGGCCCAACAGCGGCTCGGGCCGCGCTGGTACACCGGGTCGGCCGACGCGATCTATCAGTCGCTGAACCTGATCTTCGACGAAGACCCGGACTACATCGTGGTCTTCGGCGCCGACCACGTGTACCGGATGGACCCCGAGCAGATGGTGCACTTCCACATCGACAGCGGAGCCGGGGCGACGGTCGCCGGTGTTCGGGTGCCGCGCGCCGAGGCATCGTCGTTCGGCTGCATCGACGCCGACGACTCCGGCCGGATCCGCGGCTTCATGGAGAAGCCGGTGAACCCGCCCGGAACGCCCGATGATCCCGACAGCACGTATGTGTCGATGGGCAACTACGTGTTCACCACCAAGGTGCTGATCGACGCAATCCGTGCCGACGCCGACGACGATCACTCCGATCACGACATGGGCGGCGACATCATGCCGCGCCTGGTGACCGACGGGCTGGCCGCCGTCTACGACTTCTCCGACAACGAGGTGCCCGGCGCAACCGAGCGTGACCGCGGCTACTGGCGCGACGTCGGAACCCTGGACGCGTTCTACGACGCGCACATGGACCTGGTGTCAGCGCACCCGATCTTCAACCTGTACAACACGCGCTGGCCCATTCACGGCGCCACCGAGAACCTGGCGCCGGCGAAGTTCGTCAACGGCGGCTCGGCGCAGGAGTCGGTGGTGGGCGCGGGCAGCGTCATCTCGGCGGGCTCGGTGCGCAACTCGGTGTTGTCGTCGAACGTGGTGATCGACGACGGCGCGATCGTGGAGGACAGCGTCATTATGCCCGGTACGCGGGTGGGACGCGGCGCGGTTGTCCGGCACGCGATCCTGGACAAGAACGTCGTGGTCGGACCCGGCGAGATGATCGGTGTCGACCTGGAGAAGGACCGGGAGCGGTTCTCCATCAGTGCCGGCGGCGTGGTCGCCGTCGGTAAAGGTGTGTGGATTTAGAACGGTTCCTCGGCGCCGCCGGGGTTGCAGCCGTTGGCGAGCATGTCCAGGGTGCTCACCACCGGACGCCACGGCTCCAGGTTCCAGCTGGTCTTACCGGGCTGAATGAACTCGGCGAACTGCCAGTGGCACAGGAACTGCGCGCGCATGCCGGGTGTGTTGGCGTTCGGGTCGCGCTTCACCACCTCCGACCAGGCCTGCTCGCCCTCCCGCAGCGTGCCGGGTTCACCGGCCTCGGACCGGGCGGTGTCGGTCGGGTAGACCCGCAGGCTGGTCCCGTCTTCGTAGGACACCCACTGGGTCTGCTCGACGTACGGCGCCGCGCTGATGCCCGCGGCGCCCAGGAAACCAGCCGCGCCACCGAAGCCGCCCGCACCGCTGTCGGCCGAACCGCCTACGCCGCCCGCGCCGCCCGCGCCGCCATAGCCACCGTCGCCGCCTCGGCCCAACAGTAGGCCGCCCGCGCCACCGGTACCACCGGCGCCCCCGTCGCCGCCCCACATGCCGCCCAGACCGGCGCCGCCGTCCCCGCCCGACCCGCCGTCACCGCCGCGGCCCATCCACCAGTTTCCGGCCCCACCAACACCACCCGCGCCGCCAACACTGCCGGCGCCGCCGTCTGCACCACCGATCTCGCCGTCGCCGCCGGCACCGCCGGTACCTCCGGTGCCGAGCAGCATGCCGACTCCCACACCCCCGGTACCGCCGACCGCACCTGCACCGCCCGCGCCGCCGACACCGCCCAGACCCATGAACCAGCCACCGGCTCCGCCGTCACCGCCGCCGGCTCCGGCACCGCCCACCCCGCCGGCCCCGCC
>NZ_LQPG01000029.1 GCF_002102265.1 Mycolicibacter longobardus | reverse complement strand
TGCCCGTGGCGCCACCCCCACCACCCCCGGCCTTGCCGCCACCGATGATCCCCAACCTGGAGATTCCCGGCCTGCCCGGCGGTCCGCCGCTGCTGCGCCCGCCCCGTGGCGGCCGCGGCGACGACGATTGGGGGCGCCGCGGGGGTAAAGGCCGAGGTGGTGGACGTGGTGGTCACGGTGGGGGCCACGGCCGGGGTGGTGGCGGGAACCCCTTCCCGATCCCGATTCCGCGCCTTCCCTTCTAGGTGGGGAAGGAATCGAAAACTGAATATGATGGCTAATAATTCGCCGGCCGTAGTGGAGGAGGTGCGGTGGACATCGTTCTAGGGGTCTCGGCGGCACCGCCGTCGGTACGCATGGTCCTGGTAGAGGGGGATCGCGCCGGGGGCGTCACCGTCGACGAAGACGGGTTCGAAGTGGACGCCACCGGAGCGGCGTTTCCCGACCAGGTGGTGTCGGCCATCCTGGGCACCCAGGAGAGCGCTCGGGAGGGCGGCTACCGGCTGGCATCGACCGGGGTGACCGTCGCCGACCAGGCGCAGGCCGGCCAATTGCGCGACGCCCTGGCCGACCGCCGGGTGGAGAACGTGATGCTGGTCTCGGCGTTCCTGGCGGCGGCCGCGCTGGCGCAGACGGTCGGCGGAGCGATCGGCTACGAGCGGACCGCGTTGATGTTCATCGAGCCCGACGGCGCCACCCTGGCGGTCATCGACTCGGCAGACGGCTCGATCACCGAGGTGCAGCGGGTGGTGCTGCCGTCCGACGACGCGGCTGCGGTCCGTGAGCTGACCAGTCTGGCTGCGGAGGCCGGCCGGTTGCCGTCCCGGCCCGACGGCTTGTTCGTGGTGGGCTCGGGTGTCAACGTCGGCCTGGTCAAGCCCGAGTTGGACGCGGCCAGCCCGATCCCGGTGAGCGTGCCCGAGGAACCGGAGACGGCGCTTGCGCGCGGCGCGGCGCTGGCCAGCGCCCACACTCCGATGTTCGACTCATCGACCTCGGCACTGGCGTGGGCGCGGGATCCCGGCACCGGCATGATCGATCCGGATCTGGTCGCGCTGGGTTACGCCCACCAAACCGACTACGACGCCACCATGGGCGAATATGCGCTGGCCTACAGCGCGGTGCCCGACGACGCCGACAGCGGTTACCTGGCCCTTGCCGAGGCAGACGGCACCTTCACCGAGGACCCGGAAAGCGTGGAGAGCTACGCGCCGAGTTCGGGCCTGCGGCTGTTCGACGAGGTCGCGCCGCCCCCGCGACGACGGCGGCCCTTCCTGCTGGCCGGCAGCGGGCTGGCGGCGTTCTTCGTCGTCGGGGTGTCCAGCTTGGTGGTGGCGCTGGCAGTCAGCATCCGGCCCACAGCCTCTGACCATCCCGCCCCAAGTCAGCACATCGTCGTGCCCACCCAGCAGGCGCCCGCCGCCCCGGCTCCGGTGCCCGAGGCGGCCCCCAAGGCACCTGTTGCGGAGCCCCCGCCTGCCGCCTCGCCCCCGGTCAAGGCCCCCGCGGCCCGGCAAGCGCCGGCGGCTCCCGCGCCGGTGCCCGAGGCTCCCGCCCCGAAGGCTCCTGCCCCGGCGGCTCCGGCTCCGGCGGCTCCGGCTCCGGCGGCACCGGCTCCGATACCCATCCCGGTGCCGATCCAGGTGCCGGCACCGGCGCCGATAGAGATCCCGGCCCCGGCCGCGCCGGCACCCGCTCCGCCGATCAGGCAACCGGAGTTGCCGCCGATCTTGAAACCGCCGAAACAGAGCCCGCCCAAGAACGACACCCCGTCGTGGCTGCCGGGCAACAACAACGGTGGCGGTAGGAAGGGCGGAAATCCGTCTTGGCTACCGGGTAACGACGGTGGCGGCAAGAAGGGCGGCAACCCGTCGCCGTGGCTGCCCGGCGTCGGCACCAACGGCGGTGGCAACAACCCGTGGCTGCCCGGTCTGGGCGGCGGCGGTGGCGGCGGTGGTGGCAGCGGCTCATGGTTCCCCGGCTTCGGTGGCGGAGGCGGCGGCAAGGGCGGCGGCGGCAAGGGCGGCGGCGGTGGCGGCTGGCCCTTCTGAGCCGCTGCAGAATCCACTAGCCTGACGGCGTGGATTACGCCGCAGCACTGATCGATGAGACCCGCGCGTTCGGGGCGTTGATCCGCGCCGGTGACCCCGCGCTGGCGGTCCCGTCCTGCCCGGAGTGGAATCTGACCCAACTGTTCCGCCACGTCGGGCGCGGAAATCGTTGGGCGGCACAGATCGTCGCCGACCGTATGGACGGCCCCCTGGACCCGCGTGACGTCGTCGACGGCAAGCCTCCCGCGGACCCGGACGCGGCCATCGACTGGCTGCACGACGGTGCCCAGCGCGTGCTGGACGCGGTCGCGCAGACTGGGCCGGACACTCCGGTCTGGACGTTTCTGGGGCCGCGGCCGTCCTCGTGGTGGGTGCGCCGCCGGCTGCACGAGGGAGCGGTGCACCGCGCCGACGCCGTGTTGGCGGTCAGCGGCGGGTTGGGTGATTTCAGCCTGTCGTCGGAGCTCGCCGCCGACGGGATAGCTGAGTGGCTCGACCTCGTCGTGCCCCGGCTGGGCAGCACCGGGCACGCACTGCCCCTGGCCGACGGCAACAGCGTGCATCTGCACGCCACCGACGAGGGACTCGGGTCGGTGGGCGAGTGGACGATCAGCCGCCCTGCTGGGACGAGCGAGCTGGTCTGGTCACATGAGCACGGCAAAGGCTCGGTGGCCCTGCGAGGTTCGGCCCGTGACCTTTTGCTGGTGATCATGCGCCGGGTTGCGGTGGCCGACACCGACGTCGCGGTATTCGGTGACGACGCGGTGTGGCAGAACTGGGTCGACCGCACCGCGTTCTGATCGAGCGGTAGTTTTGGCGACCATGAGCACATCGGAGATCGCGACCGTCCTCGCCTGGCACGATGCCCTGGCCGCCGGTGATCTGGACACCCTGGAGCAGCTGTCCAGCGTCGACATCGAGGTGGCCGATGCCGACGGCGCCGGGCAGGGCCATCAGGCGTTGCGGCGGTGGGCCGAGTCGGTGGAGGTCAGCTCCGGAATCGGCCGGATGTATGTGCACGACGGCGTGGTGGTGGCCGAACTGGCGCCCGTGGGAGCCGCCGCCGCCCAGGCGGTGGTCTTCCGGGTGGTGCACGATCACGTCACCGCGGTGTTCCGCCACGACAACCTGGACGACGCCCTGGCCGCCACGGACCTCACTGAGGCCGACCGGGTCGACTGACCTGCGAGGTGATCTAGGCTCGACGGCATGCGCGGGATCATCCTGGCCGGCGGCTCCGGCACCCGCCTGCATCCGATCACCATGGGTGTCAGCAAACAGCTGCTGCCGGTCTACGACAAACCACTGATCTACTACCCGCTGTGCACGCTGATGCTGGCGGGGATCCGCGACATCCAGGTGATCACCACCGGCCATGACGCGCCGGCTTTCCGGCGACTGCTCGGTGACGGCAGCGCGTTCGGCGTCGACATCAGCTACGCGGTCCAGGAGCAGCCCGACGGCCTCGGGCGGGCCTTCGTGATTGGTGCCGACCACATCGGCAGCGAATCGGTCGCGCTGGTGTTGGGGGACAACATCTTCTACGGCGCAGGCCTGGGAACCAGCCTGCGGCGTCACCAATCCGTCTCCGGGGCAGTTATTTTCGCGTACTGGATGGCTGATCCTTCTGCCTACGGTGTCGTCGAGTTCGACGCGGACGCCCGTGCGGTGTCGGTGACCGAGAAACCCGCCGCCCCCAAATCCAACTACGCGATACCCGGCCTGTACTTCTACGACAACGACGTCGTCGAGATCGCCAGGGGCTTAAAGCCCTCCGCGCGCGGCGAATATGAGATCACCGACATCAACCAGACCTACCTCGAGCAGGGCCGGCTGACGGTCGAGACGTTGGCCCGCGGCACCGCATGGCTGGACACCGGGACCTTCGATTCGCTGCTGGACGCCGGCGACTACGTCCGCACCGTCGAGCGCCGCCAGGGACTCAAGATCGGCGTCCCCGAGGAAGTGGCCTGGCGGATGGGGTTCATCGACGACGACGCACTTGCCGCCCGCGGGGAGGCGCTGCGAAAGTCCGGGTACGGCGAATACCTGTTGGGCCTGCTGGATCGACGCTGACTGCCGTCAGCCGGCCAGAACGGCTTCCGTTGCGCGCTGCAGCGATCGCTCGGCGGCCTCTCGGCTGTCGCCCATGCCGACGAACATGTCGATGGTCATCGGGCCCAGGATGCGGGTCAGGGCGCTGCCGTCGCGTTCGAAGGTTCCGACGATCTCCAGCAGCACCACGCCGTGGATCATGCTCCAGATCCGCCCGGCCAGCTCCACGACATCGTCGTCGCGGATCCGCCCGGTGGCGATGATCCGCTGCACCACGGCGACGAGTTGGTCGAATGTCGCTGTCGCTACCGGTATCTCGGGTACGTGGAACTGCTGCGGCGCCGCGAGCCCGAACATCAGCCGGTAGCGTTGCGGGCTGGCCAACGCGAACTGCCGATAGGCGTAGCCCATGACGAAGAAGTCGGCCATCGGGTCGTCGGTCTTGGGTGCCGAGGCCAGCGCCGCACCGAACCGTTCGAACGCGGCGGCGACGATCGCCTCCAACAGACCGTTCATCCCGTCGAAGTGGGTGTAGACGGCCATCGTCGAGGCCCCGATCTCGGCCGCGACCTTGCGGGCCTGCAACGCCTCGGGACCGACGCTGTCCAGCAGTCGGGTGCCGGCCTCGATCAGGCGCTCACGCGGACTCGGATTCACCCTTGCCATGTTGCCATAACAGTGTTATACATGGCGAATAACATCGTTATGGACAGGAGGTGTCCGATGACCAATGCCTACCTGGAGGGCGGATTCGCCCCGATCGCCGACGAGCACACCCTCACCGAACTGGAGGTGACCGGGAACATCCCGGATTACCTGGACGGCCGCTATCTGCGCAACGGGCCCAACCCGGTCGGCGAGATCGACCCCGCCTTCTATCACTGGTTCATCGGTGACGGCATGGTGCACGGGGTGCGGCTGCGCGACGGCAAGGCGCAGTGGTACCGAAACCGCTATGTACGCGGTCCGCAGACCGCGGCGGCACTCGGTGAAAAACCCCCGCGTGGCCGCCACACCGGGGCGTCGGGGATCGGCGCCAACACCAACGTGATCGGCCACGCCGGGCGTACCTACGCGCTGATCGAGGGCGGTATCTCCTGCTACGAGCTGACCGAGGAACTCGACACCGTCGGTGCCTGCGACTTCGACGGCACCCTGCCCGGCGGCTACACCGCGCACCCCAAGCGCGACCCGCAGACCGGTGAGCTGCACGCCGTCTCGTATGCGTTCAACCGCGGCAACATGGTGCAGTACTCGGTGATCGGGACCGACGGCCGGGCGCGACGCACGGTGGACATCGAAGTGACCGGATCGCCGATGATGCACGACTTCTCGCTGACCGAAAACCACGTCGTCTTCTATGACCTGCCGGTGACCTTCGATGCGCGCCAGGTCGCCGAGGGGGCGGCGCCTCCGGGGCTGCGGCTGCCGGTGCGGCTGATCCTGTCCGCGCTGATCGGGCGGGTGCGCGTCCCCGACCCGATCACCGCCCGCCTGCCGATGCCGAAGAGCAGTGTGCGCACCATGCCGTATCGGTGGAACCCGAAATATCCTGCGCGCGTGGGTGTCATGCCCCGCGACGGAGGCAACTCGGACGTTCGCTGGTTCGATGTGGAGCCCTGCTACGTGTTCCACCCGATGAACGCCTACGACGAGGGCAACACCGTGGTGCTCGACGTGGTGCGACACACCAAGATGTTCGACACGGAGATGCGCGGTCCCGGCGAGGGCCCGCCCACCCTGGAGCGCTGGACCGTCGACTTGGCCGACGGCAAGGTTCGCGAGTCCCGCATGGATGACCGTGCCCAGGAGTTTCCGCGTGTCGACGAACGCTTGGTGGGCAAGCGTCACCGATTCGGCTACGCGGTGGGCGTGGGCGGCGGTACGGCCCCGGATGCGACGCTGCTCAAGCACGACCTGATCGGGGAGACGGCGACGACGCGCTCATTCGGGGACGGAAAACAGTTGGGCGAGTTCGTCTTCCAGCCCGCTTCGGCGGATGCTGCCGAAGACGACGGCGTGTTGATGGGCTTCGTCTATGACAGCGCCACCGACACCAGTGAGCTGGCGATCTTGGACGCCGCCACGCTGGAGGACGTCGCCAGCATTCACCTGCCGCACCGCGTGCCTGCGGGTTTTCACGGCAACTGGGTGCCTGCCGGGCAGTAGGGAGGTTCCGTCGTGCACGTCCTCGAAGGAGTCGACATGTTGACCAACGGCCCCCCTGGAGCGACCCCCGATCCCGCGATGCGGATCGGCGATCCGGAACGGGAACGCACCGCCGCCCGCCTCGGGCAGGCATTGGCCCAGGGATACCTCTCGATGGAGGAATACGAGACACGAGTGGGCCGGGCGTTTGAAGCCCAGACCGCCGGTGCGCTCAACCACCTGGTCGACGACCTGCCCGTCGCGCGGATCAGCCGCCAGGACCCGAGCCGTCGTGCCGCCCTGCGCGCCGCCGCCCGCCGCGGTGTGCGGATCCACCTGGGCGTCTACCTGGCCGTGTCCGCGCTGATGATCGGCATCTGGCTGGCGACCGCGGTGTCGGTCGGTGAGTGGTACTTCTGGCCGATCTGGCCCATGCTCGGTTGGGGCATCGGCGTTGTCTCGCACGCGATTCCCGTTGGTGCGTGCGCGGGTAAGGGGCGACGGACTACGGGCGGTAGCTGACCAGGAAGTTGCCCATGCGCTCGATGGCGCTGGACAGGTCGCGGGCCCACGGCAGGGTGACGATGCGCAGATGGTCCGGCGCCGGCCAGTTGAACCCGGTGCCCTGGGTGACCAGGATCTTCTCCTGCAACAGTAGGTCGAGGACCAACTGCTCGTCGTTGTCGATCGGGTAGACCTCGGGGTCAAGTCGGGGGAACGCATACAGGGCACCGCGGGGCTTGACGCAGGAGACGCCCGGAATCTCGTTGAGCTTGGACCAGGCGACGTCGCGCTGTTCGAGCAGCCGGCCGCCCGGCAGGACCAGATCGTCGATGCTCTGATGGCCGCCCAACGCCACCTGAATGGCATGCTGCGCGGGAACATTCGGGCACAGCCGCATGCTCGCCAACAGGTTGATGCCCTCCAGGAAGCTGGTCGCGTGCTCCTTGGGGCCGGTGATCGTCAGCCAGCCGGAGCGGTAGCCGGCCACCCGGTAGGCCTTCGACAGGCCGTTGAAGGTGAGGCACAGCAGATCCGGCGCCAGGGTGGCCAGGTTGATGTGCTCGGCGTCGTCGTAGAGGATCTTGTCGTAGATCTCGTCGGCAAGCAGCAGTAGCTGATGCTTGCGGGCCAATTCGACGATCTGGGTGAGCACCTCGCGGCTGTAGACCGCGCCGGTCGGGTTGTTCGGGTTGATCACCACCAGCGCCTTGGTGCGTTCGGTGATCTTCGATTCCATGTCGGCGATGTCGGGCTGCCAGCCCTGCGTCTCGTCACACAGATAGTGCACCGGGGTGCCGCCGGCCAGTGAGGTCGACGCCGTCCACAGCGGGTAGTCCGGAGCCGGGATCAGCACCTGGTCGCCGTTGTCCAACAGTGCCTGCAGCACCAGCGAGATCAGTTCGGACACCCCGTTGCCCAGATAGACGTCGTCGACGTCGAAGCGGGGGAAGCCCTCGACGAGTTCGTAGCGGGTGACCACCGCGCGCCGCGCCGGCAGGATGCCCTGGGAGTCCGAGTAGCCCTGCGCATAGGGCAGCGCCTGGATCATGTCGCGCATGATCACATCCGGCGCGTCGAATCCGAACGGCGCCGGGTTGCCGATGTTGAGCTTGAGGATGCGGTGCCCCTCGGCCTCCATCCGGGCGGCCTGGGCGTGGATGGGGCCGCGGATCTCATAGAGGACGTCCTGCAGCTTGGTCGACTGCGCGAACGTGCGCTGCCGTGGCTGGCTGCTGGTGGCAGGCCAGGGCATCTGGTGCGGCAACTGATGAGCGGTCACGTCGACAATCGTCCCATAACTGTCCAATGAGAATTTGCCCGAGAAACAAGTTGGGGCCGTATGTGCACCCACACGGCCCCAACTTGTTATCTCAGCGTTTGCCCGGTGGCTTCGCGCCGCGCTGGATGCCCAGCCCCTTCACCGGGGGCTGTTCTTTGGGGGCCTCGGTCGGGGCAGCCTCCGGTGCCGCCTCGGGCTCGGCGGCGGTCGAGGCGGGCTCGGTGGCGGCCGATACCGGTTCGGCGGCCGCAGCTGCCGGTTCCGGGGCCGCCGGCGTTGCCGGAGCAGCCTTCTTGGCGCCGGGCCTGCGGGCGCCCGCCGCCATGCCCAGGCCCTTGACCGGTGCCGCCGGTGCAGCAGCGGGGGGAGCAGGTTCCGCCGGGGCTGCCGGTGCCGCCGGTGCCGCCGGCTCGGCGGCAGCACCCGCTTGCGGGGCGGCTGCTTGCGGGGCCGGAGCCGCCTTCTTGGCACCGGGACGCTTGGCACCGCCGGCGATCCCCAGCCCCTTGACCGGGGCCGCCGGGGCTGCGGGTGCAGCCGGCGCCGCGGCGCTGGCCTCGGCCGCGGGCGCAGCGGCCGGAGCCGTCTTCTTCGCGCCGGGCCGTTTTGCGGCGCCGGCCATCCCCAGCCCCTTGACCGGAACAGCGGCCTTCGCCTCGGCTGCCGGAGCTGTGGCCGGCTTCTCCACCGTCGCAGTGGCCGCAGCGGACGGTGCAGGTGCCTGCTCGACCTTCTTCGGGGCCGCCGTGGCGGCCTGGGCGGCCGCGGTGCCCTTCGCCGGCAAGGTCACCCCGGACAGGTCCAGGGAGTCCAGCAGCAACTGGGCGATGTCGCGCACGTCCACGCCCTCACGGCCGGAGGCCTCGATGCGGTCGTCGATACCGTCGCTGACCATCACCCGGCAGAACGGGCAGCCGGTGGCGATGGTGGTGGCACCGGTGGCCAGCGCCTCGTCGACGCGGTCGTGGTTCACCCGCTTACCGATGTGCTCTTCCATCCACATCCGGGCGCCGCCGGCGCCGCAGCAGAACGAGCGGTCGCGGTTACGCGGCATCTCGACCAGGTTGGCTCCCGACGCCTCGACCAGCTCACGTGGCGGCTCGTAGACCTTGTTGTGCCGACCCAGGAAACACGGGTCGTGGTAGGTGACCTCCCGCGACACCGGAGTGACCGGAATCAGTCGTTTGTCGCGAACCAGCCGGTTGAGCACCTGGGTGTGGTGCAGCACCGTGTACTCGCTGCCCAGCTGAGGGTATTCGCGAGAGATCGTGTTGAAGCAGTGCGGGCAGCTGGCGATGATCTTACGGTCCGGCTTGTCCAGGCCGTCGAACACCTCGTTGAGCATCTCGACGTTCTGCGAGGCCAACTGCTGGAAGAGGAACTCGTTGCCGGCACGCCGGGCCGGGTCACCGGTACAGGTCTCCCCGGTGCCCAGCACCAGGAACTTCACCCCTGCGGCGGCCAGCAGCTCGGCCGTCGCCTTGGTGGTCTTCTTGGCGCGGTCCTCGTAGGCGCCCGCGCAGCCCACCCAGAACAGGTACTCGAACCCGTCGAAGCTCTCGACGTCCTGGCCGTAGACCGGGATGTCGAAGTTGAGCTCGTCGATCCAGGCGGTGCGCTCGCTGGCGTTCTGCCCCCATGGGTTGCCCTTGTTCTCCAGGTTCTTGAACAGGACCGCCAGCTCGGACGGGAACTCCGACTCCACCAGCACCTGGTAGCGGCGCATGTCCAGGATGTGGTCGATGTGTTCGATGTCCACCGGGCACTGCTCGACGCAGGCGCCGCAGTTGGTGCACGACCACAGCACGTCGGGGTCGATCACGCCGCCTTCTTCGGCGGTGCCGACCAGCGGCCGGACTGCCTGCGCCGGGCCGGAGCCGCCGATGCGCTCGAAGCCCTTCTCCGGCACATGGTGGCCCGGGGCCGGCGCGGCATCGGCCAGGTCGACCTCGCCGGTCGGCATCGGCTTCTCACCCAGTAGGTAGGGCGCCTTGGCCATCCAGTGGTCGCGCAGGTCCATGATCAGCAGCTTGGGGCTCAACGGCTTGCCGGTGTTCCACGCCGGGCACTGCGACTGACAGCGGCCACACTCGGTACAGGTGGCGAAGTCGAGCATGCCTTTCCAGGAGAAGTCCTCGATCTTGCCGCGGCCGAACACCGCGTCCTCCGGCGGGTCGTCGAAGTCCAGAGGCTCGCCCTGGTACTCGATCGGCAGCAGCGGGCCCAGGCCGTTGGGCAGACGCTTGAAGGTGACGTTGATCGGGGCCAGGAAGATGTGCAGGTGCTTGGAGTGCAGCACGATCAGCAGGAAGCCCAGCGCCACGGCAACGTGCAGCAGCAGTGCGGTGGTCTCGATGATCTCGTTGGCCGTCAGCCCCAGCGGCGCCATGAGCTTGCCCATGAGGTGCGACAGGTAGGCGCCCTTGCCGTAGGGCAGGGTGCCGGTGTTGACCGCGGCCCCGCGCAGCAGCAGGAACGTCCAGACCACGTTGAGGATCATCACGAGGATCAGCCAGGCACCGCCGTTGTGCGAGCCGTAGAACCGGGAGGCCCGGCCGATCTCGCGCGGGTTGCGGACGATGCGGATGATCATGAACACGAAGATGGACAGGGTGACCGCGGTGATGAAGAAGTCCTGCATGAAGCCCAGGACGTCCCAGCGGCCGACGATCGGTATGGCGAAGTGCGGGTTGAACATCTGGCCGTAGGCCTCGACGTACACCGTGATCAGGACGAAGAACGCCCACATGGTGAAGAAGTGCGCGATGCCCGGGATCGACCATTTCAGCAGCTTGGCCTGGCCGGCGACCTCGCGGATCTGCGTCCAGACCCGGTCCTTGATATCTGAGGTCCGCTCGGCGCCGACCTTCTGACCGGACATGACCAGCCGGAAGAGCCAGAGCACCCGGCGCGCGGCCAGCAGGCCGACGAGTGCGGTCCCCGACAGGCCGACGACCAGCCTGATCAGCATCTGGGTGTTTTCGGTCACGGAGAGCCTCTCCCATCCACAAGTTACCGGTCGGTAACTTAGTTGTGGTTACTGACGGGTAACTTACGCCAACCTTGCGCAGCACCTGTTAAAGCCCTGCTCGGTGCTCGCTCATAGTGCCACCCCGGACCCGTCCAGCGCGACGAAGGATGACCTAACTGTGTCGGTCGGCGATCGTCCGGACGGGCCTTCACGCCCCTGGGACCGCCGTCGGCTCTCAGGGCCAGGGGGGTAGTGGGATGACGATTTCCGGCGGCCGCGGGGCCGTCGTGGTGGTGACGGAACCCGTCGTGGTGCTCGGTGCTGTCGTGCTGCTCGGGGGTTCGGTGGTGGTCGGCGGTTCGGTGGTGCTCGCCGTGGTGGTCGGGGACTCGGTGGTGGTGGGCGGTGCTGTTGTCGACGGCTCAGGTGTGGTGGCCGGTGGCGGGTTCTCGTCGGTCGGGGTGTTCGGGGCGACCGGCTGCGGGCTCGGGGGTATCGACTCGTCGGTGGGCGCCACCGTGGTGGACGAGGTGGTCGACGGCGCAGTGGAGCCGGAATCCTGGTGTACCAGCCGGACCATGCCCCAGACCAGCAGCGCGATCAGCAGCGCCGTCAGCACACCCAAGCCGATCAGTGCGACAGGCCGCAGATACCAGGGGGTCGGTGGCGGGGGTTCGGACCAGCGGGGCTGCTGCCCGGTGGGCTCGCGGTACTCGCTGTAGTAGCCCGGTTCGTCGTAGCCGCTGGCCCGGCCGTACTCATAGTCGGCCATCTGGGTCGGGTCGTTGTTCGGGTCGTCCGGCGTTCGTCCCACGCGCACCCATGGTAGGCGCCGCGCCTGACGAGAAGCCGCGACGCGACCTGACGAGTAGCTGTGCCGGCTACCTGCGCGAGAGGCCCGGCGCAGACCCGTCAGGCGGCAGAACGGCGTCGTGCGACAAGCTCGAACGCGGCGCGCCAGCCGAGCAGGAACACGGCGGTCACCGTCGATGCGACCACGACGAAAGACCACGCCACACCTGCGGATGTGGCTTGACGCAGGAGCATTCCGACCAACACCGTCGATATCCAGACGGTCACCCCGGTGGGAACCAGGGCGGTGGGCCTGCGCCAGCCGCGGGACAGCAGCCAGCCCAGCACCGTGCCGCTCAGAAACGGCCAGGCTGTGGTGGCCAATCCGCTGAGATCGACACCCTCGGCGTGACTGCGCCGGCCGAGGGCGCAGAAGATCAGCACGGCCACCACATCAAGGCCGAGCCAGGCCGGCTGCCGCGGCGATTGCATGCGGCGAGCGTACCGGCGTTTACCGGTGCGGCGGCAGGGTGATCACCGTCGGCAGCTCGGGGACCCTGGGCACCGGCGGGATGGTGATCACCGACGGCAGTGACGGTAGGCGCGGGCGGTGGCGGTGCGGCGGCTCACTGGGTGCGGGTGCCTGCCGGGGCGGCGCCTGCTGCGTCGGCGCCTGCCGGGGTGGGGCCGCCGGCGGCGCGGTGGTGCCGGGCGCGCTCTCGGACGAGCTGGTGGCGCTGGTCGTGCTCTCCGACGGGCTCGCCGTGCTGGTGGAGCTGGTGGTGCTCGACGAGCTGGATCCCGGCGTGGTGCTGCCGCCGCCGGGCCCTCGGCTGGTCAACTGGACAATTCCCCAGATCACCAGCCCGAGCATCACCGCGATGAGCCCGAACCAGGCGATGAGCACCGAGCGCCGGCGAAACCACGGGGTCGGTGACATCGCGGCGACGTTGGGGTCGGTGGTGGGTTCCTCGTCGAACGGGTTGTAGGCGGCGTACTGGGTCGGGGCGTTGCCCGGGTTGTAGCCGGTGTCCCCCGGGTTGCGGCCCGGGTGGGCGGAGCCCAACGGGGCCGGCGGAGGTCCGGGTGGTTGGGGTCCGCGCTGGCCGTACGGGGTTGATCGGGTTGGGTGGTCGCCGGGTTTGCCGGGACCATCTGAAGATCCGAAGCGCGCCATTTCATCGATCGTAATGGAAAGCGGCGACCGGCGACCGGGGCGAAGTCAGAACGTGTCGACGTTGTCGATGCTGACGAACATGCCGTGGCCGGTCCGGTCATTGGTGAACCGCGTGCCGTCGATATCGGCCTTGATCGTCCAGCCCTGAGCCTGGTAGGTCAGGTAGTCGATGGTGACTACCGGGATGTCACCCAGGTTGCCCAGAACCCACTCCACGGTCCCGTCGGAACTGACACTGACGCCGTTGGCGTGCTGACCGTCCTTGAGCGGAGTGTTGGTGAACTCTGCCTCGCAGTCGACCTGCCGCGACGAGATCTGACAGCGGGTCCGGCCGGATTTCGTCTCGATGAAGACGTAACCGTTCTCATCGGGTGGCAGCGGTATGGCGTCGGACGGCTGGTTGGGGGTAGTGGACGTCGGCGGTTTGGTCGGGGTCGGCGCGCTCGGCGGCGCGGTGCTGGATCGGGGAGGCCGGAACGACGGCTCCGCGGGCCCACCGCCCGGCGCTGCGGTGGGGTTGCCGTCGACGGTGGTGCTGCAGCCCGCCAGCAGTAGCGTGGCCGCCAGCGTCAACCGCCCGAGCGCCCTGCGCTTCGTCTGGCCTGGTATCCGCACGCATCCCCCACTGAACATAGATTGCGGTCCAGCGTACGCATCCTGTGACGTGAGTGGCTGCAGTGACGCGCGGGTTGTAGCGGCGGGGTGTGCACGCCCGGTGCCGGTTACGAAAGATCGCGGAACGCCAATGCCACGCCGGCGATCCCGGTGACCGCTGCGAGCGCGTATCCCACCAGCGACCACCAACCGGCGTGCTGGGCGGCGGTGACGGCCACGATCGCGATGGCGCAGAAGACCAACGCCATTCCATACAACGGGGGCTTGGCTGCATAACGGTTGCGGGCCATGCTTCTTCGGGCTTTCTACTCGCTACTCGTCAGGGTCCGACCGCGCGGCCACCGTGGGCGGCTGCTCGGGGGTCTCAGGGGCCAGCGCGGCCTCGGCCTGCACCCGCCCGCGCACCAGGTACCAGCCGATCATCAGGGCCGGCGCGCCGATCAGCACCGCGGCTCGAATCCACGTGCCGTATTCGGGGTCGAACATCATCAGCACCAGGACCGCAGCCAAAAAGGCCAGGGTGGCGTACCCGCTGTAGGGGGCCAACGGCATCTGGAAGCTCGGCCGTTGCAGGTCACCGCTCTTGGTCAGCGCGAAGAACCGCAGCTGGCAGGCGACGATCGTCGCCCACGCCGTCACCACACCCAAGGCGGCGATGTTGAGCACGATTTCGAAGGCATGCTCCGGGACCACGGCGTTCAGCCCGACGCCGAGCAGGCCGATCGCGCCGGTCAGCAGGATGCCGCCGTAGGGCACACCGTTACTGGACAGCGGGGCGGTGAACTTCGGCCCGCTGCCGTTGACCGCCATCGATCGCAGAATTCGCCCGGTGGAGTACAGCCCGGCGTTGAGGCTGGAAAACGCCGCGGTGAGCACCACCAGGTTCATCAGGCTGCCTGCGCCGGTGAAGCCGATCTTGGCGAAGAATGTGACGAACGGGCTCTCGCCATGCTTATAGGCGGTGTAGGGCAGCAACAGTGCCAGCAGCACCACCGAGCCGACGTAGAAGATCGCGATGCGGGCCACCACCGAGTTGATCGCCCGCGGCATGATCTTCTCCGGCTCGGCGGTCTCGCCGGCCGCGGTGCCGACCAGTTCGACCGCGGCGTAGGAGAACACCACGCCGGAGGTCACCAGAACCAGTGGAAGCAGACCCGTCGGCAGGAACCCGCCGTTGTCGCTCCACAGGTGCAGGCCGGTGGACTGGCCGTCGACCGGAAAGCGCCCGCCCAAAAAGACGGTCCCGACGACCAGGAAGGTCATCAGGGCCACCACCTTGATCAGCGCGGCCCAGAACTCCAGCTCGCCGAAGAGCTTCACCGAGATCAGGTTCATCGACACCACCGCCACCAGCGCGACCAGCGCCAGCGTCCACTGCGGAACGACGTGGAACACGCCCCAGTAATGGAAGTACGTCGCGATCGCGGTGGTGTCGACGATGCCGGTCATCGACCAGTTCACGAAATACAGCCACCCGGTGACGAAAGCCGTTTTCTCGCCGAAGAATTCGCGGGCATACGACACGAACGATCCCGACGTGGGGCGGTGCAGTACCAGTTCGCCGAGCGCCCGCAGGATGAAGAACACGAAGACGCCGCAGATCCCGTAGACCAGAAACAGGGCGGGGCCGGCCTCGTGCAGGCGCCGGCCGGCGCCCAGGAACAGCCCGGTGCCGATCGCTCCGCCGATCGCGATCATCTGAACCTGGCGAGGGTGCAGATCCTTGTGGTAACCAACGTCTTCGCGGGCCAACACAGCCGGGGAGGCCAGGTGGGGGTCGGGGGAATGTGACATCGCAGCGAGGGTAACGCACCGGGGTCAGCGCGCAGCCCGGCTTCGCCGGACGGTACCGCGCTTAGTCCGACTGGACTAAGCGCGGTACGCTGGCCGGGTGTCGCCAACGGTCAACATCCACGATGCGAAGACGCATTTGTCCAGCCTGCTGGCCCGGGTCGAGAACGGTGAGACGATCACCATCGCGCGGGCGGGCAAGCCGGTCGCCGATCTCGTCCCACACACCCGCGTCGATATCGCCTTTGGTGTTGCGGCCGGTCGACTCGGCTATGACGACGAGCACTTCGACGACGTCGACCCCGCGATCAACACCCTGTTCGGAATCGGATGACAGGTCTCCTGCTGGACACCCATGTGGTCATCTGGCTGCTCGACGACAGCCCGCGACTGGGACAACAGGCACGCGAGCGGGTCGCCGCGGGCGGGACGGTCTTCGTCTCCGCTGCGAGCATCTGGGAGATGTCCATCAAAGCGACCCTCGGAAAGCTCACCCTTCCCGCCGACCTCGATGAAGCGATCGATCGGTCCGGGCTGCGTGACCTGCCGGTCACCCGACGCCATGCGCTGGCATCCGATCTCGTTGTGCTGCCGCACCGGGACCCGTTCGACGCGATACTGATGGCTCAGGCCACGGTGGAGCGGCTGACCCTGCTCACGGCTGATGCAAAACTCCTGGATGCCCTACCCGACGCCGTAGATGCGGCGCGCTGACGCGGGCTACCGTTGCGGTTATGGGCGATCGACCAGCGCGAGTCGGCGACGTGCATGAGATCGCCGCGTCGATGCCCCACGTCACCAGAGTCGAAGGGCCGAAAGGTAATCCGATCTATCAGGTGGGCGGCAAGTCGTTCGTGTTCTTCCGCACCCCGCGACCCGACGCCAAGGACCCCGTCACGGGCGAGCCCTACCCCGACGTCATCATCATCTGGGTCGAGTCCGACGCCGACAAGCTCGCCCTCACCCAAGACCCGGCCACGCCGTTCTTCACCACCGACCATTTCAACGGTCATCTGTCCGTCCTGGTTCGGGAGGCCGATCTGAACGCCATCACCAGAACCGAACTCGCCGAAGTGATTCAGGACGCCTGGCTGTCCCGAGCCTCGAACAGACGGAGGGCGGCTTGGTTGGCCACGCACTACACCGACGGTTCGGTGTCATGAGCAAGCGCATCGGCGTCGTCGGAGCCGGCATCGCCGGGTCGGCGACCGCGGTCGGGCTGCAGCGACGCGGTCACGATGTCACGGTCGTCGAACAGCGGACCGACACCTCGTCGGGTGCTGGGATCAGCATCTGGCCCAATGCCCTGGCCGCCCTGGACCAGCTCGGGCTGGGGGATGCGGTCCGTACGGCGGGTGGCCGGATCACCGCCGGTGCGGCGCGCTGGCACAACGGGTCGTGGCTGCGCCGGCCCGCTGCCGAACGGATGGTCAGGGCGCTGGGTGAACCGCTCGTGGTGGTGCAGCGCTCGGTACTGCGCGACATCCTCACCGCGGCATTGGCGGTGGGCACCGTCGAGCACGGGCTGGCCGCCACCGAGGTCGAGGTGGCCGGCGAGGTCGTACGACTCCGGCTCTCGGATGGCTCGGTACGCACCCTCGATGCCGTCGTCGCCGCGGACGGCACGAACTCGGTGGTGGCCCGTCAGCTCAATGGCCCGCTGCGCCAGCGCTACGTCGGCTACACCGCATGGCGCGGAATCGCGACTTATGGGATGGATCCGGACCTGGCCGGGGAGACGCTGGGACCCGGAGTGGAAGCCGGCCACGTCCCGATGGGACCGGACCTGACCTATTGGTTCGCCACCGAGCGGGCGCCCGAGGGGCAGCGAGCGCACGAGGGAGAGCGGGCCTATCTCCAGGCCAAGTTAGCCCACTGGTGTGAGCCGCTCCCGAGCATTCTTGCCGCGACCGCGCCCGGTGACGTGTTGCGGGACGACCTCTACGACCGCGGCCCCGCCCGGCACTGGGCTCGCGGCCCCATCGTGCTGGTCGGGGACGCGGCCCATCCGATGCGCCCGCATCTGGGCCAGGGTGGCTGCCAGGGCTTGGAAGACGCCGCCATTCTGGCCGCGTTCGTCGACCGGGCGCCGGACCTGGCCACCGCTTTCGCCCGGTTCGCCGCCTTCCGCCGGCCACGAGTGACACCGCTGGTGCGGGAGTCGGCGCTGCTCGGCAAGGCCGTCAACGTGCGGCCCGGTTTCCTCAGCGCCGCCGTCAGCCGTGCCACTGCGCTGGTTCCGGAAGCACTGCTGATGAGGCATATGGCATCGGTTGCCGGGCGGTCGGCATTTGTGCTGCCGCCGGGCGGCAACGCCGCATGAGCACTCTCAATCGCACGACTCAGGTGGCGAGCCGTGCGATCCCCGGAACGAGATAGCGCGCGATGAACGCGCGCATACCGCCGTCGTCGTGCAGGGGAATGGGGCCGCCCGGTGCAAGGATCAGCGATACACCCAGGCGCACGGTTGATTCCGCGACCATGGCCGCGTCCTCATCGCTCAACGGTCCGCCTCCGCTGGAGCCCAGCCAGCCGGTCACTGAGTGCCGCATGAGCGCGATCGCGCTCATCTCCTCGGCCGTGACTGTTCCCAGAAACAATTCGGGCTCCGTCTTCATCAGTTTCACGAAGAGAGGATGGTCGCGGATCTCCTTCACGGATGCGAAAATGGCTTCGGTGAGCCCGTTTTCGAGGTCCCGGGCGCCGGTGAACGCCAGCCGGACCTTCTCGGCCGTCTGTTCCAAGACCCGTAGCAGAACGAGTTGCGCCAGGCGCTCCTTGCTTTCGAAGCGCCGGAAGACCGTTATCCGGCCCACTCTCGCCTCGCGGGCGATGTTGTCCATCGAGGTACGCCGGACCCCGACCTCCTGGAAGCACGTCAGCGCCGCTTGAAGGATCCGCTCGCTCAGTTCGTCTGCGGAGCCGTTCGGCACCAGCCCATGATAGGAGTCATGCGGGGTCGAGGACAACACGCCCGCCGTGCCTTGGCACCAGCGAAACATTCATCCGCACTGGGGGTTCGACCGGTGTGGTCGCGACGCGAAAGCGGGCGTGGCGCAGGATTGTTCGCAGGATTACGCGGAGTTCGAACAGCGCGAAGGGGGCGCCCAGGCAGTAGCGGCTACCGCCGCCGAAGGGGATCCATTCGGAGGCCTTGGGGCGAACGCCGAGGAAGCGCTCGGGCAGAAACTTGTCCGGCTCCGGGTAGAGGTCCTCACGGTGGTGCACGGCGTAGGTGAACGGCATGATGATTCGACCCGGTTCCAGCTCCACTCCGTCGTCGAATGCGAATGGCTCGACGACGTAGCGCGCGTTGAACATCACCGGCGGATGCATCCGCAGCACTTCATGGATTGTGGCGTCGATCCACTCCGGATCGTCGCCTTGCGCGGACTCGGTCAGTGCGTCGAGCAGCTCGGGCACGCGGGTGATCTCATTGCCGAGCCAGGACAGCGCTTGGCTTGTGGTCTCGTAACCGGCGATCAGCAGACTTGCGACCTGTTCGCGCACCATGATGTCGGGCATCGGATTGCTGTCGTCGTCACGGACACCGAGCAAGATGCCCAATACGTCGTCACGCTCGACGTTGCCGGTGCGCCGGCGCTCGTCGATCTCCTCCTGCACCAGAGCCTCGACCGCCAGCCGCGCGTTCGTGATCGAGTTGTAGTTTCCGGTCCACTTACCGCCGCGGGCTGTGGCCCAAGCGGTTTGGATGGCAAGCCGTGTGGTGCGGATCGAGTCGAGCCACGCGATCGCCGCCTTGCGCACACGACGGGAGCGCTGCGGGTCCGTTACGCCGAACATCACTTCGGCCACGATATCGAGCGCGATCGGGCCGGAGCCGTCCCGGAAGCTGATCTCCTGGCCCATTGGCCACGTTGCGAGTGCCTTCTCGGTCAGGCGCACCATGGCTTCTTCGTAGGTCTTCAGCGCCCTGCCGTGGAACGGCGGGCTGACATAGCGCCGGTTCGTGGTGTGCCGGCTGCCTTCCATGCTGATCAGGGTGTATTCGCCAAAGATCGCATGATGCGGCACGAAGCGGTCCATCGCCGGTGTCAGCTGCAGCACCGAGTTGCTCGCCTTGAACACCTGTCTGACGTCGTCGGGATGTGTGACGCAGAAGGCGTCGACGGCGCCCGGCAGGTTGAACAGGAAACGGTCACCGAGCCTGGTGGTGCGGGCGAAGAACCGCTCCGGCGCAAACCAGTACTCCGCAGCGTAGGCGATCGAAGAAATGCGCATCAGAACCCCGATTCCAGAGTTGATATGATGATACTGTACTGATATTACAGTATCATCTAATCCCGATGCGCACACGGGAGTCGCCCCCGTTCCGGTGTGGGAACTCGGCGAACGTGTCGGGTTTGACGGCGCGCGGCCTGGGGTTTCCGGACAGCGTGTCGGATGCGGATTCGCACTGAGGTGTCGGAATCCACGCCCGCATCGCCTGTGGCTGGTGGGTTCTTTGGCGGTGAAAATCCTCCAAATGGGGTAGGCGTTACTGCTTTTGCCGGACTTATCTTTAACCAAAGTCAAGCCTGTGAGCCTCTTTAACCGAAGTTGAGCCCGCGGGCCGGTGCGGAGGTTGAGGGTGATGACTGTTCGGCGCGGTATCAAGAGGGACTTTGGGTCACCCAACCCTGGGACGGGTCGTCGTGTGGTGGGTGCGGCGTCTGCGGTGGGGGCGTTTCTGGCGTTCGGGATGGCGCCGTTGGCCACCGTCCCGCCGGCGGGGGCCGAGGTGTTCGACGTCGACTGGATGCTCGACTTGTTGGGTCCGGATCTGGGTGATGCCGTGCTGAACCTGGGCGACGTCTCGGCTTGGGAGACCTTGGGTGATCCGGGTGCCTGGGATGCGTTCTTCGCCAACTTGGTTGATCCGGTCACCTGGGCGCTGCCGGGTGCCGGGGCCGTCACGTTGGCCGCCGATTCTGCTGCGGCGGGTTTCTTCAATGACTGGGTCTATCAGCCGATGTGGATGTTGCAGCAGGCCTGGATCAATGATCCGTTCGGGGCGTTCGTCAACGCCAATCTGATCAATCCGATCGGGCAGGTGTTGTTCGGTCAGGATCTGATCGGCAACGGCGCTGACGGTATCGACGGCGGCACGCTGGCGCAGGCCGCCGGCGGTGCCGGCGGGTTGTGGTTCGGCGACGGCGGTGACGGTGGCACGGCTGCTGATGGCACAGGTGGGGCGGGTGGTGATGCCCATGGTTGGTTTGGCAATGGTGGTGCCGGCGGGGTGGGTGCCGACGGTGGAGCCGGTGGGGCCGGCGGCCTGGGTGCGACGCTCATGGGCATCGGCGGGTCAG
>NZ_LQPG01000028.1 GCF_002102265.1 Mycolicibacter longobardus | reverse complement strand
TGTGGTGGGGGCGGCGGAGGCGGGAACGGCTCCGGCATCGGGAAGGCCGGCGGCGGAGGCGGCGGTGGCGGCGGCTCGTACCAGTCCTGTTGCGGCGGTGAGTACCACTCCGTCGGCGGCGGTAGCGGCGCCGACGCCGGCACCCCGGCGGACCCACCGATCTCGGTGGGCTTGGGGAACTGCAGGATCGGATCTCCCCACAGCGCGCCGTCCATGCTGGCCTTCCAGATGTCACCCGGAAGGCCCGCGCCGTAGACCGGCCCGCCCCACTTGTTGGTCAGCGGCTCGTCACCCTTGTCGGTGCCGACCCAGACCGCCGTCGACAGCGTCGGCGTGTAGCCGACCATCCAGGCGTCCCGGTTGGCGCCGGTGTTGCCGAGCTGGGTGGTGCCGGTCTTGGCGGCGGCGGGACGGCCACCGGCCAAGTCGTGCCCGCCCGAAAAACTGGGGATCGCCTTCATGGCATCGGTCACGTTATCGGCGACCGCTTTCGGGATACGCTGCTCGCCGCTGTCCTCGGCCGCGGCGATGTCGAAGAGCACCCGGTTGTCGGGCCCGACGACCTTCGCGATGAAGTGCGGCTTGTGGTACATCCCCGAGTCGGCCAGGGTGGCGTACGCCGACGCCATATCGATCACCCGGGTCTGGTACTGGCCCAGCACAATCCCGTTTTCGGGCGGCCCACCGCGGCCGTCCTCGGACAGCGTGTAGGGGACGCCCGGGAAACTCTTGGCGATCCCGGCGTCGTGCGCGGCTTCGGCGACGTCTTCGGGGCCGTGCTTGAGCTTGAGCATCAGCCGGTAGTACGACGTGTTCAGCGACCGCTTGAGGGCCTCGGCGATGTTACAGACACCGCAGCTGGCGCCGCCGACGTTGCTGATCTTGGTGCGGCCGACGGTCAGCGGTGCACTGTCGACCTGGTAGCCCAGTCCGATGCCCTGTTTGAGCGCCGCCACCAGGGCGAACACTTTGAACGACGAGCCGGTCTGCAAACCGGCCTGGGCGAAGTCGAAGCCGCCGGCCTCCGCGCCGCCGTAGTAGGCCACCACCGCGCCGTTGCGCGGGTCGATGGAGACCACCGCGGTCCGCAGGGCCGGCTTCTGCCCGGCCATGACCCCCTCGACCGCCCTCTCCACGGCCCGCTGCGCCTTCATGTCGATGGTGGTGGTGATCCGGAAGCCCTGCATGTTCAGCATCTGCTCGTCCATGTGGAACATGTCGAGCAACTCTTCGGTGACCTGGCGCTGAATCAGCCCGTTGGGCCCGGAGGCCTGGTCGGCGTTACGCGCCTGGTCCGGCGGGACCGTCGTCGGGAACATCTGCTTGGCCCGCTCGCTGAGCGTCAGGGCGCCGGTTTCGACCATGCCGTCGAGTACCCAGTTCCAGCGGTCCACAGCCAGGTCCCGGTTGAACGCGGGGTCCAGCGTCGACGGGCGCTGGATCATCGCTGCCAGCAGCGCACCCTCGGAGACGGTCAGTTCCTCGACCGGTTTGTCGAAGAACGCCCGCGCCGCCGCGGCGATCCCGTAGGCGGTGCGTCCGAAGTAGATGATGTTGAGGTAGGCCTCCAGCACCTCGTCTTTGGACCACACCTCGGACATCTTGGTGGCGATGACGAGCTCTTTGCCCTTGCGGACCACTCCCCGCACACCGGCCCGTTCGGATCCGACCAGCGCGTTCTTCACATACTGCTGGGTGATGGTCGAAGCGCCCTGGGTGTCACCGCCGAGCAGGTTGTTCTTCACCGCCCGGAAGACCCCCGAGAAGGAGTACCCGGAGTTGGTGTAGAAGTCGCGGTCCTCGGCGGCCAGCACCGCGTCGCGCACGTGGACCGGCACCTGGTCGATCTTGATATCGATGCGGTTGCCTTCCGGCGGAACGATTCTCGCCAATTCGGTGCCGTCGGCGGCGACGATCGTCGACACCTGGTTGGTGTGCATGTCGCCGGGTTGGGGAACCTCGACCGTGTGGTAGGCCATGGCGAAGGTGACCACCGGGGCCACCAGCATGGTCGCGGTGGCGGCGTACAGACCGCGCCGGATCCAGGCCCAGTTGACCCGCCGTCGCGAACCCGCCTCCTCCTCGTCGTCGGGGTCAGCAGGTGAATCGGCAAGCGCTTTGGCGGGCGGGCTCGGCTTCAGCCGGTCCAGGGCCGCCCTGACCATTTCGAGGGGATCCGGCTCCGGCTCCGGCACTGCGGGAACCTCGTAGACGATCTTGTCCGCGACATCGTCGGGGACGGTGACCGGAGCTTTGGCCAGGTCCTCCTCGACCGGAGCGCTGGCCGGATTCTCCTCGACCGGAGCGCTGGTCAGATCCTTGTCCGGCGCGGCTGCCGGAGCCTTCTTCGCCGGAGCCTTTCTCGCCGGAGCCTTTCTCGCCGGAGCCTTCTTCGCAGTCTTGGCGGGTGCCTTCTTGGCGGGCGTCTTCTTCACGGCTTTCGCCGGAGCCTTCTTCGCGACCGCTTTCTTGACGGCTTTCGCCGGAGCCTTCTTCGCGGCCGTCTTCTTCTCGACCTTGGCCGGTGCCTCTACCGGTGCCTCGACCGGCGAGTCGTTCGCCTCGACAATCTCAGCGACCGACGGTCGGTCACCGACCGTCGAGCGTTCGTCATCAGCGCTGTCCGCCTCCGGCGCTGTCGGACCCTGGCCTCTCACTGGCTCGCGGGGCGTCCCCGCAGGTAAGAACCGGGCTTTCGAGTCTCGCCCCTTGCAGTCGGGGCGCAGCCCATTGCGGCAGTCGGCGAAGTGCTCTGCACGTCTTCATCCCCCCAGCGTCGCTGCAGTCGCATGGACAACAGAGTACTTCCGCGGACCGCGGTGACAAGTTGAAACCGGGTCACAAAGGCGCTACGGCACCGGGGGCGGCGGTTCCCCGGGCGGCGGCGCCGCCGGCTCGGGAGCCTGCGGCGGAGCCGGTGCCTGCGGCGCGGGTGGCGCCTGCGGCGGAGGCGGCCCGGCCGGGATCGTGGTGGGCGGACCGATCGGGATGGTGATGCCCGGCGCTATCTCGATCGTCGGCTGGATAACGGTCTCCGACGGCGGAGGCGGCGGGCCGTAGTCCTGCGGCGGAGGCGGCGGTGCGGCCGGAACGCCGGCGTAGCCGCCGATCTCGGTGGGCGTGGGGAAGGATTCGTTCGGGGTGCCCTGCAGGGCGCCGTCCATGGTGGCCTTCCAGATGTCAGCCGGAATGCTCGCGCCGTACACCGGGCCGCCCCACTGATTCACCAGAGGCTCGTCGCCCCCGGTGGTGCCCACCCACACCGCCGTCGACAACGACGGTGTGTAGCCGACCATCCAGCCGTCCCGGTTGGCTCCGGTGTCGCCCAGCTGCGTGGTCCCGGTCTTGGCCGCCGACGGCCGTCCCCCGGCCAGATTGTGCCCGCGCGACCAGCCGGCGATGGGCTGCATGGCGGCGGTGACGTTGTCGGCGACCGCCTTGGAGATGCGCTGCTCGCCGGTGTCTTCGGCGGTCTGCGCGTCGAAGAGCACCTGGCCGTCGGCGCTGACCACCTTCTGCACGAAGTGCGGCGGGTGGTAGACGCCGGAGTCGGCCAGCGTCGCGTACGCCGATGCCATGTCGATGACCCTGGTCTGGTACTGGCCCAGCACGACGCCGCCTTCCGGCGGACCGCCGTCCTGCGACAGGGTGTGCGGCACACCGGGGAAGCTCTTGGCGACGCCGGCCTGATGCGCCGCGTCGGCGACGTCCTGCGCACCGTTCTTGAGCTTGAGCATCAGCCGGTAGTAGGCGGTGTTCAAGGAGCGTTTGAGCGCCTCGGCGATGTTGCAGACCCCGCAGCTCTCGCCCTCGGCGTTGGTGATCTTGATCCGGCCGTTCTCGACGGTCAGCGGTGAACTGTCGATCTGATAGCCCAGCCCGATGCCCTGCTCGAGCGCGGCCACCAGCGCGAACACCTTGAACGACGACCCGGTCTGCAAACCCGCCTGGGCGAAGTCGAAGCCCGCCGCATCCGAGCCCCCGTAGTAGGCGCGCACCCCGCCGTCGCGCGGGTCGATGGACACCACCGCGGACCGCATGTTGGGGATCTGGTCCTTGAGGTAGGTGGTCACAGCTTCCTCGGCGGCGTCCTGCGCCTGGGGATCGATGGTGGTGGTGATCTGCAGACCCTGGGTGTTCAGGGTCTGCTCGTCGATGTTGAACAGCTCCAGCAGTTCCTGGGTGACCTGCCGCTGGATCAGCCCGTTGGGGCCGGTGGTGATGTTGCGCGAACGAGCCAACTCGGGCGACACCGTCGACGGAAACTCCTGGGTGGCACGCTCACCGGCCGTCAGCGCACCGGTCTCCACCATGCCGTCGAGCACCCAGTTCCACCGTTCGAGAGCACCTTCGGGATCCACGGCGGGATCTAGCGTGGACGGCCGCTGAATCAGCGCCGCCAGCAGCGCCCCCTCGGCGACATCGAGGTGCTCGACGGGCTTGTCGAAATAGGCCTTGGCCGCCGCGGCGATCCCGTAGGCGCTGCGGCCGAAGTAGATGATGTTCAGGTAGGCCTGCAGCACGTCGTCCTTCTGCCACGCGCTGGACATCTTGGTGGCGATCACGAGTTCTTTGGCCTTGCGGACCAACCCGCCCATCCCGGCCCGCTCGGACCCGACCAAAGCGTTCTTGACGTACTGCTGAGTGATGGTCGAGCCGCCCTGGGTGTCGCCGCCGAAGAGGTTGTTCTTGATCGCGCGAGCGAAACCCGACACCGAGAATCCCGGGTTGGAGTAGAAGTCGCGGTCTTCGGCGGCCAACACCGCGTTACGCACGTAGACCGGCACCTGGTTGATGTCGATGTCGACGCGGTTGCCTTCCGGCGGAATGATTTTGGCGAGCTCCGACCCGTCGTTGGCCAGGATGGTCGACACCTGATTGGTCCGGATGTCACCCGGCGAGGGCACGTCGGTGATGGAGTAGGCCATCGCGAACGTGATCACCGGCAGCAGCAGCATGACCGCCGCGGAGATGTAGAGCCCGCGCCGGATCCATCTCCAGTTCGGCGGGTGCTGACGCAGCCACTCCAGCGGATTGGGCGCGACGGGCCGATCGGCGTCGTCGGAACGCTCGGGACGCCGCGGCGGCTCCTCGGGGGGCGCCGCCTTGTCCCGGGGCGGCTCGCGCCGCGGGATGCGGCCGCTCAGCGTCTGCTCGCGTTGCCGGGGCTCTCCGTCGAGGGCCGCCTTGACCGCGTCGATCGGGTCGCGCAGGTCGGCGGTCACGGCGTCATCGACCGCCGGAATGATCGCGGTGAGCCGGTCGTCCGGCCCGGCCGGCGGGCGCTGGCCGCCGCCATCGGAGGGCCCGGTCGAGCCACCATCCGACCGGTCGTCGTGGTGTTTACTCACTGGCGGTACGGGCTCCGCTGCGTGCCGTCCGCCGACCGCGGGATCCTTTGGGCGGGCGCGCGATACCCAGTACGTATGACTTCACCAGATGATTCCAGCTGCAGGTCCGGCACACCTCGACCACGTGCACCGAGAACTCCGGGTAGCGGGTGGCCAGCAGTACCAGTTCCTCGGCGGAACGCGCCGAACCCGACACCGCACCCAGGTGATCGCCGTACACCCACGACACCAAGGTGAGCTGCTCCTTGCGGCAGATCGGACAGACCACGGCACTCTGCTTGCCGTGGAACTTCGCAGCCCGAAGCAGATACGGGTTGGCGTCGCACACTTCGGAAACCCCGGTGCGCCCGGAGTAGACCTCGGCCAGCAGGGAACGGCGCCGAAGCGCGTAGTCCACTACCTGTCGCTGCAATCGCACGGTGACCAGAGTACGTCGGGTGCCTGCGGACCGTGGTGATGAACGCCCCTATCCCGCGTGACGGGCAGATTCGGGAGTCCTGCGGCGTCGAGTTCTTCTACTATCGTCGCCGTGGCAACGCGGCAGACATCCGGAACCCGGGCCAAGGACAGCGATCGGGACGACGTCTGCCGAATCCTGGACAACGCCCTGGCTGAGGGGCAGTTGTCCAGCGCCGAACATCGGGAGCGGGTCAGCGCGGCAACCCGTGCTGTCACGCTGGGCGATCTGCACGCCCTGGTCACCGATCTACAGACCGCGAGCGCACCGGTGAAACTGCCGACGCTGAGCAAACCCACGAAGTTCAGCGTCCGCGGCGTCGGCCTGACCGCGCTGGCCGCTCTGGGCGCGGCAGTGCTGTTGGGGATGGGCCTCGGCTGGGGGGTCTACGGAAACACCAGCTCCCCGCTGAACTTCACCTCCGACCCCGGTGCCAAGCCCGACGGCGTCACGCCGGTGGTGCTCACCCCGCCGCGGCAGCTGCACTCGCTGGGCGGACTCAGCGGCCTGCTGGAACAGGCCCGTGCCAAGTTCGGCGACACCATGGGCTACCGGCTGGTGGTCTACCCCGAGTACGCGTCCCTGGAACGGCCCGATCCCACCGAGCCACGCCGCCAACTGAGTTACCACTACCGCGGCGGCTGGGATGACCCGTCCACCTCGGCCAGGAGCAGCGGCGACACGGAATCGGTCAACCTGGCCGGGTTCGACCTGAAGGCCGCGGTGGGGATTCTGCGGGGAGCCCCCGAGACGCTCGGAATCAAGCCCACCGAGGTCAAGAACACCTACCTGATCATCGGCCCGGCGAAGGATCCGACGGCGCCGGGGGCGGTGTCACTGTCGGCGTACGTTTCCAGCGATTACGGCAGCGGCTACATCGCGTTCGCCGGTGATGGAACTATCAAGCGCGTCAATTACCCTTCTTGAACCGCTGAACTGCCCGTTTCGGGGATCTGAATAGCGAGCGAACAGTAGCGACTTGGGATCGGTTATATCGGCGCGATACTATGGCGCGAACCGTCGACCGGTCGTAGCTGATCATCACAGGAGGTGACTCGTGCTGGAGCTTGCCATTTTGGGCTTGCTGCTCGAGTCGCCGATGCACGGCTACGAGCTCCGGAAGCGGCTGACCGGTCTGCTGGGTGCGTTCCGGGCGTTCTCCTACGGCTCGCTGTACCCCGCGCTGCGGCGCATGCAGGCGGCCGGGATGATCGCCGAAGACGCCGCGCCGGCGGGGACCCCGGTGCGCCGGGCCCGCCGCGTATACCGGCTGACCGACGCCGGTCGTCAGCGTTTCAACGAGCTGGTGGCAGACACCGGCCCGCAGAACTACACCGACGACGGCTTCGGAGTCCACCTGGCGTTCTTCAACCGCACCCCCGCCGAAGCGCGGATGCGGATCCTGGAGGGCCGCCGCCGGCAGGTGGAGGAACGCCGGGAAGGCCTGCGTAACGCGGTGACCCGGGCCAGCAACTCATTGGACCGCTACACCCGCCAACTGCACCAGCTCGGGCTGGAATCCAGTGAGCGGGAGGTCAAGTGGCTCAACGAGCTGATCGCGGCCGAACGGGTGTCGCAGGGCCGGGCCGAACAACCTTGATCCTGCCGGACGCGGGCATCGGGACAACACAACACAGCACGTCAGCAGTGCAAGCAGAAAAAGGAGAGCGTCGGATATGACTGAGCAAACGACGGATGTGCGGGTCGCCATTGTCGGCGTCGGTAACTGCGCGTCCTCGCTGGTCCAAGGCGTGCAGTACTACCAGAACGCCGACGACAGTTCGACGGTGCCCGGTCTGATGCACGTGCGCTTCGGTCCGTACCACGTCCGCGACGTGAAGTTCGTCGCCGCGTTCGACGTGGACGCCAAGAAGGTCGGCTTCGACCTCTCGGAGGCCATCTTCGCCTCGGAGAACAACACCATCAAGATCGCTGACGTGCCGCCGACCAACGTGGTGGTGCAGCGCGGCCCGACCCTCGACGGCATCGGCAAGTACTACGCCGACACCATCGAGGTCTCCGACGCCGAGCCCGTCGACGTGGTCGCGGCGCTGCGGGAGGCCAAGGTCGACGTGCTGGTCTCCTACCTGCCGGTGGGCTCGGACGACGCCGACAAGTTCTACGCCCAGTGCGCCATCGACGCCAACGTCGCGTTCGTCAACGCGCTGCCGGTGTTCATCGCCTCCGACCCGGTGTGGGCCAAGAAGTTCGCCGATGCCGGCGTTCCCATCGTCGGTGACGACATCAAGAGCCAGGTCGGCGCCACCATCACTCACCGGGTGATGGCCAAGCTGTTCGAGGACCGCGGTGTCACCCTGGACCGCACCTACCAGCTCAACGTCGGCGGCAACATGGACTTCAAGAACATGCTCGAGCGTGAGCGGCTGGAGTCCAAGAAGGTGTCCAAGACCCAGGCCGTCACCTCCAACCTGACCGGTTCGCTGGCCGGCAAGGTCGAGGACAAGAACGTCCACATCGGCCCGTCCGACCACGTGGCCTGGCTGGATGACCGCAAGTGGGCCTACGTGCGGCTGGAGGGCCGGGCCTTCGGTGACGCCCCGCTGAACCTGGAGTACAAGCTCGAGGTGTGGGACTCGCCGAACTCGGCCGGCATCATCATCGACGCGGTGCGGGCGGCCAAGATCGCCAAGGACCGCGGCATCGGCGGCCCGATCCTGCCGGCCTCGGCGTACCTGATGAAGAGCCCGCCCAAGCAGCTGCCCGACGACGTCGCGCGCGCCGAACTCGAACAGTTCATCGTCGGCTAGACGTTCACTCTGCGCCCAGGGCGTGACCGACTCGCACTTCTACGCCATGGACGCAGAGTGAGCGAGGAAACACCTGACGAGTTCGCGTTCCTGAGCGGCAACGCCGAACAGGCCGGCGTGGCCGGTCCGCTGCCAACCGTGCAGCGCATCCAGGCCGGCGACACCAGTGCGCTGCGCTGGGGGACCGCCCCACCGCGTGTGGTGTTCCTGCATGGCGGCGCGCAGAACGCCCACACCTGGGACACCGTCATCGTCGGGCTGGGTGAGCCCGCGCTGGCCGTAGACCTGCCCGGCCACGGCCGCTCCGCCTGGCGCGACGACGGCGACTACTCACCCCAGCGCAACGCCGCCGCCCTGGAGCCGGTGCTGCGTGAGCTGGCGCCGAGGGCCGAGTTGGTGGTCGGTATGTCGCTGGGCGGGCTGACCGCGATCCGGTTGGCGGCCACCACACCGGACCTGGTCCCCCGGTTGGCGATCGTGGACGTCACTCCTTCCGCGCTGCAGCGGCACGCACAGATGAGCGCCGCCGACCGCGGGACGGTGGCTTTGGCCCAGGGCGATCGGACCTTCCCCGATTTCGAGTCGATGCTGGCCGTGACGGCAGCGGCGGCGCCGCACCGGGATCCGGAGTCGCTGCGGCGCGGCCTGTTCCACAACACCCGCCGGCTGCCGGACGGCCGCTGGACCTGGCGCTACGACACCATCCGCACCGTCGGCGACTTCACCCCGCTCTGGGCCGATGTCTCGGTGGTCTCCGCGCCGACCACCTTGATCCGCGGCGGTGCTTCGGGGTTCGTGACCGAGGAGGATGTCGCCGAGTACGCGCGGCGCTCGCCGGGCCTGACGACCCACGTCGTGGCCGGTTCCGGACATTCTGTGCAAAGTGATCAACCCCGCGCGCTGGTCGAACTGCTGCGCGCGGCGTTACCGTGACGACGTGAGCCGTCCCAGGATCGGTGTACAACTACAACCCCAGCACGCCCCGCGCTATCGCGCGATCCGCGACGCCGTCCGGCGCTGCGAAGACCTCGGCGTCGACATCGCCTTCAACTGGGATCACTTCTTCCCGCTCTACGGCGACCGCGACGGCCCGCACTTCGAATGCTGGACCATGCTGGGCGCCTGGGCTGAGCAGACCTCGCGGATCGAGATCGGTGCGCTGGTGTCGTGCAACTCCTACCGCAACCCGGAGCTGCTCGCCGACATGGCCCGCACCGTCGATCACATCGGCGACGGCCGGCTGATCCTGGGCATCGGCTCGGGCTGGAAGCACCGGGACTATCGCGAATACGGATACGAGTTCGGTACCGCCGGCAGCCGGCTCGATGATCTGGCCGCCGCGCTGCCAAGGATCAAAAGCCGCCTGGCACAGCTCAATCCGCCGCCCACCCGGCCTATCCCGATGCTGATCGGAGGCGGCGGCGAGCGCAAGACGCTGCGCCTGGTCGCCGAGCACGCCGACATATGGCACAGCTTCGCCGACGCCGACACCTACCCGCACAAAGCGGCGATCCTCGCCGAGCACTGCGCCGCCGTTGGACGCGATCCCGCCACAATCGAACACTCCGCCGCTCTGGGTGGCGACCAGACCCGCGGCAGCGTGGCCGACCTGCTCGCCGAGGCCGACGCGTTGACCCGACTCGGGGTGCGGCTGCTGACCATCGGCAGCAGCGGACCGGACTATGACCTGAGCGCCGTCGAGGCGCTGTGCCGATGGCGCGACCAGCAGTAAGGCTGGCGGCGTTGGTCGCCACCGTGCTGATCGTCGGCGGCCTGGCGGCGGTCCCCCCGGCCGGGGCGGCCCCCGAGCTGTGCGCCCCTCCCGGGGAGCAGGCCGCGGTGACGCTGCCGCTCAAGCTGGCCACCGCCAAGCGCCCGCGCGAGGACAAATACACCACGGCCGGCGTCGACCCGCTGAGTTCGATCGACATCAGCAAGCTACGGCTGGGCACACCGGGCGTGCTGACCGTCGGCACCCTGACCGAGAGCCCCCCGACCAACTGCATCAACGCCAAAGGCCGTTACAGCGGATTCGACAACGAACTGCTGCGGGCCATCGCCAAGAAGCTGGGCCTGCGGATCCAGTTCGTCGGCACCGACTTCTTCGGGCTGCTGGCCCAGGTGGAGTCCGGACGCTTCGACGTCGGGTCGGCGTCGATCAACGCCACCGAAGAACGCCGTCGCACAGTCGGTTTCACCAACGGCTACGACTTCGGCTACATGGCGCTGGTGGTTCCGGCGGGGTCGGGAATCACCGGGTTCGACAACCTGACCGACGGACGCCGCGTCGCGGTGGTCCAGGGCACCGTGGAGGACGCCTACGTCGTCGACACCCTGGAAGTCGAACCCGTGCGGTTCCCCGACTCCATCACGCTCTACGCCAGCCTGAAAAGCCACCAGATCGACGCGTGGGTGGCGCCGTCGCTGACCGCGCTGAACCTGCTGCGGCCCGGCGACCCGGCGCAGATCGTGGGCTACACGTTCAGCCCGGCCGGCTTCGAGGCGTTCGCGGTGGCCAAGAACAACCAACCTCTGATCAACGCGTTGAACTCCGGTCTGGATGCGGTGATCGAGGACGGCACCTGGCCGCAGCTTTACACCGACTGGGTGCCGCGACCGCTGCCGCCGGACTGGCAGCCGGGGTCCAAGTCGGCACCCACCCCGCACCTGCCGGACTTCGCCGCGATCGCCGCCCGTCACCACAAGCCCGAGGCCGAGCCGTACGCGCCCAAGTCGATGCTGGCGCAACTGCGCGACTCCTTCTTCGACTGGCAGCTGTACCGGCAGGCGCTGCCGGACCTGCTCAAGACGGGCCTGCCCAACACCGTGCTGCTAACTTTGAGCGGCGGCGCCATCGGCTTGGTGGCCGGGCTGGGGCTGGCCGTGGCCGGGCTCTCCCGCAGCCGATGGCTGCGCTGGCCGGCCCGGATCTACACCGACATCTTCCGGGGCCTGCCCGAGGTGCTGATCATCCTGCTCATCGGCCTGGCGGTCGGACCGCTGGTGAGCGGGCTGACCCACAACAATCCGTACCCGCTGGGGATCGCGGCACTGGGGCTGACCGCCGCGGCCTACATCGGGGAGATCCTGCGTTCGGGCATCCAGAGTGTGGAGTCCGGTCAGCTGGAGGCCTCGCGCGCACTGGGTTTCGGCTACCCGGCCGCGATGCGCCTGGTGGTGATTCCGCAGGGCATCCGCCGGGTGCTGCCGGCGCTGGTCAATCAGTTCATCGCGCTGCTGAAGGCGTCGGCGCTGCTGTACTTCCTGGGCCTGGTCGCCGGCCAGCGGGAACTGTTCCAGGTGGGCCGCGACTACAACGCCCAGACCGGCAGCCTTTCGCCGCTGGTGGCCGCCGGCATCCTCTACCTCGCGCTGACCATCCCGCTGACGCACCTGGTGAACGTCGTCGACCACCGGTTGCGGCGCGGCAGGCCGGCCGAGGCCGACGATTCCGTCGAGCTGAGCCCGGCGATCTCAAGTCAGGAGATGACGTGACGGTCGACTCCTCCGCTGGGCCGGTGTCTCTGGCGGCCAAAGGAATCCAGTTGTCCTTCGGCAGGCATCAGGTGTTGCGGGGAGTCGACCTCGACGTGCCCGCGGGCTCCACCGCGGCGGTGATCGGTCCCTCCGGCTCGGGCAAGTCGACCATGCTGCGGACCTTGAACCGGCTGCACGAGCCCGACGGCGGCGACGTCCTGCTGGGCGGCCGATCGGTGTTGGCCGACGACCCGGACCTGCTGCGCCAGCGGATCGGGATGGTGTTCCAGCATTTCAACCTGTTTCCGCACCGCAGTGTGCTGGACAACATCACCTTGGCCCCGCGCAAGCTGCGCGGTATGTCCGACGACGCCGCACGCGAACTCGCGCTGGGGCTCCTGGAGCGGGTCGGGCTGAAGAACAAGGCGGCGGCCCGCCCGGCGGCGCTGTCCGGCGGCCAGCAGCAGCGGGTGGCGATCGCGCGGGCCCTGGCGATGCAGCCGCAGGTGATGCTCTTCGACGAGGCGACCTCCGCTCTGGACCCGGAGTTGGTGAAGGGCATCCTGGCGTTGATCGCCGAACTCGGCGCCGACGGCATGACGATGGTGGTGGTCACCCACGAGATGGGCTTCGCGCGGTCGGCGTCGGACACCGTCGTTTTCATGGACCGCGGCATGGTCGTCGAATCCGGCCCGCCGGATCAGATCTTCGACAACGCCGAGACCGAGCGGCTGCAGAAGTTCTTGTCCCAGGTGTTGTGACACCGACCTTCGCCGACCTATCACCCCTAGTGGGGGCCGCCGGTTAGACTGGCGAACTATGACGGAGGGCACGGCCGACACGTCGCAGGTGCCGGCGATCGCGGAGAGCTTGCACCGCTCGCTGTCCAGACTGTTCTCGATACTGCGACGCGGCGACATCAGCGGGGGCACCCCGACCGGCGAGTTGACCCTGGCTCAGCTGTCGATCCTGATCACCCTGCTGGACCGCGGCCCCATCCGGATGACCGAGCTGGCCGCCCACGAGCGGGTTCGCACTCCCACCACCACGGTGGCGATCCGCCGCCTGGAGAAGATCGGTCTGGTCAAGCGCAGCCGGGATCCCTCTGATCTGCGGGCGGTGCTGGTCGACATCACCCCGGAGGGCCTGGCGAGTCACCGCGAGTCGCTGGCCAACCGGCACGCCGCCCTGGCGGCGATGCTGAGCAAGCTCAGCCCGGAGGACCTGGACACGCTGACCCGTGCGCTGGAGCCGCTGGAGCGGCTGGCCACCTGTGATGCGATCGAAGCGGCCGCCGCCGACGGGGCGGGCTGCCCCGTGGACTGCGGTTGATGCCGACCGCCCTGATCACCGGTGCCGGCGGCGGAATCGGATCAGCGATAGCGGCGGCCCTGGCCCCCACCCACACGCTGCTGCTGGCCGGCCGGCCGTCGGCCCGCCTGGACGCGGTGGCGGAGCGGCTCGGCGCCACCACCTGGCCGCTGGATCTCACCGACATCGACGGGATGGAGGCGGCCACCGAGATCGTCGACGAGCTCGACGTGCTGGTGCACAACGCCGGGGTGATGCTGCCCGGCTCGGCCGGAGAGTCCTACATCGAGGAGTGGCGGGCCACCTTCGAGGTCAACGTGTTCGGCGCGGTTGCACTGACGCTGGCGCTGCTACCGGCATTGCGGGCGGCTCGCGGGCAGGTCGTGTTCATCAACTCCGGGGCCGGACAGCGGGTTTCCGCCGGCATGGCCTCGTATTCGGCAAGCAAGTTCGCACTGCGGGCGTTCGCCGACTCGCTGCGCAATGACGAGCCGGCCCTGCGGGTCACCACGGTCTACCCCGGCCGCGTCGACACCGACATGCAGCAGGCCCTGGTCGCCTATGAGGGCGGCGAGTACGACCCGGCCCGATTCCTGCGGCCCGAGACCGTTGCCGAGGTGGTGGCTGCCGCGGTGCGCACCCCGCCGGACGGGCATCTGCAGGAAGTGGTGGTCCGGCCGGGCACCAGCAATTCCTAGTTCCGGATAGCCTGCCGACACCCCCACTGCGGTGCGGCGCAACGTGACATTCGCTGAAGCGCGTGGGTCAGCCGCTGATCCCGGCCCGAACCTGGTCGGCGACCCTGACCGCCTGGTCGGAGATCAAGCCGGTGGTGCACGCCAACACCTCGATGGACGCGTTGGCTTTGCCGGTGATCACGTGCGAGCAAGTCGAGTGATCGGACACCCGGTTGGTCCGCACCGCGAAACCGTTGGCGGTCTCCGAGGGGGTCTGCACGTACCATTTCTCGTCGTCCTGCCCGGCCAATGTCAGGTTGACCTCGTCGCCGGCGCAGTTCTGCCAGGACTGGGCGGTCTCGCTCACGAACGACGTCGCGGCTTCCTCGGTGGGGAACGCCGCGATGGCCGTCGTCACCCGCACCCGGACCGGGCCGGTGGTGTCGCTGGTCAGCGTCTGGATGTCGATCCCCCGGTGAGAACTGCCCCGATAGGCCGATTCCGTCCCGGGATAGACCGCCCCGACGCAGGACCGCTCGGTGGACACGTAATTCTGCAGGTTGGTCGAACGGTCGGTCACGGTCAGCGACGGGTTGCGCAGGCCCGGCCCGGCGAACAGGTCGTTGACCGCCGCGGGGCCAGGCTGCAGGGCAGCGAGGTCACCGGCATCGACCGGAGCGGCGACCGCCGGTGCGGCGAGCACCAGCCCGGCCGCGGCGATAACGGTGGCGAACATGCCGAGGTTGTGCGAATCGCACATGGGGAGCGGGCCTTTCGTCGACGTGGTTCGAGAGGTTTCGGGGGCGGCTAGCCGAGGTTCCGGACGATCTGCGAACGCAGGCTGCGTCCCTTGCCGCCGGGGTTGGTGTCGTTGCACAGCCGGACATCGACGATGTAGTTGTTCTTCGCCTGCAGCACCCGTTCGCAGCCGGCGCTGCCCTTCATCGGGTTGACGAACAGGGTGGCGAACAGCTCCAGCCCGCCCGCGGTGACCACGCCGGCCTTCAGGTCAGAGGTCATGCCGTTGGTGTATTCGGCAGTGAACGGCGTGCCCTTGCAGCTTTTCCAGATGGCCGCCTGGTCGTTGAGGTAGGTCTGCGCCGCCTTGGCGTCGGCGAATTCGGCGACGGCCTGCACCACGTTGGGGGTCACCTCGCCGCCAGGCTGCCGCAGGGTCTGCACAACGATGTCGGTATACCCCGAGCCCTCGTAGCCCGCCGCGGATCCGGGTGCATACACGGCCGCGCAGTTGGCCGGCGCCGTGGTCGGAGCGGTCATCGGGTGGGTACCGGATTCGGCACTGATCACCTGCATCGGGGCGTCCATCCGCTGGCTGACCTCATCGGCGGGAACCAGCACGTCGGCGAGGTCCACCGGCTTGGGAGCCGCCTGCGCGACCGTGCCGTCCAAACCGGCTAATGCGGCACCGATCAACGCCACCGCAGACACCGCGACTACCTGAATACGCATCGCAAACCATTCCGTTTCGCCGTGTTGATGTTCCCCCGAACCGGCGGCTGGGGCTGAACGCATGTTATCCGGAGTTCGCCGCACACCCCACCGACGGCTTGCCCGATGTGGTTCCATCGATAACCGAACCGCCCAACTCCAACGCGAAGGACGTGCAATGCAACGGGATGACACCGGCCGGTGTATCGGTTATCTGGCGCTCGCGATTGCGACCTGCGCCGCCGGGGCGCTCACGGTGCTGCCTGGCCCGGCTTCGGCCACCCCCGGCGCCCCCGGGATCGACACCATCACCACCGTCGACCTGGCCGCCCTGCAACTCACCTCGGAAGATGCGGCGCCCATCGTGAAATGGCCGTCCGACCCGCCGTCGGAGCTGACCGTGTACAAGACCCAGACCCAGCCCGTCGCCGGTTCGGCGGGCACCTCCGACGCACAGTGCGCCACCGCGGTCTACGCCGGGCTGGACAGCACCTACAACGGCAGCGGGTTCACCGGACTGAACTACCAGGAACTCACCGGATTCGGTTCCAAGAACAGCTATTCGGTGGTCTCGGTGGCATCGAGCTACGACGACGAGCACGCCGCGACCAACATGGTCGCCAACACCATTCAGAAGTGGAACGACTGCAACCGCAAGAAGGTGACCGGGGATGTCAGCGGGTCGACCGAGACGCGGACCGTCAACAACGTGGTCTCCACACCGGACGACATCTACCTCGTCAACAACATCACCGACGGCGGCGCCTGCTCGCATGCCATGACCTCGCAGCGCAACGTGGTCGTCGAGGTGTCGGCGTGCCGAACCAATATCGGCCTGGTCAAGCAGGGCCTCCAGCTGGCCAACAAGATGCTGGTCAAACTGCCGTGACGAGCCGGCTTATCGCAGCCTGCTGTGTCGGGTTGACGGCGTGGACCCTCGCCGGCTGCGCCGGCGACGACCCCGACCAGGACGCCGCCGCGGCGGTGACGCCCGCCGCCCCCGCCGCCGAGCCCAGCGTCCAGCAAGATCCAACGGCTCCACCGGTGCCCGCTGCCGCTCCGAGTGTGCCCCGAGAGCCAACGCCGACCCCGGTGGCCGGGCCCCGTTTGGTGACGCCGGGCAAGCTCAGCGCGCTGTTGGTGCCCATCGAGGAGCTGAACGATCTGGTCGGCGCGAAACTGGGCTTCGAGACCGTGTTCACCAGGCCGGGTGCGCCGGCCGGTGGGCTGGGCGACAAATCGGGATGCGCGGTGCTGTTCGGCTCAAATACCGACAGCTACGCCAACGAGTACACGGCGTTCCGGCGCCAGAGCGTACGAGACGGCGAGGACAGCTCCCAGTACTTCGTCGCCCAGGAGGTGGCCACCTTCGCCGATGTCGCCACCGCGCGGGAGAACTTCGGCAAGGCCTACGACAAGAACGCCCTGGCCGGCTGCGACGGCGCCGTCGTGCACCGCCAAGGCGACGATGACCGCATCAAGTGGCGGCTCAACCTGACCGGTATCACCGCCGACACAGCCCGGTGGACGCTGACCCAATACGCCGACGACAAACCCGACGACTGGATCTGCGCGCACGAGGCACGAACCCGCAGCAATGTCGAATTGGCCGTCACCGTATGCCAATTCGGCAACGCCGCACCGGCCGCGACAGCGATCGGCAACCAGATCACCGACTGGATTCCACAACCGTGAACGCCACGCGAAGGGATGGGGCAGCCATGCAGGCACCGCAGGGACGGCTTTTCGGGGTCAGCGTCGCGTGCCTGGGCGTGCTGCTCGCCGGATATCTTCCGGTCGCCGCAGCCGACTCGACCGAGGCGACTGTGCCTGCCGGAAAGGTCGAGTCACTGCTGTTGCCCAGCGAAGCGATCGGCGACATCGTCGGCGTGACATTCGACTGGCAGAAGACCAACCGGCGCCCCTACAAGTCGGATGACCTGGGCAAGGACTCCGCGTGCGCCCTGCTGACCGGTCCAGACGTCGAAACCTTCGGACGGGACTACACCGGCTACCGATTCCAGGCTGACCGGGACAACGCCGAGAACTGGGAGTTCACCGTTCAACAGCGGGTGGCCGCCTACGCCGACTCCGACACGGCGACCCGGGCCTTCGGCAAGGCGTTCAACAAGGGTGTCATGGCCAAGTGCAACGGCACCATCGCCGCGATCAAAGGCAACACCAAGGCGCAGTGGCGGTTCCGGATCCAGACGATCAGCCCCACCGCCGCACGGTGGGTCGAGGATCAACTCGTGAACGAGGAGCCCATCGGCTACGGCTGCTCGAACGTCGCGGGGGTGACTCGCAACGTGCTCTACAGCGCGAAGGTGTGTCAGTACGGCAACGGCGGGCCCGCCGCGGCCACTATGGCCGAACGCATCACCACGCAGGTGGCAGGCGTACGGGCCTGAGTCGAACGGCAACTCCAGGATCGATGGTTCCCAACAACGTCAAGTCCCGCATCGCATCGCTCGGCCAGTGGCTGCGCGGCGAACTCAACCGTCTGAAGCTGCGTCAACTGCGCACGGTTGCGGCCGGATTGATCCTGGCCGTTGCCGGCCTTTTCGGAGGGTTGGACACCGTCGACACCGGGCCCACGGTGTTCGCCGCCGACGAAGCGCACAGCGACGGTGAGTTCACCCTCACGGTCGCCCGCGCCACCGTGGTCGACGAGCTGCGCGCCGGACGCCGGACCATCGCGCCGGCCCAACCCGGCTTCCGCTACCTCGGCGTGGTGAGCACCGTGCGCAACGACGGGACGATCCCGGGCCGGTTGCTCGGCGAAATGCAGCTGCGCGACCAACCGCAAAGCACCTCCGTCGGGGTGTTTCGCCTGGCCGACGGCTCCCCCATCGCCCAGCTCGGGCCGGGGCTGGAGGAGAATCTGGTCTTTGTGTGGCGGGTACCGGACAGCGCGATTCATCCCGACCTCCACGTGACGCTACGAGTCGCGCAGAAGCGCTTCGCCGAGCTGCTGGTCACCTACGGCAAGGACTGGGTGGACAGCTCGACCGACTATGCCGAGATCACCCTGCCGGTGACCATCAAATGAGCGCGCCGGTCCGGCGATCACGCCGCGGACTCCCCGTCCTGGCCGTGGCGCCGATCCTGGTCGCCGCCACACTGCTGTGGCAACACCTTCCCGACAGCACCCTGGTCTACGGGCCGTTCGACGTCCACGGCCGGTTCGGTGTGGAGACCAGCGGTCGGACTTTGGCGGTCACCGTCGACGACGTGCAGCTGACGCGGGAGGTCCAGGGTTCCGCACGGTGGTCGAATCCGCCGCCGGTCACCGCGGCCGGCAGATGGGTGGTGGTGCGGGCGTCGGTGACGGCGACCCAGCAGACCGTACGACCCAACGTGGAGCTACGGGTGGGCCCCAACACCTACCGGCCTTCGGATCGGTTCCCCAGCTACACGTTGAGTTCCCGGGCCGACCCCGGGATCACCCAGCACGGCAGCTGGGTGTTCGACGTGGCGCCGGAGTTGTTCGACCCGCCCGGTGCCGATCCGGTCGAACTGCGGGTGTGGCCGGGACTCGACGAGCGCCTGGACAACCGGTTGGTCATCGACCTGCGCGGGCACCTGGAAACCCGCTCCGACACCGTCATGGTGGTGACGCCCGAGGTGACCGGATGACCGCCCCCACCCTCACACTGTGGCAGCGCAACCTGATCGGTCTCGCGGTGGCCGGTGTCGCCGCAGCGGTCCTCGGTGTGACGGACCTGTACCCGCACTGGTCGGCCTACCACGCGCGAGTCACCCCCGCCGTGCTGGTCGCCAAGGGCAACACGGCCACAGCGTACGGCCAGACGTGGCGGCTCGGCACTGTTCACCACCTCAACGCGGTGCCACACGCCCCCACGGTGACGCTGCCCACCCACACGGCGCTAGCCGTCGTCACGATCGAGCGGGCCGGTACGCCACCACCCGGGGAATGCACCGCCGTCATCACCGACGGGAGGCGTCGTTGGCAGACCGCGGCCATCGGAAATGGAGCGCCACTGATCGACGGCGCCACCGACCGGTGCAGCAGGACCGGGCCTTTGCAACTGAGCTTCCTGCTGCCCTCCGACGCTGTGCCCACCGCCGTAGACCTGATTGCCACCGACGGGGCCATCCTGCTGCGAATCACCTTGTGATCCAGTGATTTCACCACTCAAAGCCGGCAGGTTGGCGCGGCGTACGCAGTAGGCGAACATTGCGGCGATAAGCGTTATCCGCAGCGGTTGCACAATCAGCTGTGAGGCCAGGCTCATGGTGCCGCCGAAGGCCGACCAGAACTCCGGTCCGTGCGGCCCGAGAAGCTTCGCCATGCCCCGGAACAGGTAGCCCTCGGTCAACTGGGTGCGATAGAAGCTTCCCCTCATGTCCAGCCATGCCAGCACGAGATACGCCAGCACGTAACCCGACAGGCCTATCGGGCCACCATGCAGGATCAGCCGGGCCGCGTCGACGATCGGCCCGAACCGCCCGGTCTTCGACTTTGCGTACTCCGACGCCCGGGACCGCAGCTGTTCGGGTGTCTGGCGCCAGCGCTGGGTGATCCCAGCCGCTGCTTCACCGGAGCGATTGGGCCTCCGCAGCATGGTGGGCCAGTCGATCTGTGTCGACACCCCGTAGACGATCCCGGCCGCGGCCAACCACATCAGCGGCACCGCGGCACCACCGAACGCCGTCCGCAGCAGCCACATAGCACCCTTCCATAGCGCTCCCAGCGGCTCGATGTGGGAGAACGCATCAGCGCGAACATTGTCGAACCAGACCACCAGCCGGCGGTGACTGAACCATTCGCCCGGTTTGATCAGGACGGTGATTCCGGCCGCCAAGGAGAAGGTCAGCACCAGGAACACCCACAATGCGTCGACGTAGACCCGCACGGCGGTCAGCGCTGCCGGCAGCCGACTACTGAAGTGCGACAGCAGGAATCGGGACGCCAGCGCAAGGCCGACCACCACCCAGGTGATCCGCGAGATCGGCAGCAGTTCGACGTTGATGCCGCTCATCGCGTCCGCGACCCGGTAATTGAGTACCAACCGCTGATAGGCCAGCCAGTCTTCCTTGAACATCTGCCAGCCGAGGTAGATCGCGAAGAACGGCACGATCACGCTTGTGAACATGTCCACGCTGCGCAGCGACCGCCGCGGCAGCGTCGCCAGCGCTGGAATTCCTGGGCGCAGCACCAGAAACATCGCCACGTACGAACCCAGCTGCGCCAACCCGGCGCAGGGCATGATCAACGCCGCCCACAGCGGATTGCTGTGCCCCGCCCAGGCCGCCGCGGCGATCACCACGCGGCGGATGACCACCCCGGCGAGGTAACACGCAGCCAGCTGCGGCCAGTACCGCCACCACAACGTGAAGGGCGTCAGTAGGTTCCGCAGCACCGGCATCGTTGTCATACCACCAGGTTCACCAGGCGGCCGGGCACCACGATCACCTTCTTCGGCGTGGCACCGGAAAGGAAGGCCTGCACCTTCTCGTCGGCCAGCGCGGCGGCCTCGATCGCATCGGTGCCCGCGTCGGTGGCCACCGTGACCAGTCCCCGCTTCTTGCCGTTGACCTGTACCGGGTAGTCGACGGTGTCGGTCACCAGATACGCCGGGTCGGCCACCGGGAACGGTCCGTGCGCCAGCGAGGACTCGTGGCCGAGTCGCCGCCACAGTTCCTCGGCCAGGTGCGGTGCCAGCGGTGCGAGCATCAGCGCCAGCGGCTCGACCGCCGCGCGCGGGACCCCGTCACGGTGCTCCTTGGTCAGGTGATTGGTGTACTCGATCAGCTTGGCTGCGGCGGTGTTATTGCGCAGTGCCGCATAGTCTTCCGACACCCCGACGATGGTGCGGTGCAGCAGCCGCAGCGTCTCGGTGTCCGGCTCGGTGTCGAGCACCCGGCTGTCGCCGGTCTCCTCGTCGACGATCAGCCGCCACACCCGCTGCAGAAAACGATGTGCGCCGACAACGTCTTTGGTGGCCCACGGCCGCGACATCTCCAGCGGGCCCATCGACATCTCGTACACCCGCAGGGTGTCGGCGCCGTAGCTGTCGCAGATCTCGTCGGGCGACACCGAATTCTTCAGGCTCTTACCCATTTTGCCGAATTCGGCGAAGACCTCCGTGTCGCCGTCCGGGCCGGGCAGGAAGAACTTTCCGTCGCGTTCCACCACGTCGGCGGCCGGCACATAAGATCCCCGCGCGTCGGTGTAGGCGGCAGCCTGAATGTAGCCCTGGTTGACCAGGCGCCGGTAGGGCTCGCGCGAGCTGACGTGGCCGAGGTCATGTAACACCTTGTGCCAGAAGCGGCAGTACAGCAGGTGCAGCACCGCGTGCTCGACGCCGCCGACGTAGACGTCCACTCCGCCGGGATCCTCGGGTCCGTGTTCGGCCGGCCGCGGACCCATCCAGTAGGCCTCGTTCTCCGGGGCGCAGAACTGTTCGGTGTTGTGCGGGTCGGTATAGCGCAACTCGTACCAGGAGCTGCCCGCCCACTGCGGCATGACATTGGTGTCGCGGGTGTAGGACGCCAAGCCGTCACCGAGATCCAGGTCGACATGCACCCAATCGGTCGCTTTGGCCAGCGGCGGTGAGGGTTCGCTGGCGGCGTCGTCCGGATCGAACAGCACCGGCGAGTAGTCCCCGACGTCGGGCAGCTCAACCGGCAGCGCTGCGGAGTCCAGCGGGTGCGGGCGCCCGTCGGCGTCGTAGACGATCGGGAACGGCTCACCCCAGTACCGCTGCCGGGCGAACAGCCAGTCCCGCAACTTGTATTCGATGCGCGCCCAGCCGCGGCCCTGTGCCTCCAGCCGCTGCGTCATCGCCTTCTTGGCGTCGTCGACGGTCATGCCGTCCAGCGGGCCGGAGTTGACCAGCGTGCCGTCGCCCGCGTAGGCGGCTTCCGAGATGTCTCCCCCGGCAATGACTTCGATCACGGGCAGGCCGAACTCGGCGGCGAATTCCCAGTCCCGCTGATCGTGTCCCGGCACGGCCATGATGGCGCCGGTGCCGTAGCCGGCCAGCACGTAGTCGGCGATGAAGATCGGCACCTGCTGGCCATTGGCCGGGTTGGTGGCGTAGCTGCCCAGGAAGACACCGGTTTTGGTCTTGTTCTCCTGGCGTTCCAGATCGGACTTCGCCGCGATCGCCTTCCGGTAGTCGGCGACGGCTGAAGCAGGGGTGGCGGCTCCGAAGGTCCAGTGTTGATCGACCCCGTCCGGCCATTCGGCAACGGTGAGGCGGTCCACCAGGTCGTGCTCGGGCGCCAAGACCAGGTAGCTGGCGCCGAAGAGCGTGTCCGGACGGGTGGTGAACACCTCGATGTCCACCGCGTCACCGCCGGTGGTGGCCGCGCCGAACAACGCCGCCGCGCCGGTGGAGCGCCCGATCCAGTTGCGCTGCATGGTCTTGACCTTCTCCGGCCAGTCCAGCAGGTCGAGATCGTCGAGCAGCCGATCGGAGTAGGCGGTGATCCGCATCATCCACTGCCGCAACCGCTTCCGGAACACCGGGAAGTTGCCGCGGTCACTTCGCCCGTCGGCGGTGACCTCTTCGTTGGCCAGCACGGTACCCAGCCCCGGACACCAGTTGACCATCGAGTCCGAGCGGTAGACCAGCCGGTGGCCGTCGATGATGTCGGCGCGCTCACCGGCCGACAGCTGCGCCCAGTGCCGACCGTCGTCGAGTGTGCGCGTGCCCGCGTCGAATTCGGCGACCAACTCCGCGATCGGGCGGGCCTTGTTCGCGCTGGTGTCGAACCAGGCGTTGTAGATCTGCAGGAAGATCCACTGCGTCCACTTGTAAAAGTCGACGTCGGTGGTAGAGAAGCTGCGACGGCGGTCATGGCCGAGCCCGAGACGCCGCAGTTGCCGGCGGAAGTTCTCGATGTTGGCCTCGGTGCGGATGCGCGGGTGGGTTCCGGTCTGCACCGCGTACTGCTCGGCGGGCAGACCGAACGCGTCGAAGCCCAACGCGTGCAACACGTTGTGCCCGGTCATCCGAAAGTAGCGGGCGTAGACGTCGGTGGCGATGTAGCCGAGCGGGTGGCCGACATGCAGGCCGTCACCGGACGGGTAGGGAAACATGTCCTGGACGAACATCTTGTCGGCGGGCACGGCCGAGCCGTCCGCCGGTGCCAGTGAGCCGACCGGGTTGGCGACGTTGAAGGTCCCGGCCCGGTCCCAGTGTTCCTGCCAGGACTCTTCGATACGCCCGGCCAGCGCCGCGTTGTAGCGATGCGGGGGCACCTGGTCGCTGTGTTCAAGCGGCGGTCCCAGCTTCGCCTCTCCTCCGTCGAGCCTCGCTGAACCGCCGGGGTCGCCAGGTACCTGAGTGGTCGGGGCTTCGTTCACCTCAACAGGGTAAAGGGCGGCGTTCGCCGGGCCGCTCGCCACAGCTTGGTATCGGTTGCATTGCGGGCCGATCAGGGCTTCGTTCCAGGTCGGTTGCGGCCCTGGCGGGGCCCTTACCGGCTGGTTACCGTCGTTTCACGGCCGGGCCAGCGTTGCCCCGCCCGCCCCGGAAGGACCCCTGGAGATGACGAACACCGTGCGCCGCTGGCGGCTACTGGTCGGCTGCGCCGCCCTCGTGGCGGCGGGCTGGGGCGGTATCCCCGCCGTCTCGGCCGATCCGCTGGTCCCGGTCCCGCCGAACCCCTACGGCCCGGCCGCCCAACCCGCAGCAGCACCGGTGACCGCCCCGCTGCCGGCGGCACCCCGGCCGGCAGCTCCCGGCCCGGCGCTGCCTGCCCCGGCCGTCGCACCGCCGGCGCCGCCGAACGGCCTGGTGCCGGCCACCTCCGGCACGTTGCGCGACTACTTCGCGGCCAAGAAGGTGCAGATGGAGCCGCAGCAGGCCGCGAATTTCACCGCGTTCAACATCACCCTGCCGATGCCGGCGGGCTGGACCCACGTCCCCGACCCGAATGTTCCCGACGCGTTCGCCGTCATCGCCGACCGGCACAGCGGGTCGCTGTACACCCCCAACGCGCAGGTCGTGGTCTACCGCCTGAACGGGCAGTTCGATCCGAAGGAAGCGATCACCCACGGATTCGTCGACAGCCAGACGCTGATGGCCTGGCAGACCACCAACGCCTCCCTGGAGGACTTCAACGGGTTCCCCTCCTCGATCATCGAAGGCACCTACCGTGACGCCGACATGACCCTGAACACCTCCCGGCGTCATGTGATCGTCCCCGTCGACGACGCCGCCTACCTGGTCTCGCTGACCGTGACCACCGGCGCCGGCCGCGCCGTCGGCCACGCTCCGGCGACCGACGGGATCGTCAACGGCTTCAGCGTCACTCCAAACGGCGTCACTCCACGCGGCGTGGCGCCGCCCGGCGTCGCCCATCTGCCCGCTGCTCCCCACGGGGCAGGCGCCACGCTCCCGGCGCAACCCCAGGTGGGCACCGCCGGCTGACAACCCGGCTCGTATTCTGGAGCCCATGTTGATCGTGGGTGTTCTGTGCCTGGTTGCGGCGCTGGTATCGCTGGTGTTCGGTGTGCGAACCCTGGCGCGGCCGCTGACCGGTGACCCCGAGCAGCTGGTGCTGCGTGCGGTTGCACCCGCGCAGATCGCGGTCGGGGCGATCCTGGCGGCGGGCGGTGTGCTGGTGATCTTCGCCCCGCCCTCGGTGGGACTGCTGGCACTGATCATCTCGGTCACCGGAGCGCTGGGAACGCTGGCCGCCGGAGCCTGGCAGGGCGCCCGCTACGCGGCGCGCCTGTCCGCTCAAGCCCAGGCGGCCGAAGCCGCCGGCTGTGGGTCCGGCTGCTGTTGTGGCGACAGTGCACCCGCCGAGGAAACCGGCTGCGGAGCGGGCTGCGGTTGCGCGGACAACGCCCCGCCGGAGCCGGCCTCCGGGTGCGGCAGCGGGTGCGGCTGCTCCTGACGCCGGCGGCGCCGCTCAGTTGCGGCTGATGTCGATCGGGTGGGTGGCCAGCAGCGCGGTGGGCCAGGGCTGCCGCCGCAGCGCTCGACCCCACAGGTCCACCCGTGGCGGCACCATCACGTCGGACGGCAACGCCGACAACACGATCCAGTCGTCACGCTCGATCTCTCCCTCGAGCTGGCCGATGGTCCAGCCGGCGTATCCGGCGAAGATCCGCACCCCTTCCACGTGGGGAGCGATGGTCTCCGGCTCGGCGTCGAGGTCGACCATCACCAGCCGGCCGTCGATGTGCCGCAGACCGGGCACACCGTGGTGCTCCGCCCCGACCCGCAGCAGACCGACGCACAACGCCGCGTCGCGTTTCACCGGCCCGCCGATGAACATCGTCTTGGGTTTGGCGGCCAGATCGGACCACTGCGGCAGCACGTTGTAGACCGCGGTTTCACTGGGGCGGTTGAGCACCACGCCCAAGGTGCCACCGTCGTTGTGCTCGACCACGTAGATCACCGTGCGGCGAAAGGTGGGTTCGAGCAGGTCGGTGTTGGCCAGGAGCAGCGTGCCGGCCCGTACCCGATGCGCAGCGGGCGCGACGTAGTCCTCGGGGTCTTCGGGTTGCGCCACTCTCCCATAATGTCACCCGAGACCCGTGATCGTGGGCCAGCTGTGCCGAACGTCAAGCGACCTCAAAGATTTGTACTCTGGTCTGGGGCCGGTGCCGCGTCGCCGCCCGAGTCTGGAGAGGTTCTGTGGTGGACACCCGCGCGCCCGCATCGCTGTGGCGGACCGCGCGCGGCCTACCGGAGTTCCGCCGCCTGCTGGAACTGCGGGCGGTAAGCCAGTTCGGGGACGGCCTGTTTCAGGCCGGGCTGGCCGGCGCCCTGCTGTTCAACCCGGACCGGGCCGCCGACCCGTGGGCGATCGCCGGGGCGTTCACCGTGCTGTTCCTGCCGTATTCCGTCCTGGGACCGTTCGCCGGCGCACTGCTGGACCGGTGGGACCGGCGGATGGTGTTGGTGGTGGCGAACTCCGCTCGTCTGGTGCTGGTGATCGGCATCGCCGCGCTGTTGGCGGCGGGTGCCGATGATCTGCCGGTGCTGTGCGCGGCCCTGATCGCCAACGGGTTCACCCGGTTCATCGCCTCCGGGCTGTCGGCGGCGTTGCCGCACGTGGTGCCTCGCGAGCAGGTCGTGACGATGAATGCCCTGGCGATCGCAACCGGTGCGGTGGCCGCCTTCCTGGGCGCCAACTTCATGCTGCTGCCGCGTTGGCTGGTGGGCTCCGGCGACCGCGGCGCCGCCTCGATCATTGCGGCGGTGACGATTCCCGTCGCGATCGCCTTGGTGCTCTCACTGCGCTTCCCCGCCCGCGTGCTCGGTCCCGACGACACCAAGCGCGCCATCCACGGCTCGGTGCTCTACGCGGTGACGACGGGCTGGCTGCACGGTATCCGGACGGTGCGGGACCGGCCCACCGTCGCCGCCACCCTGTCCGGGCTGGCCACCCACCGAATGGCCTTCGGCATCAACACCTTGCTGGTGCTGGTGATGGTGCGCCACGTCGGCGAGCACGCGGTGGCCGGTCTGGGAACCACGGCGTTGTTCGTCGCCGCCGCGGGCGCCGGATCCTTTCTGGCCACCGTGCTCACGCCGCCCGCGGTGCGCCGCTGGGGCCGCTACGCCACCGCCAACGGCGCCCTGGCGGCAGCCGCGGTGATCCAACTCGGCGCGATCGGGCTGTACCTGCCGGTTCTGGTGGCGTGCGGCTTCCTGCTCGGAGTGGCCGGGCAGGTGGTCAAACTGTGCGCCGACACCGCCATGCAGATCGACGTCGACGACGCTCTGCGCGGGCACGTGTTCGCGGTCCAGGATTCGCTGTTCTGGATGTCGTTCATCGTCGCGGTGGCCGGCACCGCGGCGGTGATTCCCCCCGACGGGCAGTCACCCTCGCTGATCGTCGCCGGCACGCTGCTGTACCTGGTGGGCTTGACCGCGCACGCCATCATCGGGCGGCGGCGCGAACCGGTGGGCTTAAGGTACGGAGATGGCGGAAACTGAACCGATCGTCGCTGATCTGACTGCCGAAAGCGACGAGCTCGATGCCCTGGTCGCCCCGCTCACCAACGGTCAATGGGGCGCCCCCACGCCGGCGGCGGGCTGGTCGATCGCCCACCAGATCGGTCATCTGCTGTGGACCGACCGGCTCTCACTGACCGCCATCACCGACGAAGCCGCCTTCGCCGACGCGCTCGCGGTGGCGATGCGTAATCCGACCGAATTCGTCGACGAGGGCGCCGCCGAGTTGGCGCAGCTCCCGCCCGCCGAGCTGTTGGCGGACTGGCGCTCGACCCGGGCGCGGCTGCACGAGGCGCTGCTCGGCGTCGCCGAGGGCCGCAAGCTGCCGTGGTTCGGGCCGCCGATGAGCGCGACGTCGATGGCCACCGCCCGGCTGATGGAGACCTGGGCGCACGGCTTGGACGTCGCCGACGCGCTCGGGGTGAAGCGGGTGCCGACCGCGCGGTTGCGTTCGATTGCGCATCTGGGTGTCCGGACCCGCGACTTCGCCTTCGCCGTGCACAACCTGACCCCGCCGGCCGAACCGTTTCACGTGGAACTACACGCACCCGGCGGCGGTGTCTGGGCGTGGGGCCCGGTGAACGCCGAGCAGCGGGTAACCGGGTCGGCCGAGGACTTCTGCTTCCTGGTCACGCAGCGCCGTGCGCTCGGTGACCTCGACGTCGTCGCGCACGGGGATGACGCGCAGCGCTGGCTGGAGATCGCCCAGGCTTTCGCGGGGCCTCCCGGCCGGGGGCGCTGAGCGCGCCAGCGCGAAAGCGAGACCCAGCCGCATCAGCACCGCCGGGGGCGCTGAGCGCGCCAGCGCGAAAGCGAGACCCCGGCCGCATAGGCACGCCGCCGCGCGCTAGTCCCGGTCCGACTGGGAACTCTTCGACGCCGTCGCGGTGTCATGTCGTCAGATTCCCACTCGGCGGGAGGCTCGAGACCCGCGCGCCCACCGCCGTCCCGGGCCTGGTGAGGCCGCTTGGCAGCCGAGTTTGACGCACGGTGACCGCAATCCCTGCCGGGCGGTCGCCACAACTTGGCCACCTGGCCTCAATGCCGGGTTTACCTGCCCGTTCGCTCATCTGACGGCCCCGTCCGTCTGGACCCGGCCCCGCCGGCTGACGCGGCGAACCCGCGGACCGGGCTGGACGCACCTGCCGCACGGTTGCGAACCTTCACCCCATTCGGTCGAGCCTGGGAAGGTGCTGTCAAATGCTGGATTTCGGGGTGCTGCCGCCTGAGGTCACATCGGCCCGGATCTACTCCGGGCCGGGTTCGGTCCCGATCATCGCCGCGGCGACGGCCTGGGATGGACTGGCCGCCCAGTTAGAGGCGTTCGCGCAGGGGTACGCGTCGATCACCTTGAGCCTGGAGGGCGAGGGGTGGTCGGGTCCGGCCGCCGCGGCGATGGCGGCCGCGGCGACACCGTTTGCGGAGTGGGCGGCGGCCACCGCGGCGCAGGCCACGCAGGCGGCCAGCCAGGCCCGGGCGGCGGCGGCGGCCTATGAGGCGGCGTTGGCGGCGACAGTGCCGCCGGCGGCGGTCACGGCCAACCGGACGCAGTTGCAGCAGTTGAGCGCGACCAACATATTCGGGCAGAACACGCCGGCGATCGCGACCACCGAGGCGGACTACTCGGAGATGTGGGCCCAGGACACCGGCGCGATGTACGGCTATGCCGCGTCCTCGTCGCACGCCGCCGAGTTGCCGCCGTTCGCCGAGCCCCCGCCGACCACCAACCCCGCCGGGCTGGCTGCACAGGAGGCTTCGGTGGCCGAGGCAGCCGCGACAGCGGGCGCGCAAGACCTCACCAAGGTGATGTCCGCGCTGCCTCAGCAGCTGGAAAACCTCTCCACCGGGCCGGGTGCCGTCTCCGCAACGGCGGCGCCGACGCTCAAGGAACTGTTGCTGCTGGAAGAGATCGGCATGGTCAACACCCTGTCGGGTCCGTCGACCTATGCCCTCCAACTGGTCCGCACCCTTGCCAACGGGGGATCCTTCCTGCTGGCGGCCCAAAAGTTTCTCAGCGCCGGAGCCGGCGCCGCGGCGGCCGCGGCGCCGGCGGTGGCCACGGCCGGCGCGGCCGAGCTGGACGCGGCAGGTGCCGGTGGCGCGGTGCTGGCCAGTGTCGGAGAAGCGACGTCGGTGGGAGCGCTATCTGCACCACATGCCTGGGCCGAAGCTGTGCCCGTGGCCACCATGGCCGAAGATCCGCTGTTCTTGTCTGACGTCGAGCTGGCCGCCGAGTCCGAGGCCGAGGGACTCACGCCGAGCATGATGGGCGCACTGCCGGCCGCGGCGCTGGGCGGCGCGCTCGCGCGGGGTTCGGTCAGCAATGTGCTGCGGGTCGCGCCCCGGCGCTTCAAGATGCCCCGCCACTCTGCCGGCGGCTGAGCGACCAGGTCGGCGATTCTGATGTTTCACTTCGCGATGTTGCCGCCCGAGATCAACTCGGCCCGCATGTATGCCGGGCCGGGTTCGGGGCCGCTGATGGCGGCGGCGTCTGCCTGGGACGGCCTGGCCCTGCAGCTCGAACTGTCCGCGATCGGCTACTCCGAGGCGCTGACGAGTCTGCACGGTCACAGCTGGTCGGGTCCGTCGGCGACCGCTATGGCCACCGCCGCCGCACCGTACGTCGAGTGGGTCACCAGGACCGCACTCCAGGCCGAGCAGGCAGCCGCCCAGGCCCGGATGGCAGCGGCCGCCTACGAGGCCGCGTTTGCCGCCACCGTGCCGCCGGCGGTGGTCGCCGCCAACCGCACCTTGTTGGCCGCGTTGGTTGCGACCAACTTCTTCGGACAGAACCTGCCGGCGATCGCGGCTACCGAGGCCGCCTACGGCGAGATGTGGGCCCAAGACGCCGCCGCGATGTTCGGCTACGCCGAAGCGTCCGCGCCTTCCGCGGACTTGTCGCCGTTTGCCGAACCGCCGGCGACCACCACCCAGGCTGGCCTGGCCGCACAGGAGGCCGCGGTGGGCCGTGCCGCCGCCACCCCGGTCGAGGGCGAGGCAGCGTCGACGCTGCCCCAACAGCTGCAAACCCTGTCGGCGCCGGCAACGGCGGACCCCGCACCGACACAGCCGCCGCCCCCGTCGGTGCTCGAACTGCACCAGTACTTCAACGCCTACACCAAGTTCACGCAAACACCGATACAGATTCAGCTCACCAGCGGAGCGTGGGGAAGTCTGCTGTTCAAACTGGGAGAGGGCGTCTTGCCGCACAAGGCAGCGGCGATCATGCCGGCCGCCGGGCTCGGGGCCGCGTCGGCGGGTGTTCACCCGACGGCGGTTCACGCCCGGGTGGGCACCGCGATGCCGATGGGCCCGCTGTCGGTTCCGCCGGGCTGGGCGGCGGCGACACCGTCGGCCGGCACCGCCGCGGTGCAGTTGACCAGCGCAAGCACGCCGGCCATCACCGCGACGCCGGGCTCGACCCCACACTTGATGGCTCCGCCGCTGGCGGGCGCGGGGGCGCAGCAGCGCACCGGGGGCACCCCCGTGCTTCGTACCCTCAATCGGCGTTTCCGGATGCCCCGGCCCGCCTTCGCGGGATAACGGCACCACTCACAACAACTCCAGCAGCCCGCCCATGATCATCTGGGCCGAGTTCATCAACGCTTGGAACATGTTCACGTCCCAGGTATCGATCATGAAGTAGCGCGTGAGGTCTGAGCCGATATCGGGATTCAGGGTCGCCCCCGCGACCTCCTCCGGCGACAGGCCGAGGTAGGCCAGGTGGTCGGAGAACATGCCGAACATGTTGGCGCCACCCGCCCAGTTGGACCAGCCATCGCTGGTCAAGGCGTAGACGTCCGTGGGGTACAGGTCATTCGGGGTCAGCTGACCCATCGCCTCATCGACCCGGAGCATCCTGAAGATCTCCGCGGCCAGGTCGGCCACATCGTCGCGCCAGGGCTCCGGAACCCAACTGAGCAAGGTCTCCATGAACCCGGTCAGAAACCCGCCCTCGGCGGCGCTGTTGCCCACGAGCACGAAATGCAGCGCCTCCGTGGGTATCCCGTACTCGGCGAGTTGTAACTGTGCCTGCCCCGCCACCACGGAGGCCTGCGAGTATCCGAAGACATACAGCGGGTCCTCCGCGTCGAATGTTCCAGCGTCCCATCTGTTCTGGATCGCCGCCACGAGGATCTCGGTGGCACCTCGCAGACTGGCGTTCAGATCGTAGGTCTGAGGCACCTGGAGAAACGTCGCTGTGCCGTCTTCGGGGAACCCGTTCGGTATCAGGTAGCGGTCTTTGCTCAGATCCAGCCAGTACTGGTTCATCGCCGGGATCATCACCAGGGCTTCGCTGGTCAGGGCGAAGTCCGGGTGCATCGCGTGGGTCGCCCCCGCCGGCCCCGCCGTTACGCCCGCGACCATCAGCGGCACCGCCAGCAGGCTGCCAATTGTCTTCGCGCTCACCACTGTTTCCCCAACATCACGGGCTCCCGACCGTGCCGCGCTATCGACGCGCCAATCGGATTCAACATTAACATAGCCGCCATCTGCGGTCTGCTGAATCGCAGTCGGGGCCTCACAAGATCATGGCCCCGTCGGCGGCGCCGTCGCCGTCGGCATCGGTGAGCTTGACGTCCCACCGCCCGTCGCCGTCGGTGTCGACGTAGGCCGCGCCGTAGCCGACGGTGCCGTCTGAGTCATGGCCGATCAGCACCCGATCGGCCCGGCCGTCGCCGTCGAAGTCGAGCAGCCGGTCATCGATGCGTCCGTCGCCGTCGAAATCCACCATCGGGCCGCCGGTGTGCTCGGCGCCGTCGAGCCCCAACCAGCGCAGCCCGCCCGATCGGTCCGCGGCGCCGGCGGCGAGACCATGCCCCCAGGTGCCGGAGCCGTCGTCGGTGAAGTCGGCCTCCGGGTAGCCGTCGTCGTCGAGGTCCAGCATCAGGTGATCGGCCACCCCGTCACCGTCGAGATCCACCAGCGCGTCGTCGCGCAGCCCATCACCGTCGAAATCGAGGCTGATCGCATCGGCCAGCCCGTCCCCGTCGAGATCGAGGTCCGCAGGCCCGCTCCACATCGTCGCCGCACCGTCACCGTCGCCCAGGCAGTAGTCCATACCCTCATCAGACGGAACGGCGTTGCTATCGGTTCCCCTGCGTCTGCCACCACGCCAGCAGTTCGGCGGTGGCCTCCTCGCGCGACAGCGGCCCCCGCTCCAGGCGAAGCTCCTTGAGATAGCTCCACGCCCGGCCCACCTGCGGGCCCGCGGGGATGCCCAGCAGCTCCATGATCTCGTTGCCGTCCAGATCCGGCCGCACCCGCTGCAGGTCTTCCTGGGCGGCCAGCACGGCGATCCGTGCCTCGAGCTCGTCGTAGCTGGCCTGCAGGCGCGCCGCGCGCCGCTTGTTGCGGGTGGTGCAGTCCGCGCGGACCAGCTTGTGCAGCCGGCCCAACAATGGTCCGGCGTCGGTGACGTAGCGGCGCACCGCCGAGTCGGTCCACCTGCCGTCGCCGTATCCGTGGAACCGCAGATGCAGGTAGACCAGCTGGGAGACGTCGTCGATCATCTGCTTGGAGTAGCGCAGCGCACGCATCCGCTTGCGGACCATCTTCGCGCCCACCACCTCGTGGTGGTGAAAACTGACCCCGCCGTCGGGTTCGTGGCGGCGGGTGGCCGGCTTGCCGATGTCGTGCAGCAGCGCCGCCCACCGCAGCACCAGGTCCGGGCCGTCATCCTCCAGGTCGATCGCCTGCCGCAGCACGGTCAGCGAATGCTGGTAAACGTCCTTGTGCTGGTGGTGCTCGTCGATCGCCATGCGCATGCCGCCGACCTCGGGCAGCACCACATCGCCCATCCCGCTGGCCACCATCAGGTCCAGTCCGGCGGCCGGGTCGGCGCCCAACACCAGCTTGTCCAGCTCGGCGGCCACCCGCTCGGCGGTGATGCGAGCCAGCTCGGGCGCCATGTCCTCGATCGCGGCGCGCACCCGCGGCGCCACCGTGAAACCGAGCTGGGCGACGAACCGTGCGGCGCGCAACATCCGCAGCGGGTCGTCGCCGAAGGAGTCCTGCGGTGCCGTCGGCGTGTCCAACACGCGATCCCGCAATGCGGCCAGGCCACCGAGTGGGTCGAGGAACTCCCCCGGACCGTCCGGGGTGATCCGGACCGCCATCGCGTTGGCGGTGAAATCGCGGCGCACCAGATCCTGCTCAAGCGAATCACCGAACCGCACTTCGGGATTGCGGGACACCCGGTCGTACTGGTCGGCCCGGAAGGTGGTGATCTCGAGACGCTGCCCACCCAGGGCGGCGCCGACGGTGCCGAACTCGATGCCGGTGTCCCACATCGCCTCGGCCCGTCCCCGCAGAATGCTCTGCACCTGCTCCGGCCTGGCGTCGGTGGTGAAATCCAGATCCGGGCCCGGCCGGCCCAGCAGGGCGTCGCGCACCGATCCGCCGACCAGATACAGCTGGTGGCCGGATTCGACGAACATCGAGCCGAGGCTGCGCAACAACTCGGCGTGCCGGTTCAGCACGACCGCCGCCGCTGTCAGCAGGTCGGCGTCCTGGTGGGCTTCGGGCACGTTCGATGAGCTTAGCGGCGATCGCCAGGACGGCGAAGCCGGGCGAAGCGGGTGGTCCGGCGAGGCAGGCAGGTTGGCCCGAGCGTGCCAGCTACTATCACATGGGTGTCGGCCGACGGCGGAGAAGCCAACTCGGGACGGCGCCGCAGGCGGCGCCGCGGTCGACGCACCTCAGGTCCGAAGGCCAGCCACGCCGAATCGCCGGCCGCCGACAACAACCCCGGTGCGGCCACGCCTACCGGCCGATCGGCGCAGAGCCGGCCCCGCAGCGCGCGACACGGACCGGACCGCCTTCGCACCGTGCATGAGACGTCCGCCGGCGGCCTGGTCGTCGACGGCATCGACGGGCCGCGGGAGGAGCAGGTCGCGGCCCTGATCGGCCGCGTCGACCGGCGGGGCAGAATGTTGTGGTCACTGCCCAAGGGTCACATCGAGGTCGGCGAGACCGCCGAACAGACCGCGATCCGCGAGGTCGCCGAGGAAACCGGCGTCCAGGGCGACGTGCTGGCCGTCCTGGGCAGCATCGACTACTGGTTCGTCACCGACGGCCGCCGGGTGCACAAGACCGTGCACCATTACCTGATGCGGTTCTCCAGTGGAGAGCTGTGCGACGACGACGTGGAGGTCACCGAAGTGGCCTGGGTGCCGATCCGGGAACTGCCGTCGCGGTTGGCCTACGCCGACGAGCGCCGCCTCGCCCTGGTCGCCGACGAGTTGATCGACCGGTTGCAGTCCGACGGCCCGGCCGCCCTGCCGCCGCTGCCGGTGACCGCGCCCTGGCGGCGACCGCAGACGCATTCGCGCGCTCGCCGCACCCGCGCAGGCGAGTCCTCGCCGGACCGGAAGAACGGTCGCGGGCTGGACCCGTGATCCGCACGCGACCAAGCGGCGTGGGTACCTTGCCTACCTTGTCAGGGCCCCTCAACGCCTTTCCGGCGGTACTGGCCGCCCTCCTGATGATCCTCGGCACGGCGCTCGCCGCCGCCGCTCCGCACGCCACGGCCGGCGAACCCGACACGGCGCCGTTCGTCCAGATCCGCATCGACCGCGTCACCCCGGAGGTCGTCACCACCTCCAGCGCCCCGGTCGTCACCGTCGCCGGCACGGTGAGCAATGTCGGCGACCGGCCGGTCCGGGATGTGATGGTGCGCCTCGAACAGGCCGGCGCCGTCGCCTCATCGGCCGGCCTGCGCACCAACCTCAGCGGCACCAACGACCAGTACCGCCCGGTGGGTGCGTTCAGCACGGTGGCCGACGAGCTGCAACGCGGCCAGGAAGTCCGCTTCACGCTGTCCGCCCCGCTGCGTGCTTCGAACCAGCCGGCGCTCAACGTCGACCGTCCCGGCATCTACCCGGTGCTGGTCAACGTCAACGGCACGCCCGACTACGGCGAGCCGACCCGCCTCGACGACGCCCGCTTCCTGCTCCCGGTGACCGGGCTGCCCCGAACCGACGCCGGATCCGAACCGTCCGCGGGCGCCGTCGCTCCCGACATCTCTGCACCGGTGCGGCTCACCATGCTGTGGCCGCTGGCCGACCGGCCCCGGCTGACACCCGGCGCACCCGGCGGCACGCTGCCGGTGCGGCTCACCGACGACGACCTGGCGACTTCACTGGCCCCGGGCGGCCGGCTGGACGCGCTGCTGTCCGCTGCGGAATTCGCCACCAGCCCGACCGTCGACGGCAGCGGAGTGGTCAACAAGTCGCTGTGCCTGGCGATCGACCCCGACCTACTGGTCACGGTCAACGCGATGACCGGCGGTTACGTCGTCGCCGACTCCCCCGAGGGCGCCAGCTCCCATCCGGGCACCGGCCAGGCGGCGGCCGCGCTCTGGCTGGAACGGCTGCGTCGGCTCGCCCACCGCAGCTGTGTCACCGCAATCCCCTACGCCCAGGCCGACCTCGACGCACTGGCCCGGGTGGGTGATCCCCGGCTCGCCGAGACCGCGGTCAGCAAGCCCGCCGACATCGTCGACCGGATCCTGCAGGTGACCTCGATCCGCGGTGCGGTCCCGCTCGGCGACGGCCGGCTCACGGCGGGCGCCGCGGACCTGATCGGCGCACAGGGCTCGGAGGGGCCAGCGGTGGTGATCACCGCCGGCGACTGTTCGGCCCAGGACTCGATCACCGGGGCCTCCGCCACCGCCGACGTCACCCCCCGGCGGCTGTCCCCCGAACTGGTGACCGCCCCGTACGACCCCGCCGTCGGCGCGGCCCTGGCCGCGATGGGCACCGATCCGGTGGCACCCAGCTATCTGGACGGGTCCCTGGCCGTCCGGTTGCACCACGACTCCGCGCTGGCTCGTCGCCAGGACGCTCTCGGCTCGATGCTGTGGCGGGGGCTGGAGTCCCCGGAGAGTCCGGGCGAGCCCCGCGACGAGATTCTGATGCCGCCGGCGTACTGGAAGCCCCGGGCTGACGATGCCCAGGCCGTGCTGACCACATTGGCCACCGCACTGCGTTCCGGGCTGGCGGTGCCCCGGCCGCTGACCACGGTGATCGCCGAGTCCCGGGACGTCACCACCGCGCCCGCACATCCGCTGCCGGCGGTGCAGCCGGTCGGCGGCTTCGGCCCGGACGTCACCGATGCGGTGGCGAACGACATCGGCAGGCTCTGGGCGTTGACCTCGGCGCTGACCACCGACGTCCGGACCGGGCTGACCGGTGAGGCGTACACGGCGCCGATCGCCGAAGGCATGCTGCGGGCCCTGACCCAGTCCGAGCCCCTCGATGTGCGCAATGGCCTGGCGGCGCAGCGGATGGCGATCATCGGCGGCACCGTCGCGGATCTGATCGGTGCGGTCACCATCGTCAATCCGGCCGACTCGTACACGCTGGCCACCGAGCACAGCCCGCTGCCGCTGGCGCTGCGCAATGATCTGGCGGTGCCCATCCGAGTACGGCTGCACGTCGACGCCCCGCCCGGCATGACGGTGACCGATGTCGGCGAGTTGGAGTTGCCGCCGGGCTACCTGCCGCTGCGCGTTCCGGTGGAGGTGCGGGTCAACCAGCACTTCGTCGTCGATGCGGCGCTGCAGACCCCCGACGGGCTGCCGCTGGGCGAGCCCGCGCGGTTGTCGGTGCACTCCAATGCCTACGGCATGGTGCTGTTCCTGATCACCATGACCGCTGCGGCGGTGCTCACCGCGCTGACCGGACGTCGGCTCTGGCACCGTTTCCGCGGCCAGCCCGACCGCGCCGACTTGGACCGGCCCCGGTGAGCACGCCGGCCCCGCAGCCCGCGCGCCCCGAGCTGACCGACGCCGCGGTGGTGTCCCGCTCGTGGGGGATGGCGCTGGCCACCCTGGTCAGCCGGATCACCGGGTTTGTTCGCGTGGTGTTGCTGGCGGCCATTCTGGGGGCGGCGCTGTCCAGCGCGTTCTCCGTGGCCAACCAGCTGCCCAACCAGATCGCGGCGCTGGTGTTGGAGGCGACGTTCACCGCGATCTTCGTGCCGGTGCTGGCCCGCGCCGAACGCGACGACCCCGACGGCGGGGCCGCGTTCGTGCGGCGCCTGGTTACGCTGGCCACGGCGCTGCTGCTGGCCACCACGGTGATCTCGGTGGCGGCGGCGCCGTTGCTGGTGAGGTTGATGCTGGGCGGCGACCCGCAGGTGAATCAGCCCCTGACAACTGCGTTCGCCTACCTGCTCCTTCCCCAGGTGATCTGCTACGGACTGTCCTCGGTGTTCATGGCGATCCTGAACACCCGCAACATCTTCGGGGCGCCGGCCTGGGCCCCGGTGGTCAACAACGTGGTCGCGATCGCCACGCTGGTGGCCTACCTGCTGATGCCGGGTGAATTGTCCGTCGACCCGGTGCGGATGGGCAACGCCAAGCTGCTGGTGCTTGGCCTGGGCACCACCGCCGGGGTCGTGGCCCAGACCGCGGTGCTGCTGGTGGCGATACGGCGGGAGCGGATCAGCCTTCGTCCGCTGTGGGGAATCGACGACCGGCTCAAGCGATTCGGCACGATGGCCGCCGCGATGGTGCTCTACGTGCTGATCAGCCAGATCGGCCTGGTGGTGACCAACCAGATCGCCAGCACATCGGCCGCATCCGGCCCGGCGATCTATTACTACACCTGGCTGTTGCTGCAGCTCCCGTTCGGCATGATCGGGGTGACGGTGCTGACGGTGGTGATGCCGCGGCTGAGCCGTAACGCGGCCGCCGGTGACGACCCCGCGGTGCTCGCCGACCTGTCGCTGGCCACCCGTTTGATGATGATCACGCTGATTCCGATCGTGGCGCTGATGACGGTGGGCGGCCCGGCGATCGGCAGTGCGCTGTTCGCCTACGGCAACTTCGGCAATGTCGACGCCGGCTACCTGGGTGCCGCGGTCGCCATGTCGGCGTTCACGCTGATCCCGTACGCCATGGTGCTGCTGCAACTCCGGGTTTTCTACGCCCGGGAGCAACCGTGGATTCCGATCGCGATCATCGTGGTGATCACCGCGGTGAAGATCGCCGCCTCGGTGATCGCCCCGCACCTGACCGAAACGCCGGATCTGGTGGCCGCCTACCTGGGCCTGGCCAACGGGCTGGGCTTCCTCGCCGGGGCGGTCGTCGGGCACCTGCTGCTGCGACGCTCGTTGCGTCCGGTCAGCGGTCACCTCCTGGGCCCGGAGGTGGTGCGCACCGTCCTGGTCACGCTGACGGCTTCGCTGCTGGCCGGGCTGGTCGCCGAAATGCTCGACCGGACGCTGGGCCTGCGCGGCCTGACCGATCACGGCGCGGCCGGATCGATGCTGCGCCTGCTGGCGCTGACACTGGTGATGCTGCCGATCATCGCGGTGGTGATGCTGCGCGCACAGGTGCCCGAAGCCACGGCAGCCCTGACCGCGGTGCGCCGCCGGATCGGTGCGCGCGGGCCCCAGACCGGCGTGACCAACCCGCCTTCCCCCGATGCGAGTGTCCCGTACGCTGAGCACAACCGTTTGCCCACACCGGGCGGGGACGTGACGAACGGTCCCGCCCGGCACATGCCTCCGGAGCACATCGCCGGTGGCTGGACACCGAAAGGCGCGGAGGTGGCCAACATTCCCTCGGAGGGCGCCGGCGCTCGGGCCGCGTCGCGGACCGTTGCTCAGCCGCAGACCAAGCGGCCCGCCGGCGGCTCGGCCGGCTCCGAGCCGGTGGTCGACGACAGCCAGCTGACACCGGGCCTGAGCATCGCCGGCGGCCGTTACCGGCTGCTGGTGCGCCACGGCGGCACCCGGGTGCTGCAGTTCTGGCAGGCACTGGACACCGCGCTGGACCGGCAGGTGGCGCTGACGTTCGTCGACCCGGATCAGACCATGCCCGAGGAACAGCTCACCGGCATCCTGTCGCGCACCCAGCGGCTCAGCCAGATCGACCTACCCGGTATCGCCCGGGTGCTCGACGTGGTGCGCATCGGCTCGGGCGGGCTCGTCGTCTCCGAGTGGGTGCGCGGCGCCTCGTTGCAGGAGGTCGCCGGCACAGCACCGTCGCCGATCGGCGCGGCCCGGGCGATCCGGTCGCTGGCCGCCGCCGCCGAGAAAGCCCACCACAGCGGCGTGGCGCTCTCGATCGACCATCCGGCCCGAGTCCGGGTCAGCATCGACGGCGATGTCACCCTGGCCTTCCCAGCGACCCTGCCCGACACCAAGCCCGAAGACGACATCCGCGGGATCGGCGCCACCTTGTACGCGCTGCTGGTCAACCGGTGGCCGCTGGCCGATATCGGGGTCAACGGCGGGCTCGCACCGGCGGACCGGGACGCAAACGGCAACCCGATCAAACCCGACGCGATCAATCCCGAGATCCCGTTCCAGATCTCCGCGGCCGCCAGCCACGCGATCCAGCCCGACGGTGGTATCCGCGGCGCCTCAACGCTGTCGAACCTGCTGCAACAGGCCACCGCCGTGCACGAGCAGACCGACCTGCTCGGACCCGTCGCCGACGAGCCGCCCGCGCCGCGTCCCAAACCGCAGCCGGACCCCGAGACGCTGGCGGAGCGGCGCCGGAGGATGCTGATCGGAGCCGGTATCGGCGGGGCCGTCATCCTGATCGCGCTGCTGGTGTTGGCCTCGGTGCTCAACCGGATCTTCGGTGACGTCAACGGGTTGGACAAGACCGAGCTGGGTCTGAGCAGTCCGTCGGCGTCGGCGCTGCCCGGCGCCACCGGCCCCAGCGGCGTCGTGAAGCCGGTACAGGCGACAGTGTTCTCCCCCGGCGGTGAAGCCGACCGGCCGCAGGACGCCGGTTTGGCCATCGACGGAAATCCGGCGACCTTCTGGTCGACGGACACCTACTCCGATCCGGTGCCCTTCCCGAATTTCAAGAACGGCGTCGGGCTGATACTGCAGCTGCCCAAACCCACGGTGATCAGCAACGTCTCGCTCAACGTGTCCAGCACCGGAACCCGGGTGGAGCTGCGCTCCTCCCCCACCCCGAAGCCCGCGCGGCTCGAGGACACCACGCTGCTGGCCCCCGCCAAGGCGCTGCAGCCCGGTACCAACAAGATCATTGCGGACTCCTCGGAGCCGACGTCGAACCTGCTGGTGTGGATCTCCACGATGGGCAGCACCGGCGGCGAGAGCCGCACCCAGATCTCCGAGATCACCGTGCAGGGTGCCTCCTAGGCGGATCGCAAGCGCGGGTCGCCGTTGTGGCCCCAGCGATCGCAGCCGGCCTGTGCACAGGGCCGCTGAGGTGAAGTGCCGCCGGGCCGCCGGCTGATTACTGTCCGGCCCATGGAGCACCCGGACCGCAGCGACGCAGAACTGCTGGCCGCACATGTGGCCGGTGACCGCCATGCCTTCGGCGAGCTCTACAGCCGCCACCACCGCCGGCTGCGCCGACTGGCCCGGCTCACCACCGGTTGCCCGGAAGACGCCGAAGACGCCCTGCAGGACGCCATGCTCTCTGCGCACCGGGGCGCCGGATCGTTTCGGCACAACGCCGCCGTCGGCAGCTGGCTGCATCGGATCGTGGTCAATGCCTGCCTGGATCGGCTGCGCCGCAATCGGATTCACCGTACTGAACCGCTCGGCGACCACGCCCTCGTCGGCGATCGCACCGCCGAGGTGGAGACCGCGCTGGAGGTGCGCGCGGCACTGCGGCGGCTACCGGCCGGCCAGCGTGCCGCGGTGGTCGCCGTCGACATCGAGGGGTACTCGGTCGCTGACGCCGCCGGCATGCTCGGCGTGGCACCGGGCACCGTCAAGAGCCGCTGCGCCCGCGGTCGCGCCCGGCTGGCGGTTCTTCTCGGCCGGTGCCACACCGTGGCCGCCACCGCGGTCCGGCCGACCGCCACCCGGTTAACCTTGGGCCCTGAGGGTGCCATTGCCGGTCGGGTCGACGACTGCGCGTAGCGGCACGCAACCGAGCGGAAGCGGCGGCATGCCAATGGATACCGGTGATCACGAGACTCGGGCCCCCGCTGGACCACCGGCACATTCGAGCCGTCCCCTGCCCCGGCTCAACCGCATCGGCGCCTACGCCGGGGGTGCGGCTGCCCTGATCGCGATCGGGCTCGGCACGGTGGCGTTGATCCGGTTGCCGGGTGACACCTCCAGCAGTCCCCGCTCCCTGGATGCCATAACGGTGGCCTCCGAGCCGACCGCGGTGCTGCCGTTGTCCGAAACGGAGATCCTCGAGCTGCTGGACCGCCGCCCCGAGTACGGCCCGCTGGCCGATGCGGGTCGCCGGACCGGCTGCCTGGCCGGCCTGGGCTATCCGGCCTCGACTCGCGTGCTGGGCGCACGCGAGGTGGAGGTCAACGGCCATCCCGGCGTCGTGCTGGTGTTACCCGGCACCGCCACCGGCACGGTCGTCGCCCTGGCGGTGGCTCCCAACTGCAGTTCCGCGGACACCGGACTGCTGGCGGACACCACCGTCCGGCGTCCGTAGCGGCGCTGCCAACCGGTCGGGGAACACCGCCGCCTACGCTGACGTTGGTAGCCCCTGTAACCAGATCCCCAGCGGACCCGAGAAGAAGAGGCCCTCGATGTCCTCGATCCCTGAGACACCGACCATCCACGATGTGATCGTCATCGGTTCCGGCCCGGCCGGGTACACCGCCGCGATCTACGCCGCCCGAGCACAGCTGGCCCCGCTGGTGTTCGAGGGAACCGCTTTCGGCGGCGCGCTGATGACCACCACCGAGGTGGAGAACTTCCCGGGCTTCCGCAACGGCATCATGGGGCCGGAGCTGATGGACGAGATGCGTGAACAGGCGCTGCGCTTCGGCGCCGACCTGCGCATGGAGGACGTCGAATCGGTCGACCTGGACGGGCCGGTCAAGTCCGTCGTCACCGCCGACGGCGAGACCCACCGGGCGCGGGCGGTCATCTTGGCCATGGGCGCCGCCGCCCGCTACCTCAACATCCCCGGTGAGCAGGAACTGCTCGGCCGGGGGGTGAGCTCCTGTGCCACCTGCGACGGATTCTTCTTCCGCGATCAGGACATCGCCGTGATCGGCGGCGGTGACTCCGCGATGGAGGAGGCCACCTTCCTGACTCGGTTCGCCCGCAGCGTCACCCTGATCCACCGCCGCGAGGAGTTCCGCGCGTCGAAGATCATGCTCAACCGCGCCCGCGAGAACGACAAGATCCGCTTCCTCACCAACACCGTCCCGGTGGCGGTCGAGGGTGAGGCCACCGTGACCGGGCTGCGGGTACGCGACACCGAGACCGGCGAAGAGACCACCCTGCCGGTGACCGGGGTGTTCGTCGCGATCGGCCACGACCCTCGCTCGGCGCTGGTGCGCGGGGCGGTCCAGCTGGATCCGGAGGGCTACGTGGTTGTCGAGCAGCCGAGCTCGCGCACCTCGTTGGAGGGCGTGTTCGCCGCCGGCGACCTGGTGGACCGCACCTACCGGCAGGCGATCACCGCGGCCGGGACCGGCTGTGCGGCCGCCATCGACGCCGAACGCTGGCTGGCAGAATCGGCTGACGCCGCCGAACCGCACGACTCCGGTACCGAAACCTTGATGGGAGCACCACAGTGACTGACAACCACGGCACGGTGACCGTGTCCGACGCCACCTTTGCCGCCGACGTATTGGCCAGCAGCAAGCCGGTGCTCGTGGACTTCTGGGCGACCTGGTGCGGCCCCTGCAAGATGGTGGCCCCGGTGCTTGAGGAGATCGCCGCCGAGCAGGGCGACCAGCTCACCGTCGCCAAGCTTGACGTGGATGCCAATCCGGATACCGCGCGGGACTTCAACGTGGTCTCGATTCCCACGCTGATCCTGTTCAAGGACGGTCAGCCGGTGAAGCGGATCGTCGGCGCGAAGGGCAAGGCCGCCCTGCTGAGAGAGCTGTCCGACGTCACGTAGGCCACAGACGGGCCACCAAACGGGCCCTGATCGGGCTTCGCGGAGACGTCCCGTTCCGGCCTCGCCGTTTTCCGCAAATCGCCCAGCATCTGAGACAATGCTGGCTAATCTGCTGGCAACCGCCAGCTACGGTTCCACCGCCAACAGCGATAACCGGAGGACTCAGTAATGTCGGGTCGGCATCGCGGCGCCGAGCAGGGGCTGCGTCGTGGTGACCGCAATGGCGCCGTGGTGGAGATCCGGGCGTCGCTGGCCGCGCTGGGCCTGGTGAACAGCCCCGACGCGGATCTGACCACCGGTAAACACGTCGCGTTGGACGTCTTCGACGACGAGCTGGACCAGGCGGTACGTGCCTTCCAGCAGCAGCGCGGACTGCTCGTCGACGGGATCATCGGCGAGGCCACCTACCGGGCACTCAAAGAGGCGTCCTACCGGCTGGGTGCCCGCATTCTCAACCATCAGTTCGGGGCGCCGATGTACGGCGACGACGTGGCCACCTTGCAGGCCCGCCTGCAGGACCTGGGTTTCTACACCGGAATGGTCGACGGCTACTTCGGTATTCAGACCCACAACGCCTTGATGTCCTACCAGCGCGAGTACGGCCTGTACGCCGACGGCATCTGCGGCCCGGAAACATTGCGCTCCTTGAACTTCCTGGCATCTCGGGTCAGCGGCGGCTCACCCCACGCGATCCGCGAGGAGGAGCTGGTGCGGCGCTCCGGGCCGCGGTTGTCCGGCAAGCGGATCGTCATCGACCCGGGCCGCGGCGGCCGCGACAACGGGCTGATCACCCAGACACCGTCGGGCCCGATCAGCGAAGCAGACATCTTGTGGGACTTGGCAAGTCGCCTGGAAGGCCGGATGACCGCGATCGGGATGGACACCTTCCTGTCCCGCCCCAACGGCCGCAGCCCGTCCGACGCCGAGCGTGCCGCCACCGCGAACGCGGTTGGTGCCGACTTGATGATCAGCCTGCGCTGCGCTACCCACGTCAGTCCGGCGGCCAACGGGGTGGCGTCTTTCCACTTCGGCAATTCGCATGGCTCGGTGTCCACCATCGGTCGCAATCTCGCCGACTTCATTCAGCGAGAAATAGTGGCCCGCACCGGATTACAGGACTGTCGAGCACACGGCCGGACCTGGGACCTGTTGCGCCTGACCCGGATGCCCACCGTCGAGGTCGACGTCGGTTACATCACCAGTCCGCGTGATCGCGGCATGCTGGCCTCCCCCGCGATGCGCGACGCCATCGCCGAAGGAATCCTCGCCGCGGTCAAGCGGTTGTACCTGCTCGGCAAGAACGACCGGCCGACCGGCACCTTCACCTTCGCCGAATTGCTGGCCCACGAGCTGTCGGTCGAGCGGACCGGCCAGCTCGGCGGTCCCTGACCACCCCCGCCTACGCCGATGCCGCCGGGGCGCCCGCCCCGATCGGCTGCTCCAGCCGCGAGCTTTCCAGCAGCCGCTCCAGCGCCGCCTCCACCTCCGCCTTCCAGCCCAGGCCCTTGTCCAGCTCCAGCCGCAGCCGCGGGAAGTACCGGTGCGGTGCCACCACGGTGAACCCGACGTCGGTCAAGAACTCCGCCTCGATGACGCAGTGCTCGACCGTACAGTCGCCGAGTGCTTCGAGCACCGGTGCGACATCGGGCGGGACGGTCCCCGCGTCCAGCAGCTCGGCCACCGCCGGCGTCCTGCCGAACGCCTCCAGTGCCCGGACCCCGCGGCGCATCAACTCATCGACCACCCGAGAGATCAGCTCGCGCGGGAGCCCATCGGCCATCGGAGCCGGGTCGACGCCTATCGACGTCAGCAGCACCGCGTCGGCCGAGACCGGTCCCGTCGGGAACCGGTGCGCCCGCGGCACGGCTCGCGGCGGCGCGTAGAGCACGTAGCCCAGGCAGAGCGGGTCCCCGACTCCGCGAGTGGGTGCCGACGGCGTGGCGACCTGGCCGCAGGACCCCCACTCCAGCATCACCATCGACAGCCAGGCTTCCTTTTCGAACTCGGGATCGGAGAGGTGCTCGTCGCAGCCGAGGGTGGCCGGGTCCACCTCCCAGAAGACACAGCGACGCGCGTGCTTGGGAAGCTGCTCGAACCCCTCGAGCTTCAGTGGTGCGATTCGGACAGACACTGGACTCCCGGCCTCAACCCGTGCTGCCACCGACGACAGCCCTTTAAGAATAGGAGGGTCGAGCCACCGGATGCCACCATCGGCGCCGGTCGGCGGTCGCGACCCCTGAAAACACGAAAGTTGTTGTCGATCAACATAATTCACATCGCCTGCCGGAATAGGGGCGCCATACCGTCACAGTGACGTAACGGCCGTGGGGCCCTGGACCTGGGTCAACAGCGGCGTCAAGTGGTTCGCGAGTCCATCATCGCGACAATGCGCTGCAGATCGTCCACGGACCCGAATTCCACCACAATCTTGCCCTTGCGCTTGCCCACACTGACCGTCACCCGGGTGTCGAAGGTGGTCGACAACCGCTCCGCGACGTCCTGCAGACCGGGCATCTGGATCGGTTTGCGCCGGGGTGCGGGGTGGTGCTCCGGGGTGCCTTCCCGGTTGGCCAGCGTGACCGCTTCCTCGGTGGCTCGCACCGACAGCCCCTCGGCGACGATCCGTGCCGCCAGCTCCTCCTGCGCCTCGGACCCGCCCTCCAACGCCAGCAGCGCCCGGGCGTGGCCCGCCGACAAGACCCCGGCGGCGACGCGGCGCTGCACCGCGATGGGCAACCGCAGCAACCGGATCATGTTGGTCACCAGGGGTCGCGATCGCCCGAGGCGGGTGGCCAGCTCATCGTGTGTCACGCCGAACTCGTCCAACAACTGTTGGTAGGCCGCCGCCTCTTCCAACGGGTTCAGCTGCACCCGGTGGATGTTCTCGAGCAGCGCGTCGCGCAGTAGGTTGTCGTCTTCGGTCTCCCGCACGATCGCCGGGATGGTCTCCAGGCCGGCCTGCTGAGATGCGCGCCAACGTCGCTCCCCCATGACCAACTGGTAGCGCGGAGCACCCGGCGCGGCGCCGGGGGTGGCCCGAACGACGATCGGTTGCATCAGCCCGAATTCCCGGATCGAATGCACCAGCTCGGCCAGTGCTTCGTCATCGAAAACCTGGCGGGGCTGGCGCGGGTTCGGCTCGATGTCGGCCGGGCTGATCTCGCGGTACACCGCGCCCACATCCGCCGGGGAGGTACCTGTCAGGTTCCCCCGACTCCCGAGCACCACGTCGGCTGCGGCGTCGCCCATTCGCGGCCCGAGGCCCGCGCCGCCATCTGGCGAGGCCGCCGTCCCGTCGCCGGGTCCGGTCGGGATGAGCGAAGCCAGGCCGCGGCCCAGGCCGCCCTTCTTACGCGACGGTCCGGTCATCTGCGCCGCTCCTCCTCATCACGCCGGTGCGCTCCCCGCGTACCTCGTTCGCCGGCGGTCATTGTTGCCGCCTCTGCTGGCCGCCGGCCAAGTCCCGCTCGACGAGCTCGCGGCTGGCGTCCAGGTAGCTCATCGCGCCGCGCGAACCGGGGTCGTACTCGATGATCGTCATGCTGTAGCCCGGCGCTTCCGAGACCTTGACGCTGCGCGGAATCACCGTGCGGAGCACCCGGTCGCCGAAGTACCGCCGCACCTCATCGGCGACTTGGTCGGCGAGCTTGGTCCGACCGTCGTACATCGTCAGCAGCACGGTCGTCACCTCCAGCCGGGGGTTCAGGTGGGCCTTGACCATCTCGATGTTGCGCATCAGCTGGGACACGCCCTCCAGCGCGTAGTACTCGCACTGGATCGGGATCAACACCTCCGGCGCCGCGACCAACGCGTTCACGGTCAGCAGACCGAGCGACGGCGGGCAATCGATGAAGACGTAGTCGAAGTCGAAGCTGTCCAGCTCGGCCAGCGCGGTCCGCAACCGGTTCTCCCGCGCGACCATGCTCACCAACTCGATCTCGGCGCCCGCCAGGTCGATGGTGGCCGGGATGCAGAACAGGCGCTCGCTGTGCGGACTCTGCTGCAGCGCGGCCGCCACCGGTATCTCGCCGATCAGCACCTCGTACGACGACGGGGTGCCGGATTGGCGATCGGCGATGCCCAGGGCGGTGCTGGCGTTGCCCTGCGGGTCCAGATCGATCACCAGAGTCTTGATCCCCTGCACCGCGAGCGCGGCGGCGAGATTGACGGCCGTGGTGGTCTTGCCGACGCCGCCCTTCTGATTGGCCACCGTGAACACTCGGCGGCGCTTCGGCCGGGGCAGCCGGTTGTGGGTGTGCAGCACCTGCATCGCACGCTCAGCGGCGGCGCCGATCGGAGTGTCGAACTCCACCGATGTTTCACGTGAAACCGGGGCGGTCGACGTTTCACGTGAAACCACGCCGGGTGGGCGCTCCGCCTGTGCGGCCGCCGGCGGGGGCGTAGCGGCCGGGCCGACTGGTCTGCTCATGTTGGCCTCCTGCTGGGCCGTCTCGCCGGGCTTCCCGGTGGCCGCCGGCGCGCGCGTGCCGCCTTGGGCTCCCCCCGCAGTGCCATCACCACGGTCGCGGGCGGGGTTAAATAGTTCACGCCACATCTCACCACCCTTACCTCGTTCGCGCCTAGTCCGATCATCACACGGCGGTATTCGTCGACCTCGGCCTGCGCGCGCTCCCCCTTCATGGCCAGCATCCGCCCGCCCTTGCGCAACAGCGGCAGGCTCCACCGGCTGATCTTGTCGAGGCTGGCAACCGCCCGGGAGACCACGGCGTCGAACTCGCCGGCCTCATCGCGGACGGCCCGGTCCTCGGCACGCCCCCGTACAACTTCCACTTCACCGAGCCCCAGTTCGTCGACTGCCTCGCGGAGGAACTCGCTGCGCCGAAGCAGCGGCTCGACAAGCGTCATTCGCAGATCCGGTCGCGCGATGGCTAACGGTATCCCCGGCAGGCCCGCGCCGCTGCCGATATCGGCGACCTTCTCCCCCGGCTCGAACAGCTCCCCGATCGCCGCGCAGTTGAGCAGGTGTCGTTCCCAGAGCCGGTCGACTTCCCGCGGACCCAGCAGGCCTCGCTCCACACCGGGCCCGGCCAACAGTTGGGCGTAGCGCCGAGCGATGGGAAGTCGTGCGCCGAATACTTCAGCCGCCTCGGGTGGTGGCTCGGGCGCCGGTGCTCCCTCGACATGTTTCACGTGAAACATTCCTCCGGCTTGCCGGGAATGGGTCGCGCCAGAAAATTACGTTGCTGTAATTCTCCGGACTGAGCTCCGTCAGTCCCGCCGAACGACCACGCGGCGTGACGGCTCGACGCCCTGACTCTCACTGTGCACGCCTGCAACGGCGGCCACCGCATCGTGGACGATCTTACGTTCGAACGGGCTCATCGGAGCCAGTTCCTCGTCGGCCCCGCTCTCCAACACCCGGCGGGCCACCTCGTCGCCCAGCGCCGTCAGATCGTCGCGGCGGCGACGGCGCCAGCCGGCGATGTCCAGCATCAGCCGGCTCCGTTCACCCGTCTTCTGATGCACCGCCAGCCGCGTCAGCTCCTGCAGGGCGTCGAGCACCTCACCCTTGCGGCCGACCAGCTTCGTCAGGTCCTCGCCCCCGTCGATGCTCACCACGGCGCGGCGCCCCTCGACGTCCAAGTCGATATCGCCGTCGAAGTCGAGCAGGTCCAGCAACTCCTCCAGATAGTCGCCGGCGATCTCACCCTCGGCGACCAGTCGCTCCTCCAAGTCGGACGGCGGTGAGGCGTTACCGGTGGTGTCCTCCGGCTCCCCCACAGACTCCACGGCGTCGCGCTCCGTTGTCTCTGCGCCGTTCATGTCGGTTGTATCGGTCATGTCGTCTCCCTCCGTGCCCGGCAGCTCACGCGCCGGCTGGCTTGTGGCGGTCGGTCACCGCTTGCGTTTCTTCGGCTTCGCGCCGGCTCCCGGGCGCCCCCCGCGGGCGGGTGCGCGGCCCGGATTCTGCTTGGTGCTCTCAGGCTTGGTGGCGGTACCGGTGCTCGCCTCGGGCTCCGATGCGGACGCCTCGGCTTCTACGGCTTCCTGGGCGCCCGCGTCCGCCGTCGCGGTACGGGCGGCCCGCTTGGGCTTGGCTCCGGGCGCCGGGGCATTGGCCGCCCGCCGCCGCAGCGCCTCCTCCTTCTTCTCCTCGTCCTCCTTGGCGATCAGACCGAACACGTAGTGCTGCTGCCCAAACGTCCAGATGTTGTTGGAGAACCAGTACAAGATGATCGCCAGGGGCAGGAACGGCCCACCGACCACCACGCCGAGCGGGAACACATAGAGCGCCAGTTTGTTCATCATGGCGGTCTGCGGATTGGCCGCGGCTTCCGGGCTCTGCCGCGCCACCGATGCCCGGCTGTTGAAGTAGGTGGCGATACCGGCGGCGATCATGATCGGCACACCGACCGCGATGACCGACACCCGGTTGAACTCCGCGAAGGCATCCAAGCCGGTGCGCTGGATCATCGTCGCGCCCAGCGGGGCACCGAACAGATTCGCGTCCAGGAAGTGGCCGACGTCCTCCGCGCTGAAGAAGTAGTTGCCCAGTTGCCGGTTCAGCTCCGGCGACAGCCCCAGCTGACCGATCCCGGTGCTGGTGCGGTTGAAGGAGCGCAGGACATGGAACAGGCCCAGAAAGACCGGGATCTGCGCCAGCATCGGCAGGCAGCCCAGGATCGGGTTGAAGCCGTGTTCACGTTGCAGCTTCTGCATCTCCAAGGCCATGCGCTGACGGTCTTTGCCGTACTTCTTCTGCAGCGCCTTGATCTGCGGCTGCAGCTCCTGCATCTGCCGGGTGGTGCGGATCTGCTTGACGAACGGCTTGTACAGCAGGGCCCGCAGCGTGAACACCAGGAACATCACCGACAACGCCCAGGTGAAGAAGCTCGCCGGACCCAGCAGAAGGCCAAAAGCCTTGTACCACAACCACATAATGCCCGAAACCGGGTAGTACACGTAGTCCAGGCTGCGCGGATCAAAGGACACGGTATTCACTCTCCGCTCGCTTGACTTGCTTGTCCGGGACGACTCCGGACGGGCAGCCGCACCCGGCTTCACCCTGGGACCGTTCAGGTATCGGATCCCATCCACCTTCATGCCACGGTCCGCACTTGGCCAGGCGCACCGCCGCCAACCAGCTGCCCCGAATCAGGCCGTACTCACCCAAGGCGTCCACCGCGTACTGGCTGCAGGTCGGCATGAAGCGGCAACTGGGCAGCCGCAGTGGGGAGACCAGATTCCGGTAGAGCTGGATGACGAAGATCAGCCCCCGCACCGGCGCCGCCGCAAGACCGTGCATCAGCGCACCGCGCTCGCCGAGCGTCGGATCGACCGCAACCCGGCATGCAGCTGGGTTCGCAGTGCCGCCGAGGACGCGCCGTTGCTGCCGGGAAGTGCACGGATCACCAATTGCTCGCGGGGCTGCAGATCGCCCAGCGCCTCGCGCGCCACATGGCGCAGTCGACGAGCCACCCGGTGTCGGTCCACCGCCGAACCTACTGACTTGGCGATGATGAGGCCCACCCGCGGGGGCGCCACCGTTGCGGCGTCGGCCACCGATTCAGACGGATCGGGCTGCCGGCTGTAGACGATGACGTCGGGCTGTACCGCCCTTCGGCCCTGTTTTACGGTCGCACCGAAATCCGCCGACCGCCTCATCCGGTACTGAGCCGGGAGCACCGCCGAGCTGCCCGTGCTCAAGCAGTCAGCGAGCGCCGGCCCTTGCGACGCCGGCCGGTGACAATGGCACGGCCGGCGCGGGTCCGCATCCGCAGGCGGAACCCGTGCACCCGGGCCCGACGACGGTTGTTGGGCTGGAAGGTCCGCTTGCCCTTGGCCACGGCACACTCTCCTCGTTGCGTCTTGCGCCGCGTCTGGGCAGTACACACCGGAATCCCGTTGTGCCTGCCGCACGCGACGCACTCGGTAAGCTCGGTGAACTTCTGCGTCTTGCTCGTAACCGGCGCGGTCTCCGGCAAGAAGCCGGTCGCTGCCGTATCGCCGACGTTCGGGCGACTGTTCGAGGGTACTGATGCAGGTTCGCCGGGTCAAACCCCGCCGCCACAGACCGCCCTGCCGACCGCTCCGGCCCTCCCGAATCGGCCCATAATTCACACTGGTCACACCCGTCTCGACCGTTCTTATGACACTTGTTTTCATACGATTCATATGTCTGAAACGAGTAGTCGTCCGGCCCGAAACCTGTTAACTTGCTTGCCAGCGCCGTTTCGGTATCGGAGCGGTTTTCCACCACGAACCGAAGATGACGAAGCGGCTGGCGCTTCAGATATAGCGTCTCTGTCTGGAGTATCCGTTGCCGACCAAACGGCCCAGAGGGCCTCACCAGGGAATACGCACCTCATCCACACCTGTGGATAACTGTGTGGATAGCATGTCCGGGTACGGCATCCGTGCACCACATGTCGAACCAGGGGGATGGGGCTTTGAGTGATGACCCCGGAACAGCGTTCCTCACCCTGTGGGACGAGGTCGTGGCCGAACTCAACGGCGAAGCCCCGGGATCCAACGGTTCCGCCCCCGCTCTGACACCCCAGCAGAAGGCCTGGCTCAACCTGGTCCACCCGTTGGCAATCGTCGAGGGGTTCGCGCTGCTGGCCGTCCCGAGCAGCTTCGTGCAGAACGAGATCGAACGGCACCTGCGCACCCAGATCACCGACGCGCTCAGCCGGCGCCTCGGTCACGACATCGAACTCGGCGTGCGGATCGCTCCGCAACCCGTCGACGACCAACCCTCCGCCGGCACCGACAGCGTCCCGGAGGTGCGCGCCGAAGACGAAGACGATGACACCCCCGACGTCGAGTACGACTGGCCCAACTACTTCACCGAGCGGCCCAGTGATGATTCGGCGACCGCCGACGGTGCCAGCCTCAACCGGCGCTACACCTTCGACACCTTCGTCATCGGTACCTCCAACCGGTTCGCTCACGCCGCGGCCCTGGCCATCGCCGAAGCGCCGGCCCGCGCCTACAACCCGTTGTTCATCTGGGGTGAGTCCGGGCTGGGCAAGACCCACCTGCTGCACGCGGCCGGCAACTACACCCAGCGGCTGTTCCCGGGGATGCGCGTCAAGTACGTCTCCACCGAAGAGTTCACCAACGACTTCATCAACTCACTGCGCGACGACCGGAAGGTCGCCTTCAAGCGCAGCTACCGCGACATCGACGTGCTGCTGGTCGACGACATCCAGTTCATCGAAGGCAAAGAAGGTATCCAGGAGGAGTTCTTCCATACCTTCAACACCCTGCACAACGCCAACAAGCAGATCGTGATCACCTCGGACCGGCCGCCGAAACAGCTTGCCACGCTGGAAGATCGGCTACGCACCCGCTTCGAATGGGGCCTGATCACCGACGTCCAGCCACCCGATCTGGAAACCCGAATCGCCATCCTGCGCAAGAAGGCGCAGATGGAACGCCTGGATGTGCCCGGTGACGTGCTGGAGCTGATCGCCACCAGCATCGAACGCAACATCCGTGAACTCGAAGGCGCGCTGATCCGCGTCACCGCGTTCGCCTCGTTGAACAAGACCCCGATCGACCGGTCGCTGGCCGAGATCGTGCTGCGTGACCTGATCGCCGACGCCAGCACCATGCAGATCAGTGCCGCGATCATCATGGCCGTCATCGCCGAGTACTTCGACACCACCGTCGAGGAGCTGCGCGGACCGGGCAAGACCCGTCCGCTGGCCCAGTCCCGCCAGATCGCGATGTATCTGTGCCGCGAACTCACCGACCTGTCGCTGCCGAAGATCGGCCAGGCATTCGGCCGCGACCACACCACGGTCATGTATGCCGAGCGCAAGATCCGCGGGGAGATGGCCGAACGCCGCGAGGTCTTCGATCAGGTCAAAGAACTCACCACCCGAATCCGGCAACGCGCCAAGCGCTGATTCTCCGGTCCCGGACCGCTGCAACCTGCAAAAAACTTTGGACCCACTCGTATCACCCGTTACGGTCCGGCCCTGTGGATACCGCTGCGGACAACCTGTCGAGCATCCCGCGCCAAACCCGCGTTCGATGCACACCCGCTGCTTCATGCACAGCCTCGCCGGCCCGCCCCGGCGTGTCATTCACCGGTGGTCCCCAACCCCGCGGCGCCCCTCAACAGCAACGATGCCGCCCTGTGCCCAACGTCCACAGGACTTACTACTAATACTGGGATCTATCCCTCGATTCTCTCTAAAAACAGGTCGTTGGGGATTCCGCTCGGCCCGGCCTGTTCACAACGTCGAGTCAACCGATCCGCACAGACCGCCGGCCCACCCTTCGGTGTCGTCGATTAACTTTCAAGACGGGCTTCCAGGCTCTACGGTTGGTGGCCTACCGCTCTTACACTTTGTCGGGGCGTTGCACGGCCGCAGGTGGGGGATGTTCACCGGTCGCCGCGGGGTAGAGCTCGATATCGGGGTGACGAGAGGACACTATGGACGCGGCGACCACGAACGCGGGTCTGACCGACTTGAAATTCCGCCTGGACCGAGATGACTTCGCCGAGGCAGTGGCGTGGGTGGCGAAGTCCCTTCCCGCCCGGCCCACCGTGCCGCTGCTGGCCGGGGTGCTTCTGACCGGTTCCGACAACGGACTGACAGTGTCCGGTTTCGACTACGAGGTGTCCGCGGAGGTCCAACTCGCAGCGGAGATCGCTTCTCCGGGAAGCGTTTTGGTATCCGGAAGACTGCTGTCGGACATCACCCGGGCACTGCCGGCCAAGCCGGTGGAGGTTCAGGTAGAGGCTACTCGGGTGTCGTTGACCTGCGGCAATGCCCGGTTCTCCCTGCCGACCATGACGGTCGAGGATTACCCGACGCTGCCGACGTTGCCCGAGGAGACCGGCGTACTGTCCGCCGAGGTGTTCGCCGAGGCCATCGGCCAGGTCGCGGTCGCCGCAGGCCGGGACGACACGTTGCCGATGTTGACCGGTATTCGTGTTGAGATATCCGGTAACACAGTGGTTTTGGCTGCCACTGACCGTTTCCGGCTGGCTGTTCGGGAGTTGAGTTGGACCGCGGCGCCGGGCACCGAAGCCGCGGTGCTGGTCCCGGCCAAAACTCTGGCCGAAGCGGCCAAGGCCAGCAGCGACGGCACCGAGGTGCATCTGGCGCTGGGCGCGGGTTCCGCGGTCGGCAACGAAGGCCTGTTGGGTATCACCAGCGCTGGAAAGCGCAGCACCACCCGGCTGCTGGACGCCGAGTTCCCGAAATTCCGTCAACTGCTGCCCAGCGAACACCTGGCCGTGGCCACCATCGGTGTGGCAGAGCTGACCGAGGCGATCAAGCGCGTCGCGCTGGTCGCCGATCGCGGGGCGCAGGTGCGCATGGAACTGTCCGAGGGCACCCTGCGACTGTCCGCCGGCGCGGAGGATGTCGGCCGCGCCGAGGAAGACCTGCCGATCGACTTCGTCGGCGACCCGCTGACCATCGCGTTCAACCCGACCTATCTGACCGACGGCTTGGGTTCGCTGCACAGCGAGAAGGTGTCGATGGGATTCACCGATCCCAAGAAGCCCGCTGTGCTGCGGCCGGCCGGTGACGACGATCCGGTGCTCAGCGGTGCGGGTCCGTTCCCGGCGGTGGCATCGGATTACGTCTACCTGTTGATGCCGGTTCGTCTGCCCGGCTGATCGGCGCAGCCGCGACGCGACGGGAGGGGTGGGTTTCTCGGTGTATGTCCGCCATCTGGGACTGCGAGATTTCCGGTCCTGGGCGCACGTCGACCTGGAACTGGAACCGGGCGCGACGGTGCTGGTCGGCCCCAACGGCTACGGAAAAACCAATCTTGTTGAGGCCCTGTGGTATTCATCCACCCTGGGGTCACATCGGGTGGCTACCGACGCCCCGTTGATCCGATCCGGCGCCAACCGTGCGGTGGTCTCCACGATTGTGGTCAACGAAGGCCGTGAACTGGCGGTCGACCTGGAGATCGCCGCCGGACGCGCCAACAAGGTCCGGCTGAACCGATCCCCGGTGCGGCATGCCCGAGAAGTCGTCGGGGTACTGCGCGCGGTGCTGTTCGCCCCCGAAGACCTGGCGCTGGTCCGGGGCGATCCCGGTGAACGCCGCCGCTACCTCGACGAACTGGCCAGTGTGCGCCGGCCGCGGATTGCCGCGGTGCGCGCCGACTATGACAAGGTGCTCCGGCAGCGAACCGCGCTGCTGAAAAGTGCCCCGGGCGCGTTGCACCGCGGGGACCGCTCGGTGCTGGACACCCTCGATGTCTGGGATGCCCAGTTGGCCGCACACGGCGCCGAGCTGATGGCCGCCCGGATCGACCTGGTCAACCAGTTGGCGCCCGAGGTCGAGAAGGCATATCAACTGCTTGCGCCCGGAACCCGGACCGCCGCAGTGGCCTATCGGCCCAAACTTGACATACCGGCGGATGACGCGAGCCAGGGTGCGGCCGAACTGCAGGAAGCCCTGCTGGCCGAGTTGGCGCGGCGCCGCGGCGCCGAGCTGGAGCGGGGCGTGTGTCTGGTCGGCCCCCACCGTGACGAATTGGAGCTGCGGCTCGGGGACCGGCCGGTGAAAGGCTTTGCCAGCCATGGTGAGTCGTGGTCGATGGCGTTGGCCCTGCGGTTGGGGTCCTACCAACTGCTCAGCAGTGAGGGTGCCGAACCGGTGTTGCTGCTCGACGACGTGTTCGCCGAGTTGGACGCCGCACGCCGCCGCGCACTGGCCGAGGTCGCGGGCTCCGCGGAGCAGGTGCTGATCACCGCCGCAGTCCCCGACGACGTACCCGCCGACTGGCAGGCCCGGCAGATCCGCATCGCGGTCGCCGAGGGCGACGGCGGCAGAGTTTCGGAACTGATCGGCAGCACCTCGTGACCGGCCCCGAACCTCCTTCCGATGACGCGGCGGTCCAGCCACCGGCGCACCTGGCCGGGCTGACCGGCATGGATCTGGTGCGTCGAACCTTGGCCGAAGCACGCGAAGCGGCCCGTAGCCAGGGCAAAGACGTCGGACAGGGCCGGCGGGCGCCGCTGCGCCGCCGGCCGGCCGGCAGCGGCGGCGGCCGCCGGAGCTGGTCCGGGCCGGGCCCGGATCGCCGGGATCCGCAGGCCCTGGGCGCGGCCACCCGCGAGCTCGCGCAGTCGCGGGGCTGGTCCGCGCAGGTCGCCGAGGGCACGGTTCTGGGGCAGTGGCGTGCGGTGGTCGGCGAGGACATCGCCTCGCACGCGACCCCGACCCGGCTGTCCGACGGTGTGCTTAGCGTGTCGGCCGAATCGACGGCGTGGGCCACGCAGCTGCGCCTGGTGCAGGCGCAGCTGCTGGCCAAGATCGCCGCCGCGGTCGGCGACGGGGTGGTCAAGACGCTGAAGATCACCGGTCCGACCGCACCCTCGTGGCGCAAGGGGCCGTTGCACGTCTCGGGCCGCGGGCCCCGCGACACCTACGGATGAGCGCACACCGCGGCGCCCTCAGCGGCGCTACGAGCACGAAAATCATTCCGGCAAGCGGCCGGACACGACGCTAACCGCGATATCGACGCCACGACGCGATCAGATAGGCAGAAACACCCCGAGAAAATGCCCGCCGTCGGGGCTCCAAGGTAGACTGGCGAAGTATCCCACGCATCCACTCTCAGTGGTGCGGCGAATGCTGGCTTGCGAACCTGAGGAGAGCTCCCCGACCGTGGCTGCCCAAAACAAGTATGGTGCCGATTCGATCAAGGTTCTCGAAGGCCTCGAAGCCGTCCGCAAAAGACCCGGTATGTACATCGGCTCCACGGGTGAACGCGGTCTGCATCACCTGATCTGGGAGGTCGTGGACAACGCCGTCGATGAGGCGATGGCCGGCTTCGCCACAAAGGTTGCGGTGCGCATCCTCGAAGACGGTGGCGTGGAGGTCACCGACGACGGTCGAGGGATCCCGGTGGCCATGCACGCCACCGGCGTACCCACGGTGGACGTCGTCATGACCGTGTTGCACGCCGGCGGCAAGTTCGAGGAAGGCGCCTACAGTGTCTCCGGCGGCCTGCACGGTGTGGGCGTGTCGGTGGTCAACGCGCTGTCGACGCGGCTGGAAGCCGACATCTTCCGCGACGGCTACGAGTGGTTCCAGACCTACGACAAGTCGGTGCCCGGAACCCTGCGCAAGGGCGAGAAGAGCAAGAAGTCCGGCACCACGATCCGGTTCTGGGCGGACCCGGACGTCTTCGAGACCACCAACTATGACTTCGAGACCGTCGCGCGCCGGCTGCAGGAGATGGCGTTCCTCAACAAAGGGCTGACCATCGAGCTGACCGACGAGCGAGTGCGCGTCGAAGAGGTCGTCGACGAGGTGGTCAGTGACACCGCCGAAGCGCCGAAGTCCGCCGAGGAACAAGCCGCGGAGGCCGAGGCGCCCCACAAGGTCAAGCATCGCGTCTTTCACTATCCGGGCGGCCTGCGCGACTTCGTCGCGCACATCAACCGCAGCAAGACCGCGATCCACCCGACCATCATCGCCTTCGACGGCAAGGGAACCGGACACGAAGTCGAGATCGCGATGCAGTGGAACGGCGGCTATTCGGAGTCGGTACACACCTTCGCCAACACCATCAACACCGCCGAGGGCGGCACCCACGAAGAGGGTTTCCGGTCGGCGCTGACCAGCGTGGTCAACAAATACGCCAAAGACAAGAAGCTGCTCAAGGACAAGGACCCCAACCTCACCGGTGACGACATCCGCGAGGGCCTGGCGGCCGTCATCTCGGTAAAGGTGTCTCAGCCGCAGTTCGAGGGTCAGACCAAGACCAAGCTCGGCAACACCGAGGTGAAGTCGTTCGTGCAGAGGGTCTGCAACGAGCAGCTCGGCCACTGGTTCGAGGCCAACCCCGCCGAAGCCAAGACCATCATCAACAAGGCGGTGTCCTCGGCGCAGGCGCGGATGGCCGCCCGCAAGGCGCGGGAACTGGTGCGGCGCAAGAGCGCTACCGACCTCGGCGGGCTGCCGGGGAAGCTGGCCGACTGCCGCTCGAACGACCCGAGCAAGTCCGAACTGTATGTGGTGGAGGGTGATTCGGCCGGCGGCTCGGCCAAGAGCGGCCGGGACTCGATGTTCCAGGCGATCCTGCCGCTGCGCGGCAAGATCATCAACGTCGAGAAGGCACGCATCGACCGGGTGCTGAAGAACAACGAGGTCCAGGCGATCATCACCGCCCTGGGCACCGGTATTCACGACGAGTTCGACATCACCAAGCTGCGCTACCACAAGATCGTGCTGATGGCCGACGCCGACGTCGACGGCCAGCACATCTCCACGCTGCTGCTGACCCTGCTGTTCCGCTTCATGCGGCCGCTGGTGGAGCACGGGCACGTGTTTCTGGCGCAGCCGCCGCTGTACAAACTCAAGTGGCAGCGCGGAAATGAAGCCGAGTTCGCCTATTCCGACCGGGAGCGCGACGGTCTGCTCGAGGCGGGCAAAGCCGCCGGCAAGAAGATCAACATGGATGACGGCATCCAGCGCTACAAGGGTCTGGGTGAGATGGACGCCAAGGAACTGTGGGAGACCACCATGGACCCGACGGTGCGGGTGCTGCGCCAGATCACCCTCGACGACGCCGCCGCTGCCGACGAGCTGTTCTCGATCCTGATGGGCGAGGACGTCGAAGCCCGGCGCAGCTTCATCACGCGCAACGCCAAAGACGTTCGCTTCCTGGATGTTTAGCGACGCACGGCGACGTTTAGCGACATCTGACTGCACTGCTGACTGAACGAGGAATAGATGACAGACACCACGCTGCCGCCCGAAGACGACTCGGTGGACCGGATCGAGCCGGTCGACATCCAGCAGGAGATGCAGCGCAGCTACATCGACTACGCGATGAGCGTGATCGTGGGCCGCGCGCTGCCCGAGGTGCGTGACGGCCTCAAGCCGGTGCACCGCCGGGTGCTCTACGCGATGTATGACTCCGGGTTCCGGCCGGACCGCAGCCACGCGAAATCCGCGCGTTCGGTTGCCGAAACGATGGGTAACTACCACCCGCACGGTGACGCTTCGATCTACGACACCCTGGTGCGAATGGCGCAGCCGTGGTCGCTGCGCTATCCCCTGGTCGACGGCCAGGGCAACTTCGGTTCTCCGGGCAACGACCCAGCGGCCGCGATGCGGTACTGCGTCACCGGTGATGCACTGGTGCGGTTGCCTTTCGGGCAGTCGGTGCGCATCGGCGATGTGGTGGAGGGCGCCCGGCCCAACTCCGACAACAACGTCGAGTTGAAGGTTCTGGACCGACATGGCAACCCGGTTGTGGCCGACCGACTGTTCCACTCCGGCGACCACGAGACGTACCGGGTGCGAACCGCCGAGGGCTATGAAGTCACCGGTACGGCGAACCACCCGTTGCTCTGCCTGGTCGACGTCGGCGGCGTACCCACTCTGCTGTGGAAGTTGGTCGAGGAGATTCGTCCCGGTGATCACGTTGCGCTGCAACGGACGCCGCCGACTGAGTTCGGTCCGGCAGAGTGGTTCACCACCATGGAAGCCCTGTTGGCGGGCGCATTTGTCAGCGAAGGCTTCGTCTCCGAGAATCGCGCCGGGTTCAACAACCTCGACGCCGACTACTTCGGCATGGTGGTTGCCGCCTACGACGCGGTCGTGGGTGGTACCCGGTACGTGTCGCAGCGGATCATCAAGTCGGGTTCGTTGCTGCACGAGCTGGACGTCCAGAACCTCGCCGACCTGAAGAGGTCACGGCTGGCAGAGCTCACCGGCCAGCGATCAGCGGACAAGTCGATCCCGGAGTGGATCTGGCAGACCCCTGCGGCCGCCAAGCGAGCGTTCCTGCAGGCGCTGTTCGAGGGCGACGGATCTTGCTCGGCCCTGCCCCGCAATACGATTCAGGTGTCGTACTCCACGCGCAGCGAACGGCTTGCCAGGGATGTGCAGCAGATGCTGCTGGAATTCGGAGTGGTCTCCAGGCGGTACCGGCATGCCACCGGAGAGCACAAGGTCGTCATCACCAACCGGAGCCAGGCCGAGCTGTTCGCCGGCCAAATCGGCTTCGGCGGTGCCAAGCAGGAGAAGCTGGTCGGCATCCTGTCGTCCTTGCCGCTATGCGCCGGCATGGACGGCGATCACGTTCCCGGCCTGGCCCGATTCATCCGCACGCATTGCGGCAGCCGCTGGGTCGACAAGGAATGGTTGCACAAGCACAGTATCGATCGGCTCTCTCGGTGGCGGCAGCACGGAACGGAGATCTTGAGCCGCATCGCCGAACCCGACGTCCGTGCGATTGCCTCCGAACTCACCGATGGGCGTTTCTACTATGCCGAGGTCGAGTCGATCACCGGGGCGGGTGTCCAGCCGGTCTACAGCCTGCGAGTGGACACCGAGGATCACGCGTTTATCACCAACGGATTCGTCAGCCACAACACCGAGGCGCGACTCACCCCGCTGGCCATGGAGATGCTGCGCGAAATCGACGAAGAGACAGTCGATTTCGTCCCGAACTACGACGGCCGGGTGCAGGAGCCGACGGTGCTGCCCAGCCGGTTCCCGAACCTGCTGGCCAACGGTTCCGGCGGTATCGCGGTCGGCATGGCGACCAATATCCCACCGCACAACCTGCGCGAACTCGCCGAAGCGGTGTTCTGGTGCCTGGACAACCATGAGGCCGACGAAGAGACCACCCTGGAAGCGATGATGGAGCGGGTCAAGGGCCCGGACTTCCCCACCTCCGGGCTGATCGTCGGATCCCAGGGCATCGGCGATGCCTACCGGACCGGCCGCGGGTCCATCCGGATGCGCGGCGTGGTCGAGATCGAGGAGGACTCGCGCGGGCGGTCGCTGCTGGTCATCACCGAGCTGCCGTACCAGGTGAACCACGACAACTTCATCACGTCGATCGCCGAACAGGTGCGCGACGGAAAGTTGGTGGGGATAGCCAACATCGAGGACCAGAGCAGCGACCGGGTGGGCCTGCGCATCGTCGTGGAGATCAAGCGCGACGCGGTGGCCAAGGTGGTGCTGAACAACCTCTACAAGCACACCCAGTTGCAGACCAGCTTCGGCGCCAACATGCTCTCGATCGTCGACGGGGTGCCGCGCACCCTGCGGCTGGACCAGATGATCCGGTACTACGTCGCGCACCAGCTCGACGTGATCGTGCGGCGCACCACCTACCGGCTGCGCAAGGCCAACGAACGGGCCCACATCCTGCGCGGTCTGGTCAAGGCGCTCGATGCCCTCGACGAGGTCATCGCGCTGATCCGGCGTTCGGAGACGGTGGATGTGGCACGCCAGGGCCTGATCGAGCTGCTGGACATCGATGACATTCAGGCACAAGCGATTCTGGACATGCAGCTGCGCCGGCTGGCCGCACTGGAACGCCAGAAGATCATCGACGACCTGGCCAAGATCGAGGCCGAGATCGCCGACCTGGAAGACATCCTGGCCAAACCGGAGCGACAGCGTGCGATCGTCCACGACGAGCTCGCGGAGATCGTCGAGAAGCACGGCGACGACCGGCGGACCCGGATCATCCCCGCGGACGGCGACGTCGCCGACGAGGATCTGATCGCCCGCGAGGATGTCGTCGTCACCATCACCGAGACCGGCTACGCCAAGCGCACCAAGACCGATCTCTACCGCAGCCAGAAACGCGGCGGCAAGGGGGTGCAGGGTGCCGGCCTCAAGCAGGACGACATCGTCGCGCACTTCTTCGTCTGCTCAACCCACGACTGGATCCTGTTCTTCACAACGCAGGGTCGGGTGTACCGGGCGAAGGCGTACGACCTGCCGGAGGCGTTGCGCACCGCGCGCGGCCAGCACGTCGCCAACCTGTTGGCCTTCCAGCCCGAGGAGCGCATCGCCCAGGTCATCCAGATCAAGAGCTACGAGGATGCGCCGTACCTGGTGCTGGCCACCCGCAACGGGCTGGTCAAGAAGTCCAAGCTGACCGACTTCGACTCCAACCGGTCCGGCGGCATCGTCGCGATCAACCTGCGCGACGGCGACGAACTGGTCGGCGCCGTGCTGTGCTCGGCCGAAGAGGACCTGCTGCTGGTGTCGGCGAACGGCCAGTCCATCCGGTTCTCGGCGACCGACGAGGCGCTGCGCCCGATGGGCCGCGCCACCTCGGGTGTGCAGGGCATGCGCTTCAACGCCGACGACCGGCTGCTGTCGCTGAACGTGGTCCGGGAGGACACATATCTGCTGGTGGCCACCGCCGGCGGCTACGCCAAGCGAACCGCGATCGAGGAGTACACCGCGCAGGGCCGCGGCGGCAAGGGCATCCTGACCATTCAGTACGATTCCCGGCGAGGCCGGTTGGTCGGGGCGCTGATCGTCGACGACGACAGTGAGCTCTACGCGATCACCTCCGGTGGCGGAGTGATCCGCACCGCGGCACGGCAGGTTCGCAAGGCCGGACGACAGACCAAGGGCGTTCGGTTGATGAACTTGGGTGAGGGCGACACACTGATAGCGATCGCGCGGAACGCCGACGAAGAGGCCGCCGACGACGATTCGGGCAGCTGACCCGACGGGAGACCGGGCCGCTGCGCGGTTCGGAAACGCAGGTAAGGAGCCGTGGGTGAGCGCACCGAACGAGCCGGGGCACCCGGGCAACGGGGGCAAGGCGGAATCCGCCGGCAACGGTCCGGCCGACGCGGGTCAGCGACCCCCGGGTCGGCCCGGCCGGATCACCGAGACCGGGGAGGCCCCGCCGTGGCAACGCGGCGGCCAGGCCCGCCCGCCCGCTCCGTCCCGGCCTGCTGAACCGGCGCGACCGGCTGAGCCCAGCCCGGCCGCCCACTCCCCCGGCGTGGACGAGCGGCTGCGCCGCTTCGTGTCCGGCACCGCCGCACCCGGTGCGCAGCAGCCCGCACCGGCTACACAGCAGCCGGCGCCGGCCAAGCCCCCGGCTGCGCCCGCCAAGCCTCCGGTCCAGCCGGCCAAACCGGCGGCGCAGGCGCCGCCTCCGGCCAAGCCCGCCGCGCCGGAGGACGCTTACGCCAGTGAGCTGCCGGATCTGTCCGAGCCGGCCCAGCGCCGGCCCGCGGTGCGGCGCCCGTCGGTGACGGCAGGGCCACGCGGTCCGGTGCGGGCCAGTATGCAGATCCGCCGGATCGACCCGTGGAGCACGCTGAAGGTGTCGCTGCTGCTGTCGACGGCACTGTTCTTCGTCTGGATGATCGCCGTCGCCCTGTTGTACGTCGCGCTGGGCGCAATGGGCGTCTGGAGCAAGCTGAACAGCAACGTGGGCGATCTGCTGACCAATAACAGTGCCGCGGAACTGGTTTCCAGCGGGTCGATCTTCGGCGGCGCCGCCCTGATCGGGCTGGTGAACGTCGTGGTGCTGACCGGTATGGCCACCCTGGGGGTGGTGATCTACAACCTGAGCACCGACGTGGTCGGCGGTGTGGAGGTGACCCTGGCCGACCGGGACTGACCGGCATTTTGGCCGGGCGGCCTCCGGTGCGGTAATCTCGGCGCTCGGTCGTAGTCGACTACGGGCCTATAGCTCAGGCGGTTAGAGCGCTTCGCTGATAACGAAGAGGTCGGAGGTTCGAGTCCTCCTAGGCCCACGAGTCCCACCCAGGGGCCTTAGCTCAGTTGGTAGAGCGCTGCCTTTGCAAGGCAGATGTCAGGAGTTCGAATCTCCTAGGCTCCACAATCTTCTAGATCTTGTGCTGGGTGTCCACGCTCGGTGGGCGCGGCGAGGGCTCCTCGGCCCGGTTCGAGCGACGGATCAACACCGCCACCACCCCTCCCACCAGCAGCGCCGTGCCGACGGCACCGGCGATCACCCAGGACCGGCGAATCCGGCGGCGAGGGGGGTTTCCCTCGAGGAACTCCGGCAGGCCGGCGATCACCTCCTGGGCGACGGCCAACTCTGCGGCGACCCCCCCAGCGGCGTCGGCAACCCGGTCCGCCAGCCGACTCTCCCGGTAGCGGCGGCGCAACTCCACCGCGCCCCGGCGCACCGCCTCCCCACCGAGGCCCACGGCGCCGCGAGCCACGTCTACCGGCCCGGCAGCGGTATGGGACAGGCCCCGGGTCAGGCGTTCGCGGTGGGTCAACGGGGTCTCGGTCGCCAGGCGCATGCAGCCAACGCTACCCGTGACGCAGCGCACCCAAACCCGAATGGCACACTGTCATCCCATGACCTCCAGCTCTATTGCCACCGCAACTGCCACGCTGCACACCAACCGCGGCGACATCAAGATCGCGCTGTTCGGCAACCACGCCCCCAAGACCGTCGCCAACTTCGTCGGGCTGGCTCAGGGCACCAAGGAGTACTCGACCACCAACGCCTCCGGCGGCTCGTCGGGCCCGTTCTACGACGGCGCGGTGTTCCACCGGGTGATCAACGGCTTCATGATCCAGGGCGGCGACCCGACCGGCACCGGCCGCGGCGGCCCCGGCTACAAGTTCGAGGACGAATTCCACCCCGAGCTGGTGTTCGACAAGCCCTACCTGCTGGCGATGGCCAACGCGGGTCCCGGCACCAACGGATCGCAGTTCTTCATCACCGTGGGCCAGACCCCGCACCTGAACCGCAAGCACACCATCTTCGGTGAGGTCGTCGACCCGGACTCGCAGCGCGTCGTGGATGCCATTGCCACCACGTCGACCGACCGCGCCGACCGGCCCACCGAGCCCGTCGTGATCGAGTCGGTGACCGTCTCGTAGAAGACGGCTTAGCGGCCGGTGTATCCGGCCGCGGTGAGTGCCCTGAGCACATCACCGGGGTCGGTCCCCAGGTCCCACCGGGACAGGATCAGCAGATCGTCGTCGCGCGTCTCGATCTCCAGCAGCCGCTGGGTGCGCCCGATTCGCTGGAACTCCGTGACGCGCAGCCGGGTGAGGCTGTCCGGGGTCAATAGCCGGGTGCGCCACCAACCGCGCACCGCCAGCCCGTCGAGGGTCAGCGCCAGCCTGGGCCGGGATCGCCAGGAGAAACCGGCAAACACCAGCATGCCGACTCCGGCAACGCCGGCCAGGATGCGCCCGGGCAGGTCTGTGGCGAGCGTCACAGCGCTGATAGCTAACACCGCGCCCACAAGCGCGCAACCAGCGATTCCACCGGCGGCTGGCGACCACTCGGTTCGCTGGGGCGCGTTCTCAGCCAATTCGACCTGCAGGTTTCAAGTTATCTACAGGGGTTGTCCACAATGGGGATGAATCACATCGTTGTGATTGAGCAATCGCTTGGTTCCCCAGCTGGCATCGCCGGCGTTCCGACATAACCGAAATCGGAGGGTCTGCGCTGCTCAGTGCCAGCGCATGGTGAGCAACAGCCCGACGATCATGAAAGCAAACGCGATCGCGTAGTTCCACGGGCCGAGCTCGGCCATCCAGTTCAGGGCCGCGGGGGCGTCCAGGCCGGTGGCGCCGAGCTGGTACACCATCAGCCACACCAGGCCCAGGAGCATGAGCCCCAGGAACAGCGCGACGAACCACACGCTCGACGGCCCACCCTTGATCTTGACCGGGGTACGGCTCACCGCCGAGGGGGTGAAGCTGGTCTTCTTGCGAACCTTCGACTTGGGCATCGGTACCTCGGGACGGTGGCAGTTGAAGCTGCGAGTATGGGTCGGGTACGAGATTAACCCAGCCGAGTGCCGGGCCGAGAATTGGAGAGCCGATGGAGCAGGATGTGCCGCCGGTCCCCGGCCGCCGCTCCCCGTGGCGGTTCGGTGTTCCACTGGTGTGCCTGCTGGCCGGGTTGCTGTTGGCGGCCACCCACGGTGTCTCCGGGGGCAAGGAGATCCGTCGCGGCGACGCGCCCCGATTGGTCGACCTGGTCCGCACCGCCCAGGCCACCGTCGAAGAGCTCACCGAGCAGCGGGACGCGCTGGTGGCCGGGGTGGGGGCCGTGCACGGCCGCGGCGCCGGCGTGGCGCTGTCGGCGATGCGAAACCGCGCCGAGCAACTGACCGCCGCCGCCGGCCTGGAGGCGATGCACGGGCCGGGCCTGGTGGTGACGCTCACCGACGCCCAGCGTGACGCCAACGGCCGGTTCCCCCGGGACGCCTCCCCCGACGACCTGGTGGTGCACCAGCAGGACATCTCCGCGGTGCTCAACGCGTTGTGGAGTGCCGGAGCCGAAGCCGTGCAGATGCAGGATCAGCGGATCACCGCGGGGTCGGCGCCGCGCTGCGTCGGCAACACCCTGCTGCTGGAAGGCCGGACCTACAGTCCGCCGTATGTGGTGACCGCGATCGGCGACCCCGACGCGATGCAGGCCGCCCTGGCCGCCGATCCCCTGATCACGCTGTACAAGCAGTACGTGATCCGGTTCGGCCTGGGCTACAGCGAGCAGGTCAGCACCGACCTGCAGGTGGTCGAGACACCGGCGGTCGCCCGGATGCGTTATGCCGTGCCGGCTGGGCCGGTCGACTACTGACGCCGGAACCCGGGCAGCGCGGCGGTAGCCTGTCAGCGTGCGGATCCTGGTCGTCGACAATTACGACAGCTTTGTGTTCAACCTGGTGCAGTACCTGGGCCAGTTGGGCGTGCAGGCTGCCGTCTGGCGTAACGACGACGCCCGCCTGGCCGATCCGGCCGCGGCCGTGGCCGACTTCGACGGGGTGCTGCTCAGCCCCGGGCCGGGCACTCCGGAGCGTGCCGGCGCGTCGATTGCCCTGGTGGGTGCGTGCGCCGCGGCGGGGATCCCGGTGCTCGGGGTGTGCCTGGGCCATCAGGCGATCGGCGTGGCGTTCGGCGCCACCGTGGGCCGGGCGCCGGAGCTGCTGCACGGCAAGACCAGCACGGTATTCCACACCGACACCGGTGTGCTGAAGGGCCTGCCGGACCCATTCACCGCCACCCGCTACCACTCGCTGACCATCCTGCCCGAGACGCTGCCCGCCGTCCTGGAGGTCACCGCGCGAACCCGCGGCGGGGTGATCATGGCGGTGCGGCACACCGAGCTGCCCATCCACGGGGTGCAGTTCCACCCGGAGTCCATCCTCACCGAGGGCGGCCACCGGATGCTGGCCAACTGGCTGGGCTACTGCGGCTACTCCTGCGACGACGCTCTGGTCCGCCGGCTGGAGGACGAGATCGCCGCCACGGTGCAGACCGCTCGAGTAGGCAGCGGTACCGCGAGCTGACTACTGGCCGAAGCGCAGCGTGATGTTGCCGTCGGTGTTGACGCCCTGACCCGCCGCCGGGCTCTGGTAGAGCACCCTGTTGTGGCCGGCGCCGCCGGCATCGACGTCGGCGCCCTTGATCAGCATCCCGGTCCAGCCCAACGCCCGCAGCTGCGGCTCGGCATCGGCCCAGAACAACCCGGTCACATCCGGCATCACGAACTGGTTGCCGCGGGACACCCGCAGCTCGATCACCGCGTCCAACGGCACCGTCTCACCGCTGGGCGGGCTGATGGCGATCACCTCGCCGGCCGGGCGCGGACTGTCCACCGTCACCTCGGTGATCTTGGTGAAGCCGTAGACGGTCAGGTTCTTCTGCGCCAGTTCCAGGGTCTGTCCGGTGACGTCGGGGACGGGCTTGGTGGCCGGGCCGGAGCCGATCACGATGACGATCTCGTTGGTGATCGCCGTGGTCTGGTTGGCCGGCGGGTTGGTGCCGACCACCTTGTCCTTGAGTTCCGGTGTCGACGGCGAATCGACCTGCTTGAACTTGCCGAATCCGGCGGCCGTCAGCTTCTTGACCGCGTCGGCGTAGCTCAGCGAGGCCACGTCGGGCACCTGGCGCTGCTCGGGCCCGTAGGACACGTTGACGGTGATCCTGTCGCCCTTGTTGGCCGGGGCGCCGGCGGGCGGGTCGGTGCTGATCACGTGGTCCGGCGGGACCTCGGAGTCGGCGCGCTGATCGGTGCGGGTCTTGAAGCCCTTGTTCTGCAGTTCGGCGATCGCGTCCACCGACGCCCGGCCGCGTACGTCGGGAACCTGAATCTGGTGGGTGGGTCCGCCGAAGGTGTTGATCGACACCGTGACGATGACGGTCAGCACCGACAGCACGATCGCGGCTATCAGCCATCGGCCCACCGAACCCGGCCGCTCGTGGGCGAAGTCGAGTTCCTGGCGGGGCAGCGGGTCGGTCTGCGGGCCGCCGCTGTCGCCGGACCGGGGCGTCAGCATGGAGGCGCGGTCGGCCTCGGTGAGCACGCGGGGGGCCTCGGGCGTCTCGCCGTTGTGCACGCGCACCAGGTCGGCGCGCATCTCGGCGGCGGTCTGGTAGCGGTTGTCCGGGTTCTTCGCCAACGCCTTGAGCACCACCGCGTCCAGGTCCGGCGGCAGGCCGGGAAGTCGCTGGGAGGGCGGCACCGGGTCTTCGCGGACGTGCTGGTAGGCCACCGCCACCGGTGAGTCGCCGACGAAAGGCGGGTCGCCGGTGAGGATTTCATACAGCACGCAGCCCAGCGAGTAGACGTCTGAGCGGGCGTCGACGGTCTCACCGCGGGCCTGTTCGGGCGACAGGTACTGCGCGGTGCCGATCACGGCGGCGGTCTGGGTGACGCTGTTGCCGGCGTCGGCGACCGCGCGGGCAATGCCGAAGTCCATCACCTTCACCGCGTTGTGCATGTCGATCATGATGTTGGCCGGCTTGACGTCGCGGTGGATGATGCCGTGCTGGTGGCTGAAGTTCAGCGCCTGGCAGGCGTCCGCGATCACCTCGATGGCGCGGATGGGAGGCATCGGGCCGTCGTTCTGCACGATGTCACGCAGCGTGACGCCCTCGACGAGCTCCATCACGATGTAGGGCAGCGGTCCGGCCGGCGTCTCGGCTTCGCCGGTGTCGTAGACGGCGACGATCGCCGGGTGATTGAGCGCGGCGGCGTTCTGCGCCTCGCGCCGGAACCGCAGATAGAAGCTGGGGTCGCGGGCCAGGTCGGCGCGCAGCACCTTCACGGCCACCTCGCGGTGCAGGCGGACGTCGACAGCGCGGTGCACCTCCGACATGCCGCCGAAGCCGAGGATCTCACCGAGTTCGTAGCGGTCGGAGAGCCGCTGCGGCGTCGTCATTCCGAAATCCTGTGCCAGGTCCATCCGGACGAATGCGCGGGCGGTCCCGCCGGGTGCGATTCGGAGCTCGACGACTCCGCCGGCGGCGCCCCGGTGTCGGTGACGGTGGGCGGCGCCAGCGAGCCGCCCGGGCTCTTGGCGTTGACCACGATCAGCACCGCGATGATGATCGCCAGCGTGCCCAGCACCCCGGCCGCCCACAGCAGCGCACGCTGTCCGGCGGTGAAGGTGCGCCGCGGCGCGGGCGGGCGGTGGTTGCCGGTGCTCGGCCGGGCCCGGCGCGCGGCGGTGGCCCGGGCCGAGACGGGCGGCGCGGCGCGGGTGGCGGCCGTCGACGGGATCGCCGACGGGGCCGCACGTCCGACCGGCAGCGACTGGCTGGGCCGGGTGGGGCGCCGGCCGGAGCGCACCGCGGCGACCGCGTCGGCGAACGGACCGCCGCTGCGGTAGCGCATGCCGGGGTTCTTGGCCAGCGTGATCTCGATGAGCTCGCGGACGTTGGGCGGCAACTCGGCGGGCAGCGGCGGCGGCGGCTCCTTGATGTGCTTCATCGCCACGGTCAGCGCGCCGTCACCGGTGAAGGGCCGGCGGCCGGACAGCACCTCATAGCCGACGACACCCAGCGAGTACACGTCACTGGCCGCGGTGGCGTCCTGCCCGAGCGCCTGCTCCGGAGCGATGTACTGGGCGGTGCCCATCACCATGCCGGTCTGGGTGACGGGGGCGGCGTCGACGGCCTTGGCGATGCCGAAGTCGGTGATCTTCACCTGGCCGGTGGGCGTGATCATGATGTTGCCGGGTTTGACGTCGCGGTGCACCAGGCCGGTGCTGTGCGCCACCTGCAGGGCCCGGCCGGTCTGCTCCAGCATGTCCAGGGCGTGCCGCAGCGACAACCGCCCGGTGCGTTTCAGCACCGAGTTCAGCGGCTCGCCGTTGACCAGTTCCATCACCAGGAACGCGGTGCGGCCCTCGCCGTCCAGGTCGGTCTCGCCGTAGTCGTGCACGCTGGCGATGCCCGGGTGGTTGAGCATGGCGGTGTTGCGGGCTTCGGCGCGGAACCGTTCGATGAATTCCGGGTCGGAGGAGAACTCGGGTTTGAGCACCTTGACCGCCACGCGCCGGCCCAGCCGGTTGTCGACGGCCTCCCACACTTGGCCCATGCCGCCGGTGGCGATGAGCCGCTGCAACCGGTAGCGGCCGGCCAGCGCCGCTCCCACCTGCGGGCTCATGATCCCCCCTGCAGCGCAGCTTGGATGACGGCCCGCCCGATCGGGGCGGCCAGCGCGCCGCCGGTCGCCGCCAGACGGTCGCCACCGTCCTCCACCACGACGGCGACGGCCACTTTCGGGGCGCTGGCCGGGGCGAAGGCGATGTACCACGCGTGCGGCGGGGTGTTCCGCGGATCGGGACCGTGCTCGGCGGTGCCGGTCTTCGACGCGATCTGTACGCCCGGGATGGCCCCCTCCTGCTGGGTCACTTTTTCGGCGTCGATCATCAGTTCAGTCAGCTTAGCCGCGACCTGCGGTGACACCGCACGCCGCTGCTCGCGCGGCTGGGTGGTCGCGATGGCCGCCAGGTCGGGCCCGTCCAGCTCGTCGACCAGATAGGGCTGCATGCTCAACCCGCCGTTGGCGATGGTCGCCGCGATCGCCGCGTTCTTCAGCGGTGTGACGGCGACGTCCTTCTGGCCGATGCTGGTCATGCCGAGAGCGGCGGCATCGCGGATCGGGCCGACGGTGGACTGGGCCACCTGCAGGGGTATCGGTTCGGGGGTGATGTCCAGCCCGAACCCCTGAGCGGTGCTGCGTAGGGCGTCCACCCCGGTACGGATACCCAACTGGACGAAGGCGGTGTTGCAGGATCGGGCGAACGCCACCCGCAGCGAGACGGTCGGCTCGCCGCCCTCGCAGCTGCTGCCGCCGAAGTTCTCCAGGGTGACGGTGCTGTCGGGCAGGGCGATGCGCGTCGCGTTGGTCAACTGCTCGTTCTCGCTGACACCGGCCTGCAGCGCGGCCGCGGTGGTGATCACCTTGAACGTCGACCCCGGCGGGTAGGTCTCGTTGATGGCGCGGTTGGTCAGCGGTGAGTCGGGGTCGTCGCGCAGCCGCTGCCAGGCCCGGCCCTGCTGTGCGGAATCGTGGGAGGACAGCAGGTTGGGGTCATAGGACGGCGCCGACACCAGCGCCAGGACCTTGCCGGTGGAGGGCTCCAGCGCGACCACCGCACCGCGGCAGCCGCCGGTGCAGCCGTTGCGCATGGCCTCCCAGCCGGCCTGCTGCACCCGGGGCCGGATGGTGGTCCCCACCGTGCCGCCGCGGGGGCTGCGGCCGGTGAAGAAGTCGGCCAACCGCAGGCCGAACAGGCGCGGGTCCGATCCGTTGAGCACGGTGTCCTCGGCGCGCTCCAGGCCGCTGCTGGAGTACCGCAGGGAGTAGAACCCGGTGATGGGCGCGTACACGGCGGGGTCGGGGTAGATGCGCTGGTACTTGATCCGGCCGTCGGTGGGAACCGAGTAGGCCAGCAGTTGCCCGGCGGCGGTGATCTGGCCGCGCTGGCGGGAGTATTCGTCGAGCAGCACCCGCTGATTGCGCGGGTCGGCGCGCAGCCCGTCGGCAGCGAAGACCTGGGTCAGCGTGGCGTTGCCCAACAGCAGCACGATCAGCGCCATCAGGGTCATCGTGACGCGGCGTAGGGAGGTATTCATACGCGCTCGATCACCGCCGTGCCGGTATCGCCGATCGGGGTCGGGCGCTGTGGCCGGGTGCTCAGCGGGCGGCGGGCGGCGTGTGAGACGCGCAGCACGATCGCCAGCAGCACGTAGTTGGCCAGCAGGGATGATCCGCCGTAGGACAACCACGGCGTGGTGAGTCCGGTCAGCGGAATCAGTTTCGTGACGCCCCCGACCACGATGAACAGCTGGATGCCCAGGGTGGCGGCCAAACCGGCCGCCAGCAGCTTGCCGAAGCTGTCGCGCACCGCGATGGCCGTCCGCATCCCCCGCACGATCACGATGGTGTACAGGATCAGCACGCCGGCCAGCCCCACCAGGCCCAGCTCCTCGCCGAAGGCGGCGATGATGAAGTCCGTCGACGCCGCCGGAACGTAGCCCGGCTGTCCGTTGCCCAGCCCGGTGCCGAAGATGCCGCCGGTGGCGAAGCTGAACAGCGACTGCACCATCTGATAGCCGACGCCCTCCGGGTCGGCGAACGGGTCCAGCCAGGTCTGCACCCGGACCCGGACGTGGCTGAACATGAAGTACGCGGCGACGCTGCCGACGGCGAACAGGAGCATCCCGATCACCATCCAGCTGAACCGGCGGGTGGCCAGGTACACCACCACCAGAAACGACGCGTACAGCAGCAGCGAGGTGCCCAGGTCCTTCTCGAACGCCATCACCCCGACCGAGATCACCCAGGCGGCCAGCAGCGGCGCCAGGTCGCGCGGGCGGGGCAGGTTCATCCCCAGCACGTGCTTGCCGGCGCTGGTGAACAGCCGGCGCTTGGACACCAGCACCGCGGCGAAGAAGATCAGCAGCAGGATCTTGGAGAACTCGGCAGGCTGAATTGAGAAGCCCGGCAACCGAATCCAGATCTTGGCGCCCTGGCGTTCGGACAGCGAGGCCGGCAGCAGGGCGGGGATCACCAGCAGCACCAGACCGGCCAGGCCGCAGACGTAGCCGCTGGCGGCGAGCTGGCGGTGGTCCTTGAGGGCCACCAGCACCAGCGCGAAGACTCCGACACCGACCAGCGTCCACAGCATCTGAGCGCTGGCACCCGGGCGGGCGTCGGCGCCGTCGACCCCGACCCCGAGGTCGATGCGGTGGATCATCACCAGGCCCAGACCGTTGAGCAGGGCCACCACCGGCAGCAGCAACGGGTCGGCGTAGCGCGCCGAACGCCGGATCACCAGGTGCGCGAAGGTGAACAGCACCAGAAACGCCGCCCCGTAGCCGACCAGGTCCCAGCGCAGCCCCTTCTCGTGACCGGCTTCGACGATCAGCATCGCCACCGCGATGATCATGGTCGCGAAGCACAGCAGCAGCAGTTCGGCGTTGCGTCGATCCGGCAGTGCCGGGGCCAACGCCACCGGCGGCTGCGGCACCGTGCTCACCGCATCGTCGTCGGCGGTGTTCAATGCGCGCCGCTCCTCCTCATCGCTCCGCTCTGCATCGTTGCCGGCGCGGGTCATGAGGCCGCCCGGCAGTCGGTCCCCGGTTCTGGCGGGGCCGGCGGCAGGTTGGTCAGGGTGGGCAGGTGTGGCGTTCCGGAGGTGGACGGGCCGGGCCGGGGCGCGGTCGGGGCGGGACCGGGCGCAGGGCCGCGCGACGGCGCCGAGCTGGTGCTGCCGGGTTTCCCGGAGGTGGCCCCGTGCGGGCACGGCGGCAGCAGGGAGTCGCGGGCCAGGTTGCGCAGTTGGGTGATCGCGTCGTCGAGGGTGCCGGCGGGCAGGCCGTTGTTGACCTGCTGGCGGGCCGGGGGCCGCAGATCCTGCAACGTCATCAGCCGGCAGTTCAACTTGTCGCCGGATTGGCTGAAGCTGATCTGCACCAGCGCGCCCCGGTTGTCCAGGCAGCCGAGTAGGTAGGGCTCCTGCAGCGGCAGACCGAGGATCGAGCCCTGCACCCCGCGCATGATCGCCACTGTGCCGCCGTAGGCGGCGACGTAGTAGTTGGTGCGGATGACCGCCCGCCCGACCAGCAGCGCGGCGGCGAGCAGCGCCAGCAGCAGCACGGCGATGATGATCTTGCGCCGCCGGGACCGGGGCGGCCGGCCCAGGGTTTCCATCCGCGGCAGCACGCGCTTGGCGACGGTCTTGCGCGGGGAGATCGCCGAGGCCCGCCCGGCGGCGGTGTTGAGCGCGATCACGTGGTCGTCGTCGTTGTCGGAGACCGCACCGGCCAGGATCGGCTGGGTCTGGCCGTAGTCGACGTCGACGACGTCGGCCACCACCACCGTCACGTTGTCGGGCCCGCCGCCGCGCAGCGCCAACTCGATCAGCCGCAGCGCGCAGTCGTTGACGTCGGAGATCTCCAGCGCCTCGTGAATGGTCTCGGTGCTCACCGGGTCCGACAGACCGTCGGAGCACAGCAGGTAGCGGTCACCGGCCTGCGCCTCGCGCATGATCAGCGTCGGCTCCACCTCGTGGCCGGTCAAGGCGCGCATGATCAGGGAGCGCTGCGGATGGCTGTGTGCCTCATCCAGGGTGATGCGCCCTTCGTCGACCAGGGTCTGTACGAAGGTGTCGTCCTTGGTGATCTGGGTGAGCTCGCCGTCGCGCAGCAGGTAGCCGCGGGAGTCGCCGATGTGGGCGAGTCCCAACCGGGGGCCGGCGAACAGGATCGCGGTCAGCGTGGTGCCCATGCCCTCGAGCTCGGGGTGCTCCTCGACGTAGGCCGCGATCGCCGAATTACCCTCCTGCACAGCGCGTTCCAATTTCGCCAGCAGGTCGCCGCCGGGCTCGTCGTCGTCGAGGTGGGCCAGCGCGGCGATCACCAGTTGGGAGGCGACCTCACCGGCCGCGTGCCCGCCCATGCCGTCGGCCAACGCCAGCAACCGGGCTCCCGCGTAGACGGAGTCCTCGTTGTTGGAGCGCACCAGGCCGCGGTCACTGCGGGCGGCGTACCGCAGAACCAGGCTCACCGGCGGAGCTCGATCGCGGTCTTGCCGATTCGTATCGGCGTTCCGATGGGAACCCGCACCGCCGTGGTCACCTTCACCCTGTCAAGGTAGGTGCCGTTGGTCGAGCCCAGATCCTCGACATACCATTCCGTGCCCCGCTGGGACAGCCGCGCGTGTCGGGTGGAGGCGTAATCGTCGGTGAGTACCAGGGTCGAATCGTCGGCGCGGCCGACCAGGACCGGCTGGTCGCTCAGCGCGATGCGGGCACCGGTCAGCGGCCCCTCGGTCACCACCAGGTGGCGCGCACCGGTCCGTTGCTGGCGCGGCGGCAGCAGCACACCGCGGATCGAGAGCCCCCGGCGGACCATCACCGCCCCGGTGGGTGCGTAGATGTCGGTCCGCAGTATCCGCAGCACGGACCAGATGAACAGCCACAACAACGTCAAAAAACCGGCTCGCGTCAGCTGCAGTACCAATCCCTGCATCCGGCGTCCTCTCCGTTCTCGCGCCGCCCATGTCGTGCTCGTCACGGAGCACATCGGCAAAGTCACGATACTTGGGCGCGGGTGGCCGTAGGGCAAAGCGGCAGGGCTTTGCTGGTTCGGGCTGTCCAGTTGGGTGTGGGCGGTGTCGTCCCTAATGAACCCGGACGATGATCTCCGAGTGGCCCAGCCGGATCACGTCGCCGTCGGCCAGCTGCCATTCCTGAACCGGGGCGTTGTTCACCGTGGTGCCGTTGGTGGAGTTCAGGTCCGACAGCAGGGCAACCCGGCCGTCCCAGCGAATCTCCAGGTGACGGCGCGACACCCCGGTGTCGGGCAGCCGGAACTGGGCGTCCTGGCCGCGGCCCACCACGTTGGCACCCTCGTGCAGCTGGTAGGTCCGGCCGCTGCCGTCGTCGAGCTGCAGAGTGACCGAGGCGGGTGCGGAGTAGGCGCGCTGCCCGTAGCCGCCGCCGGGTGCCTCGCCGTAGCCGGGGGCTTCGCCGTAGCCGGGTGCGGGCTGGCCGTAGTCGTAACCGGCGGGGGCGTCGGGTGCTTGGCCGTAACCGGGTGCGGGTTGGCCGTAGTCGTAGCCTGCCGGCGCGCCGGTGGCCTCGCCGTAGCCGTATCCGGGCTGGCCGTACTCCTGTCGGCCGTAGGGCGGTGCGCCCTGGTCCGGGTAGGCCGGTGCGCCGTGGTCCGGGTAGGCCGGGCGCTGTTCGTGCTGAGCCTCGGGGTAGGCGTACTCGTCCTGGCGGGGGCGCTCGTAGTCGCCGTAACCGGGCTGGCCGCCGCCGGCCGGGTAGCCGGGAGGAGGCTGCTGCTGCGGGTAGCCCGGGTCATAGCCGGCGGGGGCGCCGTAGCCGCTGGGTGGGCGCTGCTCGTAGGGCTGCGGGTAGCCGCCCTGCTGGCCGGGGTAGCCGCCCTGCTCGGGGTAGCCACCCTGCTCGGGCCGCCGGGGCGGGGCGTAAGCGCTCTGGCCCTGATCGGGGTAGCCGCCGCGCGGTTCCTGCTGGTAGGGGTCGGGCTCGGGCGGGTAGGGGCCACGAGGGTCCGGACCACCCTCGGCCGGGCGGCCGTAGCGGGGGTCGTAGTAGTCGTCGCCGGGACGATCCTGCCCGTGGGCGCCGCGGTAGCTCGGGTTATCGGTCATCGGTGGCACTCCTGATTCTGCGGTAAACGCATGATCTGATTGTGGCGGGCGGGATTCACTGACCGTTTGGTGGGGGCGGGCGTCAGGATTGACGCTGCCCCGTGCGCGGACCTGGCCGGTACGCAGACTCGGCGACTGCTCGAACCGGACAACCACATCACCATACGTTTGCCACCCCTGTTCGCCGATATATCCCGCTAAATGCCGGGCGAAGGCCTTCGACGTCAGATCCTGGTCGGCGCCCACTTTTTCGTAGTCGTCCACACCGAGGGTAATGACGTAATCGTTCGGTGCCAAAAGTTGATTTCCAGCCAGCGCCCGCACTCCGGCCGCGGCTTCGCGACGCAGGGCGGCCTCGACCTCCTCGGGGAGGACTTCCCCGCCGAAGACCCGGGCCATCGCATCCTCCACAGCGGATTCGAGTTTGCGCTCGATGCGATGAACCAGCCCGCGCTGGCCGTCCATGCCTTTTGCCCGCCTTACTCGCCGCCGTCATTGGTCGTATCGGGGATGCTGCTGCGGCGTGTCGCTCAGCTGCATCCGCCCTGGACATGGTATCGACCCGGTGTGCCGGCGCGGCACCCTTCTACGGCGGAGAATCGGATAAGACCAGGTCACAAAGGGGTCACGGCGCCATCGGCGGGGGCCCCGCCACGGTGGGCTGGGCGGCGGAACCGACTTTTAAGGGGCGGCGGGAGCCGTGATAGGCTCCCCCGGTCGCTCGGGCGAGTGGCGGAATGGCAGACGCGCTGGCTTCAGGTGCCAGTGTCCTTCGGGACGTGGGGGTTCAAGTCCCCCTTCGCCCACATTTTGTGCGGATCACCCCGGCCCTTGGCCGGGGTCTTCTGTTTATTGGGTGTTGACTGCCCGACCCGATGTGGCGATTGCCCGCCTTACAGCGACAGTGCGCCGACACGAGCCCCGTATCACTCAGGCCGGGTTTTTCATCGGCCTTGATCGCCCCTGCGCGTCGATCACGGTCTGAATGAGGTCGACGATGCGTTGCTGCCCGGCGGCGGTCATGTCGAACTTCGCCCGCATCTCTGCGAATCCGCCGTCGACCAGGGCGAATTTTTCGTCGACCCGCCGAAAGTTTTCGTCGACCCGCCGAAAGCCGTCGTTCATGTCCTGCCGGAGGGCATTGAGGCTCATGGTGGTGGCCCGCCGGAAATCGCGGAGTTCGTCCCGGATCTCGGTGACGTCGCGATCGGCGGCGCCGGCGAGCACGCGGGCCGCGGCGGCGTCCTGTTTTGTCGCTCGGACCTGCCCGGTGAGGTCACGCACCTTGGTCTCCAGGGCCGTGACGCGGGCCTCGAGGTTCTCCGGCTGCATGCTGGCAGCGTACGCCGGGATCGCCATTCGGCCATGACGTCGGCGCTGGTTATCCACAGGTCAACGGTCGCCACCGCCCTATTAGTTAGTATTACTCGTTAGTTTCGCGACGCTCGCTGGGGCGGCATGCGAACTCCGGAGCCGCGGGATGCTCGGCTTTCCGACCGCGGTCGCAGCCGATGCTGAACGGCATCACAAAGGCCAGTTGCCGGGGAGGCCGAGTAATCGATGCGGTGAGACGAGGGATGCCTCAGCTTCGAACACGACCCCGTCAGCGTTGGCGGTACGAATAGGAAACGGCAAAGGATCGATTACTGAATGGGCCGCCCAGGGATTTGCCCACAGGCTCGGCAGCTTGGCCGCAACGCGCGCTGGGTGGAGAAGCTCGCTGAACAGGACGGCTGATATGCGGCTCCCGCGGACAGGCGGTCCGGGATGCCAGAAGCCGTCAGTCTGTCGAAATCGGTGCGCGGAGCCGGGGTCGTCGATACTGCATCGGATTGCTTCCGTCCCAAAGAGAGCTTGGTCCACCGGCGATCATCAGGGGCCGCGATACTCCCTTGCACTGGGACGATTTCTTTGACAGGAGTTTGCGAAGGGACTCAACGGAAGTGACGACGAAGGCACCGCTGGCCGGGCCGATCATCAGTGGCGGGATATTGCTTCCGCGATGAGCCTCGGGAAGTGCGAGCGCGGTGAGTGTTACGCGCCAATCAGCGAACTCGAACGCCTGGGAGGGTGGCTTGCTGCCCTCTGAGGAGGTGGCTGACTCAGCTGCGTAGTCGAGCGTTGCCAACCAGTTTTCTAACCGCCGCGTGACTTGCGTCTGGCGAGGGCGCTTCGTGCCTCGGCGGTCCACCCGTAACGAGAAACCGAAATCTGGACTGCGCGTCGCGTTGATGCAGTCCTTGAGGAAGGCCTCGCCGTCTTCTTCCGCAGCTATGGTGCTGTCGAACAAGGCGGCGCATTCGATGTAGAGCGAGGAGTTATTTCGGGTAGCAAGGAAGTCTGGCCGCCTGCTGGACCCGTCGACTTTTGGGTGTACCTCGACGGCGTATCCGAGTCGGCGGAACAGCGTGAACACGTACAGTTCCCACCAGGCCGACTCGTGCTGGCGCGGATCGTCTTGGCGGAACCGGGCGAGGAGATCGCCATTCGGGTCGGGAAAATCTGCGTACCAAGCCTCTAGGGTTTCACGAACGTGGGTCCAGTGCGGCTCAGGCGCGCGGCAGAGCAAATGGTAGGACGAGTCGGTGTAACGCGGTAGCGTACTGGCCGGCGGGATTCGATCGAAAAGCCTTGTGCGCGCCACCGCTTCAATCTAGTCGGGGTTGGCGCGGCGGGCCTGCACTGCCCTAGAGCACGATTCGGCATCGAGGCCGAGCCTCTTGGAACTCTGTCGCGCGGCGGGGGCCATGCGATTGAGGCGAGATTTTGCCGCCAGCATGCCTGCGGCGCCTCAGGCAGGCACCAGATCCGCGGCGCGGTAGAGGCTGGTGATCGGGTCGTCGGCACCTTCGACATGCAGGGTGACGTAGACACGATACCCACTTACACGGGTAACGGTTCCAGTGTACTCGCGGTCGCCGAACACCACTCGGACGTGGTCACCAATGGCGGGAGCAGGCTTCTTAGCCGTCGCCATGCTCACCACCTCCCTGCGCTACCTTCCCGGTTACGTTCTGCAAGTATGCGCTCACCACAGTGTCGAAGCCAGCTGCGGTGTCGTTCAACGACCTACGCCAAGAGCGGAACGTACGCAGGGTCAAAGGTTGGCGCTCGCGCACCACCGCAAGCTTCGCAGAATCGCTGTGGGCAACCGCGTTACGCACGTCGTTCAGATTCGCCAGCATTTTGTTCCATTTCGGACCCTTGACGGGGTATCGGAGATTGACGTCCGGCCAGAAGGTCATGCTGAGGAAACTGAAGTCGTTGCCGATGTTGCCGGGTCCGGCATTCCCGGTGTCGAGTTTTCGTCCTCGTGTGAGGGAGGAGCGCAGCAGCTGCTGGTGGAGGTCGACCCCCACCACACCATCTAGGTCCGCGATGATCGCAAGCACGGCGTCGTCGTGAAGATCGCGACAGAACCCTTGGAACTCGGCGGCTAAGCGCACGAACAGGGCCAGATTGAGGTGTTCGGTCGCGTATTGGCGACCGCGCCGCTTCTCGGTCACCCGTTCGTGAACCGCTTCGAGACTGTCGAGCGCTGCACAACGCTCCGTCCGCCAGCGGTCAAGAGCATCTGTGGTCACGGCCGGGAGCAGACCTCCAGGGCCGTGACGCGGGCCTCGAGGTTCTCCGGCTGCATGCTGGCAGCGTACGCCGAGACCGCCGTTCGCTCATGACGCTGCCGCGGTTTATCCACAGCCTGCCCCGATCACCGCTTCGGCGAACTCGGCGATGGACTCCGGCTCCGCGAAATCGGCGAACCATACGTAGAACCGCTGTGCCCCTTGGCCTTCCAGTATCCGGAAGTGCTCGGTCAGGGCAGCGGCGTCACCGCACACCAGACCCGATCCCAGGTGGCCGAACCGTCGCCGCGCCGTCTCCGACACCGCCGCCACGTCTTGATCGCGCCGGGCGAAGCCGACCATCTGCTGCACCGAGGCGCGCGCCGATCCGATCGAGGGCAGCAGCTCGGGCAACTTGTGTACGTGCGTCGCGGGCAGGTTCCACCAATCGGCGTACCGCCGCGTCAGCTCCAGCATCCGCGGGCCGACACCGCCGAGCACCAGAGGAATCGGCCGGCCCGGCACCGGCGTCTGTGCCCGCTCCCCCTCGATGCCCCAGTACTCACGCAACGCCGCCAGCGTCTCCCCCAGCGCGTCGACGCGCTGGCGCGGGCCCGCGGTGGTGATGCCGTACTTGACCAGTTCGTCGGGCACCGAGCCGGATCCGAGCCCGAGCTCGAAGCGGCCGCCACTGGCCTCGGCCAGGGTGGTCGCCTGTTTGGCCAGTACCGCCGGGTGCCGGAACGCGTCGCACAAAACGACGTGGCCGATCTTGATCCGCTCGGTGCGGGCGGCGACCCAGGTCGCGACGGTCATCGCTTCCCACAACCGCGTCGTGGGGGCCATCGGGGTGTCGAGGTGGTCGAGGAAGGCCACGCCGTCGAAGCCCGACGCCTCGGCTACCCGCACCCGCGACACCAGCTCAGCCAGCTCGATCCGGATCTGCGGCAGGTACAGGAACCACTCCGTCATCGCTTCCCTTTCGGTGCCCTGGTCGTGGGCGGCTGTTGCAGCCCCGGCAACACGTAGCGCCGCAGATGCCGCCGCAGCGACACCGGGTCGTCGGGGTCGATGTGATTCCCCGGGACGCTGCCCAGGCTGATCATCACCCGGGCGATCCATTCACTGGCCTCGGGCAGGTCGGTGTCGGGGTGAATGTCTCCGGCCGCGGCGGCGGCCTCCAGGAACGGGTACCAGAATCCCGCCAGGTCCGGCACCAGGCCGCTGACCCCGGCCCCGGCGCAGGTGGCGAACTCCTCGGGCTCGGCGGTGCGCAGCCGCATCAGCAGCGTGCCGGGATCGTCGTAGGCGCGCCGGCCGATCTGGACGCCGGCCACCAGCCGGTCCTCGAAGGAGGCGAGGGTCGACAGCTCGGCGCGTGCCTGTGCCCAGCTGGTCTCGATGAGCCGGATGATGGTGGCGCCCACCAGCGCCGGCTTGTCGGGGAAATTCCGGTACAGCCACGCGCGGGACACCCCCGCCGCCTGGGCGACGTCGATCATCGTCGTCGCCCGAATCCCCTTGTCGGCCAGCAGTTTCTCGGTCGCATCGAGGAGCCGTTCGGTGGTCGACGGGGATGCGGGTGCCGCTGACGTCGTGTTCACGGCCCACCTCCTGGTTGGCAATCGTAACAAGGGAGTAGACACATTCGCAGATATGTGTACTATTGCCACCGCGTCAGGTAGACACATTCGCAAACCTGTTTACTCTTGCCCGGAGGTTCAGCCATGCCCTCACCCCGCACCGCGATCATCGGTGCCGGCATCAGCGGCCTGACCGCCGGAAAGATGCTGACCGACTACGCAGTCGACTACACCTGCTTCGAATCCTCCGACCGGATCGGCGGCAACTGGGCCTTCGGCAACCCGAACGGGCACTCCAGCGCCTACCGTTCGCTGCACATCGACACCTCCAAGCACCAACTGTCGTTCCGGGACTTCCCGATGCCAGAGCACTACCCGGACTTCCTGCACCACACCCTGGTCAAGGAGTACCTGGAGTCCTACGCCGAGGCCTTCGAGCTCAAGCGCAACATCGAGTTCGACACCGAGGTCACCCACGCGCAGCGGCTGCCCGGCGGCGGCTGGGAGCTGGAACTGGCCGGTGGCCGGCGCCGCCGCTTCGACCTGTTGGTGGTCGCCAACGGCCACCACTGGGACCCGCGTTACCCGGACTTCCCGGGTGAGTTCACCGGCGAGACCCTGCACGCACACCACTACATCGACCCGAAGACGCCGCTGGAGTTCTCCGGCAAGCGCATCCTGGTCGTCGGGCTGGGCAACAGCGCCGCCGACATCGCCGTCGAACTGTCGTCAAAGGCCCTGGACAATGAGCTGACCCTGTCCACCCGCTCCGGTGCCTGGATCGTGCCGAAGTACCTGGCCGGCAAGCCCGCCGACAAGTACTTCCGGACCAGTCCGTATCTGCCGTTTGCCTTGCAGCGCAAGGTCGCCCAGTGGGCGCAGCCGATCATCGCCGGGCGCCCCGAAGACCTGGGCTTGCCGACCCCCAACCACAAGTTCTTCGAGGCGCACCCCACCCAGTCGGTGGAGCTGCCATTGCGACTGGGGTCAGGCGACGTCATCCCGAAGCCCAACATCAGCCGGTTCGACGGCGACACAGTGCATTTCACCGACGGCACCAGCGGCCAGTTCGACATCATCATCTACGCCACCGGCTACAACATCACCTTCCCGTTCTTCGACCCGGAGTTCATCAGCGCCCCGGACAACCGGATCGACCTGTACAAGCGGATGTTCTATCCCGGCATCGAGGACTTGGTGTTCGCCGGTTTCGCCCAGTCCACCCCGACGCTGTTCCCGTTCGTGGAAAGTCAGGCTCGGTTGATCGGCGCCTACGCGGCCGGGCGCTACCGGCTGCCGTCGCCCGCCGAGATGCGTCGGGTGATCGAGGCCGATATGCGCAAGTACACCGGCCACATGCTCGACACCCCGCGGCACACCCAGCAGCTCGACTTCTTCCTCTACGAACACGACATGCGCACCGCCGAGATCCCGCGCGGCGCCCACCGTGCCGCCGAAATCGGCGCGCCCTCGTGGGCGAGCGCGTGTGAGATGGGGGCATCCGCATGAGCACGACGGTCCGTTTCGACAGCGGCGGCACCACGTGCGTCGGGCAGTTCTTCCCGGCGGCCGGCAATCAGGACACCGCACCGGTTGTGGTACTCGGGCACGGCTTCGGCGGCACCGTCGACTCCGGACTCATCCCGTTCGCCGAACGACTCAGCGCAGCCGGATTCGCCGCCTTCGCCTTCGACTACCGTTATTTCGGCGCCTCCGGTGGGCAACCGCGCCAACGGATTTCGATGAAGGAGCAGATGGCCGACTTCCGGGCGGCCTGCGCCGCGGCAGCCGGCCAACCCGGGGTCGATCCGCAGCGCGTGGTGGCGTGGGGCGTCTCGCTGGGCGGCGGTCACGTCTTCGAGGTGGCCGCCACCATGGGCGTGGCCGCCGCGATTGCGCTGACGCCCTTGGTCAGCGGTCCGGCCTCCGCTCTCGCGGCACTGCCCCACCACCGCCCATCGACCCTGCTGCGTTCGACGGCGACGGGCTGGCGCAGCGCGCTGGCGCAACGCCTCGGCCGGGAGCCGGCAACCATCCCGCTGGTGGGCCGCCCCGGCGAGCTGGCCACCCTGACCGCCGAGGGCTACTACGACGCCTACACCACCATCGCGGGCCCCACCTGGCGCAACGAGATCGACGCGCAGGTCGGCGTCCAGTTGGGCAGCTACCGTCCGGCCGCCAAACACGCCGCGGCCGTCAGTTGCCCGATGCTGGTGCAGATCGCCGACTTCGACCGCGGCGCTCCCCCGCACGCCGCGGCCAAAGCAGCGTTCGCCGCCCACGCCGAAGTACGGCACTACCCCTGCGATCACTTCGACGTCTTCCCCGGCGGGCCGTGGTTCGACCACGTCGCCGAGCACCAGATCGCGTTCTTGACCCGGCATCTGCTCGGCGCGACCGCTACGGTCACCGGTTAGGAGGTCCGATGGCAGAAACGATGCAGCAACTGCTCGCCGAACGCGCTGACCAGACCGAGCCGGCGGTCATCTACAACCACCCCGACGGTGGGCAGACCCGCTGGACCTGGCGCGACTACCTCGACCGCGCCGCCGCACACGGTGCCGCGGTGCTCGCCCGCGCCGACACCACCCGACCCATGCACGTCGGCGCCCTGCTGGGCAACACCCCCGCGATGCTCACCGCGCTGGCCGCCGCCGGGCTCGGCGGATACGTGCTGTGCGGGGTCAACGACACCCGCCGCGGCTCGGCGCTCGCCGGCGACCTGCGCACCGCCGACGTGCAGATCCTGCTGGTCGACGCCGAACACCGCGCGCTGCTGGCCGGACTCGACCTCGCCGGTGTCACCGTCATCGACGTCGACGACCCGGCCTGGGCGCAGGAGTGCGACAACACCGGCGAGCTCGAACCGCACCGGCAGGTCACGCCGCTGGACCCGTTCATGCTGATCTTCACCTCCGGCACCAGCGGTGACCCGAAAGCGGTTCTAGTGAGCCACTTCATGGTGCTGGTCGCCGGGCAGAATCTCACCGAGCGGTTCGAGCTGGGCGCCGACGACGTGGTCTACCTGTCCATGCCGCTGTTCCATTCGAACGCGATCGCGGCCGGTTTCGGCCCCGCGGTGGCCGCCGGCGCGGCGATGGCGCCGGCCAAGTTCTCGGCGTCGCGGTTTCTGGCCGACGTTCGCGCCTACGGTGCCACCTACATGAACTACGTCGGCAAGCCGTTCGCCTACCTGCTCGCCCACCCCGAGCAACCCGACGACGCCGACAACCCGCTGCGGGTGGCCTTCGGCAACGAGGCCTCCGAGCGCGACATCGGTGAGTTCGCCCGCCGGTTCGGCGTCCACGTGGTCGACGCCTTCGGCTCCACCGAGAACGCCGTCACCATCACCCGCGATGAAGGCACCCCGCCCGGTTCGGTGGGCCGCGGCTTCCCCGGCGTGGCCATCTACAACAGCGACACGAACGCCGAATGCCCGCCGGCGACCTTCGACGAACACGGTGCGCTGACCAACGCCGACGAGGCGATCGGCGAACTGGTCAACACCGCCGGGTCCGGATTCTTCTCGGGCTACTACAACAACGAGCAGGCCACCGCCGACCGGATGCGCGACGGCATGTACTGGTCGGGCGATCTGGCCTACGCCGACGCCGACGGCTGGATCTACCTGGCGGGGCGCACCGCCGACTGGATGCGGGTCGACGGCGAGAACCTGGCGGCGGCGCCCATCGAACGCATCCTGATGCGCCACCCGGCCATCAACCAGGCCGCGGTGTACGCGGTGCCCGACAGCAACGTCGGCGATCAGGTGATGGCCGCGCTGGTGCTGCGCGACGACACCCGGCTGACCAAGGACCAGTTGACCGATTTCCTTGCCGCCCAAGAGGACCTGTCCCCCAAGGCCTGGCCCCGCTATGTTCGGGTGACCGCGCAGCTACCCGCGACGGCCACCAACAAGATCCTCAAACGCGTGTTGGTGAACGACGGCATCGACGTCGCGGAGGACACCTTGTGGGTGCGTCCCGAACGGGAGCGCAGCTACCGCACCACCACGACGACGGGAGCATGAGGATGGCGGATCAAGCGCCGGTGGCGCTGATAGTCGGCGGCGCATCCGGGATCGGGCTGGCCACCGCGCACGCCCTGGCCGCGCGCGGCGACCGCGTGGTGATCGCCGACATCAACGCCGAGGCGGCACACCAGCGGGCCGCCGAGCTCGCCGGTTCAGCGAGGCTCGACGGAGGAGAGGCGAAGCTGGGACCGGCGCATGGACGCAGCGAGGCGGCCAGCGCGGTGGCCGCCGATGTGACCGACGAGGACAGCGTCGCAGCGGCTTTCGCGGCCGCCCGCGCCATCGGACCGGTCCGCACCGTGGTCAGCTGCGCCGGGCTGTCGATCATCGGTCCCATCGCCGAGATCGACCTGGCCGGCTGGCAGACCACCATCGACGTCTGCCTGACCGGCACCATGCTGGTGATCAAGCACGCTGCCCGCACCATGGAAGACGGCGGCAGCGTGGTCGCGATCTCCTCGCTGAACGGGCGGCAGCCCGGCACCACGATGGCGGCGTACTGCAGCGCCAAGGCCGGCGTGCTGATGCTGGTCCAGGTGGCGGCCCTGGAGTTGGGTGCCCGTGGCATCCGGGTCAACGCGGTCTCCCCCGGCCTGGTCGACACTCCCCTGGTCGCCGGGCTGGCGATGGTTCCCGGCCTCACCGACGAATACATCGAGAACACCGCGCTGGGCCGGGCCGGGGTCCCCGACGACATCGCACAGACCGTGGAGTTCCTGACCTCCGACCGTGCCGGGTGGATCACCGGAGCCGCTTTCGACGTCAACGGCGGCGCGCACCTCAAGCGCTACCCCGACGTGCTCGGCAAAGTACAAGCGCTAGCTGCAGGATCTGGAGGAGGATGACATGCGCAGTGTCGTGATCGATGGACCCGGATCGATCCGAGTCGACACCCGCCCCGACCCGGAGCTGCCCGGCGCCGACGGCGCCGTGGTCGAGGTGACCGCAACCGCGATCTGCGGCTCCGACCTGCACTTCTACGAGGGCGACTACCCCATCGCCGATCCCGTGCCGCTCGGCCATGAGGCCATCGGCACCGTCGTCGAACTCGGCTCCGACGTGCGTTCGGTGCGGGTGGGCGACCGGGTCATGGTGTCCTCGGTCGCGGGCTGCGGACACTGCGCCGGGTGTGCCACCCGCGACCCCATCCGGTGTCACTCGGGCCCGCAGATCTTCGGATCCGGCCTGTTGGGTGGCGCGCAGTCGGAGCTACTTGCGGTGCCGGGAGCGGACTTTCAGCTCGCCCGCATCCCCGAGGGCATCTGCGACGCCGAAGCGCTGCTGCTCACCGACAACCTGGCCACCGGGTGGGCGGCGGCGTTGCGCGCCGACATCCCGGTGGGCGGCACGGCAGCGGTGATCGGGTTGGGCGCGGTGGGGCTGTGTGCCGCGCGCAGCGCGTTGTTCCTCGGCGCGGCAACGGTTCTCGGTATCGACCCGGTGCGCCAACGGCGGGAGCGGGCGGCCCTGATGGGCGTGACCACGGCGGAGCCGACGACGACGGCCGCGGCGATGGAACTCAGCGGCGGGATCGGGGTGGATTCGGTGATCGACGCCGTCGGCTCGGACACCACCATGTCCGATGCCCTGACCGCGGTGCGGGCCGGCGGAACGGTGTCGGTGGTCGGTGTGCACGACCTGCAGCCCTTCCCGTTCCCGGCGCTGCCGGCGCTGCTGCGCAGCGTCACCCTGCGGATGACCACCGCCCCGGTGCAGCAGACCTGGCCGCAGCTTGTTCCGCTGCTGCAGTCCGGGCGACTGGCGGTGGACGGGATTTTCACCGACGAGATGCCGTTGGATGCCGCGGCCGACGCCTACCGCGCGGTGGCAGCCCGGTCGGGTGACGTGGTGAAAGTCCTGCTCACGCCGTAGTCCGACAGCAAGTGTTGACATCGTGCAACACTGTAATCATGTCTGTAAATGTCTCGGTCCGCCTCGATGATCGCTTGGCCGAACGGCTGCGATTGCGTGCTCGCGCGGCCGGCGAGAGTCTGTCGGACCGGCTGCGTCGTTACGCCGATGAAGGTGCTCGACGCGATGAACACCCGCTGATCACCTTCCGGGACGGCCCGACAGGGCGGCGTGCGGGCGTTGTCGGGGGACCCGACGTCTGGGAGATCGCCATGTGGATCGACGACCTCGGAGCGATCGATGACCCGGTTGCGGAGCTCGCGACAGACGGCACCGTCAGCCGGCCGCACATTGATGCCGCCCTGGCCTACCGAAGTGCGTACCCGGACGAGATCCAGGCCCGCATCGATCTTCACCGCAGCGAAACCGCCCTTGCCGACCAGCGGTGAAAGTTCTGCTCGACGAGATGTATCCCGCAGCCTTGGCGGAACATCTGAAAGCAGTCGGCCTTGAGGTCAGCACGGTAAGCGGTCTCGGCCTTGCCGGGCAGGACGATCTGACTGTATTCGCAGCAGCTGTAGCGGGCGGTTTCGCCGTACTCACGGAGAACGTCAGCGATTTCACCCGGATTGCCGCCGAGCACATCGCCAGCGGCTATCACCACCACGGACTACTGATTGCCCTGGCCGCGCGGTTCTCTCGACGGCCATCCGGGGTCGTGCCACTCGCCGCGGCGGTGGCGGCGATGCGGGGCGAGCAGCTCGCTGACCGGACCGTCTTCCTGAAGCCCAGCGTTGCGGACTGAGTTCGACAACGGCCCATTCGACGATGTTTACCGCCTGGCGCGCGGATCACGGTACGACGGTCAGCACCGTCGAGTGGGGCGGGGGTAGGACAACGACGCCGGCAGCGTCGGTGTCTGCGGTGGTCAGAGGTGAGCGGGTCCCGTCGTCGAGCTGAGCGGGTCCGGCGGGTCCGAACAGCGCGACTCCGGAGGGTCGGGCGCGTTGGTCGTGGCGGAGCTGATGCCGGATGCCGTCCAACTGCCGGGCGCGGAAGGCTATTGCCCAGCGGCGGGACAGGTCGTAGGGGATCACCGTCGCCAGTTCGGTGGTCACCCCGTAGCGACCGGCGGCCTGGCGTGTCGTTGCCGCCAAGCGTGCTTCGCCATCGGGAGGAGACACCCGACGCAGTTCGCGAGCTTCTACCCAGGCCGTGGAGACCGGTCCCAGGCGACTGGCTTCGCGGATTGCCGCGTACGCGTCCGTAGCCAGGTAGCAGGTCCCCTCGGGTGCCTTGAGGTCGAACCGCCCGGATCCGTCGGAGGAGAACCACCAGGTGTCCTGCCCGGCGCGGCACACTCGCAGGAGCCGCTTTGGTGGTGCGACGGTTGGGAACCCGGTCAGGTCACCGGGCTCGCCCAGGGTCTGCTGCGGTGTCACGCGATGAGGGACCGTGCCGCGGTGCGGGCAACTGTCTGGACTTTCTCGCGCTGGCCGCGGGCCAAGACGTCGAGGGGAGGCTCTTCCAGGTCGGGGTCTGGGGTGCGGAGCCAGGCCGCCAGCGTCCATCCGTCCACCGAGGATTCGGGGAACAATGCGAATACCTCCGCGAGCCCGTCGATGACGTGGTCCCCGTCGAATTGCCACAGCGGGTAGAGGTGCTCGCCGTCGGCGGTGATGGTCCGCAACAGACGGCGCCGGGCGGCTTTGGCGGCGACGGCCTGGCGGCTGATCCCGAGCCGGGCCTGGACCCCGTCGCTGCGAAGGAACGGGCCGACGAGTTCGTCCCACGGCGACGCCTCGGGTGCGGTGGCGTGCACGGCGCGCTCGGCGAAGGCCCGGGGGTCACCCAGCACGACGTTGGCGTTACGCCCCGCGCGTTCGTGCGAGGCCACCACACGGGTGAGTGCCCGTTCGAACTCCCGGGTTGCCTGCGAGACAAACTCGCGGTCGTCTTCCCTCAGCGCGGCAGGCACTCTGAGACTCCCTTCGTCAACACCGTCAATAGTAGGATCCGCCGTCAACACCGTCAACACTATGAGTCCGGCAGGCCTCGAGCGCTACGAGGACGCCTACCGCCTCGGCCGCAGCCGCACCGGCGGCATGGGCGGCGCCGGCAACCGGTCCAGCCGTCCCTCGTAGCCGCGGACCTCGCCGAAGCGGGCATCGCCGTCCTGCCACTGGCGGCGGAACTCGACGACCTCCTCATGGCTGCGGGCGATGAAGTTCCACCACAGCACCAATTGCTCGCCGAAGGGCGGCCCACCGAGCAGCAGCACCCGGGCGGGGGAGTCGCCGGTGTTGCGCAGCGGCAGTACCGCTCGACCGGGACCTTGATAACCCAGCTCGCCGACAGCCAAGTCGGTGCCGCCCAGCGCAACCGGACCGTGGTCGCACAGCACACCGTGCTCGAACGCCGGATCGACATCGAGTGCCGGCTCGGCCCGCGGATCCAGGTCGAGCTGGGCGCCCAGCAGGGGAGTGAAGGACGGGACGGGGGAGCGGTGCCCGGCCAGCTCACCGAGAAACACCAGGGCGGTTGCCCCAGACAGCGGAACCGGTTCGGGCGCAAAGTGGTTGAAGGCACGTGCGGTATGGCGGGCGAAGTCGGGCAGCGCCACCCACAGCTGCACGCCGCGCAGGATCGGCGCCGACTCCGCATCGGTCGAGACCTCGGAGTGGCAGATGCCCGCGCCGGCAGTCATCAGGTTCAGCTCGCCGGGGCGTACCTGCGCGTGCACCCCGCCGCTGTCGCGGTGCTCGACCCGTCCGCTGAACAACCAGCTGGCCGTCTGCAGGCCGGTGTGCGGGTGCGGGGGCACGTCCATGCCGCCATCGCCGATGACGTCCTGCGGCCCGTAGTGGTCGATGAAACACCAGGCACCGATCAGCGAGCGGTCCCGCTGCGGCAGAGTGCGGCGTACCCGGATGGCACGCGGTCCGCCCAGCGGAACGTCACGGGGGTGAAGCACCTCAATGCCGCCGGCCGGACCTGCGGCACAAGCGAATTCGTCCGGGGTGGAATCCAGGTTGCTCAACTGTCCACCTCCGCGCCGCGCGCCAAGCCGCTGTGGCGATCCTACCGACTCATGCGGTGGTCAGGCCGCTGACGGGGGGCCGACTCGGCCGGGGGACAGGTGAAAAACCGTCGCTGTGACCGGCAGCTGCTCGTATTCATGGTTGGCCAGCAGCACCTGATTGTCGGGTAGCTCGCGGGTGTTGATCTCGCCGGCGGCGATCGTGCGCAGCAGCGCGTGAGCCTGCGCGAGTTCGGCCCGTTTGCGGTATTGACCGCCCGGGAGCTTCACGCCGGCCCACACGCCGTACTCCTCGCCGCGTTCCACGGCGAGCGCGGCGCACCGACGCTGCTGTGCCAGTGGGCAGCGGCGCAGGCACAGCAGCCGCGCCTCGGTGGAGGACTGTTCGTAGGCCCGGGCCTTGGCGGCCCCGTCGGCCCCGTCGGCGTCGGGATAGCCGAACCACAGTTCGGGGTTGGCGGAGCAGGGGGGTGCCATCGGAAGGACCTCCTCGTGTGGAACAAACCAATAACGTAGATAGAAACGTATATGAACGAATACGGTTGACGCAAGAGAAGGTGATAAAAACATATATGTAACTAGTGAACCGCCAGGCTGTGTACGATTCCGTTCATGGTCGGGGCGCAACCATGAGCCGCGAGGCAGCGGGCGCGGCCATTCGGGCACTACGCGAGGCGCGCGACTGGTCGCTGGCGGACCTTGCCACCGCCACCGGGGTCAGCATCATGGGCTTGAGCTACCTGGAGCGCGGCGCTCGCAAACCACACAAAGGCACAGTTCAAAAGGTCGAAAATGGTCTCGGCCTGCCGCCGGGCACCTATTCGCGGCTCTTGGCAGCCGACGACGCCGACGCCGAACTGGCCCAGTTGATCAATCCGGCCGAGCCTCGCGTTTCGCCTGCGCGCCCTGCCGGCGCCGTCGTCGTCGACCGTCACAGCGACACCGAGGTGCTGGAGGGCTACGCCGAGGCACAGCTCGATGCGCTGCGTTCGGTGATCGCGAGACTGCCGTCGGAAGCATCAGACGAATACGAGACGTATATTCTTTCCGTGATCACGCAGTGCGTGAAGGCGGAGATGCTCGCGGCCAGCTCCTGGCGGGTGGCCGTGAACGCGGGCGCCGATCACGCCGCCCGGCTGATGGCGCACCTGCAGGCACTCGAAGCCACCCGCAGCAACCTGCTGCAACGCATGCCCACAAGCCTGACCGCGCGATTCGACCGGGCATGCGCCCGGTCGTCGCTACCCGAACCGGTGATCGCGGCGCTGGTCGGCGTCAGCGCCGAGGAGATGTGGGACATCCGCAACCGGGGTGTGATTCCGCCCGGTGCCCTGGCCCGCATCCGCGCGTTTGCCGACGAATCCGCGGACCTGACCGATGGTGACGACGTAGGGAGATAGCGGTGAGCAACGGTGAGTTGGAAGTCCTGAACCGTGCCCACGGGCTGTTTGCGGGGAGTCCGCAGCCGGTCTCACTGGAGTCCGAGCTGGACCGCTACGCCGACTTGCTGAAGCGGACCGCCAACGCCAACACCGGATCGGGGCATGACCGTTACCGGCAGGCGGTGCTTGCCCAGCGGGAGCGGTTGTTGGCCAACGCACGCACCGACGCCGTTGCCACCACCGTGCTCGCCGCGGCGGTCGCCGACTATGCCCGTGCCCGCGAGCAGACCAAGGGCGTGGTGGCGGCGGCCCGCGCTGACGCGGAGGTATCGCCGGACACCCCGCTGGCACAGCGGGAGGCGATGCGCCGACGAGCCGCACGGCTGCGCGCCCAGCGCGCCCACGTGTTGTCGGCCCGACACGGTGCACGCACGCACCGAGCGGGGCTGCGACGACTGCGTTATCGGAGAGCGCGGCGGCGGGCAGTGGGCCTGGATCAGTTGCGGCTGCCCCACACTCGCGCAGGCCTGGCGGTCCGCGCAGCGCTGTCGCGGCTCGGCCGGCCTTACGTGTGGGGTGCCACCGGCCCGGATCGCTTCGACTGCTCGGGGCTGACCCAGTGGGCCTATCACCAGGCAGGAGTGCCACTGTCTCGCACCACCTACACGCAGATCCACGAGGGAATCCCGGTGCCACGCTCCCAGATTCGACCCGGCGACCTGGTGTTCCCCAGCACCGGGCATGTCCAGCTGGCCATTGGTGGAAACAGAGTCGTCGAGGCGCCGCACGCCGGCGCAACCGTTCGGATCAGCCCACTGGGTGCGCAGGTGGCAATCCGGCGTCCGGTGCCGTGAACAGGCTGTCCCCATCGGGTCCTCGGGTGAATTGTCGGCTCCGCGGGGCATCGGTACAGTCACCGGCCATGAAGCGGTCAGTGGCACAGCGTCGGCCCGGCGCAACGATTTTGGGCTGAGGCGATGGCAACCCGCGACGACGTGCTGGATGCGATCGACCGCATCGAAATGGCCGGCGGGGCGGGTGAGGCGACACGGGTGGCCCAGGCGTCGCTGACCCTGCCGTTGCCCCCGTCGGGCTACGACCGCGTCTTGAGCAACCTCCTCTCGGCGCGGCCGGTGTCGGCCGGCGAACAGCGCGGCGCCGCGGCGCAAGCCATGAAGCAGGCTGAAGCGGCTCTGGCGCAACAGTTGTCGGCCACCGCCGAGTTCGACCGGAAGATCATCGAAGCGCTGCGTCACGCGCACAAGACCACCCTGGAAGGACGAAGCAGGCTCGACGGTCTGGAGGCGGAGATCGTCGGTGCCGCGCAGGCCTGGGATCTGAGTACCGCCGCGGGTGCGCGGGAGTTCCAGCGGTTCCTGATCGCCAAACTGAGCGAGATCATCAGGCTGGTGGAAGACGCCAACGACGACGACACTTCGAAGCAGCTGCTCGCCGCCGCGCTGAGGGCGCTGTATATCGCACAATCCGGCCGTGACGACCCGGCGGCCACCGGCCACAATCCGGAGCCTATGGACGATCCGGCACCGCCGACCACCGGGCCGGATGCGGACTTCTCGGCAGACTCGGATGCCGATCCGTATCCGGACTTGCCGGCCGAAGACGAGTCGGAGGCGGGCCACCAAGACGCAACCGGGCGCCAGCCCGAGGTGCCAGTGATGCCGATGGTCCCGGGCTTGGGTGGCGACGGGCCCGGATTCGGTGCGATGCCCGCTGCCATGCCGGCGGGACTTCCAGCAGCTGGCTGGAGGCCGGAGTTGGACGGTGGCGACCTTCCAGGTGAGGACGACTACTCGCCTGAGGACGCGACCGATGACGCGGCGCCCGATGGGGCCGATGACGACGGGACCGACGGCGACGCCGCGCAGGAGCGCCCGAGCGACAATGGCCCGGTCACCGTGAGGCTGCCAGACGGCGCGACGACCAGTGTTGCCAACCCGCAACTCGCCGCTGCGATGCAGGCCGCTGCCGACGGACAACCCGTCGGAGAGGCCTTCCGGCGCCAGGGGATTGACCTCCCGCCGCCAGGAACACCGGTGACGACGCCGGTCGATGCGACCAGGCTGCGGCCGGGCGATATCGGGGTGTTCACCGACCGTCACGCTCTGGCCGTCGGCGACGGCAAGGCGCTGCTCGACGGACAGGTCCACCTCGTGGACAACCTGCGCGGCCCCGGATTCCTGGGCTGGCAGCATCCGCCGGTCGCCGTACAGGAGCCTGCCCCGGCCGGTGAACCGGCTCCGACTCGGCCCGCGACGGCGGTTCGGGGCCTGCCCGCTTGAAAAACCCGGTTCCAACCGTCATCGTCGATTAGCCAGGAGGGTAGAAGATGCCAGAGAACATCCACGTCAATCAGGGCGTTTTGACCAACGCCGCGGGGAACCACCAGCAGACGTCGGATTATCTGTCCACCGTCCCGGCCTCCCATGAGGCGATCCAGACGACCCTGAATTCCCTCGGCCCGATCTACAGCGACTTTCGCCAGGCAGCCGGTTCGTTGCTGGACGCCCGCAAGAACTGCTACGACGACCAGGCGAGCGAACATTCGACAGTGTCGGACAATCTGCGCCTGGCCGTGGCAACGTGGAACCAGCATGAACAGGACGCCGCCGATGCCTTCCGAGGTCTTACCGATGGACACCGATGACTGACCCGAATCCGGCATTCGACACCATTCATCCCAGTGGTGACGTGCTGTTCCGTTCTTGTCGCGGTGGCTATCTGCACAGTGTGGTGTTGACCGAGGCTGCGATGGAGGCGGATGTCCATCGACTGGCCGAAGCCATCGTTCTGGCAGCGGACGTCTCGTTTCTCAAGGCAGCGTTGGAGATCCGCGGCGAGATCGTCACAAGTGGGCACGCGCCTTCGGCGGCAGTGCCGACCAACGAGGATCTTCGGGCGGCCACCGAGCGCCTGCTGGCCCACCAACTGCACGCCGGCGACGCCTCCGGACGTTAAAGCACCCACTTTCCGGCGGCGTCGGCCTTGGGCGCGATGCTGCCGGGGGGATCAACCACCATGTCGCCGAATAGGTTTCGAGCCCGTTCCAGCAGGGCGAGCACTTCGCTCAGCTGCGCTGCACACCCCGTTGCGGGGGACCCGACATCGGCCATGATTCGTACGCTACCGACCTGCAGGTGGGCTGACAATTCACCGTGCGCCGGGTTGTTGATGGCTGCCCGACGGGGCGGTGCGGAGGGTGTCGGCGTGGCCGAAATTCCGGCGGGACTCCGCGGAGGGCAACGGTAGGCTTGCGCGGTGGCAATCTTCGGTCGGCGGTCGGCGCGCCAGCGTCTCCGGAGCGCGGCACGGGAATCACTCACGATCCCGGCCTTCAGCGCCCCGGTCGACTGTAGTGCCTGGGTACTCGGCGGTCTGTGGCCCGCCGAATTGACGACGATCACCCCCGAGACGGCGCCGCTGGCCGACTATCTCAATGCAGATCTGCAGCGAATCGCGAATTCGGCGAACGAAAAGCTGCATGCGATCGGTCGATCCGGGTTGGCCGGGCAGGCTCGTCAGGCCGCGGAGGCCAGGGTCATCAACGTCGCCAGGGCCTTCGCCGTCTTGCGGGTGGAGTCGACCGTGCGCCAGCTCCACAAGGAGGCCCTGGAGTTCCGCTCGGGATACGCCGGCCTCAATGCGGCGCCGGCGGCAGCCGAGCCGGTCGAGCAGATCCCGACCAACTCCGCCCCGCCTAGCCCGGCTGAGCGGTCCGATGAGACCAACGATCAGCGCGCCCGCTCTCCTCGCCATCGGTTGCCGGAGACCGTCGTCGTCGAGCCACCCGACCTGGTCGATGACCTGGAGGCACCCATCCCGCGTCCGGTGCCTTCGCCGCCGGCTGCCGCAACCCCGGTCCGTCCCGTAGTGCCTCCGCCGGCACCCGAAGCACCACGTCCGGTGCCTGCGTCGCCTCCGGTACCCGAGGTGGCAGAAGCGCTCGAGGTGGTGGAGCCGGATCGGCCTGGCGCGCCGTCCGTACCGGGGCGGCTGGTCGTCGACAGTGCCGACGAGAAACCGCCGACCACCGCCATCGTGCCCGAGCCGGTTGTCGCACCGCCTCCTGAACAGGTCATCGCACCGCCCGTTGAGCCGGTCGTCCTGCCGGTCGTGGCGCAAGCCACCGCCCCCGCCGCCGCGGAACCGCCCGCCGCGCCGCTCCCCGAACCCGCACCGCCAACACCCGCGAAATCGGCGGTGGCCGAATCCGAGGAGCAGCGGCTGCAACGCCTGTTGGCCTTCGTCGCTCGGCAGGAGCCCGGACTGCGCTGGGCGATCGGCACTTTCGCCGATGGCAGCACACTCTTGGTCACCGATATCGCCAACGGGTGGATCCCGTCCGGGATCGAGCTGCCGGCGGGGGTGCGGTTGCTGGAGCCCGGCCGCCGAACCGGGACGGCCACCGAGATGCTGGGCACACCCACCGAGTCGGCCGCTTACAGTCCCGGCGATCGTCTCGGCTGGGCGAGCGACTTCGGATCGACCGACACGTCGGTGCAGCCTCGGGAGCTGGCGTCCATCGAAGACCTCGGCTGGCAGCTCAGTGAGGCCACCCATTGGCGTGAAGGGCTGCCGCGGATGGCCAACACTCTGGCGAAGGCAGGATCGGCCGGAACCGGGGTGGTCGACGCCGAAATCGATCTGCTGCGGGTGCATCTGGACACCCTGAGATACCAGCTGTTGGCGCAATACCCCGATTCCGACACCGCTCTGGTGCTGAACTGCATGCTGTTGGCCGCCACCGAAGGCATCGCGACCGGGGACGCGGTCTCGGCCAACTACCACTACAGCTGGTTCCGGACGCTCAGCGCGCCGCCCGTCAGCCAGTGGGATCCACAGGCCTAGCGTTGATGATGAATTGACGCTACTCATACCCGCTGGACATACTTAGCCAATGTCGGGGCCGGACAGCCGCGCGGAACTCAGCGACAAAGACCTCGTTGAGTCTGTACTGCGGGATCTGCGTGAGGCTGCCGAGAAATGGGAGGCGCTGGTCGCCGAGGCTGAGAACACCACCTACAGCGTCGATCTCGGAGACGTCCGCGCCGTGGCCAATTCGGACGGCCGACTGCTCGAATTGACGTTGCATCCTTGCGTGGTAAGCGATTACACCTACCGCGAATTGGCGGATCGCCTCAACGTCGTCTTCACCGCGCTGCGCGAAGAAGCCCAGTCCGATTTCGAGGCCAGGTACGGCGCCGGCACGGTTTGACGGGCGCTTGCCGGGCTACCAGATGAGTCCGGCCATCTCCCGTTTGGTGTCGCACACGGTCCGAACCGCGGCTTCGATGTCGGCGGCGGTGATGGTCTTGAGGTCGTCAATCGTCACCTCGTGCCCCGCGCGCTTCTGCGCGGCCAGCCGGGTGTCACGGGTCAGCTCGGCCTCCTCGATCACGTTGCGGGCGAACCGACCGTTGTGCATGACGTTGATGCCGTGCTCTCCACGTGGGCTGACGTAGGCGCGGATCGTGGTCACCATATCCAGAAACCGCTGGCGCGCCTCAGGATTCAGTTCGGTAGCGCGGCTCGAGCCATAGCGTTCGCCGATCTCGACGAGCTCTTCGGGTGAGTAGGACTCGAACCGGATCTTGCGATTGAACCGGCTGGCCAAACCGGGGTTGACGGTCAGAAACGCGTCCACCTGGTCCTCGTACCCGGCCGCGAGGAAGCAGAAGTCGAAGCGATGCTTCTCCAGCGCGATCAGCAGCTGGTTGACGGCCTCCATGCCGATCATGTCGGGTGAGCCGTCCTGGTGGCGTTCCACCAACGAATAGAACTCGTGACCGGAGTTCTGGTCCCGGTTCGACAGACTTAGCGGCATGCTCTGCTACCCCTAACGACGCACTGCGGGCAGTGCTGCGCCGCGCCCCGCGGCGACAACTGCACCGCGACGACAATACTGGCGTTGGCCAGCGGGAACCAGTCGCCGACGAGCACGCGACGGCGCCGATGCGCGTAGCGTCTGCGCTATGCCGGACCAGCTGGGTGCCTATGCCGACGCCGCTCGCGCGGTAGAAGAGCAGTTGGTGCAGCGGTTGGCGACGTCAGTGGAGCTCGACCGGTCCTTCGAGGTGATCCTGCGCGGCGCACATCAGTACAACATTCAGTCGCGGGCGCGTCTGGACGCGCTGGAAGCCGAGATCCGCCAGAGCGCCGCGAGTTGGCCCGGTCTGGACACCCCGGCCGGTGCTCGCCAGTTCCAGGCGTACCTGGCCGGTAAGACCCGGGAGATCCACAAGATCGTCGCCGATGCTTACGCCGACAATCAGCAGCGGGCGACCCAGGTGCAGACGCTGACCGGGCGCTACGCATCTGGGGGCGCGAAGCAAAAGGGCCCTTACGATCAATCACCGGTAAATGAAACACTCGACGGCCTGTACCAGGATTTGGCGGAATTGAGCGTAAAAATTACCGCGCACAACGCCAGTCCCCCTCCTCCGCAAAACCTTGCCGCAGTGGCAGCGTATAACGTGAGAGCTCAGGAATTGTATGACGAGATTCTTGTCTTGGCGGCTAAATTCCTGACCCACGGCGTTGAGATGGACGTTCCACCTCCTCCAGAATTTAAATGAGGGTGCCTGATTCTGTTTCTTTTTGAAGGGGGTTACGTGATCCGCAAGCGCTTGTTCACCCGGCTTCAGACGCTTGCTGTGACCTGCTGTCTCGCGGCGGCGCTGACCGCCTGCCATTCCGGTAGTGTCGCCGCGGCGCCCGACTTCGACGCCGACTCGTTGATCGTCGGCCTCGATGATGTCCAGCGCATCGCTGACCGCGATGACCTCACTTCGCTGCCTGTGCAGGATGCGCCGACGCCGCACTACGAAAGCCCATACACTCCGGACCAGTGTCACCCGGTGTTTGGCCAAGAGGATGCTTTCGGCCATAACTGGTCACAGTTTCGTGCCGTTACATACACGGCCGCCGGCGGAGAAATAAAGACCATGTCAACGGTCACGCAGGCGGTCGGAATTTATTCTGATGACGGTATGGCGAGGGCGGAATTCGACCGACTCGTATCCGCCGCCGAGGCATGTGCGGCATTACAGGCAAAGCTTTACAATTTTCGCGTGAATAAACAAGGTCCGTCTACCGTGGCCCTGGTATTCCCTGGATATTCGCAGAGCGTCATATATCACGTGGCGTCGTCGGTGTTGATAGATGTCGTAGTCCAAGGTCTTCCTCGGTCTGATCAGATCGCAGAAACCGTGATGCAGATGATTGCCGGCCGCGTGAGGTAACGGGCCGACGCAGGTGGGCGACAGCCCACATTCAAGCTAGTCACGCTAGCGCTACCAGCGCGACTCAAATACGATGGTTGCCATGGAGACGATCAGCAGCACGGACGCCAAGAACCAGCTCAATCGGCTCTTGAACGACGTCAAGGCCGGTGCGTCCTTCACCATCACCAGCCACGGTCAGCCCGTCGCGCAGCTGGTACCTGTCACAGCTGTCCCACGCAGATTTGGCCAGTTGCCGAGCCTGGTCGTACCAAACGACTTTGACGACGCATTGCCGGCGACAGAACTTGCTGCCTGGGAAGACGCCGAGGCGTGAATATCCTGCTCGACACCCACACGCTGCTGTGGCTGGTCAGTAAGCCGGGGGGCGTGGATGCCGGTGCGCTGGCGATCCTGTCCGACCCGGGAACCTCGGTCTGGATCAGCGCCGCCTCGGCATGGGAGATCGCGACCAAGACCCGGCTGGGCCGCCTCGACGGTGCGGCTCTGTTGTCGACCTGGACCGACGTCATCGGCGACATGAGCAGTACGGAACTGACGATCGACTCCGCTGATGCGATCCTCGCCGGTCGGCTTCCCTGGGATCATCGGGACCCGTTTGACCGCATCATTGTCGCCCAGGCCTTACGCCGCAATCTCACCATCGCCACCCGCGACGCGAAGATCATCGGCGCGGCTATCACCCCAACCCTCAAGGCATAAACCGCGCGCCTGATTACGGGCGGCCGCCGCGACGCTCGATCACTTCGACGAGTCGTTTTTGTCCACAATGCGTTTCAGCGGCGTAATACCGGGCCCGCCCGCGTCCTTTGCGACGGACTTCGTCACGGGCACGTTGGGTGGGGCCGTGGTGCGGCCCTTCACCGGCTGACCGTTGGGCACGCCGGGGGCAGCGATCCGCTTCGCGTCGGTCTTGTCGTCTTTGCCGCCCTTGCCGCCGGCGCCTGCCCCGCCGGGCATCATCGGCATCATCCCGCCGCCGGCTCCGCCTGCGGCGGGGGCGCCGCCTGCGGGGGCGGCCGAGCCGGCGTTGGCCATGGAGCTGGCGGGCGTTGTCGGCATCGATGTCCCCGGGACCGGGGGCGGGCCGAGGTTGCTGGCCGGCGTGGTGCCCACGCCCAGACCGCTGCCGCCTCCGCCGGAGCCGAAGTCACCGCCTGCGAATCCGGGATCGGGGGTGATATCCGAGGCCAGTGAGGCGCCGCCCAGCTTGCTCAATCCACCGATACCGGACTGCATTGCGCCCATCAGCGGCTGCATGGCACCCTGGCCGGCCTGCATCAATCCCTGTGGCAGCTTGCTCACCGCGCCGAGGGCACCGCTGAGTGCACCGGTGACGCCCTGCATCGCGCCGGTGACACCCTGCATCGGTCCAGCCATCGCGTCCTGCGGTGCCTGCTGTGCCATCAGGGCGTCACCCTGCGAGGCGACCTTCTGGAACTTCGATACCGCGTCGGCTTCATTCTCGGCGAACTTACGCACGGCGTCCGCGGCATGACCGGTGCGGTCCCGGTGATCGTTGATGAGTTCGGTGTTCGTCTCAACCAGGTTCAAGTTGGTGGCGGCGCCGAAGGCCGCCATCGTGGCATCCACCGGGGATGATCCGCCGGAATGGACCGGGCCGGGCGGGATGGCCGCCGGGGGTTGCGAGAGCGCAATGTGCAAGAAGTCTGCACCGTAATGCTTCACGAAGTCGTCTGTCATGGCGTTACGCCTCCATGCCGTACCGTCACTGCCTGGTACCACGCGAGGTGATAGCGGGCGAGCTCTTCGCTTCCTCCGATCAGGGCGTCGATAGCTGCCAACAGCATCCAGTCGGCCACATCCCGGGGAGCATGCTGGGGATAGGCCGACAGTACCCGTGCCTGTGTCTCGGTGACTACCTGCCGGAACAGCGCGATTTCGTTGTCGGCGACGCCGGATCTGCGGGCCATCGCACGCGCCACGGTCTGCACGATCCGCGGCAAGCGCGGATTGGCTCCGGTGACGTCGATGAGCGTGGGCCCCAGTTCATCGATGTGCTGGCCGTAGCGGGCCCGCTCCCCGCTGCCGGGAATCGGATCGTTCGGACCGGCCTCGGTGATGTAGGTGTTCGGCTGGTGGGCGGCGGCCGCGATCACTGCACCCAGCAGATCGACGGCGCTGGTGTCGCGGCGACGGTGCGCCGGATCCAGGAGGGCGACCCCGGGCGGAAGTTTGACGGTGGGCGGAATCCAGCCCCCGGCCAGGTCGGTGACCAGCACGGTGGTGGTCTCGTCATCGCGAAGCCCGGCCGCCCAGGCGAGGTTCGGTGCTTGGCGGGCTACCGCGTCGACCTTGCGCTGCAAGTCCTGGTGCTCGGCCAGCCGCCGGGCCGCCGTGCCGGCGCCGGCACCGGCAGTGCCCCCGGCCGCCATATTGCCGGCCACCGACGCACCCGACGGACCTCCGATACCGGGAGCCGGCTTGCCCGGTACCGGACGATCTCCGGTGGATGCCACCGTGGCTCCGCCAGAAGTCGGTGTCGTGGGGCCACCAGCCGGTGGCGGTGACGGCGGACCAGCAGGCCCGACAGGCGCCGCGGGCGTGGCCGGAACGGCTCCACTCGCCGGGCGCAGGTCTGCCCCATAGCCGGGCAACGGACCCGACGGGACTGCCGGGCCGGCGCTGATCGGAGCCGACGGCACCGACGCCGGGCCGGATGACACCGTTGGAGCTACCGGTGCACCCGCCGGTGCCGCGCCCGTAGCCGGTGTCGACGGAGCGACCTCCGTGCTTGAACTGGCCAAATGCGCCATGTTGCCGAGCATCCCGCCCGCCATCGGCGTCACTGACGGCGACGGGGCAACCGGTGACGCTGACGCCTGCCCGAACCCCGAGGAACCCGTCCCGCCGGGCGTCAACGGCGGTGGCGGCCCGCCCGCCCCAGGCGGCCCGCCGGGTATGCCCGACGCGAACGCCTGGGCCGGGTTGCCACCTGTAAGGCCGGGTGGCATGCCGCCGCCGGGAGCGCCGAGGCTTGGCATGGCGGAGGACATGGCGGATGGGGCGCCGGCACCCCCTGCAGAAGGCGCGGCGGGCAGGTCGAGACCGCCGCCGGGCGGGGCGACCGGGCCGGCTGGTATGCCGCTGGGACTGGGGACGCCGAGAGCGCCGCTGCCTTGTGTGTTGGTGTTGGGTGGCCCGGGGGTGCTGCTTACACCTTCGCTGGGACTGGGGACGCCGAGAGCGCCGCTGCCTTGTGTGCTGGTTTTGGGGGGTCCGGCGGTGCCGCCTTGACCACCTGACTGTCCGGGAGCAGCAAACGCCCCAGCTACGCCGCCTTGCTCAGCTGCTCCGCCCTGCGCGGCTGTTGGTCCGCTTGGGCTGTTACCACCGAAGGTCGAGCCGCCGTTGGGAGTTGGTTGGCTTGCGCTTGGTTGACCGACTTTGCCTGCGCCTGATTGGCCGTCTGTATTGCCGGTGCCGAACGGAAAAGGGAGTCTGTCGGCACCTGCATGGTTGTTCATGTCACCGGTACCGAACGGGAAGGGAAGCTCGTCGGTACCGGCGGCCTTCCTGGTCAGTTCTTCGCTGGTGGGCAGGCGCGACGCTGGCGGGCTGAATTTTGCGCCGCTATCTTGCAGCCACTGTTGTGCGTCGCCCTCGATGCCCAGCTCCTTGAACATCTGTTGCGTTGCTGCGATGATCTTCCCGTTGGCATCTGAACCGTGTTCGGCCGCTTCAGCATTCGCGGCGGTGATTTCTTTGACCGCTTCGGCCATCGACTCGGGCGTATTTTGTGCGACGAGGCCGTCAACTTTTTGGTCGTATCTGTTGACGATGCTCGTCAAGTTCTGACGGAGTTCATCGACGGCATCCGCGACGCTTTTGCTAGCGATACTTTTGCTACGGCAGTGCTCAGCGGCGTTCGCCAGACGGTTGTAGCCGATCCGCAAGCGCATCAGCTCGTCTTCCGTGGTGTGCCCGCTGTTTCTCGCAGTGAGACCGTTTGTGAAAGCTTGGAGTTCCACGGCCTCGTGCTCTTTGGCTGCAGAGTGGCCAGACCAGTGTTGGACGCCCTGCTTGGGTTCGGTTGGAGGGCCTGGCCACCAAGCCCCCACTAAATAGAACGACCATTTTCCCGGCGGTAGGTCAGTCACCGCACAATTCCTTTAGCGAACGTTCTTTGGTGTTCACGGCATCTACGGCTGAATCGAATCGCGGGTCGCCAGCTCTGCCACTGGACGACTCAACCACCAAGCTCTCGTATGTCTGCACCACAGCGTCCGCCGCATCGCGATACGTGGACTCCAATGCGGGGTTGGATGCCGCGGATCCGAGGATGAGGGCGCCGTTTACCAAGGCGATACGTCCCAGGCCTGCGTCGGGTCCATTGGTCTCGATGTGGACGGCGTCCATAGCGGGCTTGAACCGGCCGCATAAGTCGGTCTTGGCGACCGTCCTTTCAGCGGCTGAGTAGCTCGGGCTGGCTGGAGCCCTCGTGAGCGCCACGATAGCCAGGATCAGCGAGGCGACACCCAACAAGGCAGCAGCAAGCGTCGCAAGTGCCAGGGCTGGCCGGCGGGGCGGCTGAGCGGGGGGAGCTGCGGGCCAGGGCGGCGGGGCCATCGTCACATGCGGATGGTAACCCCGAAGACCACGCGCGTGCTTACACGCTTTTGGCTTCCTTGGGCCAATGGGCGGACTGCGCGCCACATATAAGTCTGGATGATGAGGTGGGCAGTCGGCGGCGAGTCAGGCACGGGTCCGCAAAGGATGCGATTCTTCCGAGGGAGGGGACTCTATCGGGTGCTATCTAACGCGGGATACACCGCGACCTCGGGTGGCTTTGGCTTTCGCGATTTGGTTGCGCGGCAGAGTGGGGTCTGCATCAACGAAGGGTAGTGCCAAGTGCGCGCCCGGCGCGGGTGGCGTGCATGTAGTGGAGCGAACATGCCGAGTTTGACCAGATCGGCCCTGCGCTTAAGGCTTGCGTTGAGCCCGACTGCCTGGACGGCTGGCAGCGGACCCCATCCAACTGAAGAGGGGAATCGCCCAGTTTCCGGGATGTAGCTCAGTCATCGCACAGGCCCTGCAGTTCTCGACTCTTGGAGTTTGAATCTTCTACGGCCGCCCAAAACAACTGGGTGTCTGATTGTCCCTTTGTCCCCATCGCGGTGACCGTCTGGTAGCTCGCAGCCAAGGCCCGCGCAGCGTCGCGGAGTTTTACATCCACTGCCGGATCAGATGCCGCAGTCTCAAGGATGAGGGCACCATTGGTGTTCGCGATCCGCGCTAGCGCTACGTTGCCGTCGGCGGCTGTCGTCTCTATGTGCACCACTTCCGACGCAAGTTTGTATTGGCCACACAATCGCGTTTTGGCCGCGGATGTCTCTGCAGCTGTGTAGGAAGGCGTCGACGTGGCTGGGCGGGTCAGCGCCACGATCGCGATGGTTGTGGAAGCAATCGATAGCAAAGCCGCCAGCACAGCGAATGCTACTGGCGACCGAGGTTGTGGGTAAACGGCGGGCGGCGTGGGCCAGGGTGGCGGTGGCGTGGTCACATTGCGGATGGTAAACCCGAAAGCCGCTTTGAGACGGGTCGAACGGGCGGGTTGCAGTTGGTCGACCGGGGTGGGTGCAAACCAGGACACCTTGAGAAGGGCAGATGTTCGGCGAGGCTCTACGGAGGCCGTCGGGCCGCTGGTTGGCCACGGTCCCTGGAGTTCAGGTGGGGTAGCGGCGAGCGGCCGGCTCAGTCATCGCACAGTTCCTTGAGTACGCGATCCTTGTCGTTAACGGCATTCATCGCATCCTGAAACTGCGCCTCCCCTACGACGCCGCTAGTTCCCATGACGGTAAGGTCCTGATACCCGAGCGCTAATGCGCGTGCGGCATCACGCGCGGAGGTGTCCAGCGCCGGGTCTGCGGCTGCGGTCTCAAGCATGACAGCGCCGTTGGTGAGGGCAATCCGCGCTAACGCGACGTTGTCCGGAGTTTTGGTCTCGATTTGTACGCTCCGCGCAGCGAGCTTGTATCTATCGCACAGTATTGATTGCGCCGCCGCCCCTTCCGCCGCCGTGTAGGTACGTGAGGGAGTTGGACGGCTGACCGCCGCGATCCCCAGGGCCAGTGCGGCCACGGCTGTGATGAGACTAGAGGCTTGTACTACAAGCGGGATTCGACTGCGCGAATTAACGGCGGGTGGCGCGTGCCAGGGCGGCGTTGGCATGGTCACATGCAGATGGTAGACCTCAACGGGCAGCTTGGTTTGGCGCGGCGTTCGGCCAGGTAGCTGCAGATCGTTGCCGTTGCGGTTTATTGCGCAGCAGGTCAGTCGCCACAAAGGTCCAGCATCACGCGGTCTTTCGCGTTTGCTTCAGCGATCGCCGCCTCCAGTTCGGGGTCGTCTCCCTCTCTGCCGGTAGCAACGGCCACGAGGGTCTGATAGGTGAGTGCGAGTGCCCGGGCCGCATCGCGATATTCCGCGTCTAGGGCCGGGTCCGTCGCAGCCGTCTCAAGGATCAGGGCTCCGTTGGTTGCAGAGAGACGTGCGAGCGCAATGTTGTTGGGCGTGTTCGTCTCGATGTGTTCGGCGTGCGCTGCAAGCTTGTAACTACTGCAGAGGCGCACCTTGGCGTCGGCTCGCTGTGCGGCCGTGAAACTCGATGGTGAGGCATTTGACGAATGGGTTAGCGAAACGATCGCCACGATCAAAGCGGCGGCTGCCAACAAAGCAGCAAGCGTCGCAAGCGCCACTGCCGACCGCCGGTTTGACTGGGCGGGAGGCGGCACGGGCCAAGGTGGTTGCGTCAGGGTCACATCGCGGATGGTAGACCGATTCAGTCGCTGAGCCGCGGGATCGTTGCCCTACAACTGGAGCGAGCCCGGCGGGACCATCTGGTAGATCAGGTGAGCCAGCGGAAACCCCGGCAGTCCCTCACCGCGCCAGCGGCTTATAGAACACCAGCCCGTTGCCCTTGTTGTCGTACACCACGGCCCGGCGCTCATGGGCGTCGTCGTAGGGGCCCTTCACAATCCCGCCGCCACTGGCCTCGATGGCTTTCGCAGCACCGTCGACATCGTCGGTCTTGATCCCCACCACCACCTGGCCGTGTATGGGGTGATCGACCGCGGTCGCCAGCGCCAGAGTCACCGATCCGCCGTCGAGAGCGGCGAAGTGCGCGCCGTCGCGGAACTTCAGCGGCATGCCCAGGGTTTCGCTGTAGAACTTGATCGATTCATCCAGGTTGTCGGTGGACAAGACGATCATCCGGATGTCGTGGTCGCTCACTGCTGCCTCCTGTGGGTTTACTCTTCGTTCCAGGCTAAGCCCGAGATACCGTCAGCGGGTGGGTAAACGCCTCGCTGCACTGGTCATCACGGTCCTGTTCATGGCGCTGTTGGTCGACACGGTCGTTGCCAACCGTGTCCCGCGGCCCGCCGAGCCGTTTGCCGGCGGCCGCGTGCTCCAGCTGCCCACACCGAATCTGAACGTCCGCGAGTATGGCCCGGACGGGGACCGTGCCATCGTGCTGCTGCACGGCTACTCGGCGTCTATTCAGTGGTGGGAGGCGGTGGCCCCGGCGTTGGCGAACGGCACCCGGGTGGTCGCGATCGACCTTGTCGGCCACGGTGGCTCGGAGTCCCCGACCGAGGTGGAGCTCTACAGCGCCGAGGCGCAGGCAATCGCGGTGCACCAGGCGCTCGACGCCCTGGGCGTGCGGCACGCGGTGCTGGTCGGGCATTCGATGGGCGGGACGGTGGCCACCGCACTGGCCGAGAGAGCACCAGAGTTGGTTGACCGCGTGGTGGTCTCCGACACCCCCGCGGACCAGGGGATGGTCGCCATGCCGGCGCTCGGCAACGTGGCGTGCTGGCCGGTGCTCGGCGCGGCAGTGGATCGGTTGCGCGGCATCGACGCCGTCGACAGGAGCTCACTGCAGACCGGATTCGCCGCGGACTTCCCGGTTCCGGAGCTGGCCTACCGGTCGTTGAAACGCATGACCCACAACGCATTGTGCGATGCCAGGACCGCGGACCGGTTCAACGAGAAGCGGCCGGTGGCCGATCGGCTGGCCGGCCTGGGCAAGCCGGTTCTGGTGGTGTGGGGCGAGAATGATGTGCTCACCCCCACCGGCAAGAACTTGGAGCGTTATCGTGCGGCGGGTCTGCAGCCCGTCGTCATCGCCGGATCAGGCCACAGTCCGATGGTGGAGAAGCCAGACGAATTCTTAGGCGCGGTAAAGGTTTTCACCCACACGGCACGGGCGAACTAGGCGCGCCACGTTTCCCGGGCCACCCGGTGGAAGTTACCGCCGAGCACGGCGCTGACGTCGGCGTCGGCCCAGCCGCGCGCCGAAAGATGTGCGCGCAGTCCGAGCCAGGTCTCCGGCGGCATCCATTGGATCGGACCCCAACGGGTGTAGCTGTCATCGAACAACAGCGGATTGGCGGCCACCTCAGCGTCGAAGTCGGCGTGGTCGAAGGAGTAGTCGGTGCTGACCCCGACATGCTCGAGACCCACCAGGTCAACCGCGTACTCCAGGTGGTGCGCCATCGCGTCGAGGGTGGGAGTGTTGGGGCCCAAGAAGATTCCCACCGCGGTGATACCGACGACGCCGCCGGTGGCCGCACACGCCCGGGCCTGGTCATCGGTGATGTTGCGCGGGTGATCCCACACCGCCCGCATGCAGGAATGGCTGTAGACCACCGGCCCGGCCGAAACGTTGCACATGTCCAGGCCGGTGCGGGCGCTGCAGTGCGAGCCGTCGGGGACCATGCCGACGGTGTTCATCTCCGCCACGATCGCCCGGCCCCACGCGGTGAGGCCCCCGTCGTCGGCGTCCAGGCAGCCGCTGCCGGCGCGGTTGGTGTGGTTGTAGCTGGGCAGCAGGGTGCGCACCCCGTGCTCGGCCAGAACGGCCAGATTCCCCAGGTCGTCGTCGAGCGGGTTGGAGTCCTCCAGGTCGAACACCACCGCGATACCGCCGGCGCCGGTGATCGCATCCACGTCGTCCAGGCCGGCCGCCACGGCCAGGTCGGGATGAGCGTCGATGGCGCGGCGATAGTGCCGCAGCAGGGCCATGGTGTCGGCGAAGCGCTGCGGGGAATAGCCCGCGTTCACCGACAGCAGGGCACCGCCGGCGTGCTGGTAGCGGGTCAGCGGCGCCACGTCGGTGCCGTCCTGCAGCGGCAGGCAGGTGTGCTGGTCCCACAGCAGGGTGCTCATAGCCGCTGATCTTGCTCCGCGCGCCGGCGTGGTGCGACGCATTAATCTAGCCGGATGGCACTCGAAGCGCGGCCCGCTCGCAAATCGGACATCACACCACTGGCGGAGACGTTGGCGCGTGCGTTCTACGACGACCCGGTGTCGGTGTGGATGCTGCCGGACGACACCTCCCGCACCGCTCAGCTGGCGACGTACTTCGGCACCTCCACCCGGGTTCATCACCTGTCCGGTGGTGGGGTCGAAGTGGCCGACGACGGTTCGACCGTCGGTGCGGCGGCGCTGTGGGATCCGCCCAACCACTGGAAGCAGTCGATGTGGTCGCAGCTGCGCATGGCGCCGGCGCTGTTCCGCTCGTTCGGCTTCCGCATCGCCAAGGGGCGGGCGATCTCGGACCTGTTGGACGCCAACCACCCCGAGGAGCCGCACTGGTACCTGGCGGTGATCGGCAGTGACCCGTCGGTGCGGGGGCGCGGGTTCGGGCAGGCCGTCATGCAGCCGCGGCTGGATCGCTGCGACGCCGAGTACTGCCCGGCATACCTGGAGTCCAGCAAGGAAGAGAACGTGCCGTACTACGAGCGGTTCGGTTTCAGGGTGATCGGGGAGATCACGTTGCCGGATGGCGGGCCGACGCTGTGGCGGATGTGGCGGGAGCCGCAGAACCCGTAGGACCGGTCAGTCGCTGACGGAGTCCCCGAGCCGTTCGGCGGCCGCGAGGTAATCCCGGGCGAACTCGAAGACGACCTCGCGCGCGGGCTTCACCTTGTTCATCAGGCCAACGCCCTGGCCGACGAAATAGGTGGCCAGCGCCTGCGCCCCGGGGTGCCCGGTGCTGGCGAGCTTGTCGACGCGGCGAAGCGCCGGTTCGGCCAGCATGGACTGCAGGGGCAGCGGCAGGGTGGGGTGGCCTTTGTCGTTGGGCCGCCAGGCGTCAGTCCAATCGGAGACCAGCTGCCGGGCCGGCTTCCCGGTGCGCCCCGTGGAGCGGATGGTGTCCCGTGAGGTGGCCGCGAGCATCTTCTGCACGGTGTGCGGGGCGGTTTCGGCTTCGTCGGTGGTGAGCCACACCGAACCCGTCCATGCCCCGGCCGCGCCCATAGCCACGCAGGCCGCCATCTGCCGCCCGGTGACAATTCCGCCGGCGGCCAGGACGGGAACGGCGTTGTCAATGGCGTCGATGACCTCGGGAATCAGTACCAGTGTGGAGACCTCACCGCAGTGCCCGCCCGCCTCGGTGCCCTGCGCGACGATGAGATCCACGCCGTGGGCCACCTGTTTGAGGGCGTGTTCCTTGGCGCCGACCAGCGCTGCGACCGGGATGCCGTTGTCCTTTCCGGACTTGATCATGTAGTCCGGTGGCACCCCGAGCGCGTTGGCCATCAGCCGGATGGGATGGGCGACGGCGACCTCGAGCAGTTGCTCTCCTGAGCTGCCGGCGAGCATGGCCGATCCCATTCGGGGGGTGTCCTCGGGCTCGATGTCATGCTGCGCCAACAGGTCTGCGATGAATGCTCGATAGTCCTCGGGGATCCGGTCGGCCAGTTGGCGCCCGGAGAGGTTCTCGCCCTTGCCCTCAAACTTCGCGGGCACGATGATGTCGATGCCGTAGGGCTTTCCCTTCACCTGCTCGTCGATCCAGCTCAACTCCTGATCCAACTGCTCAGGGTTGTATGCCGCACCGCCGAGCACGCCGAAGCCGCCCGCGTTGGTCACGGCGGCCACGACGTCGCGGCAGTGGCTGAAGGCGAACAGGGGGAAGTCGATGCCGTACTGCTCGCAGATCGGGGTCTTCACGGTGCGCCGCTCCTTGCATGAACAGGGGATCGAGGCGGGCTGCTGACTCAGGTCCTGGCCCGGTGGGGCCGGGCGACTTCCAGGACGTTATCGCAGTACGTGAAGCGCGGCGGGCGGTATCAGCCCGCCAGTGCGTCGACGTCGAGCAGTGGCAGCTCGGCGTCGGCCAAGTCCGGAGCAAGAACGGTGTTGTCGGCCAGCAGGGCCTCCACCCCGCCGGTGAAGTCGGCACTTCCCGGCTGCGGCAGTGGTGGGTCGTTCGGCGCGATGGCGCCCGCTCCGGTCCATTGTGCGACCACCCGGCCCAATTCGTTCGCCACGTTGACCACTACCCCGCCGACGGCATTGAACACCCACTGGGCGCCCTGAGCCAGGCTGCTGATCAGGAAGATGTCCTGGTCGATGATCGACTGCAGGAAGTTGTTGATGGGGGGGAAGGCCCAATCCTGGAGGAAGTAGCCTGCGCCGCCGGCCAGCGCACGAAGGACCAGTGAGAGGTGGGTGCCGATGTCCGGGTATTCGACGCTGTTGATTGCGGCTAGCAGTGCCTGCTTGAGGTCGTCCGGGAAGACGACGCTGTTGACCAGTTCCGGGTCGAGCTGCATCGGGGCGCCGTCGAAGTCCGACCGCATCGGGATCCCGAAGATCTGCAGGATGGTGGGCACGATGTCGACGTGCTGGTAAGCCAAATTCTGGGCGCCGGCCTGGTCATCGTTTCCGGCCAGCGACAACATGATGAAACTCGTTGTCTCGTTGGGCGTCTGGAGTCCGTGGCCGAGGCTGAATCCGGGCAGGGTCGGTGTGTCGTGGTGGCCGTGGTCGGTGGTGAGGATGATTGTCCAGCGGTCGCCGGTGGCCGCCTCGGCCTGGGCCACCGCCTCCAGGATCTGCTTGAGGTTGGCACCGACGTTGATAACGGCTTGCATGTACTCGTCGGACTGGCCGGCGAACGAATGTCCGGCGTGGTCGACCTGCGACTGGTAAGCGAAGATGAAGTTCGAGAGGTCCGGATTGGTCGTGGTCGCCAGGATTCTGGAGATGGTCTCGGCGGTGACCAGCTCGTCCATCTCGGCCGAGGTGGAGCCACCGGAAATGCCGATGATGTTGTCGGCCGGATAGCCGCCCAGGGAGGCCATCTCGGTGAAGAGGCCCCGGCCGGAGATGACAGTGGTCTCGATCTCCGGCTGGTGGTACTCGATCAGATTGAACACCGACGGCCAGGTCGTGTACGGCTCGGGCCGGAAGATGTTGCTGACGATCCCATGCTTGTCGTCCCACACCCCGGTGAGGATGGTCGACCACGACGGAGTGGACAGCGTCTGGTGGCCGGCGAGGCTCGTGACGGCGGTGATTCCCCGGTCCATCAGCAGCTTGAAGCCGCTGTCGTCGTTGTAGGCGTACTCGAGGATCTTGTCCAGGCGGGTGCCGTCGGTGCCGAGCAACAGCACGTTCTCCGCGGCGAGCAGCCATTCGGCGGTGACGGTGGAAACTCCCACCTGCGTGCCGACCACCGAACCCGTTCCGGCTACCAGGCTGGCAACGGCCGCACCACAGAGGACCTTCTTGATTGATGTCACGTTTCCCTCGCCGACGTTGTGCGGACCAATTGGCGGGAATAGTAGCAGTTCCCCAGGGAACCCTCAGTTTTCCGCCAAATACGCTTATTTGGCCTGGATGTTACTGAGGAGTAGCTGGGGGCTGCCGCGTAACGTCAGGAGTTGTATCAGCCCGCCAGTGCGTCCAGGTCGAGCAGCAGGGACAAGTCGGAGCCGCCCAGGTCCGGAATGGTGAACTCGGCGCCACCCGGCACCGGCAGCGGGGCGTCGGTCGGCGCGATCACACCCGAGCCGAGCATGAGCGCGATCGCGTGGGCCACGGCGTTGGTGGAGTCCACCATCAGGCCGCCGACGGCGTTGGTCACCCACTGGGTGCCCTGGGCCAGCGCGCTGATCAGGAAGATGTCCTGGTCGACGATCCCCTGCAGGTACTGGTCGATCTGGTTGACAAACGTGTTGAGGAAGTACGGGACGGAGCCGACCAGCGTACGGATGCCCAGGGTGATCTCGTTGCCGATATTCGGGTAGCCGAACATCGCGATCGCGGAGTAGAGCGCCTGCTGGAGGTCGACGGGCTGTACGAAGCTGTCCAGGACGGTCGGGTCGTCCGTCAGCGAGACACCGTCGAAGTCTGAGCGCAATGGGACACCCAACAGCGCCAAGATGGTGGGCGTGATGTCGGCGATCGAGTAGTTCAGGTTCTGGCCGCCGTCGGTCGCGTTGTCGCCGGCTTGATCGAAGATGACGAACGACGTCGTCTCGTTGGGCGACTGGAAGCCGTGGCCGATGCTCAGGCCGGGCAGGGTCACCGACTGCGTGTGGCCGTGGTCGGTGGTGATGAGGATCGACCAGTCGTCACCGGTCTCGGCCTGCACGTAGGCGATCGCGGCCAGGATCTGTTGGATGTTGTTTCCGAGATTGATGACGGCCTGCATGTACTCCTCGGACCCGCCGGCGAACTCGTGTCCGGCGTGGTCGGCCTGCGACTGGTAGGAGAACAGGAAGCTCGAGATGTCATCCGGGTTGTCCAAGGTGCCCATGATCTGGGCGATGGTGAGCGCGGTGACCAGCTCGTCGCTGTCGGCCGGACTGTCCCCGGCCGGGACGAAGACGTTGTTGTCGACCGCGTAGCCGCCCGCGTCGGCCAGTTTGTTGAGGTACTCCCAGTTGCTGATGATCGTGGTGTCGATCTCCGGCTTGTTGTACTCGATCAGGTTGAACACCGACGGCCAAAGGTTGTACGGCTCAGCCCGGAACAGGTTGTTGAACACCCCGTGCTTGTCGTCCCACACCCCGGTCAGGATGGTCGACCACGACGGTCCGGAGAGCGTGGTGTGGTTGACGATACTTGCGGTTCCGGTGATGCCCTGGTCCATCGCCGTCTTGAAACCGCTGTCCTCGTTATAGGCGTATTCGAGGACTTTCGACAGGTTGACGCCGTCGACACCGATCAGCAGCACGTGCTCGGCGGTCAGCATCCAGTCGGCGGTCAGCGCGGACAGTCCCACCTGCGTCCCGACCGCCGCCCCTGCTCCGGCAACCAGGCTGGCGACGGCCGCACCGCACAAATACTGCTTGATTGTTGTCACGATCGAATCCTTCGCCGAAGTTGTGTGGATCAATGGCGGGGATACTAGCAAGTTCCCCAGGGAACCCACAGGTTTCTGGCCGAATTCGCTCATCTGTCCTGGAAGTTACTGAGGAATCTAGAGAATCGTCTCGCCGCTGACCAACGTCGCACGGAACTGCATCACCCGATACGGCCAGCCGTGCGCAGTGTTCCACTGTGACACCATCAGCCCCACTCCACCGGTGCGGTCCACCCGCGAACCCGGCAGCACATAGCCGCCGTAGAGCTGAGCCACCCGGCCGCTCGTGTGGTCCTCGTCGTCCCAGCCGGTGCCGAGCAGCGGCAATTGCAGTGGTGCCGACGCCAATTCGGTGGTGGGGGAGTCCAGCACCCGATAGCCCAGGGCATAGCGCGAGGATACGAACCCGCCCAGCACCCAGGTTCTTTCGCCCAGGCGCCGCAGCGACAGTTCCCCCCAGGTCTCACCGGGCGGGGTGATCGGCACCGGGGTGCGGCCCCAGGCCCGGCGTCCGCCGCGATACCCCCAGCCGGAGTACTTGCCGGGATCTGCGATGTCGGCGGGGCGCACCCGCCGCAGGATGATGCCCTTGTCGCGCTGGAACCCGGTGGAGACCACATACACCCACCCGTCGTCGGGGTTGTAGTCCCAGGACCAGCATTGGGCGTGGCCCCGGTGCAGCCGGGCGGGGATCCGCGCGCCCATGTTGTGCCAGGACAGTCCGCTGTCGGCGGACTGCCAGATCTCGGTCCAGGCCACGTTGCCGAAGCCGCGGTTGACGATCGCGTGCAGGTAGAGCATCTGGTCCACCCGCAGCAGGTCGGAGGGAATCACGGTGCTGATGGCGGTGCGGTCCAGCCGGGAGGCCGGTTCGCGGTGCCGGTAGTGCCACAGCTGCCGGGCGTAGCCGGCGTCGGTGCCACCGGCGCGTTGGTAGCGCACCCGGTGCGCGGCGTCGCCGGTGCCGATCAAAATCACCGGGGAACGCCAGTCGCCCCGGCCGACCCGCTCGCCGGCGAAGGTGTCGCCGAACACCGACACCAGCGTGCCGTTGGGCGCCAGCACCGAGGCGCCCAGGTCCGCACACGTCACGCCCCACTTCTCGGTGAGGCCCGGGCCGGTGACATCGGCCAGCTTCCCGGGAACGTTCCGCGCTGCGGGGCTCACCGCTCAGGGCTTGCTGCGCCAGCCGCCGGCCGCCACCGCGATCATCCGGAGTTGTTTGACGGCAACATGTTTGATCTCGGCCAGGGTCTCGGCATCCGGGGAATCCTCGATGGCCTCCGCGGTGACGATCATCGCGTTGACGAACAACCCCGCCAGGACGTTGAGATCCTCGGCGCTCCAACCGTTGAACCCGGGGAAGCGCGCCAGGTCGGTGGCGAGCTCGGAGGTGATCAGCCGGATCTCGGTGCGAATCGCGTAGCGCAGCACCGTCATCCCGCTGAAACGCTCCCGGTTGATGAACCGCCAGTATTCGCGGCGGGAGGCCACGCTGTCGACCAGGACCTCCACCGAGGACTCGATGACCCGGCTGGGGTCCACGCCTCCGGTCCGGGCGTCGCGCAGCATCTCCCGCAGCGCCCGGAACGACTCGTCGATGAGCACCAGGCCCAGGGCGTCCATCGATTCGAAATGCCGGTAGAAGGCGGCCGGAACGATATTGGCCGCGCGGGTCACCTCGCGCAGGCTCAGCGCGCTGAAGCTGCGTTCCTCCAGCAGGGTCAGCGCAGCGTTGATGATGGCGCGACGGGTGGCTTCCTTGCGCTCCTCGCGCGAAACCCGCTCCGGCCGTTCGGGCCGGGCTGGGCGTGGCGGGCGCTCGGGGCGGGGTGGTCGCGGTGGTCGCGGGCGCCCGGAGCGTGAGTTCGGCGTACGACTGTTCACTGTTGTGAAGCGTAACACAAAGAGCAAACACCCCTTGACGAGGCGTGAACAAGTGTTCACTGTGTACATATGTTCACTCAAACTTTGACGCGGCGGGTACTGGGCTCCGGCCTGGTCGACCTGCTCACCGGCCCCCACGGGGTCGACCGCTACACCGAGCTGGTGTCGCCCACCTGGACCCAGGGCGACGCCCGCGCGAAGGTGATCGCCGTCCGGCGGTCCACCCCGCGCAGCGTGACCCTGCTGCTGGAGCCCAACGACGCGTTCGGCGGCTTCCGGGCCGGCCAGCACATCAACCTGTCCGTCGACATCGACGGGCGCCGGCGCACCCGGTGCTACTCGCCGGCCAACGCCGAAGGGCAGCGGCTCATCGAGCTCACCATCGGCCGCCACGAGGGCGGCCTGGTCTCCGAGCACCTGTACCGCAACGCCCGGCCGGGCATGATCGTCGGCCTGGAGAACGTCGGTGGCGACTTCGTGTTGCCTGACACCTTGCCCCGGCGCATCCTGCTGGTCTCCGGCGGAAGCGGGATCACCCCGGTGATGTCGATGCTGCGCACCCTGATCGCGGACGGCTACGACGGCGAGGTCGCCTTCGTGCACTACGCGCGCAGCCGCGACGAGGCCTGCTACCACGACGAGCTCGCCGCCATGCCGACCGTGCGGGTGCTGCACGGCTACACCCGCACCCCGGAACACGGTGACCTGCAGGGCTATTTCGACGCCGAGCATCTTCAGGCGGCGATGCCGGATCCGGACGCGGTATACGTGTGTGGCCCGCCGGCCCTAGTGGCCGCGGTACGAGAGCAGTGCCCCGAGGCGATCTCGGAGAGCTTCGTCCCGCCGGTCTTCACCGTTCCGGCCGACCCGTCCGGTGGGCAGGTCAGCTTCCTCGGCAGCACCATCTCGGTGGTCGACGACGGCCGGACCCTGCTGGAGCAGGCCGAAGCGGCCGGCCTGCAACCGGTCAGCGGATGCCGGATGGGCATCTGCCACAGCTGCACCTGCCGCAAAACCGGTGGCGCGGTGCGAAACCTGATCACCGGCGCGATCTCCACCGCCGATAGCGAAGACATCCAGATCTGCGTCTCCGTGCCCGTCGGCGACGTCGAAATCGACCTGTAAACCCAAAGGAGCCAACCATGTCCGCACCAGCTTTTGCGCCCGAGCGCCCGCAGGCCATCGAAGAGCCGCAGGTCCTCGAACGCACCGACCTGCCCCTGCAGCTCGACGCCTTCGGCGCCGAACTCGATGCCCTGCGGCAGCGGGTCCTCGACGACCTCGGGGAGCGCGACGCCGACTACATCCACCGGATCATCAAGGCGCAGCGCACCTTGGAGGTCGGCGGGCGCGCCCTGCTGTTCTTCGGCATCATTCCGCCGGCCTGGCTGGCCGGCACGGTGATGCTGGGCTTGTCGAAGATCCTCGACAACATGGAGATCGGCCACAACGTCATGCACGGTCAGTACGACTGGATGGGCGAACCGGCGTTGTACGGCAAGCACTTCGAGTGGGACAACGCCTGCCCCGGTGACCAGTGGCGGCACTCGCACAACTACATGCACCACACCTACACCAACATCGTCGGAATGGACCGCGATGTGGGCTACGGCATCCTGCGGATGAGCGAGAAGCAGCCCTGGGAGCCGTACTTCTTGGGCAACCCGCTCTACGCCTTCCTGCTGATGGTGCTGTTCCAGTACGGCGTTGCGGTGCACGAGCTGGAGACCGAGCGCATCCGGGCCGGCGAAATCGGCTTCGCCGACAAGAAGGAGATGCTGCTCGAGACCTGGCAGAAGGTGCGTCGCCAGACCCTCAAGGACTACGTCGCCTTCCCGCTGCTGGCCGGCCCGTTCGCGCCGCTGGTGTTCGCCGGGAACCTGACCGCCAACCTGATGCGCAACATCTGGTCCTACACCATCATCTTCTGCGGGCACTTCCCCGACGGCACACAGGAGTTCACCGTCGAGGAGACCGAGAACGAGTCGCGCGGCATGTGGTACTACCGCCAGATCCTCGGCTCGGCGAACCTGACCGGCGGCAAGTGGTTCCACATCTTCTCCGGGAACCTGTCGTTCCAGGTGGAACACCACCTGTTCCCCGACCTGCCGGCACACCGCTACGCCGAGATCGCACCGCAGGTGCGGGAGATCTGCGAGCGCTACGGCGTCCCGTACAACACCGGCCCGCTGCTCAAGCAGTTCGGCACCGTGGTCCGCAAGATCTGCAAACTGGCGCTGCCCTGGAACTAGGGACGCCGACGCACTACTGGGCCCTCGATCAGTGTCGGGGGCCCAGTAGTGCGATGGACGCGTCGACGGCCGGCTCGGTGATCACGCCGATGTCGGCGCCGTCCTCGACGGCCAGTGCGGTCAACTCCCGCAGGCCGCCCAGCAGGATCACCGCCAGTGCCGGCGTCAGTGCCGGCAGGTCCGCCCGACGGAACCCGGGGCTGCCGCTCAGCTCGACCAGCAGGTTCGACATCAGCTCCAGGCCGCGCCGCTGGGACGGCCGCGCCACCTCGCCCAGCGAAGGCAGCTCGCGGATCCAGCTCAGCGTGATCGCCGGCCGGGACCGGATCTGGGCGACGTAGGCCTGCACCGCCTGACGGATCTGGTCCTGCCAGTCGGCCTGCGGGTCCACCTCGGCGCGGATCCGCCGTGCCAGGTCCTCGTTGTCGGTGCGCAGCAGTTCCAGGAAGCACTCTTCCTTGCTGGCGAAGTGGTCGTAGAAGGTGCGCTTGGAGGTGCGGGCGGCGCGCACGATGTCGGCGACGGTGCTGGCCCGGTAGCCGCGCTCGGCGATCGAGTCGGCCAGGCCGTCGAGCAGGCGCTGCCGAAACGGGTCGGCGGCGCGCGTCGCCTCGCCGTCGGCCGCCAGCACCGTCATCGCCACACCCTCCCGCCGAGAGCTCTTGCCGTCCTTGGTACTTAAGAGTACCGTATCCCACAAGCATCTGGTACTCGGCGGTACCGTAACTCGCGTCGGGAGGCGCCCATGACCGAAACCATTGTCGGCAACAGCACGGACACCACCGACGCTCCCGCGATCAACCTCCCCCCGGGGCCGCGGATACCCAAGGCGCTCTCGACACTGATCTTCATCCTGGCCAGGCGCCAGATGGCGCAGCGACTGACCCGCCGATACGGCGGCGCCTTCACGGTCACCAGCCCGATCTTCGGGTCGACGGTCTTTGTCACCGAGCCGGATTTGGCCAAGCAGGTGTTCCTCGCCAACCCCGAGGACCTCGGCAACATCCAGCCCAACCTGTCCCGCATCCTCGGTCCCGGTTCGGTGTTCGCCCTCGACGGTGCCGAGCACCGGCACCGTCGCAACCTGTTGAGCCCGCCGTTCCACGGCAAGAGCATCCGGGCCTACGAGCAGATCATCGTCGAGGAAACCCTGAGCGAGATCGCCGGATGGCCCATCGGGAAGCCCTTCGAAACGCTGCTGCCGATGAACCGGATCACCCTGAACGTGATCCTGCGGGCCATCTTCGGTGCCGAAGGCGCGGAGTTGGACAAGCTGCGGGTCCTGCTGCCCAAGTGGGTGACGCTGGGCTCGCGGATGGCGGCGCTGCCGATGCCGGATCGCACCTGCGGGCGATTCAGCCCGTGGGGCCGGTTGGCCGCCTGGCGCGACGAGTACGAAGCCGTGCTGGACAAGCTGATCGCCGACGTGCGCGCCGACCCGAACTTCGAGAACCGCACCGACGTGCTGACCCTGCTGTTGAGCAGCACCTACGACGACGGCACGGCGATGACCCGCCAGGAGATCGGCGATGAGCTGCTGACCCTGCTGGCGGCCGGACATGAGACCACGGCGTCGACCATGGCCTGGGTGTTCGAGCGGTTGAGCCGGCACCCGGAACTGCTCGACGAGCTGGTGGCCGAGGCCGACACCGATGAGAACACACTGCGCCGCGCCACCATCCGGGAAGTCCAGCGGGTGCGCACCGTCATCGACTTCGCCGGCAGGCACGTCTACGCGCCCAGTGTCCAGGTCGGCGAGTGGGTCATTCCCCGCGGCTTCGGGGTGATCGTCGCGCTCAACCAGATCCACCAGAACCCCGCGGTGTTCGAAGACCCGGAGCGCTTCGACCCCAGGCGTTATCTCGATGGCAACCCGTCGGCGTTCGAGTGGCTGCCCTACGGCGGCGGCAGCCGGCGCTGCCCGGGCTCGGCGTTCGCCAACCTGGAGATGGACGTGGTGCTGCGAACCGTGTTGCGGCACTTGACCATCGAACCGACCACCGCGCCGGGGGAGAAGTTCCACTCCCGGGGGGTGGCCTTCACCCCGAAACGCGGCGGGCGGATCACGGTGCGCCCGCGCGGCTGACCGCGCCGCTTACCGGTTGGAGTCGGCGCGGCGCGGCAGCCGCCAATCCGGCCGGATGTAATGGCAGGTGTAACCGTTCGGGAACCGCTCCAGGTAATCCTGGTGCTCGGGTTCGGCTTCCCAGAAGTCACCGGCCGGGCTGACCTCGGTCACCACCTTGCCCGGCCAGTGCCCGGAGGCCTCCACGTCGGCGATGGTGTCCAGCGCCACCTGGCGCTGCTCGTCATCGAGGTAGAAGATCGCCGAACGGTAGCTGGTCCCCACGTCGTTGCCCTGCCGATTGCGGGTCGTCGGGTCGTGGATGGCGAAGAAGAACTCCAGCAGGCCGCGGTAGTCGGTGGCCGCGGGGTCGTAGGTGATCTCGATGGCCTCGGCATGGGTGCCGTGGTTGCGGTAGGTGGCGTTCGGGACATTGGGGTCGCCGGTGTAGCCGACCCGGGTGGACACCACGCCGGGTTGCTTGCGGATCAGGTCCTGCATGCCCCAGAAGCAGCCGCCGGCCAGGATCGCTCTCTGGTAGTTGGTCATGTCCCGATTATCCGCACCTACCCGCGGCCCGCCAGCGGATAGGAGCGGTAGCTGGTCAACACCGCGCTGGGCTCGCGGTGCGGCGGCGCCTGCGCCGTCAACTCGGGGAATCGTTCGAACAGGGCCAGCAGACCCAACCGGATCTGCATGCGGGCCAACGGGGCGCCCAGGCAGACGTGCGGGCCGAACCCGAATCCCAGATGCCCGGTCTGTGACCGGGCCAGGTCGAGCCGGTCGGGGTCGGGAAACATCGCCGGGTCCCGGTTGGCGGCGGCCAACCCGAGCGGGATCGGGGCGCCGGTGTCGATGACGGTGTCTTTCCCGTCACCGACTTCGATCGGCGCTTCGGCCACCCGGGAGATCATCTGGGCCGGGCTGATCAGCCGGACCAGTTCGTCGGCGGCCTGCGGGGCGGCGTCCGGGTCTGTCAGCAGGCCCCGTTGCTCGGGGTTCTCGATCAGCAGCGCAACCGCCCCGGTCAGCACCGCCGTGGTGGTGTCGTGGCCGGCCGACAGCAAGAAGATGGCGTTGTGCAGCAGCTCGTCGTCCGACAGCGGCAGCCCGCTGGTGGCCACCACCGACAGCAGGTCGTGGCCGGGATCGGCGCGGCGCAACTCCAGCAGATCGGCGAGCAGAGCCTTCATCCCGGCGGCGGCGTCGTCGGCGTCGGTGAACACCGATCGGGGCGCCGCCGGTTCCAGCGCGGCGATCAGCGCCATCGACCAGGTCTGGAGGTTGTCCAGCTCGCTGTCGGGTACCCCCAGCAGAGTGGCGATCACCCCGAGCGGCAACGGTTTGGCGAACTCGGCGACCAGGTCGAAACCGGCAGGATCCAGCCCGGCCGCCAATGTCCGTGCGCGCGCGGCGACTTCGGGTTCGAAGGAGGCCAGGGCTCGCGGGGTGAATGCGCGCGACAGCGGGGCCCGCAGCCGGCGATGGTCGTCGCCGGATCGGTAGAACAGGTTGTGCTCGACGTGGGTCAGATACGGCCGACCCGGATCGAGCTTGGCGCGGTACAGGTTTCGCCGGTCGGTGCCGGCCCGTTCGTCCCGCAGCATCGCCAGCACGTCGGCGTAGCGGGTGAGCACCCACAGCCCCTGGCTGTTGCGGTGCACCGGCTCGGCCTCGGCGAACCGTCGCTGGTACGCCAGTGGATCGGCGTGCAGGTCCGGGTCGCGAAAATCGAAGTCGAGCCCGCCCATCAGGTGTGTTCCGCGATCCACGACGCCACCAGATCAGCGCAGACGGTGCGGCTGTCGGCCGGCTGCTGGAAGTAGTGGTCGCCGGCGATGAAATGCAGCTGCTTGTCGGAGCTGGCCAGCGAGTCGTGGATGTGGTGGGCGTCGCTGGGGAACACGCCGGTGTCCGAGGTGCCCTGAATCACCAGGGAGGGCAACGTGATCCGGCCCAGGTGCGGGGCGCCCTGGCAGAACGACGTCTGCAGGCTCCACATGGACAGCCAGGTCCGCAGCGTGCAGTGCGCGCCGATGTTGTACGGCGAGCGGTTGGCGCGCCGCGGATCACCCAGGTAGCACTGGTTCAGCGGGCGGTCCGACGGGTCGATCGAGGGGTCCAGGTAGCGCAGGTCCGCCCACACCCGGTGCACGGAGAAGGCGCGGTCGTAGGACCCGCCGGCCTTCAACCGCTGCAACTCCGTCTGCGCCCACGCGGTGATCCGGTCATTGCGGTCCCGCTGGGCCTGGCGGTAGCGGGCGATGAACTCCGGCGTGTAGGGCGGTGCGTTCTGCTCGGCGTACATGTCCAGGGCCGGGTCGCAGGACAGCGGGTCGGACTCGTCGGTCACCGACGGGTCGATCCACGCGGTCAGCACCTCGGGACGCCCGGCGTGTGCCTGGGTGGACACGTACAGGTCACCGGGCGGCAGCGCGTTGACCGCGTCGGGCACCGGACCGCCGCCGACCGCGGTGATGTGCGGGTCGACGGCCTGGGACTGGTAGGCGGCCATCAGCGATCCGCCGCCGGAGTTGCCGAGCAGGACGATCACCTCGACGCCGGCCTGTTCGCGCAGCCAGCTGACCCCGGCCGCGATGTCCAGCAGCGCGTGCTCGAGCAGGAACAACGACTCGCCGCTGCGGTAGCGGGTGTTCCAGCCCAGGAAGCCGTAGCCGCGTTCGGCGATCAGCGGTGCCAGGTAGTGCTCGGCGAAGTCCACGTTGTAGTGACTGGCGATGACCGCCACCTTCGGCTTGACGCCGGCCGGGGTCCAGTACAGCCCCTGCGCGGGGTGATAGCCGGCGGGGTTCACGCCGCCCGATGCCGAGGTCAGCGAAACGAATTCGCGGGTAACCGACACTGCATTGCTCCTTTGGTCAGGTTTGGTCAGAGTCTTCGCCGCGCCAGCTCACCGAGCGATACCAGGTGTCGGTGAGCGTCTTGATGGCCGCTTCGTCGTCGAGTTCACGGCCCGCGACGTCGCCGCCTTCCACCAGCCAGACATAGGTGAAGTGATTGAGCATGGCGACGATCGCGGACCCGACCAGCTCCGGGTCGGCGCCGGGCGCGCATCCCCTGCGCTGGGCCATCCGCACCGTCTGCGCCACCCAGTCGATCGCGTCGGCGCACATGTCCCGCCAGCGCTGGGCGAACTCGTCGTTGATCATCGCCAACTGGAACACCCCGACCATGACGCCGCGATGTTCGCGGTAGGTCTCCCAGTGCGCCCGCACCGATTCCTCGATGATCTCTCGCAGATCCTGGCCCGGGTGCAGTGCCCGCGCCGCACGACTGCGGGCCGACACCCGGAAGTCCTCGGCCAGCGACGCCAGCAGGTCTTCCTTGGAGTCGAAGTAGTGGTAGAACGACGCCGGCGAGCGTCTGGCGGCCGCGGTGATGTCGGTGATCGTGGTCTTGAAGAAGCCCTTGCTGGCGATCACCTCGCGGGCCGCCCGCTCCAGCCGGGTCTGGGTGTCGCGGCCCCGGACCGTGGGTCGGGCACCCGCGCCCGTCCCGGCCACCGCGTCCCGGGCCGTCACGCCGGTTCCGTCCGGTCGAGGTCGGCCACCAGGCCGGCCAGCCGCCGTTCGCCGCCCGGGGTCTGGCCGCCCGCGTCCAGAAAGCGTTGCATCTTGGGCAGTGCCGCACCGCGCTCGAGCACGCGCGCGAAGGCGGAACGTTCCACCGCCAACCCCGCGTCGAGGTCCGGGGCGGCCAGGGTGGCCTTGACGTCGGCGATGTCGGCCAGCGGCACGGTGGCGATGCGCCCCACCAACCGGTCGAGAAACGGCGCGACGTCCGCCGCGTCCAGCGCCCGGTTGACCAGCCCATAGCGCTCGGCCAGGTGAGCATCCAGGTCGTCGTGGCCGAGGATGACCTCCAGCGCGCGACCCCGCCCCAGCAGGTGATGCAGGTGCTGGGGACCCGATCCGGCCGGGATGACCCCGATGCCGGTCTCGACCTGGTTGAACACCGCCCGGCCGGTGACGGCGAACCGCAGGTCGAGGTTGACCAGCAGCTCCATCCCGCCGCCGGCGACCCGCCCGGAGACCACCCCGATGGTGACCTGGTGCAGCGCCCGGAACGCACCGACCATGTCCTGGAAGGAGCCGACCGCGGCCTCGGGGTTGTCCGCCGACGCCTGCAGCAGCGCCAGGTCGACGTGGGCGATGAAGAAGTCGGGGTTGGCGCTTTCCAAAACCACCACCCTGACGTCACGGCCGCCGGCCGAGCGCAGCCACTTCACCAGCCGCCACAGGTCGCCCATCATGGCGGCGTCCATCAGGTTGATCTCGCCGTGGTCGATGAGCACCCGGGCTACCGGCCCGTCCTGGGAGACGGTGAGCGTGGTCAGGGAATCGAGGCCCATGGCCGGTTCAGCCGAGGTGGGTGGTGGCCGAGCGTGACGTGACCACCTTGGGGTCAGCCGCCCGCTCGGTGCTGTTCAGCAACGCGTGCGCCTGCTCCGGGTCGCGCTCGAAACCGGGTGTGTCGCGGCACAACTCGACCATGATGCCGTTGGGGTCCAGGTAGTACAGCGAGTGGCACCAGCCGTGGTCGACGTCCATCAGCGCCTTGATCCCGGCCGCGTCCATCCGGGCCCGGACCTCGTTCTGCTTCTCCTCGGTGGCCCGGAACGCGAAGTGATTCACCCACACGGGCAGCCCGTTGGGGCGGGACAGCGAGCTCGACCAGTCGGGCTTCTCCCCGACACCGTGCAGGTCGAAGAACGCGATGCACGAGCCGTCGCCGAGGTCGTAGAACACGTGCCGGAAGAAGCCGTCCTGCAGGTGCTCGACTTCGGTGTGCACCAGCGGAAACCCCAGCAGATCCTCGTAGAAGTGATGGGTGGCTTCCAGGTCGGCGCAGGCGTAGGCCGCGTGGTGCAGGCCGACTGCGGGCTTGGCGGACGTCACGGCGATCGGGCACCTCCTCAGCGGCCCCGCGGTGGGCCGACGGCGCTACGGTAGCACCTGTCTCGAATATAAACCCAGATTCGAATCTGAACCCTCGACAACATCGATAGAACGTGTTCTAGTTCTTCGCATGACGAATCCGCAGTTCAGCCGCGCGGAGCTCGCGGCCGCATTCGAGACCTTCGAGCAGACCGTCGCCCGCGCCGCCGAGACCAAGGACTGGGATGCCTGGGTGGGGCACTACACCCCCGACGTCGAGTACATCGAGCACGCGATGGGGACCATGCACGGCCCCGACGAGGTGCGCACCTGGATTCGCAGGACCATGTCGACGTTTCCCGGCAGCTACATGACCGAATTCCCGGCGCTGTGGTCGGTCATCGACGAGGACAGCGGACGCATCATCTGCGAACTCGACAACCCGATGCGCGACCCCGGCGACGGCACCATCATCAGCGCCACCAACATCTCGATCATCACCTACGCCGGTGACGGCCTGTGGCGCCGTCAGGAGGACGTCTACAACCCGCTGCGCTTCGTCGCCGCGACGATGAAATGGTGTAAGAAGGCGCAGGAACTCGGCACCCTCGACGACGAAGCGGCTGCCTGGATGAAGCAGTTCGGAGGCAATGCGTGATCGGTAAACCCAAGCTGGTGATCGGAGCCAACGGTTTCCTCGGCTCGCGCGTCACCCGCCAGCTCGTCGACGCCGGTCATGACGTGCGGGTGATGGTGCGGCCGAGCGCCAACACCACCGGGATCGACGACCTCGACGTCACCCGGTTCCACGGCGACATCTTCGACTCCGCCACGCTGCGTGAGGCGATGGCCGGCTGCGACGACGTCTACTACTGCGTGGTCGACACCCGGGCCTGGCTGCGTGATCCGGGCCCGCTGTTCCACACCAATGTCGAGGGCACGCGCAACGTCCTGGACGTTGCCAAAGACGCCGACCTACGTAGGTTCGTCTTCACCAGCAGCTACGCCACGGTGGGCCGGCGTCGCGGGCATGTCGCCAATGAGGACGACATCATCAACCCGCGCGGACTCACCCCCTATGTGCGGTCCCGGGTACAGGCCGAAGAGTTGGTGCTGCACGCCGCCGAATCCGGCCTGCCCGCGGTCGCGATGTGCGTGTCCACCACCTACGGCGACGGCGACTGGGGCCGCACCCCGCACGGAGCCTTCATCGCCGGGGCGGTGTTCGGCAAACTGCCGTTCCTGATGAAGGGCATCGAGCTGGAAGTGGTGGGGGTCGACGACGCGGCCCGAGCGATGATCCTGGCCGCCGAACGCGGACGCAACGGGCAGCGTTATCTCGTCTCCGAGCGACTGATCGAGTTGCAGGAGGTGGTCCGGATCGCGGCCGCCGAAGCCGGGATGCCGGCGCCGGCCCGCACCATCTCGGTGCCGGCGCTGTATGCACTGGGCGCGCTGGGCAGCCTGCGCGCGCTGGTCTCCGGCAAGGATGCCGAGCTGAGCCTGAAGTCGGTGCGGATGATGCGGGCCGAAGCCCCGGTCGACCACACCAAGGCGGTGCGCGAGCTGGGTTGGCAGCCGCGGCCGGTCGAGGAATCGATCCGGGAGGCGGCGCGTTTCTGGATGAAACTGCGTGACGCCAGGAAACGAGGTACGCCAGCGTGACCCCAGGCCATTCCAGCGGTCGGCCGGTTCACCTTCCGACCGCCGAGTACCCGATCACCGTGACCCGGACCGGCCGGCAGGTCACGGTGCGGATAGGCGGGGAGATCATCGCCGACACCGCGGACGCGCTCACCCTTGCCGAAGGCGATCGCCCTGCGGTGCAGTACATTCCGCTGGCCGATGTCAAGCGCGACCTGCTGACCCGCACGGCCACCACCAGCTACTGCCCGTTCAAGGGCGATGCCGCCTACTACACCGTGACCACCTCGGCCGGGCAGACCGTCGCCGATGCGATCTGGACCTACGAAGAGCCGTTTCCCGCGGTCGCCGCGATCGCCGGGCACGTCGCGTTCTACCCGGACAAAGCCGAGATCAGCCAGCAGGACAGCGGAGCCTAGAGCCCCAGCAGCGGCCCGGCGCCCCGGGTGTCGGTGTACTCACGTACCGACACGATCCGGCCGTCTTCGGTGTCGACGATGAACACCAGCGGGCTCGCGTAGCGGGAGCCGTCGGCCGTCACGCAGTCACCCTGAGCTTCGATCACCACGGTCTCGTGCTCGTTGATACAGCGCAGCAGATCCAGCGTGATCCGCAGTCCGACGCGGCGCTGCTCCACCTCCTGCCGCAGCGCGTCCTTGTCGATGGCCTCGCCGGTCAGGATGCTCCAGTAGGTGAAGTCGTCGCTGACCAGCGAGAAGATGTCGTCCAGGTCGTCGTCGCCGCAGATGCCTTGCAGAAACATCCACGCCAATTCCGCCTGGGGATCGTCGAACGGGGTGGCCATGCCCTCATCGTGGCGCGGCGGCACGCGGCGGTCAACGAGGACACCGGATCCTTATGATCACGTCATCAGTCGTTCGATTTGTCGTACCGTCACCTTTCCCGGGCCGGCCAGCCCCGCGCTGACCCTGGCCCCGCTGCGCCGCGGGCCGGGTGACCCCTGCCTGCAGGTGACCGACGGCGCCATCTGGCGCACCAGTCTGATGTCCAGTGGGCCGGTGACGGCGCGGATCACCCGCGCGACGCCCGGCGCGGTGGATTGCGTGGCGTGGGGCGCCGGGGCCGCCGAGTTCCTCGACGGCGCGCCGGGGTTGCTGGGCGCCGACGACGACGCGGCGGACTTCGCGCCGACCGATCCGACGGTGGCCGCCGCGCACCGGCGGCTGCCGCACCTTCGGCTGGGCCGCACCGGCCGGGTGCTCGAGGCGCTGGTCCCGGCCGTCCTCGAACAGCGGGTGCCGGGAGTCGATGCCTTTCGGTCCTGGCGGGTGTTGGTCACCGAGTTCGGCTCGCCGGCGCCCGGCCCGGCCCCGGCGCGAATGCGGGTGCCGCCGTCGGCCGAGGTCTGGCGGACCATCCCGTCCTGGAAGTTCCACCGTGCCAACGTCGACGGGGGACGGGCGCGCACCATCGTCGGTTGCGCCCAGCGGGCGGCGGCGCTGGAACGGTTGGTGGCCCGCCCGGCCGCGCAGGCCCGGGCGGCACTGATGTCGCTGCCCGGCGTCGGGGAGTGGACTGCGGCCGAGACGGCGCAACGCGCGTTCGGTGATGCCGATGCGTTGTCGGTGGGCGATTACCACCTTGCGAAGATGATCGGCCGCACGCTGCTCGGCCTGCCGATCGACGAGTCGTTCAGCGATGAGGCGATGGTCGAACTGCTGGAGCCGATGCGGCCGCACCGGCACCGGGTGGTGCGGCTGCTGATCGAAAGTGGGCTGGCCGTCGGCCAGCGGCGCGGGCCGCGGTTGGCCGTGCAGCAGATCAGCTCCCGGTGAACGGCGTGCCCGACTACTCGCCGGTGCCGGTGGCAGTGGCGAACCGGCCGGAGTCGAGCGCGTCGAGCAACTGCCCGGCGATCCACTCGAACGCGGCGCTGTCACGCGGCAGCAGAATCTGCTCGAACCCGATCAGCAGATACATCGCCCAGTTGGCGAACAGCTGCGCCTGACGCTTGTTCTGGAGGACCTCCAGTGCCGACTCGCACAGGATGTCGAAGCGTTGCTGGTCCACTTCGGCCTGCACCTCGTGCACCCGATGATCCGCCGAGCTCCAGGCGCGGATGGCCGCTTCGGCACCGTGGGGCAGCGTCAGGCCGATCTGGATCAGGCTGTCCAGACGCTCCCGTGGATCCGGTATGGCCCGCACAAACTCCACATGCTGGACGGTGCGCACCTCCAGCCAGTGCTGCACCAGATCACGGGTGAAAACCGGCCAGCTGGTGAAGTAGTGATAGAACGACCCCGTCGTCACTCCGAGCCGGTTGCAGACCTCGGCGAGTTTGAGGCCGCCGTAGCCCAATTCGGACAGCACATCGAAACCCGTCTCGAAGTACGCCTGCCGGGAGAGGACCGCGCCCATAAGTCGACTTTAGTTCGCCGGACTCAGGCGGGGTACTCAACCGCGCAGCTGCAAGTGAATCCTCATACTTGGGCATTCAGCCGCAGCTCAGAACGGTCAATAGCCCGGCTAACTTTTATCGGTATCATGGTGTGCGTACCGACCGCGAGCAAGTGAGGTAGTCCATGAGCGCACTCCGTACCCACGACGACACCTGGGATATCGCCACCAGCGTCGGCTCGACCGCGGTGATGGTGGCCACCGCCCGCGCCGCCGAGACCGACAGCGCCGACCCGCTGATCTCCGATCCGTACGCCAAGATCTTGGTCGCCGGCGCCGGAACCGGCGTCTGGGAGGCACTGCTCGACGGATCGCTGGTCGACAAGGTGGAAGCCCTCGACCCGGAGATCGCCGCGGTGTACCACCACATGCGCAACTACCAGGCGGTCCGGACGCACTTCTTCGACGCCTTCTTCGCCGACGCGGTCGCAGCGGGTATCCGGCAGGTGGTCATCCTGGCGTCCGGGCTGGACTCCCGGGCCTACCGGCTGGACTGGCCGGCCGGCACCACGCTCTATGAGATCGACCAGCCGAAGGTGCTGGCCTACAAGGAGCAGACCCTGGCGGCCCACGACGTGACACCGTCGGCCGAGCGCCGCGCGGTGGCCATCGACCTGCGCCAGGATTGGCCGGCCGCATTGACCGCGGCCGGATTCGACCCGGCGGCCCCGACGGCGTGGCTGGCCGAGGGCCTGTTGATGTATCTGCCCGCCGACGGCCAGGACCGGCTGTTCGACCAGATCACCGCGCTCAGCGCGCCGGGCAGCCGGATCGCCGCGGAGACCGCCGGCAACCACAGCAGCGACGAGCGGCGCCAGCAGATGTCGGAGCGGTTCAAGAAGATCGCCGAGACGGTCGGACTGGCGCAGACCGTGGACGTGCAGGATCTGATCTATCAGGACGAAGACCGCGCGCCGGTGGGGGCGTGGCTCGACGAGCACGGCTGGCGGGCGACCGCTCAGACCTCCACCGCCGAGATGCGCCGCCTGAACCGCTGGGTGGACGTGCCGCTGGATGACGACGCCGACTCGTTTTCGGAGTTCGTCACCGCGGTGCGCAGCTGACCCGGTATACCCGACCCGACATCGCGTCCCCGATTCGTTCCCCGTATACAGAGAAAGCCTGGAAGTTTGGCGCTAGGCCTTTTCTAGGGCTGTTTTAGCGCGGCGATCGAATCGAGGAAGGAAACTGATGTCCGGAGTGCAGGATCGTGTTGTCGTCGTCACCGGAGCCGGTGGTGGCCTGGGTCGCGAATATGCCCTGACCCTGGCCCGTGAAGGGGCCTGTGTGGTGGTCAACGACCTCGGTGGTGCCCGCGACGGCACGGGTGCCGGTCACAACATGGCCGACCAGGTGGTGGCCGAGATCAAAGAGGCCGGCGGCCGGGCCGTCGCCAACTACGACAGTGTGGCCGACGCCGACGGCGCGGCCAACATCATCAAGACCGCGGTCGACGAGTTCGGCAAGGTCGACGGTGTGGTCAGCAACGCCGGCATCCTGCGTGACGGCACCTTCCACAAGATGACCTTCGACAACTGGAACGCCGTGCTGCAGGTGCACCTCTACGGCGGCTACAACGTGGTCCGGGCCGCCTGGTCGCACTTCCGTGAGCAGGGCTTCGGCCGCGTGGTCGTGGCCACCTCCACCAGCGGGCTGTTCGGCAACTTCGGGCAGGCCAACTACGGCGCGGCCAAGCTGGGTCTGGTCGGTCTGATCAACACGCTGGCCATCGAGGGCGCCAAGTACAACATCAAGGCCAACGCGATCGCCCCGATCGCGGCCACCCGGATGACCGAGGACATCCTGCCGCCGGAGGTGCTGGCGAAGCTCAAGCCCGAGTACGTCGCACCGGTGGTGGCCTACCTGTGCACCGAAGAGCTCGCCGAGACCGGGTCGGTGTTCATCGCCGGCGGCGGCAAGGTGCAGCGGGCGGCGCTGTTCGAGAACGCCGGTGCGGTCTTCGAGAACCCGCCGTCGGTCGACGAGATCGCGGCGCAGTGGTCGACGATCGCCGACCTGTCGGCGGCCAAGTCGGCCAGCTTCTCGCTGTAGCTGCCGGGGGCGCGGTGCGCTGCTCGTTAGTCGAGCAGCGCGCTGCGCAGCCTCTCCCGGTCGGTGTCGGTGACTCCGGCGGCGTGCAGGAAGCCCTCGAAGGAGCCGAAGTTCCGCTCGATCGAGTGTTCGGCGGCGTCCAGGTAGTCGGCACGCACGCCGAGCACCTCGTCGGAGAGCCGCGCCTCGGTGAAGGTCAGCACCTCCGGGGTGATCTCAATCTCGGGCCGTTGCCGGATCATCTCCATGATCCGGTCCCGCAGCACCGGGACCGCGGTGTTGCTGCGCAGGTAGTCCGCCACCACCGCGTCCCGGTCCACCCCGGCTGCCTGCAGCACGACCGCCACGACGAATCCGGTGCGGTCCTTGCCGGCGAAGCAGTGCGTCAGCACCGGCCGGCCTTCCGCCAGCAGAGACACCACGCGCTGTACCGCGCGGCGGGACCCGGCGAGGGTGGGGAAGCGGTCGTACTCCTCGATCATGAAGCGGGCGGCGACGTCGGCGGCCGAGTCCTGGTCGGGTTTCTCGGCCATCATCTTTCGGAACGCATCCTCGTGCGGCGCCGAGCTCTCCGGTGACTGGTCGCCGGCCAGGTCCGGGAAGGGCAGCAGGTGGACACCGACGCCCTCGGGCACCAGGCCCGGCCCGCGACGGGTGACCTCGCGGGGCGAGCGCAGGTCGGCGACATCGGCCACACCGATCCGCAGTAGCTGTTCGCGGCCGCGGTCCTCGAGGCGGCTCAGCTCGCTGGACCGGAACAACCGGCCCGGGCGCAGTGCGCCGGTGGTCTCGGAAACGTCGCGAAAGTTCCACGCCCCGGGCAATTCGGGTTGGGAGGTCACCCGGTCACGATAGGACACCGCCGCGGGAGCCTCGCTGAGCAGACGCAAAAGGCCTCCGATCCGGGGATGGATCGGAGGCCGGCGCGTCGGACGGACGCGGTCTAGATCGGGGGGTAGTTCTGCGGGGGGTAGCCGCCGCCTCCGTCGACACCGCGGAGACCCCAAGTCAGGTACTTGAAGAAGAACTCGGCCTCATCGCTCATGTCGTAATCCGGATTCGGATCGTAACCGTAACCAGGACCCATTTCATCAACCCCTCAGCTTGGATCTCACCAGTTTAGTCGGGCCGTCAACGCCGTAGCAGCGGACTGCCTAGAATCCTTCCAACCAGTTGATTGATACGCCGATGACACCGGCCGGCCGAATAGTGAGTAAACATGGCAAACGACAAGGGCGCATCGGGCGGATCCTCCCAGGGCCCCTCCCGTCGAGAGGAGTTGCTCGCGGTCGCTACCAAGTTGTTCGCCGCCCGCGGTTACCACGGGACCCGCATGGATGACGTCGCCGACGTGGTGGGGCTGAACAAGGCGACCGTCTACCACTACTACGCCAGCAAGTCGCTGATCCTCTATGACATCTACCAGCAGGCCGCCGAACGGACGCTGGCGGCCGTCCACGACGACCCGTCCTGGACCGCGCGCGAGGCGCTGTACCAATACACGGTGCGCCTGCTCGACCAGATCGCCGTCAATCCGGAGGGTGCGGCGGTCTACTTCCAGGAGCAGCCCTACATCACCGAGTGGTTCACCGACGAACAGGTCGCCGAGGTCCGGGAGAAAGAGGCCCAGGTCTACGAGCACGTGCACGGCCTGATCGACCGCGGTATCGCCAGCGGCGAGTTCTACCCGTGCGATTCGCATGTGCTGGCGCTCGGCTACATCGGCATGACGTTGGGGGCCTACCGCTGGCTGCGGCCCAGCGGCCGGCGCAGCGCCAAGGAGATCGCCGCGGAGTTCAGCACGGCGCTGCTGCGCGGGCTGATTCGCGACGAGACGATCCGGGTCGAGTCGCCGCTGGGTGTGTAGTCGGTCCGCTCGGTGAATGGCATGACGCCCTTGGTCAATCTTGGCTCAGCACGTGCATCTCCGGCAGCGCGCTCGCGCATATGTCGTGGGCTTCCGGCTGCTCGATGCCCAGCATCACGAGGAGTCTTTCGGCGTACAGGTCCGAGACCTCTGCGGCATCTGCTGCAGGGTCACTCTCGAGGAGCTGCATCAGGGCTAGGAGTACTCCACCGGCCAGCATGACTGCTGTCTCGGCATCGGGCATCGCGAAGCGGCCGAGTTCGATCCCACGGCGAAGGTCGGCGAGTGCTCGTGGGCGAATGCCACGGTCGGTGGTCAAGATCGACATCCCGGCATTCAAGGTCACTCGGACCGCTTCGGGCATCATCCGCTGGGTTCGGCCGCAGATTCGAAAGCTGCGCGCAAAGATCTCGGCCGGGTCTTCCAGGCCCGCGACGGCGAGGTCTATCAACTCGCCCCACTCGTCGAGCACGACCGCGACCGCCTCGGTGAACAACTCGTCCTTCGTGGTGAAGTGGTTGTAGAACGTCCCAAAACCAACGTCCGCGGCGGCGGTGATCTCCTGAATGCTGACGTTCGTCGTGTTCTGTGCCAGGAATCCGCGCGCTGCGTTCACCAGCGCGGCCCGGCTCCTGGCCTTCCGGCGATCAAGGCGCGACGGGGCTTGAGTTGACGACACCAGGGACTCCTCGACGCTCGCCATCACATAGCTGATGGGTTCATCACAAATGATGTCACATGCAAGAAGGTTGGGACCCCCGCCGCGGCCTGGCTGCAGAGGGCATGTCGAGCATAGTTGACGAAATCATCAGAAACCTCTTGACAGGCGCGGGTCGCGTAACTGATGATTTCATCAGTAACTATCGGAAGGGTGCCCGATGACCGCCACTGAAGCTGTCCCCCGCGCTGAGTACATGGTCGCGGCCGGTCGCCGTGAGCTCTTCGTCACCGAAGCCGGAGAAGGTCCACCTGTCGTGCTTCTGCACGGCGGCGGACCCGGCGCGACCGGCGCCTCCAACTACGTGCGCAACATCGACGCCCTCGCCCAGCGGTTCCGGGTGATCGTCCCGGATATGCCGGGCTACGGGGCGTCGTCGAAGGAACTGGACTTCTCCGACCCGTTCGGCGATCTGGCCACGGCGATACGACTGATGCTTGACGAGCTCGGCATTGATCGCGCGCACTTCGTCGGCAACTCCTACGGTGGCGCGGCTGCCCTGCGTCTCGCGCTTGATCGGCCCGACAAGATCGACCGGCTGATCTTGATGGGTCCCGGTGGCATCGGCACCACGCGTGGGCTGCCGACCAAGGGACTGAACGCACTTCTCGCCTACTACGGCGGTGATGGCCCCAGCAGGGCGAAGCTCGTCGCCTTCATCCGCGAATACTTGGTTTTCGACGGGTCCACGGTTCCCGACGAACTGATCGACCTGCGCTATGAGGCCAGCATCCAGCCCGAAGTAATCGCCTCGCCGCCACTGCGCCGTCCGGCGGGTCTGTCGGCTCTGCTCAAGATGGACCTCACCCGCGACCGCCGGTTGGCGCGTTGTGCAGTCCCGACCCTGGTGGTGTGGGGAGCTGAGGACAAGGTCAATCGACCATCCGGAGGACCGCTGCTGGCGCGGACGATGAAGAACTGCGACCTCTACATCGCGGCGAACACCGGGCATTGGGCTCAGTGGGAGCGGGCCGAGTTGTTCAACGACCTGGCCAGAGCGTTCCTGAGCGGTGGAGCATGAGCCTTCCGTTCGGGCGGCCCAACACCGATGGTGACGTCTTCGGCGCGGTCCACCTGGGTTACCTCGTCGTTGAGTCCCGGCGGATACGCGACTGGCACCGTTTCGGTGCGGATGCCATCGGACTTCACGTGGATGAGCTGACTGCCGACGCCCTGCGTTTCCGCCTCGATGACCAGCAGTGCCGGTTCCTGATCCAACGGGGGCCCGCTGAAGATCTGATGGCGATCGGTTGGCAGGTGGACAACCATGAGACGTTCGACCGGATCGTCAGACGAGTCACCGAGCGTGGGGTGCCGATCGCGGAGGGCACACCAGAGGAGACAGCGCTACGCGGTGTCGAGCGGCTATGGCGCTTCGCCGGCCCAAAAGGCATCGTGCAGGAGATATTCACGCAGCCCTTGTCCACAACGAAACCGTTGCGAATGATCAACACCGGTTTCGTCACCGGGGCCAGCGGGATGGGGCACGTGGCCCTCACTTCGCGGGACCCGCTCGGCGTCCACGGCTACTACAACACCGTGTTCGACTCCCGGCTCTCGGACTTCATCGATGAGAACATTGCCGGCTTGTCCGTGAAGATCCGGTTCCTGCGTGTCAACGAACGTCACCACTCGATCGCCGTGGCCAACACCCGGGGTTTGAGTATCGATCCGATCCGCACGCGGGTGCAGCACGTCAACATTGAGGCCGCCACGCTCGAAGACATGCTCGGCGCCTATCAGCGGGTGCGTGAGCAGGGATTCCGGATCGCGTGGTCGGTCGGGCAGCACACCAACGACAAGGAGCTGTCGTTCTACTGCGTCACCCCGTCCGGTTTCGAGCTTGAAGTGGGCTGGAAACCGATTGTCGTGACACCCGAACTCGAAAAGGCATGGCAGGTCCGCACCTACCAGGGCATCAGCATCTGGGGTCACCAGACGGTCGGCACCGGTGTCTTGGACAGACTCGGTCAACTCCGGCAGGCCGCCATCAATGCTTGCCGGCCCGAAACCGTTGTCCGTGAACTCATCGGAGCAACCCCATGAATCAGTACGACGTCGCCGTCGTGGGTCTCGGACCTACCGGTCTCACGCTGGCCCACCTGCTCGGCCGTCGGGGACTGAGCGTGCTGGTGCTGGAGCGCGAGCCGGAGTTCTATGGCAACGCTCGTGCCGTCTACACCGATGATGAGGCCCTTCGCGTCTTCCAGACCGCCGGCGTCGCCGACGAGATCCACGCCGACATGAACGTCGACTCCGCCGTCCAGTGGGTCAAGGCGGACGGCAGCATCCTCGTCCAGTTCCGCGAGATGCAGCGTCCCCGCTGGTGGCCGATCGTGAATTTCCTCTACCAGCCCTACCTGGAGACCAAGCTCGAAGAACTGCTCGCGGCCCACCGTGGCGTCGAGGTGCGACGCGGCCGTGAGGTCGTGGACTTCAGCCAGGACGAGGACGGAGTGAACGTTGTCCACGCGGCCTCCACCGGCAGTGGTTACGGCCGCCGCGAGAACCAGGTGGACACCACCACGCAGGAAACCTGCCGTGTCTCATATCTGATCGGCGCCGACGGTGGTCGCAGCGTCGTCCGTACCGACCTCGGCATCGATATGAGCGGAAAGAGCTTCCCCGAGCGTTGGCTCGTCGTAGACCTCAAGGCCAAACAAGGCGTCGACGCGTTTCGGCATCTGCCGTACTTCGACTTCGTATGCGACCCAGACCTGCCGGTAGTCAGTTGCCCGCAGCCGGGTGGCCACCACCGTTTCGAGTTCGCCCTCAAGGATTCCGACGACAGTGAACACTTCGAAGCCGACGAAACCGTGCGTCAACTGATCGGCCGGTACGTCGACGTGGACGAGGTCGAGGTGTGCCGCCGACTCGTCTACACCTTCAACGCCGTGACCGCAGACAGGTGGCGCGAGGGTCGCATCCTGCTCGCAGGCGATGCCGCCCACATGACTCCCCAGTTCATCGGCCAGGGCATGAACGCCGGCGTGCGTGACGCCGACAACCTCTCGTGGAAGCTTGAAGCGGTCCTGCGTCACGGCGCCAGTGCCGACCTACTCGACACCTACGAGGCCGAGCGCAAGCCGCACGCCAAGGCGATGATCGCGCTGTCGGTCTTCAACAAATCGCTTGTCTCGGTCAAGAACCCGGTCGCGGCCAAGGCTCGCGATGCTGTCATGTGGGCTGCCCTGCACACTCCGTTCCTTGCCGGTTGGGTCGAGCGGGCGGGAATGAAGCCCAAGCCGCGCTTCAAGACCGGCGCCTATGTCGGCATGCCCCGCAGGTTTCGGGGAGCGGAAGGCAGCCTGTCACCGCAGCCGATGGTCCGCCGGTACGACGGCCGACCGGTTCGCTTCGACGACGCCGTCGGCATCGGCTGGACCGTCGTCGGCATTGGCGTCGATCCCCGCGACGCGCTCAAAGATGGCCTCGCCGACTGGGAGCAGGTTGGCGCCACCTTCGCCACGCTGTATGGGCCGGGAGCGCGTCCTCAAGGGGCTGCGGGGTGCCGACGCGCAGGTCTGGTTGACCTCGAAGACACGACCGGGGAGATGATGAGGTGGCTTCGGTGCCACCGCATTGGCAAGGGTGAACTCGTCGTGCTCAGGCCGGACAAGTTCGTGTTCGGCGCAGGCGCCGATGGCGCCAAGCTGACTCGAGCGCTGCGGGACCAACTGGGCCTGGCGGCGCATCGCTCCGCGGTTGCGGCGAAGGCGCTCTGATGCGGAAGGACCCGGGCCGCATTGACGTTCACCACCACGTCGTTCCGCCCTTCTACGGCCACATGCTGGACCGGCGGGGCATCCGGCCCGTCGACATCGCGCTCGATCTCGTTGAGCAGGGCTGAGGGTGGAGGCAATGGCCGAGCACGGCACGCACAACGACCTACACACTGACTCAGGCCCTCGTGGTGGGGAACACCCCGGCCGCGCAGTCAATCCCGTCGTCAAAGTGCGGGACCTGGCCTGGCTCGAGTTCGACAAACCGGACCTTGCGCGAGCCGAAGTCTTCGCCCGCGCGTTCGGCTTCGCCACCGTCAGTCGGACGGCCGACGAACTGATCCTCCGCGGTACCGATGCCGGTGCCCCGGCAGTCCTCATTCGAAGAGGTCCGCGCTCGCGCTACCTCGGCGCCGCCTTTCATGCGGCAGAGACAGCAGACCTCCTGCGTCTGGCCGACGCAACCGGAACCCGCGCGCAGGCGCTCCCGGAGCATCTTGGGGGCATGGGCGTCGAACTGACCGATCCCGATGGGGTGCGGGTCAAGGTCGTGGCAGACACCCACCTGCTGCCGGCGTTGCCCGCGCAGGCACCGCTGAGGCACAACACGGGATCCCAAACTCCGCGCACCAACGAAACGCAGCGTGCATCACGCGAACCCGCCCGCGTGCAGCGCCTCGGGCACGTCGTGGTGCAGACGACGACCTACCTGCAAACACTCGACTGGTATCTGCGGCACCTGGGGTTGATCGTGAGTGACTTCAAGTTCTACGCCGGCCAACGGGATCGCGGCCCCGTCATGAGTTTCCTGCGCTGCGACCGCGGCAGTACTCCCGCCGATCACCACACCCTCGCCATGACCTTGGGACCACGCAACCGCTACGTCCACTCGGCATACCAGGTGAGCGACTTCGACGCCTTGGCCGCAGGCGGCGAGCATCTCCTCGGCCAGGGCTACTTCCGGTCGTGGGGGATCGGACGCCACATCGAAGGCAGCCAGATTTTCGACTACTGGCGCGATCCGGACGGTTTCCTGGTCGAGCACTTCACCGACGGCGACGTGTTCGACAACACCGTCCAGACCGGATGGTCAGCGATGACGGCGTCCGGTCTGGCCCAGTGGGGACCGCCGGCGTCGCTCGACTTCATGGGCGTCTCGCCGCGCCGCATGGATGCGTTCCGTGAGCTCGCATCGATCGCGACTGCACTCGGCAAGGACAACGAGTTCGACCTGACCCGCTTGCGCGGCCTGCTGGCCGTCGCGCGTTCCTGACCGACCACCATCCACGAACCCCAGAAGGAAAAGGAACTGATGAGCACGTCCGTCCTCCGCACTCACGACGCGTGGTGGGTCGTGACCCCCAAAGGCGCCGCGCGCATCACCACCGATGCCGCCACCACTGCCGACCTCCTCGCCGACGCCCAGGCGATCGAGGAGGCGGCCGCGTCCGGCGCATCTGCCGAGGCGGTTTCCGTCGAGAGCCTTGACCTCCTCTCCCCGGTCACCAAGCCGTGTCGGGTCGTGGCGCAGATGACGAACTACGCCTCCCATGTCACCGACGCGAACATGGATCCCTCGTCGATTCCCCTGACCTTCTTCCGGAAGTCCTCGGCATCCATCAGCGGACCCCACGACCCCATCGCGCGACCAGCCCACGTCAGGCTGCTGGACTACGAGGTCGAGATCGGGCTGGTCGTCGGCCGGCCCATCCCGGTCGGAACCGAGGTCACCGACGACAACTGGACTTCGTTTGTCGCCGGGCTCGTCGTCACCAACGATGTTTCCGCACGCGACATCCAGCTCCCGCAGACGCAGTACTACGAAGGCAAGTCCTACCCGAGCTTCACGCCGACCGGGCCCGCCCTGGTCCTGCTGACCGACGAGGAGTTCGCCCGATTCGACGAGCTGCGCCTGCGGCTGTGGGTCAACGGCGAGCTGCGACAGAACGCCAAGGTCGGCGGTGACATGATCTACCCGCCCCTTGAGGCGTTGCGTTCCCTGAGCCGCTTCCAAGACCTCGCGCCCGGCGACCTCATCCTGACCGGAACACCGGTGGGCACCGCCCTGTCCGCGCCCCCGAAGCCCGTCGAGATCATCGGCTCGATGCTGCCACCGACCATCAAGTGGCGGATCTTCTTCGGCAAGCAGGCCAAGAACCCCAAATACCTCCACGAGGGCGATGTCGTCGAGGCCACCGTCGCCACCGACGACGGCTCCATCGACCTGGGCGCTCAGCGCACGCCCGTGGGCTCAGGCCCCCGCCGTCTTTAGGTTGCGGTCCAGGAACTCCAGCTGGTCGGCGACCACCCGCTCGAAGGCGTCGCCGACGTAGATGTCGAAATGTCCCTCCGGGTACGTCTTCACCGTGCCGTGGGGCGCCTGCGCGGCATACCGCAGCGTCGGCCCGGCCGGCGCGACCGAGTCGGTCTCGCAGACGCAGAACAGGATCGGACAGGAGACCTTGGCCGCCTGCCGGCCCGGACGGTAGGTGAGGATCCGCATCCCGATCCGCGCCGCGACCTCGTTGCGGATGGTCTGGCCCTCCGGGACCAGTTTCAGATAGCCCGGGTAGGCGTCCGGCGTGCTCATCAACGCGACCTCCCCCGGGCGCCCTGCGGTGGCCACTGTCACCGGCGGGTTGCCGAGCCGGGCCGCGGCCAGATCCCGCATCGCGAGCAGACTGATCCGTGCGGTGGTCAGCGGTGGAATGGTGCGCGCCGAGGCGATCCCGTCGGTGAACGGGCATTGCGCCACCACCGCCGCCACCGGCAGCCGGGCGGCGGTGGCGATCACGTGTCCGCCGCCGAACGACGTGCCCCACAGGCCGATCCGGGTCGGGTCGACACCGGGCAGGGTGTGCGCGAAATCGACCGCGGCGGCCCAGTCCGCCAGCTGCATGCCCACGTCGAGCAGCTGGCGGGGGGCGCCTTCGCTGTCGCCGAAGTTGCGGTAGTCGAACACCAGGCAGGCGTAGCCGGCAGCGGCGAACCGCTCGGCGTAGGCGTCCAGCCGCATGGTCCGCACCGCGCCCAGACCGTGCGCCATGACCAGCAGCGGGGCACCGTTCGGGCCGGCGTCGTCGGGGCGGTACAGCCAGGCGCTGATGCGGTCCGCGCCGGATCGGAAGGAGACGTCTTCGCGGGTAGTCATGCGAAGAAAGGTAGCGCGGCGTGTGGTAAACCGGGGCGGTGACAGCGAGCCTGCTGCAGAGCCTGGCCGACGTGGTGGGGCCCGCCTATGTCACCGACGATCCCGACGTGCTGGCCGGGCGCAGCGTCGACTACACCGGCCGCTACCGGGGCCGGGCCCGCGCGCTGGTGCGCCCCGGATCCCCCGAGGAAGTCGCCGCGGCGCTGCGGCTCTGCCGCGACGGCGGCGCGCACGTCACCGTCCAGGGCGGCCGCACCTCACTGGTGGCCGGCACCGTCCCGCAACACGACGACGTGCTGCTGTCCACCGAGCGGCTGAACACCGTCGGGCCGGTCGACGCGAAAGAGCGCCGGGTGAGCGCGGGCTCGGGAGCCACGCTGGCCGCGGTGCAGCAGGCCGCAGCGGCGGCCGGGCTGGTCTTCGGCGTCGACCTGACCGCTCGGGACACCGCCACCGTCGGGGGGATGGCCTCGACCAACGCCGGCGGGCTGTACACCGTGCAGTACGGCAACATGGGCGAGCAGGTGCTCGGCCTGCAGGTGGCACTGCCGGACGGCTCACTGCTGCACCGGCACAGCGCGGTGCGCGCCGACAACACCGGCTACAACCTGCCGGCGCTGTTCGTCGGGGCCGAAGGAACCCTGGGTGTCATCACCGGCCTGGATCTGAGGCTGCATCCCGTTCCGGCGTACCGGGTCACCGCGGTCTGCGGCTTCGCCGAGCTCGACGCTCTGGTCGAGGCCGCCCGGGTCTTTCGCGACCTGGACGGCATAGCCACGCTCGAGTTGATCGACGCCCGCGTCACCGCGCTCACCGCGGACCGGCTCGGAATCGGCGCCCCGGTACGCGGCGACTGGCTGCTGCTGGTGGAACTCGCCGGCGACACCGACCAGACCGATCGCCTCGCCGAGCTGCTGGCGCAGGTGTCGTCCTGCGACGAGCCGGCGGTGGGCGTGGACCCGGCCACCCGGCAGCGGCTCTGGCGGGTGCGCGAGGCGGTGGCCGACGTGCTGGGCGCGTTCGGACCGCCGCTGAAGTTCGATGTCTCGCTGCCGCTGGCCGCCGTCCCCGGATTCGCCGCGGCGGCCGGCGCGGCGGTGCAGCGCCACGCACCGGATGCGCTTCCGGTGCTGTTCGGCCATATCGGCGAGGGCAACCTGCATCTCAACGTGCTGGGCTGCTCGGCAACGGCCGAACCGGCGCTGTATCAGGCCATGATGGACCTCATCGCGCAGTGCGGCGGCAACGTCAGCTCCGAACACGGTGTGGGCAGCCGCAAGCGGGCCTACCTGTCGATGTCGCGCGGGCCGGCCGACATCGCCGCGATGCGAATCGTCAAGGCGGCGTTCGATCCGACCGGGTACCTCAATGCCGCCGTGCTCTTCGACTAGGTGGGCAACAGTCGGCCGCCGAAGCTAATGAAAATTCCCTGTGATAATTCCTGGATTATCATTTGCGGCCCAGCTAGAATCGATGGTCTGGCTGATCGCCAGTTTGGCCGTGACAGCGGGGGAGGCTCCCATGCTGCAAACCCTTCGCCCCTACGTCGCCGCGAGTGTTGTCGCGTTGGTGGGCCCCGGAATGATCGCCGTGACGCCGGTGGCCGCACCGGCCGATGTCGGCGTGGCACGTCCGGTGGCCCTCACCGCCGGCTTCTTCGAGACCTGGGAGAACGTTCTGACAACGGCGTTCGGCAACGCCGACACGGTCTTCACGGAATTGCAGAGCATGGGCACGGCGTTCTGGCAGGAGCTCGCCACCAGCGGGAACATCGATCTGCAAGTGTTGTTCGACGCCGTCACCTTCCTCGGCGGAGACCAGGCGAACTTGCTGAACCTCATCGCCACGACGACCCTCGACCTGGACCACAACCTGCTCTACGTCGCAGCGACCGGACAGTTCGACCCCGCCTACCCGGCCCCCGACGAAGCGATCCAGGCGCTGGTCAACTCATGGACGTCACCGCTGAGCGGTGTGCTCATGGGCGCGGTGGGCCCGGTCATCGCTCCGCTGGTCGCGCTGAGCAACAGCATCGGCGAGATCGTCGCCGCCCTGGAAGCCGCGGACTTCGATGCGGTGTGGGAGGGTCTGATCAACGTTCCCGCCAATGTCGTCGGCGGATTCCTCAACGGCGCCACCCTGGACCTGACCGCGCTGATACCGGCCATCGTGGACCTGGACATCCTTCCGTTCCCGGCGGGCACCGAGGTGGAGAGCCTCAGCATCGCCTTCGGCGGACTGTTCAGCACCGGGGCAACAGTCGGGGGTCTCACGCTGGCCGGGATCGGCGGCTCGATCCTGAACTCCGTCGGCCTCGACGCACTCGGTGCCTCCATCCTGGGTGATCTGAGCCTGGACGGGGTGGGGGTAGGGCCGTTCGGGGCGCAGACGGGCCTGCTGGAAGCCCTCACGCTGGCACTCAGCCTGTCCTGACCTTGCCGCGGTGCTCAGTCGCGGTGCCGGATCCCCACCGCCTGGCGCAGCTGGGCGAGGAACTGCTCGGAGTCGTCACTGCGAATGATGTAGTGCGAGATGGCTATCCGAATGGCGGCCGCGGCCTTCACCGCGGCGTCCGGTCCGGAGATCATCCGCTGCAGCCGCTCGCGCATCGGCTCGATGATCCGGGAGAAGTCGGCGAGCACGTGCTTGGGTTCGATGTCGATCATCCGCACCCCCGTCGACGAGTGCTGATAGTCGACGATGAAACGCAGTGCGGCGTCCAGCTTCTCGGTGCCCTTGAGTCCTTCGGTGGCCCGGGCGATCCCGCTGTCGAAGATATGCCGCTCGTAGCGGGAGAACGCCGAGATCAGCTCTTCCTTCGACGGGAACCACCGATACAGGGTGGGGCGGGAAACGCCGGCCTGGGAGGCCACCTCGGACAGGCTGAGCTTGGTCATGCCATTGCGCCCGAGCACCTCGGCGGTGGCCGCGAGGATCCGCTGCCGGGTCGAGCTGTCGGGGGCGTCCACCGTGCTGCGGGTCATAGCGGAGACTTTACAAAAAATAGCGAGAGTGTCACGCTGGTTCGGTGCCTGGACATGGTTCCTCACCGTCGCGGGCCCACCGGATCGGGCCGTAGGGCAATTATTGTGATCGAAGCGCCGCAAGTCACGTGTGAGGCACGTACCCAGCCGCCTCGTGCCGTCATGATCACCATCGAAGCGTCCGGGATCGGCCGGGCCGCCGCGGCGCGGTTGGCTGCCCACGGGCACCTGGTACTGATCGGCAGCCGGCGACTTGACGAGTCCGAGCGATTCGCGGCGCGGCTTCGTGACCGCGGAGACAGCGCGTTCGCCGCCCACCTGGATCTGGCCGACCCACGGTCGATCAACCGTTTTCTGGGCGCCGCGCAGTACCTCATCGGCACACCGGATGTGCTCATCACCGATGTCGAGCGGGTGGGAGCGCAAACCCTTGTCACCCGGGTGATTCCGGCCATGATCGCGCGCGGCAGCGGTGACGTGGTGTTGGTCGGCCCGGAGTTGGCCGGGGTGCGGTGTGCTGGAGTTCAGCGCAACTTCGACGCCTGGCTCGCGGGGTTGGACGCGGAATTCGTCGGCACCGCCGTACGGGCGTCGGCCGTGCGGGCGACGCATTCGGGAGCCGTCGCGTCCACCGGGGACGCCGGGCGTCTGGTCGCCGGGATGGTCGGGTCGCGGCTGCGCCTGGTCGAGCTGCTCCCGTCGGCGGTACCGGCCCGCTAGCGGCGGCGCACCAGCACCGACTGCTGGATGCCCGCCACCGCTCCCCGCCGATCGAAGAGGGTGCCGATGGTCGCGCCGATGCCGTCGGGGCCGTAGTTGGTCTCCGCACGGATCCCGATCCACTCACCCTCGGGGATCCGGTGCACATGCACCACCAGATCGGTGTTGAGGAACGTCCACTTTCTGATGTCGAGCTTGGTGCCGACGCCGTTGGCGTCGTCGGCCACCGCGAACAGGCGCTGCAACGGAGTCATCGCCTCGCCCTTGACCAGGTCCACGATCGGTGAGATCCAGGACTCGCCCGCGCCGGGGGCGAGCGGTTTGGTCAGCCACCGCCAGTCCAGGCTGTGCACGTAATTGCGGTCCCAGTTCTGCTGCATGTTGTTGCTGCGTGCCTCGCTGACCGGGCGCAGCGGCGGGGCCGAGACGTGCACGACGTCGTCGGTGTCCAACGTCTGCAGTCGCCAGCCGGTCGCGCGGGCGACCGGTCGCGGACGCTGGTCGGGTCCGGGAGCCAGCATCTCGGCGCTGACCAGCTCGATCTGCCTGCCGCCCCGGTCGACCTGTGCGCGCACCCACAGCGCACCCTCGGCGGGGACCGGCCCCAGCAGGTCGATCGTGACCCGGCTGAGCCGGGTGTCGTCGCGGGGTTCGAGGCGCTCCAGCGCCCGCACCAGCAGCGCCGAAACCGGTGCGGCGTGCTGAATCTGGGCAGACCAGGTGCCGCGCACCAGATCGGTGGCCGCGAACTTCTCCCCGTGCGGATCGGCGGCGTCCAGCAGTTCGTAATAGGAGTCGGTCATCGAATTCCTCAGGGCAGCCCGGCGCCGGGAATCTCCACGGTGACCGTGTCCAGGCGGGACTCGCGGGTTCCGATCAGGCGCTTGGGGTAGGCGTCCGGACTGGACAGCAGGAACAGCGTGCGCCGTTTCGGCCCGCCCAACGTGCACGCGATCGCAGCCCGATCGCCCATGGCGATGCGGTGGGTGACGGTGCCGCCCGCGGTGATGCGTTCGAACTGGCCGGCCAGCGTCATCGACGTCCAGACGCCGCCCGCGGCGTCCAGGGTGATGCCGTCCGGGGGTCCATCCAGCGCGTCGGCGAAAACCTGGCGCTCGCCCAGCCCGCCGTCGGCGCCGATCGGGTACTCGGTGAGCCGGCGGCCCATGGATTCGGCCACGATCAGGGTGGCACCGTCGGGGGTGATCACCATGCCGTTGGGAAAGTCGAGGTCTTCGGCGACGGTGTGCACGCTGCCGTCGGGGTCCACCCGCACGATCACCCCGCCGGAGTAGGCCTGTGAGCCGAGGTAGCAGCGGCCGGCCGCGTCGACCACCATGTCGCCGAGATCGGCCGGCACGTATTCGCGCAGGTCGACCAGCGTGCTCACGGTGTCGCCGTCGTAGCAGAGCAGCAGGCGGTCGGTGGCGGACGCGATCAGCAGCGTTCCGTCCGGCCGGAAACCCAGCCCGCTCGGGGTGTGCCCGGGCAGCGGCACGGTGGTCATCGAACCGCGCAGGTCAACGGTGTGGATCGCCTCGCCGAGCATGTCGGAGAACCACAGCAGGCCCTCGAACCAGCGTGGGCCCTCCCCGAAGCAGAAGCCGCCGGCCAGCGGTGTCGGTGTCAGTTGCGAGCTCGTCTCGGCGATGCTCAACACGGTCGCCCTCCTGTCCTGCGGTCGCGGGCGCGACTTAGGCCTACTTTACAAAACGAGGCCGAAATGTCACGCTCGCGGAATGGTTCAACCCACCGAGACCTCCGCACCCACACCCTGGTCGGTCAGCGGCCTGCTCGACCTGTTGGAGGTGACGGCGGACGGTCCGGACCGGTTCACCGGTGCGACCGGCCTGGCCGGCGACGATGAGCGACAGGTGGTGGAAGGCACCCAGCTGCTGGCGCAGGCCATCGTCGGAGCGGCGAAACGCTTCGGCGACAAGTCGATCCGATCGGTGCACGCGGTGTTCGCCCGGGCCGTCCTGGTGGGCCCGGCGGCGGAGTACACCATCGACGTGGTCAACGAGGGACGCTCGACGGCCACCGCGGTGATCTCGGTGCTGCAGAACGGGAAGCGCTGCGCGACGATCACGGTGCTCGCCGACGTCCCGTCGGCCGATGTCATCACCCATCACCTGCCGCGACCGGACGTGGCAGGCCCCGCGCAGGCCAACCCCTGCGTGATGCCGATGACCGGACGGCAGGTGCGCCTGGTCGACGTCGTCGACGTCAACAGCCCCGACGAGGTGGGCCCGCCTGAGCTCCACGCCTGGCTGCACTACGACCCCATTCCCGCCCGCGACGACCTCGCCAAGGCGCTGATCGCTTATTTCACCGGGCATCTGGGCATCTCGACGACCATGCGCGCACACGCCGGGATCGGCACCAGCCAGTCGCACCTGACGGTGTCCACCGCGCCGATGACGGTCACGGTGAGCTTCCACGAGCCGGTGCGCTGGGACGGCTGGCTGCTGTACAGCCATGAGAGCACCCAGGTGGGCGCGGGCATGTCCTACGTTCGCGGCACCGTGCACACCGAGGAGGGCGAACTCATCGCCTCCTTCGCCCAGGACGGTCTGATCCGCCCGCTGCGTACCAGCGACAGCCGGATCGCCGAACACTCGCGGATCTAGCAGCTATGGGCTGGGGCGCCCGACGGGCGCCGGCAGCTCGGCGAAGCCGTCAACGCGGGACATATCGAAGCTGAAAAACCCTGCGATGGGCGTACTTTCGGGCAGCGGGTCCGGGTAGCACCAGGCCACGTCCGGCACGACGGTGTCTCCGACGACCGCGGACCAGTAGCTGGCGTATCCCTTGTAGTTGCAGTAGGTCGACGTCGTCGACGCCTGCAGCAGGTCGGTGCGGACCCGTTCGGGAGCGACATACAGCCGCGGCTGCAAGGCGGTCTCGAACAGGATCACGGTGTCGTCGGTGTCGGCCAGGCAGACGCCGGCGACCTCCACGCGCAGGGCGCGCCGGGTGGGCCGGCAGTCCACCCGGTGATACGGGTTGGGCGGGTAGTGCACCAGCCGGCGGCCCTCTTCGAACCAGGCGTCCACGGCCTCCCACGGGACCTGCACGTACCCGGTGGCCTCCGGCAGCGCCCGATGCGGCAGGTCGCCGACGGCGTCTGCCGGGAAGGCGTAGCTCAGCGGTGCGCCGCGGCGATGCACCAGCAGGACGTGTTCGGTGTCGATCACGGTGTGATCGCCGCGAACCGCGCGCACCCGGCGCGGGTGCGGTTCGACATACACCAGATCCGCGGTGATCTCAGGCGAGAACCACCCGGCCCGCTCGGTGCTGAGCGGGCCGTGCCCGGCAACCAGACTCAATTGAGCCCACCTCCTCGGTTGCTTTACAAATTCTGCCCCAACTGTAATATCTCGGAGAAGTTGTGCTGCGCGGCCGGACGGGGCTCGTCCGGCCGGTGGAGCCGCCTGAGACTCTCACGACGAGCTGGGATGGTGCGATGCCGAGTACCGCCGCGGCGCTGGATCCGATGCCCGAGGACCAGTATCTGCGCTACCGCCTTGATGTCATCGCCCTCGACGTCGCCGGCCTGGTGCGCGGGGCCGGCGGGTGGCTGTATCACCGCGCGTCGACCGGTTGGGACGTGCAGGTGCTGGTGCCGCCGAATCAGAATCTGCGACCGTTGCAGATCCTGGGCGTGCACGCCGCGGACCTGGAAACCGAGCTGGCCGTCCCGGAAGGTGACGCGGCCGGGCACGGCCTGGCCGTGTTCGCCGACGCGTTGGTCACCGACCCGCGGATCCGCCGGCGGGTGCAGCTGGCGCTGCGCCGCAGCCTGACCGAGGTCGTCCTGTGGGGTGAGCGCTGGCCGGTGGCGGTGGATCAGCGGCTCAGCACGGTGCAGCACCTTCCCACCGTGGCGGGGCGGGCATTCAAGAGGCAGGCCCTGGCCGCCGCCGGGGCGGACGCCTCGGCCGACGGCCCGGAGATATTCCGCAGTGACCAGAAGCATTGTCTGCCCGTCAATTCCGATCTGGTGCCGGTCGACTGATGCGCAAACACTACGACCACACACTGCTGTACCTGCACGAGACGATCGATCTGGGCCGCGGCCTCAGCGAGGATTTCACCCGGGCCTTCACCGAGATCTACCAGCCGATGATGACCGAGCTGGGCGCTCGGCTGTTCGCGCTGTGGGAGACCACCCCCTACAACGGCCACTGGCCACAGGTCACCGTCATCTGGGAGATCGACGCGTTCGCCGACTACGCCCGGATCGGGCAGGCGCAGAGCCGCGGCGGCAGCCAATCCCACCGGACCGCCGAGTGGGCGGCGTACCTCGCCGGGATCGGCGCCGCGGGAGAGGGCCGCATCATGTACCCGGCCGCGCAGAACAAGACCCTGTCCCAGCTGTGCGCGGCCGACTTCGATGCGACCCTGGTGATTCAGGAGATCATGCAGACCAAGCCCGGCCGGCAGGACGACTACATCCGGGAGCTGGAACGGCTCTACGTGCCGTGGTCGGAGCGCACCGGCAAACGCTGGCTCGGTTCCTTCACCACCACGTTCCGCTTCAACGAAGTCATCCACTACTGGGCACTCGACGGCGGCTGGGACTGCTTCGCCGAGCACTACCCGTCCTGGAAGGATCACCCGCCCGCGGAGATCGTCACCTGGATGAGCGTGGCGCCCGCCCTGCGGGACGGCTGGGAGGACTCGATCCTGCAGGCACTGCCTCCGTCCCCGCTGCAACGAGCCGCAACGTGACAACGATCGCGGCACCGGACTTCTCCTACGACCCGTTCGACCCGGCCGTGATGGCCGACCCACTGCCGTACTACCGCGTGCTCCGCGACCACCACCCGGTGTACTACGTCGGCAAGTGGGATCTGTACGCGCTCTCCCGATTCGACGACATCTGGGATGTGCTGGCGGTCAGTGACGGCACCTTTGTCGCCTCCGAGGGAACACTGCCGGCGACCAACGTTCTGGCACAGCACAACAGCGGCCCGGTGCCGGATCCACCGCTGCACCCGCTGCCGTTCCACGCCGTCTTCGACAAGCCGATCTACGACGACATCCGCCGGCTGCAGTCCCCGGCGTTCCGGCCCCGGTCGGTGGCCGACTGGGAGGACCGGATCCGCACCCTGGCCAACCAGCGTCTCGATGAGCTGCTGCCCCGCGGAAGTTTCGATCTGACCTGCGACTACGGCGGAATCGTGGTGGCCCAGGTGGTTTGCGAACTCCTGGGCATTCCGATCGACTTCGCCGCCGAGGTGCTGGCGGCGGTCAACGCCGGCAGCCTCGCGCAGGCCGGCAGCGGGGTGGACACCGCCGCGGCCCGGCCCAACTACCTGGAATACCTCGTCCCGGCCGTGCAATGCCGGCGCGCCGCCGGCGGCCAAGACGAACTGTCGATCGTCGACGGGATGCTGGCCTACCGGCTGCCGGACGGCAGCGAGCTCGACGACATCGAAGCGGCAACGCAACTGCTGTGCATCTTCATCGGCGGCACCGAGACGGTGCCCAAGATCGTCGCGCACGGATTGTGGGAGCTGGCTCGCCGACCCGATCAACTGGCCGCGGTGCGAGCCGATCCGGCCAACGCGGAGCTGGCGCGCGAGGAGATGATCCGCTACTGCGCGCCGGCGCAGTGGTTCGCGCGCACCGCCCGTAAGCCGTTCGCCCTGCACGACACGACCATTGAGCCGGGCCAGCGCGTCATCACGCTGCTGGCGTCGGCCAGCCGCGATGAGCGTCAGTACCCCGAGCCTGACGAATTCCACTGGGACCGGCCGATAAAGCGGTCGCTGGCTTTCGGCCGCGGACAGCACTTCTGCATCGGCTACCACCTGGCCCGGCTCGAAGTGACCGTCCTGGTCCAGGAATGGCTGCGCCGGGTCGGCGACTACCGCATTGTCGACGACGGCGCGACCAGGCTTCCGTCCAGCTTCCAGTGGGGCTGGAACCGCATTCCGGTGGAGGTCTGAGGACCATGTGGGCCCAGCGGTTGATCGCGCCGTATGAGTTCGAGCAGATCGATGTTCCCGACCTCACCGAGCAGCAGGTCGGTGAGGGGCAGGTGCTGCTGGCGTTCGTCGCGGCCGGGGTGTGCGGCAGTGACCTGCCGGCCTTCCGCGGCGCGCAGGGCAGGCTGCCCGGCGACGACGGCGCCGGCGCGGCGGAGAAGGTGGGCTTCCCCATCCACGAGATCGTTGGGGATGTGATCGTCAGCCGGCACCCGCAGCACCGGCCCGGAGACCGGCTCGTGGGTTGGGCGTCCGGTTTCGACGGCCTGATGGAGCGGGTGATCAGCGACGGCGAGGGACTCGCGACATACGACCCGGCGTTGCCGCCCGCGCACGCGGTGGGGCTGCAACCATTGGCGTGTGTGCTCTATGCCATTGAAGCCGTTGCGCAACGTACCGAGCTGGCCGATCGTCATGTGGCGGTGATCGGGCAGGGCTCGATCGGTCTGCTGTTCAGCGCCGTGGCCAAGGCTGCCGGTGCGCGCCGGGTCACCGGTGTGGACCCGGTCGACCGCCGAGATGTCGCCGCCGCCTTCGGCGTTGACACCGTGGTGCAGTCCCCCAGCGACAGGTGGGTACGTCACCTGGATGCCGGTGACCGGCCGGACATCGTGATCGAGGCGGTTGGCCACCAGGTCGCCACCCTGGGGCACGCGATCGAAGCCGTCGCGCCCGGCGGCACGGTCTTCTACTTCGGTGTGCCCGATGACGACAGCTACCCGATCAGCATGCGCACCATGCTGCGCAACAATCTGACGTTGATATCCGGTGTCACACAGGAGCGCAGACGGATGCTGGAAGCCGCAGGCAAGTTCGCCGCCGAGCATCCGGAACTGTTGGGCAACTACGTCACCCATGTCTTCACCCCGCATGAGGCCCAGGCCGCGTTCGAGCTGGCGGCCCGCCCGGTACCGGAGCGGGTCAAGATCGCGATGGTCGGATGACCTCGGCGCTGCGTGCCGCGCTGGCGGACCGGACACCGCTCTGGGGCGGCTGGGTCACCGGGCCCACCGCGCTGGGTCCGGAGGAGTTCGGCCGGGCGGGCTATGACTACGTGGGCTTCGACGCTCAACACAGCTACCTCGACGACGCCGAGATCGCCGTCATGCTGCGGCATGTCGAACACCTGCCGATCGCCAAGGCGGTGCGGTTGCCGAATGCCGATCCGGCGCCGATCGGCCGGGTGCTCGATGCCGGGGCCGACGCGGTCATCATCGCGCTCATCGAGACCGCCGAACAGGCGGCGGCCGCGGTGGCCGCCACCCGCTATCCACCGGCGGGCGTGCGCAGCTTCGGCCCGCTGCGGCCCGGACTGGGCCACGACCCGGCCGCCCTGGAATCGCGGGCCGACGTGTTCGCGATGATCGAGACCGCCGCGGCACTGGCCGATGTGGAGCGCATCTGCGCGGTTCCCGGTCTGGCCGGCATCTACGTCGGACCCGCCGACCTGGCGATCTCCTTGGGCGTCGACGTCGCCCAGGCCACCACCCACCCCGACCTGCGCGAAGCGATGACAAGAATCCGGCGCGCGGCCTCCGACGCCGGGGTGATCGCCGGGATACACGGCGGCTCCGGTGCGGCGGGAGCGGCGCTGGCCGGGCTGGGCTACCAGATGATCACGCTGGCAGCCGAGGCGCAGGCGTTGCGGCGCGGAGTTCTTGAGCACCTCGAGGAGGCGAAGGGCAGATGAGTCCGGCCCGCGTCGCCCTGGTCACCGGTGCCGCCCGCGGCCAGGGGTGGGCGATCGCCGAACGGTTGCGAGCCGACGGCTTCGCCGTCGCCGCCTGCGACATCGACGAAACCGAACTGGACGCCGCCGTCACCGCGCGGGCCGACGACCAGCTGATCGGCGTCCGGCTGGACGTGACCCGCCGGGAGCAATGGGAGGCCGCCGTCGCCGCCACTGTGCAGCGGTTCGGGGCGCTGACCGCGCTGATCAACAACGCCGGCACCCTGCACCGTGCGGCCATCGCCGACGAGACGCCGGAAAGATTCGAGAACGCCTGGCGGGTCAACTGTCTCGGGGCCTTCCTGGGAATCCAGGCGGCGCTCACCCAACTGCGCGGTGCGGGCGGCGCGGCCATCGTCAACACCTGCAGCACCGGGGCGATCCGCCCGTTTCCGCAACACAGCGCCTACGGGTCGTCGAAATGGGCGCTGCGCGGCCTGACCCAGACCGTCGCCGCCGAGCTCGCCTCGGCCGGAATCCGGGTCAACGCGGTGTTTCCCGGGCCGATTGCCACGCCGATGCTCGACGACACCACCCAGCAGCGACTGGCCGCGGTGTCGCCGACCGGCCGCCTCGGCCGTCCGGGCGAGGTGGCCGACGCGGTGGCGTTCCTGGTGTCGGACGCCGCGGCGTTCATCACGGGTGCCGAGCTCGTCGTGGACGGCGGGCAGTGTCTGCAGATCAGAACGTGATGATCTGACGCACCGCGGTGCCGTCGGCAAGCTGGTCCATGGCCTCGTTGATCTGCTCGAGCGGCACGGTGGAGGACACCAGGCGCTCCACCGGCAGCCGGCCCGACCGCCACAACTCGACGAACCGGGGGATGTCACGGGCGGGCACCGCCGAACCCAGGTAGCTGCCGATCAACGAGCGGCCCTCGGCGACCAGGGCCAACGGCGACAGGCTGATCCGGGCATCCGGCGGCGGCAGGCCCACGGTGATGGTGCGACCACCCGGGGCGGTCACGTCGATCGCGGTCTGCAGCGCGGCCGGGTGACCTGCCGCCTCGATCACCACCGGGGCGCGCACCCCCTCGTCGACGGCCTGCTGCGGGGTGTAGGTGGCGTGAGCGCCCAGAGCGGTTGCGGCGGAGAGCTTGTCGGCCAGCCGGTCGATCGCGATGACCCGTACCTCATCGTGGGCCAGCGCCGTCAGCACCGCGGCCATCCCGACCCCACCGAGTCCGACGACGGCGACGGTGTCACCCGGTGCCGGGCGGCCGACGTTGAGCACCGCGCCGCCACCGGTCAGCACCGCGCAACCCAGCAGGGCGGCCACCGTCGGCGGGACGTCGTCGGGCACCGGCACCGCGCTGGCCGCACTCACCACCGCGTGGGTGGCGAACCCGGAGACCCCGAGGTGGTGGTAGACGGTCTGCCCGGCGCGGTGCAGCCGGATCCCGCCGTCGAGCAGGGTGCCCGCGCCATTGGCGGCGCTGCCGGGCTGGCACGGGGCCATACCGTCGGTGGCGCAGGCCGGACAGTTGCCGCAGCGGGGCAGGAACGTCAGCACCACCCGCTGCCCGGGCCGCACCCCGGTGACGTCGGCGCCGACGGCCTCGACGATGCCGGCGGCCTCGTGGCCCAGCAGCATCGGCACCGGCCGCACCCGATTGCCGTCCACCACCGACAGATCCGAGTGACAGACCCCGGCCGCCTCCACCCGCACCAGCAGTTCACCCGCGCCGGGTGGAGCCAGCTCCACCTCGGTCACCGCCAGCGGGCGCGAGGCCGAATACGGGCGAGACGCCCCGATCCGCTCCAGCACCGCCCCGCGGATGGTGATCATGCTGGAATACAACCATGAGTTCGGACGCAGCGGTCCCGCCGGCGCCGGAAGGGCTGACCAGCCACGACTTTCCGGTGCACTGGCCGGTGCTGACCCGCTGGGCCGACAACGACATGTTCGGCCACCTCAACAACGCGGTGTACTACCAGCTGTTCGACACCGCGATCAACGGCTGGATCGCCGCCAATGTCCGAGACCTTGATCCGGTCGCCATGCCGGAGCTCGGGGTGGTCGCAGAGTCGGGCTGCCGATTCCTGGGCGAACTCGGCTTTCCGGACCGGCTCGCCGTCGGGCTGGCGGTCACCCGGCTGGGGCGCAGCAGCGTCACCTACCGGCTCGCGGTGTTCCGGGCCCCGGACGACAGCGGGGAACTCGCCCCCTTGGCGGCGCTCGGACACTGGGTGCACGTCTACGTCGACCGCACCAGCCGCCGGCCGGTGCCGATCCCCGCGGGCATCCGTGCTCTGCTGGCCACAGCCCAGGTTTGACTCGGCGGCGTTTCGCCCGCTGGCTATGCTCGGCGGGTGCCGCTCGTGAGCAAGACCGTCGAAGTCGCCGCCGACGCCGCCACGATCATGGGGATCGTTGCCGACTTCGAGGCGTACCCGCAGTGGAACGAAGAGGTCAAAGGGATCTGGGTGTTGGCCCGCTATGACGACGGCCGGCCCAGTCAGCTGCGACTGGACGCCTCCTACTCCGGCTTCGACGGCACCTTCATCCAAGCCGTGTACTACCCCAGCGCCACTCAGATCCAGACGGTGCTCCAGCAGGGCGATCTGTTCAGCAAGCAGGAGCAGCTGTTCTCGGTGGTCGAGATCGGCCCCACCACCTTGCTCACCGTCGACATGAACATCGAGACGGAGATGTCGGTGCCCAAGCCGATGCTCAAGAAAGCGTTCAACAACGCGCTGGACTACTTGGCCGAGAATCTCAAACAGCGCGCCGAGGCACTGGCCTCGGGTTAGCGGCGCCAGCAGGGCGAAGCCATCACGAAGCGGGAGACCCGAATTGAGCCACGCAACAGTCGATCCCGCCGAGCAGCCCTACCGCGCTCGGCGGCAGAACTGGGTCAATCAGCTGGACCGGCACGCGCTGATGCAACCGGACGCTGTCGCGCTGCGGTTCCTGGGCCAGACCACGACCTGGGCGCAGTTGCGGGAGCGGGTCGTCGCGCTGGCCGACGCGCTCAGCCGCCGCGGTGTCCGCGCCGGCGACCGGGTGATGATCCTGATGCTCAACCGCACCGAGTTCGTCGAGTCGGTGCTGGCCGCGAACATGCTGGGCGGGATCGCCGTCCCGGTGAACTTCCGGCTCACCCCACCGGAGATCGCCTATCTGGTGACCGACTGCGAGGCGCGGGTGCTGATCACCGAACCGGCGCTGGTGCCGGTGGTGGAGGGTGTGCGAGCGCAGACCGAGCTGCTGGAGACGGTGGTTGTGGCCGGTGACAGCGCTGCGGACCTGATCGCCTACGAGGACCTGATCAGCGAGACCGGAGCGCCGCACTCGCCGGTGGACATTCCCAACGACTCACCGGCCCTGATCATGTACACCTCGGGAACCACCGGCCGGCCCAAGGGCGCGGTGCTCACCCACACCAACCTGGTCGGCCAGACGATGACCGCGCTGCACACCGCCGGGACCGGCACCAATGATGTCGCCTTCATCGGGGTGCCGTTCTTCCACATCGCCGGTGTCGGCAATCTGCTGCCCGGCATGTGGCTGGGCATCCCGACCGTGATCAATCCGCTCGGAGCTTTCGACGCCGGCCAACTGCTCGACGTGCTGGCGGCCGAAAAGGTCACCGGCATCTTCCTGGTGCCGGCGCAGTGGCAGGCGGTCTGCGCCCAACAGCGGGCCAACCCGCGCGACATCCGGTTGCGGACCATGTCGTGGGGCGCGGCGCCGGCTTCCGACGCGCTGCTGCGCGAGATGGCCGAGACCTTCCCCGGCACCAAGATCCTGGCGGCGTTCGGGCAGACCGAGATGTCCCCGGTGACCTGCATCCTGCTGGGGGAGGACGCCGTGCGGAAGCTCGGATCGGTCGGCACCGTCATCCCGACCGTCACCGCCCGGGTCGTCGACGAGCAGATGAACGACGTCGCCGTCGGCGAAGTGGGCGAGATCGTCTACCGGGCGCCCACTTTGATGAGCGGTTACTGGAACAACCCGGAGGCCACCGCGGAGGCCTTCGCCGGCGGCTGGTTCCACTCCGGGGATCTGGTGCGGATGGACGACGAAGGCTATGTCTGGGTGGTGGACCGCAAAAAGGACATGATCATCTCCGGCGGCGAGAACGTGTACTGCGCCGAGGTGGAGAACGTTCTGGCCGACCACCCCGACATCGCCGAGGTCGCCGTCATCGGCCGCTCGCACGAGCGCTGGGGCGAGGTACCGGTAGCGGTCGCCGCGCTGTCGCGGCCCGGCCTGGCCCTGGCGGATCTCGACGATTTCCTGACCGAGCGGCTGGCGCGCTACAAGCACCCCAAGGCCCTCGAGATCGTCGATGCCCTGCCGCGCAACCCGGCGGGCAAGGTGCTCAAGACCGAGTTGCGGATTCGCTACGGGACGGCTGCGGGATCCGGGCCGGGCGACGTCGCAGGTGATACCGCTGGCACCGCGCGATGATTGAGGTCGCGGCACGTTACTCTCCGGTAGGAAGCCGCGCGTTATCCACCGATTCGATGCCCCTCTCACGGAGCCATCAGGTATGGTCCGATGGTCGCCCACGGCACGTTGGGTCGATAAGGTGACGCGGGTCTCGCTGAACGACGGACGGGAGAACACACTGTGCGACGCGATTCCTTGCTGCGTCGTGGTGCAGGGTGTCCGGTGAGGGGGGTGTCGTGACGGCTCCGGCGCGTCCCCGGCTGTCTGATTTCGTCCGGGATCGGCTGATACCGCCGATGGTGATGATCGGCGGCTTCTTCCGGATGTGCGTCCTGACCGCCCGGGCGCTTTTCGTACGGCCGTTCCAGTGGCGCGAGACGCTCCAGCAGGGCTGGTTCATCACCAGCGTCGCCATCATCCCGACCATCGCGGTCGCCATCCCGCTCACCGTGCTGCTGGTCTTCACGCTGAACATCCTGTTGGCGCAGTTCGGCGCCGCCGACGTCTCCGGGGCGGGCGCGGGCATCGCGGCCGTCACCCAGTTGGGGCCGTTGGTCACCGTGCTGGTGGTCGCCGGTGCCGGTTCGACCGCGATCTGTGCCGACCTGGGCGCCCGCACCATCCGCGAGGAGATCGACGCGATGGAGGTGCTCGGTATCGATCCGATCCATCGGCTGGTGGTGCCCCGGGTGATCGCGGCGACCGTGGTCGCACTGCTGCTCAACGCCCTGGTGATCGTGATCGGCTTGGCCGGCGGCTTCCTGTTCGGCGTTTACCTGCAGAACGTGTCCGGCGGCGCCTATCTGTCCACGCTGACCCTGCTGACCGGCCTGCCCGAAGTGGTCATCTCGACGGTCAAGGCCAGCGTGTTCGGACTTATCGCAGGCTTGGTCGGCTGTTATCGCGGACTTACGGTTCGCGGCGGCTCCAAAGGGCTCGGTACGGCCGTCAACGAGACCGTGGTGCTCTGCGTGCTCGCGTTGTTCGCCGTGAACGTGGTGCTGACCACCATCGGCGTGAAGTTCGGAACGGGGACCTGAGATGTCGACGTCGGCAGTGGTGCGCAGCCGCTTTCCCGGGCTGGTCGCGAACTATCAACGCTATGTCGGGATGGCCGGCCGCTCACTGGAAAGGAGCGGTCGGCTCGGCTGGTTCTCGCTGACCGCGCTGCGGCAGATTCCGTGGGCGCTGCGCCGGTACCGCACCGAGACGCTGCGCCTGATCGCCGAGCTGGGTATGGGTACCGGCGCCATGGCCGTGATCGGCGGCACCGTCGCCATCATGGGCTTCGTGATGCTGGCCGGCGGCTCGCTGATCGCCATCCAGGGCTTCACCTCACTGGGCAACATCGGGGTGGAGACCTACACCGGTTTCGCCGCGGCCCTGGTCAACGTCCGGGTGGTGGGCCCGGTCAACGCCGGCATCGCCCTGGCTGCCACGGTCGGCGCGGGGGCCACCGCCGAACTCGGCGCGATGCGGATCAGCGAGGAGATCGACGCCCTCGAGGTGATGGGGATCAACTCGATCGCCTACCTGGTGTCCACTCGCGTGGTGGCCGGCTTCACGGTGATTATCCCGCTGTACGCGCTGGCACTGATCATGGCGTTCGCCTCGCCGCAGATCGTCACCACGTTGTTCTTCGGCCAGTCGTCGGGAACCTATGAGCATTACTTCCGAACATTCCTGAGACCCGACGACGTGTTCTGGTCATTCATCGAGACCATCTTGATCGCGATCGTGGTGATGGTCACGCACTGTTACTACGGCTTCAACGCAAGTGGAGGTCCGGTCGGCGTCGGCGCCGCGGTGGGCCAGTCGATGCGACTGTCCCTGATCACGGTGCCCACAGTTGTGCTGCTCGCAGCGTTGGCGCTCTACGGCGTCGACCCCAACTTCAACCTGACGATGTGACTGGCATGGCAACCGGGAAGCAGAACAAGGTGCACAACCCGCCGTTCCGGCTGGCTGGCTTGGTGACCCTCGGGGTCCTGGCGCTGATCGCGGCGCTGGTGTACGGGCAGTTCCGCGGGCACTTCACCAAGACGACGCCGCTGACCATGGTGGCGCCGCGCGCCGGTCTGGTGATGGACCCGGGCGGGCCGGTGACCTACAACGGCGTCCAGATCGGGCGGGTGGCCAACATCGCGCCGACGGAGTACGAGAACAAGCCGGCCGCCAAGTTCACCCTCGACGTGAACCCCAAGTACCTCAAGCTGATCCCGTCCAACGTCAAAGCCGACATTCTGGCTACCACGCTGTTCGGCAACAAGTACGTGTCGCTGACCGCCCCGGAACACCCGGCGCGGGAACGCATCACCAGCAAGAACATCATCGCGACCTCGGTGACGACGGAGCTCAACACACTGTTCGAGACCATCAACAACCTGTCCGAGCATGTCGACCCGATCAAGCTGAATCTGACGCTGCACGCCGCGGCCGAGGCATTGACCGGGCTGGGCGACAAGCTCGGCGAATCGCTGGTCAACGGCAACGCGATTCTCGATGACGTCAACGCACGGATGCCTTCGTTCCGTCGCGACCTCAAGGGCTTCGCAACCCTGGCCGAGGTCTACGCCGACGGAGCGCCGGATCTGATCGGCTTCTTGGACTCCTCGTCCGTCACCGTCAAGACGATCACCAACCAGCAGAAGGAACTGGACGCCGCGTTGCTGGGCGCCGCCGGGGTGGGCAACCTCGGGGCGGATGTCACCCAGCGGTTCGGGCCGTACTTCCGTGCGCAGTTCTCCGACCTGGTCCCGGTGTCGGCACTGCTGGACGAGTACAGCCCGGAGTTGTTCTGCGCCATCCGCAACCTCGCCGAGGGCGCACCCAAGGTCTACGACTTCCTCGGCGGCGACGGCTACTCGCTCGCCACCAACAGTGAGCTGGTCGGACCGGCCAACCCGTACATCTATCCCGAGAACCTGCCGCGTTACAACGCTCGCGGTGGCCCCGGCGGTGCGCCGGGCTGCTGGCAGGAGATCACTCACGATTTCTGGCCGGCGCCTTACCTGGTCGCCGACACGGGAGTCAGCCAAGCGCCGTTCAACCACTTTGAAACCGGATCGCCCCTGGCTGTTGATTACATCTGGGGTCGCCAAGTCGGGGAATACACGATTAACCCATGAACATCACCAGAACCGCCCTCAAACTCGGTGCCGTCGGCTCGGTGCTGCTGCTCTTCACGGTCGGCCTCGTCGTGGTCTTCGGGCAGATCCGGTTCGACCGGACGGCTCGGTACTCCGCCGAATTCAGCAACGCCAGCGGCCTGCGTCAGGGGCAGTTCGTGCGCGCCTCCGGCGTGGAGATCGGCAAGGTCAAAAAGGTCCGGCTGGTCGACGGAGGTCGTCGGGCCGTGGTCGACTTCGACGTCGACCGATCACTGCCGCTGTTCCAGTCGACCACCGCGCAGATCCGTTACGACGACCTCATCGGCAACCGCTACCTGGAGCTCAAGCGCGGCGAAGGTGAGGGTGCCGATCAGCGGCTGCCCATGGGCGGATTCATTCCTGCCTCCCGGACCGAGCCGGCGCTGGACCTGGACGCGTTGATCGGTGGATTCAAGCCGGTGTTCCGGGCGTTGGACCCGGAGAAGATCAACACCATCGCCTCGACCATCGTCACGGTCTTCCAGGGGCAAGGCGGCACCATCAACGACATCCTGGAGCAGACCGCTCAGTTGACCGCTCACATCGCCGACCGCGACGCGGCCATCGGCGAGGTCGTCAAGAACCTGAACGTGGTGCTGGACACCGCGGTCCGGCATCGCCAGACCTTCGACGAAACGGTCGACAACTTCGACAAGCTGGTCAAGGGTTTGAACAGCCACGCCGATCCGCTGGCGAACGGCACCGCGGAGTTCGGTAACGCCGCCGGCAATCTGGCGGATCTGCTGGCCGACAACCGCACGCAGTTGCACAGCCTGTTCCCGGTGGCCGGTCCGGAGCCGCCCGACCGGCTCGACGATGTCGACCAGATTCTGCAGAAGATTCCTAAGGCGATGAAGCTGATCGGGCGCACCGGTGTCTACGGTGACTTCTTCAACTTCTACCTCTGCGACGTGACTATCAAGCTTCCTGGATTGCAGCCGGGCGGGCCGGTGCGAAACGCTCGGTTGTGGCAGCAACCGACGGGGAGGTGCACGCCTCAGTGAGGACTCTGGAACCGCCCAACCGGGCACGGATCGGCATCATCGGTGTCGCCACAGTGGCGTTGGTAACCCTGGTGGGGCAGACCTTCACCACGGTGCCGATGCTCTTCGCCGAACCGAGTTACTTCGGACAGCTCTCCGATAGCGGCGGCCTGAACGCCGGCGACAAGGTGCGCATCTCCGGCGTGGACGTCGGCAAGGTACAAGATCTGTCGATCGAGGGCGACCACGTGCTGGTGAAGTTCTCGGTCGGTGCCAACCCGATCGGCAGCGACAGCCGGATCGGGGTCAAGACCGACACCATCTTGGGCCGCAAGGTGCTGTCGATCGAGCCCAAGGGTGAGCGCCGCATAGCGCCGCAGGGTGTGCTGCCGTTGGGCCAGAGCACCACCCCCTACCAGCTCTACGATGCGGTCTTCGACGCCACCAAGGCCGCCTCCGGCTGGGACATCGACACGGTCAAGAAGTCGTTGAAGGTGCTGTCGGAGACGGTCGATCAGACCTACCCGGACCTGAGCGACGCGCTCGACGGCGTCGCGAGGTTCTCCGACACCATCGGCAAACGTGACGACGAGATCACTCACCTGCTGGCACAGACCAACCAGGTCGCGAGCGTTATCGGTGACCGCAGCAACCAGATCGACGCGCTGCTGCGCAATACTCAGACCCTCTCGGCAGCAGTGAACCAGCGCAGCCAGGCGATCTCGGCGTTGCTAGGCAACATCGCCTATTTCGGCGAACAGGTTCAGGGCCTGGTCCGCGACAATCCGGGTCTGGATCTGAACCACGTCTTCGAAGAGGCCTCCACCATCACCGACATGCTGGTGCGGCGCCAGGATGACCTGCGGGAGATGTTCACCATCCTGGGCAGGTACCTGACGATCGTGAACGAGGCGATGGCATCGGGCCCCTACTTCAAGGTCTCGACGCTGAACCTGATCCCGTACTGGATCCTGCAGCCCTGGGTGGACGCGGCGTTCAAGAAGCGTGGCATCTCGCCCGAGGAATTCTGGCGCAACGCCGGCCTGCCGGAGTTCCGTTACCCCGACCCGAACGGAAATCGGTTCGCCAATGGTGCACCGCCGCCCGCTCCGCAGGTGCTTGAGGGCACCCCCGAGCACCCCGGGCCGGCCGTCGCGCCCGGTTCGCCGTGCTCGTACGCACCTGCCGCGGGCATGTTCCCGACTCCGGGCAACCCGCTGCCATGCGCCAACTTGGACCCGAACGACGGCCCGTTCGGACGGAGCGGACCGTACCCGGGGCCGACCGATGTGTTGGTCTCGCCGCCCAACCCGGACGGCATCCCGTCGTCGCCGGGCATCTCGATCGCGGGTCGTCCGGGCGAGACGCCGCCGGTGGTGCCGGGCACGCCGGTTCCGATGCCCGACGCCAACCCGGGCGGGCGTTCGGAGCCGATGGGCCCGGTCGCCGGTCCGGCTCCCGCCAACCCGGGCGCGGCACCCCCACCGGCACCGCGGGCACCCGGTCCGCCTGTTCCGCCTGGACCCGGCAACCAGCTACCGGCACCGTTCATCACGCCTGGTGAAGGCGGCAACAGCCAGCCCGGTGGCGGCGGTGGCGCAAGAGGGAGTGAGCGTCCGTGAGTACCGTCTTTGATGTTCGCAACCTGCGACTGCCGGAGCGATCGCGGACGACGGTGATCGTCGGGTCGCTGCTGTTGGCGCTGGCCCTCGTTGCCGGCTTCGGAGGAGTGCAGCTCTTTCGCAAGCTGAACAGCACCAGCCTCGTCGCCTACTTCCCACAGACCGACGCGCTGTACCCCGGTGACGCGGTGCAGATCATGGGTGTCCGGGTGGGAGCGATCGACAAGATCGAGCCGGCCGGCGACAAGATGAAAGTCACCCTGCACTACAACAACAAGTACAAGGTGCCCGCCGACGCCAAGGCGATCATCTTGAACCCGACTCTGGTCGCGTCGCGGACCATTCAGCTGGAGCCGCCGTACCGGGGCGGGCCGGTGCTGGCCGACAAGGCCGTGATCCCGGAGGAGCGTACCGAGGTCCCGGTGGAATGGGACACGCTGCGCAACGATGTCACCAACATCATCGACAAGCTGGGGCCGACGGCGGAGCAGCCCAAGGGCCCGATCGGTGACGCCATCGAATCCTTCGCCGACGGGCTGGCCGGCAAGGGCACGCAGCTCAACACCGCTTTCAACAGCCTGTCGGACGCGCTGACCGCCCTGAACAAGGGCCGGGGTGATTTCTTCGCGGTGGTACGCAGCCTGTCGCTGTTCGTCAAGGCGCTGGACCACAACGACCAGCAGTTCGTCGCGCTGAACCATGATCTGGCCAAGTTCGCCAGCAACCTGAACAGCACCGACCAGGCACTGGCGACCGCCACCGACCAGTTCTACGCGACGATGACGATCGTCAAGGCGTTCCTCAACCAGAACGCAAAGCCATTGGTGCACAGCATCAACAACGTGGAACAGGTGACCACCGCCATCACGCAACCGGAAGCGCTGGATGGTTTCGAGACCGCGCTGCACATCCTGCCGAACGTGCTGGCTGGCGTGGACGAGATCTACCACCCGGCGCAGGGCATGGTGCTCAGCTACCCGGTTATCGCAAACTTCGCGAACCCGATGCAGTTCCTGTGTAGCGCGATTCAGGCCGGCAGCCGGCTGGGTTACCAGGACTCCGCGGAGCTGTGCGCGGAATACCTGGCGCCGATCGCCGACGCGATCAAGTTCAACTATCTGCCGTTCGGTATCAACATCTGGAACAGCGCGTTCACCACACCGAAGGAGATCGCCTACTCCGAGCCCCGGCTGCAGCCGCCGCCCGGATACAAGGACACCACTGTCCCGGGGATCTGGGTGCCCGACACCCCGTTCTCGCACCGCAACACCCAGCCGGGCTGGATCACCGCACCTGGGATGCAGGGCGTGCAGCCCGGCCACGACACCGAGCGGCTGCTCACCCCGGAGTCGCTGGCGCAGTTGATGGGTGGCCCCGACCCGGCACCGGTGGAGTCGCAGTTCCAGACCCCGCCCGGCC
>NZ_LQPG01000027.1 GCF_002102265.1 Mycolicibacter longobardus | reverse complement strand
TCAGCGACACACCCGATATCAGGTCCGGCACCATCGGCCCAGCACCCCGAAACCCCACCACGCCAGGGGACTTACCCTCGCGAAGACCATCGCTGCCGTGTACAGGGTGAGTGTCTCCCAGGCCCGGCTGTCGTGCCGCAGCGACAACATCAGCCGGCCGACGTAGCCGCTCAGAAATATCATCAAAGCGCCGAGCGTCACCTCGAAGGTGGTCAACCAGCCGTCGCCGGTCAGGCTGGCGAACATGTCCGGCTCGTAGCCCCGTTTGGACTTGACGAACGACACCGCCATGACCGCTACGCTCGCCGCCACCGGCACCTGGAGATGCTTGCGCATGATCAGCGGCACATGAGCGGGATCGGTGAGTCGCACCAGCATGTGGTAGATGTTCGCGAGCACTCCCGCGATCAGGCAGAGTACGGCGAGAACCTGCTGGACGTTCCATAGGCCCAGGCATTCGTGCAGTGGCGGGGCCAGCGTGTGGCCTGCCCACGGCGTCGACAACAGCAGTGCGAGGGCTTCCAGCGCGATGGCCAAGGTGGCGCCGGCTTCCCAACGCGACCACCAGGTGTCGCGGCGAACCCACAGGCAGTAGAGCACCACCGCGAGCGTGGCGAGTACGCATGCAGAGATCATCGCGCGCAGACCACCACCCGATATGCCCTCACGACAGAGCTTGGGGCGGGTTGGACTCTTTGATCGTCCGTCCGCCGGTGGTGAACCATGCCGCCTTGGCCCGCCAGGAGCGGGCCGAGCCGTACGCGAAGATGACCACGGATACGCAAGCGCACACCCAGACCAGGGTGCTTACGTCGGTTGTGGACCAGGTACTGCTCAAGAGGGCCATGATGGCCGCCACCGCGAATGCCGACGACGCTGTGTAGAGCTCGACGGTCTCCTTGGCGCGCGGATCCGACCGCAGGACCAACAGCACCCGCGTCGCATAGGCCGACAGGTAGATGAGCAGCCCGCACATCAGCACCCAGTACGCGTTCAGCCAGGCGCCGCCGTCACCGGTCGCAAAGCCGTGGGGGCGGTAGTCGGCGTCGGCGGCGAGGAATGTCGCCGTCATCGCGACTATGCCGATCTGCACCGGTCGCAGCACCTGCCGGCGGAACATCGGCCGGATCCGTTCGGAGTCGGACAGCCGCGCCAGTACGTGGTAGATGTTCGCCGCGATGGCGACGACGAAGCAGATGTGGCCGGCCAGCTGCTGAATGTTCCACGTCCGCATGACGGCGTGTATCGAGGGCCCGAGCGTCTCGGCCGCCCACGGCGACATCAGCACCAGCGCGCAGGTCTCCAATGCGATCGCCAGGGTGATGCCGATCTCCCACCGCGACCACCAGGTGTCGCGGCGCACCCACAGGCTGTACAGCGCCACCAGCACGGTGGCACCGATCAACGCCGACGTCATGCGTCGAAGGTACTTCCCGGAGGCCCCTTTAGACGGGAGGTTTGTCCAGATCCGCCTTCAGATCACCGAGGCGCAGCGGGCGCGACGACGATTCCAGGTACTCCGCGACGGCGTCGTGCTCGATCAAACCGAACCGAACCTGCAGGTCTACGGGGTTCAACCCGAAGTACCTGGCGACCCGGATCAGATTGTCGGCGCTGATCAGCCGGCCTTCGTGTGCCGCCTTGTAGTAGGCGGATTTGCGGTAGCCGAATGCCTCGTAGACCTCGGTCGCTCCTAGCGGCCTGCCAACGAGGTATGGCAACACTACGGTTGGGTCCTTGTGACGATCGTCCACAGCAATAAACCTTAGCTCGGCTTCGTAGACCGCACAACCACTTCGTCGTAATTGCGGTGCGAATTTCGCCCTAAAACCTACCGGAGGTCAGAAATTCCAGCATCGCCCGGGCTGCGATCCTGGTTCCGAGCGGTATAGCTGACAGGTCGACGACATATTTCGGGGAGTGGGGAGTATAAGGGAAAAGTTGGCCGCGTGTGGCGGCTTCGGCGCACAATTGCGGATCGGCCACCCCGACCAGAAGGTAGGCCAGCGGCACATCATGATGTGGCCCCTTGAGCAGGTGACAGTCTTCCGAACCGGTCAACGCGGGCAGTTGGCGCACGACGTTGTCCGCGCCGAGCATGCCGCCCAGCGCGGTGGCCAGCCGGTCGGTGAGGGCGTCGTCATTGACCAGCGGGGTGGAGCCGCCGGCCATGGTGATCTCCGGCATCCGGTCGTCGGGCATGCCGTAGCCGCTGGCCACCCCGGCGCAGATCGCCCGGATCCCGGTGAGCATCTGCTCGCGCACGGCGGGGTTGAACCAGCGCAGGTTGACCTTGAGCAGCGCCCGGTCCGGGATGACGTTGTAGGCGGTGCCGGCCTGAATCGAGCCGACGGTCAGCACCGCGGCCTCGCTCGGTGGGACGGTGCGGCTGACGATGCTCTGGAACTGCACCACCGCCTGCGCAGCCATCAGCACCGGATCCCGGGCCAGCTGAGGCATCGACCCGTGCCCGCCGACGCCGTGGAACACGATGTCGAGCTGGTCGGTGCCCGCCATCCGCTCCCCGCCGGCCGCGGCGACCATGCCCACCCGGACGGGCGCGGTGTGCATAGCGATGAACACGTCCGGTTTGGGGGCGACGTCGTAGAGGCCGTCGTCGACCATGGCCGCGGCGCCGCTGATCAGCTCCTCGGCGGGTTGGCCGACCAGCACCGCGGTGCCCGACCAGAAGTCGGTGGTCTCAGCGAGCACCTTGGCCAACCCCAACATCCAGGTCACGTGTGCGTCATGGCCGCACATGTGGCCCAGCGACGGATCGCTGCTGGCGTAGTCCAGGCCGGTGGCCTCCGGCACCCGCAGCGCGTCCATGTCGGCGCGGTACATCACCACCGGGCCGGGCCCGTTGGCCAGCACAGCCACCACCCCGGTTCGGGCGATCCCGGTGGTCACGGTGAATCCGAGGTCGCTCAGCGCCTGCGCGATGATCCGCGCGGTGCGCACCTCGTTGAAGCCCAACTCGGGATGGCGGTGCAGATCTTTGAACACCTCGATCAGCCGACGGCTGTCGGCCGCAACGATCCGCTCGATCGTGTCGAGGTGCCCGGTCACGCGCCGCTCGCTATCAGTGCTTGGGCCCGCTCGAAGAGCCAGACGGCGGCCTCGTGCAACTGGTCGCCGACTTCCTGCTGCGCCATGCCCGCCGAGGCTCGGGCCAGCGTTCCCTCGATCACGATGGCCAGCTTGAAACTGGCCAGCACCGTGTACCAGCCGATGTGCGACAGGTCGCGCGAGCTGCCCGCGGCGTAGCGCTGCACCAGATCGTCGGTCGAGGCGAGTCCGTCCATACCGGTCAGGGTGTGGCTGAACACGCTGGACCCGTCATCCTGGCGCCAGGTGGCCAACAGCCAGCCCAGGTCCAGCAGCGGATCGCCGATGGTCGACATCTCCCAGTCCACGATCGCCACCACATCCGGTCCGGTGGGGGAGAACATCACGTTGGCCGCGTGGTAGTCGCCGTGCAGGATGCCCGGCTGCCACGAGGCGGGCACATTGCGCTGCAGCCAGGCCGCGACATCATCGAGCCCGGGCAGGTCGGGCCCCGGATAGTTCTCGAACTGCCGGTAGGAGTCCAGCTCCGAAAGCCACCGCGGCACTTGGCGTTCCAGGAAACCGTCCGGCTTGCCGTAGTCGGCGAGCCCCACCGCGACATGGTCGACGGCGCCGAGCTTGGCCAGCGAGTCGGCCATCGAGATCCCCATCGCGTAGCGCACCGCGGGGTCGCCGGCGTGCAGGGCGGGCAGGTCGCCGCTGGCGTTGAACCCGTCCACCGGTTCCATCAGGTAGAACACCGCGTCACCGAGCACCGCCGGGTCGTCGCAGACCGCGATCAGCGGCGGGTGCGGCACGTCGGTGCCGGCCAGCGCGGCCAGCAGCCGGGTCTCTCGCAGCATCACCGCGTTGCTGCGCGGCCGCAGGTGCCGCGGGCCCCGCCGCAGCACATAGCTGCGACCCGATCGAGTGAACCGAAGCATGACGTTCTGGGTTCCGCCCGCCAACTCCGTGACGTCGTCCAGCGGACCCTCGCCCAGGCCCCGGCCGGACATCCACTCCGCCACCGCTTCGAGGTTCACGGGTCCTGAAACTACCCCGGATCCCGTTCGGGAGTCGGCGGATCACGCCCGGCCGGACCCGGCGGGGTGGAGCAGGAGTATTTGCCCGGCTTTGCGCGACAACGTGGCTCACAACCGCCGGTTGTCGCGCGTAGCCGGGCACCACACAGGTGTCAGCCCTTGGGGTGCACCTGCTGGGAGATGGTCTGCACCCGGATCGAGTCGCCGTCGAACAGGAAGGTGTCCACGCCGTCGACGCCGAAAGTCGGCGCGTCCAGCGTCCATTCCAGCAGCAGCACGTCGCCGTGGTAGGTCTGCGACTTGATCTCGAACGCCGCGTCGGCCAGCGCGTCGGAAAGCTGGCTGAAGGCCGCCCGGATGCCGTCGCGGCCCCGGGCGACCCCGGCGGCGGTGACCAGCGCGGAATCGTCGGTGTAGTCGACCAGCAGTTCGTCGACGTCGCGGGCGAGCAGCGCTTGGATGTGGTGGTCGAAGATTTCCTGCGGTGTGCGTGCCATGCGACGAAGATATCTGCGCGACCGACATACTGGAACGTGATGACGGCGCCACGGGGATCGGTCGAACGTGTCGTGATGTCGCGTGCCGACGGTAAGCCCATCACCGCGCTGGTGGTCGACGACGAGGCCGTGCTGGCCGAGATGGTCTCGATGGCGCTGCGCTATGAGGGCTGGACCACCGCGACGGCCGGGGACGGTGCTTCGGCGATCGCCGCCGCCAAAGCCGAACGCCCCGACGTGGTGGTGCTCGACGTGATGCTGCCCGACATGAGCGGGCTGGACGTGCTGGAAAAGCTGCGTGAGGTCAACCCTCGGCTGCCGGTGCTGTTCCTGACCGCCAAGGACGGGCTGGAGGACCGCATCGCCGGGTTGGCCGCCGGCGGTGACGACTACGTCACCAAGCCGTTCAGCATCGAGGAGGTGGTGTTGCGGCTGCGGGCGCTGTTGCGCCGCACCGGGGTGGGCATCGCTGATGGTGGCTCCCAGATCGTGGTCGGTGATCTGGTGCTCGACGAGGACTCCCACGAGGTGACCCGCGGCGGTGACCCGATCACGTTGACGTCCACCGAATTCGAGCTGCTGCGCTACCTGATGCACAACGCCAAGCGGGTGCTGTCCAAGGCGCAGATCCTGGATCGGGTGTGGGACTACGACTTCGGCGGCCGGGCCAACATCGTCGAGCTCTACATCTCCTACCTGCGCAAGAAGATCGACAACGGCCGCCCACCGATGATCCATACGCTGCGCGGCGCAGGCTATGTGCTCAAGCCGGCGCCCTGAATCGCCGCGAGCCGGCGTCGCGCGACCATGGTCGCTGCGGGCGCGGCTGCTGGTCGGCCAGATCGGATTGCTCACCGTGGCCTGCCTCGGTATCGGCGCGGTGACGGAGTTGGCGCTCTACCAGTACCTGGTCGGTCAACTCGACCACCAGCTCTCCGACGCCTCGCGCCGCTCGGCACGCCTGCACGGCCACCCCCCGCCGCCGCTGGGGCACCGTGGTCACCGACCCCGGCCGGGACCGGGCCCCGACTTCCTTGACGCGCCGGGTCAGCCGGCCGGCATGGTCGGTGCGGTGGTGGAACCGGGGGGCTCCACGCAGGACGGTGACGGCCCGGACATCGATGCCGGTTACCTGAGCATCTCCGGCCTGCGCGAGAGTCTGAGCCCCTCGGCCACAACGCAATTGACTGACATCGCCGCCGGCTCCGAGCCGGTGACCCGGCGCCTGGACGGGGTCGGCCGCTACCGGGTGGTCGCGACGGCCGCCCGGCACAGTGATGACGTGATCGTCATCGGGCTGCCGCTGGCGGCCGTGGACGCCACCATGGTGCGGGTGCTGCTGATCTTCGGGTTGGTCACCCTGGTCGCGGTGGCCGCCGCGGCGACGGCCGGCAGCGTGGTCATCCGGCGGGCGCTGGCCCCGCTGCGCCGTGTTGCACAGACCGCCGGCGAAGTCGCCGACCTGCCGTTGGACCGCGGCGAGGCGGCCCTGCCGGTGCGGGTCGCCGAAGTCGACGCCAACCCCCGCACCGAGGTCGGGCAGCTGGGTGCCGCGGTCAACCGGATGCTCGACCACATCGCCGCCGCGCTGTCCACCCGGCAGGACAGCGAGACCCGGGTGCGTCAGTTCGTCGCGGACGCCAGCCATGAGCTGCGTACCCCGCTGACCGCGATCCGTGGTTACACCGAGCTGGCGCAACGGATTCCGGTGTCCGACGGCGCAGACGCCGAAGCCCTGTCGCACGCCCTGAGCCGGGTGCAGTCCGAAACCGAGCGGATGACGCAGCTGGTCGAGGATCTGCTGCTGCTGGCCCGGCTGGACTCCGGCCGGCCGTTGGAGCATGAGCCGGTGGACCTGTCGCGGCTGGCGGTCGACGCGGTCAGCGACGCCCATGTCGGCGGCCCGGACCACCAGTGGCAGCTGGACCTGCCCGACGAGCCGGTGACGGTCCCCGGCGATGCCGCCCGGCTGCACCAGGTGCTGACCAACCTGCTCACCAACGCCCGGGTCCACACCGGCGCGGGAACCGCGGTGACGCTGCGGCTGGGTGTCGACGGCGCCGACGCGGTGCTCAGCGTGACCGACGACGGCCCCGGGATCTCGGCGGAGTTCCTGCCGGAGATCTTCCAGCGGTTCGCCCGCGGCGACACCTCGCGATCCCGTAAGGGCGGCAGCACCGGGCTCGGGTTGGCGATCGCGGCGGCGGTGGTCCGGGCGCACCGCGGGACCATCGGTGTGACCAGCGTGCCGGGCCGCACCGAGTTCACCGTGCGCCTGCCCCGGTAGCGCCTTTCTCCCGCGAGCTGCGGCCACCTCCCCCTCCGCGAGTGTGCGTGTTTGCACGTCGACACGCCGGGTGTGGCGTACATCTGCGCACGCTCGCCCGGGTTTGCCTTGCCCGCACGGCGGGTAGGCGACTGGCATGAATCCCGAACTGCCACCCGAACCGGGCCGGCCGGAAGAGCCGCCGCACCGGCGTGTTCCCGAGGAACCGCCGGAACGACTGGTGCCCGCCGACCCGCCGGAGCGGCTGGCCCCCGAAGAAGTGCCGGAGCGGCTGGTCCCCGAGGACCCGCCGTCGCAGCCCGAAGACCCACCGGAGACGTGATCCCATGCGTGCTGAAGAAGGCGACGAATCCATCCGCGACTACGCCCATGAGGCCCGGGAGACCCGCGCTCACGTCGACCGCCGATCGTGGCCGACGAGGCTGCGTCACGCGCTGAGCGCTTTGATGCGGCGCCGTTGACGCGCCAACCGCCCCCAGCAATGGCACGCTGAACGTCATGGAACACCAGCCGGTCAGCGCGACGGTCGAGGCCGCGCACAGTGAACACCTCAGGACGCTGCCCTTCGAGGACACAACGGATTTCGAGGACGCCGACCGCGGCTTTATCGCCGCGTTGACGCCGTGCGTCATCACCGCGGCCGACGGCCGGGTGGTGTGGGACAACGACAGCTACGACTTCGTCGCCGGCCAGCCGCCGACGTCGGTGCATCCGTCGCTGTGGCGCCAGTCCCAGCTGGCTGCCAAGCAGGGCCTCTACGAAGTGGTCGAGGGCATCTACCAGGTGCGCGGCTTCGACCTCTCCAACATCACCTTCGTCGAGGGCGACTCCGGGGTCATCGTCATCGATCCGCTGATCTCCACCGAGGTCGCTGCCGCAGCGCTGGCGCTCTACCGAGAACACCGCGGTGGCGACCGCCCCGTCACCGCCGTCATCTACACCCACAGTCACGTCGACCATTTCGGCGGCGTGCTGGGCGTGACTTCGCAGGCCGACGTCGATGCCGGCCGGGTGGCCGTCATCGCCCCGGAGGGCTTTATCGAACATGCGGTGTCGGAGAACGTCTACGCCGGCACCGCGATGGCGCGGCGCGCCGGCTACATGTACGGCACCATGCTGGCGCGCGGCCCGCACGGGCAGGTCGGGTGCGGGCTGGGTCAGAACACCTCGACCGGGGAGGTTTCGGTCATCGTCCCGACTGTCACCATCTCTCACACCGGTGAGACCCACACCGTCGACGGCGTCGCGATCGAGTTTCAAATGGCGCCGGGCAGTGAGGCACCGGCCGAGATGCACTTCTACTTCCCGCAGTTCCGGGCGCTGTGCATGGCCGAGAACGCCACCCACAATCAGCACAACCTGTTGACGCTGCGCGGCGCGCTGGTGCGTGACCCGCGTGCTTGGGCGGGGTACCTCACCGAGGCCATCGACACCTTCGCCGGACGGGCCGATGTCGTCTTCGCCTCGCACCACTGGCCGACCTGGGGCGCCGAGCGAATCGCGGAATACCTGGCGTTGCAACGTGATCTCTACGCCTACCTACACGATCAGACGTTGCGACTGCTGAACCAGGGCCACACCGGCACCGAGATCGCCGAACAGTTCCGACTGCCCCCCGCGCTGGAACGCGCCTGGCACGCCCGCGGCTACTACGGCTCGGTCAGCCACAACGTCAAGGCCGTCTACCAGCGCTATTTGGGCTGGTTCGACGGCAATCCGGCCCGGCTGTGGCCGCACCCGCCGGAGGCAGCCGGCCCACGCTACGTCGCGGCGCTGGGCGGAGTGGACCGGGTGGTGGAGCTGGCCGAAGCCGCGTTCGATGACGGTGACTTCCGTTGGGCAGCAACCCTACTCGACCATGCGGTGTTCACCGATGCCGAGCACGCCGGGGCCCGCAGGCTCTACGCCGACACGCTCGAACAACTGGCCTACGGCGCGGAGAACGCGACCTGGCGAAACTTCTTCCTGTCCGGGGCCGCCGAGCTGCGCGGCGGGGTGCTGGGCACCGCGGTGGACACTACATCGACGTCGATGCTCACTCAGCTCGCAGTGGAGCAGATCTTCGACACCCTGGCCATCCGGGTCAACGGGCCGCGGGCCTGGGATCTGGAGCTGGCCCTGGACGTCTCGTTCGCCGACACCGGCGTCAACTACCGCCTGACCCTGCGCAACGGAGTGCTGGTGCACCGCAAGGTGCCTGCGGACCCGGGCAGCGCGGACGTCACCATAACTGCGGGCACCAAACTGGCGCTGCTCGCGGCGCTGCTGGGCAAGCAACAGCTGGAGGTCTCCGGCGACCAGACTGCGTGGGCGAAACTGCTGGGCGTGCTGGACCGTGCGGATCCGAATTTCAACATCGTCACCCCGTGACGCCGGGTTTGCCGCTGCCTTTAGGGTGACAGGCGTGCAGTTGCTGCTTATCCGCCACGCCCTCCCGCTGCGCAGCGAGTATGGCCAGGGTTCGGACCCCGAGCTGTCCGAGACCGGGTTCGCCCAGGCCCGGCGCCTGCCGGACGCGCTGGCGCGCTACCCGATCACCCGGCTGGTCAGCAGCCCGCAGCTGCGGGCCATTCAGACCGCCGAACCGCTGGCAGCCGAGCGCGCACTGACCGTCGACATCGATGAGCGGTTCGCCGAATACGACCGGGATCTGGCCGGGTATCTGCCCGTTGAGCAGCTGCGCACCGAGCGGCCGCAGGACTGGGCCCGGATGGCCCAGGGCCACCTGCCCGGCGAGGTCGACGAGGCCGCCTTCTGCGCGCGGGTCGCCGAGGCCGTCGCCGACGTGGCGGCCGGGTCTGGTCCCGACGACACCGTCGCGGTGTTCAGCCACGGCGGCGTGATCAACGTGGTGCTGCACCAGATTCTGGGCACCCAGCGGTTGCTGTCGTTTCCCATCGACTACGTGTCGATCACCCGGCTGCTGTATTCGCGGTCCGGGCAGGCCGCGGTGGCATCGACGAACGGCACCGAGCACGTCTGGGACCTGTTGCCACGCAACCAGTCCCGATTCTCCGCCGGCGAAGAAAGCACCGCGGCCGCGGACTGATCTACCGCCGGGCGGCGAGTGACTTCTTGGCCGCGCGACGTAGCTGGAAGATCCGGGCGGTCCCGACCAGGGCGGTGACCAGGCCGCCGGAGATTGCCGCCAGCAGGATCGCCACCCCCGTCGGCAGGCTCCACGTCCAGGTCAAAAACGCCAGGTCCACCGGACTGGTGTTCTGCGTGACGAACACCAGCAACACGATCAGCACCAGGAAGCCGGCGATCAGCGCGCTCCACAGGGCGCCGGCGCGGGTGAATCCGATGGGCGCCGGAGGAGGCGGTGGTGCGCTGGTTTCGGCCGGCGGCGGGTCGACTGGCACGGACGGATCGCTGCTCATGGGTGACATCTTGCCGGTTCCCGCCCTGAAATGAACTGATTCTCGTCAGTTTGCGCACCGGGGGGCGTCACTGCGGATCGCCGGCCGGTCCCTTACGGTGGTTTGGTGAGCGCAGCCCCGTCCGGCTCCTGGCCGGCGATTCTGACCTGGCGGGCTCCCGACGCCCCGCGAATGGAGTCGGTGCGAGTGCAGCTGTCCGGAAACCGGATCAGGGCCAACGGCCGGATCGTGGCCGGGGCCACCGCGGAGCACCCGGCGTTCGGCGTCTACTACGACCTGCACACCGATGAGTCCGGAGCCACCAAACGGCTGGGGCTGACCGTCACGCTGGCCGAACGGGAACGTCAGCTGGTGATCGCCCGCGACGAAGAGAACATGTGGCTGGTGACCGACGCCCGCGGGCAGTCGCGCGCCGGCTATGACGGTGCCCTGGATATCGACATGCTGTTCAGCCCGTTCTTCAACACGCTGCCGATCCGGCGGGCCCGGCTGCATGAGCGGGCGGCCGCGATCACCCTCCCGACGCTCTACCTGAACCTGCCCGACATGTCGGTGGTGGCGGCGACCGCCAGTTACAGCAGCGTCGGGGCGGGCGGGCCCATCAAGGCGGTGACGCCGGGCACCGATCCGCAGGGCGTCAACGTCACCGTCGACGCCGACGGGTTCGTCATCGACTATCCCGGACTGGCAGTGCGGATCTGATCACCCCGCCGGCCCGGCCGGCGGCGGCCAGTTCCCGGCGCCAGTCCGGGGCACCGATGATGACGGTGACGATCTCGTGGCGCGGAAAGTTGTCGTAGCGCGTGCGCGCGGCGTGCCCGTGATTGACCAGTTCGGCCACCGAGTCCGCCGCTGAGAGCGAGTCCCGGGCGTCGGCCAACAGCGCGATGGCGCGATCCAGCGCCGGCAGCAGTTGCTGCCAGTTGGCCTCGCACATGGCCCGGACCAGATCCGGCGCCGTCCCCGCCACCCGGGTGCCGTCCCGGAAGGATCCGGCGGCCAGCGCGAAAGCCAGCGGCACGTCGGCGGCGGTGATGGCCAGCGCCTCGGCCAGCAGGTGTGGCAGATGGGAGATGGCGGCCGCGGCCGCGTCGTGTTCCTCGGAGCGGGCCGGTACCGCCACCGATCCGCAGTCCAGGATCAGGTCCAGCACTTCTCCGAACACCACCGGGTCCACGTGGTCGTCGACGCTGATCACCCACGGAGCGCCCTGGAAGAGCCCGGCGTGGCCGGCCGGCCAGCCGGAGTGGGCGGTGCCGGCCATCGGATGGCCTCCGACGAAGCGGGCCTGCAGCCCGGCCGCGGTGATGTTGTCGAGTACCGGGCCCTTGACGCTGGTGACGTCGGTCAGCGGGCACTCCGGCGCCAGCCGGCGGATGGGGTCCAGCAGCATCGGCAGGGCCGGCACCGGGACAGCGACCACGATCAGCGCGCCGGTCTGCGCGGCGCGCGCCAGGGCCGTCTCCAGGTCGGTGGTGGCGTCGAAGCCGTCGGCGACCGCGGCGTTCACCCCGTCCGCGGAACGGTTGTAGCCGAACGTCATCCGGCCCGCCGCCGAGGCGGCACGCAGCACCGAACCGCCTATCAGGCCGAGCCCCAGTACGCATACCGGTGTTTTCGCTGCGCTTGCCACCACCCGTCAAGGTTGGCACACGCTGGTCAAGGGCGTAAACGGCGACTACCGTAGGCGCCCATGGGAGCACAGGGCGCGTCCGCACAGGGCCGCACAGCGGACACGCTGGACGGTTTCGGAGTGGCTGTTGTGCGTGAAGACGGCAAGTGGCGGTGCACGTCGATGCGCCCCGCGGCCCTGACCAGTCTGTCCACCGCGGAGACCGAACTGCGGGAATTGCGCAGCGCGGGAGCGGTCTTCGGTCTGCTCAACGTCGACGACGAGTTCTTCGTGATCATCCGCCCCGGCCCGGCCGGCACCCGGCTGCTGCTCTCGGATGCCACCGCCGCGCTGGACTACGACCTCGCCGATGAGGTGCTGGAGGAGCTCGACGCCGACATCGAGGCCGATGACCTGGAGGATTCCGAGCCTTTCGAGGAGGGTGATCTGGGGGTGCTGTCCGACATCGGACTGCCCGCCGCGGTGCTCGGTGTCATTCTCGACGAGTCGGACCTGGCCGTCGACGAACAGCTGCACCGGATCGCCAGCGAGATGGGATTCGACGAGCAGCTCACCGCGGCGCTGCCGCGACGCGATCGGTGAGCGGCCCGGCGGGCGATGAGGAGCTGATCCGCGCGGCGTTGGCGGCTGCCGCGCAGGCCGGCCCCCGCGATGTGCCGGTGGGCGCGGTGGTGGTGGGGCCTGACGGCACGTTTTTGGCCCAGGCCGCCAATGCCCGCGAAGCCCTCGGGGACCCGACCGCGCACGCCGAGCTGCTGGCGATACGCGCGGCCGCCGCGGTCCTCGGCGACGGCTGGCGGCTGACCGGCGCGACGCTGGCCGTCACCCTGGAACCGTGCACCATGTGCGCCGGTGCGCTGGTGGCCGCCCGGGTGGCCCGGCTGGTGTTCGGGGCGTTCGAACCCAAGACCGGCGCGGTGGGCTCGCTGTGGGACGTGGTGCGTGACCGCCGGCTCAACCACCGCCCGGAGGTGCGCGGCGGGGTGCTGGCGCAGGAGTGTGCTGAGCCCCTGGAAGCGTTCTTCGCCAAGCAGCGATTGGGCTGACGGCACCCTCGTTGGGTAGGCTGTCCCGCGGTGGCGTGTCCGAGCGGCCTAAGGAGCACGCCTCGAAAGCGTGTGTGGGGTAACCCCCCACCGAGGGTTCAAATCCCTCCGCCACCGCCAATTTGCCCCGAGCCTATTAGTGCAGGTAAGGGGCTTATTTCATGTGCCCGGGACCGTGCTTCGGGTGGTCGGTGCCCACACTTTGCCCGCCCACACTTCCGACTAACTTCCCGAGAGGGCTCTACCCTTCAGCGCGAGGTTCGACATGCCTTGACCTGCGATGTCTTCACAAGTGTCAACCAACTTCGCATATCGACCAGAAATGTAAAATTTCCGGCAATTATTTTGCATATGGAACGCAGGCCTGGGATCGTTCAACCCTATGAACAACTGGCGACCGGATCATCCATACAACGAACTCCCGCCTCCCCCCCGCGCTGAAACGCTTGAAACACTCCGAGTCCTCAAGGCTGCCATCGGCGCAAATAGAGCGCTCGGCCAGCTAGACCAAGCTGCCGTCTCAATCCCGAACCCGACGGTTCTGATCAACTCCCTTCCCGTTCTAGAGGCCCAGGCCAGTTCAGAGATCGAGAACGTCGTCACTACCGCGGACGAACTCTTCCGGCACTTGGATGACGATGGGGGCGCCGACCCTGCGACGCGTGAGACCCTGCGTTACCGCACCGCCCTACGCGTCGGCTTCGCGTTAACTGAAGAGCGAGGAGTTACCGCTACAACTGCTGCCGCAATCTGCAGCACGATCAAGGGGCGTGAGATGAAGATCCGTGCCGTTCCCGGCACACGGATCGTGAATCCCACGACCCAAGAAGTCATCTACAGCCCGCCCGAAGGCCGTCACGTCGTCACGGAAAAGCTTGACACGTGGGAGAAGTTTGTTCACTCCGAGGACAAGCTCGACCCGCTCGTACGCATGGCCGCCGCGCACTATCAGTTCGAGGCTATCCATCCGTTCTCCGATGGCAACGGCCGCACCGGCCGAATCTTGAACGTATTGATGCTGGTAGAAGCCGGACTGCTCCGACTGCCTGTTCTTTATCTATCGCGGTACATCATCGACACCAAGAAGGACTACTACCGTCTCCTCCTCGCCGTGACAGTCGAGGATGCATGGGAGGAATGGGTGCTCTATATCCTGGCCGGGATCGAGCAGACATCGAGGTCCACCCTTCGAAAGATCGAAGCCATCCGCGCGCTGCAAGAGGACTTCAAACATAGGGCACGCCTCGCCTCCAAGGGCGGCGCGGACGCCGAGTTTCTGTCCGTCCTCTTCGAACAGCCCTACTGTCGGATCAACACGGTGGTGAACCGTTGCGGTGTCTCGCGCCCCACGGCCACCGCCTGGCTTGGGGCACTTGCGGACGCCGGCATGCTCCAAGACGTCAAAATCGGTCGCGACCGGCTGTTCATCAATAGAGAGTTCCTGCGCGTGCTGGTCCGGCCGGAGCTCACACGTCAGCCGGATGGCGACATGAAAGAAAATTGACAGATCCCGAAAACATTAGAAAAAACGGCCAATAGATTCGCACATCAATGTGATTCAGAACACAAGAGGTGGGGCGGGTCAGGCCCCGCCGGTGCCTCGACGCGCAACCCGCCCCATCGCTCGCGGGGTAGCTTGGCCATGAGATCGTCGAGTCTCGGCGGTGGCATGGGGACCTTCATCAACGCCCTGCTTCCTCGCTGAAACCAAAATTAGGCGGTGTGATTCACCGCGGCCGGTCCACCTCGTAGGTCCCCGCGTCGTCGGCGAACTCCACCAACACCTGGCGTTGCCTGCCGTCCACGGTGACCGCGCAGGTGAAACTGCTGCCCTTCTGCACCCTCGGGTTCACTCCGGTGTTGCACCGGACATCGGTGACCTTGTCGCTGCCGTAGCCGTTGATCGGGTCGGTGAGCACCTGGCGGACGCCGTCTTGCGCGTGGAGCACATCGAGTTCTAGCGGCCCGGTGCCGCTGACGACGCCGCGCAGCACCAACGTCAGCAGCACCGCTATCGCAAGCAGTCCGGTGACGGCGACGCCGATCAGCAGGTCTCGGTTCGACGGACGTTGCGGCTCAGCTTCTTTCGGGGGAGTAGCGGCCGGGCGTGACGGCGCGGGCCGCGACGGCTGGGGTCGGGGAGCCGGCGGCCGGCGGAACTCCAGATACCAGGGCTGCTCGGGCGGCGACGAGGGCGGCGGCTGCGGCCCACGCGGCGGCCGAGGCGGGCGGGGTATCGGTGTGGTCCGCGGCTCAGGTGGCTCGCGCGGGTCTTCTCGCCGGTTCACGGGAACCGCTCGAAGCATCCGTCGGCGTCGCCGTGCAGCCCGGAGCGAAACGCCAGGATCCGGGTGAAACCGGCCGGCACGGTGTTGTCTTCGACGTCGCTGGCGACCACTCCGTTCATCAGCAGGCCGGTGACCGCCTCATCGAGGTCGCCGCCGGCCAGTGTCAGACCCGGACCGGATGACAACGTCATCGGCTCGGCCATCCGGCGCTGGGCCACCCCGGTCAGGCACGCGGTCCGCAGAGCCGCCGTCGCCGATTCCAGCGGGACTTCGCGTTCACGTTGCACCGCAAGGGCATACCGCGAGGTGACGGCGGACAGTCCGGTGTTGTCGCCCTGTGGCATACCGATTGTCGACTGATCCGACGGCGCGCTCATCTCCTGCAGGCCGGGCATGTCGACGACGATGGTGTTGGTCTCCGGGCAGTAGGCCACCGGGTCGGGTTCGTGGCCGCTGGGGCACTTGCCCTTCGTGGCCAGCTCGGGCGGGCGGGACAGCGCGAAGATCTGGCCCAGCTGCTCCATCAGGGTCGACAGCACCGCCTCGTCGATCGTCAGGTCGCTCTGCGGGTTCTCCGAATCGAACAGGGAGCGCGGCAGATCGCCCCGGCGCTTGCGGATTTCGTCGGAGTCGATCTCGGCGCACATCTCGGTGCCGCCGTCGAAGCCGGTCTGAAAGGCGCCGACTCGATCCAGCGCGGTCCCGTGCTCGTCGGAGATCGACACCGGGTTGTCGGGGGTCGAGACCGGGTCGCGGATCGCGATCAGGCCGGCCAGCACGTGATTGAGTCCGTCGCCGGTGCTCAACGTCGCACGCGACGAACTGCCCGCGGCCACCCATCGCAGATACACTCCGGCGAAGCAGTCGGCCTGCTGTTCGCGCACCAGTGTTCGCGTCAGCGGGTGCACGATCCCGGCCATGTTCTGCAGGGCGTGCCCGTACTCATGCGCTAGGGTCCCGTTGATCGCCATGTCGCCGAAGTACTTTCGGGCCGTCGGCAGGAACTTCTCCCGGTCCCAGGCCATCGTGTCCGACCGGCGGCAGTACATCGCGTTCGGCAGGTGGTAGACATCGGCGCCGCACACCGCCGGGTTGTTCGGGTCGGTGGAGTCGTAGGACACCAGCGTCGAGACCGGCTTGAAGTGCCCGCGCAGCGCCTCGGCGTAGTGCTGCGTCCAGAACTCCTCGATGTCGTCTATCGCCAGCAGCGACAGTCGGTCGATCTCGCCGCCGTCGCTGCCCAGCACCCTGGCGGTGACGGGCGGGACGGCACCGCGCGGGCCACTGGGGCCCTCGGCGGTGGGCAGTCCGCCCACCCGTCCGGGGTTGTACAGCATCGATATCGCATGCCCGGTGACCACCGTCGGTGGGTCATCGGAGCAGCCCGCCAGCGCCAACATCAGACCGGCGGCCGCAAAAAATGCTCTGGCGGTGCGGCCCATTTCCCCTCGCGACATGCTCACCTACTGAGGTAGGCCACGATTCCGCTGGCGACGGCTGCGGCATACCGAGCCCGCCCGTCGGCGCTCCCGAACTGCGCGGCGTCGGCGGCGTTGCGCATGTTGCCCAGTTCGACCAGCACCGCCGGATACTCGGCCAGGTTCAGCCCGGCCAGATCGGCCCGGCCGTACAGGCCGTCCGCGCCGAGGTAGTCCGATTGTGGGATGCCCGCGGCCGTCAGCGAGTCCCGGATGTCACCGGCCAGCCGCACGGCCGGGCCGGACTGGGCGTCGTTGAGCGGCGGGCTGGAGTAGTTGACATGAAACCCGCGGCCCGAGGCCGGCCCGCCGTCGGCGTGGATGGACACGATCGCGTCCGGGTGCGCGGCATTGGCCGCGGCGGCCCGGGCGTCGATGCACGGGCCTACCGAGGCGTCATCGGCGCGCGAGAGCTCGGTGTGCACGCCCAGCTCGTCCAGGGCGGCCCGGATCCGGTTGGTGACATCCCAGTTGAGGCTGTGCTCGGGGTAGCCGTCGTCGGCAGCGGTCCCGCTGGTCTGACACGGCTTGGTGCCACCGCGGCCGTTGGGGACCTGCCGGTTGATCGAGGAGTCGTTGGCGCCGCTGTGTCCCGGGTCCAGAAATACGGTCTTGCCGGCAACGTCGGCTACCGCGGTTGTGACGGGCGCACCGATGCTCGCCGCCACGACGCACGCTGCCGAGGCGACACAGACGACGGTCCGGCGACGCACCGGCCCAGATTAGCAAGCGGCCACGGGGCCTGCCGGGGTCTAATAGGTCGATGCAGCTGATGTCACCGCTCGATTCGGTATTCCTGCTGACCGAAACGCGGGAGCATCCCATGCACGTGGGTGGACTGATGCTCTTCGAGCCGCCGGAGGGCGCCGGACGGGAGTTCGTGGGCGAGATCTACCAGGGACTGCTGGGCGCCCGCGACCTACAGCCCGCTTTCCGGAAGCGCCCGGCCACGCTGCTCGGCGGGATCGCGAGCGCTGGCTGGGCCTTCGACGACGACGTCGACCTCGAGTACCACGTGCGGCGCTCGGCGCTTCCGGTGCCGGGCCGGGTGCGCGACCTGCTGGAGCTGACCTCGCTGCAGCACGGCAGCCTGCTCGACCGGCACCGTCCGCTGTGGGAGGCCCACGTGGTGGAGGGCCTCAACGACGGTCGGTTCGCCGTGTACGTCAAGATCCACCATGCCCTGATCGACGGCGTCTCGCTGCTGCGGCTGCTGAGCCGCACCCTGTCGGTCGATCCGCGCGAGGCGGACCTGCGCACCCCGTGGTCGGTGCCGCCGTCATCCCGGCAGCGTCCCGATCCGCCGTCCCGGCTGCGGGAGCTCACCGGAATGGTCAAAGGTGTTGCCGCCCTGGGGCCGTCGACGGTGCGGCTGGCGCGCGCCGCGCTGCTGGAGCAGCAGCTCACGCTGCCATTCGAGGCGCCGCGCACCATGCTCAACGTCAAGATCGGCGGTGCCCGCCGGTGCGCGGCCCAGTCCTGGCCGGTGGCCCGCATCATCGCGGTCAAACGGGCGGCCGGGGTGACCGTCAACGACGTGGTGCTGGCGATGTGCGCCGGGGCGCTGCGGTCTTACCTCGAAGAGCAGCAGGCCCTGCCGGAGCACCCGCTGGTGGCGATGGTCCCGGTGAGCCTGCGCACCGAAGCCGACGCCGACTCCGGCGGCAACATGGTCGGCGCCATCCTGTGCAACCTGGCCACCGACCTGAAGGACCCGGCGCAGCGGCTGGAGGCCATCAGCGAATCGATGCGTCGCAACAAGAAGGTGTTCAGCGAGTTGCCGCGCACGCAGGCGCTGGCCCTGTCGGCGGCCAATATGGCGCCGTTGGCGCTGGCGGCCATTCCCGGCTTCGTCTCGGCGGCCAAGCCACCGTTCAACATCGTCATCTCCAACGTGCCGGGCCCGGCCGAGCCGCTGTACTGGCGCGGCGCCCGCCTGGACGGCAACTATCCGCTGTCGATCGCCCTGGACGGGCAGGCGCTGAACATGACCGTGGTCAGCAACGCCGGCAACCTCGACTTCGGGCTGGTCGGATGCCGTCGTTCGGTGCCGCACCTGCAGCGACTGCTCGGCCACCTGGACACCGCGCTGGAAGACCTGGAACGCGCCGTGGGTGTGTGAACCGTGGCCAAGCGCAGCGCCGGGCTGCTGCTGTACCGATCCGGCGCCGACGGCGCCGTGGAGGTGCTGATCGCTCATCCCGGCGGCCCGTTCTGGGCGCGCAAGGACGACGGCGCGTGGTCCATCCCCAAGGGGGAGCAACCCGACGGCGAGGACCCGTGGCAGACCGCGCGTCGTGAGTTCGTCGAGGAGATCGGCCTGGACCCGCCTGACGGCGAGCGCCTGGACCTCGGCGTGGTGCAACAGGCCGGCGGAAAGGTGGTCACCGTGTTCGCCGTGCACGGCGACCTTGACGTCACCGACGCCCGCAGCAACACATTTCAGCTGGAGTGGCCGCCCCGGTCGGGACAACTGCGGGAGTTTCCGGAGGTCGACCGGGTCGGTTGGTTCTCGCCTGAGCAGGCGCGAGTCAAGCTGCTGGCCGGCCAGCGGCCCGTCCTGGACCGGTTGCTGGATTACCTGGGGGCCAAGCCCTAACTGCTGGAGCCGGTGGGCGGCGTTCCGGGCTGTTGCCGCTGCGCCAGGCCGGTGGCAAGTATCCGGGCCAGTGCGCTTGCCCCCGTCGGCGGGTTCTTGGCACGGGCGACCGGCACCTCCGGAGCATGCCACTGCGCCACCGGGCCCAGTGCGCCGTTTAGGAACTGCCGCCGGCATTCGCCACGCTGGATCTTGCCGCTGGAGGTGGTGGGCAGCCGCATCGCCGGCACCAGCAACACGTCGTGCGCTTCGATGCCGTGCTGCTCGGTGATCGCGGCCCGGATGGCGTCCATGATGCCGGCGTATTCGGTCTCGGCGACCTGCTGCCGGTAGTCCACCTCCTGCAGCACAACCAGGTGGTTGTCGGCGCCCGGTTTCGATGGCACCGCGACGACCGCGCCGCGGTCCGCCAGCAGCGCTGGATGACAGGCCTGCACGGTCGGTTCGATGTTGTTCGGGTAGTAGGTGCTGTCGCGCAGGGTGATCAGGTCGCTCCACCGTCCGGTGACGAACAACTCGTCCTTGCACAGGAAACCCAGGTCGCCGGTGCGCAGGAACGGGCCTTCGCCGGTGTCGGCGAGGAAACCGGCGAACGTGTGCGCGTTCTCCACCGGCCGGGCCCAGTAGCCCTGCGCGACGCTGGGCCCGGACACCCAGACTTCGCCGACCTCGTCGGGTCCGAGTTGGCGGCGGGTCTCCGGATCGACGATCATCACCCGCTGGCCATAGACCGGTGGACCGCAGCTGACCAGTGCGACGGCGGCCGCGTCGTCGGGGGTGGTGTCGACCGCCCGGTTCTCGCCCAGTGCGGCGCCGTCGACGTACCGGACGCCGGCCACCGCAGGACCGGGGTCGCCGGTGACCAACAGGGTGGCCTCGGCCAGCCCGTAGGCCGGGCGAAAGGCCTCCAGCCGGAACCCGGCCGGTGCGAACGCCTCGGCGAACTCCTGCATGGTCGTCGCGTGAATCTGCTCGGAACTGATGGCGGCCGTGGACCAATGCGAAAGATCCAGCGCGGCACGCTGCGCGGCGTTGCTGTGTTTGACGCACAGCCGGTAGGCGGCGTTGGGTGCGGCGGTCGTGGTGGCGCGATACCGCGACATCGCCTCCAGCCACGCCATCGGGCGCTGGAAGAAGACGATCGGCGACATCAACACGGTGCTGCAGCCGACGTAGATCATCTCCAGGACCCCGCCGATCAGTCCCATGTCATGCTGCTGCGGCAGAAAGTAGACGCTCTTGGCGTTCTCGTCGCCGCGCCAGGCCCGCCGGATGGCTTCCAGATTGTGGATGAGGTTGTCGTGGGTCACCACGACGCCCTTGGGGGACTTGGTCGAACCGGAGGTGTACTGGATCAACGCCGTGGTGCTCGGGTCGACGTCGGGCACCTCCCAGTCTTCGGGATCGCCGTTGACCTGGTCGGTGGCGCACCACCGTAGCCCCGACATGCCGGGCACGTCGGCGGCCAGCGACTGCAGCTGGGTCCGGGTGTCGGAGGTCGCGACGGCGAAGGGGGCTTGCGCATCGGGGGCAACCAGCTTCAGCCGCGCAAGCGGCGTGTCCACCGGTACCGCGATCGCGCCGGCGTAGAAGCAGCCGAAGAAGCTGACGATGCTGTCCAGGCCCGGACGGCAGATCACCAGTGCCCGCTGTCCGGCAGCGCCTTGGTGTTGCAGGTCGGTCGCGATCGCCCGCGCCTTGGTGTCGAGTTCGCGGTAGGTCAGCCGGGCGGTTATCTGCTTGCCGTCGGGGGCGAAGCTGAACGCGACCTTGTCCCCGTACCGGTCGGCCTGCAGCCGCAGCAGGTCCACCAGGGTGTGCACGGGTGGTGTGATCTGCTCGGGCATCCACACACCATAAACCGTGTGCTCAGGGGCGCCATCAGGAGCGGCGGTTGGCCTCCGGGTGACCGGCGCACCACTGTTCCGGTGGCACCTGGGCCTGCACCTCGGCGACGTGCTCGCCGCAGCCGTCCCAGGTGGTCTTGCCGCAGACCCGGCACGGTACGGGGTAGCACATCGGCGGTTCCTTTCAGGCGGTGCGCAAGGCACCTGCCAGGGTATCGATGACGGTGCGGATCTTCTCGCCCACCTCGTCGGCGATCGGCGCCAGCGCCGGGTTGTCGATGACCTGGGCCATCAGTTGCGGATTCATCGCCTCCACGAGCACCGTGCCGGGGTGCTGCGGGTCTTCGCGGACCACGACATTGCACGGCAGCAGCACACCGATGCGCTTCTCGGCCGTCACGGCCCGGTGCGCCAGCGGGGGGTTGCAGGCGCCCAGGATCAGATAGCGCTCCATCTCCTCGCCGAGCTTGGCTCGCAGGGTGGCCTGCATATCGATCTCGGTCAGCACTCCGAAACCGTTGTCCTTCAGTATCTCTCGAGTCTTGGCGGCCACCGTGTCGAAATCGGAGCCGGTCACCGCGGTGCTCAACGCGACGGACATGAGACCTCCTTCGTTGTCGTGATGCCATCATATCAAACACCCCCAGGGGTATATACCAGCACGGTATCGTCGCCTCATGCAGACCCTGCGCACCCCCGACGACAGGTTCGCCGGACTCCCGGATTTCGCCTACTCGCCGCAGTACGTCGACCTGGACGACTTGGACGGTGGCACGCTGCGGGTGGCGTGGGTAGAGCACGGCCCCTCTGGAGACGTGGCCGGTGACCCGATCCTGATGCTGCACGGCGAGCCGTCGTGGTCGTACCTGTACCGCAAGATGATTCCCATCCTGGCCGAGGCCGGATACCGGGTCATCTGTCCGGACCTGGTCGGGTTCGGACGCTCCGACAAGCCCACGCGCGCACAGGACCACACCTACGCCCGCCACGTCGAGTGGATGCGTGCGCTGGCATTCGACGTCCTCGACCTGCAGAACGTGACCCTGGTGGGGCAGGACTGGGGCGGGCTGATCGGGCTGCGGCTGGTCGCCGAGAACCCGGATCGGTTCGCCCGCGTGGTGGTGGCCAACACCGGGTTGCCCACCGGCGACATCCCGATGCCGGAGATCTGGTGGCGATTCCGGGAGGCGATCCAGACCGCGCCGACGATCGATGTCGGCTGGTTCGTGCAGTCCGGGTGCCGCAAGCCCATGAGTGACACCGTCCGGGCCGGCTATGACGCCCCGTTTCCCGACGACAGCTACTGCGTCGGGCCGCGGACCATGCCTTCGCTGATCCCGACCACCCCCGAGGACCCGGCCGCCCCGGCGAACCGGGCGGCCTGGGCCGCGCTGTGCGCCTCGCAGATCCCGATGCTGGTGGCGTTCAGCGACGGTGACCCGATCACCGGGGCCATGGCGCCGATCTTCGAGCGTGAGATGGCGGGTGCGCACGGGCGGGCGCACCCGGTGATCCACGACGCCGGGCACTTCCTGCAGGAGGACGCCGGTGAGGAGCTGGCCCGCCACATCGTGGAGTTCCTGCGCCGCTGATCTGTCGCGCCGAGACCGACATTTTGCAGAGATGCACTCGCACTTTGTCTGCAAAACGTCGGTCTCGGGTCGTCGGGCGGCATGATGGACACCATGGACCTGCCCGTGGCGCCGCCGGTGGACCCGATGCTCGCCAAGGCGGCCGCCGAGGTTCCCGAGGAGCCGGGCTGCTGGTCCTATGAACCCAAATGGGACGGCTTTCGCGCCATCGTGTTTCGCGACGGCGACGACGTGCTGCTGCAGTCCCGCACCGGCAAACCGTTGGGCCGCTACTTCCCGGAACTTCTCGACGCGCTGCGCGCCGAAGTCGCCCCGCGCTGCGTACTCGACGGCGAGGTGGTGGTGCCGCGCCGGATCGGCGGACGGACCCGGCTGGACTGGGACTCCCTGAGTCAGCGGATCCATCCCGCCGAGAGCCGGGTGCGGCTGCTGGCCGAGCAGACCCCGGCGCAGTTCATCGGCTTCGACGCGCTGGCCACCGGGTCTCAGTCGCTGCTCGACGAGCCGTTCCGGGTGCGACGGGCGGCGCTGGCCGAGCTGATCACCGGAGGTTCCAGCTGCCACGCCACCCGCGCCACCGCGGACCCCGAGCAGGCCGTGCGCTGGCTCACCACCTTTGAGGGCGCCGGGTTGGACGGGGTGGTCGCCAAACGGGCCGACGGGCCGTATCTGCCCGGCAAGCGCGAGATGGTCAAGGTCAAACACCACCGAGATGCCGACTGTGTGGTCATGGGGTACCGCATCCACAAGAGCGGCGTGGGGATCGGTTCGCTGCTGCTGGGCCTGTACCGGCCCGACGGAGAGTTGGCGATGGTCGGCGGGGCGGCGTCGTTCACCGCGGCGGATCGGCAGGCGCTGCTCGCCGAGCTGGAACCGCTGCGTATCGGCGACGTCCGCGACGGTGAACCGAGCAGGTGGAACTCCGCGGCCGACAAACAGTGGGTCCCGATCCGGCCCGAACGCGTCGCCGAGGTCGCCTACGACCAGATGGAGGGGGTGCGGTTCCGGCACACCGTGAAGCTGCTGCGGTGGCGGCCCGACCGGGACCCGGCCAGCTGCACCTTCGACCAGCTCGACGTCCCGCTGAACTACGACCTCGCCGACGTGCTGGTGACCTGACATGGCCGAGCCCGAGATATTGGACGTCAACGGCACCCCCGTCCGGTTCACCAGCGGCGACAAGGTGTACTTCCCCCGGCTGGGCGCCGGCGGCACCAAGCGGGCGCTGGCCGACTACTACCTGGCCGTGGCGAGCGGGCCGCTGCTGCACGCCGTGGCGGACCGGCCCACCCATCTGCAGCGGTTCCCGGATGGCATCGACGGTGACGAGGTCTACCAGAAGCGGCTGCCCAAGGGGCACCCGGACGACCTGGAGTCCTGCCGGGTGACGTTCCCGTCGGGCCGCACCGCCGACGTGCTCAAGGTCACCCGGCCCGCCGACATCCTCTGGGCCGTGCAGATGAGCACCGTCACTCTGCACCCGTGGCCGGTGCGGTGCCCCGACACCGACCACCCCGACGAACTGCGCATCGACCTGGACCCGCAACCCGGCACCGGGTTCGCCGAGGCCCGCGCGGTCGCCTTGGAGGTGCTGCGTCCGCTGCTCGACGAGCTGGGCCTGGTCGGCTACGTCAAGACCTCCGGTGGCCGCGGCCTGCACGTCTACCTGCGGATCAAGACCGACTGGGACTTCATCGAGGTCCGCCGGGCCGGCATCGCGCTGGCCCGCGAGATGGAGCGGCGCGCGCCGGAGGCGGTCACCTCCTCGTGGTGGAAGGAGGAACGTGGCGCGCGGATCTTCATCGACTTCAACCAGAACGCCCGCGACCGCACCATGGCGTCGGCCTATTCGGTGCGGGCCACGCCGATCGCGACCGTCTCCACCCCGTTGACCTGGGACGAGCTGGCCGACGGCGCGGACCCGGACGACTACACCATCGGCACCGTGCCGGACCTGCTCGCACGGCGCGGTGACCCCTGGCGCACCATCGACGACCTCGAGCAGTCCCTCGATCCGCTGCGCGAGATGGTGGCCGCCGATGAAGCCCGCGGCCTCGGCGACCTGCCGTACCCGCCGAACTACCCGAAGATGCCCGGCGAACCCAAACGGGTGCAGCCCAGCCGGGAGAAATCAGACTGAAGGTTCCAGCAGCCCCACGCAGGTGGCGGTGAGCAGCCGGGTCAACGCGGCGGTGAAGTCCAGGTTCCACTCCGGCAGCACCTGGCGTTCCAACGCGTAGGCGTGGGCCAGTTCCGCCGGCGGGTGGGAGATCTGCCACAGCGGTGCCGCCAGCGAATAGGAGGCCAGCAGCAGGTCGAGTGCCCCCTGCCGGCCCAGGCCGGGCAGCGCCCGCTGGATGGCGTCGGCCATGGCCAGCCCCGCGGCGGTGCTCTTCCTGCGGACCTCGACCACCCGCTCGGCGTCCACCTCGTGTTCCAGGTGCAGGTGCAGGTTGGCCAGCATGTCGCAGAACAGCGGGTCGGCGGCCAGTCCGCGGCTCAGGGTGTCGGCGATCCGCGCCGGCGACATGGGTCCGGGCGCGCCCAGTGCCGTGCACACGGTGTCAGACCAGCGCTCCCAGCTCTCGGCCGCCAGCCGCAGCAGCACCTCCTTGTGCGAGCTGAAGTAGCGGCGGACGGCCGAATAATGCACCCCGGCCCGGCTGGCGACCTTGGTCAGCGTCACCGAGGCCACACCGGTCTCCAAAGCCACCGAACGCGCCGCCTCCATCAATGCCTCAGCCCGCTGACGCTTCTTCTCGTCGCTGCGGGCGCGTTGGAAAGTGGCCTGACGCACAGTGCGAGGATAACGCACATGGCGTGCGTTGCGACCGTCCGCGCGAGTGCGGTAGCGTGCGTTTACGCACGTTGACTTGGGTTAGGGTACCCAAAGGTGCTGGCTGAAGGGGACTCCGATTTTCAAGGTGCTGAGCCGGGTGTGGATACCCCTGGTGATTCTGGCGGTGGTCGCTGTCGCCGGGTTCACGGTGACGCGCATCCACGGCCTGTTCGGATCCGAGAAGCGCCCGTCCTACTCCGACGGTCAGGTCGACGAGACCAAGCCCTTCAACCCCAAGCGGATGACCTACGAGATCTTCGGCCCGCCCGGGACGGTGGCCGACATCAGTTACTTCGACGTCAACTCCGAACCGCAACGGGTCTCCGACGTCCCGCTGCCGTGGCAGCTCGAAATCGTCACCACCCTTCCCGCAGTGGTGGGAAGCATTATGGCGCAGGGCAATAGCAACAGCATCGGCTGTCGCATCATTGTGGACGGAGAAGTCAAAGCCGAACGCATCTCCAACGAGGTGAACGCCTACACGTTCTGTCTGCTGAAGGCGGCATGAGCCCGCCCGGATTGCGCACCGGCAGCGGGCATCCCGAGCGGACGTTCCTGGCGCGCACCATTCGCCGGTTCGCGGTGCCCATCATCCTGGCCTGGTTGGCGCTGATCGCGGTCCTGGTGGCCACCGTGCCGCCACTGGAACAGGTCGGCAAAGAGAACGCCGTCTCGGCCAGCCCCCAGGACGCTCCTTCCATGGAGGCCCTGACCGAGATGGGCAAGGTCTTCCAGGAGTCGGACTACGACAGCACCGCGATGGTGGTGTTGGAGGCCGACCACGAGCTCGGCGACGCCGAACACGAGTACTACGCCGAGGTCGTCGAGAAGCTCAAGGCCGACACCGCCCACGTCCAGCACGTTCAGGACTTCTGGGGTGACCCGATGACCGCTGTCGGCGCCCAGAGTGCCGACGGCAGAGCGACTTACGTGCAGCTGAACCTGGTCGGCAACATGGGCCAGGCGGCGTCGAACGACTCCATCGAAGCGGTCCGCAAGATTGTGGACTCGGTGCAGACCCCGCCCGGGCTGACGGTCTACGTCACCGGTAGCGCGGCGCTTTTCGCCGACATGAACCATGCCGGCGACAAGTCCATGTTCAGGATGATGATTGTCACCATTCTGGTGATCCTCACCATGTTGTTGCTCGTCTATCGGTCGATCATCACCGTGGGGCTGCTGCTGGCGATGGTCTACATGGAACTGAACGCGGCCAGCGGCGTGGTGGCGTTCATGGGCCACCATCACTGGGTCGGGTTGACGACGTTCGCCGTGAATCTGCTTGTCTCGCTGGCGATCGCCGCCGGCACCGACTATGCGATCTTCCTGATCGGCCGCTATCACGAGGCCCGCCAGGACGGCGAGGACCGGGAAACGGCGTACTACACGGCCTTCAACGGCGTCGCGCACGTCATCCTGGGGTCTGGGCTGACCATCGCCGGAGCGCTTTTCTGCCTGCACTTCACCCGGATGCCGTACTTCGTCACTCTGGGAATCCCGTGCTCGGTCGGCATGATCGTCTCGGTCACCGCAGCGTTGACGCTGGGTCCGGCGATCATCACCGTCGGCAGCCGGTTCGGGCTGTTCGACCCCAAGCGGGCCACCAGTACTCGTGGCTGGCGGCGGGTGGCCACGGTGATCGTCCGTTGGCCGGCTCCGGTTCTGGTCGCCTCACTGGCGATCGCGGCCGTCGGCCTGCTGGCACTGCCGGGATATCAGCCGGACTACGACGACCGGAAGTACATCCCCGCCGACATTCCCGCCAACGCGGGCTTCGCCGCGGCGGACCGGCACTTCTCGCAGTCCCGGATGCTGCCGGAGGTGCTGCTGATCGAGGCCGACCACGACATGCGCAACCCGTCGGACTTCCTGGTCATCGACAAGCTCGCCAAGGCCGTGTTCAAGGTCATCGGGATATCCCGGGTGCAGGCGATCACCCGCCCGCAGGGCACCCCGCTGGAACACACCTCGATCCCGTTCCAGATCAGCATGCAGAACGCCGGCCAGATGGCGACCATGCAGTTCCAGCGCAAGCGCATGGACGAGATGCTGACCCAGGCGGAGGCGATGGCCGAGACCGTCGCCACCATGCGCCAGATGCACGGCTACATGAGCCAGTTGGCCGGCACCACCCACGAGATGGTGGTCGACATGGACGTCCTGCAGGGCCAGATCTACGACATCCGGGACCACATCGCCGATTTCGAGGACTTCTGGCGGCCGATCCGCAACTACTTCTACTGGGAACCGCACTGCTACGACATCCCGATCTGCTTCTCGCTGCGCTCGGCGTTCGACATGGTCGACAGCATCGACCCGATGAGTCAGAGCATGGACAAGATGATCGCGCACATGGGTGACATGGATGCGCTCATGCCGCAGATGCTGAGCACCTTCCCGTCGATGATCGACAACATGGAGACCATGCGGACCATGATGCTGACCATGCACAGCACCATGTCCGGAATCTTCGCTCAGATGGATGAGATGAGCGACAACGCCACCGCGATGGGCAAGGCGTTCGACGAGTCGAAGAACGACGACTCCTTCTACCTGCCGCCGGAGGTGTTCGAGAACCCGGACTTCAAGCGCGCGATGGACATGTTCATGTCCCCGGATGGCAAGGCCGTCCGGATGATGATCTCGCACCGTGGCAATCCGGCTACCGACGAAGGCATTTCGCACATCGACAAGATCCGGGAGGCGGCCGAGGAGGCGCTCAAGGGAACGCCGTTGGAGGACGCCAAGATCTATCTCGGCGGGACGGCGTCGATGTTCAAGGACATGCGGGACGGCTCCGCCTACGATCTGCTGATCGCCGGAATCGCTTCGCTGTGCCTGATTTTCATCATCATGCTGCTGATCACCCGCGCGCTGGTCGCCGCGTTGGTGATCGTCGGCACGGTGGCGCTGTCGCTGGGGGCATCGTTCGGGCTGTCAGTACTGGTCTGGCAGTACCTGATCGGTATTCCGTTGCACTGGTTGGTGCTGGTGATGTCGGTTATCGTCCTGCTGGCGGTGGGGTCGGACTACAACCTGATGCTGGTCTCCAGGTTCAAGGAAGAGATCCATGCCGGCCTGAACACCGGCATCATCCGGGCCATGGGTGGCACCGGGAAAGTGGTGACGGCAGCAGGGCTGGTGTTCGCCTTGACCATGGCTTCGATGGTGGTCAGCGACCTGCGCATCGTCGGGCAGATCGGCACCACCATCGGTCTGGGGCTGATGTTCGACACCTTGATCGTGCGGGCGTTCATGACGCCGTCAATCGCGGCGCTGCTGGGCCGCTGGTTCTGGTGGCCCATCAACGTGCTGCCGCACGTCGGCGGGAAAGCCGCCCGCCATCGGGAGGCCGCCGCCCTCGCGCGTGCCGACACCGAGGCGACCGAGGAGTTCGCCCGCTCGCAGCAGTGAGGGCCGACGCGGTCAGTGCCCACCTGTGAGCGATCCCATGGACCGAGCCACTACAACTAATTAGCTAGTTTGGCTAAAATTATGTAGCATTCTTGAGGTCAGATGCCCCCACCGGTATTGGCTGGGCCGCATCCGGCTGACCTGCTTCGCCCGGCTCATCGGTCAAGCCGGCGGGGCCGGTGCCGAAAGCTGACATAGGGAAAGGTTCGGGGAATGGCTACAGTGGATTCCATGCGTAAGCACTCGATACTCCGCGGCGCCGCCGTGGCCGCAGTAGCGGGCGCCGCCGCGCTGCTGTTGCCCGCGACCGCCGCCGCCGACGCGACCGACGACTTTCCGATCCCGCGCCGGGTGATCCACACCGATTGCAGCGCCGAGCAGATGCTCGCCGCCAGCCGCGATCTGTCGCCGATCTACTACGAGCGCTACATGATCGACATGCACAACAAGCCGGTGCAGGTGCAGCAGGCGGCCATCGACAAGATGCACTGGTTCTTCTCGCTGAACCCCGCACAGCGTCGGGCCTACTCCGAGGAGTTGGCGACGAACTTCGCCGACCCGCTGACGGTGTCCTGGCCCAACCACGCCAAGATCTTCTTCAACAACAAGGGCGTCGTCGCCAAGTCGACCGAGGCCTGCAGTCAGTACCCGCGCGACGACATGTCGGTGTGGGACTGGGCCCCCAAGCCGTAACCGGAGACGCCGATGAACGGTTCCATCCGTCGAGTCGCCCGGGTTCTGGCCCTCGCCGGCATGGCCGGTGGCCTGCTCATCGGGGCTCCGGGATCACCCGCGGGGGCCCAACCCGCGGGTTTTCCCAATCTGGACGACTTCACCGCGGCCCCGGTGGACGCCTACGTCACCACCGGGCCCAAGGGCCCCGGGCGCTGGGTGAATTTCTCCACGCCCTACAACATCGCGTGCCAGTTCGACGCCACCGATCCTCCGGCGGGATCCTCGCAGGCCATCATGTGTGACGGCGACATGCCCGGTCTGGCCAGCGCCCCACTGGGCTCGGGTGCTCCGGTGCCGGGGGGCTGTGTGATCGGAACCGTGCGCTCCCAGGGCGCGGCGGGCCTGCGACTGAACCGTGAGTCGACGAGCTGCGGTCGCCAGTTCTCCAACGGAGCCTTCCTGGGGGTCGGGCAGAAGGTGTCCTACGGCAACGTCACGTGCGCGGTGGGCGCCGACCAACTCGTCGCCTGCCTGGACACCTCGCTGGGGCACCACGGGTTCGTGCTGAGGCCCTCGGGCAGTTCCGCGTTCTAGCGGTTCGGGACTCGCTACGGGTCGATGTTGAACGTCGTCGTGTAAGTCCTCGGGTGGTAGGGCGGCGGCGGCGCATCCGGACCCGCCGGCCAGCCCTCGGGCGTCGGCCAGGTGCTGACCCGCATCGTCACCTGCTCCTGGCCGTTGGGCAGCGTCTGGACGTCGACGATCGACGGCCCGTAGGGGACGGCCGGCTGATTTCCCGGGCTGGGGATGAACCCTGGGCCGGTGAGCTGCTGCGATGGGGCCTGCAGCAGCCCCTGCGGGCTCGCCGCGGTGACGCCCACGACCTGGGCATTGTTGCTCGCGCTGGTCAACAGATACCCGCCCTGCGGCAGCGAGACGATCTGATTCTCCCGGTCGGCCGCACCCAGGTTGTTGAAGGTACCGACCTGCTGCAGGCTGTTCATCCACGACCCGGGCGGGGCGCCGGGGGCGATGGGATCGGACTGCCACATGGCCCGCTGACCGTCTTGGCCGATGTTCCCGACGATGATCATGGTTCCCGACGCCGGATCGTAGACGCCACTGGCCTGGGAGATGCCCACCTTGGTGTCCGAGCCGATGGTGGTGCCCATCAGCGGGCCCAAATCCGTTGCCGGATCGGCCAGGTTCTGCACCCGTGACTCCGGTGCGATGAAGTTCTCCGGGGACGTGCCCGGGCCGTAGGGCCGCACGCTGTAAAAGGCGTACTGCTCGCCGTTCGGGCCGACGGCCGTACCTGTCGGCAGCGCCCGGAATCCCTCGTCGACGGGAAACGGGTTGTCCATGTCGGGTTGTCCGGGGATGCGCAGCCGCGGATGCCCTGTTTCGGGGTCTCCGGTGATGACGATCCCGGTACCCGGAATCGTCGCGCCCAGGTCGTAGGGCGAGCCGTCCTGCTCCTCTTCCACCGGGGCGCTGCCGCGCCCCTCGATGGTGGGATCGCGCGGCGCCTCGCCATCTGCCGGTATTTCATTGTCCACCAAGCGGATCCGTGGGTCACCGTCGCCGTCACCGCCGAGTTTGTAGCGGTTGGTCAGGGTCCGCACCTGACTCGCCCGATGCCGGCTGTCGGCGGCGGCGTCGGCGACCACTTTGTGGATCTCGCGGGTCTTGGCGGTCAGGAAGCGCTGGAACTGGCGGGAACCGGCGGGGGTGTCCAGTCCCGGCCAGGTGCTGGCCGTTTGCCTGATCTCGGCTTCGATGGCGTCGAGGCGCCGCCGCGAACGCTCGGTGCTCTGCACGGCCTGCTGCAGGATCGCCTGGAACTCCCCGTCGGCAGCCACCGACGTCGCCAGCCGGTTCACGAGTTCTTCTTCCCGTGCGCGTGCCGCATCGGCGAATGAACCGAGATTCTCGGTCATAGCTGCACAGGGTAGTCCGGCCGGATCGGCCCTACTGGTCCTTTTTCGCGCGGCGCTTGCCGGACGGGCGCAGCTTCTCGCCGCCGGCCGGTGCCAGCGCTTCGGCGTCTGCTGTCTCGTCGCCCGCCGACTCGACGGTCTCTTCGGCTTCGACGGTCTCTTCGGCTTCGACGGTCTCGTCCTCGTCGTCGGCGGCCTCGGTGGCCTCGGCAGCCTCGTCGTCGGCTTCGTCGTCCGTTTCGGACTCCTCAGCCGTGGCTGCGCCGGCCTTCTTTCCCCATCGACGCCGCTGCTTGGGCTGCTTCTCGGCCTTGGGCTTGATCGGTTTCGGCGGTGGCGGCGGCATCTCGGCGACGAACGCCAGGTAGAACGCGCCGATCCCCAGCAGTGCGATCGCGGCCGCGGCCCCGTAGATCCCGAACAGGACCATGCCGGCGCTGTCCAGCGACAACCAGATCTCGCTGATAGCCGTGCCGGCGATCAACGCGCCGGCCACGACGGGGGCCACCAGCGCACCGGTGAGCAGTGTCAGCGCCAGCTGCGGCGTGCCGAACTCCGGCTTGCGGGCCTGCTTCAACGCCGCCGCCACCGGCAGCGCCGTCGCGGCGACCAGCAGTCCGAGGATCACCCGCATCACGGTGCCCAGCACGTGCGGGCTGAAGCCGGTCAGCTCCCACCACCGCGGCAGCACGAACAGGAAGTACAGAATGGCGGCGAGAGTCGAGAGCGACGCGTGCCAAACCGTAGCGACGGTGCGACTCACGCCACCTCCCATGCTCGTCAGCTGGTGATTCAGGTGCGACCGGACCTTGATCTCTCGGTCCGGCCGCACCTGAATCGGGTGCGGAGGATAGGGGATTTGAACCCCTGAGGGCTATTAACCCAACCCGCGTTCCAGGCGAGCGCCATAGGCCACTAGGCGAATCCTCCGTCGGCAATGGTAGCTGAGACTTCCGCAGCGGCCACGCGCTGCTCGTCCCGCCCGGCTTCGCCGCGCTGGCGACCGCCGCTAGACTCTGCTGTGGACCCCGCGCGGCGTCTATCCTGTGAACTCCCCCAGGGCCGGAAGGCAGCAAGGGTCAATGGGCTCTGGCGGGTGCGCGGGGTCCCCTCATGTGTCGGGCCTTCGATGGTGAAAGGCGCACCCCGTGTCGTTGCAGAACCTCAACCGTGCCGACTTGATCGCTCAACACGAGCGCTACCAGCGGGACTACGCCGAGTTGCAGGCCAAGAAGCTGGCCTTGGACCTCACCCGCGGTAAGCCGGCGCCCGAGCAGCTCGACCTGGCCAACGGCCTGCTGGCCCTGCCCGGCCCGGACGACTACCGCGGCGACGACGGCACCGACACCCGCAACTACGGCGGCCTGCACGGCCTGCCCGAGCTGCGGGCCATCTTCGGCGAACTGCTCGGCATCGCGGTGCCCAACCTGATCGCCGGCAACAACGCCAGCCTGGAATTCATGCACGACGTCGTCGTCTACTCGATGCTGCACGGCGGCGTGGACTCGCCGCGTCCGTGGAGTCAGGAACCGGCCGTCAAGTTCCTGTGCCCGGTGCCCGGCTACGACAGGCACTTCGCGATCACCGAGACCCTGGGCATCGAGATGATCCCGATCCCGATGCGCGAGGACGGCCCGGATACCGACCTCATCGAGGAGCTCGTCGCCGCCGACCCCGCGATCAAGGGCATGTGGACGGTGCCGGTGTTCGGCAACCCGACCGGCATCACCTATTCGTGGGAGACGGTGCGCCGGCTGGTGCAGATGCAGACCGCTGCGCCCGACTTCCGGCTGTTCTGGGACAACGCCTACGCGGTGCACACCCTGACCACCGAGTTTCCCCACCAGATCGACGTGCTCGGGCTGGCCGCCGCGGCCGGCAACCCGAACCGGCCGTACGTGTTCGCCTCCACCTCGAAGATCACCTTCGCCGGTGCCGGGGTCAGCTTCTTCGGCGGTTCGCTGGGCAACATCGCCTGGTACCTGCAGTACGCGGGGAAGAAGTCGATCGGCCCGGACAAGGTCAACCAGCTGCGGCATCTCCGGTTCTTCGGCGACGCCGACGGGGTGCGGCTGCACATGCGCCGCCACCAGCAGATCCTGGCGCCGAAGTTCCAGCTGGCGGCCGAGATCCTTGCGAACCGGCTCGGCGAGTCGAAGATCGCGTCGTGGACCGACCCCAAGGGCGGCTACTTCATCAGCCTGGACGTACTCCCGGGCACCGCACGCCGCACCGTCGCACTGGCCAAGGACGCCGGTATCGCGGTCACCGAGGCCGGTGCGTCGTTCCCGTACCGCAAGGATCCCGAGGACAAGAACATTCGGATCGCTCCGTCGTTCCCGTCCACCGACGACCTGCGCAACGCCGTCGACGGCCTGGCCACGTGCGCGCTGCTGGCTGCCGCCGAGGCGATGCTGGGCTGACATGCCACGTACCCGGGGCTACGCGGTGCTGGCGGCAGCTTTACTTGCCCTGGGCCAGGTTCCCGCGGCGTACGCAGTGCCGGATCGGCCGCCCGACCCTCCGTCAGTGCAGGCCGCAGATGTCGGCCCCGATGAGGCCCGTTCCCTGCCGCCGAGGGTCGCCGACGGACTCGACGTCTACCGGCGCGCCGCTGCCGATGCCGCCCTGGGCAATCCGGTGATGTACGGCGACGGCCAGTGCTATCCGCTGATTCAGCACTACATCCAGGCGCTGGGTTACGCATGGCGGAACCGAGACCCCAGCGGCAATGCCTTCGATCTCTACGAGCATTTCGGCACCAACGGCCTGGGTGCATTCTTCGAGCAGGTTCCGTTCGCCGGCGGCGCCAACGAGCCGCAGGTCGGCGACATCGTCGTCTACGGTCCCGGCGGGTTCGTCAGCGAATACGGGCATGCCGCGGTGGTCACGGACGTTCGCGGCAGCGGGCCCCTGTTCCGGTACGAGACGGCCGATCAGAACTCCGGCGGCCGGATGTTCGTGACATTGAACTGGCGTGACTTCAGCCCCGCGTACAACACCTTGGGCTATCTGCGCCCGAAGGTGTAGCGCGCTGGCTGCCGGGCCTGCACCGGCGTCGGTCCGAGCAAGTACCCTGCTGGCGTGGCGCTCTACCGCAAGTACCGGCCGGCAACCTTCGCCGAAGTGGTGGGGCAGGAGCACGTCACCGAACCGCTGTGCACCGCGCTGTCGGCGGGCCGGATCAACCACGCCTATCTGTTCTCCGGGCCGCGGGGCTGCGGCAAGACGTCGTCGGCGCGGATCCTGGCCCGGTCGCTGAACTGTGCGCAGGGCCCCACTCCCACGCCGTGCGGGACATGCGACTCCTGCGTGGCGCTGGCCCCCAACGGGCCGGGCAGCATCGACGTCGTCGAACTCGACGCGGCCAGCCACGGCGGGGTGGACGACACCCGGGATCTGCGGGATCGCGCCTTCTACGCTCCGGCCCAGTCGCGCTACCGGATCTTCATCATCGATGAAGCGCACATGGTGACCACCGCGGGATTCAACGCGCTGCTCAAGATCGTCGAGGAGCCGCCCGACCACCTGATCTTCGTGTTCGCCACCACGGAGCCGGAGAAGGTGCTGCCGACCATCCGGTCACGCACCCACCACTATCCGTTCCGGCTGCTGGCCCCGCGGACCATGCGTGAGCTGATCGGGCGGATCTGCGAGCAGGAACACGTCGCCGTCGACGACGCGGTGTATCCACTGGTGATCCGCGCCGGCGGCGGATCGCCGCGTGACACCCTGTCGGTGCTCGACCAGCTGCTGGCCGGATCGGAGAAGGACGAGTCCGGCATTGATCACGTCCACTATCAGCGGGCGCTGGGCCTGTTGGGCGCCACCGACGTCGCTCTGATCGATGAGGCTGTCGATGCGCTGGCGGCCGGGGATGCCGCATCGGTGTTCGGGGCGGTGGAGGCGGTTGTGGACGCCGGCCACGACCCGCGCCGGTTCGCCATCGACCTGCTGGAGCGGTTCCGGGACCTGATCGTGCTGCAGGCCGTTCCGGACGCGGTGGCCAAGGGTGTGGTCGACGCGCCGGAGGACATGCTCGAGCGGATGCATGAGCAGGCCGCCCGGCTGGGGCCGGCCACCCTGGCCCGCTACGCCGAGGTGGTGCACGCCGGCCTCGGTGAGATGCGTGGCGCGACCGCCCCCCGGCTGCTGCTGGAGGTGGTGTGCGCCCGGCTGCTGCTGCCCTCGGCCGCCGACACCGAAGCTGCGCTGCTGCAGCGGGTGGAGCGCATCGAGGGCCGGCTGGACATGTCGATCCCGGCGGGGTCGGCCGGCCCATCGGCCGGGTCTATGCGGCCGGGTCTCTCCTCGCCCGAGGGCTCGTCGCCCCCGGCCGGGTCTGTGCGACCGGGTCTCTCCTCGCCCGAGGGCTCGTCGCCCCCGGCCGGCAAGCAGTTCACTCGCCGCTCCCAGGCGCCCGAGCCCGCCCCTGCGCCCACACCTCCGGCCGCACCCGAGCCGGTGGCTGCTCCGGCTCCCACACCCGAACCCGAGCCCGTCCCACCGCCGGCGCCGCGGCCCGAACCGGAACCCGCGCCGCCCCCAACACCGGTCCCTGCCGCGGCAACAACCCCGGGCGAACCCGACGTCGCCGCCGTGCGCGCGATGTGGACCACGGTGCGCGAAAAGGTGCGTCAGCGCAGCCGCTCCACCGAAGCGATGCTGGCCGACGCGACCGTGCGCACGGTGGACGGCAACACCCTGGTGCTGACCCACGGAACAGCCTCGCTGGCCAGGCGACTCTCCGAACCGCGCAACACCGATGTCATCACCGAGGCGCTCAAGGACGCCCTCGGGGTGAACTGGCGGGTGCGTTGCGAGGCCGGGGGACCGCCCCCGGAGGCGGGCCGGGAGGCCGCACCCGCACCGGTCGAGGCGGACTCGGTTCGGCAGGCCGACGAGGAGGCCATGCTGGCCGAGGCTGCCGGAGATGCCTCCGCGGACCCCGCGCCGCGCCGCGACCCCGAAGAGGCCGCGCTGGAGTTGTTGCAGAACGAACTGGGCGCCCGTCGCATCGGCGGCGACTGACCGCCTAGGGAGTCCACCAGGGCCGCATCGGCAGGTCGTCGCGGCCGTGGTCGTCGACGTTGCTGGCCAGCACGTGGTGTAACTGACATTGGTTGCGCTCGAAGCCGAGTACCGACGCCGCCATGTACAGACCCCACACCTTGGCGCGGCCCAGTCCGACCTCGGCGACGGCCTCGTCCCAATGGTCGACCAGGTTCTGGCACCAGGCGCGCAACGTCCTGGCGTAGTGGAGCCGGAAGTCCTCCTCGTGCAGGATCTCGAAACCGGTCTGCTGGATCTCGGCGATGATGCTCCCCACGCCGGTGATCTCGCCGTCGGGGAAGACGTACCGGTCGGTGAAGGGGTCGCCCTTGTAGACCGAATTGTCCGCCGTCGTGATGCAGTGGTTGAGCAGCAGGCCACCGGTGCGCAGTTTCGACTTGAGGAACCTGAAGTAGGACGGGTAGTTCTTCACCCCGATGTGCTCGGTGAGCCCGATCGAGGAGATCGCGTCGAAATCGGATTCACCGACGTCGCGGTAGTCGCAGTGCCGCACCTCGGCCAGGTCGGACAGCCCCTCGGCCTCGATCGCCTGCTTACCCCACGCGACCTGTTCGGCCGCGAGTGTCGCTCCGATGGCGCGCACACCGCGCCGCGCCGCGTAGCGCACCATGCCGCCCCACCCGCAGCCCACGTCGAGCAGGCGGTCACCCGGCTGCAGGCGCAGCTTCTCGAAGATCAGCCGGTACTTGTTCTCCTGGGCCTCCTCCAGCGTCGCGTCGGCGCTCGGGTAGATCGCGCAGGTGTAGGTCATCGAGGGGCCCAGCACCCATTCGTAGAAGGTGTTGGACACGTCGTAGTGGTGGTGGATCGCGGCCGCGTCGCGGGCCTTGGAGTGGCGCAACCCCGCCGCGGTGCGGCGCCACTTGGCCGGCGCTTCCTCCGGTGGCGGCGCGATCGGCTTCAGGTGCTTCAGGCCGATCGAGCGGACGATGTTGACGAGCGTCTGCGGCGACGGCTGTTTGAATTCCAGGTCTGCCAGGGCCTTGAGCATCTCGTAGGGGTTTCCCGGGTGCACGCCGCGCAGTTCCAGATCGCCTGCGATGTAGGACCGGGCGATCCCCAGTTGACCGAGTGACGTGGCCAGATAAGTGGTGGCCCGTGGGTTCAGCAGGTCCACGGCCAGCTCGGCGTCGTCAGGACCGACACTGCTGCCGTCATAGGCGGTGACCTTGACCGGCGGTTGGCCCCCGCCGGAGAGCAGTCGCAGAACCTCGGCCAACCCCAGCTTGCCGTTCGTGGTGGTCTGGGCGTCCTTCGTAAGCGTTTTCAACATGGTGGTGCTCCCCCTGGCATCGTGTGTCCCCTAACCCAGATGCGGATAACCGCGCGGACGCCACCTCAAACACGCGTAACCTGGCACCCCGATGGGCAACACGGCCGACACCACCAGCTGCGCAATCGTCGGCGGCGGTCCCGCGGGCATGGTGCTCGGCCTGCTGCTGGCCCGTGCCGGCGTCGAGGTGACGTTGCTGGAGAAGCACGCCGACTTCCTGCGCGACTTCCGTGGCGACACCGTGCACCCCACCACGCTGCGGCTTCTCGACGAACTGGGGCTGTGGGAGCGCTTTGCCACGCTGGCCTACAGCGAGATCCACCAGGTCACCCTCGACGTGGCCGGGCGCGAGGTCACCATGGTCGACTTCGGCCGGCTGCGTCGCCAGCCGCACCCGTACATCGCGATGGTGCCGCAGTGGGACCTGCTCAATCTGCTCGCCGAGGCCGCGCAGACCGAGCCGACGTTCACCTTGCGGATGCAGACCGAGGTCACCGGTCTGCTGCACGAGAACGGCCGGGTGGCCGGAGTGCGCTACCGGGACCCCGACGGCCCCGGCGAACTGCGCGCCGACCTCACCGTGGCCTGCGACGGCCGATGGTCGATCGCGCGACACGAAGCCGGTCTGAACGCCCGCGAGTTTCCGGTGAACTTCGACGTGTGGTGGTTCCGGCTGCCGAACGACCGCGACGCCGAACCCACCCTGCTGCCCCGGCTCGGCCCGGGCCGGGCGGCGATCATGATTCCGCGCCAGGGCTACTTTCAGGTGGCCTACCTGGGGCGCAAGGGCACCGACGCGGACATGAGGGCGCGCGGAATCGAAGCGTTCCGCCGCGACGTCGTCGAACTCATTCCCGATGCGGCGGATTCGGTGCAGGCGCTGCGTACGTTGGACGACGTCAAACACCTGGATGTCCGGGTGAATCGGTTGCGGCACTGGAGCATCGACGGACTGCTGTGCATCGGTGACGCCGCGCACGCGATGTCACCGGTGGGCGGTGTCGGCATCAACCTGGCGGTGCAGGACGCGGTGGCTGCCGCGACCATCCTGGCCGAACCGCTGCTGCAGGGCCGGCTCACCCTGCGTGATCTGGCCGCCGTGCAGCGGCGCCGAACGCTGCCCACCGTTGTGACCCAAACGGCTCAGCGGGTGGCGCACCGGGGGCTGGACGCGATCCTGCGCGGCAAAAACCTAAGCCCGCCAGCCGGTTTGGGAGCTCTGGTCGCCAGGCTTCCGTGGATCGCCGCCATTCCGGCCTACCTGGTCGGGGTCGGGGTGCGTCCGGAGCGGGCCCCGGCCTTCGCCCGGCGCTTCTAAGGCCGAAACCGCTAGGGCCGCCACCACGGGCGCAACGGCAGACCGGCATTGCTCCCGTTGACGGCCAGCACATGGTGCAGCTGAATCACGTTGTGCTCGAAGCCCAGTCGTGAACCGGCCATGTACAGCCCCCAGACCTTCGCGGTAGCCAATCCGACCTCGGCAACGGCCTCGTCCCAGTGCGCCACCAGGTTTGCGCACCAATCCCGCAGGGTCAGCTCGTAGTGGTTGCGGAGGTTCTCGGTGTGCAGCACCTCCAGGCCGGCGTCCTGAATCTCGCTGGTAATGCGGCCCGACCCGGCCAGCTCCCCGTCGGGGAACACGTAGCGGTCGATGAAGTCACCCGCTGTCGCGCTGGACTTGTTGTCCGCCCGGGTGATGCAGTGGTTGAGCAGCAGGCCGCCGGCACGCAGCTTGGACTTGAGGAACCCGAAGTAGGCCGGGTAGTTGGCGACGCCGATGTGTTCGGTCATCCCGATCGAGGAGACCGCGTCGAAATCGGACTCGCGGACGTCGCGGTAGTCGCAGTGCCGCACTTCGGCCAGTTCGGACAAGCCGTCGTCGGCGATCGCGCGCTGCGCCCACCGCGCCTGCTCGGCTGAGAGCGTCGCACCGATGGCCCGCACCCCGTGGCGCGCCGCGTAGCGCACCATGCCGCCCCAGCCGCAGCCCACGTCGAGCAGCAGATCGCCCGGCCGCAGCCGCAGTTTGTCGAAGACCAACCGGTACTTGTTCTCCTGGGCCTGCTCCAGCGTCGCGTCCGGGTCCGGGTAGACCGCGCAGGTGTAGGTCATCGACGGACCCAGCACCCATTCGTAGAAGTCGTTGGAGACGTCGTAGTGGTGCTGAATAGCACTGGCATCGCGATTCTTACTGTGCCGCAATCCTTCCGCGACGCGCCGCCACCGGGGGAGGGCCTCTTGGGGAGGCGGTGCGATCGGCACCAGGTGCTCGATTCCGATCGAGCGCACGATGTTGGCCATCAGCCGCGGCGAGGGCCGCTTGAAGTGCAGTTCGTCAGCGAGCGCCTTGAGCAGCCGGTAGGGATCGCCGGGATGCACCCCGTGCACCCCCAGGTCTCCGGAGATGTAGGCGCGGGCCATGCCCAGATCGCCCGGCGCGGTGGCCAGGTAGGTGGTGCCGCGCGGCGTCAGCAGGTCCAGCCCCAGGGTGGCGTCGTCGGGCCCGGCGCTGCTGCCGTCGTAGGCGGTGAAGCGCAGCGGCAGGCGGCCGTCGGTGGACAGGACCTCCAGCACCTCGGCCAGGCTCAGCCGGCCGGTGTGAGTCTGCTCCTTGTAGGTGGTCATCGTCGTCGCACCGCCTTGTCGTAGAGATCCAGCAGCCTCGACTGGGGGTCGTAGGTCCGCTTGACCGTCCGATAGGTTTCACCGCCGTAGAGCTCGTCAAACTCCGCGGGGGTGTAGTAGGCGTCGGAGTACAGCGACTTGTGGCCGTCGAGTTCGCTCACCTTGGCCTCGATCAGGCGATTGGTGGCCCCCTCGGTGGCGCCGGCCGGGACCGAGGACCAGAACCCGACGTTGACGTAGGTGCGGTTCGGCCGGATCGGGTACAGCGGCCAGTGCTCCTCGTTGCGCAGCCTCAGCGGGCACAGCCACACCGGCTCGATCGGGACGTGGGTGAAGAACCAGTCCAAGAACTCTCCGCAGCGTTCCAGCGGCACTTCGATGTCCTGGACCACCCGTTCCCGCGGCGGGTGGCCGTGCCGCTTCTCGATCCGATCGGCGATGCCGAACCGCTGGTCGTAGCCGATCAGCTTCCAGTAGAAGCTGCTGCGCCGGTAGCGCCGCGGCCAGGCGCGCCGCACCAGCGGGCGCTGCGCCCCGAATGCCCGTGAGCACCAGAACCAGTCGGTGTCCCAGCGCCACAGGTAGTCGTGGATGGTCAGCCGGTCGTCTTTGATCCCGTGCGCGTGCCGGATCGAGCGGTAGTAGATCTGCTGGCCGGTGTAGTCACTGACGGCGCCGGGGGTGTCGGTCTCGATGCCGACGCACAGGTAGTTCTCGGCGGGGGAGAACACCACCCCGTCGAGGTAGTCCACCGCGACCCCGTCGAGCCCGCCGGTGTCGATGATGCGGTCCATGGTCGCCACCAGCTCGCCCAGGGACTCAAACCGGATGTGCCGCAACGCCACAAACGGTTTGACCGGTTCCAGCTCGATCCGCAGCCGGGTTGAATAGCCCAACGTGCCATAGGAATTCGGGAATGCCCGGAACAGGTCCTCGTGCTGGTGCCGCGAGACGGTCAGCAGCTCGCCGCCGCCGGTGAGGATGTCCATCTCCAGCACCGATTCGTGCGGCAGCCCGTTGCGGAACGACGCCGACTCGATCCCCAGGCCGCTGACCGCACCGCCCAGCGTGATCGTCTTCAACTGCGGGACCACAAGCGGGCTCAGGCCGTACCGGAGGGTGGCGGCGACCAGGTCCTCGTAGGTGCACATACCGTCGACATCGGCGGTGCGGCTGTCCGGGTCGACGGCGAGGACGCTCACCAGACCCGAGGTGTCCAGACCCGGCGCATGGCGTTTGGCGCGCATCCGGAAAAGGTTGGAGGTGGGCTTGGCCAGCCGGACCGAGGCGTGGGCCGGGATGGCCCGGTAGCTGTCCAGCAGCCGTTGCACCCCCCGCGCGTGGGATGTCGGTGCGTCGGCCGGCCGAACGGACATCACCCACCACGCTAGCGGCCGACAGCCGGGCATGCACGCAAGCGGAGCGGCGGTTAGGGCACCAGAGCCTGGCCGCTCAGGAATGCGGCGACGCCGCGGGCCACGGCGTCGGCGTAGCGCTGCCGGCCGCCCGGACTCTCGATCAGGGCGGCGTCGGCCGGGTTCTTCATGTTGCCCAGCTCGACCAGAACCGACGGGTATTCGGCCAGGTTCAGCCCGGCCAGGTCGGCGCGCCCCTTCAACCCGTCGGCGCCGATGTAGTTGGCCGGCGGAATGCCCGCGGCCTGCAACTGTCCCCGCATCACCTGGGCGAACCGCACCGCCGGGCCTTCCTGGGCCGGGTTGAGCGGAGGTGCGGAGTAGTTGACGTGAAACCCGCGGCCGGTGGCCGGGCCGCCGTCGGCGTGGATCGACACGATCGCGCTCGGGTGCAGCGAGTTGGCCATCGCGGCACGCTCGTCGACGCACGGCGCCGGCCCATTGTCATCGCCCCTGGACATGGCGGTGCGGACCCCCGCCGAGTTGAGGGCCTGCCGGATCCGCAGCGTCGTGTCCCAGGCGAAGCTGTGCTCGGGATAACCGGAGTTGGTGGCGGTGCCGCTGGTCTGGCAGTTCTTGGTGCCGCCCCGGCCGTTGGGCACCTGGCGTCCCAGGGCCGCGGGGTCGCCTGCGCCGCTGTGCCCGGGGTCGAGGAACACGATCATGCCGGCGATGTTGGGCGGCGCCGCCGAGGCCAAGGGAGTCACCGGGGCGCTCGGCACCGCGGCGGCCACCACCACGCCGGTGGTGATCGCGATACCGACACGCGAGAGCACTGGTACACGCACGCCGCCAACGTAGGCCGACGCCGACTAGGCTGGGAATCTCACACGCATCGGGTCTCCAGCTGAAACCAAGCCGCAACCCAGTCGAGACCACCGACGACAACGCAAGGGGAGTGTCATGCAACCAGGAGGCCCGCCCGACATGTCGGCGTTGCTGGCCCAGGCCCAGCAGATGCAGCAGCGACTGCTGCAGGCGCAGCAGGAGCTGGCCGTCGCCCAGGTGCACGGCGAAGCCGGCGGCGGCCTGGTCAAAGTCACCTCCAACGGCAGCGGCCAGGTGCTCGCCGTGCAGATCGACCCGAAGGTGGTCGACCCCAGCGACATCGAGACGCTGCAGGACCTGCTGGTGGGAGCGCTCACCGACGCGTCGAAGAAGGCCCACGCCCTGGCCCAGGAGCGGCTGTCACCGCTGGCCGGCGGGATGGGCAATGCGCTCGGCGTGCCGGGGGCCTAGGTGTTTGAGGGTCCGGTACAGGACCTGATCGACGAGCTGGGCAAGCTGCCGGGCATCGGACCCAAAAGCGCCCAGCGGATCGCCTTTCACCTGCTGTCGGTGGAGCCGCCGGAGATCGACCGGCTCACCGCGGTGTTGACCAAGGTGCGCGACGGCGTGCAGTTCTGCGAGGTGTGCGGCAACGTCTCCGACGCGCAGCGCTGCCGGATCTGTGCGGACCCCCGCCGCGACTTCGCCCAGATCTGCGTCGTCGAGGAGCCCAAGGACGTCGCCGCCATCGAGCGCACCCGGGAGTTCCGCGGCCGCTACCACGTGCTGGGCGGCGCGCTGGACCCGTTGTCGGGGATCGGGCCGGAGCAGTTGCGGGTGCGCGAGCTGCTGAACCGGGTCGGGGAGCGGGTCGACGGCATCGACGTCAGCGAGGTGATCATCGCCACCGACCCCAACACCGAGGGCGAGGCCACCGCCACCTACTTGGTGCGGATGCTGCGGGACATCCCCGGCCTGAGTGTGACGCGCCTGGCCTCCGGACTGCCGATGGGCGGTGACCTGGAGTTCGCCGACGAGCTGACGTTGGGCCGGGCGTTCACCGGCCGCCGCGCCATGGCTTGAATCTGCTTTTGCCCGCGAAACCGACGTTTTGCAGGTCGCTTCTCGCACTTTTCCTGCAAAACGTCGGTCTCGGCGGGGTGTCAGACGGTGCCCGCAGAATCTGGCGCCGCCTCACCCAAGGAGACCTGGCTGCGGCTGCTGCTGATCGATGCGGGCTTACCCATCCCCACCACCCAGATCCCGGTGTATGACGGCCGCTACTGGCCGTTCGCCTTTCTCGATATGGGTTGGGAGGACTACCGGGTTTCCGCCGAGTACGACGGGGACCACCACCAGAAGGACCGCCCGCAGTACGTCAAGGACCACAAGCGCCAGCGCAAGCTGGAAAGCATGGGCTGGATCAATATCCGGGTGATCAATGAGGACGATCCCGTCGACGTCATTCGGCGTACCCGGAATGCCCTGCTCTCCCGTGGCTGGCGCCCCTAAACCGGTTGCAGCACTTCGGAGATCGCCGCTCCGGCCGCGATCTTGGCGCGGGCCGACCGGACCTTCTCCGGGATGCCCGCGCCCACCACACCGACCAGCACCCCGTCGCGCTCGTAGTAGGCGAGAAAGCGGCGGCCGTCATCTTCCACGAGATGCACGGTGTCGCCGGTCCGCGGACGACCCAGGCACTGGATCTTGACGTCGTACTGGTCGCTCCAGAAGTACGGCACGCCCGCTTGAGCCGGCGCCGCCGAACCCAACATCGCTGACACCAGGGTCCTGGCCTGTTCGGCGACGTTGCTCCAGTGTTCGACGCGGATCTGGGCGCCGGTCTCGTCCCGCCAGGACGCCACGTCGCCGATAGCCCAGACGTCACCGGCGCTGGTCCGCCCGACCGCGTCGCAGACGACGCCGTCGGCCACGGCGACATCACTGCCCGCCAGCCAGTCCGCCGCGGGGCGTGACCCGATGCCGACGACCACCAGGTCGGCCTCGATGACCGACCCGTCGGACAGTGTCACTGACTCGATGCATTCGCCGCCGGAGACGGAGTCCACCCGCACGCCGGTGCGCACGTCAACACCCTCGTCCTGGTGCAACCGGGTGATCAATGCCCCGACCTGCTCACCCAATACGGATGCCAGCGGGGTGGCCTGCGGCTCCACCAGCACCACCTCGACACCGGAGTTGCGCAGGCTGGCCGAGACCTCACACCCGATGAAACCCGCGCCGATCACGACGGCGCGCCGCGCGCCCGCCGCACGGTGGCGAAGCGCCACGCAGTCGTCGAGCGAGCGCAGCACAAAGATGCCGTCCAGGTCGCCAAAGGACGGAATACGTTGGGGCACCAGGCCGGTGGCGATCACCAGCTGGTCGTAGCCCAGCACCTCCCCGTCGGCCAGCGTCACGGTGTGGGCCGCCGCGTCGACGGTGCGGGCCGGGCAGCCGAGCCGCAAGGTGATGCCGTTGTCCTCGTAGAACGCGGCCGGCTTGAGCGCCACAGTCTCGACCTCGCCGCGCAGCATCTCCTTGGACAGTGGCGGACGGTCATACGGTGCGTGCGCTTCGGCGCCGACGATGGTGATCGGATCGCGGTAGCCGTTGCGGCGGAGTTGTTCGGCGGTGCGAACCGCCGCCAGGCCCGCCCCGACGATGACCACGCCGCTCATGACCGGGCCACTTCCACCATCTCGAAGTCGGCCTTGGCCGCTCCGCAGTCCGGGCAGCTCCAGTCCTCGGGGATGTCGGCCCACCGGGTGCCGGGCTCGATGCCGTCCTCCGGCCAGCCCAGCGCCTCGTCGTACTCGAAGCCGCACTGCAGGCAGCGGAACAGTTTGTAGTCGTTCATGAGTTCTCTCCGATCAGTTCGAAATCCAGTTTTTCGCGTACCGCGCAGTCCGGGCAGGTCCAGTCGTCGGGAACCTGCTGCCAGGGCGTGCCGGCGGGGAACCCCTCTCGGGGCTCCCCGGTGGCCTCGTCGTAGACGTAGCCGCAGCCCGGGCACTCATAGCCGGCCATCAGGCTGCCGCCTGGTAGCGGGCCAGGATCTTCTCCCGGCGGCGCGGCGAGATGTTGGCCAGGGTGATGTCGCCGTTGTAGTGCTCGAGCACCCGGTGGTCCATCAGCTTGCGCCACACCTGCGGGAAGTAGGTCACCCCGATCAGGGCCCCGTAGCCGGCCGGCAGGTTCGGCGAGTCCTCGAAGCTGCGCAGCGTCTGGTAGCGCCGGGTCGGGTTCGCGTGGTGGTCGCTGTGCCGCTGCAGGTGGTAGAGGAACAGGTTGGTGACCATGTGGTCGGAGTTCCAGCTGTGCTGCGGTGTGCAGCGCTCGTAGCGGCCGCTGGCCTGCTTCTGGCGCACCAGCCCGTAGTGCTCAAGGTAGTTCACCGACTCCAACAGCGACGACCCGTAGAAGGCGTTGATCAGCACGTAGGGGATCAGCGCGACACCGAACACCGCGATCATCACGCCCCAGAACAGCACCGACATGGCCAGCGCGTTGAGTACGTCGTTGCCCGGCCAGGTACGCGGGTCCCACGGGTTCTTGCCGGTCCGGCGAATCCGAGCCGCCTCCAGCTCCCACGCCGAGCGGATGCCGCCCCAGGTGCTGCGCGGCAGGAACTCCCAGAACGTCTCACCGAAGCGGGCCGAAGCCGGGTCCTCGGGGGTGGCCACCCGCACGTGGTGGCCGCGGTTGTGCTCGACGTAGAAGTGCCCGTAGCAGACCTGGGCCAGGGTGATCTTGCCCAGCCACCGCTCCAGCGACTCCCGCTTGTGACCCAACTCGTGGGCGGTGTTGATACCCACTCCGGCCACCGTCGCCGCCGACATCGCCACGCCGATCTTGCCCAGCCAGCCCAGCGATCCGTCGAAGCCCAGCCAGCCCAGGTCCGACGCGGTGAACAGGTAGGCGCCCAGGATGGCGCTGGCGTACTGGAAGGGGATGTAGGCGTAGGTCGCGTACCGGTAGTACTTGTCGTTCTCCAGCGCGGCCATCACCTCATCCGGCGGGTTCTGTCCGTCGGCCCCGATCCACAGGTCGAGCACCGGCAGGATCACGTAGAGCAGGATCGGCCCGATGTACAACGGCAGCTGCGCCGCGGTGTGCCAGCCGGCCTTGTTCATCGCCCACACCAGCGGCAGCACCAGAAACATCATGGTGGGCACTATCAGGCCCAACAGCCACAGGTGACGTTTCTTGTCCTGCCAGATCGCCGGTTTGCCGGCCACTTCGGTGCTCATCGCATTTCAACCTTTCGTCGTGGTCACACCATGTTTTTGGATGTGACTGACGTTAGGTAGCGCCGCTGGGTGCTCGCTCGTCCCGAGCGGCTGGAATTCGGCCGGCTATTCGTCTCCGGGAGACAAGGGCGACAACACGCTCGTTCCGTACCACTGACAGAGCAGCAGGGCGATCTCGACGTCGAGGCGGTCTTCGGCGATCGGGCGGCCGCGGCGTTCGATCGCGCGCTGCACCCGGTACTTCATGGTGTTGACGTGGAAGTGCAGCTGCTCGCCGGCCGCCTTGAAGCTGGAACCGGTCCGCAGGAACACCCGCAGGGTGTCGCGCAGGCGCTCGTCGCCCTCGGTGTCGCAGGCCAGCGGGCCGAGCACCTCGGTCACCCAGGCCCGTGCAGCGGCCAGATTGTCACCGCCGAGCAGTGCGGCGGCAGAGAGGCCGGGATCACCGGCCGCGGTGACGCGATTCGCGGCCGCACCCGAGGCGACCGCCAGCGTGTGTGCCGCCAGGGCCTGCTGATGGGATCGTCGGAAGCCCTCCACGCCGGGCAGCGGATCACCGATCGCCACCCACGGTTCGCCGTCCGCGGTTTGCGCGCAGGCGCGGATGTGTTGCACCACGTCGGCTCCGGGGTCGCCCCCGGCGGCCGACGGCAGCGGAAGCCACGCCCACCCGGTGGTGCTGTCGGCTGGGACGAACAGCGGCGGACCATGCACCGCCAGCGTGTCGGCGAGCTGTTTGATGAAACCCTCCGCCGCGGCCAGCTTGTCCCCGCCGGCTTCCGGGTACCACACGACCACTGCGACGTGAGTGCGCCGCAGCGGGTAGCGGATCGCGGTCGTCATCGCGTCGACGTCCAGGCTCTCGCCGGCCAGGATCTCACGGACCCGCAAGGCGCGCACCGCATTTCGACTCTCCAGCCAGCGTTCCCGCTCGGCCTGGTAGACGGCGACCACCTGCTGCGACATCTCGTCGATATAGCCGAACATCAGCGTCGACATCGTGCCCAGCACACTCAGGCTCAGATCCGGCTCCAGCTCGGCGGCGCGGATCTCCTCGAGTACCAGCCGCAGCGCCTCCGAGTGCCCCAGCCGGTAACCACGCACCAACGCGTTCACCGGCACCCCGCGCTGGGCCAGCCGGCGGGCGTGTTCGAGCGCGACGGGGGGCGCGGCGATCTCCGCGACCGGGATGTTGTGCCGGATCGCCGAGAAGTACGCGTCGACGTTCGCGGCCACGGTCTCATGCAGCAGTTGCAGCAGCGGTGAGTCTCCGGTCAACTCCGGTGACTCCCTGGCGACCAGATCCTCGATGACACCGATCGTCTCGGCAAGGTGGTCGTAGAGCCGCTGCGAGATACCGATCGCGGCTTGCGCAACGGCGCTCTGATCGGCCCTCTGATCGGTCATAGTCCGACCGTAGTCAGACCCGCCGGGGCGCGGCCAGACGTTCGCGACGCAACACATCCACTTCGGGCAGTTCCAGCGGCGCCAGCTCGCCGACCACCTTCGACAGCAGCAGATCGGCCAGCTCCGGGTTGCGGGCCAGGCACGGCCCGTGCAGATAGGTGGCGACGACGCTGCCCTGCACCACGCCGTCGAACCCGTCGCCGGCCTTGTTGCCCGCGCCCTTGGTCACCTTCGACAGGGGTGCCGCCGACGCACCCAGCACGGTGCCGCCGCGGTGGTTCTCGAAGCCGGTGAGCGGCTGCGACAACCCCGCCAACAGCGGAGTGCCGACCACCTCGCCGATGGTGCGGACGTCCTGCGGAGAGGTGGTCACATCCAGCAGACCGACCCCGTCGACCCGTTCCCCGGCCGAGGTCTCATACCAGGCCCCGAGCACCTGGACGGCCGCGCAGATCGCCAGGACAGGCGCCCCGCGCTCGGCTGCCCGCTGCAATCCGGGGTGGGTGATCAGATGCCGGGTGGCCAGCCGCTGGGCGTAATCCTCGGCGCCGCCCAGGGTGTAGAGGTCCAGGGATTCGGGCACCGGGTCTGCCAGGGTGATCTCGACGATCTCGGCGGGAATCCCGCGCAGCAGCAGCCGTTGCCGCAGCACCACCGCGTTGCCGCTGTCACCGTAGGTGCCCATCACATCGGGCAGTACCAGCCCGATCCGCACCGGGTCAGACCTGCTCATGAGTCGCCCAACCTCCGCTGCAGTTGCAGGAACGCGGTGTAGTTGGCGACCACCTCGACCTCCCCGGGCGGGCAGGACGCGATCGCCTCCAGGGTGTCGTGCACCAGGGTGTGCTGCACCCCGGCGTAGCCCAGCCGCACCGCCAGGTCGGTGCCGCGCTCGCCGGCGGCTACCACGGCGGTGTCCTCGAAGTGCTCGAAGCGCACGTCCCACAGCCAGGACAGGTCCTCCCCGTCGGGCACCTGCCCGTTGACGGCGATCACCACCCCGGCGGCATGCTTGTCGACCATCGACAGTGCCTCCTGCCAGCCGGCCGGGTTCTTGGCCAGCAGCATCCGCACGCTGTGGTCGCCGACCTGCACGCGGCGGTAGCGGCCGGCCACCTCATCGACCGCGGAGACGGCGGCCACCGCTTTGACGGGATCGGCGCCCAGGGCGACCGCGGCGGCGACGGCCTGGGCGGCGTTGCCGCGGTTGACGGTGCCGGGCAGCGCGAGCCGCATCGGCAGCACCAGCCCGTCCGGTCCGTAGAGCGAGTCGTCGTCGAACCACCACTGCGGGGTGGGCCGGCTGAAGTCGATTCCGGAGGACTGCCAGTGGCCGTCGCGGCGATCGATCACCTCGCCGCTGCGCGGACAACTGACCGAGTCGCCCGACCAGCCGGCGCCCGCGGCCACCCAGACCACGTTGGGGGAGTCGTAGGCGGCCGAGGTCATCAGCACGTCGTCGCAGTTGGCCACCACCACCGTCTGCGGATGACGGGCCAGGCCGGCGCGCAGCGCCCGCTCCACGGCGTTGATCTCACCGACCCGGTCCAGCTGATCCCGGGACAGGTTGAGCAGCACGATCACCGCGGCGTCCACCGCGTCCAGCACGTGTGGGACGTGCATCTCGTCGACCTCGAGTGCTGCCAGCCCGGCGGTTCGGTCGACGGCCAGCGCCGACACCAGCCCGGCGTCCATGTTGGCGCCCTCGGAGTTGGTGGCCACCGACCCCAGGTCCGCCAATGCGGCGGCGATCATGCGCGTGGTGGTGGACTTGCCGTTGGTCCCGGTGACGATCGCGGTGCGCCGTCCGGTGCCGAGCTGACGCAGAATCGAGCGGTCCAGCGTCATCGCGACCAGGCCGCCGATCATCGCGCCGGCGCCGCGGCCGGTGACGCGCGACGCCCACCGGGCGCCTGCTCCGGCGGCGAGCGCGAGGCGTCCACGGGCGGTGATCACCCGGTGAGTTTAAATTGCCCCGACACGGGCCCTCGCCGCCCGGCCATCGTCCGACCGGCATGCCATCCTCATGGCATGACTGCTCGGTGGGGTCGCCCGGCCCGCGAGTCCGGCGACGGCTGGGTCGTCGTGGACGTGGAGACGTCGGGATTCCGGCCCGGGCAGGCCCGCGTGCTCAGCGTGGCCGCCCTGGCACTCGACGCCGACGGCCGGGTGGAGCGATCGGTGTCGCATCTGCTCAACCCGGGCACCGACCCGGGCCCCACCCACGTGCACGGCCTCACCGCCGAGATGCTGGCGGGCCAGCCGCAGTTCGCCGACGTCGTCGACGAGGTCGCCGCGCTGCTGGCCGGCCGCACCCTGGTGGCGCACAACGTGGCCTTCGATTACACGTTCCTGGCGGCCGAAGCCGAGATGGCCGGCGCCGAGCTGCCCGTCGACTCGGTGATGTGCACCCTGGAGCTGGCCCGGCGGCTGGACCTGGGGCTGGCCAACCTGCGGTTGCAGACGCTGGCCGCGCACTGGGGCGTGGTGCAGACTCGGGCGCACGACGCGCTTGACGACGCCCGGGTGTTGGCCGGGGTGCTGGAGCCCGCCCTGCAGCGAGCCCGGGAGCGGGATGTGTGGCTGCCGGTGCGGCCGGTGACCCGCAGCCGCTGGCCCAACGGCCGGATCACCCACGACGAACTGCGGCCGCTCAAGGCGCTGGCGTCACGGATGCCGTGCGCCTACCTCAACCCCGGCCGCTACATACGCGGCCGTCCGCTGGTGCAGGGCATGCGGGTGGCGCTGTCAGCGGAGTGCACCCGCACCCACGAGGAACTCGTCGAACGCATCCTGCATGCCGGGCTGGCCTACAGCGACGTCGTCGACACCCACACCTCGCTGGTGATCTGCAACGAGGATCGGCCCGAGCAGGGCAAGGGCTACCAGGCGCGGGAACTCGGCGTGCCGACGGTCTCCGATCAGGACTTCATGGCGTGCGTCGATCGCGTGGTTGACGGCACCGGCATCGAGGAGTTCGTCGACGCCGGGGCCGCCGGCGAGCAGATCTCGCTGTTCTGACCGCACCTACGGGGGCATGGGATTTGCCCACCTATGAGCGACAACCGACGTTATGTCAAGTAAATCGGGGGGAGCTCCCGGCGCTCGATCTGACATAACGTCGGTTGTCGCTCATACGCGGGCGCAACACACATACCAACCCCTGGTTACCCGTGGGGCGGACGTTGCGAGCGGAACCGGTCTCAGCCGAGCCGGGCCGCCCGGTTCACCGCGGAGACCACCGCCCGCAGCGACGCCGTGGTGATCGACGACGCGATCCCGACGCCCCACACGGTCCGGCCATCGATCTGCGCCTCCACGTACGCCGCAGCCTGAGCCTCCTCGCCGGAACTCATCGCGTGCTCGGAGTAGTCCAGCACGTGGACGTGCACCCCGACATCGCCCAAAGCGTCGACGAACGCGGCCAGCGGACCGTTGCCGGAGCCGGTGATCTCGGTCTCCACCCCGTCGACCAAGACCGTGGCCTCGATGCGGTCGGTGCCGTCGTCGGTCTCGGCGGCGATCAGCTTCTGGTGCATCCGCTCCAGCGGGCGTACCGGGTTCAGGTACTCCTCGGCGAAGGCGTCCCACATCTCCTTCGGCGTGACCTCGCCGCCCTCGCCGTCGGTCAGTTGCTGGATCACACGCGAGAACTCGATCTGCAGCCGGCGCGGCAGCACCAGGCCGTGGTCGGTCTTCATCACATACGCCACGCCGCCCTTGCCGGACTGCGAGTTGACCCGGATCACCGCCTCGTAGGTGCGGCCCACGTCACGGGGATCGATCGGCAGGTACGGCACCTGCCAGAGCATGTCGTCGACGTCGGAGTCGGCGGCATCGGCATCGATCTTCATCTGGTCCAGGCCCTTGTTGATGGCGTCCTGGTGGCTGCCGGAGAACGCCGTGTAGACCAGGTCGCCACCGTAGGGGTGGCGCTCGGGAACGTTGAGCTGGTTGCAGTACTCGACGGTGCGGCGGATCTCGTCGATGTTGGAGAAGTCGATCTGCGGGTCCACGCCGCGGGAGAACAGGTTCAGCCCGAGCGTCACCAGACAGACGTTGCCGGTGCGCTCGCCGTTGCCGAACAGGCAGCCCTCGATCCGGTCCGCGCCGGCCTGATACCCCAGCTCCGCCGCGGCGACCGCGGTCCCGCGGTCGTTGTGCGGGTGCAGGCTCAGGATGACCGAGTCGCGTCGCTTCAGGTTGCGGTGCATCCACTCGATCGAGTCGGCGTAGACGTTCGGGGTGGCCATCTCCACGGTGGCCGGCAGGTTGAAGATGATCGGGTTGTCCGGCGTCGGCTCGATGACGTCGCCGACGGCGTCGCAGACCGCCTTGGCGTACTCCAGCTCGGTCCCGGTGTAGGACTCCGGCGAGTACTCGTAGCGCCACCGGGTGCCCGGATACTTGGCCTGCTCCTCCAGGCACTTGCGTGCCCCGGCCACCGCGATGGCCTGCACCGCGTCCCGGTCGGCGCGGAACACCACCCGCCGCTGCAGGATCGACGTGGAGTTGTAGAAGTGCACGATCACGTTCGGGGCACCCGCGCACGCCTCGAAGGTGCGCTCGATCAGCTCATCGCGGCACTGGGTCAGCACCTGCAGGGTGACGTCCTCGGGTACGGCGTCGGCCTCGATGATCTCGCGGACGAAGTCGAAGTCGGTCTGGCTGGCCGACGGGAACCCGACCTCGATCTCCTTGTAGCCCATCGCCACCAGCAGGTCGAACATCCGGCGCTTGCGGGCCGGGCTCATCGGGTCGATCAGTGCCTGGTTGCCGTCGCGCAGGTCGACCGCGCACCACTGCGGGGCACGTTCGATGACGCGGTCCGGCCAGGTGCGGTCGGGCAGCGTGATCGGTTCGACCTCGTCGGCGAAGCTGCGGTATCGGTTCACCGGCATCGCCGAGCCTCGCTGGGCGTTCCAGGTGGGCTGGCCTGGGCCTCGCGGGCCCGATGGTTTGGTGATGGCGCGGGCGGACGTGAAGGCGTCCGGGTTGGAATAGGTAGTCACGGTGTTTGCTCCGGCTCGTCAGGGCTTGACAGGACTTGTCAAAGGGACTCAGACCGGCGCATCGGCGAAACCCGCGACGGGAAGCCGGTCTTGGTCAGACCCCGTCGCGGCGTCCGAGCAGGAGCGCGCGCAGCACGCGGATCAGTCTACACGTTGATTCTGCGGCCAGGGCGGGACGTACTCGCACGTTGCAGCCCTGGACGCAGAGTGAACGGGCGGAGGCCTTCCCCTATTCTTGTTGAGGTTCTATTGAGGCCCTAACAGACATATCGGCGGAAAGGACGACCGTGGCGCTCGTCGTGCAGAAATACGGCGGATCGTCGGTGGCCGACGCCGACCGGGTCCGCCGGGTCGCCGAGCGCATCGTCGAGACCAAGACGGCCGGCAACGAGGTCGTCGTGGTCTGCTCGGCGATGGGCGACACCACCGATGACCTGCTGGATCTCGCCCAGCAGGTGTGTTCGGAGCCGCCGGCCCGCGAACTGGACATGCTGCTCACCGCCGGCGAGCGGATCTCGAACGCCCTGGTGGCCATGGCCGTGGAAGAACTGGGCTGCAACGCCCGCTCCTTCACCGGCTCGCAGGCCGGCGTCATCACCACCGGTGCACACGGCAAGGCCAAGATCATCGACGTCACCCCGGGCCGGCTGCAGGCCGCGCTCGGCGAAGACCAGGTGGTGCTGGTCGCCGGCTTCCAGGGCGTCAGCCAGGACACCAAGGACGTCACCACGTTGGGCCGGGGCGGTTCGGACACCACCGCGGTGGCGCTGGCCGCGGCGCTGAACGCCGACGTCTGCGAGATCTACACCGACGTCGACGGCATCTTCAGCGCCGACCCGCGCATCGTGCCCAACGCCCGCCGGCTCGACACCGTCACCTTCGAGGAGATGCTCGAACTCGCCGCGTGCGGCGCCAAGGTGCTGATGCTGCGCTGCGTGGAATACGCCCGCCGCTACCACCTGCCCATCCACGTCCGGTCGTCCTACTCGGACAAGCCGGGCACCATCGTTTCCGGATCGATCAAGGACATCCCCATGGAAGACGCCATCCTGACCGGAGTCGCGCACGACCGCAGCGAAGCCAAGGTGACCGTGGTCGGTATCCCCGACCTGCCCGGCTACGCGGCCAAGATCTTCCGCGCCGTCGCCGACGCCGACATCAACATCGACATGGTGTTGCAGAACGTCTCGAAGATCGAGGACGGCAAGACCGACATCACCTTCACCTGCCCGCGCGACAACGGTCCGGCCGCGGTGGCCAAGCTGGAATCGCTCAAGAGCGAGATCGGTTTCACCGAGGTGCTCTACGACGCGGAGGTGGGCAAGGTGTCGCTGATCGGTGCCGGGATGCGCAGCCACCCCGGCGTGACGGCCACGTTCTGCGAGACGCTGGCCGACAACGGGGTCAACATCGACCTGATCTCCACCTCCGAGATCCGGATCTCGGTGCTGTGCGCCGAATCCGACCTGGACAAGGCCGTCGTCGCGCTGCATGAGGCGTTCGGCCTCGGCAGTGACGAGCAGGCCACCGTTTACGGCGGGACGGGGCGCTGACCATGGTTTCCATCGGTGTGGTGGGCGCGACCGGCCAGGTCGGCCAGGTGATGCGCGCCCTGTTGGAGGAACGCAATTTCCCCGCCGAGGAGGTGCGATTCTTCGCCTCGGCGCGTTCTGCCGGGCGCAAGTTGCCGTTCCGCGGTGCCGAGATCGAGGTCGAGGACGCCGAGACCGCCGACCCGGCCGGGCTGGATATCGCGCTGTTCTCCGCCGGAGCGACGATGTCGCGAGTGCAGGCACCGCGGTTCGCCGCCGCCGGGGTCACGGTGATCGACAACTCGTCGGCGTGGCGTAAGGATCCGGACGTTCCGCTGGTGGTCTCCGAGGTGAACTTCGACCGCGACGTGCGCGGGGTGACCCTCAAAAAGGGCATCATCGCCAACCCGAACTGCACGACGATGGCCGCGATGCCAGTGCTCAAGCCCCTGCACGACGAGGCCGGCCTGACCCGGCTGGTCGTCTCGACCTACCAAGCTGTTTCGGGCAGTGGGCTGGCCGGGGTGCAGGAGCTCGCGTCGCAGATCCGTGCGGTTGCCGACGGCGCAGAGCAGTTGGTGCACGACGGCGGCGCGGTCGACTTCCCGCCGCCGGACAAGTACGTCGCACCCATCGCGTTCAACGTGGTGGCATTGGCGGGTTCGCTGGTCGACGACGGCTCGGGTGAGACCGATGAGGACCAGAAGCTGCGGTTCGAGAGCCGCAAGATCCTCGGTATCCCAGAGCTTTTGGTGAGCGGTACCTGCGTTCGGGTGCCGGTGTTCACCGGGCACTCGCTGTCGATCAACGCCGAGTTCGCCCGGCCGCTCTCCCCGCAGCGGGCCGCCGAGCTGCTTTCCGCCGCACCGGGAGTGACGCTGACGGACGTACCCACGCCGTTGGCCGCCGCCGGCGCCGACGACTCGCTGGTGGGGCGGATCCGGGTCGACCCCGGCGCTCCCGACGGGCGCGGTCTGGCGCTGTTCGTCTCCGGAGACAACCTGCGGAAAGGCGCGGCGCTCAACACGATTCAGATCGCCGAGCTGCTGGCTGGGTCTTAGCGCAACCTTTCAGGCCGCCGAACGTGTACTCAGCGCGAAGAATCGCCGAAGATCTCGCGCTGATGGCACGCTCGGCGGGGTCCGTGGCGGTGACTTTAGCGGTAGCGGCGCTCGCGATCGGTCCGTGGTCTGCCAGCGCAGAGCCGCCCGCACCAATCCCGCGTCCGGTGCTGTGGCCGCTGGCTGAGGGCCAAGTGGTCCGGATCGGTCCCAGCGCCGGGACCGGCACGCCCACCGGCGATTACGGCATCGGCGCCACCGACCTGTGCGAGTTCATGGAGTTCCCCAGCGCGGCGCTGCAGATCTGCGGGGACAGCTTCGCCGGTCAAGGCGTCGGCTACGGCGGCTGGTATTCGCCGATCGCGCTGCGTCTGGACCCGGACTCGGTCGACGACCCCGACGGGGTGCGCTACACCGGCGTGATCGGGGTGGACAGGCCGTTGCTGGCCGATCCGTCGCCGTCCGGGTGTTCACAGTTGCCGGCCGGAATCGTGTCGATCAATCGGACCAACTATCTGATGGTGACCACCACCAAGATGTTGGTGCCGCAGACGTCGCGTCTGGTGAAAGCCGATCCGGCGCAGCCGGGTTGGCAGACGGTGCCGGGATCGGTGCGGGCGGCCTCCTACCAGGATTTCGGCCAGTCTCAGATCAGCGGCTACTACGATCCGATCCCGACGCCGGACTCGGCCACGGGCTGGGTGTACTTGGTGGCCAACAACTTCGACCGCAGCGCATCGGTCACGCTCTACCGGGCCACGCCGGAGAAGTTCACCGACCGGTCCGCCTGGCAGGGCTGGGCGGCCGGAGCAGGCTGGGGCCGCAAGCCCACGCCGCTGTGGAACGACCAGATCGGCGAGCTCAGCCTGCGCCAGGTCGACGGCAAGCCGGTGCTGTCCTACTTCAACGGCACCACCGGGAACATGGAAGTGCGGGTGGCCTACGACCCGACCGGACTGGGGACCGCCCCGGTGACCACGGTGGTGCAGCACGCCGAGTGGCCGGACTGGCCGGTGCCCGCCGAGACCTTGCCGTCACCGTTCGACAATCGGCTGGCCCAGCCCTACGGCGGCTACATCTCCCCGGGATCGACCCTCGACGAGCTGCGGGTGTTCGTCAGCCAATGGAACACCCAACCGCGCGACCGGGCGCCCTACCGGGTGATCCAGTTTGCGGTGAACCCGTTCAAGCCCTGGTCAGCGGGCTAATTTCAGGCATCCGTGACCGTAGGCGGCGCTGGGGAACAACCACCGATCCGGGTCATCCCCGCCCGGCACAGCTGGATGCACAGGGCTGCGTAGGGAGTCAGTGGCCCATTATCGACCTCAGTAGGCCGACCATCTCACTCTGCTGGTTTTGGTCAGACATCAGCGTTAGCCGTGCTACCGCCATCTCGTAGCACTCGGCGTCGGCACGCGCCGCTACCACCATCACTACGGCCAAGTCGTCGCCCTCAGCTGCGAAAACTGCGCGATATCCCTTGTTGGGGCCGACGTACAACTTTCGAAGCCCGGTTAGGTTCCCACTGTTCCGGGAGCCCAAGGGATCGCCGCGCTGAGACGGGGAGACTTCAAGTTTCTTGAGGTCCTTCAGGACCCGAGTTCTAACTGAACCATCGAGGCCTCGGATGTCATCCTTCGCATCGTCGGTCAGTTGGACGCGGGCCATGGCGGGTTAGTCGTCCTCGTCCTCGCCCTCAATCGCGGCCACATCGTCGGTAAGGCCCAGCTCTGCTATGAAGTCGTCCAAGTCGGTTCGGTTGCCGTTGTCAGTTGCCATTCGAGTCACTGCCAGAGACAACAGCGCCAGGTTCTCTTCACGGTCTTCCAGTTCCTGCAACCGGTCGATACCCACAAGCACGGCCGTGAGACGGTTGTTTTTAGAGATGATGACGTCGCGTCCCTGCGCGGCGTCGGCAACTAGCCGAGAGCTGCGGTTCGCAAGTTCGGTGACGCTAACAACGTCACGGTGATCGATCATCATGTCTAGGAGTCTAGATAGAATTACAGGTAGTTTTCTACCTCGATTTTGTCACAGATCGACTAGCAACCGATTTACCTGCAAGAAGCGGAACCTGACGAGCCGACCTCGCGGTGGTGGCGGTGTTGGTGTGGCCACCGGGACGCGGCCGCGTCGGGCAAGCCAGTTGACGGAACATAGCGCCCACGTTCTGCCCTTGCCCCTGCCTCCTTCCGCAGTAGTCTCAGCGCACCACACTTGTTGCCAACGTCGCCGGTCAATCTCTTCAAGCCCTAGTTGCAGGCCTGATTCCCGCAGGGTCAGTTGCTGAACAGGCTCCACAGGTCGGACCAGAAGTCGGTCGCGTCGGCGCTCGGGGGCACGACCTCCGGTGCGTAGTCGACGACACCGTCCCCAATGGCGCTCGCCACGTTATTGCTGCTCCCGTCCCAGCCGGCGTAGGCGATGGCTTGGTAGCCCTCGGCGGTGGCGTTGTTGAAGTCGCTGTCGTAGACGGCGTCTCCGACCCCCGAGCCCGCGTAGGCCACGGCGTGGTCCCCGGTCGCGGTGGCCACATTGCCGCTGCCCCAGCCCGCGTTAGCGCTGGCCCAGTGGCCGGCAGCGGCGGCGTAGTTGAAGGATCCGCCGGCTCCGGCCATCGCGTTGCTTTGCACGCCCATGGCCGAGGCGTAGTTGAAGAAGCCGCTCATGGCGTTGGCGTTGGAGTTGTCGCCGTAGGCGATCGCGATGTTGCCGAAGCTTGAGCTCGCAGTCGCGGAGCCCAGGGACAGCAACGACATCCCGCTGACCGAGATAGCCAAGCTGCCGAAGTCGTCGGGGAGAGTCGGCCCTGTGGCGGCCGCAGTGCCCACCGTGGCAACCGCATCGCCGATGCCTGCGGCGGCAAACGCGCCGGCGACGCCAAGGGCGCCGGCCCCGCCGTCAGTTGAGGATGGCGCGGCGGAAGCGATCGGTGTCGCCGCCAGTGCCGCTCCGACCCCCAGTCCCAGTGCCAGCATGCCGAGACTGCCTATGCGCTCCAGATTCCGCATCTTCGTGCCTTCCCCTACGGTCCCCGCCCTGGTGGCTGGTAGTAGCGCCGACGATAGGAGGGAAAAGCACGGCAGCGATACAGGGTTTTCCCTGGTTCTTCTGACTTCTTCTATAGGAAGGAGCCCCTTGGGACGCCTCTTCGGTGCGACGTGGGGCCGTCGGCTCATAGCTGGCGCATAGCCAAGACCTAGCGGTAGCGGGTGTTCGCCCCGGCAAGATGCCAACCATGAGCGAAACTCCCGGAACCACAGCCACCCCACCCGTACCGCCGGGTGAGCCCAAGCCCTACTGGCTCTACCGGCTTGCCGCCTGGGTCGTGACCGTCGCGGGGATCGTCTTCATCGTGTTGTCGATCTTCTTCGCCGGAGTCTGGGCCAGCAACGGCGGTCCGCGCGGGCACCACTGCCACGGACATCACGGCCACCACGCGATGTTCCACAAGGGCCCCCACCGCGGCCCGGGGCCGATGGGGCCCGGTCCGGACCGTCCGGGACCCGGTGAGCTGCCGCCGCCCGGCACCCAGTCCCCGGCACCCACGCCCGGCCGGTAACCCGGTCCGGCCACGAACACCCGGCCGCCGCCCCTCCCGAAGGGCGGCGGCCGGCGTCGTTCTGGGGCATGATGGATCGGTATGAGCGAGTCGCCAGCACCCACTCCACCGCCGCCTCCTCCGCCATCGCCGCCGGCTAAACCCAACCGGCTCTACCAAGCCGCGGCATGGGTGGTGATCGTCGCTGGAACGGTCTTCATCGCCGCGGTGATCTTCGGCACCGGTGCCTACCTCAGCGATGGTGGCTTCCGCGGGCACCATCACCGCCATGGGCCGTGCATGATGCATCACGGCCCGCCGATGGGCCCAGGCTTCGGTCCCGCAGGCCCGGGCGATGAATGGGGCTGGCCCGGTTTCCGGCCTGCCGGCCCGGGCAACGGTCCCGGTGGACCCGGGGGCCCGCCGCCACCCCAGCCGTCGGCCCCGCCGCACCGCTGACCGGGCGAGGCCTCGGGGGCATGGGAAACCGCCAGATCGGCGGCGCTGAGAGTCCAACGCTTTGAGCCAAACACCTTGAGCCAAAAGACTTGAGCACAAGAGGAGGCAGGGAGATGACCCAGCACTACACCACCACCGAGGCCGGCGCGCCGGCGCCGAGCGACAGCGAGTCGCTGACGGTCGGCCCGGACGGCCCCATCCTGCTGCAGGACCACTACCTGATCGAGCAGATGGCGATGTTCAACCGGGAACGCACCCCCGAACGTCAGCCGCATGCCAAGGGCGGCGGGGCATTCGGGCACCTCGAGATCACCGAGGACGTCAGCGCCTATACCAGGGCGGCGGTGTTCCAGCCGGGCACCAAGACTGAGATGCTGGCCCGGTTCTCGACGGTCGCCGGCGAACGCGGCAGCCCGGACACCTGGCGCGACGTACGCGGATTCGCGCTCAAGTTCTACACCACCGACGGCAACTTCGACATCGTCGGCAACAACACCCCGGTCTTCTTCCTCCGCGACCCGATGAAGTTCCAGCACTTCATCCGTTCCCAAAAGCGCCTGGTTGCAAGCAATCTGCGTGACCACCACATGCAGTGGGACTTCTGGTCGCTCAGCCCGGAGTCGGCGCACCAGGTGACCTACCTGATGGGGGACCGGGGCCTGCCGAAGTCCTGGCGGCACATGAACGGCTACGGCAGTCACACCTACAGCTGGAGCAACGCCGCCGGCGAGATCTTCTGGGTCAAGTACCACTTCATCAGCGACCAGGGTGTCGAGTACCTGGACCAGGCCGAGGGTGACCGTCTGGCCGGCGCCGACGGCGACTATCACCAGCGCGACCTGTACCAGGCGATCGAGCGCGGCGAGTATCCGAGCTGGGCGGTGAAGGTGCAGATCATGCCGTTCGAGGACGCCAAGACCTACCGGCTCAACCCGTTCGACCTCACCAAGGTGTGGCCGCACTCCGACTATCCGCTGATCGATGTCGGGCGTTTTACGTTGGACCGCAACGTCACCGACTATCACGCCCAGATCGAGCAGGCGGCGTTCGAGCCGAGCAACACGGTGCCCGGCACCGGATTGAGCCCGGACAAGATGCTGCTGGCCCGCGGGTTCTCCTATTCCGACGCCCATCGCGCCCGGATCGGCACCAACTACAACCAGCTGCCGGTCAACGCGCCGAAGGCCGACGTGCACGCTTACTCCAAGGACGGCGCCATGCGGTTCCGCCTGGCCAGTGACCCGGTGTATGCGCCGAACTCGATCGAGGGGCCGGTGGCAGACCCGGCCCGTGCGGCAGAGGTGCGCTGGCATTCAGACGGTGACATGGTGCGTTCCGCCTACGCCCTGCGCAAGGACGACGACGACTTCGGCCAGGCCGGCACCCTGGTCCGCGACGTCTTCGACGATGACCAGCGGAAGAGGTTGGCCGCCAACATTATTGGCCACGTCTCTGCGGGAGTCAGGGAGCCGGTGCTGTCTCGGGTGTTCGAGTACTGGCGCAACGTCGATGAGGATCTGGGCCGCGCGGTGGAGGCCGGAGTGCGGGCCAACCTTGGCTGACGGTCGGCGGGCGGCCGCAACACTGCTGGTGGGACTGGGCCTATACGGCGCGGTCGCTACGGTGGCTCCAACTGCTGGGGCCCGGCCCTCGGATCCGGGCGTGGTGTCCTACGCGGTGCTGCCGAAAGGGTCGGTCGGCAACATCGTCGGCGCCCCGATGGGCTTCGAAGCGGTGTCGGGCACACCGTTCCAGGCCTTCTGGGTCGACGATCCGGCCTGCAACAACTGGGCCGACATCGGCCTGCCCGAGGTCTACAACGACCCCGACCTGGCGTCCTTCAACAGCGCCGTCACCCAGACCTCGGCCAACGACCAGGCTCACTACGTCAAACAGGCGGTGGGGGTGTTCGCCACCAACGACGCCGCTGCCGCGGCCTTCCACCGCGTCGTCGACCGCACCGCCGGATGCTCGGGACGCACCACCGCCATGCATCTGGAAAGCGGCGCCACGCAGGTCTGGTCGTTCGGCGGCGTGCCGGCCGCGGGGGCCGACGCCGCCTGGACCAAGCAGGAGGCCGGCACCGACCGGCGCTGTTTCAACCAGACCCGGCTACGGGCGAACGTGTTGTTACAGGCCAAGGTCTGCCAGTCCGGGAACGCCGGCCCGGCGGTGAACGTGCTGGCCGGGGCGATGCAGAACTCCCTGGGCCAGTAAACGGCGGGCACCTTGTCGGACAACTCCGGTAGCGTCGGGAAGATCGACGGGCGGAGGGGCTGATATGGGGTTGGGCGCGGCGGCGCAGCTGTCCCGCGCCGATGAATCCTGTCTCGGCGGCCCGGAACTTTCCGGCGCCGCCGACGCCGCCGACTACATCGCCGAGCGCTGCCTGACCGACGCCCCGCACGGCCGGGCGGGCCTGGAGGTCGAGGCGCACTGTTTCGACCCGTCCGACCCGTTGCGCCGGCCGGGCTGGTCCGAGATCGGCGACGTGCTGGCGACCCTGCCCGAGTTGCCGGGCGGCAGCGTCGTCACGGTCGAACCCGGCGGCGCGGTGGAGCTGTCCGGACCGCCGCTGGACGGCGCGGTCGCCGCCATCGAGGCGATGGCCGCCGATCAGGCCGTGCTGCGGACGGCGTTCTCCGACGCCGGGCTGGGGCTGGTACAGCTGGGCGCGGACCCGTTGCGGCCGGCGGAGCGGATCAACCCCGGCGAACGCTACGCCGCGATGGAGCAGTTCTTCGCCGCCAGCCACACCGGTTCGGCGGGGGCGGCAATGATGACGTCGACGGCGTCGATCCAGCTCAACCTGGACGCCGGTGCGCGCTCCGGCTGGGCGGACCGGGTTCGGCTGGCCCACGCGCTGGGACCGACGATGGTCGCCATCGCCGCCAACTCCCCGCTGTTGGGCGGGGAGTTCTCCGGCTGGTGCTCCACCCGGCAGCGGGTGTGGAGCCGGCTGGACTCGGCGCGCTGCGGCCCCGTCCTCGGCCTCGACGGCGCCGACCCTGCCACGGACTGGGCCCGGTACGCGCTGAAGGCGCCGGTCATGCTGGTGCACACCCCCGAGGCCATCCCGGTCACCCGCTACGTGCCGTTCGCCGACTGGGCCGACGGGCGGGTCTGCCTCGGTGGCCGCCGCGCCGGCATCGGCGACCTCGACTACCACCTGACCACGTTGTTCCCGCCGGTGCGCCCCCGTGGCTGGCTGGAGATCCGCTACCTCGACAGCGTCGACGACACCCTCTGGCCGGCCCTGGTGTTCACCTTGGCGACCCTGCTCGACGACCGGGCCGCCGCCGACGGCGCCGCCGAAGCCGTCGAACCCGTCGCGACCGCCTGGGACGTCGCCGCGCGGAACGGCCTGACCGACCCGCGACTGCACGCCGCGGCCGGGAGCTGCGTCGGGTTGGTGGCCGACCGGGCGCCCGCGTCGCTGCGCGCCGGGATGGACCGGCTGGTCGGGATGGTCGAACGGGGCCGCTGCTCGGCCGATGACGTCACCGACGAGGTGGCCCGCACCGGTGCCGCCGCGACGGTCGCCCGGATGGCGCGCAGTCAGTCATGACCACACCCGAAGCGCTGGCTCGTGACCTGACCCGGGCGCGGGACCGCACGCTGGCGCTGGTCGACTTCGACGACACCGAGCTGCACCGCCAGTACGACCCGCTGATGAGCCCGCTGGTGTGGGATCTGGCCCATATCGGTCAGCAGGAGGAGCTGTGGCTGCTGCGCGGCGGAGACCCGGCCCGGCCCGGGATGCTGCCCGCCGACGTCGAAGGCCTTTACGACGCTTTCACCCATCCGCGGGCCAGCCGCGTCGACCTGCCGCTGTTGGCTCCTGAACGGGCCCGGAAGTATTGTGCCACAGTACGATCCAAGGTCTTTGACGAGCTCGGTGCGCTGCCGGATGGAGACGGTTTCGTGTTCGGCCTGGTCCTCAGCCACGAACACCAGCACGACGAGACCATGCTGCAGGCACTGAACCTGCGCACCGGCGCGCCTCTACTCGGTGCGGGCTGCGGGCTTCCCGCCGGGCGGCCCGGCCTGGCCGGAACCTCGGTGCTGGTTCCCGGCGGTGAGTTCGTGCTCGGCGTCGACGCGACCGACGAACCCTTCGCGCTCGACAACGAGCGCCCCGCACACCGCGTCGACGTGGCTACGTTCCGGATCGGCCGGGTGCCGGTGACCAACCGCGAATGGCGGGCGTTCATCGACGACGGCGGCTATCGGCAACCACGGTGGTGGACAGAACGCGGCTGGCGTCATTGTGTGCAGGCCGGACTGACCGCGCCGGCGTTCTGGGGCCCCGACCACACATCCCGGATCCGGTTCGGCCACATCGAGGACCTTCCCGACGACGAACCGGTGCAGCACATCAGCTACTTCGAGGCGCAGGCCTACGCCGCATGGGCCGGCGCCCGGTTGCCCACCGAGATCGAATGGGAGAAGGCCTGCGCCTGGGACCCGGCCATCGGCGCGCGGCGCCGTTATCCCTGGGGCGGAACGGATCCGTCGGCCGAGCTGGCCAACCTGGGCGGTGCGGCACTGCGGCCCGCTCCGGTCGGGGCGTACCCGGACGGGGCGTCGGCGTACGGGGCGCAGCAGCTGCTCGGCGATGTCTGGGAGTGGACGAGTTCGCCCCTGCGGCCGTGGCCCGGCTTCGCCCCGATGATCTACCAACGCTATTCGGAACCGTTCTTCGACGGCGACTACCGGGTGCTGCGCGGCGGTTCGTGGGCGGTCGCGCCCGAGATCCTGCGGCCCAGCTTCCGCAATTGGGACCACCCCTACCGGCGGCAGATCTTCGCCGGTGTGCGACTGGCCTGGGACGCCTGATGTGCCGGCACCTGGGCTGGCTGGGCAAGCCGCGGTCACTGGCCGAGTTGATCCTGGAACCGCCGCACAGTCTGCTGGTGCAGTCCTACGCGCCGCTGCGACAACGGCACGGACTGCTCAACGCCGACGGTTGGGGCGCAGGGTTTTTCGACGTATCCGGAAGTGACAAGCCGCGACGCTGGCGCAGCGCGGCGCCGCTGTGGGGTGATGCCTCCTTCGCCTCGGTGGCGCCGGCACTGTCGAGTCATTGTGTGGTGGCAGCGGTGCGCTCGGCCACCGTCGGGATGCCGATCGAAGCCAGCGCCACCGCGCCGTTCACCGACGGCATCTGGCTGCTGTCGCACAACGGGGTGGTCGACACCGCCGTGCTGCCCGCTTCTCGCGGGGCTGAATCGGTATGCGACAGTGCGTTGTTGGCCGCCGCGATCTTCGAGCGCGGGGTCGATTCTCTCGGTGAGGTGATCACCGAGATTGGTTCGGGAGATCCACAAGCACGGCTGAATATATTGGCCGCCAACGGCTCCCGGATGTTGGCGACGACATGGGGGGACACCTTGTCGATGCTGCACGGCGCCGACGGCGTGGTGCTGGCCAGCGAGCCCTACGACGACGACCCGCGTTGGGTGGACATACCGGACCGGCACCTGGTGGACACCCACGACGGCGAGGTCCGCGTCACCGCCTTGGATGTGAGCCGATGACGGGGTCCGATGCGGGTGCGGTCTCGATCGCCAATCATCTGGCCGCTGACGCAGCGCGGACCGCATTGCGTGACGATGTCCGTCACGGCCTGGCTCAGGATCCGAAGTCGTTGCCGCCCAAATGGTTCTACGACGATACCGGCAGCGAACTGTTCGATCGGATCACCCGGCTGCCCGAGTACTACCCGACCCGCGCCGAGGCGGAGATCCTGCGCGCCCACTCCGTCGAGGTGGCATCGTTGTCGGGTGCGGACACCCTGGTCGAACTGGGCAGCGGGACTTCGGAGAAAACCCGGATGCTGCTCGATGCGCTGCAGGATACGGGGTCGCTGCGCCGGTTCATTCCCTTCGATGTGGACGCCGGTGTCCTGGAGATGGCAGGGGAGGCGATCGCCCGCGACTACCCGGGTGTGCGGGTGCAGGCCGTCTGCGGCGACTTCGAGCATCATCTGGCGCAGATCCCCGGCGGCGGCAGAAGGCTGTTCGTGTTCCTGGGCTCCACCCTCGGCAACCTGACCCCCGGGCCGCGCGCGGACTTCCTGTCGGCCCTTGCCGGGGTGATGAACGACGGCGACGGGTTGCTGCTGGGGACCGATCTGGTCAAGGGCACCGCGCGGCTGGTGCGCGCCTACGACGACGCGGCGGGGGTGACGGCCGCGTTCAACCGCAACGTGCTCGCGGTGGTGAACCGGGAACTCGACGCCGACTTCGACCTGGAGGCGTTCGCCCATGTGGCGCGGTGGAATTCGGCGGAACGGCGCATGGAGATGTGGCTGCGGGCCCGCCGCGCCCAACGCGTGGTGATCGCGGCGCTGGACCTCACGGTCGACTTCGCGGCGGGGGAGGAGATGCTGACCGAAGTCTCCTGCAAGTTCCGTCCTGAGCAGGTCGCCGACGAGCTGGCCGCCGCGGGGCTGCAGCGCCGCCGGTGGTGGACCGACGCGGCCGGTGATTTCGGCTTGTCGCTCGCCATCAAATAGGCCTCGGCGGTCGCTAAGACGCGCAGCGGTTCAGGAGGCGGATTCCATTTCGCGGATGCGGTTCAGCGTGAGCCTTGCAGCCCGCATCGCCAACGCCGGTGAGAGCCGTTCCAGGTACCAAAAAGCCTTCCACCAAGCAGGAACCACGATAATCGCCTTGCCCCGCAGCACGGCGCGAAGGGCGCGTTGGGCGAACTTCTCGGGTGCCATCGGCCGGAGCGGCTCCCAGAATTTGAGTTGCTGCTCGCCGCTGATGCCATGGGAGCGCCCGTACTTGCCGCCGGCGAGGATCGGGGTTCGGATGGCACCCGGACACAGTACGGACACCTGTACGCCGTGCCGTTCGGCTTCCAGACGCAACGCTTTCGAGATCCCGACGACCGCGTGTTTGGTAGCGGTGTAGCTGCCCAGTCCCGGACTGGCGACAAGGCCGGCCATTGAGGCTGTGTTGACGATGTGGCCGCAGTGCTGCCGGATCATGATCGGATAGACGGCTTGGATACCGTGCACCACACCGCCCAGGTTCACGTCGAAGACATCGTTCCAGTCGTCGAGCGTGTAGGAGTCAATCTCGCCTTGGGCCCCAATGCCCGCATTGTTGAACAGATAGTCGATTCGCCCGGATTGCTGTGCCGCCTCAGCGGTGGCGTGCTCAAACGATGGGTAACTGCGCACGTCGAGTTCGATCGCGTGGGCTTTGCCGCCACCACTGTTGAGTCGTTGCGCCAACTCCTGCGCCGGGCCGATCTGGCGGTCAGCGATCCAGACTTCGGCACCTTGATCGACCAATGTGGTGGTCAAGGCGGCGCCGATGCCGGACGCACCGCCGGTGACGAATGCAACCTTCCCGGACGGGCTCGCTGCCATCAGCTGAGTTTAGTTTGTGGCCTGCTGTTCCAACAGGTATTGCGCGAATACCGGCACAGCGAGCCATCTTCCACGACGGGCTAGTGACCGAATAGGCCTCCGCCGCGGCCTCCGCCTCCACCGAAGATTCCGCCGCCGAGCTTGCCGCCTCCGCCGCCGAAGATTCCGCCGCCTCCGCCTCCACCGAAGATTCCGCCACCGGGCTTGCCGCCTCCGCCGCCGAAGATTCCGCCGCCGGGCTTGCCGCCTCCGCCGCCGAAGATTCCGCCGCCGGGTTTGCCGCCACCGCCGATGCCTCCGCCCAGGTTGGGCAGGGACGGTCCGCTAGGTGCGGGCATCGAGGGCATCGAGGGCATCGAGGGTGCCTTGGGCGCCGGGAATACCGGCATCGACGGGGCCTTGGGTGCCGGGAGTGACGGGAGCGAGGGTGCCTGGGGCGCTGGGAATGCCGGCATCGACGGGGCCTTGGGTGCCGGCAACGCCGGGGCAGGAGCACTGGGGGCCGGGAAGTTCGGCAGGGCAGGCGGGTTGAACGCCGGCATGCTGGGTGCCGCGGGGATCGCCGGTGCAGATGGCGCGGGCATGGCCGGTGCGTTTGGCGCGGGAATCGCCGGCAGACCGGGGAATGTCGGCGCGTTGGGTGCCGGAACAGCGGGCAGGCCGATCGGGGGCGCGGCGTTCGGCGGCTGGATACCCAGCTCCGGTAGTTGAAGGGGCGGGCTGGGATTGGCCACCGGGGGGTCGGGGAGCTTGACCGGCATATCCGGCACGTGGATCGGTGGGTTGGGGTTGATCACCGGTGGTTCCGGCAGGTGGATCGGTGGGTTGGGGTTGACCACGGGCGGTTCCGGCACCTGGATGGGCGGATTGGGCTTCACCACCGGCGGGTTGGGCTTGACGACGGGGGGGTTGGGTTTGACGACCGGCGGATTGGGTTTGACGACCGGCGGTTCGGGCAGCTCGATCGGCGGTTTGGGCTTCACCACCGGTGGGTTGGGTTTGACAACCGGCGGTTCCGGGAGCTCGATCGGCGGAACAGGCTTGACCACGGGCGGGGTCGGAACCTCCACCGGCGACTTAGGCGCGGAACTGGGTGGGGTGGGCTTCTTCGCCGGCAACCCGAGCAGGAATGACAGATCGGCCAGACCCGAAAGCACCGGCCGGTGGTGTGTGGGCTGGTGGATGACCGGGGCCAAGACGAACGGCGACGGGCCATGGGCTGCAGGCGTTTCCGCGTGCAGCGGCGGACCGAACACCGGCGCCGGAATGAACAGCGGCGTGATGCCCGGCCCGGCGGCCACCGGCACGGCTGCCGGGGCCGGGAGGTCGAGCGCCGGAGCCGGAAGATCAAGCACCGGCGCCGGAAGCTCTGGCGCCGGGGGGTGACTCAAAGGTGGCAGCGGCAGTAGGTCCATGGGTGCGTGACCCGTCACCGGCGGTTGTCCCCCGAACGATTCCGCGGTGGGTACCTGCAGGTTCGGCGTCCGGTGTGGAATGGTCAGCACCCGTCCGATATCCGGCCGCAGCGCAACCAGGTTGGGGGTGATGTCCAGGGCCATGGCCACCATCAACGCCGAGGCCGCGGCGAACGCGGCGGAGGCCAGGGTCGCGCCGGCAACCAGCAGCGGACGCCGAGCAGGCTGGCCCGCGATGCCGATGAATTCGGTGGCCGCGGCCGCATCTTCGTCGGGGACTGCGCTGTAGGCCAGGCCGTCGGCCTCCAAACCGGCTTCAGAATCGGGGATGTCGTAGTACCCGGGGGTGAGCGCACCCGAAGCGGGTTCCTGGGTGTAGGCCAGCGCTGCGGTAGAAGCCCCGATGACTGCGGATTCCTCACCGGCACAGGCCAATCGGGCCGATGCCAGCGCCGCCCCCCGAGCCAGGGCAGCCAGCGGCTCCGTGGGCTCACACACCTCGTGGTTGACCGTCGCCTCCAGTCGCGGTCTGATCGCGGTGGAGTCGCCCCCCGAGCAGAGCAGGAACAGGCCGTCCGGGGAGGTCTCATGAGTGCTCAGCCGATCAGCGACGGTGTCGACCGCGGCCCGGGCGTCGCCGTTGTCCAGGGGCTGACGGAATATCCGGGTGACGGAGCCGTCGGTGCAGTCGACCATGGCGAGCGTCGCGGTCGCCGACTCGACCGACAGCAATCCCATCCGGTCACAGCCGACTGTCTGTCCCAGGTTGCGGGCCAGGCTCGCCGCGGCAAGCACCGGTGAGATCAGGGCTACATTGCCCAGGCCCTCGAGCCCGCCGGTGGACAGTCTCGAACTCAATGCGTCGGCATCCAACGGGTCCGTCACGGTTACCCCGGTCGAAACCAGCTGATGACCTGCGGAGTCGGCGGCGTCGCGCGCCCGGAGGATGGCGGCGATCACCGCGTCGACGGCGGCGAAGTCCGTGGCGTCGTCGGTCGGCACGTCGAAGCTGAGCTCCTCCAGCGTGACGCCGTCTCCGTACTCGCCGCAGACCAGCACGGTGTGGATGGTGGCGGGTGTGCTTGATGCAAGTGCCACACCGAGTACGACGTCCATGTGCTCCTCCGATTCAGTTCTGACCCGCACGCGGTCGGCCGCGGCGGCGAGGGGGCCTCAAGACATCGGCGGCGTTCCGACACCGTTTGTTCACCATTTAGACATCTACCGGTGACACATCGAAATATGCGCTCGGATGAATGAATGCCGTCTGATGGGTTGGTGAAGAATGTCTAATTTTGTGGACGCGGGTCGCTGCGGGCGTCGGGATCCTGCCGTGTAGCGCCGCCCGATCCGGCCGCGGTGGGCGATGATGGACGCGGGACCGACCGGGCACTGGGATGGACAGGAGTCAGACTTGGCCGATTTCGTCGCGTCGATCGACCAGGGCACCACCAGCACCCGCTGCATCATCTTCGATCATGACGGGGCCGAGGTCGGCCGCCACCAACTCGAACACGAACAGATCCTGCCGCGGGCCGGCTGGGTGGAACACGATCCGTTCGAACTGTGGAACCACACCGCCGCGGTGCTGGTGTCGGCGCTCAACACCACCAAGCTCCACGCCGCGGACCTCGCCGCGCTGGGCATCGCCAATCAGCGTGAGACGACCGTGGTGTGGAACAAGAAGACCGGTCAGCCCTATCACAATGCGATCGTCTGGCAGGACACCCGGACCGACTACATAGCTGCTGCGCTGGAGCGCGACGGCCACGGCGAGGTGATCCGCCGCAAGGCGGGATTGCCGCCGGCCACCTACTTCTCCGGCGGCAAGCTGCAGTGGATTCTCGACAACGTCGACGGCGTGCGCGCCGATGCCGAGCGCGGCGACGCCCTGTTCGGCACCTGCGACACCTGGGTGCTGTGGAATCTGACCGGCGGCCCGCGTGGTGGCGCGCATCTGACCGATGTCACCAACGCCAGCCGCACCATGCTGATGAACCTGGAGACCCTGGACTGGGACGACGAGTTGTTGGCCCTGTTCTCGATCCCGCGGGCGATGCTGCCGCGCATCACTCCGTCGTCGTCGCGGCGGCGGCACGCGGTCACCGTCAGTACCGGTCCGCTGCGCGGCGAGGTGCCCATCGCGGGCATCCTGGGCGACCAGCAGAGTGCCATGGTCGGGCAGGTGTGCCTGTCGGCCGGGGAGGCCAAGAACACCTACGGAACCGGAAACTTCTTGCTGCTCAACACCGGTGAGCAGATCGTCCGCTCCGACAACGGGCTGCTGACCACCGTCTGCTACCAGTTCGGCGACGCCAAACCCGTCTATGCACTGGAGGGTTCGATCGCGGTCACCGGTTCGGCGGTGCAGTGGCTGCGCGACCAGCTGGGCATCATCAGCGGCGCCACCCAGGTGGAGTCGCTGGCCCGTCAGGTCGCCGACAACGGCGGGATGTACTTCGTGCCGGCGTTCTCCGGCCTCTTCGCGCCGTACTGGCGCTCGGATGCCCGCGGCGCGATAGTCGGGTTGTCGCGATTCAACACCAACGCGCACCTGGCCCGGGCCACGCTGGAGGCGATCTGCTACCAGAGCCGGGACGTGGCCGAGGCGATGGAAGCCGACTCCGGTGTGCACCTTGGGGTTCTGAAGGTCGACGGCGGTATCACCGCCAACGATCTGTGCATGCAGATCCAGGCTGACGTGCTGGGCGTCGACGTGGTCAAGCCGGTGGTGGCCGAAACGACGGCGCTGGGCGCGGCGTATGCGGCCGGACTGGGCGTCGGGTTCTGGAAGGGCCCGGATGACCTGCGCGCCAACTGGCGGGAGCACAAGCGCTGGACCCCGAACTGGTCCGACGACCAGCGCGCCGAAGGCTATGCCGGATGGCGAAAGGCCGTGCAGCGCACGCTGGACTGGGTCGAACTGCCCTGAGCATGGCCGCCCGCAAGCGAGTGGTCCCCGGCGCGCTGGTCGTCCTGGTGGTGGCGGCAGCCGTCGGCTGGGCGTGGTGGCAGCACGAGGGCTTTCCGGGGCTCCCGCGGTCTTCGGGACCTTCGCCGACCTGGACTCCGCCGGCGCCCAGCGCCGCGCCGCTCGACCCTGGCTATGATGACGCCCGCCGAATGCTCGCGGCGTTGGCCGTCAAGGGCTGGGATCGGGTGCAGGACTTCAAGCGCTACCGGTTCGGCGAGCGTTGGAGCGACGACGTCAACGTCGAGTTCGGCCACAACGGCTGCAACACCCGCGACGACATCCTGCGCCGTGACCTGACGCAGATCGAACTGCGCAGGGGCACCTGCCTGGTGCAGCGCGGCTTCCTGCACGACCCCTACTCCGGGGAGACCATCGAATTCGTCCGTGGCCCAGAGACTTCCGAGTCCGTGCAGGTCGACCACCTGGTGTCACTGGCCGACGCCTGGTACAAAGGCGCACGGTCCTGGGACGACGCACGCCGACGCGACTTCGCCAACGACCCGCGTAACCTGCTCGCGGTCAGCGCACAAGCCAACTTCGACAAGGCATTCCGCGACGCCGCCGGCTGGCTGCCGACGAACGTCGCGTTCGAATGCGAGTTCGTGGCCCGTCAGGTCAGAGTCAAAACCGCTTACGGACTGTGGGTTTCATCCAACGAGAAGACTGCGATGCATCGGGTCCTTCGCCGCTGCTGATTCCTAGTCGGTTTCCCCGAGTATGCCGTAGATCTCCTTGCGGGCGTTGTTGACGATGTCGACGATACGCTGCTGCTGTTCGGGAGTGGCGGCCTGGCCGGCCTGCGCGACGGCGCCGAACAGCTGGCCGGTCGCGGTACGCAGGTTGATCTGCCCCGGGTCGACGCCGTCGGCGATGTGTTCCCACGGCGGGATCTCGATCTTCTCGGCCGCCGCACGGCCGTCCTCGGTCAACTCGAAAAGACGCTTCTTGCCGTCGGTTTCGCTGCCGGTGATCAAGCCCTCGTCCACCAGCATCTGCAGGGTGGGGTAGACCGATCCGGGGCTGGGGCGCCACAGCCCCTGGCTGCGCTCGGCGATCTGCTGGATGATCTCGTAGCCGTGCATCGGGCCCTCGCCCAGCAGGGCCAGGATGGCGAGCCGCACGTCACCGCGCCGGCCGCGATGGCCGCGCCGGTGCCCGCGGTGCCCGGACGGGCCGAAACCGAATCCGAACCCGAAACCGGGGCCGCCGGGACCGAACCCAGGTCCGAACCCTGGACCGTGCCGGAAGTCCGGGCCGAAACCGCGGCTGCCGACATCGTGGCCGGGGTCGAAGCCGAACGGGGCGCAGTGCTCGGCGCCCTGCTCGCGCAGGTGCCTGCGGAACTCGCGCCGGGCCTGCCGGCGTGCGGCGTGCGCGGCGCGCCGTTGATGCGGTGTCGCGGGCCCGAAGCCGAAGCCGGCGTGTTGTTCGGGGTTCTCTGGAATAGGTCCGCCGGGCGGACCGAAGGGGATGTTCATTTCTTACCTCTTGCTCTCGAAACGGGAGCGCTCACCACTCCCGATACGTTAACGATATATCGGGAACTATCGTTATGCAACGAGGCGTCGCGGGCAGGTCAGCCTGGGGGGACGAACCCACCCGCGTTCGGTGGCGGCCACGGCGCCGGAGGCGGCGAGAAATAGGGGCCGACGGGCCCGGCCTGTAGTCGCGCCAGCTCGCGCTGATGCCGCTCGGCGAGCACCGCCGCCAGCACCAGCTCCGGCGGAGCATCCGGGGGCGGCGGTGGGGAGATGTGCGCCAGCACGTCGCCGGAGATCCGGTAGGCCATCATCTGCCGGGTGTGCGGGTCGAGCTGCGCTGCGCGGCCCAGGAATTGCCGTGCCAGTTCCGCGGATTCGGCCCGCAGCCCCGACAGCTGCAGTGTCGACGCCCACCAGGCCAGCCCCGGCGGCATCATCGGCGGTGGTGCCATCACCGGTGCGCGTTCACTGATCACCACCGTGCCGGCGAAGATGTCGCCCAGGCGTTTTCCCCTCGCCGACACCAGGCTGCAGATCACCGCCGGGCTGCCGGTCAGAGCCCAGATCTCCACGACCCCGGCCAGCGCCCGAAACAACGCCTGCCGGAAGCGCTCCGGGCCACCGTCGTCGGATACCACCCGCAGTCCCATGGCCATCTTGCCCAGCGACCGGCCCCGGGTGAGGGTCTCCATGGCGACCGGATAGCCGACCAGGAGCAGCACCGCGAAGATGATCAGGATCGCGGCGGTCAAAGCATCGTCGAACTGTCCCAGGGTGCTCGCCCACAGCACCACCGAACAGAGGTAGGCCGCCATCACGACGGCGATGTCGATCAGCGCGCTGACCGCCCGCACCGGCAGCTGCGCGATCGCGATGTCGAGGACAACGGCGTCGCCGGTCACCAGCTCAGGGCTGCGATTCGACATAAACCAGACGCTACTCGCCGATCCGGTGCCGTTAGGCTCGGCGACGTGGATGTCGACGCCTTCGTGCTGACTCATCGCCCCCTCTGGGACCGGCTGGATTCACTGGTCAAGAGGCGTCGCCGGCTCACCGGCGCAGAGGTCGACGAACTGGTCGATCTCTACCAGCGGGTGTCCACCCACCTGTCGATGGTGCGCTCGTCGTCCTCGGACGCGGCACTCATCGGCCGGCTCTCCAGCCTGGTGGCGCGGTCGCGTGCCGCCGTCACCGGCGCGCACGCCCCGTTGGCCTCGGAGTTCGTCCGGTTCGCGACGGTGTCGTTTCCGGTGGTCGCCTACCGGGCCTGGCGGTGGTGGCTGGGCACCGCGGTGGTGTTCCTGGCGGTCTCGGCGATCATCGCCTGCTGGGTGGCCGGCAATCCCGATGTGCAGGCGGTGATCGGCACCCCTGCCGAGATCGACAAGTTGGTCAACCACGAATTCGAGGCCTATTACAGCGATCATCCGGCCGGATCCTTCGCCCTGCAGGTCTGGCTGAACAACGCCTGGGTCGCCGCGCGCGCGATCGCGTTCGCGGTCCTGCTGGGTCTGCCCATTCCGGCGCTGCTGTTGGCCAACGCCGCCAACCTCGGGGTGGGGCTCGGGCTGATGTTCCACGCCGGCCGGGGCGGGTTCATGCTGGGCCTGCTCCTCCCGCACGGCCTGCTGGAGCTGACCGCGGTGTTTCTGGCAGGCGCGGTGGGAATGCGGCTGGGCTGGGCGGTGATCGCGCCCGGTGACCGGCCCCGCGGACAGGTACTGGCCGAGCAGGGCCGGGCCGTCGTCGCGGTCGCCGTGGGCCTGGTGGTGGTGTTCGCCGTGGCCGGGTTGATCGAGGCAATGGTGACCCCGTCGCCGCTGCCGACTTGGCTGCGGATCGGCATCGGGGTGCTGGCCGAGGCGGCGTTTCTGGCTTATGTGGTGCACTTCGGGCGCCAGGCGGTGGCCGCCGACGAGACCGGCGACATCACCGACGCCCCCGACGTGGTGCCCACCGGCTAGCCCCGTACCGCGCGAGCGTGCGTGTCTGCACAGCGACACGCCGCGAATCGTGGCATTCTGCGCACGCTCGCGATCTGCGATCAAAGCCGTCCGGCGGCCTTCATCTCCAGATAGGCGTCGGCAAGTGCGGGCGCCAGCTCGTCGGGCGGGGCGTCGATGACCTGCACGCCGCTGCGCCGCAACACCGCCGCCACCGCCCGCCGGTCATTACGGGAACGTTCGGCGGCGCCCGCGTCATACACCGCAGCCGCGTCGGCGCGTCCGCGAGCCAGCCGTTCCACCCGGGGATCGGCGACCGCGGCCAGGATCACCTGATGTTCGGCGGTCAGCTTGGGCAGCACCGGCAGCAGGCCCTCGTCCAGGGCGGAGGCGTTGAGATCGGTCAGCAGCACCACCAGGTTCTGCCGCCGCGCCCGCCGGGACAGCGTGGCCAGCATTGCCGCGGCGTCGGATTCGACCAGCGCCGGCTGCAGCGGCGCCATCGCGTCCACCAGCTGGGCGAACAACCGGGTGCGGGACGCGCCGAACACACCGGCCCGGGTCACAGCGTCGTGGGCGAGCAGATCGACATGATCACCGGCGCGTAATGCCAACGCCGCCAGCAACAGTGCCGCATCCATCGACCAGTCCAGTCGCGGCCAGCCCGCGGGATCGCGTGAAGTCGGGTCGACTCCGATCCGGCCGGCCGCGGTCCGGCCGGTGTCGAGCACGATGACGACTCGCCGGTCACGTTCGGGCCGCCAGGTCCGCACCACCACATCGGAACGCCGGGCCGTGGCTCGCCAGTCGATCGAGCGCACGTCGTCGCCGACGACGTACTCACGCAGCGAGTCGAATTCGCTGCCCTGGCCGCGGACCAGCGCCGGCAGGTTGCCGTCGACCTCCCGCAGCCGGGCCAGCCGCGCCGGCAGATGGCGGCGGGACAGGAACGGCGGCAGCACCCGCACCTGCCCGGGAACCTGCCTGGATCGCTGTCGGCCCGCCAGCCCCAGCGGTCCGATCGAGCGCACGGTGACCCGGTCGGCGTGCTGGTCGCCGCGACGGATCGGCCGCAGTTCGGTGACCACCCGGTGTGCCTGTCCGGGGGCCAGCTCGAGGGCGTGAGCGCGCGGCGTGGCACAGGCACTCGGTGGCCAGGCGTCACGCAGCCGGCCCCGGAATCGACGGCCCTCGTTGACGATCGACAGGGTTGTCGTCATGCTCTGGCCGAGTCGAACCGCGTTGTCGATGCGACGGTCGATGCGCAAGGCGCCGGGATCGGTGGTCAGGACGACGTCGAGCAGCACCGCCACGCCGAGTCCGGCCGACAGCACCGCGAACGCCGTCGCCGGCCAGGGGGCCAGCGCGACGGGCAGTGCGCAGACCAGTGCGATCAGCGCGGCGCGACCGGTCAGAATCACCAGCGTGGCACCGGAACCGAGGCCAGGATGCCGTCGAGGACCCCGTCGGCGGTGGCGCCTTCGAGTTCGGCCTCCGGGCGCAGCATCACCCGGTGCCGCAGCGTGGAGCGGGCCATCGCCTTGACGTCGTCGGGCGTCACGTAGTTGCGCCCGGACAGCCACGCCCACGAACGCGACGTGGCCAGCAACGCGGTCGCGCCGCGCGGCGAGACGCCCAGTTGCAGTGCGGGCGAGCGCCGGGTTGCCGCCACCACGTCGACGATGTAGCCCAGCACCTGGTCGGCCACCAACACCTGACGCACCGCGTCGCGTCCGGCCGCCAGGTCCTCGGCCCCGGCCACCCGCGCGACCGCGGACAGGTCGTGTGGATCGAAGCCCTGGGCATGCCGGGACAGGATGTCGATCTCGGCCTCGCGCACCGGCAGTGGCACGGTCAGCTTGAGCAGGAACCGGTCCAGTTGCGCTTCCGGAAGCCGGTAGGTGCCCTCGTATTCGATGGGGTTGGCGGTGGCCGCGACGATGAACGGGTCAGGCAGGGGCCTGGCTGCACCGTCGACGCTGACCTGGCGCTCTTCCATCGCTTCCAGCAGCGCCGCCTGGGTTTTCGGTGGGGTGCGGTTGATCTCGTCGGCCAGCAGCAGGTTGGTGAAGACCGGGCCGGACCGGAACACGAACTGGGCGGTGTTGGTGTCGTAGATCAGCGAACCGGTGATGTCGCCGGGCATCAGGTCCGGGGTGAACTGAACCCGCTTGAAGTCCAGCCGCAACGCCGCGCTCAGTGTTCGGACCAGCAGTGTCTTCGCCACGCCCGGAACGCCTTCGAGCAGCACGTGGCCGCGGCACAGCAGCGCGATCACCAGGCCGCTGACCACGGCGTCCTGTCCGACCACCACCTTGGCGACTTCGCTGCGCAACGCCAGCAACGCCTCGCGTGCCGCGGTAGCCGCCGGATTCTGCGGGGGAGTGTGTGTCACGAGTGGGTGACCTGCCTTTCGATGTCGTCGAGTGCGTGGGCCAGGCGGACCAAAGCGTCGTCGGAGTCGGGCGGCGGGCCGAACAGCAAGTGTCCCAACCAGTCCGGGTCGCCGCCGATACGCTGGGACACCGCGCCGACCAGCGCCGGTGGATCCGGTGCCGGCCCCAGTCCCAACCGGGGCGCCAGCCTGCGCAGGGTCGCGGTGCGCAACGCGGCGGCGGCCCGGTCCCGGGCCCGGTGCGACCGGTAGAGCCGGCCGAGTCCCTCGACGGTCTCCGATGCGCGTACGACGACCGGCAGGGGCTCGGCGACCAGCGGGCCGAGCCGCCGGCCCTTCCACAGGGCGGCCAGCGCCAGCGCCAGGAACAGTTGCCAGAACAGCCATTTCACATTCGTCGGGATCAGATCGGAAATGGTTGCCGTCCCGGCCTTTCCACCTTGGATATGTTGGGGCGCGTACCAGACGAGGCGGCCGGAGGAGCCGGCCAGGTTCATGGCCAGCGCGGCATTGCCCTCGCGGGCCAGGTTCGTGTTGGTCATGAAGGACTCGCTGCCGATCACCGTGATGGTCCGATCGCCATCGCGGTAGCGCACCAGTGCGCCGTCGTAGCAGCTTTCCACCGACTGACCTTGTGCCGCAACGTAAGTCTGTGTGGTGCGCAGATCGACCCGCCCGGCCCGTTCGGCCTCACGCAACCCGCAGCCGGGCTGGTGGGTGAACGCCCGCGCGGGACCCGACCGGACACCGGGCGCCAGGGCCTTGCGTGCCTTGGCGCTGGGTGTCACCAGCAGCAGATCGCCGGGCAGGCCGGCCAGCCGGTCCATCAGCTCGTCGCCGGCGATGCGCTGGGTCTCGGCCACCAGCACCAGAGTCTCCGGGCGCGCTTCGCGGGCGGCATCATCGACGGTGCCGGCGATCACGATCTCGACCCCGCGGTGACGCAACAGCGTCACCAGGGCGTGCGCCCCGTCGGGCCCGGTGGCGTTCGGATCCATCCGGCCACCCGGCCGGGGTGTAGTGAGGTAGGCGCCCACCGCTGAAACCGTCACGATCACAACCAGAGTCAGCGCGACCCACAGCCATGTCCGCCTCGTGGACTTCACCGGTACTGCCGAATCTGCGTCGCGGCCCGCACCCGCTCGTCGAGGTCGGTGACGATCCGGTATCCCTCCGGGGTGGCGGGCAGCTCGCCGTAGCTGACGTCGTTGAACGTCTCAGCGCCCCTAAGCAGTTCGTCTGCCAGGTGAGGCAGGACCGCGGCGGCGTCGCGGGCCAGCTCGGTGGCGGTACGCCCCGGCGCAGGATGCAGGACCCCGGTCTCTTCGAGTTCGCGGGCCACCGCGCGCAGCCGATGCCGGATTGCGGCACCCCAATCTCCGGATGCGGCATGACGCCCGGCGGCGGCACGGTGCTCTGCGGCGCTGAGCTGGGTGGTGCCGAACAGGGGCTGGTCACCGTGCCCGTCGCGCAGCATGCGGCGGCTGATGTGGATGGCGGCCACCACGGCCGCCGCCAGCAGGATCAGCAGCACGGCGATGGTGAACCACCCGCCGGGCAGCTCCGCCCCCTTGAGTACCAAGCGCCGCACCAGGGTCTCGATGAAGTCGACCAGTTGTTGCTTCGGTGACGGCCGCGGGTAGATCGGTTTGGTCAGCTCACGTTCGGCCGCCTCGCGGGCGGCTTCGCGGTCGATGTCGACGGTGGGCACCCGGCGGTCCTCACCCCGGTGGCCGGGTCAGCCACAGGTTGTCGGTCCATCCGCCGACGTGCGGTCCGCTGGTCGCACCGGTGCGCAGCACCAGGTCGAACGCCTCGGCCCGGATGCGGCGATCGGCATAGAGCAGCACCGAAACACCGGCGGTGAAGGGCAGCACAATGATCTGGCCGATCGTCGTACCGACCTGGGAGAAGAGATTCAGCTGCGCCGCGCCGGTCAGGGCGTCCGCGCCGTGGGTGACCATCATCCCCATGATGTTGAACGGAAACGCCACCGCGCTGCTGATCAGGGAGGTGATCAGCGCGGTCAACAACATGATGCCCAGCACCCGCCAGAAACTGTTGCGCACCAAGAAGAATGACCGGCGCATCGCCTCGAACACCGGTTGACGCTCCAGCACGATCACCGTCGGCGCGAAGACCAGCACCGCGTAGCCGTAGCCCAACGCCGCGACCAGTGCCAGCACCAGCGGCAGGCCGATCAGCACCGCTGCCCCGGTGCCTCCCGCTCCGGCGGCGAAGGCGATGATGGCCACCGCGAAGCCGCACAGAATCACCGCGGCCAAGCCGATCAGGGCGGCCAGGCCGATCAGCGGTCCGAAGCGGCCCCGGACAATCGCCCAGGCTTCGCCGATGGTGATCGGTGACCCGAACACCGCCCGTCCGACGACGACGGTCAGCATGCCGGTCAGCACGATGGTGCCCACGGCGGTCACGATGCCGGCGCCGGCGAATCCGGTCAGCCACGCCACCACGTCACTGCCGGAGACTTCGGTGGCCGACTGTCCCTCGAGTGACGGGCCAAGGGCCGACAGCAGGCCGTACAGGGCGATCCCGCTGATGATCTGGCTGGCCACCACGACGACGGTGGTCAGCCCGAGCACGGTCTTCGGGTTGGCGCGGATGTAGCCGATCGCCCCGTTGTACATATCGGTCAGGCTCAGTGGGCGCAGCGGGATGACACCGGGCTTCAGCTCGGGCTGCGGGTATCCCGGGGGTGGGCCGTAGCCGGGCGGGGGCCCATATCCCGGAGGTGGGCCATACCCCGCAGGCGGTGGACCGTAGCCCGGAGGCGGTGGACCGTAGCCGGGCGGCGGGCCGTAGCCCGGAGGCGGTGGACCGTAGCCGGGCGGCGGGCCGTACCCCGGCGGCGGCGGACCGTAACCGGGCGGGGGAAAACCAGGCCCGGGATAGCCGGGCGGCGGCGGATTCACCATGTGGCTGAGCGTAGCGTTATGCGGCATGGCGGAACTCAAATCCCAGTTGCGGGCGGATCTGACCGCAGCGATGAAGGCCCAAGACAAGCTGCGCACCGCGACCCTGCGGATGCTGCTGGCTGCGATTCAGGCCGAAGAGGTCTCCGGTAAGCAGGCTCGCGAACTGACCGATGAGGACGTGCTGAAGGTCCTGGCCCGCGAGGCGCGCAAGCGCGCGGAGTCCGCCGCGATCTACACCCAGAACGGCCGCGGTGAACTCGCTGCTGAAGAACACGCCGAGGCGCGGATCATCGACGAGTACCTTCCCGCGCCGCTGAGCGACGCCGAACTGGCCGACGTCGTCGACACGGCGCTGGCGCAGGTGGCCGAGGATCTCGGGGAGCGGCCGCACATGAAGCACATGGGCCAGGTGATGAAGGCGGCCACCGCGATCGCCGCGGGCAAAGCCGACGGCGCCAGGCTGTCGGCGGCGGTCCGGGAACGGCTCTAGGAAAACTAGGAACCGGTTGCCGGCAGCTGCCAACTGGTCAGTGCGGCGATGAAGGTGTCGGGATCGGTGACGCTGACGTAGAGGCAGCGGACCGGTTTGTTGAAGAGGCCCGCTGTCGGCGCCTTGGTCGGTTTGACCGGGTGGGCGAACCTGATCTCGACCATGCCGTGCCGGGATCCGTTGACCAGCCAGCCGTTGCACGCCTGATGGACTCCCCAGCCCCACATGCGTTCCGGGGCCGGCCGCGCGGATTCGATGTTGTCCAGCGCGACATCCATCGCGAAAGCCCACCCGCTGCGGACCTGCAGAAAACCGTCGGCCACCCGGATGCTTGCCCGCTTGGGCCCCAGCCCCAACACCGTTGCGAACGGGCGATACCAGCGGTCGTAGCGCATCGCGAAGTTCACGCCGACCATTGTCTCCGGCCGGTACGGCCGGTGGACGGGTTTGGCGAACAACGGGGTCAGGCGACGACAGCCGCCTCGCGCCCCTTGGTCAGTTCGACCCTCCGACGCTCGATACGACAAGGTCGATGAGCTTCTCAAGTTCCGGCCGCGCATAGTTGGACATGCCGCCGGTCGCGTCGAGAACTACCGACTCGTCGTCCCAGTGAGCAGTGACCTTCATCTTCACCGTGTACTGCGCCTGCCCCACTGGCGGGTTGGTCACGTCGAACTGCACATCGACCTTCCGAATGCCCGACAGCGGCCGAATGCAGCTAGCCGTGGCGGGCGCCGCCAAGTCCTGGTCGTCAGGCCTTAGAACCTCAGCCAGGCCGAACACTCCGCCCTTGACCCAGTAGAACTTGTACAGAACGCCACCGACAGGGCAGCCGCCGTCTCTCTTGATGCCGAAAAAGGCATCGGGCGCACCCGCGATCACAGCGGTGAGTGCATGTGCCACTGCACGCGCCTGGGCTTCGGTCAGCGGCCCGGTGAGGTCGACTGACCGGTGTATGGCATCCCAGACGCCTTGGAACGGGCTGGGCTCTTCACTCATGGCGACGACCTTAACGTGCGCGCTGCGGACGGAGCGGGGTCCGGCCCCGTAACGCAAAACGGCCCCGACCGAGTCATACCTGGTCGGGGCCGCTTTCACGCTGTCGGGGTGGCGGGATTCGAACCCACGACCTCTTCGTCCCGAACGAAGCACGCTACCAAGCTGCGCCACACCCCGTGTGAAGCCACGACAGCGTATCGCACCGTCCCTCCGGTCACCCAAACGCGCTGGGTGTTCCGGCGCGACCGGGTGGTCCGACTAAGGGACCGCCCCGGCGACCGCCGGGGTACAGGTATGAGAAGTGCCCGCCTTTGAGCGACAAGCCTGTCGCTCAAAGGCGGGCAAACTCCACCTGACCGAGGCCCAGCTCACTAGTGCCGAACAGCATGAAACGCCCCACATTCCGGCGCGGGGAGCTGAAAACACAGCCGCATTTAGGCAGACTGGCTAATAACCTCTGAATGCAAGGGAGTCAGATCATGACGCTGTTGGGCGGCGCGGTGTATGCCGGGTTCTTCGCTCTGGCTGCGCTGTGGCTGGCGGCCACCAACCCCGACACCGCCGAAGAGCGGGTTCACGCGAACGCAAAGCCGCAGAACCTCTCGAGCTGAGTCAACGAGCCGACACGGACGGCTGCGTGGAGCCGCGGGTCAGCCGCGAGTCGTCGCCGCCGGTCGGTGCGGCCACCAGGGTCAGCAGGGTGGCCTCCGGGCGGCAGGCGAACCGCACCGGTGCAAACGGCGAGGTGCCGATTCCGGCCGAGACGTGCAGGCGCATGTGGCCGCCCCACTGCGACGGTCCCTTGACCCGCGAGCGGTCCAGGCCGCAATTGGTCACCAGCGCGCCGTAGAACGGAACACAGAGCTGCCCGCCGTGGGTGTGCCCGGCCATCACCAGCTGGTAGCCGTCGCCGGCGAAGCGGTCCAGGACCCGCGGCTCGGGCGAATGGGTGAGCCCCAGCCGCAGATCGGCGGTCAGGTCGGCCGGTCCGGCGATGGTGTCGTAGCGGTCCCGAGCGATGTGCGGGTCGTCGACGCCGGCCGCGGAGATCCGATGGCCGGCCACGTCGAACTCGCGACGGTTGTGGGTCAGATCCAGCCAGCCTCGCTCGGTGAACGCGGCCCGCAGATCCTGCCACGGCAGCGGGGCCCCGTGGACGCGATGGGTGGGCTTGGTCAGGTACTTCGCCGGGTTCTTCAGCCGCGGCCCGAAGTAGTCGTTGCTGCCGAACACGAACACGCCCGGCACCGACAGCAGATCACCGAGGGCCTGCACCACCGCCGGCACCGCCTTGGGGTGGGCCAGGTTATCGCCGGTGTTGACCACCAGGTCCGGCTCCAAGCGCACCAGACTCCGTAGCCAGGCCTGCTTGCGGCGCTGCCCGGGCCGCATGTGGATGTCGCTGATGTGCAGCACCCGCAGCGGCGACGAGCCCGGCGCCAGCACCGGCATCGTCGCCTCACGCACCACGAACGCGTTGCGCTCGATGATCGCGCCGTAGCCGATGGCGAGTGCCGCCGGCCCGAGCGCCGCCGAGGCGGCGACGACGGACCGGGTCAGAGCAGGGGATGCAGCCATGCGCTCCAGACTACTGCCCCCGCAGCAGACGGCCTGCGGTTACGGGGGTAAGGGCACCCCGGGCGGCGGCGGTGGCAGCAGCGGGATGGTGATCGGCGGCAGCCCCGGTATCTCCACCACCGTCGAGCCCACCGGCCCCGGCGGAGGCATGCCCTCCGGCGGCGGTGGGGGTGGCGGCGGGATGCCGTTGCTGACCTCGATGGTGATGATCGAGCCGGGAATGGTCTGCCCACCCGGTGAGGTGCCCACGACCGCGCCGGAACGGGCGCTGCTGTTGACCCAGTTCGGCTGCTCGGCGACCTGGAACCCGGACTCCTTGAGCCGCTGGCGCGCGGCGTCGACGTCCAGCCCGACGACGCTGGGCACTCGCGAGTTGGGGCCGCCGTCGACGTAGCGCGGGTCGGTCGGCGGCATGATGACGTCGCCGAAGTTGGTGGCGATCGGCTTCATCGCCGCGAACCAGGTCCGGGCCGGCTCGTTGCCGCCGAACAGGTCTCCGTCCCCGCAGTGCCGCAGCGGCCACGAACACAGGTCCGACGGCGAGCTGGAGTCGTCGAAGATGTAGTTTGCCGCCGCGTAGCGGTTGGTGAAACCCATGAATCCCGACGACCGGTGCGCCTCGGTAGTGCCGGTCTTGCCGGCCATCGGCAGATCCCAGCCCACCGAACCCGCCGCGGACGCCGCTGTTCCGCCGCCCTGGATGTCCTTGCTCAACGCGTTGGCCAGCGTGTTCGCCAGGCCCTCGGGAATCACCCGGTCGCAGGTCTCGGTGGTGACGGCCACCTCGTTGCCGTTGCGGTCGAAGACCTTGTCGATCGGGTTCGGCGGGCACCACACGCCGCCGGAGGCCAGGGTGGCGGCGACGTTGGACAGCTCCAGCGCGTTCACCTCGATCGGGCCCAGCGTGAACGAACCCAGGTTCTGCCGTTTGACGAAGTCGGCCAGGCTCTCGGTGCTGTCCGGGTCGTAGTTGCGGGCGGTGCCCGGATCGGCGTAGGACCGCAGCCCCAGCTTGATCGCCATGTCCACGGTGCGCTCCACCCCGACCTGGGAGATCAGCTTTGCGAACGCGGTGTTGGGCGAGGTGGCCAGTGCGGTCGAGACGTTCATCGGCGACCGGTAGGGCGCGACGTTGACCACGCACCAGGTCTCCTTGGGGCAGCCCTTGGCGCCACCGCTGCCCATGCCCTTGGTCTGGAAACGGCCCGGCACGTCGAGCTCCGCGCTGATGCCCATGCCCATCTCCAGGGCGGCGGCCACCGTGAACGTCTTGAAGATGGACCCGGCCCCGTCGCCGACCAGTGAGAACGGTTGCGGCCGCATGGTTTCGCCGATGTCACCGTTGAGCCCGTAGGTGCGGTTGCTGGCCATGGCCAGCACCGGGTGCGCGTCACTGCCGGGCTTGATCACGCTCATCACGCTGGCGATGCCCTGCACGTTCGGGTTGGCGAAGTTGTCGATCGCCTGTTTGATCGGGTCCTGCACCTCGGGGTCCAGCGTGGTGTGGATCACGTAGCCGCCGCGGGCCACCTGTTCCTTGCTGATGCCCGCGCGTGACAGGTACTCCTGCACGTAGTCGCAGAAGAAGGCCCGGTCGCCGGCGGCGATGCAGCCGCGCGGCAACTCATTGGGCTGCGGCAGGATGCCGAGCGGCTCCGCTCTGGCTGCCCGCAGCGCGTCGGCCTGGTCGGGAAGGTTCTCGATCATGGTGTCCAGCACCAGGTTTCGCCGTGCCAGCGCGCCCTCGGGATTGGTGTAGGGGTTCAGCGCGCTGGTCGACTGCACCATCCCGGCCAGCAGTGCCGCCTGCTGCCAGTTCAGGTCCGCGGCGTCGACACCGAAGTAGGTCTGCGCGGCGTCCTGGATGCCGAACGAGTTGTTGCCGAACGACACCAGGTTCAGGTAGCGGGTCAGGATCTGCGGCTTGGTGAAGGTCCGGTCCAGGGTCAGTGCCATCCGGATCTCCCGGAGCTTGCGCGCGGGGGTGGTCTCGATCGCGGCGCGCTTCTCGGCGTCGGTCTGGGCCAGGACCAGCAACTGATAGTTCTTGATGTACTGCTGCTCGAGGGTGGACCCGCCGCGGGTGTCGAGGTCACCGGAGGCGTAGCCGGCCAGACCGGCCAGCGTGCCCTTCCAGTCCACCCCGCTGTGTTCGGCGAACCGCTTGTCCTCGATGGAGACGATCGCCAGCTTCATGGTGTCGGCGATCTTGTCGCTGGGAACCTCGAACCGGCGCTGCGAGTACAACCACGCGATCGTGTTGCCCTTGGCGTCGACCATGGTCGACACCGCCGGAACATCGCCGCTGACCAGTTGGGCCGACCCGTTGGCCACCACATCGGAGGCGCGGTTGGACATCAGGCCGATACCGCCGGCGATCGGGAACAGCAGCGCCGCCAGCAGCACAGCTGCGAGCAGGCAACACCCGGCCAGTTTGAGCACAGTTGGGCCGGTCGGGGGACGCTCCGACATGGCTAACACACTAGCGGTGGTCGCAAGCGCGGCGGAGTCGGGCGAAGCGGGCCACCGCCATCAGCCCAGCCCCCGGTGGCGGACGGCGCCCACGGAAGTCCCCAGTAGACCCCGAACCCGGCCTGGAGGGGCGCAGATCATGATCGGACTGCACGGTTGTCCCAAAAAAGGGGTGATCTACCTGTTGCGCAGACGCCACCTGACCACCTAACTTGGACATCAAGTGCGATTCAGGTAACACTGATGACACGATGTGGCGTAGATCGCATTAGTGGGTCGACGTTGATGTTGAATAGGTGGCTGCTGGGGCGGCCGGGACGGAGGATCGTCAGTGTCTGTTACACGGACAGCGGTTCACAACACCAACACACCAGCGGCACCAACCCCCCGAACAGTCTTGCGCGGCGTGCAGGACGAGGGCCGGATCGCCTGGGTCTCCAAGGCCGTATGCCGCGGGGCGGACCCCGACGAACTCTTCGTACGCGGTGCGGCACAACGCAAAGCGGCCGTGATCTGCCGGCACTGCCCGGTGGTGCTCGACTGCCTCGCCGACGCCCTGGACAACCGTGTCGAGTTCGGAGTGTGGGGCGGCATGACCGAGCGGCAACGCCGGGCGCTGCTCAAGCAGCACCCCGAGGTGACCTCCTGGCGGGAGTACTTCTCCGCCCAGCGCAAGCAGCGCGACGCCGGCTGACGCCAGCCTGAGTTCTCTTCAGCTTTTACTTCTACTTCGCCGCCAGCTGGTCGGCGATCGCGCCGAGTGCCTCCAGGTCGGAGACGTCGAACGGCAGTGACGGCACCCCCACGATGGGAACGCGCGGGTTCGCGCGGGTGAAGCGCGACAGCAGCCGAATCTCACGCTTGGCGGTGGCGCCGCGTTCGGCGTGAATCTGCAGGGCCGCGGTGGTCAGCGCCTTGGCCCCCTCGGACAGCGACTTGCCGGTCGGGATCTCCTGCAGCGTCTCAACGCCGTCGATGGCGCGCTCGATGGGCAGATCGCACAACATCGGGTGGGTGCGGTTGAGGATCAGACCGGCCAGCGGCATGTGCTCGCCTGCGAGCCGGTCGACGAAGAACGAGGCCTCTCGCAACGCGTCGGGCTCGGCCGCCGACACCACCACGAACTGGGTGCCGCGGCGCTTGAGCAGGTCGTAGGTGCGGTCGGCCTTCTCTCGGAAGCCGCCAAAGGTGGCGTCCAGAGACTGGACGAAATTAGCTGCGTCGGAAAGCATTTGAGAACCGAGCACGGTCGACAGGGCTTTCATCGCCAAGCCGAGCGCGCCCGCCACCAGCTTGCCGATACCCCGCCCGGGGCCCAGCAGCAGCTTCCACAGCCGGCTGTCCATGAAGCTGCCCAGCCGCTTCGGGGCGTCCAGGAAGTCCAGGGCGTTGCGCGACGGCGGGGTGTCGACCACCACCAGATCCCAGCGGTCCTCGGCGAGAAGCTGGCCGAGCTTCTCCATCGCCATGTACTCCTGCGTGCCGGAGAGCGAGGTGGCGACCGTTTGGTAGAACTGGTTGCCCAGGATCGCCTCCGCGCGCTCCGGGCCGGAGTACTGCGTCACCATCTCGTCGAAGGTGCGGCGCATGTCGAGCATCATCGCGTGCAACTGGCCCGGCACCTCCGCCGGCAGCGCCACCCGCTGCGGGGTGTTGCCCAGATCGTCGATGCCCAGCGCCTGCGCCAGCCGACGGGCCGGATCGATGGTCAGCACCACCACGGTGCGGCCGTATTCGGCGGCCCGCAACGCCATCGCCGCGGCGGTGGTGGTCTTGCCGACGCCGCCGGCGCCGCAGCACACCACCACGCGGTTGGCGGTGTCGGCCAGGATGGCGGCCATGTCCAGTGCCAGCGGCTTGCCGGCCGGATCGGGTGTCATCGAACCCCCTGTTGGGCGAGAATTTCGGAGAGCTCATAGAGGCTGCCGAGGTCGACCCCGTCGGCGATCGTCGGCAAATGCAGACGCGGGACGTCCAGCTGCTGCAACTGCTCGGCCGTCTCCGTCCGGGCGCTGATGCGGGTGGCGTGCTGGATGGTCTCGGTCAGCAGGCCGGCGAAGTCGTCGTCGGCCAGCGTGATCCCGGCCGCGGCCAGGCCCGCGCGGACCGCGTCGGCGTCGACGACGCCCTCGGCCGCCTTGGCCAGATCGGCGGGCTCCAGATGAGCGGGTATGTCGCGGTTGACGATCACGCTGCCGATCGGCAGATCCAGCTCGCGCAGCTCGTCGATGGCCTCGAGGGTCTCCTGCATCGGCAGGGACTCCAGCAGCGTCACCAGATGGATCGCGGTCTGATCGGAGTGCAGCAGCTTCACCACGCCGTCGGCCTGGGAGTGCACCGGGCCGCCCTTGGCCAGCTGTGACACCGCCTTGGTCACGTCGAGGAACCGGGCGATCCGGCCGGTCGGTGGCGCGTCGACCACGATCGCGTCGTACACCGGCTTCTTGTTCTTGTCCACCTGGATCACGTGGTACTTGATCTTGCCGGTGAGGATGACGTCCCGCAGGCCGGGCGCGATGGTGGTGGCGAACTCGACGGCGCCGACGCGCCGCATCGCCCGCCCGGCGATCCCCAGGTTGTAGAACAGGTCGAGGTATTCCAGGAACGCGGCCTCGATGTCCATCGCCAGCGCATCGACCTGCCCGCCGTCCTCGGCTGTCGCGACCTTGAGCGGCTCAATGGGCAGCGGCGGCACGTCGAAGAGTTGCGCAATGCCTTGGCGCTCTTCGACTTCCACCAGCAGCACCCGCCGTCCGCCGGCCGCCAGCGATAGCGCCAGCGCGGCCGCCACCGTCGTCTTGCCGGTACCGCCTTTGCCGGTCACGAAATGCAGCCGGGCCTTCGACAATCGCGAAGGCCAGCCGAGGATGGGCTCGCTGCTGGATGTGGCTGTCACCACTGCATGCTAACCAAGGGCTGGTTGGCGCTAGCGATAAGCTCGCTGCCATGAGTCAACGCACGGTCTGGGAGTACGCCACCGTCCCCTTGATCACGCACGCAACCAAGCAGATTCTGGACCAGTGGGGCGAGGACGGCTGGGAGTTGGTCTCGGTACTGCCCGGGCCGTCCGGTGAGCAGCTCATCGCCTTCCTGAAGCGCCCGAAATGAGCTGGCGGGCCCGGCTGGGCGAACTCGGGATCGACCTGCCCGAGGTGGTGGTGCCGCTGGCGGCCTATGTGCCGGCGGTCCGCACCGGCAACCTGGTCTACACCTCCGGTCAGCTCCCGATGGTCGGCGGCAAGTTGCCCCACACCGGCAAGGTGGGGGCCGACGTCAGTCCGGAGGACGGGCACGCGCTGGCCCGGATCTGTGCGCTCAACGCACTGGCCGCCGTCGATGCCCTGGTCGGCCTCGACACCGTGGCCCGGGTGGTCAAGGTGGTCGGGTTCGTCGCGTCGGCGCCGAACTTCAACGGGCAGCCCGCCGTGGTCAACGGCGCCTCTGAGTTGTTGGGCGAGGTGTTCGGCGACGCCGGCGTGCATGCCCGCTCGGCCGTCGGGGTGTCGGAGCTGCCGCTGGATGCGCCGGTCGAGGTGGAGTTGATATTGGAAGTCGGCTAGGCGTGTCACCGACCCATCCCGCCTACGGTCGGCTGCGACCGGTCACCGAGACCGCGTCGGTGCTGTTGGCCGACAACCCCGGCCTGATGACCCTGGAGGGCACCAACACCTGGGTGCTGAGCGGCCCCCGCAGCGACGAGGTGGTGATCGTCGACCCGGGACCCGACGATGACGAGCACATCAGCCGGCTCGCCGAGGTCGGCCGGATCGCGCTGGTGCTGATCAGCCACCGGCACTTCGATCACACCGACGGCATCGACAAGCTGGCCGACGCGGTCGGAGTGCCGGTGTACTCGGCGGGCAGCGGGTTTCAGCGCCGGCTCGGCGGCGGGTTGGTCGACGGTCAGGTGATCGATGCGGCCGGACTGCGCATCACCGTGTTCGCCACCCCGGGGCACACCGCCGACTCGCTGTCGTTCGTGCTGGACGACGCCGTGCTGACCGCCGACACCGTGCTGGGTCGCGGCACCACCGTCATCGACACCGAAGACGGCGACCTGGCTCACTACCTGGACTCACTGCGGCGGCTGCGCGGGTTGGGCGGGCGGACGGTGCTGCCCGGGCACGGACCGGAGCTGCCGAACATCGATGCGGTGGCCACCGGGTACCTGGCGCACCGTGAGCAGCGGCTGGATCAGGTGCGCTCCGCGCTGGCCGCGCTCGGCGACGACGCCACCGCACGTCAGGTCGTCGAACACGTCTACACCGACGTCGACGAGGAGCTGTGGGGCGCCGCCGAGTGGTCGGTGCAGGCCCAGTTGGACTACCTGCGGGGCTGAACTACCCCCAGGCTCGGCGGAACTACCGAGCGCTGTGCCGATGCTCGCTGCGGTTCGTCGCGCGAGCGCTCCTTACCTCGCTCGGCGGGCCAGCCGCTCCGAGTCGGAGATCAGCACGCTCTTGCCCTCCAGCCGGATCCATCCGCGGTGGGCGAAGTCGGCCAGGGCCTTGTTCACCGTCTCCCGGGATGCCCCGACCAGCTGGGCGATCTCCTCCTGGGTCAGGTCGTGGGTGACCCGCAGAGCGCCGCCCTCCTGAGTGCCGAACCGCTGCGCCAGCTGCAGCAGCTGCTTGGCGACCCGGCCGGGCACGTCGGTGAAGATCAGGTCGGCCAGGTTGTTGTTGGTGCGACGCAGCCGGCGGGCCAGCACTCGCAGCAGTTGCTCGGCGATCTCGGGCCGGTCGGAGATCCACGACCGCAGTGCGTCGCGGTCCATCGAGACCGCGCGCACCTCGGTGATGGTGGTGGCGCTGGAGGTCCGGGGCCCGGGGTCGAAGATCGACAACTCGCCGAACATGTCCGACGGGCCCATGATGGTCAGCAGGTTCTCCCGGCCGTCCGGCGACCGTCGGCCGATCTTCACTTTCCCGGAGACGATGATGTACAGCCGATCGCCGGGCTCTCCCTCCGCGAACACGGTGTGTCCGCGCGGAAAGTCCACGGGCTGAAGCTGCTTCGTCAGCGCGGCGACGGCGCTGGGCTCGACTCCCTGGAAGATTCCGGCCCTGGCCAGGATCTCGTCCACGTTGCCCCTTAGATGTTCTTGATGGAGGTTTGGAACGCGTAAACGCCGGCCTATACCCGGCTAGCAGTCTGAGTCTAGAGTCAGGCGTCAAGCGACTTTACAACGCTACACACGATTGGCACCCCGAGTCGGGGGAAACTGCGGATTCGTCCTCTCCACCCGGCTCAACCCGGTTTCGATGCGCTCCAACCCGACCGCTGCCAGCATCAGCAACGTGGGTATGGCGGTGATCAACAACCAGGACACAAGGTGTCAGTAAACATGGGCAAGGTCTCGTTGCGGTCACAAATTAGTACCCTGTCGGAGGTGACAGTGGACAAGCGCGCCCGGCCCGCGCGGATCGAGACCCGGACCGGGCTGGTCCGGCGCGCACGCCGGATGAATCGAACTCTCGCGCAGGCCTTTCCGGACGCCCACTGCGAGTTGGACTTCACCACGCCGTTGGAGCTGGCCGTGGCGACGGTGCTGTCGGCCCAGTGCACCGACGTGCGGGTCAACCTCACGACGCCGGCGCTGTTCGCCCGGTACCCCACCGCGCTGGACTACGCCCAGGCCGACCGCACCGAGTTGGAGGAGCTCATTCGGCCCACCGGCTTCTATCGGAACAAGACCACCTCGTTGATCAACCTGGGGCGCGCGCTCGTCGAACGGTTCGACGGAGAACTGCCCGACACGATGGACGAACTGGTGCGCCTGCCCGGGGTGGGCCGCAAGACCGCCAACGTGATTCTGGGCAACGCGTTCGGGATCCCGGGCATCACCGTCGACACCCACTTCGGGCGTTTGGTGCGGCGCTGGGCCTGGACCAGTGAGGAAGACCCGGTCAAGGTCGAGCACGCGGTCGGTGAGCTGATCGAGCGCAAGGAATGGACGCTGCTGTCCCACCGGGTGATCTTCCACGGCCGCCGGGTCTGCCACGCCCGCAAACCGGCCTGCGGCGTGTGTGTACTGGCCAAGGACTGCCCCTCGTTCGGAATCGGGCCCACCGACCTCATGGAGGCCGCCGCATTGGTCAAAGGCCCCGAGACCGAGCACCTGCTGGCTCTGGCCGGGCTGTAGCGGCCATCGAGTGGGAAAGTGTCGATGAGCAGTTCAACCCGGTGGACGGTGGCGGTGCTGGCGGTAACGGCCGCGCTGCTCACCGGACTGGTGACCGAGCTGCGCCGCGAGCCGGCCCCGATGCGGACCGGTCCGCACCGATCCAGCACCGCCGTCGACGCCGGGCCGGACCTGACCGCCCTGCGGGAGCGTGCCGCCCTGCCGCCCTGCCGGGTCGCTCCCGGCGATGCCGGCCCGACGGCGCTGCGCGGTGTCACCGTGGAATGCGCGGCCGACGGCGCACCCGTGGATGTGGCCGGGATGTTCGCCGGCCGGCGGGTGGTGCTGAACCTCTGGGCGTACTGGTGCGGGCCGTGCCGGGACGAGTTGCGGGCGTTCGCCGAGTACCAGCGCCGGGTCGGGCCGGCCGTGACGGTGGTGACGGTGCATCAGGACGACAACGAGGCCGCGGGGTTGGCCCTGCTGGCCGAGGTGGGGGTGCGGCTGCCCACCCTGCAGGACGGCCGGCGGAAGCTGGCGGCGGCGTTGCGGGTGCCCAACGTGATGCCCGCGACCGTGGTGCTGGCCGCGGACGGTAGCGTTGCCCGCATCCTGCCGCAGCCCTTCGCCACCGCTGAGGAGATTGCCGCCGCCGTCGAGGGCCGCGGGCGCTGACGTGGGCCCATCAGGATCAGGTACATCAGGATCCGGCACAGAGGGAGATGCGGTGAGCGCTGGCGATTCCAGGGCTCCGTCCTGGTTGCGCCCGCTGCTCGACAACGTCGAGAAGCTGCCGAAGGCATATCTGCACCGGCTGCCCGCCGACGTCCGCGCGATGATCACGGCTGCCAACGCCCAGGCGACCATCACCGGCACCAGGCGTGACGCCGCGGTGCTGGTGCTGTTCTCCGGGCCGCCGTCAGAGCCCCCGGGGTCCATACCGGAATCGGCGGACCTGCTGGTCACGGTGCGAGCCTCGACGCTGCGCCACCACGCCGGTCAGGCGGCGTTCCCGGGCGGTGCGGTCGATCCCGGCGACTCCGGACCGGTGCACACCGCGCTGCGGGAGGCCAACGAGGAGACCGGAATCGACCCGGGCCGGGTGTATCCGCTGGTCACGTTGGAGAAGGTGTTCATCGCCCCCTCGGGCTTTCAGGTGGTTCCGGTGCTGGCCTACTCCGAAGATCCCGGTCCGGTGACGGTGGTGGATCCGGCGGAGACGGCCGTGGTGGCCCGGGTTCCGGTCCGGGCGTTCATCAACCCCGAGAACCGGTTGATGGTTTACCGTGATGCGCGCAGCCGGCGTTGGGCCATGCCGGCGTTCCGGCTCAACGAGATGTTGGTCTGGGGGTTCACCGCCCAGGTGATCTCGGCGATGTTGGACGTGGCCGGCTGGGCGCAGCCCTGGGACACCACCGAGGTGCGCGGGCTGGACGAGGCCATGGCTTTGGTTGGAGGAGAACCTGGTGGAACGGGGATGACTGGGATATGACGTCGTCGCAGTGGCTGGACATCGCCGTCCTGGCGATCGCTTTCATTGCCGCAGTGTCCGGTTGGCGTTCCGGTGCGCTCGGCTCCCTGCTGTCGTTCGTCGGCGTGGCACTCGGTGCGATGGCCGGCGTGCTGCTGGCCCCGCACCTGATCGAGAACCTCTCCGGTCCGCGGCTGAAACTGTTCGCCGCACTCTTTCTGATCCTGGCCATGGTCGTCATCGGTGAAGTCGCCGGGGTGGTGCTGGGCCGGGCGGTGCGCGGAGCGATCCGCAGCCCCGGTGTCCGGGGAGTGGACTCCGTGGTCGGCGTGGTGCTGCAGTTGGCGGTGGTGATGATCGCGGCCTGGCTGTTGGCCACCCCGCTGACCGCGTCCGATCAACCCAACCTGGCCGCCGCGGTCAACGACTCACGAGTGCTGCGCCAGGTCGACGAGATCGCGCCGCGCTGGCTCAAGAATGTGCCGCGGCGGTTGTCGGCGGTGCTGGACGACTCCGGGCTGCCCGCGGTGCTGGAACCCTTCAGCCGGACCCCGATCGCCGCGGTGGACGCGCCGGACCCGGGGCTGGCCGCCAGCCCGGTGGTGGAGGCCACCGCACCGAGTGTGCTGCGGATCCGCGGCGTGGCGCCGAACTGCCAGAAAGTGCTGGAGGGCACCGGATTCGTGATCGCGCCCAACCGGGTGATGACCAACGCGCACGTGGTGGCCGGATCGGACAGTGTCGCCGTGGAGAGCGGCACCAAATCCTATGACGCCACGGTGATCTCCTTCGACCCCAAGGAAGACATCTCGATCCTGGCTGTGCCCGATCTGCCGTTGCCGCCGTTGACATTCGCCTCCTCGCCCGCCGAAGCTGACACCGACGCGCTGGTGTTGGGCTACCCCGGCGGCGGGGTCTTCGAGGCGACCCCGGCCCGAGTCCGTGACACGATCAACCTCGAAGGGCCGGACATCTACCGCAGCACGACCGTCACCCGTCGGGTCTACACGATCAGAGGCACTGTGCAGCAAGGCAATTCCGGCGGCCCCATGATCGACATGAACGGCCGGGTGCTTGGCGTGGTGTTCGGTGCCGCCGTCGACGACGCCGACACCGGGTTCGTGATGACCGCCGAGGAGGTGGCGAACCAGCTCGCCCGCGTCGCCGACACCCAGCCGGTCTCGACCCAGACCTGTGTCGGCGGGGAGTGAGCTGCGCCGCCGATGGTGGCTGCCTAGCCTCGTCGCAGAAACCGCATCAGGTGGTCGTTGACCGCCTCGGGCGCCTCCTCGTGGGCGAAATGCCCTGCGCCGGGCACGGTCACATACTCGCCGTGCGGCGCGTAGCGGCGGGTCTTGGCGACCGGATCCGCCAACACGTAGGGGTCTTCCTCGCCGCGTAGATGCAGCAGCGGGATGTTCAGGGTGCGCAGGTCGAGTGCCTTCATGAACCGCCGGCCCTCGGCGCGGAGCTGGCTGCGCACCGCCCAGCGCTGGTACTCCAGCGTGCAGTGCGCCGCCGATGGAATCCGGATCGCCGTGCGCAGGTGACCGATGGTTTCGGTGAAGTCCTGGCTCGCCTGCCACGTCGCACCGGCTCGACTGCGCACCAGGCGCTCGATCTCCGCGCCGCCATGCCGGGTCAGGGTGTGTTCCGGCCAGATCGGCACCTGGTAGCGCAACAGCCACGGCAGCAACGCCCGGCCCTGATCGGTGTTGGTCAGCGCCGAACGGCGCAGCGCGGCGGGGTGCGGCGAGCTGACCACGGCGATGTCGCGCACCAGTCGCGGGTGCAGCAGCGCGGTCGCCCAGCACACCAGGCCGCCGTCGGCGTGGCCGACCAGGGTCGCCGAAGAGTGCCCCAGGGCCCGGATGAGTCCGGCGGTGTCGCCGGCCAGGGTCCAGCCGTCGTAGCCGCGGGGCGGCTTGTCGCTGCCGCCGTAGCCGCGCAGGTCCACCGCGACCACCCGGCAGTCGCTGAGCCCGCGCAACTGGTGGCGCCAGGTCCACCAGAAGGAGCCGAACCCGTGCAGCAGCACGACCAGCGGCCGTGTCGTGGGCGGGCTTTCGGCGGCGTCCGTGCCGGGTTCCGCCTCGACGACATGGAAGCGAATGCCGTTGGCGTGGATGTCCCAATGCCGCCACGGCCCGTCGATGCGGGTGATCGACGGATCCGGTGGCGGCACTACCAGCCCGAGGGATCTGTGGTCGGCCTGCCGTCGTGGGCTCCCAGCGCCTGCGACGCCGACGGGCCGTGCAGGCGGTCCGGGTCGGGGCGCAGCGCGTCGCGGGTCTCCCGCACCGATTCGATGGTTTGGCGCGGGCCGCGGATGCGCCGAACCCGCAGGAACCCGAACAGTGCCAGCGCCACGGTCACCACCAGCATGATCCCGAACACGATGAGATAGGCGGCCCAGTCCTGCAGCCAGATATTGAGCAGCTCGGCGACGAAGAAGAAGAAAAAGAACGTGGAGTAGAACAGCACGACCAGGGCCGCGATGAAGAACACGCTGCCGGTCAGGCCCTTCTTGACGTCGCGGGTGATCTCGGCGCGGGCGAGCTCGACCTCCGCGCGCACCAGCGTCGACATCTGCGCCGTTGCGTCTTTGACCAGCGCACCCAGGGACGGGTCGGCGGGCAGGGCGTGCGGGTCGGTCAAGGGAATGGTCGCCAGGGTGTTGGGCACCCCGTTGCGGTCTGTCCTGGCTCCTCTGTTCGAGGCACGTTTTGCGTTCCTGCGATCGGCCTTGCTCACCGGCTGTCCTCCCGTTCGCTGTCGTCGCGGCTTAATGTTGCCATGCGGTAGCCGACCCGAGGAGCGACCCCGGTAAAGCTGCGGCCGATCTGGGCTGGACTCACGATAGGCTGTTTCTTTACCACCGAAGGTGGAGTTGATCGACGGGAGAACCTCTGTGCAGACCGCGCACCGCTGGTCGCTGCGTGCCATGACGGCGCTGCTGACATGGGCGGCCTGCGCCGGCCTGGCCGTGTTCGCCGTACCGGCGGCCCGGGTGGCTGCCGATGACAGGGTGCCGATGGGCGGCGGCGCCGGCATCGTCGTCGACGGCGACACCATGTGCACGCTGACCTCGATCGGCCACGACAAGACCGGTGCGCTGATCGGTTTCACCTCCGCGCACTGCGGCGGCCCGGGCGCCCAGGTCGCCGCCGAGGGCTCCGAGGGCAACGGCACGATCGGCCAGATGGTGGCCGGCAACGACAACCTGGACTACGCGGTGATCGAGTTCGACCCGAACAAGGTGACACCGGTGTCCAACTTCGGCGGCTTCGTCATCGGCGGCATCGGGCCGGACCCCATTTTCGGCCAGATCGCCTGCAAGCAGGGGCGCACCACCGGTAACTCCTGCGGTGTCACCTGGGGGCCGGGCCAGGACCCGGGCACCATCGTGATGCAGGTCTGCGGGCGCCCGGGTGACTCCGGCGGACCCGTCGTGGTGAACAACATGCTGGTCGGCATGATCCACGGGGCGTTCAGCGATGCGTTGCCGACCTGCGTGGTCAAGTACATCCCGTTGCACACCCCCGCGGTGGTTATGTCGATCAATGCGGTGCTGGGAGATATCAACGCCAACGACCGGCCGGGCGCGGGTTTCGTCCCGATCGGCTAGGCAGGCGATCGCAAGCGCGGCGGAGCCGGGCGCGGCGGGTCGCCGCATCGGCTAGGTCGCTAGTCGGCCGCCCGGATCGCGTCGAACACGCTGGGGTCCACCAGGGTTGAGGTGTCGCCGAGTTCGCGGCCGTCGGCGATATCGCGCAGCAGCCGTCGCATGATCTTGCCGCTGCGGGTCTTGGGCAGCTCCGGGACCACGTGCACGTTGCGGGGCTTGGCGATCGGCGAGATCTCCACGGTGACGCGCTCACGCAACTCGTCGACGATCGTGCCGCCCATGTCGCTGTGGGAGGCGGCCAGCACCACGAACGCGCAGATCCGTTGGCCGGTCTGCTCGTCCACGGCCCCGACCACGGCGGCCTCGGCCACCGCGGCGTGACTGACCAACGCGGACTCCACCTCGGCGGTGGAGATGCGATGCCCGGACACGTTCATCACGTCGTCGATCCGGCCGAGCACCCAGATGTCGCCGTCGGCGTCATAGCGCGCGCCGTCCCCGGCGAAGTACCAGCCCTGCTCGGCGAACCGCGACCAGTAGGTGTCGATGAAACGCTGTTCGTCACCCCAGATTCCGCGGGTCATCGACGGCCACGGCGCATCGATCACCAGGTATCCCGAGACCGGTTCCGCGCCAGCCTCATTCGGCGACAACAGATCGCCGTGGTCGTCGACGATGCGCGCCGAGATCCCGGGCAGCGGGGTCATCGCCGCGCCCGGCTTGGTTGCAGACACCCCGGGCAGCGGGCTGATCATCGTCGCGCCGGTCTCGGTCTGCCACCAGGTGTCGACCACCGGAACCGCGTCCTTGCCGATCACCCGCCGGTACCAGCGCCAGGCCTCCGGATTGATGGGCTCACCGACCGAACCCAGCAGCCGCAGACTGGACAGGTCGTGGGCGTCCGGAATCTCGCGGCCCCACTTCATGAACGTACGGATCAACGTGGGAGCGGTGTAATAGATTGTCACACCGTATTTTTCGATGATCTGGAAGTGCCGGTGCTGATCCGGGAACTCCGGGGTGCCCTCGTAGATCACCTCGGTGGCGCCGTTGGCCAGCGGCCCGTACACCGAATAGGTGTGGCCGGTGACCCACCCGACGTCGGCGGTGCACCAGAAAACGTCGGTGTCGGGCTTGAGGTCGAAGACGTAGTGGTGCGTGTAGGCGGACTGGGTCAGGTAGCCGCCGCTGGTGTGCAGGATGCCCTTCGGCTTACCGGTGGTGCCCGAGGTGTACAGCAGGAACAGCGGCTGCTCGGCCTCGAACGCCTCGCACGCGTGCTGCGGTGACGCCGGGTCCACCACGTCGTGCCACCACAGGTCGCGGTCCGGCGTCCAGGACACCTCGCCACCGGTGCGGCGCACCACCAGCACGTGCTCCACGGTTTCAGCCTCCGCGACCGCCTCGTCCACCGCGGGCTTCAGCGGTGCCGGGTGGCCGCGGCGGAACTGCCCGTCGGAGGTGATCACCAGCTTCGCCTGCGCGTCGTCAATGCGGGACCGCAGCGCATGCGCGGAGAAACCGGCGAACACCACGGTGTGCAACACGCCCAGCCGCGCGCACGCCAGCATCGCGATGACCGCTTCCGGGATCATCGGCAGATAGATCGCCACCCGGTCACCGGCGACCAGACCCAGCCCGGTCAGCGCGTTGGCCGCGCGGGAGACCTCCGCCTGCAACTCCGCGTAGGTGATGGTGCGGGTGTCCCCGTGCCCAAGCGACGGTCCCAGCTTCGCCTCTCCTTCGTCGAGGCTCGCTGAACCGCCGTGCCCAAGCGACGGTCCCAGCTTCGCCTCTCCTTCGTCGAGGCTCGCTGAACCGCCGTGCCCATGCGCCGGTCCCAGCTTCGCCTCTCCTTCGTCGAGGCTCGCTGAACCGCCGACCGGCTCGCCCTCCCAGTGAATCGCGACCCGATCGCCGTTGCCGGCCTCCACGTGGCGGTCCACGCAGTTGTAGGCGACGTTGAGCCGGCCGTCGGCGAACCAGCGGGCGAACGGAGGTCGGGAGTAGTCCAGCACCTCGGTGAACGGTGTCGACCAGCTCAGCCGGTTGGCCTGCTCGGCCCAGAACGCGAGCCGATCAGCCTCGGCCGCGCGGTACAGCTCCGGGCCGGCGTTGGCCTGGGCGATGAACTCGGCAGGCGGCGGGTACGACGGCTCTGACGCGGCGGGGGCGGTCTCCGGGTTGTGGCTCACCGTCAGGAGCCTAATCACCACGGCGGTAGTGTCACAGCCCGTGACCACACACCGGGACCCGCTGGCCCCGTTACTCGAATTGCCCGGCGTGGCCGAGGTCAGTGAGAAGGTCCGCGACGAGCTGGCCCGGGTCCATCGGCACAAGACCAATATGCGGGGCTGGCCGGTCAGTGCCGCGGAGGCGTCCCTGCGGGCGGCCCGGGCGTCGTCGGTGCTCGACGGCGGCCCCGCCGTCGTGGACGCGGCCGCGACCGACGATCCGGTGTTCGCCGGTGCCCTGCGGGTGGCGCAGGCCCTGGAGGGCGGGGAGACCTCTCTGGTCGAGGTCTGGCGTCGCGCCCCGCTGCAGGCCCTGGCCCGGCTGCACGTGTTGGCCGCGGCAGACCTTGTCGACGAGGAACGCCTCGGCCGCCCGGAGGGGGGAGCGGCGGTCGGCCGACGGCTGGAGATGCTGGCCGAGCTGGCCACCGGCGGCACCTCGGTGGCCGCGCCGGTGTTCGCCGCGGTGGTGCACGGCGAACTGTTGACGCTGGCGCCGTTCGGCAGCGCCGACGGTGTGGTGGCCCGGGGCGCCGCCCGGCTGGTGACGATCGCCAGCGGGCTGGACCGGCACGGGCTGGGGGTGCCCGAGGTGGCTTGGATGCGCAAGGCCGGTGAGTATCGCCGCGCGGCGGCGGATTTCGCGGGCGGTTCTGCCGAGGGCGTCACCGCGTGGATGATGCTGTGCTGCGACGCGCTGCACGCCGGTGCGCTGGATGCGCTGAAGATTGCTGAGGCGGGGCGCTGAAGGCTGATTCGATGCCACCCTTGAACGAACGAAGCGGGCGGCGTTCCGAATGATTCGGCCCGCCGCCCGCTAGTACGGTACACGGTTACCAAGCGTCCAACGTGGGCTGCGTGGGTGGCCTCGGCGCTCCTGCGGTGTTCTTCGGTCGCAACCCCACCCAAAGGGCTGCCGACACCGATCACGTTCCGCAATTACGCAGGCCCGCAACACTTCTGCCATCTTCGCGGCTGTGGCTCCGCGTGGGTACCGCTCTCCGTACTGGGAAGTGCGGCTTGGGAGATCGATCCTTCTCTTCCGGGTCGACCCTGGCCTTGCCGGCTTCCGTGCTTCCTTTGTACTACGTGACGCACGACACAGCAAGACCTAATCGCGAACGGCTTGTGGCGTGTCATCGGATTGTGACCGACGATGTTTGCTGGAGGCCGGGTCAGGACACCAGTCGGCGCAGCAGGGAGTAGGTCAGCGCCCCGGCGGCGAGTGCGCTGATGCCGACTGCGGCGGTGGTCGCCACCGCGGCGCCGGACGGCGCGGGGATGCGGTCGCGCAGCGACACCGGCCGGGAGAAGGTCAGCACCGGCCAACCGTTGGCGATCGCCTCCTTGCGCAGCGCGCGGTCGGGGTTCACCACGGAGGGGTGTCCCACCACCTGCAGCATCGGCAGGTCGGTGATCGAGTCCGAGTAGGCGTAGCAGTGCTCCAGCGGGTAGCCCTCGCGGGCGGCCAACTCGCGGATGGCCTGCACCTTGCCTTCGCCGTAGCAGTAGAACGCGATCTCGCCGGTGTACTTGCCGTCGGCGACCACCATGCGGGTCGCCATGGCGTGGGTGGCGCCCAGCGCCCGGGCGATGGGCGCCACGATCTCCTCCCCGGAGGCCGAGACCACCACCACGTCGCGACCGCAGAGTTTGTGGTCGGCGATCAGCTGGGCAGCCTCGGCGAACACCAGGGGCGTGACGATGTCGTGGATCGTCTCGTTGACGATCGCCTTGACCTGTTCCACGTTCCAACCGGTACACATGTTGGTCAGATGGGCACGCATCCGCTCCATCTGGTCATGGTCGGCGCCGGACAGCAGCATCAGGAACTGGGCGTAGCTCGACTTGAGCACGGTGCGCCGGTTGATCAGTCCCTGGTCCATAAAAGGTTTGCTGAAGGCCAGCGCGCTGGACTTCGCGATCACCGTGTGATCGAGGTCCAGGAAGGCGGCTGTGCGGGTTCGTGGGTCCCCGGAAGGGTCCGTCGCCGGCGTGGGTGGTGACTGCGGCTGCGGGGTGGATGCGGTCACCGCTACAGCATAGGTGCGGAGCGTCGGTCAACCCGGTGCTACGCCGGAAACAGCACTTCACACGCCGTTCGGGCTGAGGGGCCGGCATTTGGCGACAATACTTGCGCCGGACCACCCTCTCGTGTGTATAGTGGCATCACTCGGCTTATGCTGAGGGTGTATCGGCCCGACCCCCCGGGGTTGATACACGACGACCTCCGCCTCCTCCCCCCCTGGCGGGGGTCGTCTTTTTTAACCGGTAATTTGTTCGCCGGAGCGCACCTTTCACCGACTGAACGTGTTACAGAACCGTTCCGTCATCCGTTTTGTCTGAAATAAGCGGCATCGCTATACGCGGAGTTATTCACAGTCGCATTTTTCATTCACATCTGCCCGGAATCGGCTGGCGTGGCAGGCGTCGCCGCGGCACGGTGAGGCGGTGAGCGCAGCCGCCGGCCTGTTGGCCCTTGTCTCCCAGTCCGCCCTGCGCGACGAATTGGACCGGGTGGCCGCGGCGGTGGGCACGCGGGTGATCCACCTGGGCGCCGCGATACCGACTCGCAAGGCCTGGTCTGCCGCCGCGGCGGTGCTGCTCGACGAGGCCGCGGCCGCCCGCTGCGGCCCGGCCCGGCTGCCACGTCGGGCGCACGTCATCGTGCTCACCGGTGGTGAGCCCACCGCGGCCAGCTGGCAGGCCGCCGTCACGGTAGGCGCGCAGCGAGTACTGACCCTGCCCGGCGGGGGAGACGAACTGGTGGCCGAGCTGGCCGAGGCCGGCGAGGCGGCAGCCGATGGGACGTGCCGGGGTGCGGCCATCGCGGTGATCGGCGCGCGCGGCGGAGCCGGTGCCTCGCTGTTGGCCACCGCGCTGGCGCAGTCCGCTGGCAGGACCGCCGAAGCACTGCTGGTCGACCTGGACGCGTGGGGCGGGGGCATCGACCTGCTGGCCGGCACCGAGGACGTGGCCGGCCTGCGCTGGTGCGACCTGACGCAGCAGGGCGGGCGGTTGACCTGGTCGGCGCTGCGCGCAGCGCTGCCCCGCCAGCGTGGTGTCAGCGTGCTGTCGAATGCTCGGCGTGGCCAGAAGGCCCATGAGGGCCACGAGCTGCAGGCAGGCGCCGTCGATGCCGTCGTGGAAGCGGGCCGTCGCGCCGGGATCACGGTGGTTTGTGACCTGCCCCGGGCGTGGGCCGACCCGGTCGAGGTTGCGCTGAGTGCCGCCGATCTCGTGGTCGTGGTCAGCCCGTGCGACGTGCGTTCGTGTGCGGCGGGCGCCGCGATCGCGCCGCGGCTGGGCGCGGTGAATCCCAACGTCGGTCTCGTGGTGCGCGGCCCCGCCCCGGGCGGACTGCGCGCCGCCGAGGTGGCCGAGATCGTCGGGCTGCCGCTGCTGGCTGCGCTGCGGGCCGAGCCACGGCTGGCCGAACGGCTCGAACACGCGGGCCTGCGATTGCATCGCCGCTCCGCGCTGGCGGCAGCGGCCGGCCGCGTCCTTGGCGTGGTGCCGCAGCGGAAGGCGTTGGTGCCATGAGGGATTCGTTGATCGAACGGGTCCGGGAACGGTTGGCTGCCGAGTCCTGGGCGTCCGCGGAACCGTCGGCGTTGCGTCCCCAGGCGGTGGCCGCGGCGATCCGGGCCGAATCGGGAGGCGTGCTCGGAGACACCGAGATGCTGTCCAGCCTGCGGGTGCTGCAGACCGAACTGACCGGAGCCGGGGCACTGGAACCGCTGTTGTGCGCGCCGGGCGTCACCGACGTGCTGGTCACCGCCCCCGATGCGGTGTGGGTCGACGACGGATCCGGCTTGCGGCGCACCGAGATCCGGTTCGCCGACGAAGCGGCCGTGCGCCGGTTGGCCCAACGGTTGGCGGTGGCTGCGGGCCGCCGGCTCGACGACGCCCAGCCGTGGGTCGACGGCCAGCTCAGCGGTATCGGGACCGGTGAGTTCAGCGTGCGACTGCACGCGATTCTGCCGCCGGTCGCCGCCGGCGGGACGTGCCTGTCGCTTCGGGTCCTGCGGCCGGCCGCCCAGGACATCGCCGCCCTGACGGCCGCGGGCGCCATCGCGCCACCGGCCGCGGCGCTGCTGGCCGACATCATCGCCGCCCGGCTGGCGTTCCTGGTCTCCGGCGGCACCGGCGCCGGCAAGACCACTCTGCTGGCGGCCATGCTGGGCGCGGTGCACGCCGGAGAGCGTCTGATCTGTGTCGAGGACGCTCCCGAACTGCAGCCCCGCCACCCGCATCTGGTCAGGCTGGTGGCCCGTGCGGCCAATGTCGAGGGCGCCGGCGAAGTGGGGCTGCGCGACCTGGTGCGCCAGGCGCTGCGGATGCGGCCGGATCGGCTGGTGGTCGGCGAGGTCCGGGGCGCCGAAGTGGTGGACCTGCTGGCCGCCTTGAACACCGGCCACGACGGCGGCGCGGGTACCGTGCACGCCAACAGTCCGGCCGAAGTACCGGCCCGCCTGGAAGCGCTTGCCGCACTGGGAGGTCTGGACCGCGCCGGGCTGCACAGTCAGTTGGCGGCGGCCGTCCAGGTCTTGGTGCACGTTGCGCGGGACCGTGACGGCAGGCGGCGGCTCACCGAGATTTCACTGTTGCGCCGCACCGCCTCCGGCCAGGTGCAGGCCGCACCGGTGTGGCGGCTTGAGCGCGGCCTGACCGATCACGCCGCCGAATTCCACGCCCTGCTGCGCGATCGGATACCGGCGTGACCGGGTCGGCGATCTCCGCACTGGCGCTGGCCTCGGCGGCCCTGCTCGGCGGCTCGCCGCGACGTCGGCTCGTGCCGGCCGGCCGTCCGCGCCGCGGTCCGGGCGGCAGGGGCAGACGGTGGAGCCTCATCGGGGTCGGAGCCGGCGGTGCGGTGCTCGCCGCCTTCGTCCTACCCCTGAGCACCTGGCTGGCCGGTGCGGTGTTCGGCGCCACCGCCGCGCTGCGCCACCGCCGCCGACGCGCGGGCCGCCGGGCCGCTGTGGAGTCGCGCGCCCTGGAGACCGCGCTCGACGTACTGGCCGGTGAGCTGCGTGTTGGTGCGCACCCGGTGCGGGCCTTCGCCGTTGCCGCCGCCGAAACCGGCCACCCCGCGGTGGCCGCCGGCCTGCGCGGGGTGGCCGCCCGGGCCCGGCTAGGTGCCGACGTCGCGACCGGGCTGCGCGATGCGGGCACGACCTCGGCGCTGCCCGCACATTGGGAGCGGCTTGCGGTCTACTGGGATCTGGGGGCAGAACACGGCCTGGCGGTAGCTGCCCTGATGCAGGCCGCGCAACGCGATATCGCGGCGCAGCAAAGTTTTTCGGCGCACGCCGAGGCTGGTATGGCCGGCGCCCGGGCGTCAGCCACCCTGCTGGGCTGCCTTCCGGTGCTCGGTGTGCTGCTGGGGCAGTTGATCGGGGCCCGGCCGGTTGAGTTTCTGATCGGCGGGCCGGGCGGGGCGCTGGCACTGGTCGGGATGAGCCTGGTATGCGCCGGGTTGCTGTGGTCGGATCGGATCACCGCGCGTGCGGGAGGCAGGCCGTGACTGCCGCCGCGGTGTTGCTCGGGCTGGCCGTGCTGACCGCCGCCGGACCGTCGACGGTTCGGGTGCGCGCCGGGCTGCCCCGGCCAGACCGTCCGGTGCGCCCCCGGACCGTGCCGGGCAACGACGCACTGGCGCTGGCCGCCGGCCTTGAGGTGTTCGCACTCTGCCTGGCCGCGGGCATGCCGGTGTCGGGTGCGGCCGCGGCCACCGCCCGGCACGCGCCGCCGCAGCTGGCGGTGGTGTTGCGCCGCGGCGCGGACCTGCTGGCGATGGGCGCAGATCCCGGCATCGCGTGGTCGGCGCCGGACGGTGCGTTGGACCCGTCGACCACCGCCGTGCTTCGACTGGCTCGGCGGTCGGGGTCTTCCGGCGCAGCGCTGGCGGCCGGGCTGGGAGAGCTTGCCGCGCAGTGCCGCGACGACGCCGCGGATGCGGCGACGGCGGCCGCCGAGCGGGCGGGGGTGCTGATTGCCGGGCCGCTCGGGGTGTGTTTTCTGCCGGCGTTCGTGTGCCTGGGCATTGTGCCGGTGGTCGCCGGCCTGGCCGGCGACGTGCTGCAGTCGGGCCTGCTGTGAGCGGGAGATGTTTCGCGGACAGACCGCGAGAACCTGAGAAGGGTGATGATGGAGGAGGTTTCGTGAGAACACGGGTATTGCAGGCGCGCAACATGTTTCGCGTCATTTCGCTGAAGATGGTGCTGCTGGCCTCCGACGAGTCCGGGATGTCTACGGTCGAGTACGCGATCGGAACCATCGCTGCCGCCGCCTTCGGCGCCATCCTCTACACCGTCGTCACCGGTGATTCGATCGTGTCGGCACTGAACCGGATCATCGGGCGCGCGCTGAACACCAAGGTCTGACGGGCGGTGAGCGGCGGTGGCCCGATTGCCGACGAAGTCGGCGGTACCCCGTTTGCCGACGACGCGGGCGCCAGCACGGTCGAGGCGGCGTTCGCGCTGGCGGCCCTGGTCTCGGTGTTGGTGCTGTGTCTGGCGGGAATCAGTGCGGTGTCCGCCCAGGTCCGCTGCATCGATGCCGCCCGGGAAGCCGCCCGGCTGGCGGCGCGCGGAGACACCCCGGCGGCCACCGCGGTGGTGCGCCGTATCGCGCCGGCCGGAGCCGCAGTCCGGCTGCGCTCCGAGGGTGACCTGGTGGTCGCGACGGTCACCGCCCGGCCGGCGCTGTTGCCCGGATTGGCGATCAGCGCCGAGGCGGTGTCGGCCGTCGAGCCGTCCCGGTGAGGCGGGCGCGGCCACCGTCGCCGCCGCCGCGATGGTCGCAATCCTGTTGAGTATCACCGGGGGTGGCTTTCTGCTCGGCGCCGCGGTCATTGCGCGACACCGGGCGCAAGCGGCCGCCGACCTGGCTGCCCTGGCCGGCGCGGCCCGAGTTCCCGCCGGGCCGGAAACGGCCTGCGCGGCGGCGCAACGACTGGCCGGCCGGATGCGGGTCGGCGGAATCGACTGCGCGGTAGAGGGACTCGACGTACTGGTCACCGTGGCGGTGTCACTGCCCGGTAGGCGCCTCGGCCCGGCCCGGGCGACGGCCCGCGCCGGGCCCGGCTAGGGACTACCCGTCCAACCCGGCGTCGGCCAACTCGGCCTCGGTGGGCAGGCGCAGCGCGAGCAGGCCCGCGTACGTGTCCTCCTCGAGCTCCAACCGGTTGACGGTCACATGCACCGGCCGCCAACTGCCGTCCGGCTGACGCAGGCGCAGCACCCCGGCCACCGGGGGTTGGGTGAAATCGTTTGTCATCCGGTCGATCAGGGCCACATCGTCGGGGTGAACCCGTTGCGTGTCCCCGGGGCCGCGCCAGTCGAAGAACGGGCACGGATCGTCCAGCCACTTCAGCAACCGCCAGTCGGTCAGGTCGATCATCGCCCGATACACGCCGGGCTGCGCCAGTCCGTGCAGGACCTGCTGGGCCAAGAAGTCGGGTTGCTGCACGGCGCCGTCGAACGGGAGGCGCCAGTTCATCCCGCGTGCCACCAGATGCTCACGCCCGTTGGGACCGGCTTCCCGGGCAGTGCGCACCACGAAACCCACCCGGATGACATCGCCGAGGTAATCGGTGACATCCCAACTGATGCAGAGGCTTTGGCCGGCCTCGGCCCGGATCGCCAGGGCAAGCACCTTGTTCTCGTTCGGGCTGAACTCGCGGGTGGGCAGCTCCTCGGCGAACGCCCGGCCCTGGGTGGCCTCCGCGTCCGGGTCCTTGCCGCTGTTCGCCAGGGATTCCCTGGTGTCGGTGGCGACCCCCAGAGTCAGGTCCCACTTCAGCGCGCCCGGGATGGGTCGTTCGGGCGGCTCGACATCGGCCGGACCGATCCAGACGTGCACGCCGTGCACGCGGTCGTCGGACATCACCACCGGTTCGGTGCGGATCACCCGGTCGTTGCGGGGAGTGATACTGGCCAGACTCTGCCCGGTTCGCACCGATTCGCCGATCGCGGTCTGGATCGCCGCCAGGTGCGGGCGGCGGCGCAGGAAGTCGGTGATCGGTACCAGATTCTCCAACTGGTGCCCGTGGGCGACAACTGCCGGTTCACCACCGAGCGTCTCCACCAGCAGCCAATCGTGTCCCATGATCCGGGATATTACGGCTATCGGCCCTCTACCAGCGTCAATAGCAATCGATTGCCCGGTTTTGCCGGGCGACGTGACGTTTCTCGCAGGTCTGCCAGGTTGCGGGGGTTCCGGTTCAGCCGGTAACTTACGGCCGCATCCGGTTACGAATCGGGTTGAAGAACGGATCGCATCGCTCGACCGTTCGTCCTACTGCCTCGGCTGTATTCCGGCGTGGTGACGTCTTGTCATTGTGCGCATGGTTGTCGGGGTAAGTGCTGCAGGGGGGAGTCGGCCGTTCGGGGGGTCGGCCGACTCCCGCAGTCTTTCTCAAGCCGGACCGGCGCCGTTGAGCTCGCCGAGCACCAATCGCAGCACCCGCACCGCACCGTCCTTGTCCAGCGGGTCGTTGCCGTTGCCGCACTTGGGTGACTGCACGCACGAGGGGCATCCGTGCGGGCACTCGCAGGATTCGATCGTCGCCGCCGTCGCGGCCAACCAGGTGGTCGCCGCGCGGAATCCGCGTTCGGCGAATCCGGCACCACCGGGGTGACCGTCGTAGACGAACACGCTGGGCTCACCGCCCAGGGCGACCGGTCCCACCGCGGTGGACAGCCCGCCGATATCACCGCGGTCGCAGCTGGCCACCAGCGGCAGCAGCCCGATCGCCGCGTGCTCGGCGGCGTGCAACGCCCCCGGGATCGCAGGTTCGGCGATCCCGCCGTCGGCCAACGCCTCCGCGGTGACGGTGTAGACCACCGCGGTGGTTGGCAGTGTCGCCGGCGGTACGTCCAGGTCGATGAAATCCAGCACTTCCCCGGTCGGAAGCCGGCGCAGGTAGCCGACGATCTGGCGGGTCACCGTCACCGGCACCAGGCCGAGACCGACCGGACCGAACCGCGCGCGTTCGCCGTCGCCGGTCACATCGATGTCGGTGATCTCGCGCGCGAACGTCGCGTAGCCGGGATCCTCGGCATGCACGAAGGCGATCTGGCGCTCGGTGTCCAGCGAGTCGACCAGATAACTCTCACCCTGATGCAAATGCACCGCCCCGGTGTGCACCGTGGCCGGCGCTCGGCCGGCGTCGACGCTGCCCAGCAGCCGGCCGGTGTCGGCTTCGACGATCACCACCTGCCCGCCGGCCGACCCGCGGATCTCCACCGCCGCGTGCGGGTCGAGCCCGGGCGCCGGGAAGTACTGATTGGACCGTCGCCGCAACAGCCCGTCGTCGACCAATCCCTCGGCCACCTGCTCGGCACCCAGCTGCGCCACCTCGGCCGTCGTCAGCGGCAGCTCGGCAGCAGCGCACAGCAGCTGCGGGCCCAGTACGTAGGGGTTGGCCGGATCGATCACCACCTGCTCGATCGGTCTGTCCAGCAGCGCCGCCGGGTGATGCACCAGATAGGTGTCCAGTGGGTCGTCACGGGCGATCAACACGATCAGCGCCGTCTGGCCTCGTCGTCCCGACCGGCCGGCCTGCTGCCAGAACGACGTCACCGTTCCGGGGAAGCCGGCGATCACCACCGCGTCCAGCCCGGCGATGTCTACCCCGAGTTCCAGGGCATTGGTGGTGGCCAGGCCGCACAACTCGCCGTCGGCCAGCGCGCGTTCCAAGGCTCGGCGCTCCTCGGCCAGATACCCGGCCCGATAAGAGGCCACCTTGTCGACCAGCGCCGGGGCGACCGATTCCAGCCGGGTGCGGGCCGCCAGCGCGGTGAGCTCCGCACCGCGGCGCGAGCGCACGAAGGTCAGGGTGCGCGCACCCTCGGCGATCAGATCGGCCATCACGCGGGCCGCCTCGGCGCCGGCCGCGCGCCGCACCGGTGCACCGTTCTCACCGGTCACGTCGGTGCGCAGGGCGGGTTCCCACAGCGCCACCGTCCGGGCCCCGTGCGGTGAACCGTCCTCGGTGACCTCCGCGACGGATTGACCGATCAGTGCCGACGCGCTGGCGCCCGGTGATGCGGTTGTGGCACTGGCGAAGATCACCGTGGACCCGGCAGGCTCAACGGCCCCGGGCGCGGCGTAGCGATCACACAGCCGCAGCAGCCGCCGCAGCACCATCGCCACGTGCGAGCCGAACACGCCCCGGTAGTAGTGGCATTCGTCGACGATCACGAAGCGCAGACCGCGCAGGAACACCGCCCAGCGGGCGTGGTTGCGCAGCAGCGACAGGTGGATCATGTCCGGGTTGGAGAACACCCAACGGGAGCGTTCCCGGGCGAACCGGCGGACCTCGGCCGGGCTGTCGCCGTCGTAGGCGGTGGGTGCCACGGCGCCTCCTATGCCAGCTGCGCCGGTCAGCGCCGGAACCGCCGCGGTCAGCGTGTGCGCGGCCCGCAGCTGATCATGGCCCAGCGCCTTCGTCGGCGACAGGTACAGCACCCGGGCGCGAGGGTCGGTCGCCAGCGCATGCAGGACGGGGAGTTGATAGGCCAGCGATTTTCCCGACGCCGTGCCGGTGCTGATCACCACGTGACGCCCGGCGTGCGCCAGCTCGGCGGCGGCCAGCTGATGTGACCAGGGTGCGTCGATCCCGCGCTCGGTGAACGCGCTGATCACCCCGGGTTCGGCCCAGTCCGGCCAGGCGCCGACCCGGCCCGTCGACGCCGGCAGGTCGGCGACGTGACGCAGCGGATGTTCTCCGGGATCGACCCCGGCGAGCGCGGCGGCCAGCAGTTCACCGCCGAAATTCGCCGTCATTTCCCGTCCTCAATTTGCCTGGTTCGTACGGCGGTCCCAGCTTCGCCTCTCCTTCGTCGAGCCTCGCTGAACCGCCCGGCCCATGCGACGCTCCCAGCTTCGCCTCTCCTTCGTCGAGCCTCGCTGAACCGCGGTGTTGATGCGGCGGTTCCAGCTTCGCCTCTCCTTCGTCGAGCCTCGCTGAACCGCCGGCATCGAATGCCCGCCGCCGTATTGTTCACCCTGCCTCGAAACCTTCTAAAGGCCATTTGGGCACCGCACTCTGTCCTCGGCGCGATGAACATGGTTGACTGTGGGCGGTCGTAGCTTCTGTGTTCGTGTTAAGCCTTCGCAGGATCTGTGGTTGCGGCCGCAGTTCCCGCGGGGGAGTGGTTCGGTGGCAGCACCGACCGACCGCCAGGGTACGGCGGCGGGAACCCGGCCCGGGGCAGCGAAATGCGGTGCCCCGAACAACGGTGCCCCGCACCGAGCAAGAAGAGTAAGGAAAGATCGACAGATGCCACAGGGAACTGTGAAGTGGTTCAACGCGGAAAAGGGCTTCGGCTTCATCGCACCAGAGGACGGCTCGGCTGACGTGTTTGTCCACTACACGGAGATCCAGGGAAGCGGCTTTCGCACCCTTGAGGAGAACCAGCGGGTGGAGTTCGAGGTCGGGCAGAGCCCCAAGGGCCCCCAGGCCACGGGCGTCCGCGCCGTCTGAGCAACGGAATTTGACGTCACCCCCCGGGCAGCTCCCGCCAACGGAGCCAAGCCGGGGGGTTTCGTTTCGGGCGGGTATACCGCCGCTGAACCCACTCGACGGCGTCCCGGCTTACTGTCGGTGACGTGAGCCAGCTTTCCTTCTTTTCGGCAGAGTCGGTGCCGCCCAGCGTCACCGACCTCACCGGGGTGCTGGCGGGTCCGGGACAGATCGTTATGGTGGGCGCCGGGGCACGGCTGTCGGTCGTGGTCGATGCGCAGTGGCGGGCCGTGGCGCTGGCCGAGCTGATCGACGAGGCCGGCCTGCTGCCCGAGATCACCCGCACCGAGGAGAACACCCCGCTGGTGCGGACCGCGGTCGATGAGAGATTGCGCGTGCTGGCGCAGGCGTGGACCCGTGGCGCGGTGAAGACCGTGCCGCCGGGGTGGCTGCCGGGCCCGCGTGAACTGCGGGCATGGACGCTGGCGGCGGGGGTCGCAGAAGGCGACCGGTACCTGCTCGGACTGGACCCGCACGCGCCGGACACTTTCGCTCCGCTGGCTTCGGCCTTGATGCGGGTCGGGATCGCACCCACGCTGATCGGCACCCGCGGCGGCCATCCGGCGCTGCGGATCACCGGTCGACGCAGGCTGTCGCGGCTGGTCGAGAACGTTGGGGAACCGCCCGCGGATCCCGACGCGTTGAGCCAGTGGCCGCGTGTCGCAGCGACGATCCCGGGGCAGCCCGGTGGCCCCTGAGAGGATCCAGCAAGAATTCACCGCTGAACGCCGGTTTGCATCGGCACGGCCGTGAGTGCGAGATTGTCAGTTGTCCGCCGGCGGCGCGAGCTGCGGGTGCGGACAGAAGTGGAGTGGTAGGCGCAAGGTGGCTGACTCTGAGACGGTGAGCGCCCGCAACGGCGATGATTCACCCGTGCGGCGACTCGTCATAGTCGAGTCGCCTACTAAAGCACGCAAAATTGCGGGTTACCTGGGCCGTAACTACGTCGTGGAGTCCTCCCGAGGGCACATCCGGGACCTTCCGCGCAATGCCGCCGACGTGCCGGCGAAGTACAAGACCGAGCCGTGGGCGCGCCTGGGCGTCAACGTCGACGCGGACTTCGAACCGCTCTACATCGTCAGCCCCGACAAGAAGAGCACCGTCACCGAACTCAAGGGCCTGCTCAAAGACGCCGACGAGCTCTATCTGGCCACCGATGGTGACCGGGAGGGCGAGGCCATCGCCTGGCACCTGCTGGAGACGCTGAAGCCGCGCATCCCGGTCCGGCGGATGGTGTTCCACGAGATCACCGAGCCGGCGATCCGCAGTGCCGCCGAGAACCCTCGTGACCTGGACATCGACCTGGTGGACGCGCAGGAGACCCGGCGCGTCCTGGACCGGTTGTACGGCTACGAGGTCAGCCCGGTGCTGTGGAAGAAGGTCGCACCGAAGCTGTCGGCGGGCCGCGTTCAGTCGGTGGCCACCCGGATCATCGTGCAGCGCGAACGCGAGCGGATGGCGTTCCGCAGCGCTTCTTACTGGGATGTGGTCGCCCAACTGGACGCCAGCGTCTCCGACCCGACGGCATCGCCGCCCACCTTCACCGCCCGGCTGGTCGCCGTCGATGAGCTGCGGGTGGCCAGCGGCCGCGACTTCGACTCGCTGGGGCAGTTGAAAAAGCCCGCCGAGGTCACGGTGCTCGACGAGGCCGCGGCCACCGCGCTGGCGGCCGGGTTGCGGGGTGCGTCGCTGTCGGTGACCTCGGTGGAGGACAAGCCCTATACCCGGCGGCCCTACGCGCCCTTCATGACCTCGACCCTGCAGCAGGAAGCCGGCCGCAAGCTGCGGTTCTCCGCCGAACGCACGATGAGCATCGCCCAGCGGCTCTACGAGAACGGCTACATCACCTATATGCGTACCGACTCGACGACGCTGTCGCAGTCGGCCATTGATGCCGCGCGCACCCAGGCCCGCCAGCTCTACGGCGAGGAGTACGTCTCGCCGTCGCCGCGGCAGTACACCCGCAAGGTCAAGAACGCCCAGGAGGCCCACGAGGCGATCCGCCCGGCCGGCGAGACGTTCGCCACCCCAGACGCGGTGCGCAACGAGCTGGGCAGTGACGAGTTCCGGCTCTACGAGCTGATCTGGCAGCGCACGGTGGCCTCGCAGATGGCCGACGCCCGCGGCACCACCCTGAGCCTGCGGATCGGTGGGCAATCCGGGTCTCAGCAGGTGACATTTGCCGCGAGCGGCCGCACCATCACCTTCGCCGGGTTCCTCAAGGCCTACGTGGAGACCGTCGACGAGCTGGCCGGTGGTGAAGCCGACGACGCCGAGCGCCGGCTGCCGCAGTTGACCCAGGGACAGCGGGTGGATGCCACCGAGCTGACCCCGGACGGGCACGCCACCAATCCGCCGGCCCGCTACACCGAGGCCTCGTTGGTCAAGGCGCTCGAAGAGCTGGGCATCGGCCGGCCTTCGACCTACTCGTCGATCATCAAGACCATCCAGGACCGCGGCTACGTCTACAAGAAGGGCAGCGCGCTGGTCCCGACCTGGGTGGCGTTCGCCGTCATCGGGCTGCTCGAGCAGCATTTCGGCCGGCTGGTCGACTATGACTTCACCGCGGCCATGGAGGACGAACTCGACGGGATCGCCGCCGGGCGCCAGCGCCGTGTCGACTGGCTGCACAATTTCTACTTCGGTGGCGACTACGGGGTGGAGGGCTCGATCTCCCGGGCCGGGGGCCTCAAGAAGCTGGTCGGGGTCAACCTGGAGGGCATCGACGCCCGCGAGATCAACTCGATCAAACTGTTCGACGACGCCGAGGGCCGGCCGGTGTATGTGCGGGTGGGCAAGAACGGCCCCTACCTGGAGCGCATGGTCACCGGCGACGACGGCGAGCCGACCCCGCAGCGGGCCAACCTCGACGACTCGCTCCCGCCCGATGAACTGACCCTGGCGCTGGCCGAGGAACGCTTCGCGACCCCGCAGGAAGGCCGGCCGCTGGGCGTGGACCCGGACACCGGGCACGAGATCGTGGCCAAAGACGGCCGATACGGCCCGTACGTCACCGAGGTGCTGCCGCCACCGCCGGACGACGAGTCCGGGACGCCCGCCAAAAAGGGCAAGAAGCCGACCGGGCCCAAGCCGCGCACCGGCTCGCTGCTGCGCAGCATGAGCCTGGAGACCGTGACCCTCGAGGACGCGCTGAAACTGCTGTCGTTGCCGCGGGTGGTCGGTGTGGACCCCGAGTCCGGTGATGAGATCACCGCGCAGAACGGCCGATACGGCCCATACCTGAAGCGCGGCACCGATTCTCGGTCACTGTCCACAGAGGAGCAGATCTTCGAGATCACCCTCGAAGAGGCACTCAAGATCTACGCCGAACCGAAACGCCGTGGCCGCCAAGCGGCTGCCGCTCCGCCGCTGCGCGAGCTGGGTGCAGACCCGGCGACCGGAAAGCCGATGGTGATCAAGGACGGCCGATTCGGGCCGTACGTCACCGATGGTGAGACCAACGCCAGCCTGCGCAAGGGCGACGAGGTGGTTTCGATCACCGATGAGCGTGCCGCGGAGCTGCTCGCCGACCGGCGCGCGCGCGGGCCGGCGAAGAAGGCCGCGAAGAAGACCACCCGCAAGGCGACCGCCAAGAAGGCGCCGGCCAAAAAGTCCGTCGCGAAAAAAACAGCCCAGCGCTGAGTCAGTCCGCGGCGGCTGAGGTCGCCGGGTCCTCTGCGTTCGACGCCGGGATCTCTTCGATCACCGCAAGTTTCAGCGGCCGCGCCAACTGAGTGGGGACCGCGCGTCCGCGCAGCTCGACGATCTCGCCGACTTCCCAGCACAGTGCCTCCGCGTCGACGGCGCCGCTGACCGCGACCGCCGAAGCCAGCACGTGACCGTCCTCCAACTTGGCCAGCTCGGTCAACCGGGCGGCCTCGTTGACCGGGTCGCCGATCACGGTGTACTCGAAGCGCGCTCGGGCCCCGATGTGCCCGGCGATGGCCCGCCCGGTCGACACCCCGATGCCGAACTCCTCCGAACCGAGCACCGGTAGCAGGCCGTCGTGCAGTTCGCGGGCTGCCGCCAGGGCCGCGCTCGAGGCGTCCGGGTGCTCGATGGGCGCGCCGAAGATCGCCAGGGCCGCGTCACCCTGGAACTTGTTGACGAAACCGCCGTGCCGTCCGACGGCCTCGACCACCACCCGGAAGAACTCGTTGAGCAGGTTGACCACGTCGCTGGGCGGCCGGGTCGAGGCGAGCTGGGTCGAGCCGACCAGGTCGATGAAGAGCACCGCCACGTCGCGTTCCTGGCCGCCCAGCTCGGTTCCGCGCTCCAGCGCACGCCGGGCCACGTCTTCGCCGACGTAGCGTCCGAACAGGTCGCGCAGCCGCTGCCGCTCGGCCAGGTCGCGCACCATGTCGTTGAACCCGGCCTGCAGCAGGCCGAGCTCGCTGGCGTCGTAGATCTGCATGTGCGCGTTGTAGTTGCCGCGCTGCACCTCGCCGAGCGCCCAGCGCAGCTGACGCAGCGGGTCGGCGATCGACATCGACACCAGGACCGTGCCGGCCAGCCCGATGACCAACGCGGCCAGCGCCATCAGCAGAATCGGGGTGAACAGCTTGTCCGGTGAGGCGTCGAGCAACGACGCCTTTCCGGCCAGCACCGACAGCACGATCGCCAACAGCGGCACCCCGGTGGACAGCACCCAGGTCAGCAGCTGACGCAGGATGACCCCGGGCGCCCGCAGCCGCTCCGGGGTGCCCTCGCGCAGCGCGGCCACGGCCACCGGCCGCAGCACCCGCTCGGACTGCAGGTAGCCGATGATCGCGGTGGCGGCGGCGCCCAGCGCGGTGGCGGTGACCACCACCGGCACGACGTCATGTGTCACCGGCCAGCTGATGATTACGAACACCACCCCGCCCACCGTCCAGTAGCAGATGCTGATCAGCGAGCGGTAGAACGGCATCCGCAGCGCCCGGGATCGCGCCAGTTCGGTGTCGGCGGGGTCGGAGTCGGTGTTCTCCAGGTCGGCGAGCAGGGCCTCCCGGCGTTGCCAGCGGAATACCGGCATCAGCAACGCGGTGCTGATCGAGAAGCCCAAGGCGAACAGGCACAGCAGGGTGGCGGCGAAGATCGCCAGGTTGCTGCGCGGCAGGTCCTGCAGGTTGATCCGGTCCTCGTCGGGCAGGCCGAATCGTAGGAAGCCGAACACGAACAGCGAGCCGATGATGTCGGCCTGCAGCATGCTCAGCGTGAATACCGGCCAGGGTGTGCGCACCACCCAGCGGACGAATCGGCTGATCCGCCCCGCCAAGGTCGTAGTACTCACCAGCACACCGTATCCGGCGGAACGACAAAGCCGGAGTCTGAATGTCCGGTCAACCCACTACTGTGGCCGATGATGTCCGGGGTTTTCGCACGATTGGTGGGCCAGCAGACGGTCGAAGCCGAGCTGCTGGCAGCTGCGCGGGCGGCCCGGCATGATTCTGCTCACAGTGGCATGACCGCGGGGGGCATGTCACACGCCTGGTTGATCACCGGCCCGCCGGGATCGGGCCGGTCGATCGCGGCACTGTGTTTCGCCGCGGCGCTGCAGTGCACCGCTGACGACGCCGATGGCGGGCCCGGCTGCGGGCGGTGCCGGGCCTGCACCACCACGATGGCCGGCACCCACGCCGACGTGCGGCGGGTGGTGCCGGAGGGGCTGTCCATCGGTGTCGAGGAGATGCGCGCCATCGTGCAGATGGCGTCCCGACGGCCGGGGACCGGCCGCTGGCAGATCGTGGTGGTCGAGGACGCCGACCGGCTCACCGAGGGCGCGGCCAACGCCCTGCTCAAGGTCGTCGAGGAGCCGCCGCCGTCGACGGTGTTCCTGTTGTGCGCCCCCTCGGTCGACCCGGAGGACATCGCGATCACGCTGCGGTCCCGGTGCCGGCACATGGCGCTGGTAACGCCTCCGCCCGCGGCGATCGCCCAGGTGCTGATGGATACCGACCGGCTCGACCGCGCGACCGCCGACTGGGCGGCGGCGGTCAGCGGCGGCCACGTGGGGCGCGCCCGGCGGCTGGCCACCGATCCGGAAGCCCGCCAGCGCCGCCAGCGGGCGTTGACGCTGGCCCGCGACGCGGCGACCCCGTCGCGGGCGTTCACCGCCGTCGACGAGTTGGTGGCCGCCGCCGAGTCCGAGGCCCGGGATCTGACCGCCGAGCGGGCCGAGGTGGAGACCGAGGAACTGCGCACCGCGCTGGGCGCCGGTGGCACCGGCAGGGGCACCGCCGCCACGCTGCGCGGCACCGCGGGGGTGATCAAAGACCTGGAGCGCCGGCAGAAGTCGCGCCAGACCAGGGCGTCGCGTGATGCGCTGGACCGGGCTCTGATCGACCTGGCCACCTACTTCCGGGACGCGCTGCTGGCCGCCACCGCGTCGGCCGGAGCTGCCCGGCCCAATCACCCGGACATGACCGATGCCGTCGCGGCGATCGCCGGCCACGCCTCGCCGGACCGGCTGTTGCGCTGCATCGAGGCGGTGCTCGAATGCCGTGACGCGCTGGCGGCCAACGTCAAGCCCCGCTTCGCCGTCGGTGCCATGGTTGCCACCATCGGGCAGGCGCTGCGGGGCGACCTGTAAACTGGCCCGGCCCGGTTCGCCGGGCACGCCGCCTTAGCTCAGTCGGTAGAGCGATTCACTCGTAATGAATAGGTCAGGAGTTCGATTCTCCTAGGCGGCTCCAGCTACCATGTATTACGTCGGGTGATGCTTGACGTTTCGGCTTCGGGTGATGCTTGACAGTGTTTCGGCTGATGCTTGTCAGTTG
>NZ_LQPG01000026.1 GCF_002102265.1 Mycolicibacter longobardus | reverse complement strand
CACCCCAACTCGACCACGGCCAACCCCGAACCAACCCCTTCCACTTCATCGAAGCCGTCATCGACTACCACACCCGACACACCCCACCCAGCGACGAACACCCACCGCCAACCAACCCCGACGACGACTGGCGCGAAGCTGGGTGATCAGCGCGGCGCGGGCTTGGGCAACGTGCCTGCCGAGACCGGCGGCAGGTAGACACCCACCAGGGTGCGGTGCCACCACGCCCGATCCCGCCGCCGCTCGGCCGGAGTGGTGAACCGGTAGTCATAGATCAACAGCCGCACGAAATGCGGTGGGCTGTCGGGAAAGGGGTTGTGGCGCAACAGCCGTAACGTGTCCCGGTCGTTGCGCAGCAGGCGCTCCAGCAGCGCGTCCCGCCATGGCAGTGCGTACCGCGGCGACAGCGCGGCGAACCACATCAGCCAGTCCAGGCGCAGATGATAGGGCGCCCACTGCCGCGGAAGCCGTTCCACCGCACCGGGTTTGCCCTTGAACTGGTATTCCCGCCAGACCGTCTGGTCGATGATCTCGGTCTCCGCGGTCCCCTCGATCACCATTTCTCGGCGGGAGCGGCCGACGGTGCCGAACGCACCGTAGGTGTTGACCAGGTGAAGCGGATTGAAGCTGGCGTTCATTCGCTGATGGCGCGACGCCATGTTGCGCACCGGCCAGTAGCTCAACACCAGCACCGTCGCGGTGAAAGCCAGCACCAGCGCGGTGAACCAAACCGGCGGGCCGGGCATCACCGGCGGCTGCAATCCCACCGCGCTGAACCAGGATTCGTCGAGCGCGCCGGCGGCCAAGATGATCGTGAGCCAGTTCAGCCAGGCGAAGTTGCCGGAGGCCACCAGCCACAGCTGGGTGACGATGATGATCGCGGCGGCGATCCCGGCGATCGGCTGCGGGGCGAACAATCCGAACGGCACCAGCAGCTGGGCGAAGTGGTTGCCGGCGACCTCGATCCGGTGCAGGGGTTTGGGCAGGTGGTGGAAGAACCAGCTCAGCGGACCCGGCATCGGCTGGGTCTCGTGGTGGTAGTACAGGCAGGTCAGGTCCCGCCAACAGGAGTCACCGCGCAGTTTGATCAGCCCGGCCCCGAACTCGATCCGGAACAGCAGCCAGCGGGCCAGCCACATGACCAGCACCGGCGGCGCGACGCGGTCGTTGCCCAAAAAGACGGCCAGAAATCCGGACTCCAGCAGGATCGACTCCCACCCGAACGAGTACCACGTCTGTCCGACGTTGACGATCGACAGGTACAGCGCCCACAGCAGCAGCCAGATCACCATCACCGCCCACAGCGGCACCAGCTCTCCGGCTCCCGCCACCAGGGCCGCCGCCAAACCCGCCCCCAGCCAGCACACGCCGGCGAAGAACCGATCCGAATAGTGCAGATGAAAAATGCTGGGCGTCAACCGAAACGGGTGCCGCCGCACAAACCGCGGTACCGGCAGCATGCCGTGTTCGCCGATCAGCGCGCGGAACTGGCGTGCGGCGGCGACGAAGGCGATGACGTAGACAGCGGCGATCCCACGTTCGAGCACCAACCGGCCCAGCCAGTACCCGGATCCGCCGAACCACGCCCAGTCTGTGTTCACACCCGCAACTCCTCGGTGTGATGTTCATACCACCGCAAGCGGGAGGAATCAGTCGGTTGACAGTGCCCGCAGCAGCAGATGCATGGCCACCGTCGTCGAGCGTTCCCGGACGTCGGCCCGGTCCCCCGGCAGCCGGGTGGTCCGGGTGAGCATCCGGCCGTCACCCAGCGCCACGCAGAAGCACACCGTGCCCACCGGTTTGTCGGGCGTTCCACCGTCGGGCCCGGCGATGCCGGTGATGGCGACCGCGGTGTCCGCGGCAAAGCGGTGCAGCGCACCGGCGGCCATCGCCTCAGCCACCGGCTCGGAGACCGCGCCGTGCTCGGCGATCAGGGCCGCGTCGACGCCGAGCAGATCCACCTTCGCGTCGTTGGAGTAGGACACCACGCCGCCCGCCAGGTAGGCCGAGGCGCCCGGCGGGTCGGTCAGCCGGGCCGCCAGCATGCCGGCGGTGCAGGATTCGGCGGTCGCGATCTGTCGGCCCGCCAACAGTCTCGCTACCAGATCATCGACCCGCGAACCATCTTCGGAGAAGATCGCCCGGGCGTGCCGTTCACGCAGCAGCGCCAGCACCTCGGCATAGGCGCCGGCGGCTTCGGGTTCGTAGCGAGTGACGATCTCGAGCTCGCCGCGCCGTAGGCAGGTGGTGATCTCCAGCCGATGGAAACCGTCGACGACCTCTTGAGCGTGCCGCAGGGTGTCGGCCAGGCCGGATTCGGGCAGACCGAACATCCGCACCGTCTGCTGCTCGTAATGGGTGCGGCCGGCGATCGCGTCCTGCACCGCAGCGGTCGCTATCGCCTTGTGCCACATCGGTTGCAGTTCACGAGGCGGCCCCGGCAGCACCATCACCGTCGGAGTGCCCGGCACCACCACACCGGGGGCCGTGCCCACCGGATCCAGGATGGTCGCACCGGCGGGGACCATCGCCTGCTTGCGATTGGCCGCCCGGACCGTCGCGAAATCCGGGGCACCCGGACCCGTGAATCGCGCCATCATCGGTTTGATGATCGCCGCGATCCGGGCTTCCAGCTCGGCGTCGAGGACGACGTCGCGGCCGCAGAACCGGGCGACGGTGTCGACCGTCAGATCGTCGGCCGTCGGCCCCAGACCGCCGCTGGTGATGATCAGATCCACACCCTCGGCGGCCAGGAACCGCAGTTGGCCCTCGATATCCCGGGGCCGGTCGCCGCAGATCGTGATGTGCGCCAGCTCGACTCCCAGTTCAAGGAGTCGATCGGCCAGCCACGGTCCGTTGCGATCGGTAATCCGGCCGGTGAGTACCTCGGTACCGGTGACGACGATTCCTGCGCGTGCGCTCACCGGTCCGAGGTTACGCAGTCCGTCTCAAGGCCGGAGTCAGGGCAAGCCGGGAATCAGCACGACTTCCATCGGAGTCACCGGCGCCACCGGAGCCGACGGCAGGTAACCGGTGGGAGCGAACGCCGTCGGCGTCGCCGCCACCGGTGCACTACCGCCGAAGTTCGGCATCGGGAACGGCAGCACCGAGCTCAGACTGTCCGGAAGGCTCGACAGTCCGGGCAGGCCGGTGGCGGAGGTGGCCGCGGTCTGCGCACCCGGTGCCTGCGGGACGTTGAGGGTGGCGGTGGCGATCGGCGACTGCCCGGGCGTCGCGGCCGGGGCCAGTGTGGTGCCGCTCAGCGCGGACGTGGTGGTCTGCAGCAGTTGCTGCGGGATGCTCGTCGACTGTGCGACGACCTGCTCGACCACGCCGGGCAGGCCGGGGTTGATCGGCACGGTGTCGGCGTTGGCGGTGGCGCTGGACGCCAGCGCCGCCAGGAACAGTCCCGCGGCGGCGCCGGCCGCGACGGTGAGGCAATTACGGATTCGTGACATGGCTTCTTCCCCATCCCAGTAACAACAAGGTCGGGACTGAAGTTAGCCGTGTGAAAAATGTTGCCCGTGTGACACGAGGGGCGGTTATTCAACCGTTGCGAACCGGAGCCGCCCCGGTTATCGAGCCGGCGTCAGCGGGCCAGCCAGCTCTGAACCTTCGCGAGGTCAGTGGTGTAGGTCAGCAGAATCGAATCCTCGTAGTGGGATCCGCCGTTGAGGGTGCCGCTGTCGCGCCATATCGCGTGAACGTGGTAGACGCCGCGGCTGTAGATGTCGACACGCTCCCGCTGGGTGCGCCGCCAGCCGGACTGCTCGGCCCGCTCGGACAGAGCTTCCCGCGCGTCGGTCGCGGTGGTCTCATTGGTCATGCAGGCGGCCCTCTTTTCGCATAGGCCGAACACGCTATCAGCTGCCGAATTCGTCATCCGACGGCGCGGCGCGTGACCACGCGCGCACGGCCCGTCGACGTAACATCGACGCCGATGGCCGCCCTACCCCGCGATCTGATCGCCGACCCGATCGCCGACGTGACCCGGACCGAGCCGGGCGCTCGGATCGGGGCGTTCTTCGACTTGGACGGCACGCTGGTGTCCGGGTTCACCGCCACCGCCCACGCCGGTGACCGGATCCGCAGGCGCCAGGCCCGGGCCGGTGAGGTGCTCGGGGTGGTCGAGGCCGCTGTGCGATACCGCCTAGGCCGCATGCAGTTCGAGCGGCTGCTGGTGCGTGCGGCCGGGTACCTGCGCGGCGAGTCCATCACGGTGCTCAACGACGTCGGCGAACGGCTGTTCGCCGACCACATCACGTCCCGGATCTACCCGCACATGCACGAGATCGTCCAGGCGCACCAGCAGCGCGGCCACACCGTCGTGCTGAGCTCCTCGGCGCTGACCATTCACGCCGAGCCCGTCGCCCACTTCCTGGGGATCGGGCAGGTGCTGTGCAACCGGTTCGAAGTCGACGAGCGGGGCGTCCTGACCGGGGACATCATCAAACCCGTGGTGTGGGGGCCGCAGAAGGCCGCCACCGTGCAGGCGTTCTGCACCGGCAACGGGATCGACCTCGCCCAGAGCTTCTTCTACGCCGACGGCGACGAGGATGCCGCCCTGATGTCGCTGGTGGGCCGGCCGCGGCCGGTCAATCCACGGCCCGGGCTGGCGACGCTGGCCGCCGAGCGCGGTTGGCCGGTGCTGCATGTCACCGGCCCCAGCCGGAGCACCGGACGATCCCTGCGCCGCGCGGCCGGGTTCGGCGTGGCGGTGTTGCGGGCCGTCACCACGCGCTGAGTACCCCGCCGAGCGCACCCCCGCTGACCGAATACACGATTGCCGGTAGTGTTACGTTTCACCAGCCCACCGAAGGCCGACTGGCCTCGTGATGCTGCGTCTGGTACTTAATTAGAACACGTTCCACTTCAATCAGCCGCCCCGTGAAGGAGTAGGTCATGCACACTCCCCTCTGCGACGAACTCGGCATCGAGTTCCCGATTTTCGCCTTTACCCACTGTCGCGACGTGGTCGTCGCGGTGAGTAAGGCCGGCGGGTTCGGAGTGCTCGGTGCTGTCGGTTTCACGCCGGAACAGCTGGAGATCGAGCTGAAGTGGATCGACGAGAACATCGGGGACCACCCCTACGGCGTCGACATCGTCATCCCCAACAAGTACGAGGGGATGGATTCCGGGCAGTCCGCCGAGGAGCTGGCCGAATCACTCCGCAAGCTGGTGCCCCAGCAGCACCTCGACTTCGGCAAGAAGCTCCTTGCCGACCACGGTGTTCCCGTCGAGAACGCCGACGACGACAGCCTGCAACTGCTCGGCTGGACCGAAGCGACCGCCACGCCGCAGGTCGAGGTGGCACTGCAGCACCCGAAGGTGACGATGATCGCCAACGCGCTGGGGACTCCCCCGGCCGACATGATCAAGCACATCCACGAGGCGGGCCGCAAGGTGGCCGCATTGTGCGGCTCTGCCTCGCAGGCGCGTAAGCACGCCGCAGCCGGTGTGGACATCATCATCGCCCAGGGCGGCGAGGCCGGCGGCCACTGCGGCGAGGTGGGCTCGATCGTGTTGTGGCCCGAGGTCGTCAAGGCGGTGGCACCGGTGCCGGTGCTGGCCGCAGGTGGCATCGGCAGCGGTCAGCAGATCGCGGCGGCGCTGGCGCTGGGCGCCCAGGGCGCGTGGACCGGTTCCCAGTGGCTGATGGTCGAGGAGTCCTCGAACACCGAGGCCCAGCACGCGGCGTACATCAAGGCCGGCAGTCGCGACACCGTCCGCAGCCGATCCTTCACCGGCAAGCCGGCCCGGATGCTGCGCAACGACTGGACCGAGGCGTGGGAGCAGCCGGAGAACCCCAAGCCGCTGGGCATGCCGCTGCAGTACATGGTCTCCGGGATGGCGGTGCGGGCCACGAACAAGTACCCCAACGAGAGCGTCGACGTGGCGTTCAACCCGGTGGGTCAGGTCGTCGGCCAGTTCACCAAGGTGGAGAAGACCGCGACCGTCATGCAGCGCTGGGTGCAGGAGTACCTCGACGCGACCAGCACCCTCGAAGCGCTCAACGAAGCCTCCGGCGTCTGAGCTGCCTACGGCTCGGCAGCCAGAAACGGTTGCGCGGCAAGCGCGTAGAGGCCGAACGCCGCGAACGGCGCCAGCAGCGGTAGCCAGGGCAGGCTCCATGGGAACACCGTCGCGACCACCCCCGCGACGGTGAACCCGAGGGCGAAGGTCACGGTCGGGACCGTCACCGTGCCGACGTGGCGCAACACCAGGTAGCCCACCGCGGCGAGACCGGCCACCGCCGCCGACACCGTCGACGGGTCTGTGAGGCCGATCGCGACGACGGCGAGCAGCACCGCGACCGTCGCCGCCGGCCGCCACCACAGCCCGACCAGCACCGCGCCGACGGCCAGCAGCGCCGCGCCCGCGGCCATGCCGGAGGCATTCGCACCGGCGGCCGCCGCCATCGCCAGCCCACACATGCCGGAGGGCACCAGCGGTAGCGACGTGGCGACGCCGGCCGAACGCGCCATCACCGCACCGACGTAGGACGACGCCGCTGCGTGGCCACCCGCATCGCCTGCTCCAGGGGCTGCTGATCAGGCCACGAGGCGACGTCGACACCGATCGTGGCCATATCCCGATACATGGCGGCGCGCTGCAGCGTCCAGATCCGGGACACCAACGGATCCGGTTCGTGCTCGAACGGTGAACCGGCCAGCACGTCGACCGCAAGCACCACGTGCCCGCGTTTACGCAGGTCGGTCAGCGCCAGGGTGAACTCGGTGTCCAGCAGGGTGGAGAACGCGATGATCAACGCGCCCACCGGTACCGCCGCCCGGGGCGCGAGCGTTCCGGTGGTGGTCTCGAACCCGTCTCCGGCGCCCAGGACCGTATCGACGATGCGATAGAACTGGCGCTGCCCGATCTCCGCGCCGACCCAGCGCGGGCGTTGGCCACCGAGTACGACGATCCCGGCGCGGTCGCCGTTGCGCAACGCGGTCTGCACCACCTGCGCCGCGCCGAGCACCGATCGTTCGGTTGCCACGGTCGCCGGGCCGCGGGGCTGGTCGGAGGCGTCGATCAGCACCACCACGTCGGCGGCACGGTCGGTCAGCCGCTGGGTCACGTGCAGGCTGCCGCGCCGAGCGCTGACCGGCCAATTCACCGAGCGCAGCGGGTCGCCGGGAACGTAGGCGCGGATGTCGGCGTACTCCACACCGCGGCCCGCGTGCCGGGTCAGGTGGGTGCCGACCCGGTCGAGCAACTCACTGCGCGGGACCGGTGTGGACTGCGGCGGCGCCAGCGGGAACACGGTGACCTCGGCGACCTCGACGGTGGCGGTCCCGGCCAGCAGCCCGCCGCGCCCCACGGTGCCCACGGTCGCCCGAATCGGGTAGCGGCCCCAGCGTTCGGCGGTGACGGTCAACGATTTTCGGCACCCGGACTCGGCTGCGTTGTCGACGGTCTGCAAAGTCAGCGCCGGATCCGCCGGCATCACCAGGCTGATTGGGGTCGCGTCGCGGGCCGATGTGGTTGCGACGAGCGCCAATTCGACCGGTTCGGCTTCGAAGCAGCGTTGCACCGGCGGCGTGGCGCGTACCCGGATCGCCGGTACCGGTGGCTGCCGGCCGAGTGAGCACAGCGCTCCGAGCAGCGGCGCGGCGAAGGCGATCAACTGCCAGCGCGATCCGCCCACTGCGACCACCAGCGCCGCTGCGGCAGCGGTGGCCATCGCCTTCGCCAATGGTGAGGCCCGCCAGCGCAATACAACCTCGATGTCGGGGCTCACGTCGATGCCGCATCCGGTGTTCGCGGTACCGGTAGCCGTCGCAGCAGCTCGTCCACCACATCCGAACCCTGGACGCGCCGTACCCACATCTCCGGCCGCAGCGTGATCCGGTGCGCGATCGCCGACGTGGCCAGCGCTTTGACGTCTTCGGGGATCATATAGTCGCGGCCGAGCAGCAGTGCCCGAGCCCGGGCGAGTTGCACCAGGTCGAGTTCCGATCGAGGGCTGGCGCCCACCGCCACCTGCGGGTGGTGTCGTGTTCCGGCCGCCAGCGACACCACGTAGCGCAGTACGTCGTCATGCACGCTGACCTGTTCCACGGCTTCGCGCATCGCGATCAGGTCGTCGGCGTCGATCACCTTGCGCACCGTCGGCAGGGCGGCACCCCGGTCGAGGCGCCGGCGCAGCATGGCCGCCTCCCCCTGCTCGGAGAGGTAGCCCAGGCGCAACCGGATCGCGAATCGGTCCAGCTGGGCCTCGGGCAGCGGGTAGGTGCCCTCGTACTCGATCGGGTTGTCGGTGGCCAGCACGATGAACGGCGACGGCAAGCGGTGGGTGTGGCCGTCGATGCTGACCTGGCCTTCGGCCATCGCCTCCAGCAGGGCCGCCTGGGTCTTGGGCGGGGTTCGGTTGATCTCGTCGGCCAACACCAGGTTGGTGAAGATCGGCCCGCGCCGGAATTCGAATCGCCCCGCGGACATGTCGTAGACGGTGGTGCCCAGCAGGTCGGCGGGCAGCAGATCCGGGGTGAACTGCACCCGAATGAAGTCCAGTCCCAGCGCCGATGCGAACGATCTGGCGATCAAGGTCTTGCCCAGGCCCGGCAGATCTTCGATGAGCACATGGCCGCCGGCGAGCACGGTGGTCAGAATGAGGGTGAGCGCGGCCCGCTTGCCCACCACGGCCCGCTCGATCTCGTCGAGCACCGCGGTGCAGCGTTCAGCGGTGGTTGCCGCCCCGGACAGCCCGGTGCTCATCGCTGCTCCAGCCGGCACAGAATCTCTTCCAGCACAGCGCGTCCCGGGCCGCGACCGCGGTCGCCGCCGGGCGCGACGTTGCCGGGGTCCACCCATGGCCACAGCTCGTCGCCGAACAGCATCGCTCCGGTGGCGCGGAACGCCGCGGGATCGGTTGTTCTCCGCGCGCCGGTGGAGAGCTCGAATCGGCTGGCCAGGATCGGCCGCCAGCGCCGATCCCAGTCGGCCCTCGTCGATTCCGACCATCGGATTCGGGCTTCGGTGCCCGACAGCCACTGCCGCAACGACTCGCCGCGCTCATCGGTGGCCACCGGATCCGGGGCCGAGTCCGAGCCGGCGGTGGTCAACAGGCGCCGGATGCCGATCAACGGCAGCGCGACCGCGATGCCGGTCACCCACAGCAGAAGGTGGCGCTGGTGGGTCATCAGCGCCACCGTCTCTGTGACGGTGACCAGCAAGATACCTTGCAGAACAAGACTTTTCATCTTTGACTCCGCAACTCGTCGAGCACCAGCCGCAGCGCGGCAACCGCGTCTTCGCGGTGCCGCTCCGTCATCAGGTGTGCGCTGAAGCGCGCTTCGGTGAACAGCTCCACCAGCCGGGACGCGTTGTCCGCGGGCAGGGCGTGGTGTTCGACGGCCCGCGCCAGCACTTCGGTGGGGGTGTCGAAGTCCCGCGGTGCGACGTCGGGGACGGTGCCCAGGTGTTGTTCCATCACCGCGTAACAGGAGATGATCGCCTCCCGGGGCCCGCGACCGCGATCAGCGACCCGGCTCAGACCGAGTTCTGCCGCCTGCGCCAATGTTTCGCCCGCATCCGGCGCGGCGCCGACCGCCGGAACCACCGCTGTTTCGGGCGGCCGAGGGTCCGGGCGCCGGGTGCGGGTGGCGACCACCACGATGGCGATCAGCGCCAGCAGCATGGTGGACAGCGCCAACAGATATCCGGATCCGGCACCGGCCGGCCCGCCGGGGGTCGATGGCGGCGCGGTGCCCGGGGTTCCCGGGGCCGCGGGCGCCGTCTCTCGTGACCCGAAGAGCTCGACCGGGATGGCGAACCGGAGCGCCCCTTCCAGGTTCGCCAGCAGCAGGATCGTCAGCAGCCACAGTGCCAGCCCGGCCAGGATTATCAGCACCACCCGCCACGGCGGCCGCTGTGGTGCGGCCCCCGCTGTCACCGACAGCTGGCCGATGCTGCCGGCGGCCGCGCGCTGATGGCGGGCGCGGTGAACGACGGCGACGATGATCGCGGCGGTGGAGATCGCGAGCAGTGCCACAAGAACGATCGGTTCCACCGGGCCTGCGGTGGCCTCCGGGCGAGGACCCCGCGTGGTACCGGGCAGGTATCCGCGAGTGGCGGCACCGGTGACGAGCAGCAGCGCGATCAGGGCGATCATCCGCACGGTCGTCCTGTCGCTACCGGCTGTCACCGGAATTCCCGCCGTCGCCGCGGCATTCCCAATAGTGGCATGCCGAGACCGTGAGCGGCCAGGATCAGGACCGGGATCCTGCGCTGCTCACCCGGACTTCTCGTCGTGCCCGCCGAACTGCTTGCGCATCGCCGAGAGCACCTTCGCGCCGAACTCGAACAGATGGCGCGAGGCGAAACGCGCGTACAGGGCGGTGGTCAGCACCGGTGCGGGCACGCCCTCGTCGATCGCCGCGATGACGGTCCAGCGACCCTCCCCGGAGTCGGAGACCCGCCCGGCGAATTCCTCCAGCGCCGGCGATTTCTGCAGGGCACTGGCGGTCAGGTCCAGCAGCCAGGAGCCGATCACGCTGCCGCGCCGCCAGACTTCGGTGATCTGCTCGATGTCGAAGTCGTACCGGTAGAACTCGGGATGGGTCAGCGGGGCGGTCTCGGCGTCACCCTGTTGATCCTGTTTGCCGATGTTGGCGTGGTGCAGGATGTTCAGGCCCTCGGCGATCGAGGCCATCATTCCGTACTCGATGCCGTTGTGGACCATCTTCACGAAGTGCCCGGCTCCCGACGGGCCGCAGTACAGGTAACCGTTCTCGGCCTGGGAGATCTCGCCGTCGCGGCCCGGTGTGCGCGGGGCGGCGTCCACCCCCGGGGCCACGGTGGCGAAGATCGGCTCGACCTGATCGAAGGCGGCGCGGTCTCCGCCGACCATCAGACAGTAGCCGCGCTCGCGGCCCCACACCCCGCCGCTGGTCCCGCAGTCCAGCAGGTGGATCCCCTTGTCCCCCAGTAATTTCGAATGCGCGATGTCGTCACGGTAGTAGGAGTTGCCGCCGTCGATCACGATGTCGCCGGCCGTCAGCGTACCGGCGAGCTCTTCGATGACTCCGGTGGTGACGGCACCGGCCGGAACCATCACCCACACCACGCGCGGGGCGGGCAGCTTGGCCGCCAACTCGGCCAAGGACGACACTCCGGTGGTGTTCGCCTCTGCCGCCAGCGCGGCGACCGCGTCGGGGTTGTGGTCATAGACGACGCATTCGTGACCCCCGTCGGCCAGCCGCCGAACGAGATTGGCGCCCATTCGGCCCAGGCCGATCATCCCCAGGCGCATCGTGCCGCGCTCGTTCTCGCGGTCAGCCGACCTGGGCGATCCCGGGCGGGAAGTAGGGGCCGATACCACCGGTGTAGATGCCGGGCTGCCAGCCCCGCGCACCCAGGCACAGCAGCGGCAACCCGTCGGGCGACTGCGCGGCCGACTGCGGATTCGGGCACGGCGAGCCGATTTCCTGCACCCCGTACAGCGGGTAGGAGATCTGCCAGAACCCGGTGTCCTTGGGCGGCCACTGGTTGGCGATGAAATGGCATGCCAGCGCCTGGCCGTTGGGGCCGTGGCCGTAGATGAAGCGCTCCCAGCTGAAGCACGCATCCCCCTGGCGCTGGCCATCGACCATGCCCGGCACGTCACCCGGGTAGGCACCGGCGGCCGGTGCGCCGGTGACGGCTGCTGCCCCCGCGGCGGCGGCGATGAAAGCAGCTGCGGCTAGTTCACGGATCATTCGTCAGAGCCTAACGGGTGGCCGCGGCGGGCCATCGCGAATCCGCCGAATGCCGGCCCAGCAGGCCCGCTGGCTTGATGGCGGCGCGGCTTCGCCGCGATTGCGATCGCCGCTAGAGTGCCGCAGGTGGCTGGAAAGCAGTGGCGGCTGGACCCATCGCACGGTCGGATGCTGATCGGCACGGACGTGGCGGGGCGAGCCGCGAAGATGGGCCACCGGCTCACGATCGAGATGGAACGCTGGCAGGCGACCGTGGCCTGGTCCGGCGACCGGCCGACCGCGGTGAACCTGACCGTCGAGGTGGATTCGCTGCAGGTGCTCAACGGCGAGGGCGGGCTCACCCCGCTGACCGCGCCGGAGAAGACGCTGATCCGCGGCAACGCCCTCAAATGCCTCGACAGCAAGAAACACGGCATCATCCGGTTCGGGTGCAACGACATCGAAGCGACGGATGACGGGTATCGGTTGACCGGCGACCTGGAGATCCGCGGCAAGGCCAAGCAGCACGTCATCGAGGTGCGGGTGACCGGTAACGGTGACTCGTGGCAAGTGGACGGCAGCACCGTGGTGCGACACAGCGACTTCGGCGTGCGGCGCTATTCGATGTTGATGGGGGCGATGCAGGTCGCAGACGAGGTGACGGTGTCCCTGTCGGGGACTGTTTCCGCCGACGAGATCCGCGGGGCCTGACTCAGCGCCCGGGCAGACCGTTGAGGTGTTCCCGGACGCGGTCCAACAGTGCCGGGACTCGGCCCTGCGGCGGTGCCGGCGGGTCCGGGTTCGCCTCCGGCGCGTCCCACAGCGAACCGAACTCGGCGGGCTCCTCCGAGGCCCCGGGCATCTGGTCCGGTGGGACCGGAGCCGCAGCTGGCGGCTGCGCCGGGGCGGCCGCTGGCGGGGCGGCGGGAACGGCGACGCGCGCCACGGTCACATGCGCGGGCGGCTGCGGATGAGGGGCGTCCCTGCCGGTTCCCAGCTGCAGGCTCAGTGCGGCCGACACCGACGCGACCAGCGTCACCGCTCCCCCGGCCAGCATCGTCAGCGCTCCGGCATACGACAGCGACATGGCACGCCTCGGGCCGAGGTCGCCGCTTTCCCAGCCGGCTACGGTCGCCTCAAGCGCCGGGCCGGTCAGTTCGGAATGCGGCGCCAGGGCCAGCGCAGCCCCCCGAGCCAACGCCTGCTGGGCGCCGCCCTGGACGAAGACCGGTACCGAAAGCTTCGATTCCAGCCGGCGTGCGAGCCGGTCCATGCCGCGCATCGAACCGGCCACCATCAGCAGTTCAGGTCCCTGGCCGCCCGCGCCCAAGGTGTCGACCAGCCAGCTGATCACGTCGTCGGTACCGCCGATCGGGCTGACGGTGACGATCGGGTCGGCGGAATCGGAGTCGTCGAGCAGGACCAGAGTGGCCAAGCCGGGTTCGACGACGCATACCGCGGTGCGTTCGCGCTGTAATCCGATGCCGGCGGTCAACGATGCGGCCGCCTGGCTGAATCGCACCGGTACCACGTGATCGAAGCCGGCGTCGGCCAGCAACTCCAACAACAGCGCGGCCCCGACGGCCGCTTCGTCGCTCCAGGTCACAGCCACACCGTGCAGCCGTTCGCCGCCGGCGGCCAGCATGGTGCGTGCCCGAGCGGCCAGGGCCGACGCCGAAGCGGCGAGATGCGACACGTCCAAGCCGGCATCGCCGCGGCTGACACCGACCTCGTCACCGGAAAGCGCCGGGGCGCCCGGAACGCCACTGCCGTCGGCCATCACCCAGCCGATGGTCGTCGGCGTCAACGCCAGCCCCAGTACCGTGTCCAAAATCGCGCGCCCCAATCGTCCTGATCTGCGATGTCACCGCGTCGGCGGAGCGCCTTCGCCTCACCCGTGGAGGGAATCGGCGGGCACGGAGCGGACCCGGGGACAGCTCAGGACAGTGTGGTCTTGTCGGCTTACCGCAGGCGAGCCTACGCGTGTCGTCCCGCAAGTCCTAACCGGGTCCGGGACGAAAATCGGGTATGCTATATGCGGGTCGGATCCCGAGACGGCCGCTGGAGTTGCGGATTGCGGCCGTTGTTGCATGTAAGGACCGATATGGCACCGGCGGCGCGTGCGTTGCGCCGCAATCGACGCAAGTGACGTTCCGCAGCAAGACGACAAGGGGCAGGAATGACTGACGTGACCAAGGGGATGCGCTGGGCACGCCGACTTATGGTCGGCGCTGTGGCTGCCGCGGCGCTGCCGGGCCTGATCGGCCTGACCGGTGGCGAAGCGACCGCATCTGCGTTCTCCCGGCCGGGTCTGCCGGTCGAATACCTGCAGGTGCCCTCGGCGGGCATGGGCCGCGACATCAAGGTCCAGTTCCAGCCGGGCGGTTCCGGTTCCCCGGGCCTGTACCTGCTGGACGGCATGCGGGCCCAGGACGACTACAACGGCTGGGACATCAACACCCCGGCGTTCGAGTGGTACCTGGACTCGGGCATCTCGGTGATCATGCCGGTCGGTGGCCAGTCCAGCTTCTACAGCGACTGGTACAAGCCGGCCTGCGGCAAGGCGGGTTGCTCCACCTACAAGTGGGAGACCTTCCTCACCAGCGAGCTGCCGGCCTACCTGGCCTCGGAGTACGGCGTGAGCCAGAGCCGCAACGCTGCGGTCGGCCTGTCGATGGCCGGTGCGTCGGCGATGACGCTGGCCATCTACCACCCGAACCAGTTCACCTACGCGGGTTCGCTGTCCGGCTACATCAACCCCTCTGACGGCAAGAGCTGGATCGGCCTGGCCATGGGTGACGCCGGCGGCTACAAGAAGGAAGACATGTGGGGCCCCGACAGTGACCCGGCATGGGTGCGCAACGACCCGACGCTCAACGTCGACAAGCTGGTGGCCAACAACACCCGCCTGTGGGTCTACTGCGGCAACGGCCGTCCGAACGAGCTGGGCGGCGACAACCTTCCCGCCACCTTCCTCGAGGGCAACTTCATGATCGGCCAGAACAAGAGGTTCCAGGAGCTCTACACCGCGGCCGGCGGCAGCAACGCGGTGTTCAACTTCCCGGACTACGGCACGCACAGCTGGGAGTACTGGGGCCAGCAGCTGCAGGCCATGAAGCCTGACCTGCAGAGCCACTTGGGCGCGGGCTAAGCGCCTGAATCGACGCACCACTGGGCCCCATCCGATTTCCGGATGGGGCCCAGTGCTTTGTTGTGTGGGGTTACCCCGCCCCCGCGGACGTGATTGGATCAGGGCATGCAGGGTTCGGCGACAGTTCACATGGCAGCCCCGGCCGAGCGGATCTGGAATCTGGTGGCCGACGTCCGCAACACCGGGCGGTTCTCCCCGGAGACCTTCGAGGCCGAATGGCTCGACGGCGCCACCGGCCCGGAGGTGGGCGCACGGTTCCGTGGGCATGTCCGGCGCAACGGGATCGGCCCGGTGTACTGGACGACGTGCCGGGTCACCGAGTGCGAGCCGAACCGGGTGTTCGCCTTCGCGGTGCTCGCCGGTGATCGTGAAGTGAACCGGTGGCGCTACGAGCTGACCCCTACCGCGAACGGCACTGACGTCACCGAGTCTTTCCGGCTGGCCGACTCTTTCCTGACCAGCGTGTACTACTGGGTGTTCGGTGGTTTTCTGCGGCAGCGCAACAACATCCGTGACATGCGCCGCACCCTGGAACGCATCCGGGATGTCGCAGAGCAGGAGCAGTAGAGCGGCCCGCCGGCTCTGAGTTCAGTCCAGGCTGTCGGGGTCTGTCAGCGGCAACAGCAGGAACGACGGGGTGGGTCCACCCTGGTGCACGTGGTACAGACCGCCGGTCAGCGCCTGGCGCGCCGGCGCAGTAGGTACCAGGTGCGGGAAATCGTAGGTGGTCAAGGTCAGTCGCAGCCGGTGCCCCGGCGCGATCAGCGCCGCGGTGGGGAAGATCTCGATGTCGTAGCGGGTCAACTCCCCCGGCTCCACCGGCCGTACCGCGGCGCGGGTGCTGATGTGATGCGGGCGCAGCACGGTGCCGTCCGGCAGGTACCAGGTGCGGTCCGGGTCCAGGTCCCGGTGTGAACCGAGCAGGGCGCCCATGGTCAGCGGGCGGTTCACCCCTTCCGGTGCGACGTCGTCGAGGTGGGCGACCCACAGGGTCTCGGTGGTGTCGGCCGTTGCCTGCACGGTGAGCGTGATCGGCCCTGCGATCAGGACCGGCGAGTCGAATGCCTCGGTGGTGTAGGTCAGCGCACCCCGTTGCACCCGGCGATTGTCCTGATCGTGCCGGGTGCGGCCGCCGGCCGTCGACGTGACGAAACTGTTCAGCCCCAGGGCCCACTGTTCCAGGCTGCGCCCGGATATCGGACCGCGCGAGCGGTACGGCAGCGCGGCCAGGGTCTGCTCTTCGGGGGCGTCGGCGTCCAACCGGCCCGCATGGGCCAGATACAGCCGGGTCGGCGTGGCTTCCGGGACCGGATACTCGCGGGTGAGATACCAGCGGCGATCGCCAATCGCCTGAAAGGTGAACGGAGGCCCGGAGATCTCCGCGGCCGCATCGTCTTTCAGCCAGTAGTCGAACCAGCGCAGCTTCAGATCCAACAGGTGCAGACCGTCATAGTCCGACACGTGGTACCACGGCCCCATCAGCAGCTTGACCCGGTCGGTCAGGGGTTGCCCGGACTGCATCGGAGCATCCACCTGCCGGCCGGTGTACGCGTTCTGCAACCCCACATAGTTCAAGGGTGCACCGCGTTGGAACGCGTCGTGCCAGCCGCCCGTCAGAAAGACGGCCACATTGTTGGCCGCGATCTCGGGCAGCACCAGGTCGGGACGCATGGTGTCCCAGAACGGCCCGTCGTAGGCGGCATCACCGCCGGTGCGCGCCTCGGCGACCAGCGGCCCGAAGTAGCCGCGCTGGTCTCTGCCACGCTGGCGCACCGCGGCCCGCCCACCGGCACGCGGCCGCGGATGCCGGCCCGGAGTGACGAACTCCAGCGTCGGGTTGATCACGTTGAGCAGCCTGTACACCGAGCCGTAGGCACTCACGGTGCGCAGGTGCGGCGTGCCACCCATGGCGGCGGCATCCCGGTAGAAGTCGTTGGCGGCCATCACCGGGAAGATCGCCTTCAGCGGTGAATCGGGGCCGACCGCGGCCGCCGTGAACAGCTGGTTGATGGCCAGGTAGGAGATGCCGAACATGCCGACTCGGCCGTTGGCGTTCGGCAGGGTCGACGCCCAGGTGACCAGCTCGACGCCGTCGCGGGTCTGGTCCGGGCCGAACATCTCGAACGAGCCTCCGGACGCCCCGGTGCCGCGGACGTCGACCATCACCTCGATGTAGCCCCGCCGGATCAGATGCGGCGAGGGGCCTCCGCCGAGCTGCGCGGCCGGTGGCGGTGCCAATTTGCCGTAAGGGGTGATCGACAGCAGCACCGGAAACGGCCCGGCGGCCGGCTTCCCGGTCTCGGGGTCGGTGGGGTAATGGACATTGGCGCGCAGTACCACGCCGTCGCTCATCTCCACCGCTACGTTGCGGTGTATCCCGACGCCGTAGCGCGCAGGCGGGGCGGTCCACGGCGGGTTCAGCGGCGAGGCGTTCTCCTTGCGGGTCCGGGTGGCGCCCACCCTGCGCACCGCGATGCCGGCAGCCCCCACCGCAGCGGCTGACGCCAGCACCAGCCCGACTTTGCGCACCGACCGTCGATCAGCCATGTCCACCTCCGCACCAGACTCTAAACGTGCACCCATCCCGCGCGGACGCCTGTCTGGAGCCGGCGTATATTCCCGCTTGTGATGTCGTACACCGGAACGCGGTATCGGCATGGCGACTGACGTCAAACAAACCGTCACAGGGATGTGGGCGGCCTTGTCACGTCGCGACTGGGATGCGGTGAAAGCTTTTCTGGCAGAAGACTGCATCTATGTCGACATGCCGGTGGGCCCGGCCGCAGCCGCCCGCGGCCCGGGCGACATCGTCAAACGCCTCAAGGTCGGTCTGGAGCCGCTGGCCGGATACGAGAACCATCCGGGGCTGCTCGTCGCCGAAGGCACCGACGTCCTCTACGAACACTCCGAAACCTGGAACTGGGCCACCGGCGAAACCGCACTGCTGCGGTTCGTCACCGTGCACAAGGTCGTCGACGGCAAGATCACGCTCTGGAAAGACTATTGGGACATGGCAGGTCTGACCGCCCACGCCCCACCGACCTGGCTGGAGGACCTGGCGAAGGCCGACATGTCGTGGGTGTTCGACGCCACCGGCCTTATCTGAGCGCGGAATCCACCCGGCTGGGCAGGGTCAGGGCGCAAGCCTGACCGATGTCCAGAGTGCGCAGCAGCCGCCCCATGCCCAGCCAGAGTGCGCACGACAGCGCGAGGTCGGCGAGCAGTTCGTCGCTGAAGTGCTCTGCGCACCGCGCCCAGAAGTCCTCGTCGTCCCGCAGCGCGGTGTGGTCGGTGGCGAAGCGATGGGCGAACTCGGCCGCGAGCCGTTCCTGGGGGCTGTAGCCCGGCCAGGTGCGCCACTCCGACGCGTGCTCGTAAAGGTCTTCGCTGACCCCGGCCGCCGGGCCGTCGGCGTCGCGGGTGTTGACGCACGCCGTGCACTCGTTGTCGAAGGCGATCACCATCCGGGCCAGCTCCCGAGTGCGCATCGGCAGTCGGCCCCGGCCGTAGACCGCGGCGCTGAATCCGCCTATCCCGGCGGCGAGTTCAGGTGATTTGGTCGTCCAGCCCATCACGTCGTCTGCGGCGAAATCCCCGATTCGGCTCATAACTTAGGAATCCTAGCGGCGGTCGCAAGGGCAGATCAGGACGGCGGGCGGGAGACACACTGCGCCGAGTACAGCGCCTCGCCCAGTTTGTCCATCAGCTCCAGCTGGGTTTCCAGGTGGTCGATGTGGGATTCCTCGTCGGCGAGGATGGTCTCGAGAATCTGGGCGGTGGTGCTGTCCTGCTTCTCACGGCACATGACGATGCCGGGCCGCAGCCGGTTGAGCACGTCGATCTCCAGAGCCAGGTCGCTTTCGAACTGTTCGCGCAGGGTCTGCCCGATGCGCAGGGACCCGATGCGCTGATAGTTCGGCAGGCCGCCGAGCACCAGGATCCGGTCGGTGACCGACTCGGCGTGGCGCATCTCTTCCATCGACTCGCCGCGGGTGTGGCCGGCCAGCTCGGTGAAACCCCAGTTGTCCTGCATCTTGGCGTGCAGAAAATACTGGTTGATCGCGGTGAGTTCGCTGGTCAGCTGGTCGTTGAGCAGTTTGAGAACCTCGGGGTCGCCTTGCATGATCTCTCCTCTGATGTGAAGAACCTCGCATGCCAGCCGCGACGGACGGAGCTTGAGTGATCGCCGTAACGCGCCCGAATTCAATCTAATGCAGGTAACCGGCCGCAGTGGGGTGTTTACCCGTGTCTCGGCGCGCCGAATCGCCGCACCTTGATCGGGTCGTCGGGCGAATGTCGGATCGCCGTAGGATTCCGGACCCATGCAAGGTGCGCTTTACTTAGGTTAGACTCTACTAACATGAGACTCGTTTCGCCCGGCAATCGTGTCGGCATTTTGGGCGGCGACATGTCTCATCGCGAGGATTCCCATTCGCTGGTGCTGGCGCTGGACTACCGGGTCGATGACGTCGATCGGACGTGGGCCCTGATCCGCAACGATCACTCTCCGCTTCTCGGACTCGGGGCCCGCCATGCGGTGCTCTACACCTCGGCGTTCGAGCCGGACCGGGTCCTGGTCACGATCGGCCTGCGGCACCGCGTCTCGGTGCAGGAGCTGTTGCGCTCCCCCGCATTGTTCGAATGGTTCGACCGCTCCGGGGTCAACGATCTGCCGGCGATCTTCGCCGGCGAGGTCACCGAGAAGATCAATCTCTCCCCGGCCGGCCCCGAACAGCACGGTTCTGAGGTGATCGTCGGCGTGGTCGCCACCGTCGCCGATCCCGCGGAGCTGCTGGCCAAGGTGCATGCCGGGCTGGACCGGTTCGCCGATGCCGGGGTGCGCAAAGTGTGGATATATCAGGCAGTCGACGACGGGCATGAGGTGATGACGCTCCTGGAAACCGACAGTGCGGCAAGCGCACAGCGCTGGATCGATCACCCGGACACCGCCGCGGAGTGGATGGCCGGTATCGGGATCGGCGGTTACCCGCGACCGTTCGTCGGGAAGTTCGCCGCCGCAATCGATCTGACGACGCCCGCGGGCCAGGGTCTTTAGGGATACCGCCATGTATGTGTGCCTGTGTGTGGGAGCCACCAATCAGATGGTGTCGGACGCTGTCGCCGCCGGCGCGTCGACGTCGAAAGAGGTCGCCGCGATGTGCGGTGCGGGCGGCGATTGCGGCCGGTGCCGGTGTACGGTCCGCGGCATCATCGAGGCCACCCTGGCTGCGACGCCCGCCCGTCCGGGCGACGGCGCGCTGCGGCACCTCACGCTGGACGTGACCCCGGTCGGCTCACACTGATCAGCGCATCCGCCGCCCGGTGAATTCGGCCAGCGCCTCGGCGTTGGCCTGTCCGCCCAGAAGTTGGGCGAAGAACGCGTTCTCCCGCTCCACCGCGGCCAGCGTCTCGGCGCGGGTGGGCTCGACCATGGCGCTCTTCACCGCCATCAGACTCGAAATCGGCCGGGAGGCAAGGACGTCCGCGTGCCGACGAGCTTCGCTCAGTAGCGCGTCGGGCTCGCAGACGCCGAATACCAGGCCCATCCGCAGCGCCTCGTCGGCATTGATCCATTCCGAGGACATCAGCAACCAGGCGGCGTTCTGCCGTCCGATCAGCTGCGGGAGCAGGTAGGACGACGCGGCTTCCGGCGCAACCCCCAGACTGGTGAACGGGCATTTCAGCCGGGCCGTCGACGACATGAATGCCAGGTCGGCGTAGCCGAGGATGGTCGCTCCGATGCCCAGACCGACCCCGTTGACCGCGCAGAGCAGCGGTTTGGGAAACCTTCCCAGCGCCGTGATGAGACCGCGGAAACCGTGCTTTCCCGGGGTGAAGTCCGGGTCGGTCACCATGGCCTGCATCTCGGCGAGGTCGGTTCCGGCGCTGAATGCCCGCCCAGCTCCGGTGATCAGCACAACCGCGACCTCCGGGTCGTCGGCGGCGGCCAGCAACGCCTCGGCGGTGGCGTCGTAGAGCGCTTCGTTGAATGCGTTGAGCGCGTCGGGACGATTCAGCGTCAGCGTCCGCACCCGGTTCTCGTCTTCGATCTTGAGGATCACCCGTGCAGCCTAAACGCCGTTCATGCGGCGTCCCAGCTTCACCTCTCCTCCGTCGAGCCTCGCTGAACCGCCGCGCCACGCTACTGCACCCGGTCGACCTGGTGTACCCCGCCGATCACGTCGCCGATGATGCCCGCCAGCCGCCGGTAGGACTCCTCACGCCCGCTGGAGGTGCGAAACACCAGCCCGATCCGCCGGCCCGGCCGGGGCGCGGCGAAGTAGGCGAGCGCCAGTCCGCTGCGTTCGGCCTCGACCGCCACCGCGGTCTGCGGGATCAACGTCACGCCCAGCCCGCCGGTCACGCACTGGACCGCGGTGGCCAGCGATGCCGCCCGGGTGTTGGCCAACTCAGCCCGCACCCCCGCGTTGCGGCAGATGTCCAAGGCCTGGTCCCGAAGGCAGTGGCCCTCGTCGAGCAGCAGCAGCGGCAGGTCTGCGAGCGCGGTGGGCGGCACTCGCCGCTTGCCGGCCAACGCATGCCCGGGCGGCAGTGCCAGGACGAAATCCTCGTCATAGATCGGTATTTCAGTCATCCCGGCGGCGTCGGCCGGTAACGCGAGCAACGCTGCGTCCACCGCGCCCTCGCGCAGCCCGGTGAGCAGCCGTTCGGTCTGGTCCTCGATCACCCGCAGGTTCAGCTCCGGCAGGCGTTCCGACAGACCGGCCAGCACCGCCGGCAGCACATAGGGCGCCACGGTCGGGATCAGGCCCAGCCGCATGGTGCCCTGCAACGGGTCGGCGACCCCGGCCGCGGCGGCCGAGAACTGCGCCGCGGCGTCCAGCACGGCATGAGCATGAGGCAGCAACGCCTTGCCCTCGGCAGTCAGGAACACCCGGCGTGTGGACCGCTCGATGAGCTGGATCCCCAACCCGGCCTCCAACGACGACAATGCCTGCGACAGTGTCGACTGACTCAGGCCCAGTCCTGCCGCCGCCAGGCTGAAGTGGTGCTTCTCGGCGACCGCGGCGAACGCCCGCAAACCGGCCAGCGTCGGCTGATAGGTTGCATCGGTCATGCCGATAATTATAGTGCAAAATATCACCTTTCGTTTTTAATTCGGATGGGGCAGTATGGAGCGTGCGGGCGTCCAACGGCGCCCCGAATGCGAATCTCATACACAAGGAGTGACATGGCACTGCTGACCATCGGCGACCAGTTCCCGGCTTACAAGCTGACCGCCCTCATCCCGGGCGACCTGTCGAAGGTCGACGCGAAAGGGCCGGACGACTACTTCACCACCATCACCAGCGACGACTACGCCGGCAAGTGGCGCGTGGTGTTCTTCTGGCCCAAGGACTTCACCTTCATCTGCCCCACCGAGATCGCGGCGTTCGGCAAGTTGAACGACGAGTTCGCCGATCGCGACGCCCAGATTCTCGGCGCTTCGACCGACAACGAGTTCGTGCACTACCGGTGGCGTGAGCAGCACGAGGACCTCAAGACGCTGCCTTTCCCGATGCTGTCGGACCTCAAGCGCGAGCTGGCCGAGGCCACCGGTGTGCTCAACGCCGACGGCGTCGCCGACCGAGCCACCTTCATCATCGACCCCAACAACGAGATTCAGTTCGTCTCGGTGACGGCGGGATCGGTGGGCCGCAACGTCGACGAGGTGCTGCGGGTGCTCGACGCGCTGCAGTCCGACGAGTTGTGCGCCTGCAACTGGAAGAAGGGCGAGGCCACCCTGAACGTCGGTGAGCTGCTCAAAGAATCCGTCTGATCGGAGTTCGCATGAGCATCGAGAATCTCAAGGAAGCACTCCCGGAGTACGCCAAGGACCTCAAGCTCAATCTGGGTTCGATCGCGCGCTCCACCGTCCTGAACGAAGAACAGCTCTGGGGCAGCCTGCTGGCCAGTGCCGCTGCGACACGCAACGCCACGGTCTTGGCCGAGATCGGGGCCGAGGCCGCCGACAACCTGTCGGCGGAGGCCTACCAGGCCGCCCTGGGTGCAGCATCGATCATGGGTATGAACAACGTGTTCTACCGTGGCCGGCACTTCCTGGACGGCGCCTACGACGACCTGCGGGCCGGGTTGCGGATGAACATCATCGGCAACCCGGGGGTCGACAAGGCGAACTTCGAGTTGTGGAGCTTCGCGGTCTCGGCGATCAACGGTTGCCAGGCGTGCGTCGCCTCCCACGAGCATGTCGTCCGCGAGGCCGGCATCGGCCGCGAGGCGGTGCTGGAGGCGCTCAAGGTCGCCTCGATCGTGGCCGGGGTGGCGCAGGCGGTCTTCGCCGCCGGCGCCGACCCAGCCGCGTCGTCGTGATCAGGTCCTGATCGGCGCGCGCCGGGCACTGCCCGGCGCGCGCCGTAGACTTCGGCCCTGTGGCGCTCAGCGATGCCGACCGTGAGTATCTGGCCCGCTGTGTCGAATTGGCGGCCGAGGCCTGCGAACACGGCGACGACCCGTTCGGCTCGATATTGGTCGATGCCGACGGCACCGTGCTCTTCGAAGATCGCAACCGGGCCGGCGACGGCGACGCCACCCGCCATCCTGAGTTGGCCATCGCCCAGTGGGCGGTGGCCAACCTTGCCCCGGCGCGGCGTGGCCGGACCACCGTCTACACCTCCGGTGAGCACTGCGCGATGTGTTCGGCGGCCCACGCGTGGGTCGGGCTGGGCCGGATCGTGTTCGCGGCATCGACGGCGCAACTGACCGAGTGGCTGACCGAGCTGCAGGTGCCGGCAGCGCCGGTGGCCCCGCTGCCGATCACCGCGATCGCTCCGCATGTGGCAGTCGACGGGCCGGCGCCGGAGTTCGAATCGGACTTGAAAGCGCTGTTCTGCACCCGTTACCAACGCCGAGGGTGACGCCGACAGCGCTCAGTCCCCGGCGAGCCGCGCCAGCCGGTCCACGGTCAGCGGATCCTCCTGCCCGCCGTAGTAGCGATCCAGCACCGCCCGAAACTCGTCGCAGCGGCAATCACCGGTGTGGCCGGCCTCCGCGCAGGCTCGCGTGAACAGGGTCATCGAGGAACGCAGCTTGAGGTCATCGGGCCGGCCGAGGATCTCCTCGATAGCCCGACCGCGCACCGCATTGATCAACTGCGCGCACTCGTGCAACCGTGGCCCGAGCAGTTCGTGGGCCAGGTAGGCACGCGCTTCCGCAAGATCAGCGATCCCGTAATGCTGTGCCGTCGCGCTGACGCCCAGCCCGGCCAGCTGCGGAAACACGAACCAGATCCAGTGGCTGCGCTTGCGGCCGGCGCGCAGTTCGGCGAGCACGGTGTCGTAGACACCGGCCTGCGCGTCGACGAAACGCTGCAGTCCGAACGCCTCCGGGTTACCGGCCATGACATCAACCGTGGCACAGTGCGACGTGGCAGTGAAGGAGTCAGCAATGTCGGCGATGCCACGGCGGTTTCCCAGGGTGCAAGACCTCGCTCCCCTGATCCGATTCCGCAGGCCACGGTTGAACCGCGCCGCGGCGCGCCTCGATGCCGCGCTGACCGTCGAAGACCTGCGCCGGATCGCTGAGCGGCGCACCCCCAAAGCCGCCTTCGACTACACCGACGGCGCCGCCGAGGATGAGATCTCGCTGGGGCGGGCACGACAGGCCTTCCGCGACATCGAATTTCATCCGGCCATCCTGCGCGACGTCACCGAGGTCGACACCAGCCGCGAGGTGCTCGGGGCGCCGGTCGCGTTGCCGTTCGCGATCGCCCCCACCGGCTTCACCCGGCTGATGCACACCGCGGGCGAGCTGGCCGGGGCCCGCGCTGCCGAAGCCGCGGGCATCCCGTTCTCGCTGTCCACGTTGGGCACAGCCTCTATCGAAGAGGTGGCCGCGGCCGCGCCGGGCGCCCGCCGATGGTTTCAGCTCTACATGTGGCGCGACCGGGAGCGGTCGATGGCGCTGCTGCGCCGCGCCGCCGATGCCGGCTACGACACCCTGCTGGTCACTGTCGACTGCCCGGTCCCGGGAGCGCGACGGCGGGACACCCGCAACGGCATGACCATCCCGCCGGCGCTGACGCTGCGCACAGTCGCCGACGCCGTCGTTCATCCGGCCTGGTGGTTCGACCTGCTCACCACAGAGCCGCTGTCGTTCGCGTCGCTGGACCGCCTGCCGGGCACCGTCGCGCAGTACATGGACACCATGTTCGACCCGAGCGTGACCTTCGACGACCTGGCCTGGGTCAAGTCCCAGTGGCCGGGCCGATTCGTGGTCAAAGGCATTCAGACCGTCGCCGACGCCCGCGCCGTCGTCGACCTCGGCGTCGACGGCATCGTGTTGTCCAACCACGGCGGCCGGCAGCTCGACCGGGCACCGGTGCCGTTCCAGCTGCTGCCCGAGGTGGCGCGCGAGGTCGGGCGGGACACCGAGATTCTGCTGGACACCGGCATCATGTCCGGCGCCGACATCGTCGCGGCGGTCGCGCTGGGCGCTCGGTGCACCCTGATCGGCCGGGCCTACCTGTACGGGCTGATGGCCGGCGGGCAGGCCGGTGTGCACCGCGTCATCGACATCCTCGCCGAGCAGATCCGGCGCACCATGCGACTGCTCGGGGTCAGCGACCTGGCGGAGCTGACACCGCAGCACGTCACTCAGCTCCCGGGGCGCTGACCACCCGCCCGGGTTTGCGGTGCTGCTCGCGCGGGTATAGGCGCGTTGTGCACACCGATAGGGAGCTGGTGCGCCGGTTGTTGCGGCGCGCCGGCACCACCTATGCGCAGGAAGCCGGCATCCGGTTGCGTAACCAACCGATGCCGCTGTTCCAGCTGCTGATGCTGTGCATGCTGGCCAGCAAACCCATCGACGCGGGCATCGCGGCGCGGGCGGCACGGGAGCTGTTCGACAGTGGTCTGCGCACTCCGCACAAGATCCTCGAGGCAGACCGCCGCACCGTGATCAACGCCCTGGGCCGCGCCCATTACCGCCGTTACGACGAGAGCTCGGCCACCATGTTGGTCGAGCTCGCCGAAGCGGTGCAGGAGGACTATCGCGGGGACCTCCGCCTGCTGGCCGAACGCAGCGGGCGTGATGTCGCGGCGGCCACCGCGGCGCTCAAGCAGTTCAAAGGCATCGGTGACATCGGTGCGAGCATCTTCCTTCGCGAAGTCCAAGACGTCTGGCCCTGGGCACGGTCCTCCTTCGATGACCGCGCGCTGGCCGCGGCCCGCGATCTCGGCTTGCCGGGCAACGCAGACGAACTCAGCGCGCTGTCGCAGGGACGCAATGCCGAGCTGGCCGCCGCCCTCGTGCGCTACTCGGCAGACTCCGACGTACGTGATCGGCTGACCGAGTGAACCGAGCGCGGCTGTCATCACCACATCAGACCGCGAATGAGTTCCACCGGTGGAATATCTTCTATCGCAATCAATCCCGCTGGTGCACGACAGACCCAGTCAATCGCATTGACCACCCGCGCGGCCGTGGACACACATCCCGCATCGGTGACATCCAGCACCGGGTGCGACAGGTGGGTACCCATCTCGATGCGGGGTTCGCCTTCGACGATCACCTTGTGGATACCGGTCAGACCTTCGGGCGGGTACTCCCAGTGCGGCGCCGCCGCCGAGGTCAGTCGGTTGATGTGTTCCACGGTGATGACCGCGACCCCGCCGCGCACGCCTTCGGCCGCGAAACGTACCGCAGCCAACTGGCCGGGCTCGACGGTGGTCATCACACACTCGATGCGCACGTCGGTATACCAGGGCTCGAACCGTTGCCGCACCTCGTCGAGTTCCACGCCGAGATGATCGGCGAGGTTGCGCACCAATCCACCGAACATCGAGGTGATCACGCCGGGCTGGAAGGCCAGCGGCGGATCGGCATCCCGGGTGGTGCCGAATCCCATTGCGGTGCCGGTGTACTCGTAGTCGTCGTAGTTGCCGTAGTCGAAGATCTCCTGGACGGTGACCGACTCGGCTCGGGTGACCAGGCTCAGGGCGGAATGAACCGCGGTGTCCGAGGAGAAGCCGGGATCGATACCGTTGACGTAGAGCGAGGAGTTCCCGGTCCGGCAGGCCTGCTCCAGCGGCGCACGCAGCCAGTCCTCGGTCTGCCGAGGCGCGACCAACCACACCATCGAGGTGCCGACGACGTTGATTCCGGCGGCCAACAGCTTCGACATCTGCTCGATTGCCTCCATCGGCCGCGTCTCACCCAGTGCGGTGTAGACCACGCAATCCGGTTCCAGTGCGATCAAAGCATCGATGTCGTCGGTGGCGAGGATTCCGGTCGACTCGCCTAGACCGCACAGTTCGGCCGCGTCACGTCCGATCTTCTCCGCGCTCGCGGCGTGGACGCCGACCAACTCCAAGTCGGGTCGGCCGATGACCGCTCGCAGCGAGTGCCGGCCGACATTGCCAGTGGAGAACTGCACGACTCTGCGCATTGGATATCCGTTCGTGGATCAGTAGTCGGGGATCGGCAGCGGGGAGTTGTTCGAGTCGATGCCACCGTCGACATGGAAGATCGCATTGGTCGCGTAGCAGTCGGGGGTGGACAGATAGACGCACTCGGGCGATGCCCTGACCCACGCCCTTGCCCGCGCCGGTCACGATGGCCACCTGGCCGTCCAGGTTGAACTGCTCGAGTGCCATGGAACTCCTCTCCGGCGAGGTGGCATTCATCTAACGTCCTTCTCTGACTTAAGTCAATCAATTGGCGCCCGAGAAGTTGCCCCGATACCCGCTATCCTGAGCGTATGTCGTTGACACAAAGGCCTTCAGCGCGCGAGGCTCGACGTCTGCAGACGCGCGAGCGGCTGATGGGCGCTGCCATCGCCGAGTTCAAACGGTCGGGCGTCGCCGGCGCGGATGTCGGTGCGATAGTGGCCGCCGCCGGTGTCGCGCACGGTACGTTCTTCTTCCACTTCCCCACCAAGGAACATGTGTTGCTGGAGCTGGAGGGCCGCGAGGAAGAGCGTATCGCCAAGCAGCTGACGCGCTCCACGGCCACCAACCACGACTTGGCAGCGACCTTGCGGGAATCGGTCCGACTGGTCGCGGGACTGGAGCGCAGGCTCGGCGCACTGCTCTTCAAAGACTTTCTTGCACTGCACTTCTCCCCCACCCGTCCGCCGATCGATGAGAGCGCCGCGCATCCGGTGATCGTGGCCGTCGCGCAGTCGATCGACAGCGCCAAGACCCGAGGACAGGTCGACCCCGACGTCGATCCGGTGAACAGCGCGGTGTTCTTCCTGCTCGGCCTGTACGCGTTGTTGACCACCACGCACAGCTGGCCCGGACAGGACGCCATGCTCGCCGACTACGTGGCCAGGGCGTTGCACAGCATGGGCGCCGGCAATTGACTGCGAGATTTCATTGACTATTGTCAGTGGCTATGAAACTGCCCTCGCCGAAGCCGGGCCGCAGCGGTAACACCGCATCCGCACCGACCCGTCCGTCGAGCCCCTCGGCCAGTGGCCTGGACGAGCACCTGGAGCAGTCACGGCTCGCCCAACGCCAGGCCGATAAATGGCTGATCTCGGGCAGCCTGCTGATCGGCACGGCGGTGCTGGGAGTCTTCGGCCTGCCGCTGTTCCTGCGTGGCGTCTACCTGCTGCGCAAGGCGCAACGCGACGGCCTCACCGTGCGGCCCATGCTGGTCACCCTGATCGGCTACTGCGTGATCGTCGACGCGGCCATCAACACCGTGGGCTGGGCCCTCGACGTGATGGCCAACCACTCCCTGCTGGCCCGAATATTGTTGAACGGTTGGGGCAACATGTTCGACGCCGGCTACTTCTGGCATTACAACGAACTGTGGGTCGGCGGCGCGACCGCCTGGAGCGAGAAGCCCCTCGAACTGGCCCTGATCCTGAGCGTGTTCACCATGCGCATCGCCGCAGGGATCGGCTTCCTGCAGATGAAGCGCTGGGGCCACCAGTGGATGATCATCACCTGCTGGATGGGCGTGGTCATCTGGTGCGTGTACGTGCTCAACATGACGGTGTATGCCGATATGCGCTACGCCGGCGTGGTGTTCCCGGTCATCGGCTGGTGGATCTACGACATCTTCTACATCACCCCGTTCCTGGCGATCCCGTACCTGCATTCGGTCAACCGGGAGATCTTCACCGACTGAATTGACCTTACTCATTGACTTTAGTCAGCATATTGACTAGAAAGAACTAACCATGGCACCTCAGGCCGAGCCGTCGACGCGCACTGCCCGTCGCCTGCAGACGCACGAACGCATTCTTACCGCGGCGGTGACCGAGTTCACCGTCGCAGGTATGGCCGGAGCCGACGTCAACGCGATAGCCGCCGCTGCCGGCGTCGCCCATGGCACATTCTTCTTCCACTTCCCCAGCAAGGAACATGTACTGCTGGAGCTCGAATCTCGCGAAGAGACCTGGGTGGCAGCAGAGTTCGAACGGTTCCTGGAGCACAACCCGGGGCTGGAGGCGGCGCTGACCGAGATCGTCCGCCTGGTGTGCGGCCTGGAACAGCGTTTCGGCCCGGTGTTGTTCAAGGAGCTGCTCGCGCTGCATTTCTCGCCGACCCGCCCCACCGAAGACGCCTGGACCGACCACCCGGTGATCGTGTTGCTGGTCGGCGAGATCGAGCGGGCGTGTGGTGAGGGCACGGTACATCCGGAGGTCGACGCGTTTTACAGCGCGGTGTTCTTCCTCCTGGGCATCTACGGCGTGCTCACCACCATGACCAACTGCGACACCCGCGAGAGGATGCTGGCCGAGTTGGTGGCAACGGCGGTGCGCGGTCTGGAGATCCGATGAACGAGCAGGGAGATTCGAGATGATGGGCTGGGTCTGGGAGATCCTTCGATACGTCGCGGCATGGGGCGGCACCGGACTGGTGATCTGGTTCTGGTACTGGCTGTTCTCCAATCTGGGCACCTTCTAGGTCGGTCAATACGCCGATGCCAGCCCTTTCCGATGTCGCCGCCCTGGAGATCGAGCGCAGCTGCGCCCTGACTGCCGTCGCGCTCAGCGATCAACGCCGCTCCGGGGCGCGTCTGGTCACCGGCGGGCATCGCGGCTTCTCCCTGAGCAGCCGGTTGGATGTAGTCCACGTTCCGTATCCCCATCTGCACCGATCCTGGACCCGGCGTTCACTGACATGCGGTGTGGCCCTTCAGTGTTCGCCGTCAAAGGACCGGATCGCCGAGTACCGGCTGAACGAGCTCTCGACCCGGGAGCTGCTTGCCCTGACCACGGTCGAGGCCGGTGTCGCCGCGGGATGGATCGCGGCGAACTGGCCTGGTCTGCTCACCGAGATCCACCGGTTGCTGCCCGATATCGAGATCGCCGACCAGGACATGGAGAGCACGCAGATGCTTGAGCGGGCGATCGCCCTCGCACGCACCTCGCGGCCCCTGCTGATCGACCCGGTACTGGGCCGTCTACCCAGCGCCCACACCGCCCCCCAGCAGCTGACCGACAAGCTGCGCCGGACCTTCGGCCGGATGCCCTGGACCAGCACCCAGAAGCGGATGCCCCGGCCCTACTCGGTCCCCGTCGGCGGCGACGGCGGGGTGCGCAACTCCAACCTGCCGCCTCCGAGCCGGCCCCAGGACAATGACTTCGACGTCACCCCCGAACACCGGCCCGGAATCCCCTACCCCGAGTGGAACTCCTGGACGCAGAGCTTCCTGCCCGACCATGTCGCGGTGCTGGAAAGACCGTACGGCAGCCGCGACCGACAGCCCGGTGCGGTGGCGGTGGAGTTGCGCAGATGGTTCGAGGAACACACCCACCGCGCGATGCGAAATCGGTTGGAGGACGGTTCCGATATCGACGTCGACCAGTACGTGAACCACTACATCGACGCGTCCACCGGTGCGGCCGACGAGCCACGCATCTTCCGAGAGCTGCTGCCCACCAGCCGCGACGTCACCACCGCACTGCTGCTGGACGGCAGCTCATCGCTGGGTGTTCAGGGCGGACGGATCTTCAAGCTCGAGTTGGCCTGCGCCGATGCGCTTTCCCAAGCGATGACACTGGCCAGGGAACGACACGGCATCTTCACCTTCACCGGCAACACCCGGCACCGCGTCGAGGTCAGCTGTCTGAAAAACTTTGAGGACCGCCGCTTCGTGCCGCCGGGGAAGCTGGGACTGACCACCGGCGGATACACCCGGCTGGGTGCTCCGCTGCGTCATCTGACCAGCCGTCTGCTCGAGCAACCTGCCGAACGCCGACTACTCATCGTGATCGGCGACGGCATGATCTCCGACGAAGGGTACGAGGGGCGCTACGCGTGGGCGGATGCCGCGCACGCCGTCGAAGAGGCGAACGAGGCAGGGGTCTCGATCTACTACGTCGGCGTCGGCCCCGCCAGGGTCGATCCGCTGCCGGAAGTGTTCGGCCCCCGGCGGTCCCAACGGATCCGACGCGTCCAAGAGCTTCCCCGAATCCTCGCCCACGTCCACAGAGAGCTGGTAGCAGCATGACGAGCGACACGTACTACGCCACTGGCAACGAGGTCCAGCTCTTCGAACAGGCGTACCGCCAGCACCTGCCGGTGATGCTCACCGGTCCGACCGGCTGCGGGAAGACCCGCCTGGTCGAACACATGGGGTTGCTGCTGGGCCGGCCGGTGGTGACCATCAGCTGCCATGACGATCTGACCAGTTCAGATCTGGTCGGCCGGTTCATGGTGACCGGCGGAGACGTGGTGTGGACCGATGGCCCACTGACCCGCGCGGTCAAGGCCGGTGCGATCTGCTATCTCGACGAGGTCGTCGAGGCTCGCCATGATTCGCTGGCCATCCTGCATTCGCTGACCGACCACCGCCGAGCGCTGTACCTGGACCGCGCCGGCGAGGTCGTCGCGGCGCCGGACACCTTCATGCTGGTGTGCTCCTACAACCCGGCCTATCGCAGTTCGCTCAAGGAACTCAAACCATCGTTCCGGCAACGATTCGTCACCCTGCCGATGCACTACCTGCCGCCGCAGCGCGAAGCCGACGTGATCGTCGCCGAAGCCGGCGTCGGACTGGAGGCGGCCCGCCGGTTGGTGCGCTGCGCCACCGCGATCCGCACCGCCGACGAGGCGTTCCACTTCGAGCCCCCATCGACTCGGGTGCTGGTCACCGCGGCCCACCTGATCGCCGCCGGCGCAACCGAATTGGAGGCGGCCGAGGCGTGCGTCCTGGCCCCGCTGTCCAGCGACGGCGCCATCACCGACGGACTACGCGAAGTGGCCGCGGCCAGCTTGACCGACGCGTCGAACCCGACCCGCTAGACCTACCCTCCCGGAAAGGAAAACCAAGACATGGTGGATCAACAGGAGCGCAGTCGCAAAAAGGCCCTCATCATCGTCCAGATCGTCATCTACGGATTCCTGCTGTCGATGTTCCTCATCCAGATGTACATGTCCTTCGCGCGCGGCTGGTGGGGACTGTGAACTTGCCGCTGCCCAAGGACCGTTCGGCCCGTAAGCCGGCTCCCGCCGCTGACGGCGCGCTCAGCCTCGAGGAACACCACGAACAGTCGCGCCTGGCCCAACGGCGCGCCGACAAGTGGATGATCGTCGGCGCGGCCCTGATGGGGATGTGGGCGCCCGGGCTGATCGGCTTCCCGATCTTCATGCGCGGCGTCTGGCTGCAACGCCAGGCACAGCTCGCGGGGATGTCGGTGCGCCCCATGATCGTCACGCTGATCGGATATCTGGTGCTCATCGACGGCATGCTCAACAGCCTGGGCTGGGCACTCGACATGATCGGCAACCACACGCTGATCAACCGGGTACTGATGATCGGCTGGGGCAACATGTTCGACGCCGGATACTTCTGGCACTACAACGAGATGTGGGTCGGCGGATCGTCGGCTCCCGGCGAGAAGGCCTATGTGATCGGCCTGATCCTGACGGTGTTCTCGATGCGGGTGGCAGCGGCGATCGGCTTCCTGCAGATGAAGCGCTGGGGTCACCAGTGGATGATCATCACCTGCTGGATGGGCATCGTGATCTGGTGTGCCTACGTGCTCAACATGACGATGTACGCCGATGTGCGGTACGCCGGCGTGGTCTTCCCGGTCATCGGCTGGTGGCTCTACGACATCTTCTACATCACGCCCTTCCTCGCAATTCCGTACCTGCACACGGTGAACCGCGAGATCTTCACCGACTGAACATCTTTCTCGAGCCCTAGGAGCACCCGTGACCACTACTCCCGAATCCACTGTCGACGAACAGGCCGAGGATCTGCCCCCGGGTACGACGCCGTACTACGCCCGGATGCACCGCTACATCAAGCGCGCCGTACTGGTGTGCCTGGTGGCGCTGGTCATCGAAGGCGCCTTCACCCTGCCCTTCATGGCGGTCTACTACGGCTATCCGACCTTGAGTTTCACCCAGATCTGCAGCGAATTGCTCAAGGTTCGCTACTCCGACGACGACCTGGAGTGCAAGGTGCCCTACCCGGCGTTCGGCCCTCCCGAGGGCGCGGAGGGCAAAGACACCGCGCAGGACGAATGGGGCGTACAGCCGGTCCCGAAGTACAAGCGGCTCGGGTTCCGCGAACTGGTGCGCATCCATGAGGAGCGCGAAGCCCGGCTGGCCGCAGAACAGCAGCACAGCCCCTAGAAGTCCGGACTATGCCCGAATCCGCCGAACTGCAGGCCACCTTTCACGGCAACTGGGTCGCCCGTGGGTTTCGTTCGGCTCCTTGACACTGGAGTTCGGTCGATGAAGTACAAGTTCGCCCCGGAGGCGCTGCACCAGATCGCCCAGCGAGTAGTCGGCGTTCCGCCGGAGAACGGCGAGTTGATCGGCCGCACCATCGAACTGCTCGCCGACCAGTACCCTCAACTGATCGACCCCGGTCCCGGCCGCTGGGTGGGCAGTAGGGCCGGCGGCATCCTGGGTAAGGTCCGTTTCCTCTACTTCAGCCCACGCGAGTACGTGGTTATCTTCGGATCTCCCACTGGCACACAAGGCTTTTCGGGTCGATACAAGCATGTCGACATCCACAAGTTCCTGCTCGCCGGGCAGATCGATTCCTACGACCTGGAATCCGACGACACCGCGCCACTCCCGCCGCTGCTCCCCGGTGAACACACCTGCCTGGAGCGCGGGTATGCGCGCGGGCTGACCATCCATCCAGGCTCCTGGCATCTCGAGTACGGTGCGCGGGGCGGTCGCCACCACCTTGCCGTTCGCGATGGTGGACACCTTGTTGGTGTCCTTGGAGTTCGAATCCGTACGACGCTCGACGGTCGAGTTCACGAAGCTGCTGCGCCGGCGACGATCAGCCCGCTAGTGTCCTGCCCCCTACCGCAGCGTCGCGGTGCCGTCGTCGTGCACGTCGATGGCCGCACCGGCGATGTCCTCACGGACGGTGGTCTCCGCGGCGTCCGGGTCCCGGATCACCGCCAGGGCTCGCGAGCCGTCGGGGGTTCGGACCGCCAGGAACGCCTGCAGCGGCCGCCCGTCGCGATCGAACGGCGTGGTCCAGGTCTCCACGGTGCCGGTCCCCTGCCACTGCACCACAGCCGGCCGGGTAGGTTCTGCATCCACCGCGGATTGGACGTCCTCCCAACGGAAGCCGGACGGAGGTGGTTCGGTGCTGTACACCCCGAAGCTGTGTTTGGTCAGATAGCCGCCATTGGCGGTGATCAACCCGCGCCGACCGGGATGGGCGACCAGCAGTTCGGCCAGGGTGGCGATCGAATGCATCACGTAGTTGTTCCACGGGCCGCCGGCGAAGGTCAGCCCGCCGGTCACGGTCAGCGGCCGGTCGGGATCGTCGGTGGGCAGACCGAGCTCGGCCGCGGCAACCTGAACCGCCGACGGGAAGCACGAGTACAGGTCGACATAATCGACTTCGCCGATCGCGCCGACACCGGCCAGCTCCAGTGCGCGGGCGCCGGCGATCCGGATGGCCGGTGACCGGTGCAGTTCGGCCCGGTTGGCGATCGAGTAGGTGTCGTGAGCGTCGGCGCCGGCCTGCGGAAACACCCAGGTGTCGGAGGGGATCCGCAAGTCGGTGGCGGTCTGAACCGAAGTCAGCACCAGCGCGGCGGCCTGGTCGACCATGTTGTTGGAGTTCATCAACTTGGTGTAGGGCCAGCTGATCATCCGATTCTTCGGGCCCGGCTGCCAGATCTCTTCGGCACCGGCGGGTTGGCGGATCCAGGCGTGGGGATTGTCGACTGCGACGGCGTTGAACCGCGACCAGAGTGCACCGATGCGCTGCCGATGGTCTTCGGGAGTCTCCCCCGCGGCGATGCGCAGAGCCTGCTCGAACAACGGATAGACGTAGGCGGGCCGGTCCAGGCCGATTCGTTCCTCGGCGGGTCCGGCCATCGGCACGTCTTCGCCGTCGCATTCGGCCATCGGCACGCTGTCGTCCTGCTGGGTCCAGGCCAGTTTGCCCCCGGCGCGCCGCAGCCGGGTACGGGTGCGCCACATCTCGCCGCCGGCCAGCAGCACCACACCGGCACGACCGTCGCGGATGTCCAGGCAGGCCTGATTCACCAGGGACTGCGGCACATTGCCGCCCATCGGGGTGTAGCGAGTGGCGGGACCGTCCGCGCCGATCCGCTGCCCGAGCAGAGCACCCGGATCGCGGTAACGAGCGGACAGCAGGTTCACCACACGAATCGAGTCGACGGCGCGCAACACCCGGTCGTGGGCGGCGTGGCGGGCCGCGGCCGCCATCAGATCGACGGGTTCTACCAGGTCGTGGTCGTCGCGGTGGTTGATCTGGCCGTAGCCGATCAGCACCGGTGTCCGGGGGTCGACGGGCATGGGCGTAAGACTAATCGTGCGCGAACAGCACGCCGTCGGCGATCAACCGCTCGGTTTCGCTGTCGTCGAGTCCGAGCACGCCGCGACAGATCGCGCGGGTGTCTTGGCCGGGCAGCGGCGCGGGCCGCTGCGGCGCCGGGGGGATATTGCGGAACGGTGCGGGACCGGTTTCGGCCGGCAGCGGATGCTCGATCAGCGGATGCGTCATGTCGACGAACACCGTGCGGTGGGCCAGCTGCGGATCGTCGGCGACGTCGGGCGGGCGGTTCATCGGCGCGGCAGGCACCCGGGCCGCCTGCAACAGCTCACCGATGTCGGCCGGGGTGCGGTCGCGGGTGTGCCGCTCCAACGCGGCCGTCAGGTCCCCGCGGTGTTCGGCGCGCGCCCCGGCGGTACTGAAGCGCGGATCGGATGCCAACCCCGGATCACCGAAACCCTCAGCGACACCACGCATATCGTCATCATCTCGGATCGAGATCACACACCATTCATCGTCGCCGGCACACGGGCAGACCAGGTCGAGTGCGGTGTCCGATTGGACGACGGATCCCGCGGCCCGGGCGACGTAGCTGGTGTCGAGTTGGTTGACCGCGGTCTCGGCCTGCGAGACGTGCACGTGGGAGCCGGCGCCGGTCCGCCGGGCGGCGATCAGCGCGGCCAGCGCCCCGATCGCGGTGACCCGCGCGACCACATGGTCGGGAAAGACGGTGGTCGCGTCGTAGAACGGGTGGCGCCCCGGCTCCGTCGTATCCTCCGGTGCGGTCCACAGCGCGGTGACCCCGGTGGTGGCACGTACCAGCGGGCCGTATCCCATCCGGCCGCTCCAGGGCCCGGTCTCCCCGAACGCGCTGCTCTCGGCGAGCACCACCCGCGGATTGAGTCCGCGCAGGGCGCCGTAGGAAAACCCCAGGGCGGCAAGTGTTCCCGGTTTGAAGTTGGCGAACACCGCGTCCGCTGTGCCGACCAGCCGGCCGAACAGGTCCTTGCCGGCCGGGCTGCGCAGGTCCAGGCCGAGCGCGGAGTTGTTGCGGTGCGTCCAGGCGAACGACTCGCTCATCACCGATCCGGGGCGGGCCTGCCGCAGTCCGTCCGGGTAGGCCGTGCTCTCCACCTTGATGATCTCGGCGCCCAGGTCGCCGAAGAGCCGGCTGGCCTCCCCGCCGGCCACGATGACACCCAGATCGACGATCCGCAGTCCCTCGAACGGTCGATCCCCGACGGCGCCGAAGGCCTGTTCGGGCAACCGCTCGGCGCGCCAGCCGGCGCCCGCGTCACCGGGGGCCGGGGCCGGTGTGCGAAAGCCGGCCCGGTGATCGTCGACCACGTAGTAGCCGGTCGGGATCACCGCCGAGAGCCCCGGGGCCAGTTCGGCCCGGGTAACCGCCCCCGCCACCTTCAGATGCTCCTCGACCAACACCTGCGCCGGGTCACCCACCGCGGCGATCGGCACGCCGCGGGCCTGCCCGGCCGCAACCAGGTCGGCCATGGTCTGGTCGGCGAACAGTTCGCGCACCAGCACGCTGACCTGTGGCCAGACCGCGAACCGCTCCCCCAGCACCCCGAATTTGGGGTCGGCGTACTCGGCCGGCTCCCCGAGCCAGCCCCACAGCGCCCGCCACTGGCGCGGGGACATCACACAGAGCCGGACATAGCCGTCCCCGCACGGCATTATCGGGTAGGCATCCTGATTCCGCGGCCGCCCGCGCCACCGGGTCGACACGCGTTGGGCCGCAGCGGCCTGGCCGTGCGCACCGAATATCGGGTCGAGCACGGTGACCACCGCGTCGAAGCGGGAGAAGTCGATGTAATCCCCTGCCCCGCAGCGCAGCCGGTTGTAGTAGGCGACCAGCACCGCCCAGGAGGCCTGTACGGCCGCGGTCGCCGAGGCGATGCCGTCCGGCGGCAGGACCGGGGTGCCGGTGGTGGGGCCCGACCGGGACAACGCACCGGAGAGTGCATAGAGCACCGCGTCGGTGGCCTGCCATGTCGAACGCGGCCCGTCCGCCCCGAAGTCGGTCACCGACATCGCCACCAGGTGACCGAACCGGTCGGCCAGTTCACCGCACGATGTTCCGAAGTCGCCAGCACGCCCTGTGGGGCCGCTGTCGACCACGATGTCGGCGCCGGCCACCAGCTCGTCGAACCGGTGGCGATCCCGCTCGTTCGCCGGATCCAGGGTGACGCTTCGCTTGTTGGCGTTGTGCAACGCGAACGGGATGCTCACACCGTCCAACAGCGGAGGGTCGTTGCGCTCCGGACTGCCGCCGGGGGGTTCCACCTTGAGCACGTCTGCACCCAGGTCGGCGAGCAACCGGGTGACCGCGGCGGCGTCGCCGTCGGCCAGATCAAGTACGCGAACCGATTCCAGCAGCACGCTGTCAGGGTAATGAACCGGTTGCCGCGGTCCCCGATCGGCGCGGACAATCGCAGGGGTGAGTGCAGAAACCGCGCCTCCGCCACCGTCCGCCCTGTCTGACGACGAACTGGCCCGCCTGAACGCCTACTGGCGGGCCGCCAACTATCTGTCGGTCGGTCAGATCTATCTGCTGGACAACCCGCTGCTGACCGAGCCGCTGCGCGCCGAGCACGTCAAGCCGCGGTTGCTCGGGCACTGGGGCACCACTCCGGGACTGAACCTGCTGTATCTGCACCTCAACCGGATCATCCGCAACCGGGATGCCGACATCATCTTCGTCACCGGACCCGGCCACGGCGGCCCGGCGCTGGTGGCCAACGCCTACTTGGAGGGCACCTACAGCCAGGTGTACACCGGCATCGGCGAGAACACCGAGGGCTTGCGGAAGTTGTTCCGGCAGTTCTCGTTTCCCGGCGGCATCCCCAGCCATGCGGCCACCGAGACCCCGGGCTCTATCCACGAGGGCGGAGAGCTGGGCTACGCGCTGGTGCACGCGTTCGGGGCGGCGTTCGACAACCCGGAACTGGTGGTCGCCTGTGTCATCGGTGACGGCGAGGCCGAGACCGGACCGCTGGCCGCAAGCTGGCATTCGAACAAGTTCCTCAACCCGGCCGTTGACGGAGCGGTGCTGCCCATCCTGCATCTCAACGGCTATAAGATCGCCAATCCCACTGTGCTGGATCGTATTCCGCATTCGGAGTTGGAAGCACTGCTGCGCGGCTACGGGTACCGTCCGATCACCGTCGCCGGCGATGATCCGGCCGTTGTACATCGGTTGCTCGCCGCCGCCCTCGACGACGCGTTCGACGACATCGCCGCGATCCAGCGCGCCGCCCGCAGTGACGGCTCGACCATGCGGCCGGTGTGGCCGATGATCGTGCTGCGCACCCCGAAGGGCTGGACCGGCCCGGCGGTGGTGGACGGCGAGCAGGTGGAAGGCACCTGGCGGTCACATCAGGTGCCGCTCGCGCAGACCCGCACCGACCCCGAGCACCGTCGCCAGCTGGAGGAATGGCTGCGCAGCTACCGCCCGGCGGAACTGTTCGACGAATCCGGCCGGCTGCGACCGGAACTGGCAGAGCTGGCACCACGCGGGAGTCGCCGAATGAGCGCCAACCCGCATGCCAACGGCGGACTGCTGCTGCGCGACCTGGACCTGCCGGACTTCCGTGACTATGCCGTGCCGGTCACCCGGCCCGCCACCGAGGTCCACGAGGCGACCCGGGTGCTGGGGGCGTTCCTCCGGGACGTCATCGATCGCAACCGCGACCGGTTCCGCCTGATGGGTCCCGACGAAACGGCCTCGAATCGCCTCGCGACGGTTTTCGAGGCGACCGACCGGACCTGGCTGTCGGCGACGGGTCCCGATGATGACCACCTGGCCCCCGACGGCCGGGTCATCGAGGTGCTCTCCGAGCACCTGTGCCAGGGCTGGCTGGAGGGCTATCTGCTGACCGGTCGGCACGGGCTGTTCAACTGCTACGAGGCGTTCGTGCACATCGTCGACTCGATGTTCAACCAGCACGCCAAATGGCTGGCCGTCAGCCGCGAGCTGCCGTGGCGCCGCCCGATCGCCTCGCTGAACTATCTGCTGACCTCCCACGTCTGGCGTCAGGACCACAACGGGGCGTCACACCAGGATCCGGGGTTCATCGACCAGGTGGCCAACAAACGGCCCGAGGTGGTGCGGGTCTACCTGCCACCGGACGGCAACACGCTGCTGTCGGTGACCGATCACTGCCTGCGCAGCCGCGACTACGTCAACGTCATCGTCGCCGGCAAGCAGCCGGCGCTGGCCTACCTGAACATGACCGACGCGGTGGCGCACTGCACCCGTGGTCTGGGCATCTGGGACTGGGCCGGCACCACCGCTCGAGAACCGGATGTGGTGCTGGCCTGCGCCGGCGACATCCCGACGCTGGAAACACTGGCCGCCGCCGACATCCTGCGCCACCAGCTGCCCGATCTCGCCGTGCGAGTGGTCAACGTGGTGGACATCATGCGCCTGCAACCGGCCACCGAACATCCACACGGCTTGCCGGACAATGAATTCGACGCCCTGTTCACCCGCAACAAGCCGGTGATCTTCGCCTATCACGGCTACCCCTGGCTGATCCACCGGCTCACCTATCGTCGGGCGAACCACGACCAGATGCACGTGCGCGGCTACCGCGAGCGCGGCACCACCACGACGCCGTTCGACATGGTGATGCTCAACGACCTGGATCGTTTCCATCTGGTGATGGACGTCATCGACCGGACACCGGGGCTGGGTGATCGCAGCGCGGTGCTGCGCCAGCAGATGGTCGACGCCCGGCTGGCCGCCCGGCTCTACACCCGCGAGCACGGCGAGGACGATCCCCGCATCACTGACTGGACCTGGCGAACAGACGCAACCGGGAACCACGGCGAGATAAGGTGACGGCCATGACTGTTCACCCGTCACCGGTCCGGATGCGCCGCAAGGCAACGTCGCTGCTGCTCGGCACCTTGGTCGCGTCGGCCACCATCGCCGGTGCCCCGTCGGCAGGTGCGACACCGGACCACACCATAGTTCCGGTCCGCTACGACCTGACCGGAACCGGCGTCGCCGGTTACGTCACCTACCAGACTCAGAACGGCCAGTCGCACGCCACCAACGTCCCGCTGCCCTGGTCGATTCAGCTGACCGGTCGAATGGCGAACGCGGCCCGGCCGGCCCCGTATTCACTCAGCGCTCAAAGCGCCGGCCCCGGCGCTCTGACCTGCACGGTCAGCGTCAACGGCAAGGTGGTCAGCCACAACACCGCGACCGGGGATCCGGCGCGGGTACTGTGCGTGACCTAGGTACCTAAGTCCGCAGCCGCGGGTCGACCGAAAACGACGGGGAGCCGCCGGGACGCCATCGCGGGTAGAATCCGCGGCAATGTCTGGTCATGAGTTCGCGCTGCCCGGGGGGTGGCATCCGTTGTCGCAGCTCTCGGCGCTGAACCAGTTCCGCGCCTTCGTCGACGTCGCCGTCGTGGTGGTGGTGCTGGCGCTGGCCAACCTGGTCGCGCACTTCACCACGCCCTGGGCGGCTGTGGCCACCGTCCCGGCCACCGCCGTCGGTCTGGTGGTCCTGGTCCGCTGCAACGGGCTGAGCTGGGCCGAACTCGGGCTTGGCCGTGCGCATTGGAAATCCGGCGTCGGCTATGCCGCGGCCGCCGTTCTGGTGGTGGTCTCCGCGATCGCGATCGGTGCGCTGCTGCCCTGGACCCGACCGCTGTTCTTGAACAACCACTACGCCACGCTGTCGGGCGCGCTGGTGGCCTCGATGCTCATCATCCCGTTGCAGACCGTGATTCCCGAAGAGTTGGCGTTCCGCGGGGCGCTGCACGGTGCGCTGCACCGGGCCTGGGGATTCCGTGGGGTGGCCGCGGCCGGCTCCCTGCTGTTCGGGCTGTGGCACATCGCCACATCGCTGGGACTGACCAGCAACAACGTCGGGTTCACCCGGGTACTCGGCGGCGGGTTCGTCGGCATGCTGGCCGGTGTGACGCTCGCGGTGCTTGCGACCGGAGCCGCCGGCTTCGTGTTCAGCTGGCTGCGCCGGCGCAGCGGCAGCCTGATCGCGCCGATCGCACTGCACTGGTCGCTCAACGGGGTGGGGGCACTGGCCGCCGCCATGGTGTGGCACCTGTCCGCCTGACCCGAAGCGGGAACCGCCGCATGGAACCGGCGGCTCAGACCAACAGCACCGCCGCGCCCGCGATCCGGCCCGCGGCCAGGTCCCCCAGCGCCCGGTCGGCGTCGCCCAGCGAATACTCCGGTGTGGTCACGTCGATGTGGTGCGCTGCGGCGAAGTGCAGGAATTCGCGGGCGTCCTCGCGGGTGTTCGACGTCACCGACCGGATCTGGCGTTCGCGGAAAAGGTGGCGCTGATAGTTCAGTGGCGGGATGTCGCTGAGGTGGATCCCGGCGATCGCCAGGGTGCCGCCCGCGTCCAGGGCCTGGCAGGCGGGCAGCACCAGCTCACCTACGGGCGCGAACAGGATGGCCGCGTCCAGTGGCACCGGCGGCGGGTCCGCGGCCTCCTGGACCGAGGCCGCGCCCAACTCCCGGGCCAGCTCCCGGGCTTGCCGATCACGCGTCATCACGTGCACCTCGGCGCCTCGGGCAAGCGCGACCTGGGCGGTGATGTGTGCGCTGCCTCCGAAACCGTAGATCCCGAGCCGGCCGCCCGGCGGCAGTTCGGCGCGCTGCAGCGAGCGGTAGCCGATGATGCCCGCGCACAGCAACGGCGCCAGCTCGCTGTCGCTGTAACCGGCAGGCAGGTGATGCGCGAACGCCGCTGGGACGGTGGCGAATTCGGCGTAGCCACCGTCTTCATCCCAGCCGGTGTAGAGCGACTGCGGGCACAGGTTCTCGTCGCCTCGGCGGCAGTATCGGCAGGATCCGCAGGTGTGGCGCAGCCAGGCGATTCCGACCCGGTCTCCCACCGCGAATTCGTCACCGGCGTCGGCACCCACCTCGACGACCTCACCGACCACCTCGTGACCGGGGATCACCTCGGCACGGTGTACCGGTAGGTCACCCTCGGCCACGTGCAGGTCGGTACGGCACACCCCGCATGCGTGCACGGCCAGCAGCAGTTCCGACGGTTGTGGTCGCGGCAGCGCGGCGGTGACCCGCTCGAGTGGTCTGCTGCTCATCGGTCCGGGCCTGCGCACCCGCCATGCCGACATCGACGCACCCGCCAACTGCGACCCCATAGACCTATGGTGCGCGCTCGACGGCGTGGGCGGCTACCTGCGGCGAGCCAGGCCGACGACCCACAACAGGACGATGGCCCCGCCCAGCGAGACGAAGAAGGTGAACCATTTGCGGCCGTGTTCGACGTCCACGCCCAACCAGGTGAGCAGCATCCCGCCGATGAATCCGCCGATCACCCCGATCAGGATGTTGAGCAGGATGCCCGAGCCGCCGCGCTTCATGACGCGGTTCGCCAGCCAGCCGGCGACACCACCGATCAGGACATACGCCAGCCAGCTGACCGAGGTCGGCGTGGACAGTGCAGCAGCGAGATAGCTTCCGGCCATGGGCATGATCCTAACGGGCCGGTGCCCGGGTCAGACGGTGTTTTACGCCGCCGGTGCCGGCACCGGAGCGGGCACGGGAGGCTGAGCCGGAGCCGGCGCCGGTGCGGGCGCGGGAGCCGGTGCCGGAGGCAGACCCGGAATGCCCGGTGCGGGGGCGGGCGCCGATTCTGCGGGGGGCGCCGCCAGCGGCCGGATGGACTCCGCCAGCGCGATGGCCGCGCCGGTGTCCACCGGGTTGTTGGCGGTCCCCAGCCACACCACGAACCAACGCTCGGTCTGCGGTCCGGTGCCGCCGCCGGCCGGCGGTACACCGATCACGCCGCTCCAGATCTGGCCGACCGGCTTGGCCGGGTCGGTGAACTTGACCTCGTAGTACGACGCACTGCCGGTCAGGCCGCCGCCGGTCAGGGGCGCGTTCACCTGGTTGGCGCGGGTTCCGGGATAGGGCATGAAGAACTCGCCCATGTCCGAGCCGAGGCGCGTGGCGGCCTTGGCGTTGTCGGTCTCGGCGCTGGCGTACAGCCGCTGGTCCAGCTTGCCGAGCACGATCCTGGTGTCGTTGGCCACCGGAGCCGGCTGCCCGGGCAGCATCGGCTCACCGGTCTTCTTGCTCAGCAGCGAGGACCCGTATTCGAGATGGGTGGTGTCGGACTGCACCCAGCCGGCCGGCAGCACGAAGCTGAATCCCCCGGCGGCATCGTCGACGCGGCCCGCCTCGGGCGCGGCCGGCTCGGCGGCCGGGTCCGCGGCCGGGGCCTGGGCGTTGGGGTCGGTCGGCACCGGCGCAGCCGGCGGCGCGTCCGCGGTGGGTGACGGCGCGGGGGCCGGCGGAACCGGGTCCGCGTACGCCGGCGATACCGCGGCGAACGTCAGCACACCGGCGATCGCGGCGGCCCACGTCGTCGCGGCCATCGCCCGAAGGCCCTTTGAGGTCAGGTCCACCTGTTTCATGGCAGAAAAACCTACCGTGTTGCCACCGGTACGCAAGTTACGCGGTGCCGAGGTGTGTCGCGCGCAGGGTCACTTCATGTGCTTTGACCCCGAACCAGATCTTCTCCCCCGGCGTCAACCGCAGCTCTGCCGCGGCGTCGGCGGTGATGTCGGCGGCCAGTCCCGGCGCCCCGTCCGGCTGATCGACGCCGCGCACTCGGACCGTGCGACCGCGTACGTCGAGTTCGGCCACCGTCACCTCGACAAGGTTGCGCGGGCTGCCCGAACGCGGGGGCTCCCGATACAGCGCAACCGCCTGCGGCGTGCTGACCGCAACCGCCGGCCGGCCGGCGTCCAGCCCCTCCTCGGCGGTTCCGTACCACCGGTCACCCCACCGGGTGCGCAGGATGCCATCGCCTTCGAGGACCCCGGTCACCAGATTGAACCCCGCGATGCGCGCCCCGAACCGACTGCGTGGCGCGGCCAATACGTCAGCGGTGCGGCCGATCTCGGCGATACGGCCCGACTCGAGCACCAGGACCCGGTCGGCCAACGCGAACACGTCGAGCAGATCGTGGGTGACCAGCACGGTGGTGCGGGCGGCCGCACTCAGCACCTCGCGCATCACGGTGCGCACCCCGGCCGCCGCCCCGACGTCGAGCCCGGACAACGGCTCGTCGAGCAGCAGCACCTCGGGTTCGGCGGCCAGCGCACGGGCGATCGCGACGCGCTGCGCCTGCCCGCCCGAGAGCCCGCGTGGCCGGCGCTCGGCCAGCGCCTCGGCGTCGACCGCCCGCAGCCATGGCGCCGCGGCCGCCCGGGCGGACGCCCTGCGCAGATCCCTGAGGCGGCGGCGACGTTGGGGCGACCCGAACGCCACATTGGCCGCCACACTCAGGTGCGGGAACAGCAGCGGATCCTGCAGCAGCAGTCCAACCCGGCGGTCACAGGTGGCCACGTATACCCCGGCCCCGGTGTCGGTCAGTATCCGATCACCGATCCGCACCTGGCCTTGGTCGGGCCGCAGCAGACCCGCGATCACGTGCAGCAAGGTCGATTTGCCGGCGCCGTTGGGCCCCAGGACAGCAAGGACCTCACCCGGCGCGATGCTCAACCGCACATCCAGGCCGCGCTCGGCCACCACGGCTTCCAGCGTCAGCCCGTCCGATACGGCGGTCACCCGACACCGCCCAGTCGCCGGACACCCAGCCCCAGCACCACCACTGCGGCCACGGCCACCAACAGCAGCGACATCGCCGCTGCGGCGTCGGCGTCGGAGACCCGCTGCAGATAGATGGCCAGCGGAAGCGTCCGGGTGACGCCCTCGCGGGACCCGGCGAAGGTCAGCGTCGCACCGAACTCGCCCAGCGACCGGGCGAACGCCAGCACCGCACCGGAGATCAGCCCGGGGGTCAGCAGCGGCAGTGTCACCCGCCACCACACCGCGCTCGGCCGGGCGCCCAAGGTGGCCGCCACCATCTCGAAGTCGGCGCCGGCGGTGCGGGCTGCGCCTTCCAGTGCGATCACCAGAAACGGCAGCGACACGAAAGTCTGGGCCAGCACCACCGCCGTGGTGGTGAACGCGATGTGGATTCCGGCGGCGTCCAGGTAGCGGCCCAGCAGCCCGAGGCGCCCGAACGCGTACAGCAGCGCGATCCCGCCCACCACCGGCGGCAGCACGAGCGGCAGCAGTACCAGGGGCCGCAGCAGCCGCACGATCCGCGCTTGACTGCGCGCCAGGACCAGCGCCATCGGCACCCCCAGCAGCACACAGAGCACGGTGCTGGCCGTGGCGGTCCGCAGGCTCAACGCCAGCGCCGCGGTGGCGGACGGACTGCTGATCAGCGACCAGAAATGCGGCCAGTCGACTTTGACCGCGATCCCCACCAACGGCAGGAGCACGAACGACGCGCCGATCGCGGCGGGCACATAGACCCAGCCCGGCAGGTCATTGGGCCGGCGCACCACCGCGGATCAGGGCTTGCCGAAGCCGGCCGCGTGCAGAATCTTCTGCCCCGCCTCGCCGGTGACCACGTCGACGAACGCCCGCGCGGGCCCGGCCTGCGGCGCGTCCTTGAGCAGGCCGATCGGATAGGTGTTGACCGCCCCCGCGGCCTCGGGGAATTCGACGGTGGCCACCTTGTCCCCGGCGTGGATCGCATCGGTGCGGTAGACGACACCGGCATCGGCCTGACCGGTGGTGACCTTGTTGAGGACATCGGTGACGTCGGGTTCCTCGCTGACCGGGTTCACCGAGACCCCGGTGCGTTCTTCGACCTTGTGGGTGGCCGCCCCGCACGGAACCGGGTCTTGGCACACCACCACGGCCAGCCCGGGTCCGGCCAGATCCGCGAAAGACCGCACCCGGTGCGGGTTTCCGGGGGCGGTCACGATCACCAGCGTGTTGGTGGCGAACGGTACCGCCGCGCCGTCCAGCAGACCGGCCTGCGCGACCTTGTCCATCTGAGCGGTGTTCGCCGAGGCGAACACGTCAGCGCCGGCGCCCTGCGTCAACTGGGTGGCCAGATCGGAGGAACCGGCGAAGTTGAAGTCCACCGCCATGCCGGGATACTCGGTTTTGTACTGCTCGGCGATCTCGGTGAACGCCGGCTGCAGGGATGCCGCCGCGAACACCGTGATCGACGGCGTTTGGGGGCCGGAGCTGCAGCCGGCCGTCCCCGCCGCCAGCATGATCGCCACCGCGGCACAGGCCGCCCGCGTTCGCGCCATGCATCGCACCCTAGCGGCGATCGCAAGAACGGCGCAGCCGGGCGCGCGGGTCGCCGCCATACAACCCAGCGGCGATCGCAAGCACGGCGAAGCCGGGCGCGCGGGTCGCCCGCCATCAACCCAGCGGCGATCGCAAGCACGGCGAAGTGCCTGGCCCCCCGACCGTGGCCAGATCGTGTCCGTGCCGAGTTGCGCCCCTAACCCACAAAGCCGCTACTGTCCAGTAACATAGCTGCGAACAGAGGAGGTCCTACCGATGGATGTGCTGGTCACCGGTGGTGACACCGATTTGGGTCGCGCCGTTGCCGAGGGTTTCAGCGAGGCTGGCCACAAGGTGACGCTCGCGGGTATGCGCGGCCCCGAACTCGAGGTCGCCGCCAAGGAACTCGACGCCGAAGCCGTCGTCTGCGACAACACCGATCCCAACAGCCTGCAGCAGGCCCGCAGCCTGTTCCCGCACCACCTCGACACCATCGTCAACGTCCCGGCGCCACGCTGGCACGGCGGCGACCCGCGCGGGTACTCCCTGGCCGACCAGGCCAACGCGTGGCGCAGCGCGCTCGACGCCACCGTGCTGTCGGCGGTGCTGACGGTTGCGACCGTCGGCGACCACCTGCGCTCCGGCGGCTCGATCATCTCGGTGGTGCCGGAGAACCCCCGCGGCGGCAGCGCCGACGCAGCGGTCAAGGCCGCCCTGTCGGATTGGACCGCCGGGCAGGCCACCGTATTCGGCACCCGCGGGATCACCGTCAACGTGGTCGCCGCTGGAGACGGCGCCCGTCCGGGCTATGACGGGCTGACCAGCGTCCCGCCCACCGGGGCCGACGAGATCGCCCGCCTGGCGGTGTTTTTGACCTCGCCGGCGTCCCGGCACATCACCGGCCAGACGCTGCACGTCGGCCACGGGGCGCTGGCCTGTTTCGCCTGACTGCGACGGCAGCGGACCGGAAGTGGCTAATCCCACAACCGGCGGATGCCGTGACCGCGAATTAGGTCGACTAGCGTATTGGTGAACGCAGTCGCCGTCGAGGAGCAACCGGATTCCCATGAATGCCCAGCCTGAAGTCACTGCGCCGCTGAACAGACGCCACCAGGTCGTCATCATCGGATCGGGATTCGGTGGCCTGACCGCAGCAAAGAAGCTCAAGCGGGCGGACGTCGACATCAAGTTGATCGCCCGCACCACCCACCACCTGTTCCAGCCGTTGCTGTACCAGGTGGCGACAGGGATCCTCTCCGAGGGCGAGATCGCCCCGTGCACCCGCGTGGTGCTGCGCAGGCAGCGCAACGCCCAGGTGCTGCTCGGCGACGTCACCCGCATCAACCTTGCCGAGAAGTTCGTCACCTCCGAGGTGCTCGGCCACACCTACGACACCCCGTTCGACAGCCTGATCATCGCCGCCGGCGCCGGACAGTCCTACTTCGGCAACGACCACTTCGCCGAGTTCGCGCCCGGCATGAAGACCATCGACGACGCCCTGGAGTTGCGCGGCCGCATCCTGAGCGCCTTCGAGCAGGCCGAGCGGTCCAGCGACCCCGAACGGCGGGCGAAGCTGCTGACGTTCACCGTCGTGGGCGCCGGACCGACCGGCGTCGAGATGGCCGGCCAGATCGCCGAACTGGCCCACCACACCCTCAAGGGGGCCTTCCGTCACATCGACACCACCCAGGCGCGGGTGATCCTGCTCGATGCCGCCCCCGCCGTGCTGCCCCCGATGGGCGAGAAGCTGGGCCGCCGAGCCGCCGAGCGCCTGCAGAAGATGGGCGTCGAGATCCAGCTCGGCGCCATGGTGACCGATGTCGACCGCAACGGGCTGAGCGTCAAGGATGCCGACGGAACCATCCGGAGAATCGAATCCCAGTGCAAGGTGTGGTCCGCCGGCGTCGCGGCCAGCCCGCTGGGCCGTGACCTTGCCGAGCAGTCCTCGGTCGAACTCGACCGTGCCGGACGGGTCAAGGTACTGCCGGACCTGTCGGTGCCGGGTCACCCGGACGTCTTCGTCATCGGCGACATGGCCGCGGTCGACGGCGTCCCCGGCATGGCGCAGGGCGCCATTCAGGGCGCCAAGCACGTCTCGAACACCATCAAAGCCGAGCTCGGCGGCGCGAACCCGGCCGACCGGGAACCGTTCCAATACCTGGACAAGGGCTCGATGGCCACCGTGTCCAGGTTCTCCGCGGTCAGCAAAATCGGGCCGTTGGAGTTCAGCGGGTTCATCGCCTGGCTGGCCTGGCTGGTACTGCACCTGATCTACCTGGTCGGGTTCAAGAACAAGGTGAGCACGCTGCTGTCGTGGAACCTCACGTTCTTGAGCACCGGCAGGGGTCAGTTGGCGATCACCGAGCAGCAGGCCTTTGCCCGCACCCGGCTCGAACAGCTCGAAATGCTGGCGGCCGAGGCACAGCGCGGTGTCGACCGCGCGGTCAGCTAACCGGGCAGGTTCTGCAACCGGACCTGGCCCCGCGCGACCACCCGCTCGTCGGAATCGGTGATCGTCACCAGCCACAGCTGCTGGCGACGGCCACGATGGATCGGAGTGGCCTCGGCGTAGACGGTTCCGGACGAGACTGCCCGCAGAAAGTCGGTGTTGTTGTTGACGCCGACGACAGAACCGTCCGGATCACCGCCTTGCGCAGTCAGCCAGCTGTGACCTGAGACACTGGCGACGCTTTCGATGATGGAGCAGTAGACGCCGCCGTGCACGATCCCCGCCGGCTGGCACAGCTTGGGCTGCAGCTCCAGTTCGGCGCGCGCACCGTCGGGGCCGATATCGGTGTAGACCAGGCCAATCTCGCTGTCGAAGGGTGCGGCGAACTGGGGCGGGAAGCCGGTGACAGCCATGCCATGGTTGTACACGATCCCCACATCGCGGCGACGTTCACACCTGCTGCGCCGAGCAGACCCACAGCTTTCCCATACGACAGCCGGTAGTAAATAAGGGTAGGCTTGGTCCGTTGCCCGGGGAGTTGATAACGACATGGCGAAACAGACCCACTTAGGGGACTTGGAACGAGCGGTGATGGATCATCTGTGGTCCACGCCGGAGTCCCAGACGGTGCGCGAGGTCCATGAAGCGCTGTCCGTTCAGCGCGACCTGGCCTACACCACCGTGATGACCGTCCTGCAGCGACTGGCCAAGAAGAATCTGGTGTCGCAGATCCGCGATGACCGCGCACACCGTTACACACCGGTCCGAGGGCGCGATGAGCTGGTCGCCGGGCTGATGGTGGAGGCACTCGACCAGGCCGCCGACTCCGGAGACCGCCGTGCCGCGCTGGTGCATTTCGTCGAGCGTGTCGGCGTCGACGAGGCCGCGGCACTGCGGCGCGCCCTCGATGAGCTGGAAGCCAAACATCGCATCGGCCTCCCGGCTGGCGGCCGACCCGCGTCCTGAGGGAGACTGGCAGCGTGTCCGCGCTGGCCTTCACCATCGTCGCGCTGCTGCTCGTAGGGCCGGTACCCGCCCTGCTGGCGCGCGCGGACTGGCCGCTACGCGCTCCGCGGGCCGCGATGGTGCTCTGGCAGGCCGTTGCGATCGCCGCGGTTCTATCTGCGTTCAGCGCAGGTCTGGCCACCGCGACCCGCCTGCTGATGCCGGGCCCGGATGGCCGGCCCACATCCACGATCTTCGGGTCCATCGAACGTCTGGGCTGGCCGCTGTGGACCTTCTACACCGCGGTCTTCGCGTTGACGCTGATGGTCGGGCTGCGCCTGACGTTGACCGTGTTGCGGCTCGCGATCGGCACCCGGCAGCGCCGGGCCCGGCACCGCATGCTGGTCGATCTGGTCGGCGTCACCGACGGCGCTCCGGCGGTGCGCACCAGCGGCCTGCGGATCCTGCAGGTGATGCAGCCGCTGGCCTACTGTCTGCCCGGGATGCGTAGCCGGGTGGTGCTCAGCTCCGGGACGCTGCACGCGCTCAGCGACACCGAGCTGGCCGCCCTGCTGTGTCATGAGCAGGCCCATCTGCGCGCCCGGCATGACCTGGTGTTGGAAGCCTTCACGGCGGTGCACACCGCGTTTCCGCGGTTTGTGCGTAGTGCCAGCGCCCTGGACGCGGTCCGGTTGTTGGTCGAACTGCTCGCCGACGACGCCGCCGTCCGGGTTGCCGGCGCTCCTCCCCTGGCCCGCGCCCTGGTGACCTGCGCTTCGGCCGCCGTCCCCGCCGGCGCGCTGGCGGCCGGCGGCCCCAACACGGTGCTGCGGGTGCAGCGACTTTCGGGCCGGGGCAACAGCCGCGCCGTGGCGGCCGCTGCCTATACGGCCGCCGCCGGGGTGCTGACGGTGCCCACGGTCGCGCTGGCGGTACCGTGGCTGACCGAACTGCACCGACTGATCGCGAGGTAACCCACGCCGCCCGGCGTACCTCGGATCGGGATCCTCTACCACCGAAAGGCGAATATATGAGCGCGTCGAAGGTTGTCGGCACCGCCCAGATCGGAGTGACCGGTCTGGCCGTCATGGGGTCCAACATCGCGCGCAACTTCGCCAGCCATGGCTACACCGTCGCCCTGCACAACCGGTCGGTCGCCAAAACAGACGCGCTGCTGGACGCCTACGGTTCCGAGGGGAACTTCGTGCGCAGCGAGTCGATCCCGGAATTCCTTGCCGCCCTGGAAAAGCCGCGCCGGGTGCTGATCATGGTCAAGGCCGGCGACCCGACCGACGCCGTCATCAACGAACTCGCCGACGCGATGGAGCCCGGCGACATCATCATCGACGGCGGCAACGCGCTCTACACCGACACCATCCGCCGGGAGAAGGCGATGGCCGCTCGCGGCCTGCACTTCGTCGGGGCCGGTATCTCCGGCGGCGAGGAGGGCGCGCTCAACGGGCCCTCGATCATGCCCGGCGGCCCCAAGGAGTCCTACGAATCGCTGGGCCCGCTGCTGGAGGAGATCTCCGCGCACGTCGACGGGGTGCCGTGCTGCACCCACATCGGGCCGGATGGGGCGGGCCACTTCGTCAAGATGGTGCACAACGGCATCGAGTACTCCGATATGCAGCTGATCGGCGAGGCGTACCAGTTGCTGCGCGACGGGCTGGGATTGTCGGCGCCGCAGATCGCCGAGGTGTTCACCGAGTGGAACGCCGGGGAACTGGACAGCTACCTGGTCGAGATCACCGCCGAGGTACTGCGTCAGGTGGACGCCAAGACCGGCAAGCCGCTGGTCGACATCATCGTCGACGAAGCCGAGCAGAAGGGCACCGGCCGCTGGACGGTGAAATCCGCGCTGGACCTGGGCGTTCCGGTGACCGGCATCGCCGAGGCGGTGTTCGCTCGGGCGCTGTCGGGCTCGGTCCCCCAGCGCCGCGCCGCGGCGGGCCTGGCCTCCGGATCGCTCGGGGAGCTCCCCGCCGATGCGGCCCGGTTCACCGAGGACGTCCGCCAGGCGCTGTACGCGTCCAAGATCGTCGCTTATGCGCAGGGTTTCAACCAGATTCAGGCCGGCAGTGCCGAACACGGCTGGAATGTCACCCCGGGAGATCTGGCGACCATCTGGCGCGGCGGCTGCATCATTCGCGCGAAGTTCCTCAACCGCATCAAAGAGGCCTTCGACACCGACGCCGACCTGGTGAGCCTGCTGGCCGCGCCGTATTTCCGCAGCGCGGTCGAGGCTGCCATCGACTCGTGGCGGCGGGTGGTGACCACGGCGGTCAGTCTGGGTATCCCGGCGCCCGGTTTCTCCTCGGCCCTGGCCTACTACGACGGCCTCCGGACCGAGCGACTGCCGGCCGCCCTGACCCAGGCTCAGCGTGACTACTTCGGCGCGCACAGCTACGGGCGGGTGGATATGCCGGGCAAGTTCCACACGCTGTGGAGTGCCGACCGCAGCGAAGTACCGGCCTAGGCCAGCAGGCGCAGCACGGCATCGGTGTAGGCCTGCGGGTCTTCGATCTGCGGGTAGTGGCCCAGCCCGGGAAGTTCGACGACGTCGGCGCCCGGGCGCAGCTCCCGCAGACCGTCCAGCACATTGGTGGTGGCGACCGGGTCGCCGAGTCCCCACACGAAGCCCAGCGGCTTGGGCCACTCGCGAACTGCGCCGTGCCAGCGCTGCGCATACCGGACCCGTTCGTGCAGGTAGGCCGAGAGCAGGTGCGCGATCCGATGGCCCCCGTTGTGGGTCAGCAGGGCCCATTGTGCGGCGGCCTCGTCGGAAGCCAGCGGATGATCGGCGCTGAACAGCCGGCCGAACCCGCGAACGAAACTGCGCCGGTTGGTCAACCGCGCGGCGACTCCGCCGAACGGGCCGCGCAGCACCTTCTGGATCGGCCGCAGGCTGGCCCGCTCCAAGATCACACTGCCGTTGGAGAGCACCGCTCGTTGCAGGTCGAAGCCCAGCGTGCCGTCCAGGTCGCGGGCCAGAAGTTCGGTGGCCACCGAGGTGCCCATGTCGTGCGCGGCCAGCACCACCGGACCGGTGATGCTCGACACGACCTGCTGCACCAGATCAGCCTGCTCCAAAAGGCTGTAGTGATGCGGACGCGGTTTGTCCGACAGGCCGAACCCGAGGAAGTCCATCGTCAGCCAGGACCGGCCGGCAAGCCGGGCGATGACCGACCGGAAATCGTAGGAGCAGGTCGGAAAACCGTGCAGCAGCAGCACAGTAGGCCCTTCCCCCGCACCTGATCGCACAAACACCCGGCCCGCGGCGGTCGACACCCACCGGCCACCGTCCCGCCAGTCGCGCACGCTGCTCGGCAATGTCGTCATGGTCATCGAGGCCATTGTGCACCGCGACGCTGCACCGCCGGAGCGCCCGCCAAGTGGTCTGCACCGTCGCGCTGGCGGTACCGTTGCTGACCGGGCCGAAACCGTACCGCCCGGTGGTGGGCGGACCGCGGCCCGCGACGTGTGGAGGGGAACAGATGGGCTCGTCGGAACCCGACAATCCGGTGGTGGTCGCCCGATGAAGTTCGTGAGCGGGTACGACCACCACGCCTACGACCTGACCTACGACGATGTCTTCATCGTCCCCAACCGGTCGGCCGTCGATTCGCGCCTCGACGTCGACCTGGCCACCGTCGACGGCTCGGGCACCACCATCCCGGTGGTCGTCGCCAACATGACCGCGGTTGCCGGCCGGCGGATGGCCGAGACCGTGGCCCGGCGCGGCGGCATCGTGGTGCTGCCCCAGGACCTGCCGATCGAGGCCGTCCGCCAAACCGTGGCATTCGTGAAGAGCCGCGACCTGGTCGCCGACACCCCGGTCCTGCTCTCCCCCGACGATTCGGTGTCCGCCGCGATGGCCCTGATCACCAAACGCGCGCACGGCGCGGCGGTGGTGGCCGTCGACGGCCGGCCCACCGGCCTGGTGACCAGGGCCTGCTGCGAGGGTGTGGACCGCTTCACCCGGGTCCGCGACGTCGCACTGTCGGACCTTGTCACCGCGCCGGTCGGTACCGAGGCGCGCAAGGTCTTCGACCTGCTGGAGCACGCGCCGGTCCCCATCGCCGTGCTGACCAACCCCGACGGCACCCTGGCCGGTGTGCTGACCCGCACCGGTGCGATCCGGGCCGGGATCTACACCCCCGCCACCGATGCGTCCGGCCGGTTGCGCATCGCCGCAGCGGTCGGCATCACCGGCGACGTCACGGTCCGGGCCACCGCCCTGCTGGACGCCGGGGTGGACGTGCTGGTGATCGACACCGCGCACGGGCACCAGGAGAAGGCGTTGCAGGCGATCAGCGCGGTGGCGGCCCTGGGCCCGGGCGTCCCCCTGGTGGCCGGCAACGTCGTGTCGGCGGAGGGCACCCGGGACCTGATCGCCGCGGGGGCGGACATCGTCAAGGTCGGCGTCGGGCCCGGTGCCATGTGCACCACCCGGATGATGACCGGGGTGGGTCGGCCTCAGTTCTCCGCCGTGCTGGACTGCGCGGCCGCGGCACGCGAGCTGGGCGCCCACGTGTGGGCCGACGGCGGGGTGCGCCATCCCCGCGACGTCGCCCTGGCGCTGGCCGCGGGAGCGTCGAACGTGATGATCGGCTCCTGGTTCGCCGGCACCTACGAGTCCCCCGGCGACCTGATGTTCGACCGGGAGGGCAGGCCGTACAAGGAGAGCTACGGCATGGCCTCCAAACGCGCCGTTGCCGCCCGCACTGCCGCCGACAGCGCGTTCGACCGGGCTCGCAAGGCGCTGTTCGAGGAAGGGATTTCAACCTCGCGGATGGATCTGGACCCGGACCGCGGCGGCGTCGAGGACCTGCTGGACCACATCACCTCCGGTCTCCGCAGCACCTGCACCTACGTCGGTGCGACCGACCTGGCTCAGTTGCATGAGCGGGTGGTGCTCGGGGTGCAGTCGGCCGCCGGTTTCGCCGAGGGCCATCCACTGCCGTTCGGGTGGTGAGCTCCACACCGCGATGAGCATCCGATGAGCCTGATAGTCACTGTGGGCAGCCTGTTGGCATTCGCGGTCCTCACCCTGGGCACCGCGGTATTCGTCGCCGCCGAGTTCTCGCTGACCACCCTGGAACGCAGCGCCGTGGAGGCCAACGCCCGTCGCGGCGGCCGTCGTGATGCCTACATCCAAGAGGCTCATCGCACTCTGTCATTCCAGCTGTCCGGCGCCCAGCTGGGTATCTCGATCACCACGCTGGCCACGGGTTATCTGGCCGAACCGGTGCTGGCCCGGTGGCTGCGCCCCCCGCTGGAGGCGCTGGGCCTGTCCGATCGGACCGCCGCCGGGGTGGCGTTGTTGCTGGCCCTGGTGATCGCCACCTCAGTGTCGATGGTCTTCGGCGAGTTGGTGCCCAAGAACCTGGCGGTGGCGCGCCCGCTGCCGATCGCCCGGGCGGTAGCCGGGCCGCAACTGCTGTTCTCGCGGCTGTTCGCGATCGCGATCAAGGTGACCAACGGGACGGCGAACCGGATCCTGCAGCGGCTCGGCATCGAGCCCGCCGAGCGCCTGGCGTCGGCTCGCTCGGCGAGGGAGCTGGCGTCGCTGGTGCGCAATTCCGCGCGCAGCGGCGCCCTCGACCCGACCACCGCGGCCCTGGTGGGGGGGTCGCTGCGGTTCGGCGCGCTGACCGCCGCGGAGCTGATGACGCCGCGATCCAAGATCGTGAGCCTGCAGGCCGGCGATACCGTTGCCGACCTCGTCGCGGCAGCTATCGACACCGGTTTCTCCCGGTTCCCGGTCGTCGACGGTGACCTGGACGCCACGGTCGGCATCGTCCACGTCAAACGGGTGTTCGCGGTGGCTGTCGCCGATCGGGCCGCCACCCCGGTGACGGCTGTGGCCCAACCCGTCGCGGTGGTGCCGTCCACCCTGGACGGCGACGCGGTGATGGAACAGATCCGGGCCAACGGACAGCAGGCGGCCATGGTCGTCGACGAGTACGGCGGCACCGCGGGCATGGTCACCGTGGAGGACCTCATCGAGGAGATCGTGGGCGATGTCCGCGACGAACACGACGACGCCACCCCGGACGTGGTCGCGTCCGGCGGTGGCTGGCAGGTGTCGGGCCTGCTGCGCATCGACGAGGTGGCTGCGGCCACCGGCTACCGCGCGCCGGAGGGTTCCTACGAGACCATCGGCGGGCTGGTGCTCCAGGAACTGGGCCACATTCCGGCGGCCGGCGAGACCGTCGAGCTGACCGCATTCAACCCCGACGAGCTGTCCGGGCACGCGCCCCGCTGGCTGGCGCGGGTGGTCCGGATGGACGGCCGGCGTATCGACCTGCTGGTGCTCACCCGGCTGGGGCACGCCGATGGCTGATCTGTTCAACGTCGCGTTGACCGTGCTGCTGCTCGCGGCGAACGCCTTCTTCGTCGCCGCCGAGTTTTCGCTGATATCAGCGCGACGCGACCGGCTCGAGGCGCTGGCCGAACAGGGCAGGCAAAGCGCGGTCACGGTGATCCGGGCCGGCGAGCAGCTGTCACGAATGCTGGCCGGGGCGCAGTTGGGCGTTACGGTGTGCTCGATTCTGCTCGGCCGCATCGGTGAACCGGCCGTCGCCGATCTCCTCGAGCCTGCGTTCCGGCTGGTGGGAATCCCCGACGCGCTGTTGCACACCGTGGCGTTCATTGTCGCGTTGACGATCGTGGTGACGCTGCATGTGCTGTTGGGCGAGATGGTGCCCAAGAACATCGCCCTGGCAGGCCCCGAGACGGCGGCGATGCTGCTGATCCCGCCGTATCTGGTCTACATGGCGGCTGCTCGGCCGTTCATCGTCTTCTACAACTGGTGCGCCAACGTCACACTGCGCGCCGTGCGGGTCGAGCCCAAGGACGAGCTGGAGATCACGGTGTCCACCGTCGAATTGAGCGAGATGATCGCCGAATCGGTCTCGGCGGGCCTGCTGGATCTGGAGGAGTACACCCGGTTGACCCGCGCGCTGCAGATCCGCACGAGGGTGGTCGCTGACGTTGCGCTGCCGGTCGGCGACATCCGTGCCGTGCCGGCGGCGGCCCCCGGCCGCGGGCCTACCCTGGCCGCCGTCGAGAAGGCCTTCGCCCAGACCGGTTACTCGCGGTTCCCGGTCGTCGACCAGGGCGAATACGTCGGCTACCTGCATATCAAGGACGTGCTGGCGCTCAGCGAAGGGGCTGCTGAGGCAGCTGAGGCTGTTGTGGATATCGCCGCCGTCCGGCCGCTGCCCCGGGTTCCCGCTTCGCTGCCGCTGGCCGACGCGTTGTCGCGGATGCGGCGCAGTAACAGTCATCTGGCCCTGGCGGTCGCCGCCGACGGCACGGCGGTGGCGATGGTGACCCTCGAGGACATGGTCCAGGACGTCGTCGGCACCGTCCGCGACGGAACGCATCGTGTCTGACCTGGTCGAATCCGAGCTGGACGCCGCGCAGTGGCAGGCCAGGGCCCAGGCGTACCGGCTGCGCCTGGAGGGCTTCCTGGCGCCCCGGTTACGCCGGATCTCCGCCGGCGACCCGGTGCCGAAGTTCCTGTTCAGCTACTACAGCCTGCGGCCACGGCAGCTGCGCAGCTGGAATCCCGGCTTCTGGGTGGCCCTCACCGGCGCGGCCGCGCTGCGCGACTATCGCGGGCGCCGCGGGTACACCGTGGCCGACGGGACGGTGCGCGTGGACGCGGGCTTCGCGCGTGAGCGGGCCGACACCGTGACGTTCATCGCAAGTCTGTTGCGCGCCACCGCTGCGCGGCCGGCACAGCTGAACTGCTTCGGTCTGCACGAGTGGGCGATGGTGTATCGCAGCGACGCGGTCCGGCACGGCCACGTTCCGCTGCGGCTCTCCGCGGCCGAGGTGGACGGGGTGGTCGAGTCAACACCGTTGCGCTGCACGCACTTCGACGCGTTCCGTTTCTTCACCGCCGCGGCGGCGCCGCGTAACGCCGGCGCACCCCGTCGGGCCACCCAAACCGATTGGGAGCAACCGGGTTGCCTGCACGCGAACATGGACTTGTACAAGTGGTGTTACAAGCTGGGACCACTGATCGATTCCGAGCTGCTGCTGGACTGCCTGCAGTTGGCCGCCGACGCGCGCGAGCTCGACATGCGGGCCAGCCCGTACGACCTGAGCGGCTATGGCTATGCGCCCATACCGATCGAAAACCCGGCCGGCCGTGCCGAATACGTCCGGCACCAAGGCACAATCGCCCAGCGCGCCGCACCGCTGCGGGCCGCCCTGCTCAGTCGGTGTGACCGGTTGGCCGCGGTCAAGGATGCAGAGAGCCGCGCTGTCGGCCGGTAAGGTGGTGGATTGGCTATGAGGGAGGAAATCATGACGGACCGCGTGTCGGTGGGCGAATTGCGGGTGGCTCGCACGCTGTACGACTTCATCACCGACGAGGCGCTGCCGGGCACCGGCTTGGACCCGGACAGCTTCTGGGCCGGCGTGGACAAGGTCGTCGCCGACCTGACGCCCAAGAACCAGGAGCTGCTGGCCCGTCGTGACGAGTTGCAGGCGCAGATCGACAAGTGGCACCGCCACCGGGTGATCGAGCCGCTGGACACCGAGGCCTACCGGGCTTTCCTCACCGAGATCGGCTACCTGCTGCCCGAGCCGGAGGACTTCACCGTCACCACCGCCGGCGTCGACGACGAGATCGCCGTGCAGGCCGGCCCCCAGCTGGTGGTGCCGGTGCTCAACGCCCGGTTCGCCCTCAACGCCGCCAACGCCCGCTGGGGTTCGCTCTATGACGCGCTGTACGGCACCGACGTGATCAGCGAGGACGACGGCGCGGAGAAGGGAACCGGCTACAACCCGGTTCGCGGCGACAAGGTGATCGCCTATGCCCGCAAGTTCCTGGACGGCGCGACCCCGCTGGCGTCCGGCGGGTGGTCCGACATCACCGGCCTGAAGATCGATGACGGCCAACTGCTGGCGACTCTCGGCGACGACTTCTCGGTCGGCCTGGCCGATCCTGATCAGTTCGTCGGCTATCTCGGCTCCACGGAGTCTCCGTCGTCGGTGCTGCTGTCCCACCACGGGCTGCACATCGAGATCCTGATCGACCCGGAATCACCGATCGGGGCGACCGACGCCGCCGGCATCAAAGACGTGGTGCTCGAATCGGCGGTCACCACGATCATGGACTTCGAGGACTCGGTGGCCGCGGTCGACGCCGAGGACAAGGTGCTGGGTTACCGCAACTGGCTGGGCCTCAACCGCGGCGATCTGGCCGAGGAGGTCAGCAAGGGTGGCAAGACCTTCACCCGCACCCTGGCCACCGACCGTGAGTTCACCTCCCGGGACGGCGGCACCTTGACCCTGCCGGGCCGCAGCCTGATGTTCGTCCGCAACGTGGGCCACCTGATGACCAACGACGCCATCGTCATCGGCGCCGACGGCGGCGAAAGCACAGAGGTGTTCGAAGGCATTCAGGACGCGCTGTTCACCGGTCTGATCGCCATGCACGGCCTGAGCGCCTCCGACGGCAACGGGCCGCTGGTCAACAGCCGCACCGGGTCGATCTACATCGTCAAGCCGAAGATGCACGGCCCCGACGAGGTGGCCTTCACCGCCGAGCTGTTCAGCCGGGTCGAGGACGTGCTGGGCCTGCCGCAGGCCACCCTCAAGATCGGGATCATGGACGAGGAGCGGCGCACCACGGTCAACCTGCGGGCCTGTATCAAGGCCGCCGCGGATCGGGTGGTGTTCATCAACACCGGCTTCCTGGACCGCACCGGCGACGAGATCCACACCTCCATGGAGGCCGGGCCGATGGTGCGCAAGGCGACCATGAAGTCGCAGCCGTGGATCCTGGCCTACGAGGACAACAACGTCGACGCCGGTCTGGCCACCGGGCTGCCCGGTCACGCCCAGATCGGCAAGGGCATGTGGGCGATGACCGACCTGATGGCCGACATGGTCGCCCAGAAGATCGGCCACCCGCGCGCCGGTGCGAGCACCGCCTGGGTGCCGTCGCCGACGGCCGCCACCCTGCACGCGATGCACTACCACCAGGTGGATGTGTTCGAGGTGCAGCAGGAGCTGGCCGGAAAGCGCCGCGCCACCATCGATCAGCTGTTGACCATCCCGCTCTCGGAGGGCCTGGCGTGGGCGCCCGACGAGATCCGCGAGGAGGTCGACAACAACTGCCAGTCGATCCTCGGCTACGTGGTGCGCTGGATCGATCAGGGCGTGGGATGCTCGAAGGTGCCCGACATCCACGATGTGGCTCTGATGGAAGACCGTGCCACGCTGCGGATTTCGTCGCAGCTGCTGGCGAACTGGTTGCGGCACGGGGTGATCACCGCCGATGATGTGCAGTCCAGCCTGGAGCGGATGGCTCCCGCGGTGGACCGGCAGAATGCGGGTGACCCGAATTACCGCCCGATGGCACCGGATTTCGATGACAACATCGCGTTCGCGGCCGCGCGCGAACTGATTCTGTCCGGAACTACACAGCCCAACGGCTACACCGAGCCGATCCTGCATCGGCGGCGGCGTGAGTTCAAAGCCCGGGCCGGTGTCTGACCCTGCGCAGACCTGAGTGGAAATAACCGTGGCCGGACAGCTGACCAGGCGGAGAGGACGCACCCACCGTGGGTAAGCACAGTTTCCCCGGCTCCGACGATTTCGGCGACGACGCGTTCGACCGCGAGGGGCCGGACTTCGGCCGCGACGACCCGGGTGTTCCCGATCCCTTCGGTTTCGGCGACCCGGACGACGACGAGTACGTAGACGACTACCAGGACGCCTTCTACGACGACACCTTTGCGGGCGACTCGGAATATGAGCCCGAATACGACGCGGGCTATGACGGGGGCTATGACCCCGGGTTTGACGAGGCCGACCCGGCTCAGTACATGCGCCGCGGCGGCCCGGAGGACGAATCACGTTACCGAACAGGTCCTTTCGCGGCGGTGGGCGGTCGGGCTGATGAGCTGCCGCCGACTGATCGGGAGGAGCCGCGCGGCGGCCACCGCGACCTGGAGCTGTGGCGCCGGCACCGCAACGACTCGGGGGGTCCGCGCGGTGTCAGCGTCGGCGTGATCGCCGCGCTGGTGACGGTGGTCGTCCTGGTGGGCGCGGTGATCCTGTGGCGCTTCTTCGGCAACTCGTTGTCGCATCGCTCTGCCGACGCCGCCGGCAACTGCGCCGACGGTGATCTGACGGTTGCCGTGGTCGCCGATCCATCGATCGCCGACCACATGCAGGGCTTCGCCGACCGGTTCAACAAGACCGCCAAGCCGGTGGGTGATCGCTGCGTGTCAGTGCAGGTCAAGCCGGTGGATTCCGATGCCGTCGTCAGTGGCTTCATCGGCGACTGGCCGGCGCAGCTGGGCCAGCGCCCGGCGCTGTGGGTTCCGGGCAGTTCGGTCTCCGCGGCGCGGCTGCAAGCATCCGCCGGCGCGGAAACCGTCAGCGACAGCCGCTCCCTGGTCACCTCGCCGGTGCTGCTGGCGATCCGACCCGAGCTCAAAACCGCGTTGCAGAAACAGAGTTGGGCGAGTCTGCCGGACCTGCAGACCGAACCCGACGCACTGGGCCGGATCGGACTGGCCGGCTGGGGCCCGCTGCGGCTGGCACTGCCGATCGGCGGCAACGGCGACGCCGCCTTCCTCGCCGGCGAGGCGGTAGCGGCCGGCGCCGCCCCCAAGGGCGCACCCGCCACCGACGGGATCGGGGCGGTGCACCGGCTGGCCGGCGCCCAGCCTCAGCTCGCCGACAGTTCACTTGCCGAGGCGATGAACGTACTGCTCCGCCAAGGGGATCTGGCCGCCGCGCCGGTGCATGCGGTGGTGACCACCGAACAGCAGCTGTTCACCCGCGGTCAATCGCTGTCAGATCCGGCCAGCGCGTTGGGCTTCTGGCTGCCCCCGGGGCCGGTGCCGGTCGCCGACTACCCCACCGTGTTGCTCGCCGGCTCGTGGTTGTCACAGGAGCAGGTCAGTGCGGCCAGCGAGTTCGCCCGGTTCGCCCGGAAGCCGGACCAGCTGGCCGAGTTGGCCAAGGCCGGCTTCCGTGTCGAAGGCGTCGCGGCGCCCAGCAGCGACGTCACCAAGTTCCCGGCGATGTCGGACACCTTGTCGGTGGGCGACGATGCGACGCGAGCCACCCTGGCCAATGCACTGACCACCCTTCCGGGTAGTGCGGCGGTCACGCTCATGCTCGACCTGTCCATGACCACCGACGAGGGCGGCAAGAGCCGGTTGGCCCATGTGATCGCCGCACTGGACCAGCGGATCAAGGCGCTGCCGGCGAATTCCTCGGTGGGCCTGTGGACATTCGACGGCGTGGAGGGCCGCAACGTGGTTACCGGCGGACCGCTGGACGAACAGGTCAACGGCGGAACCCGGGCGGCGTCCCTGACCAGCGAGCTCAACGAGCTGAGTTCGACATCCGGCGGCGCCGTCTCCTTCACCACGCTGCGGCTGATCTACACCCAGGCGTTGGCCAATTACAGTGCTGGCCAGAATAATTCGATCCTGGTCATCACCGCCGGCCCGCATACCGACCGCACTTTGGACGGACCCGGGCTGCAGGAGTTCATCCGGCAGAACACCGACCCCGAACGCCCGGTCGCCGTCAACGTCATCGACTTCGGGGCCGACCCGGACCGGGCGACCTGGCAATCGGTGGCCCAACTTTCCGGGGGCACCTACCAGAACCTGCGCGGGGCGAGCTCCCCCGAACTGGCCGGCGCACTGAACTCGCTGATGAACTGAGGTCTGTGCCCTACTCAGCCCTGAACTAGGACCTGAGCGAGTCCCTCGAGGAGGTCCGCCAGGTACGGGTTCACCCAGTCCCCGACAAGGCCGCCCAGGTTGAGCGACAGGTCATCGAGCCCCAGAAAGCCGACCAGTCCACCCAGGTCCAGACCGTTCAACAACCCGGTGATCTCCAGTCCGAGCGGACCCCCGATCAGTACACCGCCCAGCCCACCCGACAGATCGTTCAACGTCAGGCCGGCTGTGGAATCGGCGACGCCGAGATCTACCAGAATGCCGCCGACGGTCAGGTTGCCGACGGACAGGACGGCACCACCCAGATTGGCCAGCAGCGAACTGACTGGCTCGCCGATGCTCAAGCCGCCCAACAGATCGCCGAAGGTGACGTTGTTGAGGAAGGCTTCCAGGTCATCGGCGCCCAGCAGACCGCTGACGAGGCTGGTCAACAGCGGGTCTCCCGTCGAGGTGAGCAAACCGAGGACTGCCGGCAACAGGCCGACGTCCGACAGCAGGCTGCCAAGTTGTGCGTCGGCCAGGCTGCCGTCGCTGAGACCGACGAGCAACTGGCCCAGACCGAGCGGGATCTCGGGGCTGATGCCGAACCCGCTCAGCACGTCGACGAGCCTGAAGTTGTCGAGCTCGAGGTCCAGGTCGAGGTTCTGGTAGAAGTCGAGATAGAGGTCGGTGTCCAGCCCCAGGAGGGCAGTCAGGCTGTAGGGGCTCAACCCCAAGTCACCCATGCCCAAAAAGTCCAGCAATTCGCCCAGAGTGCCGACGTTGGTGGCCAGCTTCAGCAGGTCCCCCATGCCTTCGTCGCTGAGCCCCAGACCGCTCAGCAATCCCCCGAGGGTCAAAGTGCCGAGACGGACCTGGTCGATCACGCCGCCGAGATCCATGTCGTCGTAGAAGGCGGTCAGCGCCACGGCAGGCGAGACCGCGGAGGCCATTGGCGACACCGTGACCGGTGCGACCGCGACGATCCCGGCACCGACCAGGGCGATGCCGGCTGTGGCGCAGGAGCGAGAAACGGACTTCTGCACGAGTCCTCCTAGGTACTAGCCTCAACCATGAATTAAGTAAGGCGATCCTAGACTCTTTTTAGCTTGCGCTCAGGCGAAGGCGTCCACCGGGGGGCACGAACAGACCAGGTTCCGGTCGCCGAACGCCCCGTCGATCCGGCGCACCGGGGGCCACACCTTCGGCCGGAAGCCGAGCCCCAACGGGTAAGCGGCCTGCTCGCGGGTGTAGGGATGCTCCCACTTGTCGACCATCAGGCATGCCGCGGTGTGCGGGGCTCCGCGCAGCGGGTTGTCCTCGACGGTCCACTCGCCCGCGCCCACCCGGTCGATCTCGCCACGGATGGCGATCATCGCCTCGCAGAACGCATCGATCTCGGCCAGACTCTCACTTTCGGTGGGCTCCACCATCAGGGTTCCGGCAACCGGGAAACTCATGGTCGGTGCGTGGAAACCATAGTCGGCCAACCGTTTTGCGACATCATCGACCGTCACACCGGTGTCCTTGGTGATCGGCCGCAGGTCCAGGATGCATTCGTGGGCGACCATGCCGTTCTCACCGGTGTAGAGCACCGGGTAGTGCTCGTGCAGGCGGCGGGCGATGTAGTTCGCCGACGCGATCGCCGTCAGTGACGCCGCGCGCAGGCCGTCGGCGCCCATCATCCGGATATAGGCCCAGGTGATCGGCAGGATGGACGCCGACCCGTAGGGGGCCGCCGACACCGGGTGCCCGCCCGGCAACTCCGGGGCCAGCGGGTGTCCGGGCAGGAACTCCGCCAGGTGCGCGCGCACCGCCACCGGACCGACACCCGGGCCGCCCCCGCCGTGCGGAATGCAGAAGGTCTTGTGCAAATTCAGGTGACTGACGTCGCCACCGAATTTTCCGGGCCGGGCCAGCCCTACCAGCGCGTTCAGGTTGGCCCCATCCACGTACACCTGTCCGCCGGCGTCGTGCACGGCCGCGCAGATCTCGGCGATGTCGTGCTCGTAGACCCCGTGGGTGGACGGGTAGGTGATCATCAGCGCAGACAGGTTCGCCGCGTGCTCGTCGACCTTGGCGCGCAGATCGTCGAGGTCGACATCGCCAGCATGACCGGGATCGTCGCGGCAGTCGATGACAACCACCCGCATCCCGGCCAGCGCCGCCGACGCGGCGTTGGTGCCGTGCGCGCTGGACGGGATCAGGCAGATGTCGCGGTGCGACTCGCCACGGCTGGCGTGATAGGCGTGAATCGCCAGCAGGCCGGCGTACTCGCCCTGCGAGCCGGCGTTGGGTTGCAGCGACACCGCGTCGTAGCCGGTGATCGCCACCAGCCAGGTCTCCAACTGGGCGATCAGCCGACGCAACCCGGCGGCGTCACCGGCCGGCGCGAACGGGTGCTGACGCCCGAACTCCGGCCAGGTGATCGACTCCATCTCCGCCGCGGCGTTGAGCTTCATGGTGCAGGAGCCGAGCGGAATCATACTGCGGTCCAGCGCGATGTCCTTGTCCGACAGGGTGCGCAGGTAGCGCATCATCTCGGTCTCGGTCCGGTAGCGGCGAAATGCCTGGTGGGTCAGGAATTCCGAGGTGCGAGTGGCGATGCCGGCGCACACGGGCTCGGCGGGACCGACCCCGAAGGCCTCCAGCACCGCGGCCACGTGCGCGTCGGTGGTGGCCTCGTCGCAGGCCACCGAGACATGATCGGCATCGACGCGCCACAGGTTGATCCCGGCGGTCCGAGCGGCCGCGACGATCTCGTCGGCGCGCCCGGGCACCCGGGCCAGCACGGTGTCGAAGTACTTGTCATGCACCAGGGCCTCGCCGAGGGCGGCGGCGATCTTCTCCGCCTGACCGTGCACTCGCCGCGCGATCGCGGTCAGGCCTTCGGCGCCGTGGTAGCTGGCATACATCGCGGCCATCACCGCCAGCAGCACCTGCGCGGTGCAGATGTTCGACGTCGCCTTGTCCCGGCGGATGTGCTGCTCGCGGGTCTGCAGAGCCAACCGGAAGGCCGGCGAACCGTCGGCGTCGACCGACACCCCGACCAGCCGGCCCGGCAGCTGGCGGGCATGGCGGGAGTGCACCGCCAGGTAACCGGCGTGCGGGCCGCCGAAGCCCATCGGCACCCCGAACCGCTGGGCGCTGCCGAAGGCCACGTCGGCGCCGATCTCGCCCGGCGGGGTGATCAGCGTGCATGCCAGCAGATCGGCACCGACCGCGACCAGGGCACCCCGCTCGTGCGCGGCCTCGATCAACCCCGACCAGTCGGTGACCCGGCCCGAGGCCCCGGGCAACTGCGTGATCACCCCGAAGAAGTCACCCGCCGGAAGCGTTTCGCGCAGGTCGGCGGTGACGATCTCGATGCCCAGCGGCTCGGCCCGGGTCGCCAGCACCGCCGCGGTCTGGGCGAACAGGTCGGTGTCCACCAACAGCCGATGGGAGTTGCCCCGAGTCGCACGGTGCATCAACGTCATCGCCTCGGCGGCGGCGGTGCCCTCGTCGAGCATCGAGGCGTTGGCGATCTCGCACCCGGTCAGATCCGCGATCATGGTCTGGAAGTTCAGCAGCGCCTCCAGCCGGCCCTGACTGATCTCCGGCTGGTACGGCGTGTAGGCCGTGTACCAGGCCGGGTTCTGCATGATGTTGCGCAGCAGCACCGGTGGGGTGAGCGTGTCGTAGTAGCCCTGGCCGATCATCGACACCGCGACGGTGCTGGCGTCGGCCAATTCCCGAAGCTCGGCCAGCGTCTCGGTCTCGGTGGCGGCGGCCGGCAGTGCCTCCAGCCCGGGCGCGACGCCGTCGGCGCTCAACGCGTCGAGGATCCCGGTGGGCACCGCCCTGGCGGCCAGTTCGTCCAGCGATCCGACACCGATGGTGGCGAGCATCGCGGTGATCGCGGCGCTGTCCGGTCCGATATGCCGGTCGACAAAGCTGAACTCGGTGTGCTCAAAGGGGGCGGACACGGGGACTCCTCGGCGCTGGACGACTGCGAGACGAACTGGTGTCCTCCCCCTCTGTCGTCTGCCCGACCCGGGCGCCTGAGAGATTCGGCACCGGTCGATCCGGGCGCCTTTCCCCATGGGCGGGTGAACCCGAACGGGCATCACCGCTTTCCAGAGGCATCGATGCCCGCGCGGTCCGGGTGCCTGAGAGGTTGACGGAGAGGTATTGCTCCTTCGGCGTCCGCGGCTGGCTGCCACGGAACTCTCCCGCGCGGGGCTGATGCGGACCCAATGCTACCCGCCGGGCGCCGGCCGTCGGGATCCGGCGCAAATGCACTGGGGACGGCCTCGCCATTCTGGTATATCTAAGACTAGAAATGTCACATTCATACCAACAGGGGTTGAGATGGGCACGCTGCGACAGCGCATCGTCGACGAGTTCCAGAACATCGCCGGAAGTCATGACGATCCCGACGTTTACGGCGGTCAGCCGGGAGATCCAGGCCTGATCGGGCCGGGCAGCGTGTCCTGGGAGGTGAACGCGGATCTGGCCGCGGTGGCGCAGGCCGGGTTGCCGGCCATCGTGCTGGAGATCCTGCATCCGTCGGTGATCGCCGGCGTGCAGGATCTCTCGACGTACCGTCAGGACCCGTTCCGGCGCGCCCGCACCACCCTCGGTTATGTGCTGACCACCACCTTCGGCAATACCGAAGCCGCGACCCACCTGATCGAACAGGTCAAGTCGATCCATTCGCACGTGACAGGCACCCGGCCCGACGGCGTGGCATACCGGGCGCTGGACCCCGAACTGCTCGCCTGGGTGCACACCTGCATCCCGTGGATGATCATGCGGGTGTTCGAGCGCACGAATCGGCGGTTGACGCCGCACGAACGTGATCAATACCTCGCCGAGCAGGCGGTGATCGGTCGCATGGCCGGCGCCGAGTGGGTGCCGTCGAACATGGCGGAACTCGACGACTACGTGCGCCGAATGCGCCCGCAACTCAGCGTCAACGCTCAGACCCGCGAGTTCATCGAGTTCCTACTCACCGCACCCTTCTATCCCGACCTACCCGCCCCCGTCGACCGTGCACTGCACCGATTCGCGATGTACGCCGGCATGAGCTACGCCCCGCGATGGGCGCGTGAACTCACCGGATTCGACCGCCCTTCCAGCCTGGCCCGGCGGCTCGTCGGCCCGGCGCTGCAGTTCGACGCCCGCCGGATCCGGTGGGCCTACGGACTTCCCCCCTATGCCCGGTTGGCGCGGGAGCGCGCCGACGGTGTCGGTTTCACGACGGCGGCCAAACCATGATCGACCCGCAGTTCGTCAGTGTCATCGGCCAGGCCTTCACCGGATCAGCCGGGTCGCCCGCCGAACACGCCACCGACCCGACCGCGCAGCGCATTCTCGATGCCGCCGTCCAAGAAGCCGCGACAGTGGGACTGCGGCGCATCACCATCGAAGACGTGGTGCGGCGCGCGGGGGTGTCGCGAATGACCGCCTACCGCCGCTATCCCCGGCGTGAAGATCTGATCCAGGCGCTGATCCGTCGGGAGACCCAGCGCTTTCTCGCCACCGTCGCCGACGCCATCGAGAACACACCCGACCCACACCACGGCGTGGCAGAGGCCTTCGTGGCCGCCATCACCTTCGCCCGCGAACATCCGATGTTGAGCCGGGCCGGGCAGTTCGGGCCGCTGCCGGCCGCCGATTCCAAGGACCTACTCGCGATGGGATCGGCGTTCATCGCCAACTACATCCACGGCGATGCCCCCGGCAGTCCCAGCCGGTCGGTGCGCTGGGTGGCCGACGTGTTCGCCCGGCTGTTCCTCACCTACATCTCGATGCCGTCCACCGATCCGGATTTCCGTGACGATGCGGCGCTGCGACTCTTCGCCCAGGAAGTCCTCACGCCGATGGCGGAACGCGCAGTCGGATAAAAGCGTTGCACCCCAACGGGGTTCGATCTACGGTAAGGAGCTTGAACCCTAGCCGGTCTTGCGGTCGCGGAACTTGCGGCGACTGGCCAGTTCGTCCTCGGGCGCGGCGATCGACTCGCCGCCGTCGGCGCGCTCACCGGGGAAGTCGGCGATCACGCCGGTCAACTCCCGCATCGCGCCCGACACCGCGATGCCGAACACGCCCTGGCCGCCCTGCAGCAGGTCCACGACCTCCTCGGCCGAGGTGCATTCGTAGACGGTGGTGCCGTCGGAGAACAGGGTGATGTTGGCCAGATCCCGGACCCCGCGCTCACGCAGGTGGTCGACGGCGACCCGGATGTTGTGCAAGGAGATGCCGGTGTCGAGCAGTCGCTTGACGATCTTGAGCACCAGAATGTCTTTGAACGAGTACAGGCGCTGGCTTCCGGAGCCGGCCGCGCCCCGGATCGAGGGCACCACCAGCGACGTGCGCGCCCAGTAGTCCAGCTGGCGGTAGGTGATGCCGGCGATCTGACAGGCGCTGGGCCCGCGGTAGCCGACGAGTTCGTCGGGGACCGAGTCATCGGGGAACAATCCGGCCTGCACGGGTTCGCCGGCGCTTGAGGCGGTCACTGCGGCCTCACGCTCACCCACGTCGGACTGCCCCGTGAAGTCCAGTTGTTCCTGCCCCGGTTGGTCGCCCACGATGCTTCCTCTCGCCGATCGCGCTCGTTGCCACTGGCTGGCCGGTGGCCGCGTTTGCTCTTGCCCGAGTTGGTCGTGAGCATACGCCGTCCGACGAGCTGCCGTGCAGTTGTTCCCGCCGTGGTTCAAGTATGGGGGCCGGGTTTTGCACACCATGCTTTCGCGTGGGCGTGTCGTCCTCGCCGCAGAGAGATGAGACGTATCTGTGACGGGGCTGAGGCCGCCGCGCCGAGTCAGGTTGCTTTGAAATCGTCGGGCGACACGCTATCGAGGAACTCCTTGAACTTCTCGACCTCGTCCTCACGCACCGCGCCATCGGTCTCGTCGTCGCTCTCGTCGGGGATGAGCAGGCCCGCCTCGGCCAGCACCGCCTCCTCGACGTAGATCGGCACCCCCACCCGCAGCGCGATGGCCACCGAGTCCGACGGCCGCGCCGACACCGTGATGTCGCGGTCGAAGATCAGGTCGGCGTAGAACGTGCCTTCCTGCAGGTCGACGATTCGAACCTCTTTGAGGGTGTGCCCGAGCGCACCGATCAGGTCGCGGATCAAGTCGTGGGTCAGGGGCCGGGCCGGCTCCACGCCCTGCTGCTCCAGGGCGATGGCGGCGGCTTCGGCCTGCCCGATCCAGATCGGCAGATATCGATCACCGTTGGCTTCACGCAGCAGCAGCACCGGCTGGTTCTGCGGCTGCTCGACGCGAATGCCGACTACGCGTACTTCACCCATCTCCAGTCAGCCCTCCGCATTCGCCTGTGTCCCAAGTCCCTGTTGTCCCAAGTCCCTGTGTCCCAGTATGACTCGCTGCGAACCCCCGGCCGGACAACCGCGTGTCACACAACAAGCCGCCGAGGCGAGTCTAGTCCTCAGCGGTGCAGGACGTCGTGTACCGCGGACTTGAGCAGCGCGGTGTGCAGCGCGATCGCCAGCGCCGCAACCTCGCGCGCCAGGTCGTCGGCGCGGTCACGCGCGCCCTCTTTGCCCCCCTTGACCAGCGGCCCGGCGATCTGGGCGATCAAGTCGGACTGCCGGTCGGCCGCGGAGCGGAACGCCCGCAGGTGCCGCGGCTCGACGCCGTATTCGGCCAGCCCGCGCGCGCATTGCACGATGACGACGGCGTGCTCGTCGAAAAGACCCCCGGGGCCGGGCGTGATCACACCCGATCTCACCAGTGCCGTCAGCAGGATGTCATCGGCACCCGAGCGCTCCAGCAGATCCTCCCGACTCAGCCGGACCTGCCTGGGCGGCGCCGGCAGCGCCGTCCCGTTATGGCCGGGCTCACCGGCGTCCGGCACCAGCCGCGGCACCGAGTAAGGCGACTCGGCCAACGGCAGCGCGCCGTCCGGTTCGGCGTCCAGGCGCGCCTTGATCACCTTCAGCGGCAGGTAGTGGTCACGTTGCGCGGTCAGCACATAACGCAGCCGGGCGCAGTCGTAAGCGCTGAATCGCCGGTAGCCCGACGCCGCGCGCTGCGGCATGACCAGCCCCTCGGTCTCCAGGAAGCGAATCTTGGAGACCGTGACATCAGGAAAATCCGGTCGGAGCAGATCCAGCACCGCTCCGATCGACATCCCAGCCAGTTCAGGGCTGTCAGGCGCGCTCACTAGCTCCCCGGCCCGGCCTCAGTCTCACCGGTCTTCGGGCCGGTCAGGAACACCAGGCGGAACTTGCCGACCTGGACCTCGTCGCCGTTGACCAGAACCGCCGAGTCGACCGGCTCCCGGTTGACGTAGGTGCCGTTGAGGCTGCCGACGTCGACGACCTGAAACTCGTTGCCCTCCAGCCGGAACTCGGCATGACGGCGGCTGACCGTGACGTCATCGAGGAAGATGTCGCTGTCGGGGTGCCGGCCGGCTGCGGTGACCGGCTGGTCAAGCAGGAAACGCGATCCGGCGTTGGGACCGCGCTTGACGACCAGCAACGCCGATCCCACGGGCAGCCCTTCCACGCCCGAGGTCAGGCTCTCACCGCCCGCCTGCGCGGGGGCGTCGAGTTCGTTGAGGAAGTCAGCACGGAAAACCGATGTGGTTTCCACGGTGACCTCGTCGCCTGCCTGGTCTTGCCCCATTGCCGGGTCCTTCTCCGTCACCCGCTACTCCTCACTGGCCGCTGTGGTGCTACCTGGTCGCGTCCGCCGGACATCTCTTGCGCCGAACCCTGAATCGTTGAGTCGACCGTACCGCGCAGCGGTCCGTCATGTCCCCCGCACGGCGGGATCGTGTCGGGCGGATGCCCGCTCGTCCCGGCAGGCAGGCTAGCAATCGTCATTCGGCCAGCGTCGCGCGGTAGGCCTCGGCGGTCAGCAACCCCGACAGACTCTGGTCCAAGGCCGCCGAATCCGCGTTCGCCACCTGAAGTTCCAGCAACCAGCCGGCCCCGTACGGATCGGAGTTCACCAGCTGCGGGTTGGCCTCCAGATCGGCGTTCACCGCGATCACCGAGGCCGTGATCGGCGCGTAGAGATCCGAGACGGATTTGGTCGACTCCACCTCACCGAAGGCCTCACCCGCGGTGACCTGGGTGCCCTCGCCGGGCAGTTGCACGAAGACCACGTCACCCAGTGCCGCCTGCGCGAAATCGGTGATACCCACCCGGACGGTGTCGGAGCCGGTGCGCCGAACCCATTCGTGCTCGGCGGTGTAGTGCAGGTCGGATGGGACCAAATTTTCCGAGCTCACGGTGATTGTGCTCCTTGCGCTGTCGGGCTCACTTGACTGGCTGAGCGTATTGGCGTGGTTTCGGTTGCCGCAACACGGTCACCTCCACGTGGTCGGCCTGCTGGACTCCCATGGCGCCGCCGAGCCGCTTGACGCTGTCGACCGCCCCGCCGGGAATGTTCATCGCGGCGGCCAGGGTCGGGGGATCGCCAATCGCCAGAACGGAATACGGTGGCGTCAGAGCCGTCCCGTCGAACTCCAGGGCCCCGGGCATGCCGGCAACCCACGAGTCCACCCCGATCCGCACCGCCTTCATGGCGTCGCGGACCTCCATCGCCTCCGCACCGGCCGCCCGCAGCTCGTTGATCACGTCGAGCATCGTCTCGGACGCGACGCCCCGGGCCGGATCGTCGACGGTGATCACGACGCCGGGCCCGACCGCACCGACGGTGCCGATCATGATCGCCAGGGCGGCCAGCCGGGCCTGGGCGTTGTCGATGGCGGCCTGATCGGAGCTGCCGGACTCCTGCAGCGCGTTGAGGGTCTGCTGCAGTTCGGCGACCTCGGTGTTGAGTGCGGCTTCGCGCTGGCGCAACGAGTCCAACAGCACCAGCAGATCGGCGGGCCGTGCCGTCTCGAGCGCGTCTCCGGAGTCGGTCTGGCGGACCTGAGTGACGATCGCCACCCCCAGCAGCAGGCACAGCAGCGTCGCGAGCACGCTGAACAACAACCCGGAGCGGCCGCGCTGCCGCGGAGCACCGTTCGGCTCGGGCGACTCTGGCCGCTCGTGCCGGCCGTGCGCCGGATCGGTGCTACTCATGCCCGTCAGGCCCCGAAAAGCCGTCGCCGCAGCGCCGCGGCGTTGCCGAAGATGCGGATGCCCAGCACCACGATGATCGCGGTCGACAATTGGGTGCCGACCCCCAACTGGTCGCCGACGTAGACGATCAACGCCGCGACCAGGACGTTGAACACGAACGACACCACGAACACCTTGGCGTCGAAGATCCGCTCCAGGTAGGCGCGCAGGCCGCCGAACACGGCATCCAATGCCGCCACCACGGCGATCGGCAAGTAGGGCTGGACCACCTCCGGCACGCTGGGATGAAAAACCAGTCCCAGCACGATGCCGGCGATCAGTGCGGCGATACCGATCATCGAGAACCCACTCCAGTCTGCTGAACCGGACCGACACCGACGGCGTCATGGCCCGCAGCGCAAGCTTGCGTCACGACTCCCCTATCTGTTTGGCAAACCGGACATCTCGGACCGATCCCGCGGGTAGCGTCAGGTCGGCCGTCCGGCCGTCGACGCGCACCACCACTCCGTAGGACATCTCCAGCAGCCGCAGCCGGTACAGGCCCGGGGTGCGGTCGAAGGCGTCGCGCAACTCGCGGGGCGGGCCGATGGCCTGCAGCGTGTAGGGACTGCTGATCGGCTTGTTGTCGACCAGGATGGCGCCGCCGGCCTGCCGGATCGTCACGTTGGGACCGATGCGGACGTCGCCGACCGCGATCGCCTCGGCGCCGCTGGCCCACAGCGAGTTGACGACGAGCTGCAGGTCGCGGTCCAAGATGATCTGTTGGCTGCCCGACACCCGTTGTTTGGAGGCATCGGAGAGGTTTCGCCCCACCCCGGGATCGGTCACGGTGACGGTCAGACCCGGCCCGGTCACCCGGGTGCTGGCGGCCTCCAGACTGAGCGCGTCGAGGCCGGCCAGCACCCGCTGCCCTTCGGCGTCGTCGGCCAGTCGGTGCCGGCGCAGCTCGTCGACGCGATTCGCGTAGGTGTCACGTTTGTCGGCGAGCCGGCCGGTGACGGCTTCGGCCGACCGCACGTTGGCGGCCAGCACCTGCTGGGCGTCGCGCACCCCGGGCGCCACGGACCGGGCCTGGGCGACCGCTACGGCGAACACCGTCGCCACCAGCAGCGCCGCCAGCGCCTCCCACAGCCAGCTCGCGGTCCGCGCGGTCTCCGCGGGCTCATCCCCTTCCCGGCGTTCGCGCTCGGCGGCCGCGGCGGCATAGCCGGGGTCCAGATGTTCTGAGAGCAGCGAGCGCAGCAGTGAGGGCACCGCGAATGTCTGCGGCGCGCCGGCCTCGTGGGCGCCCCGGCCGCCCTGGGAGTCATAACCGCTCAGCGCGAAGAACGGGTCAGCCACCGGGGACCTTCGGCATCGTGCGGACCACCAGCCTGACTTGGATCAGATACAGCACGAATGCCCACAGGTACATGCCCAGACCCCAGATCAGGAAGGCCCATCCCACCGACAGCACCACCCGGCTCCACAGCGCGTCCCACTGCCCCAGCAGGATCAGCGGAAACGCCGACATCAGCGCGAAGGTGCCGGCTTTGCCGATGTAGATCACCGGCAGCGCGATCAGTCCCCGGCTGCGCAGCACCGGCAACACCGCGGCCAGCAGCACGTCGCGGGCCAGCAGGGTGCCGATGATCCACCAGGGCACCATGCCGCGCACACCGAAGACGATCGGTATCGCCACCATGTAGAGCCGGTCGATCGCCGGGTCGAGCAGGGCTCCCAGCGCCGAGGACTGATCCAGCAGCCGGGCCAGCTTGCCGTCGACCCAGTCCGAAGCGCCACTGAGCATCAGCGTCGCCACCGCCGGCCCGTCGGCCCGCGCGACCAGCATCAGATAGAGGAAGACACCGATCAGGCCCAGACGGGCCAGGCTGATGACGTTGGGCACCGTGAGCACCCGGTCTTGGGTTCGATCGGTGCCGGACCCGGCAGGCATACCGACCCCCTAGCGGAAGATCCCGGGCAGGCTCAGCGCGTCCATGCTGTCGTCGCTCAGCGGGTTGTCCCGGACCATGTAGGTCCACGTCGAGGTGGGCCGTGCCAGCTTCGACAGGTCGATACCGGGCTCGGATTCGATGGAATCCGAGGTCTCCAAGGTCTGCTGGGCCGCTTCGATGGCGTCGGCGGCCAGCGACGCGAAGGCGTCCAGGGCCATCCGGTGGAACTCGTCGAGCGGGTTCTGCCGGCCCAGCGCGCGCAGGTGGATGCTCTCCCGGATGTCGGCCAGATACGCCAGGTGATCGGCCCAGCCACGGTCCAGGTGGTAGAGCATGATCAGCCGGCAGATCTTCTCCAGCTTGGCGTCGGCGTCCTCCCCCAGCTGCTTCTTCAGCTCGGCGTAGCGCTGCGGGGTCAACTCGGCGAGCTCCTCGCGGGCCGCCGGGGTGGACAGCAGCGCGTTGCGCCGCTCCACGATGATGGCGCGCTGCTGGGCGATCAGCTGGTTGTACCGCCAGGTATTGGCGTGGATGTCGAGCAGCTTGCCCTCGGCGATGCGCTGCGCGTGGTCGAGCATCCCGGAGGCCTTGGGGCTGAGGATCCGGCCGTCCTCATCGGTCTCGGTGGGCAGCTTGTTGGCTTCCAGGTTGGTCGCGGCGACCTCGTCCTCCCAGCTGGAGAAGAACACCGAGGACCCCGGGTCGCCCTGACGGCCGGCGCGGCCCCGCAGCTGGTTGTCGAGGCGTTGGGTGTGTTGCCGTCCGGTTCCGATCACGTGCAGCCCGCCCAGTTCGACGATCTGGTCGTGGTCGGTCTCGTCCGATCCGCCGAGCCGGATGTCGGTGCCGCGCCCGGCCATCTGGGTGGAGACGGTGACCACACCGAGCTTGCCGGCCTCGGCGATCACGGTGGCCTCTTCGGCGTCGTTCTTGGCATTGAGCACCACCGCCGGGACCCCGCGCTTGCGCAGGCGCTCGTGCAGTTCCTCGGACTCGGCGACGTCGTGGGTTCCGACCAGCACCGGCTGGCCGGTGGCGTGTACCTCGACGATGTGCTCGACGATCGCGTCGTTCTTGGCCGCCGCGGTGATGTAGACGCGGTCTGCCTCGTCCTCCCGGATGTTCGGCATGTTCGGCGCGATCGGCGACACGCCCAGCTGGTAGAACTGCCGCAGCTGTTCGCCGGCGGCCAGCGCCGTGCCGGTCATGCCGCACACGGTCGGGTACCGGTTGACCAGGGCCTGCACCGTGATGGTGTCGAGCACCTCGCCGGTCTCGGTGGTCTCGATGCCCTCTTTGGCCTCCACCGCGGCCTGCAGGCCGTCCGGCCAGCGTTGCAGGGCGGCGATCCGGCCGCGGGAGGCGTTGATCAGCTGCACCTTGCCGTCGCGGACGATGTAGTGCACGTCGCGCTGCAGCAGCACGTGGGCGTGCAGGGCGACGTTGACCTCGGTCAGCGTGGACACCACGTGTTCCTCGGAGTACAGGTCGATACCGCCGAGCGCCTTCTCGACCTTGCGTGCCCCGACCTCGGTGAGGTGGATGTTGCGCCGGTCTTCGTCGGAGTCGTAGTCCACGCCGGGGGTGAGCCGCCCGATCAGCTCCACGATCTCCATCCGCGGCGTCTCGCGGTGGGTGGTGCCGGCCAGCACCAGCGGCACCAGCGCCTCGTCGACGAGCACCGAGTCCGCCTCGTCGATCAGCGCCACGTCGGGGTTGGGCGAGACCAGATCCTCGACGTCGGTGACCAGCTGGTCACGCAGCACGTCGAAGCCGATCTCGTTGACCGACGCGTAGGTGACATCGCAGCGGTAGGCGGCCCGGCGTTCGGCGGAGGTGGAGTCGGCGGTGATCCAGCCGACGGTGACTCCCAGCGCGGTCAGCAGCGGCCCCATCCATTCGGCGTCACGGCGGGCCAGGTAGTCGTTGATCGTGACGACGTGCACGTGGCGCCCGCCGATCGCGTATCCGGCGGCGGCGATCGCACCGGAGAGCGTCTTGCCTTCACCGGTGGCCATCTCGACCACATCGCCGGCCAGCATCCGCAGCGCGCCCTGCAGCTGAACGTCGAACGGACGCTCGCCGATACTGCGTTCGGCGGCCTCCCGGGCGATCGCCAGAAACTGCGGGATGTCCGCGGCGTCGGCCAGATCCTTGAGGTTGAGCAGTTGCGCGGCCTTGCGCAGCTGCTCGTCGTCGAGGCCGGCGGCCTTCTTCGCGTAATCCGCGGCGGCCGCGACCTCGGCCATCGAGCGACTCTGGTTCTTCTCGGTGCTGGCGCCCAGCAGTTTCCAGAATTTTCCGCTCAACCGGCCGGATTTTGCACGCGTGGTCCCGGAGGCAGTTTTCGAGGTGTTAGCCACAGCACAACGGTACGCGGTGGCCGCCGCCTGATCAGCCGGGGGCACCGCGCCTGCCGGGTTGCCGCGGCGGCGCATATCCGGCGCGATGCCACGCCCCTGCGGTAGGTTCGCACGGGATTTTCTCGAACTCGGATACCGGCCGCGACGCCGTTCGCGCGGTAGGGACGGCAAGGAGACGTAGCCGTGGACTCGAAGCTGTTCCAGCCGTCCATCGACTGGGCCCATGCGCTGCCCGATTCGCTGCTGTGGATCGCGGTGGCCTGGACGATCAGCGCCGTCAGCGTGCTGGCCGTGGGGGCGCTGCTGCGGGTGAGCACGCGCTGGGGACGCCAGTTCTGGGAGATCAGCGGCGCCTACTTCACCGGACGCGACAGCGTCCGGGTCTGGCTGATGCTGGGCGTGCTGCTGCTGTCGGTGATCACCGCGGTCCGGCTCAACGTGCTGTTCAGCTTCCAGGGCAACGACATGTACTCGTCGCTGCAGACCGCGTTCCAGGGTGCCGCCGGCGGCGACGACGCCATCAAACAGTCTGGCGTGCATGGGTTCTGGATGTCGATCGGCATCTTCAGCCTGATGGCAGTGCTGCACGTCGCGCGGGTGATGCTCGACATCTACCTGACCCAGCACTTCATGGTGAACTGGCGTATCTGGCTCACCGAACGGCTCACCGGGGACTGGCTGGACGGGCGGGCCTACTATCGCGCCCACTTCGTCAAGACGCCGCTCGACCCGGCCGTGGGTGAGGCCATCGAAGGCGCGATCGACAACCCCGACCAGCGTATTCAGCAGGACATCGACATCTTCACCGCGGGCAACGGCGCCAATCCGAATGCGCCGGCCAACGGCACCGGCGGCACCCTGCTGTTCGGCGCCGTGCAGTCCATGGTGACGGTGGTGTCGTTCACCGCCATCCTGTGGAACCTCTCGGGCACCCTGACGGTGTTGGGAGTCGACATTCCCCGGGCCATGTTCCTGATCGTCCTGGTCTACGTCGCGATCGCGACCATCGTGGCGTTCTGGATCGGCCGGCCCCTGATCCGGCTGAGTTTCCGCAACGAGCTCACCAACGCCGCATTCCGCTACGCGCTGGTGCGGGTGCGCGACGCCGCCGAATCGGTGGCGTTCTACCGGGGCGAGCTCGCCGAGCGGGTTCAGCTGCGGGCGCGGTTCTCGGCCATCGTCGACAACTATCTGAAGTTCGTGAACCGAACCATCGGGTTCGCGGGCTGGAACCTGTCGGTGAGCCAGGCGATCGTGCCGCTGCCCTGGGTTATCCAGGCGCCGCGGCTGTTCGACGGCCAGATCATGTTCGGCGGGGTGGCGCAGACCGCTTCCGCGTTCGGCAACATCTCCGACTCCCTGTCGTTCTTCCGCAACGCCTACGACAACTTCGCCGGTTACCGTGCCTCGATCATCCGTCTGCACGGGCTGGTGGAGGCCAACCGCGAGGCCCGCGAGCTGCCCGAGCTGCTGGTGAAGCCCAGTCCCGACGGCACGGTGGCGCTCGAGGGCGTCGAGGTGCGCAGTCCGGCGGGCGACCCGCTGATCGAAGCGCTGGACGTACACCTGGGCATCGGCGACGCGCTGATGATCGCCGGACCGTCGGGCAGCGGCAAGACGACCCTGTTGCGCAGCCTGGCCCAGCTGTGGCCGTACGCGTCGGGCACCCTGCGCCGCCCGGAAGCGGCCAACGCGACCATGTTCATCTCGCAGCTGCCCTACATCCCCCTGGGTGATCTGCGGACCGTGGTGGCCTATCCGCTGGCACCGCAGGAGATCTCCGACATCGCGTTGGTGGATGCGCTGGGCAAGGTCATGCTTCCGCACCTGATCGACCAGCTCGACAACGTCGAGGACTGGGCCAAGGTGCTCTCCCCCGGCGAGCAGCAGCGGGTGGCGTTCGCCCGAATTCTGTTGACCCGACCCAAGGCGGTGTTCCTCGACGAGTCGACGTCCGCGCTCGACGAGGGGCTGGAGCTGACGCTGTACCGCCTGCTGCGCACCGAGCTTCCCGACACCATCCTGGTCAGCGTCAGCCACCGGCACACGGTCCGCCAGCACCACCGGCATGTGCTGGAGCTGCTCGGGCAGGGCCGCTGGGAACTGTCCCCGGCCTAGTTTTCTGCGGCGAGCAGACGCAGAATCGTGTCTCCGCAGGCCTTTCTGGGCGACTCTATGTCTGCTCGCGCTAGCGGCGCGCCGCGTGGGCGCCGGCCCGACGGCCGAAGAACGAGCCCTCCCCCAGCTGAGTGCCACTGGCGTAGCCCTTGCCGTCCTGGGCGATGTTGGCCGCACAGGCACCGGCGGCGTAGAGGCCCGGTACCGGCTGGCCGTCTTCGCGCAGCACCTCGCCGTCCACCGAGGTCGCCAACCCCCCGATGGTGAAACCGGCGTACATCGCCTTGCCCAGCGACAGGTCGAACGCGCCCCACGGCCCGGTGTCCTGCGCGGCCAGGAACGGCGGTTGCTTGTGAAAGTCCGGGTCCTCGCCGCGGGCCGCGTAGGTGTTGTAGCGGTCCAGGGTCGCCACCAGGTTTCCCTCCGGAATGCCCAGTGCGGCTTCCATTTCCGGCACGGTCTCCCAGCCGTCGATCAGCGGCACCAAGGGCACCTGCGGCTTACGCAGATGGGTCTCGTCGACGATCAGGAACGCCGCGCTGTCCGGCTGGTCCATCACATAGCCCGACGTGCGTGAGTGATACGAATCCTCGGCGACGAAGCGCTTGCCGTCCTTGTTGACGATGATCCCGGTGAGCAGGATCGAGGGCGGATACACCGGCGCGGTGATGAACACCTGGTCCATGTGCTTGGTAGCGCCACCGACCGACACCCCCATCCGGATGCCCAGGCCGTCGTCGTAGGTGTTGCCGAGCACGAACGGCTTCTCCGCCAGCTTCGGCGTGTGCTCGGCGACCATCTCCGGGTTCATTACGAACCCGCCGGCCGCGATCACCACCGACTTCGCTTTGATCGCACCGCTTTCGGCGAAATGCTTCCACGTCACGCCCACGACGGCACCCGCGTCATTGGTGACCAGACCGGTGGCGCCCGTTTCGTAGCGGATTTCCACCCCGAGGCTCTCGGCCCGCTTGAGCAGCAGGTCGATCACGATCTTGGCTCCCTGGGTGTCGCCGGGCACCGGGACCTTGTGCCCACGCGGCGCCGGAACGGCCTGATTCAGATACGGCCACACCTTCTCGTTGCCGGTGTACATCAGCCCTTCGGTGTTGGGCTGGATCACCGCCTTCTCCGGGTAGTAGCTGCGCTCGAACTGAAATCCGAGGTCTTCCAACCAGTTGAAATGCTCGACGCTGCCCTCGCAGTAGGCCCGGATCTTGTCGTGCTCGGGTTCGCGGGAGACTGCGACGAGGTACTTGTACATCTCATCGGCCGAGTCGGGATGCCCGGTGGCCTCCTGAACGGCGGTGCCGCCGCCGAGGTAGAAGTGCCCACCCGCCATCGCGGTGGTGCCGCCGGCCTCGGCGGCGCGCTCCAGCACCAGCACCTTGGCCCCGGCTGCCGCCGCGCTCACCGCCGCGCAACCGCCGCCGATACCAAAACCGATCACCACCACATCGACGTCGTCAGACCACGACGAGACTGCGTCAGCGCTGATGGTTTCCGGTATCTGGGTGCTCATTGGCGCCGCTGCTCCTGTTTGATGTAGTCGAAGACGGATCGGATCTCGGCCGGGATGTAGGCGATCTCCAGGTAAGGCACACCCGCGTCGGCAGCCGACACGTAGGCGAAACTCATGCCCCCTGGCATCACGCCCCGGGCGACCAGCTGGGCGCCCTGCTCGACGGCGTCACTCAGCATAGCTTCGAAGTTCTCGGGGTCCTCGGCCTCGATGCAGATGTGGTGCAGACCCGGCCCTTGGTCGGAGAGGAAATCCTGATAGAGACTGTGCCCGTTCACCGGTGCGATCAGCTCCAACTGCATGTCACCGAGGTAGCTCAGGGCGATGTCCGCGACGAAGTCCGCCGGCTCGCCCAGGTAGCTGCAGGTGTCGGGAGCAAAGTGCACTCCCGGCATACGGAGCCACTTCCGCACGCCCAGCAGCGCGGTCAGGGTCGATTCCGTGGCCGCCAGATCGCTGGTGACCCAGGCGATCTGGATGGGTGGGCGCGGCATCGGGGTCATGGCAGCGGGGCCGGCACGCCTACATCTTCGCGGATCTGCTGGGAGATCGTCGACCACGCCACCGCCGCAGGGTAGCCGCCCCAGACGCTGTTGAACAGACCGACGATCCCGGCCGTACCGGGGCCGAGCATGATGTACACCGGGCCACCGGAGTCGCCCTGTTGACTGTGGACTCCATCGCCCATGGTGAACCATCCGTTGTTGACCCGGTGGACGGTTCCGCAGGTCTCACCGGTGATGATGCCGAAGTGGCATACCGGGTCGCCGGGCGACACACCGTCGGCCGGGCCGGGCTGGAGTTGCACACCGCCGGGCAGGATGTCGTTGACGTCGACGTCGTCGGCCAGCACGATCGCCTCGTAGTCGGCGATCACATGGTCGCTGTTGACGGTCGCGCCGTTGGGGGTGTTGTCGCGGAACGCCGCCAGGGTGCCGATGACCTTTCCGCCACGGTCGGTGACGGCACCGTTGCCGCGGCAATGGCCGGCGGTGAACGCGACGCGCAGGACCGGGTCGACATAACCGAGCGTGCAGATATGGGTGTCCTGGTGGATCTCCATCCCCGGATACACCAGCACCCGATCGGCTCGAGCCGTCCCGCCGGTGCCGGACACCATCCCGCCGATCGCCGCCATCACCACGAGCACCCGCACAACCAGCCCGCGCACCGTCGACTCCTGTCGTTGAGGGCCGGTTTCGGCCCGGCACCTAGCCACCATGATCACCTGCGCAGCGCGGCGATCAGGGGATCGTCAACTCCTGACCGGGGTGGATCAGGTCGGGGTTGGCGATACCGCTGGCCTTGGCGATCTCCGGGTACTTGTTGCCGTCACCGTAGAACCGCTCGGCGATGGCGAACAGCGTGTCACCCGAGACCACGGTGTACGTGCGCGCTGCTGGCTCGGCAGGCGCAGCCTCTTCGGCCTTGGCCTCCTCGGGCGGCGGGGCGTCGGTCTCGGTCTTGGTGGACCAGGCCGCGCCGTCGGCTGCGTACAGCACCAGGTTGCGGTCGTCCTGCAGGACCAGCTTGACGTCCTTCTTGCCCTTGGTGTCGGTGTGCCAGATCGGCTTGTCCGCCGTGTACAGCACGAAGTTGCCGTCGGACTGCACCTCGGCGCGCACCACGTCGTTGCCGTTGGTGCCCGACGCCCAGACAGCCTTGCCACGCGCGGCCAACACCAAGTTGCCGTCGTCCTGCAGTGTCAGGGTGTATGCCCCGTTCTTGGAGGTCAGCGACTCGCCCTTGACGAGCTTCTTCCCTGCAGTGAGCGTGTCTCCCAAGCTCTGTGCCACGTTGTCCCCTTCTAAATCGGCACGCCGCGGCTCATACCGCCGGGCGTCGTCGCTCGGATGCGACGCCGCCAGCCTATGCGAACACCCGCCGGTGCGCTTATCAATACGTCAGTGCGGTTCCGGTTCCGGCCGTTCCCGCGACTGGGGGCCGCCACCCCGGCGGCCCGAACACGTAGCCCAGCCGGTCGCGCCACCGGGTGGCTGCGCGCACATCGGCGATCATCGACCGGTACTCGTGGAACTGCAGCGTCACGATGTTGAAGGTGTCGACCTGTTTGGTCAGCCCGTAGTGCGGGCGGAACCGCTCGGGAGTGAAGGTGCCGAACATCCGGTCCCAGATGATCAGGATGCCCCCGTAGTTGCGATCCAGATACTCCGGGTCCATTCCGTGGTGCACCCGGTGATGCGACGGCGTGTTGAATACGAATTCGATGGGGCGCGGCAGCTTGTCGATCCGTTCGGTGTGCACCCAGAACTGGTAGATCAAGCTCACCGAAAAACTTGCGAACACCATCCAGGGCGGAATACCCAACAGCGGCAACGGAATCCACATCAGGATCTCGCCGCTGTTGTTCCACTTCTGGCGCAGTGCGGTGGCGAAGTTGAAGTAGCGGCTGGAGTGGTGAGCCTGGTGGGTCGCCCAGATCAGCCGGACCCGGTGGGCGATGCGGTGATAACAGTAGTAGAGCAGGTCCACGCCGACGAGCGCGATCACCCAGGTGTACCAGCGCGCCGGCGACAGGTGCCATGGCGCCACATAGGTGTAGATCGCGGCGTAGCCGATCAGCGCGACGAACTTCCATCCGGCGGTGGTGGCCACCGAGACCAGGCCCATCGAGATGCTCGCCCAGGCATCGTCGCGGCGATAGGCACCGGCAGGTGCCCGCTGCGATTCGGACTCCTCGAGTTTGCGGGCCGCGAACCATTCCAGGGTCAGCAGCAGCAGGAAAAAAGGCACGGCGAATAAAACCGGGTCGCGCATCGGCGCGGGCAGCACCGACCACATGTCTGCGATCGCTTCCACCTCGCTCACCTCCGGTATCAGCCTAGACATCGCGGCGGCCCGCTGCGCCCGGCTCCGCCGCGCTTGCCACCACCGCCAGAACGCGATCGGCGATCAGTCCGGTGACAGCGGCGCCTGGTCCTCGGAATGCCAGTGCACCGCGTAGACCCCGGGCTGTAGAGACAGTTCACCGACCAGGCGCTCGAGCCGGTCGGGTGCCCGGTTGTCCGACAACATCGAGGCGGTCAGCGCGATGTTGTCGTCGCCGGAACGTCCGGTGTGGATTCCGCGCAGCACCAGGTCGTTGCCGGCGGTGTGCTGCACGATCTGGGCGCGCAGATACTTCTCGGATTTGGGCCGACAGATCACCTGCACCTCGTAGGGCGATTGCGGTTCGTCCTCCTCGACGTGCTGGTCGCGGTCGATGAGCCGGCCCAACGGTCGCAGCAACAGATGCGTGCCGACGATCGCGCCGGTACCGATCAGCGCGAACGACAGGTTGCCGGCCGCCGCCAGTACTCCGACCGCGGCCGAACACCAGAGCGTGGCCGCGGTGTTCAGGCCACGAACGTTGAACCCCTCCCGCAGGATCACCCCGCCGCCGAGGAATCCCACCCCGGACACCACGTAGGACGCGACCCGGGTGGAGCTGGTGTCATCCGCAGCGATCGAGTACAGCACGAACAGCGTTGCGCCGGCGGCCACCAACGCATTGGTACGCAGCCCGGCCATCCTCGCGCGCCACTGCCGTTCCAGCCCGATCAGTGCACCGCAACCCAGCCCGACAGCCAGCCGCAGTGTGAACTCGGCGACGCTCAGCGTCTGCATGACCTCAACGATGTCACATCGCTAGCCGGCTGCCACCGGCCGAGCCATCACCGTGGGCTTGAAGCCGTACCGAGGAGCGGCGAATCCGCGGCCCTGCCCGGCGGCGGCCATCGGCACACCCGGCATACCGGCGGCACCAGCCTCCGGTGCGTGCGCAGCGACCGTCCAACCGGTGGCCGCGACCGAGCTGCCGGGCGCCGCGGTGGTCGGGACGGACGCGGCCCACGACTGCGGGACCGACAGCGCACCGACCGAGCCCGCCTGGCCCATGCTCGCCGACGCCGCGCCGATACCGTTCGCGCCCAGCCCGGCACCCAAGCCACCGGGTCCGAAGATGTGGCTCATACCCGGCAGCAGCATGTCCATCGGGTCGACCGCACCCAGGCCCAGCGGGTCGGCAGCGGCCAGCATGGCACCGCGGATGACGGCGATGTCCGCTCCGGCCTGGGTGATGCCGGCCATGCCCATCGGGCTGAACGAGCTGCTCATCAAGTTGGTCATCGCGTTGCTCAGGTCACCGACGCCGATCACCTCGCCGCCCGTTGTCGGCGGCTGCACCGGCGCGGCAAGGCCCTCCAACGTGCTCGGCGTCGTCGAGATCGCCTGGGCCAGCGTGGATTGCGCGTTGGAAGCCGCCGCCGAACCGGCCGCCTGGGCGACCGCACCCTGCTGCGCACCCTGCGCCGCGGGGTCGGCAACCTCATGCGGCGGGGTGAACGGCGTGACCTTCGTGGCCGATGCGGACGCGGCCGCGTAGCCGTACATCGCCGAGGAGTCCTGGGCCCACATCTGCCCGTAGTGCGCCTCGGTCGCGGCAATCGCGCCGGCGTTCTGGCCGAGGACGTTGGTGGCCACCAGCGTGGCGAGCTGGGACCGGTTGGCGACGACCAGCGGCGGCGCCACCGTCATCGAGTGTGCCGCGTCGAACGCCGCGGCCGCCGCTTTCGCCTGCATGGCGGCCTGTTCCGCCTGGGCAGCGGTCGCGCCCATCCACGCCACGTAGGGGGCGGCCGCGGCGGCCATCGCGTTGGATGCCGGACCCATCCAGCCTTCGCTGACAAGCCCGTTGATCACTGCCTGGTAGCCGGCCTCGGCCGAGCTGAGCTCGGCGGCCAACTTGTCCCAGGCCGCGGCGGCGGCCATCAGCGGTCCCGAGCCGGGGCCGGTGTAGATGCGGGCCGAGTTGATTTCCGGGGGAAAGGCTCCGAAGTCCATGACATTGCTCCTTTTTCATCGGTGGTTTCGCCATCAGTGGCTGGTATTTGGTGGGATGTGCGGGCACGGTCGATAACCGATATGCGTTGCGGCCGTACGTCAGACGGCAAGGAAGATCGGGGCGGCCGGTCATGGCGACATACCGGAGCCGGGCATGCCAAGTCGATCGCTTGCTCGATGAAAAGATCGAGCTGTCAAGCGATTTCAGGGCATGCCGAAGCCTGGCGCGTCCCGCTCGGGAACGTCACGCCAGTCGACGAGTCAGCGCCGGTGTGAATCAGATGGTGAAAGCAGTACCGAGATCGAAGGAGACGAACATCGATCTCGGATAGGAACTATCACTCGGACTCAATGTCGCTCTCACCTCCTCTCGGCCTGGGCACGCGCGGGTGCCTGCACATATGCATAGCGAGGTGAAGTCCACCCGGCGACAGCCGAGCTCCGCACCCCTCTCGTCAGAGCTTCGGCACTGCACGGCGTGTCCTGACCTGCGAAAACCATGCAGGCTCCGGAAGCCACTTGGGCTCAACCCTTAATCCGGGAGGAGCTGTCCTGACCCGGGGCGTCTTTCGACGTTCGGGGTCAGTGGCCTATATCCATGCAGACGCCTCACCTAACGAGGTGCTTGCAAGGTCCATAGTGCACCAGGTGGGTGGCAGGGGTCAATCCGGATCGCCGAAGCGCCGGCAACTTGCTGGACGGCGTTCCACGCCGGAGACGAAACAGCTTGTCCTCGGCCACAAATCGATGGCCCCTAAAACACAACAGCGGCAGCACACCCCGTTGATCGGGTGTGCTGCCGCGCTGCGGACTGCGAGGCGCTCAGGCCCAGCTGGAACCGACAGAGGCGTCGGTGTTGGCCATGTTGTTGCCGGCGGTCTGCACCTTCTGACCATGAGCATTGGCCTGCTCATAGATCACCGCGAAGTTACGACCCAACTGCGCCACAAACTCCTGGCAGGCCACCGAACCCGCGCCGCCCCAGAAGTCCCCGGCGGCCAGCACATCATGCACGATCGCCTGATGCTCAGCCTCCAGCGAAGCGGCCTGCGCACGAATCAGCGCACCGTGGGCATCCACATCACCGAACTGATAGTTGATAGACATAGCTCGATTCCCCTTTTCTGCTAGCTGCCCAGGATCTGCTGCGAGGCAGCTTCCTGCTGCTCGTAGTGGTTCGCGTCACGAATCAGGCCATCACGCACCCCGTGCAACATCGTCACGATGTTGCGAAACGCCGTCTGCATCTGACCCATGGTGTCCATCGACGTCCGCTCGGCCAGACCACCCCAGCCAGCGCCGGAGATATTCGTCGAGGACGCCCACATCCGACGGGCCTCATCCTCAACGGTCTGCGCATGCACATCGAAACGACCCGCCATCGCACGCATCGCGTCCGGATCCGTCATAAAACGTGTTGCCATGGTCTTCTCCCTGGTTTCGTGAAAGTTATTGTGGCTCAGGTGTGTTTGGAACTATCCGGCCGACGCGGCGTTGGCCGCCTCGGTCTCCGCATAGGTGTTGGCGCTGGTGTTCAGCGTGGCGACGAACGCTTGATGGATGGCCTCGGCCTGGGCGCTGATGGCCTGGTACATGTTGGCGTGCGCGGCGAACTGCGCCGCGGTCAGCGCCGAAACCTCATCGGCTGCAGCCGGAATCACTCCGGTGGTCGGGGCTGCAGCTGCAGCGTTCTGCGCGCTGAGCGCCGAACCGATGGCGGCCAGGTTGCCCGCAGCCGCGGTCAGCGCCTCCGGTTGGGTGTTCACAAAGGTCATGGGGCTCTCCTTCAAAAGTTGCCGGCCACCAACGGCCACGCTCAACGGGCACGCAACCGGCCACCAGGCCAACGGCCATACCGGAGCGGGCTCAACATGATTCAGGTACTGAAAACGGCGCCGAAGCCGGGTCGGAACGAAACCGTCACCGATCCCAGGTTGGCACAATCACCGGGACACAAGTCTCGTCCTCACCTCCTCACACCAACGCCTGGACCGGGCGAGAGCACCGGCCTCTACCTGCGCAATGGTGGCACCGGTACCAACGGGCGTCAACTCGGACGAGGGGACCCTGCGCTGTGAATCAACTGCCAAACCGCTGTAGATTTAGGACGGCTTCTTCTCGGCGACCGCCGCGCTGAGCCCTTCGGCGAGGTCCTCGCGGGTCAATTCCTTGAACTTGTGCAGCCATTCCTCGCTGAAATCGGTGACGTCACCGGACAGAACCGCATCGAGTTCGGAGTCGTCGAGCCGGAAGCTGCGGTGGTCACGCGCCTTCTCCACGACATTGCGGACGAATCCCGCATTGCCCAGCACGTCGATACCGCGGATCAGATCGCCGTCTTCGGAGTAGTTCTCGTCGGCGTAGAACTTCGTGTAGGACGGCAGCAGCCCCTCGACTGCCTCGTCACTGACCACGTCCTCGTTCTCCGCCCCCATCATCTTGGTCAGTTCCAGCAGTTCCGGCGGGGTATAGCTGTAGAACTCGATCACGGTCGAAAACCGGCGCCGCAGGCCCTGGTTCACCTCGAGCATCTTCTCCATGGCATTGGCGTAGCCGGCGCCGAACACCACCAGTTCGTCGCGGTGGTTCTCCATGTAGAGCAGCAGGGTGTTGATGATCGCGTTGCCGTAGGCGTCGCCCTGGCTGTAGCCGCGCTCGTGCAGGGTGTGCATCTCATCGAAGAACACCGCACCGCCGAGCGCCCCCTCGAGCAGTTCCTCGGTGTTCTTCTCCGCGTCGGCCATGTAGCGGCCCAGCAGCTTGGACCGGTTGGTCTCCACCACCAGCGGTTTACGCAGCACCGTCAGGCCGCACAACTGCTTGGTGAAGGCCCGCGCCACCGAGGTCTTGCCGGTGCCGGGCGGACCGAGCAACAGGGTGTGCCGGGAGGTCACCGGAACCGGCAGCCCCATCTTGGCGCGCGCCAGATTCACCTTGGTGGTCGCCTTGATCAGCTTGATCTCCCGCTTGGCCTGCTCCATGCCGAGCATGGCGGCCAGTTCCGCGTCGCCTTCGGCCAGGTACCGGGCGGCCTCTTCGGCATGCCGGTTCGCTTCGGCCTGCTCTCGGGTGGGCGCGCTGTCCGGGTCCCACGGGTCGGTACGGGCCTCGATGGTCTCCGGGTCGGTCAACACCAGCCGGTAGTCCGGATTGTCCAGCGCTTCGCGGGCCGGCACGAACTTCGAGTCGCGCGAGTAGACCCGGCGCAGCAACTCGGCGGCTTCGTCTTCACGGCCCAGGTGCCGCATACACATGCCCTGCGTGTAGAGCGCCACGTTGGTGGCTCCGGGCACCCGGTCGCCTTCGATGGCTTCCTGTCCGCGCCGTATCGCCTCCTCGAACACCCCCAGCGCGGCCAGTGCCGTGGTGGCCATCGCCGCGGCCGCCGCCTTGAGCTCGGGCTGACGCCACGGTGCCGCCGCCGGGAACTGCTTGAGCACATCCGGCCAGCGACCGGTCCGGAAGTACAGCAGGCCATGTACATAACTGACCAACTCGGTCTCGAACGGGTTCCGCGGCTCGATACCGTCGAGCAGATCCGCCGCTTCGGCATAGCGCTTGGCTTCGGCCAGGGCGGCCGCGTAGGCGGCGGCCAACGACTCCACGCTGTTGATCCTCAGCCGCAGGAACATCCCGTCGGAGACCTCCGGCAGGAATTCCAGGTCGGACAGACCCAGTCGCCGGGTCTCCCAGCCGAAGGTGCGCACCGTCGCCCAGGCCTGAGCCAGCACCTCGATGTCGGAGTCACCGGCCAGTACCCGGGCCAGCCAGGCGTCGCACATAGTCGGGTCGATCGAGGTGGCGGTGGTGAACATCTGCAGCGCGACCTGCGGGTTGTGGCTGGGCTGCAGCCCGTTGACCGAGATCCCGGAGGCCAGCATGCCCGCGACCATCGCGTTGCGCGCGTCGGTCGTTTGGGGACCGGTCACGGGTGCGTCCCGGCCGCCGCAGGTATGTACTCGTCGACCACGTCCACCGACACCGGCAGGTGCTCGCCGCTCTGCAGAACCCGCCCCGGCACCGACATGCGCCGATGCGCGGTGGGCGCCGGGAGACTGGCACAGACCGCCTGCAGCTGACCTCGGCCCACGAACCGGTTCAGGGCGGCCCGCATGTCTCGACTCGGCCGGTCGGCACCGTGGTACCGAGCCAGGACCGACACCGCAGTCGTGCGGCCGCCATCGGGGGCGAGGCGCACCGTCACCACGGTCGTGTCGGTCTCGGGGTACCACAGATGCTCGATGTTCTCCGCCGTGATGTCAGCCGGCGACACCCAGAAGTTGGTGACGTGGCCCGGTGGGCGTGCGCGGAACAACCGGCGCCGCAGGTGCGCGGCTTCCAGGCCCGCCAGCACGGCTTCGTCGACGGCGTCGAATTCGTCGGCGCGGACCACTTGGGCGCTGAGCTGGCGTCCGTCGATCTCTTCGGCCAACCGCTCGGTGGCCGCCGCCAGGGTGGCGGCCAGTGAGTCGCGTGCCGCCACCGCGTTGACGTTGTGTTGCGGGTCCATTCGCAGCACAACCCAGGTGCGGCGCTGATCGGGCATCGACGGATTCTCTTCGGCTTCGTCGGAGTCGCGGGGCGCGCTGCGGGTCCCCACCGAGACCACGTCGATGCTGTCCAGCCGAATGTCGAACTGGCGCAGCCCGGCCGCGAGGCGCTCCAGCGGCAGCGTCGTCGGCTCCGAACTGCGACGGTGCCGGCCGCTGGCCGGACCCGGCCGCCCTGCGACGGCGATCATCGACACCAGCCGGCCCTGGTGTTCGCGGACGCCGATCGTCTCACGCCCGAAGCGGCGGTGATGGTCGACCGCGGGGGTGCGGCCGCGGTTCAGCACCGTTTCCGGGTCGGTGAACTGATCGGCCAACCAGGCCGCCCAGATCGTGCTGATCGGCACCTGCCGGATGGTGACCAACGAGATGAGCGTCACCAGCACGGCAACACCGACCCCTGACCACCACGCGTAGTCGGCAGCCATTGCGTCGCCGGGCCAGTGGCCGGCGAGGACCAGGATCCCGATGTCGATCAGGAATACCGTGGTGACCCGTGTCCAGGACAGGTTCAGACCTAGTGCGTGCTGTGCCTTCATCGGTTCCTACGTGATCGTCGCAATGCTGCCACTCCAAGTGCTATGCCTGCCGCCGCGAGCGCCGCCAACAGGCCGGCGCCGGCAACCCAGGCCGGGGTCATGTCACGCTCGGGCGGCATCGGCGGCACCTGCAGCGGCGCCGACAACCGCTCCGGCGGCTGAGCCGGAACGTCGGGCACGTCCCAGGTCAGTGCCGCCACCGGGTCGACGATGCCGTAACCGACCACATTGTCGACCCCGCGCGCCGGCGGGCGGGCAGTCCGGATCAACCGGTTGATCACCTGGTGCGACGACAGTTCCGGGTACTTGGCCCGCACCAGGGCCGCCACACCGGACACGATCGCGGTCGAGAAACTGGTTCCGGAGGGAACCAGCAGGGAGTTCTCCGGGCCGTCGACCGCGTTCATCAGTCCGTCATCGCGAGGTGAGAGTCCTTCGATGTCGGTACCGGGTGCGGCGATCGACACCCAAGGGCCGGCCACACTCGACTTGCTCAGCGGCGCACCGGCCGAGTCGACCGCGCCGACCGTCAGCACGTACTCGTCGTACCAGGCCGGCGTCACCACGGTGTTGACACCGTTCCAGTCGCGCGGGTCGTCTGGGCGCATGGCGTTGTAGGTCGGGTTCTGCTTGCAGTCCCGCCAACTCGTGTCCCCGGCGGCGGCCACGATCACCACGTTCTTTTCCACGGCGGCGTAGCGCACGGCCGCGCCCAGATCGGCTTGATCGAGCATGGTTCGCACGTTCATGCAGATGGCCTGCGAGATGTTGATGACCTGCGCGCCCATGTTGGCCGCGTGGACGATCGCCCGGGCCATGGTGCGCAGTCCATCGGTCTTCTCCCGCAACTGCGGGTCCTGTCCGTCCCCGAACGGCTCCTTGGGGCCGAAGGCCGTGCTGTATTGCCGGATCGCGATCAGCTGCACGTCGGGGGCGATCCCACTGAACGCATCGGGTGCCGCCCCGGGCGGTGGCGGTGCACTCGGTGCGCGGAAGTCCACCGGCGCCACCCGTGCCCGTCCGGAGAAGCCGGCCGGTTGGGTGGCACCTGCGGCGGCATGGTCCGCGGTGCGGGCCGAGGACGCCGCACCGCCGGGGCCCGGAGCCGGGCCGGGCGCAGGAGCCGGAGCGGGCGCCGGAGCCGGGGCCGGGGCCGGGGCCGGGGCGGGAGCGGGAGCCGGGCCTCCGCCGGGGGCTGGTTCCTCTCCCTCGGCTGGTGGCGGTGCCGGCGGCGGTGCAGGCGGCGGCATCACCATGATCGTCGTCTGCGGCGCCACTGGCGTCGGCGTGGGTTCGTTGGTGGGAACCGACGGCGGCCGGCGGGTCTGCCGCGGCGGTGGCAGCGGAGTGACCCCGTTGTCCGGCATCGCGGCGATCAACGACGCCACCAGCGTGCCGTGCGCATCGCAGTCCGACAGCCCGTCGCCTCCGGCCATCACGTAGTCGCCGCCAGGGATCAGGTTCGGCAGCCGCGGATGCGGGGTCACGCCGGTGTCGATGACCGCGACCGTCACGCCTCCCCCGCGACCGAACTTCCAGGCCTCCTGCAGGTTCAGCATGTCCATATAGGCCGGCTGCACCCGGAAGTCGGTGTCCGGCAGCACGCCGACCTCAGTGCAATACGAGGTCTGCCGCATCGTCTGCGGCGGTCCGGGGGGGCTGTCGGGCGGCAACGCCGCCGGATCGATCCCCGGCGGGTCGACCGCACCGGCGGCCGGCATCCCGGCCAACGACCCGCTGGCCATCATGATCATCGCGGCGCCGGCGGCCGCGGTGCGCCGCAGCCGACGCCCGCCCCTAGCGGTACCGGATGGCTTCATAGGTATTCATCAACCACAGTGCCAGCGGGAACAACGGCATCAGGCACAGGTATTCGATCCACTCGACGAACTTGCGGAACAACGGACTGTAGATGGTGTTCGGCACGATCACCGCGGACAGCAGCCCGAACATCGGGACCAGCACCAACACGGCTACGCCGACCACCAGGGTCGTCGGCGTCCACTGCACCACCACGAAGCGCACGACCACGGCCGCGACGATCACCAGGCCGGTCAGCGTGACGGTGACCGCCTGCCAGCGGTCCCGGAAGGAACGGCCCCGCAAGACCAGGAATCCGGCCGTCAGACCGGCCAGCAACACCGGCAGCCAGGACCGGTCCGAGTGGGGATCGCAGAGTCCGGTGACGCATACCGCCATCAGCACGCCCAGTCCGGACAGCAGCCCGGTCAGGAAGGACCGGGCCCGTTCGGCGCGCAGGACCACCTCGCGGACCGACTCCGGGCCCTCCAGGGCCGGCGGGGCGCCGGGAGCGGTCACCACCGTGGTCGGCAGGTCCGGGCGAGCCTCGAACACCCAGCGGCTGGTCGCCGACGGGAAGACAGGCAACCGCAGGCCGGCCAGCCACCGAGACAGTGACGGCGCCCCTTGATAGGCGAGCACACATACCAGGTACACGCAGGTCATCAGGGTCACCGCGCCGGTCAGGAACAGCATTCGCAGCACGCCGCCGAACATCACCGCGACGCTGATCACCGCGACGGCGGAGTAGGTGGCCAACTGCCGTCCGGTGAGCCGGATGACCGACAGCGCGGCGATGCCGGCGACACCGAATCCCAACGCGGCGTGTGCGGCGCCCACCTCGCCGGGTACCGCGGCCGCAGCCGCGACCACCAGTGGAACCAGACCGCTGGCCAGCAGGATGTCGCCAACCCGCCGTTCGGCCGCGTTGCGGGCCTGAATCAGGATCAGCGCGGCGGCGATCAACACCAGCACGGCCAGCCCGGCGCTGAATCCGGCGGTCAGCCAGGTGTCGTGATGGTAGCGCCAGGCCGCGAGCAGTCCGGTGGCCAGCAGCACGCCGAGTGCCAGGGTCGACACCCCGACGCGCACCGCTGTCGCCGCATCGACCGGGGCGAAGCGCTTCGACAGGTTCACCGCTACCGCGGTGGAGATGTGTTCGATAACCGGCGACCGCCGCTCTCGGTCCTCGATGAACCGCAGCCACAGCCGGTCGCCGTCGTAGACTTCCTGTTCGGTCAGCGACTGGTTCGGCCGCAGCGCCGTGCCGTCGACCAGGCACAGCACCCAGCGACCGCGTCCGTCGGCTTCCAGAACGGGTTCCTCGAGCTCCTGAAGTCGCCCGTTGATCACCTTCAGCAGGGGGTCCAGCATCACCGACACCGGCGCGTCGGCGTCCAGCAATGTTCCGATCTGGACGCCGTCACCGGCCATGACCCCGACCACCACAGCCCGCGGCGCCGAGGAGACTTCGCCGCCTGCCTGCGCGGCCTCGATCGCCGCGGTCACGACCACACCACCTGATCGACGAATACTGACGCAAGAGAACCCATCGGTGCCGCCTCGCAATTTGTCATTTCCAAAAGTCTTTCCAATTCTAAAGGCACTTCAAGTTATTCGCACGATTCGTGTTTACCGGCAGTTTTTCGGTCCGCCACATGGTATTTGGCGCTCCGGCACTTCCCGAGTAGACCGCTAGACCCTCCGGTGCGTTTTCCAGGCTCCGTAGGGCAGGGTGTCCAGGACCGTCTTGACGCCGACCTGGACAAGTTGCGGGGTGGCCGGGCAGATCGCCAGCCATGCCTCGCCGGATCCCGCGGTTCGCGCCTGCTGATACAGCGCGATGCGGCCGCCTGATCCGTCTTTGAGCGACAGCACAGAGGCGCTCGGGCCCTTGGCGTCGTCGCGGTACTGCCGCGCGTACACCGCGGCTTCGGCCGCCGGCTCGGACAGTGCCTGCCCCAGCGCCGCGACGGTGGCGGCACTGATACCCATCCGGCGCAGGTCTCCCCCGGTGAAAATGTTGAAGCCCGAGTCCTGCCAGCTCTGGGTCGCCTCCAACATCTCTTCCATGGGCACGTTGACGGCGGTGATCTGGGCCGGATCGGCGTGGTGGATGGATTCCATGCCGTCGAGCACCAGCGCCGCGATCGACGAGGCGTCGGTCACCGCGACATCGTCAACGGTGATGTCGGTGCCGACCCGCACCGCCGAGACCCAGTGCTCGCCGCGCCGGGCCAGCAGCACCCGGAACTCGTTGTCAGGGATGTCGCGGGTACCGGGCTCCTGGTCATCGGCTTCGATGACCCCGTAGCGCAGTTTGCCCAGCGACAGCAGCGCGACCACCTCGAGGTCCGGTGCAGCCAGCACCCGCATCCGCGCGGCGACCGTCTCATTGACCTTGTCGTCGACGACAATGCCCTGCTCGCGCATCACCGCCATCCCGGGATGCTGGGACAGCCAGTCGTTTGAATCGGTGGAAACATAAGGTCGACAACGCAATTCGGGCGCGACATGGCGAATGTCCAGCAGCGCCTGCAGCATCCAGAAGCCCTCGACGTTGACGGTGATGTCGGTGCGGGTGCTCGGGTCCATCACTACCCTCCTCTACCAGGTCGTTCGCTGCAATTAGCTCGTCGAGTACTTGGCTATTGGATCACGCGACGGCGCCGCGACGCTCGGCACCACCCACAAATTGCAGTACGCGGCAGCACACCCCGTTGATCGGGTGTGCTGCCGCGCTGCGGACTGCGAGGCGCTCAGGCCCAGCTGGAACCGACAGAGGCGTCGGTGTTGGCCATGTTGTTGCCGGCGGTCTGCACCTTCTGACCATGAGCATTGGCCTGCTCATAGATCACCGCGAAGTTACGACCCAACTGCGCCACAAACTCCTGGCAGGCCACCGAACCCGCACCACCCCAGAAGTCCCCGGCAGCCAGCACATCATGCACGATCGCCTGATGCTCAGCCTCCAACGAAGCCGCCTGCGCACGAATCAGCGCACCGTGGGCATCCACATCACCGAACTGATAGTTGATAGACATAGCTCGATTCCCCTTTTCTGCTAGCTGCCCAGGATCTGCTGCGAGGCAGCTTCCTGCTGCTCGTAGTGGTTCGCGTCACGAATCAGGCCATCACGCACCCCGTGCAACATCGTCACGATGTTGCGAAACGCCGTCTGCATCTGACCCATGGTGTCCATCGACGTCCGCTCGGCCAGACCACCCCAGCCAGCGCCGGAGATATTCGTCGAGGACGCCCACATCCGACGGGCCTCATCCTCAACGGTCTGCGCATGCACATCGAAACGACCCGCCATCGCACGCATCGCGTCCGGATCCGTCATAAAACGTGTTGCCACTGTTGTGTCTCCTTATCTGAAGTTCGTTGTTTCTGATTGGTTGTGCGGTTGCAGGATTTTCCTGCCGGCTAGGTCGGTAACCGACGACCGGCCTTGAACGTATGAATGGTTCCCCCTTCGATCAGCCCGTAGCCGGTGAAATCTTCGATCGCGCTAGAACGCCCATCGAATCGGGACGGCGTCGTCGCAGCCCGATAGCCGGCGATACGGTCCTGGTCAATCAGCCCGCCGAGGCAGCGTTGGCGGCCTCGGTGGCCGCGTAGGAGGTTGCGCTGCTGTTGAGGGTGGCCACGAACATCTCGTGGATTGCCGCAGCCTGAGCGCTGACCTGTTGGTACATCGTCGCGTGAGCGGCGAACTGCGCGGCGGTCAGGGCCGAGACCTCGTCAGCAGCGGCCGGAACCACGCCGGTGGTCGGGGCGGCAGCGGCCGCGTTCTGCGCATTCAACGCCGACCCGATACCGCTCAGGCTCCCGGCCGCGGCCGACAGCGCTTCGGGTTGCGCATTCACAAACGACATTTGGAAATTCCTCCTCGGATCGCGGGTCAGCAATCACTCTGCCTCCGATCCTAGAGGCTGTAAGCGACCGACACGGCCCACTATGCCGACTGTTCATCTGGTGATAACAATTGTTCACCTTGGCTAACAATCGGGCAACGGAACACCGGCGGGGCCGGCCGATATAACCAGGTCAACCTGGTTAAACACGTTGCTACTTTTCCGGTCCGGCAGTGCGCATACCGAGGGCCCGAACACCGGGGCCACCCGGGAGCCGGTTAAAAATCCGGACGCGCCGAATCCGACCCGGCCGCGCCGGGTGTGACCCCGCCAGCAACCGCCGTGGCCCTGTTGCGCGGGCCACAGCGGTCACGGGAAACCCCAGCTCAGCCAGCTGGGCTGGCCGCGCGCTCATGCGTCGCTGCCCGCCGCAGTTCGGTGGCGGCGACCTGCACGAACACTCCGGTGTCCTCGGCCATCAGCAGGCCACGGCCGCGAGGCAGCGGACCGCCCTTCATCTTGCCGCGGATGAAGCCCTCGTCGGGGTCGGCATCCATCACCAGCAGCGGCGCGTTGGCCTGGTGCAGGGCCCGCAGCAGCGGATCGGCCCCCGCGGACGACCAGCCGCCGAACGTGCGGGTGGCGATCACGTGCAGGCCCACGTCCGCCGAGCGGGTCACCCAGGGCGCGGCCTTCTGGAACGGCGAGTCGAAGCCGGGCGGGAACTGCTGGATGTCGTCGATGATCAAGAAGATCTCCGGCCCGCTCCACCAGGTCCGCGACAGCAGCTCTTCGGCCGACAGACCCGGCGGTGGCTCGCGGTTGGCCAGCGTGGCCGCCAACTCGTTTACGAGCGCCACGGTGCCATCCAGGTTATAGGCGAACTTCTCCACGTAGTCCGGGCCCAGCGTGGTCAGCAACTGACGGCGCGGGTCGATCAGCCACACCTGCGCGGACGGCCGACCGTCCGGGCTGGGCGCCGGCGCGCTGCTGGCGCCGGGCGCGTAGAGCCGCTCGATCTCGCTCATGATGGTGGCCAGGGTGGTGGTCCGCCCGCATTCGCGACGCCCGGTCACCATCAGGTGGCCGTTCTCGGCGAAGTTCAGATAGACCGGCTGCAGATCGAGCTCGGAGATCGCCCAGGCGATGCCGCCGGCGCCCACGCCTTCGCGCTGATCGTTGGCCGCGACCGCCCGCACCTCGTCCAGCCCGAACCGCGCCGGCAGGCGCCGCACCGGGCGCACCCGGCCGACCGCGACCTGGCTGACCGCGGCCGAGACGCTGTCGGACTCGAACACCCGCTGGTCGGTGTCGGCCATCGCGGGCCGCGCGATCTGGGTGTGCAGACCGGACTGCGGGTCGCTGTCGAGTCGCACGTAGTTGACCGCGACCATGCCCCGCCCCGGCTTGACCGGGACATCCTTGGCGAAGCGGGAGCGCACCAGCTTGGCGTCCTCCACCGCGGCCAGGCGCAGCTCGACCCGGGATCCGAAGCCGCTGCGGACCGGCGGGCGCAACTCCGATTCGCGATCGGCGGTGACGATGACGTGCACACCGAACGAGGGCCCCTGGTTGATGATCTGATTGACCTGCTCGACCAGAACCTCGTTGTCCTCCGACAACGCCCGGTAGTTGTCGACCACCAGGTAGACGTCACCGAAACCGTCGTTCGGCACTGTCCCCGGGGCACCGTCGAACTTGCGCCTGCGGAAGACCTCCATCGACGCCACGTCGTTTTCGAGGAAGCTGCGCTTGCGGGTCCGCACCAGCGCCAGCAGTTCGGCCACCGTGCGGCGTACCCCGTCGGGGTCGGTCGGCCCGCAGACGCTGCCCACGTGCGGCAGTCCGGCGACCGTGGTCAGCGAGGTACCGCTGTAGGCCAGGCAGTAGAACTGGACCTGTTCGGGCGTGTGGGTCAACGCGGCAGCGCAGATCAGTGCCTGCAATGCGGTCGTCTTGCCCGAACCGCCGGCGCCCAGGATCAGCACGTTGGCACCGGGACCGGAAGTATCCACCGTCCACGGTGGCTGGTCGTGCTTGTACGGCCGGTCGATGAGCCCGATCGGGAACACCAGGTCCTTACGGGTGCCGTAGTCCTGTTGCCACGGGTGGCCCAGATAGCGGTTCACCAAGTCGTCGATGGCCACCGGGATGTCCAGGGGCGGCTGCCACAGCCGGTAGGGCTCGAAGTCGATCTGGCGCAGCTGGTCGATGATCACCGTGCCGACCTTGGGGGTCCGGATGAAGTCCTCTTCCTCGGCGACCTCGGCTCCCGCGGCGGCGGGCTTGGAGTCGATCGCCGGGATCTCCTCGGGCGCCTCGATCTCCGGTGTGCTGACACTGACCTCGAGCGGAGTGAACTCGGTGGTGAACAGTTGCGGCCGGATGTAGTCGACCGCGTGGGTCAACGGCATCTGCTCGTCGTCGAGCATCCCGCCGCGGTGATAGTCGCGCCACAGGAACTCGGCCTGGAAGCGGATGACCTCTTCACCGCTCTTGCGGAAGTAACCCAGCCCAGCCTTGGCCGGCAGGTTCACCGCGTTGGGCACCCCGGCGGCCTGGGCCGCCCCGGCGGTCTGCGCCTTGAGCACCAGCCGGTAACCCATGTTCTCCATCAGCTTCTCGGCGCGGCTCTCGATGGTCTGCGACGCCATCATCAGGTGCACCCAGTAGGCGCGGCCCTGCCGGCCGATCGAGTCCAGCACCTCCACGGCGGTCGGCATGATGCGGAACCATTCGTAGAACTCGTCGATCACCACAACCAGCATCGGCAGCGGCGGCAGGCTCTCGTCCCCGCGTGCCCGCATCCGGGACCGGATCTCGTTGTACTCCTTGGCGCCGTCGACACCGGCGTTGTCGCACATGGACTTTCGCCGGGCGATCTCACCCCACATGGCTTCCAGGAAGCGCTCCATCAGGGCCTGGTCGTCTTCCAGGTCGGTGATGATCCGTGACACGTGCGGCACGCCGGAGAACGGCTTGACCGCCGATCCGCCCTTGAGGTCGGCCAGCACGAACTGCAGCTCGTCCGGCGGGTGGGCCAACAGCAGCGACTCGATCACGGTGCGCACCAGCGTCGACTTACCCGAGCCGGTCGTCCCGGACATGACCCCGTGCGGACCGTCTCCGCCCTCGTCCAGGGACTTCATGTCCAGAAACAGCAGTTCGCCGTTGTCGGAGCGGTTGCCGAACGGAATCCGCAGCCGGCCTTTGCCTCCCACCGCGCGCCGGTCCGCCCACAGTTGGTTGAAGTCGATCCGCCCGGCGTCCTCGATGCCGTAGTAGGACATGATGTCGCGCGCACCGATGTGGTGCGTCACCTTCTGGCCGATCTCCTCGTAGGCCGCGGCCAGCCGCCAGTGCGCCATCCGCTGCGCGAACTGCTCGGCGTCGGTCTGGTCGACCTGGTCGGCCAGGGCGAAGAACCATTCGTTGTCGTCGATCACCATCCAGGTGTCGCGGTCACGCGGCAGCGCGTTGACAATGCCCTTGTCGTCGAAGCGCAGGACCCGTTGCGATACGCCCCGCCACTCCGGGGCGCCGGTCAGGTCGAAGAACGTCACCCCGTCAATGCCCTCGGTGGTGTTGACGTACTCCCACTGCGGGTCGATGCCGTCGACGACGATCAGATGGTGCGGCGTCGGCGTCTCCGCCGACGAGCTGGCGTGGCGCGGCATGAACGATCCGCGTCCGGAGAACAGGTCGCCGTGCTCGGTGGCGAAGTCCTGCACGGAGCGGTAGACCATGCGGGCGTTGCCCGCGGCGTCCTGGCGGCGGGGGTCGCCGAAGTGCGGCAGCCACTTCACCCAGTCCCACTGCGCCACATCAGAAGTCACCACGATCATGCGCAGGTGATCGGGCCCGTGCGAGAAGGCCAGCTGGCAGATGATCGCGCGCATCAGCCCGAGCACGTGCTCGCGGTCACCGACCAGCGAGTACCAGGGCTCGACCAGCAGCGAGATCATCTTCGGCAGGTTGTAAACCACGCTTTGGTAGCGGCCGAACTCCTGCAGCGCCTTTCCGGTCACCGGCTCGAGCTCGATGTCGGTCGGCATGTTCTGCGGCTCGCCCCAGGTGACCTCGGGCCGCGTCATCCCGACCCCGACCCGGGCCAGCCCGAAGTTGAGGTCCTTGCCGTTGGGCTGGCGCTCCCACATCCGCGACGACCCCACCGCAGCAGCCAGCGTGGAGGGCGCCGGGTGGTACCACCGGTAGTTGGCGTCCATGCTGTCGGCGGACTCCGCGGCCGACTCCCGCAGCCGGTCCAGCATCAGCATGAACTGGGCGCGCATCGCGTCGAGCTTGGGCCGGCTCAGCTGCTGGGCGCCACCACCGAAGCGGCCGCCGAACATCATCATCGCGATGCCGCCGATCATGAAGATCGGGAAGATGGAGCCGGCGCCCAGGAACATCCGGGAGCCGTTGGCCACCGTCATCGCGACCATGCCCACCAGCAGGCCGACGACCAGCACCCCGACCACCACCAGCCACCATGGCTTGCCTTCCGGCGGCGGCACGCTCAACGGCGTCGGCAAGACGATGTTCTCCGGTTTGACCACCGGAGCGCGCTCCGGCGTCGGCCGGGCGTATCCACGTTTCACTTGGGCACCGCCAATTCTGCTGGGCTCATATCGGTGGGCAGGGTGTCGTGACGTACCAGCGCATCCTGGCGAGACAGGGTCGGACCGTGCGCCAGCAGGCGCAGCGCCACCGACGGGGCCAACGCCGGCTCGCCGACCAGGCCCAGGGCCTTGCGCTCGTCGTCGCCGGGGATTCCGAATCGCACACCCGAGGACGACAACCACCACAGCGATTCCCGCGTGGAGGCGTCCGGGTCGTTGCCGGTGACCGCGACGAAATTACCGTAGCCCGATCCGAAGTAGACCCGGTCGGCCTCCGGCATGTTGTTGTCGTTGGTCTTCACCAGGGACACCACCCGCGACATCTGCTTCTGCGACACCGGAATCGTGGGGCCGGACACCACCTGAACCCGGGCCCGGCTGTCGCCGTTGGAGCGCTCCCACCACCAGCAGGTGGACGGGTTCTCCTTCATGTCGACGACCTGAAGTGGTCCGTCCGGGTAAGCCGACAGGTCCAGCCCGGTGACCACCGGCATCTTGGCAAGCTCCGGCGGCGCCACCACCGCCGGCGCACCGCCCGCGGTTGCCCCGGCGTTCTGCAGGATGCGGGCCACCACCGGCGAGACGGTCTGTACACCGTTCATCAGCACCACCGAATACTGTTGTGGCCCAGCCAATTGCGGTGTGGTGAACACCGTTCCCACCGGACCCGGGGCGTTCGGGAAGGCGGGCGGCTGGCCGGCGTCAGGCACGAACGGCACCGCCAACTCCGGGCCCACCGGCAACGCGTCGAACAGTGCCTGGCTCATCGGCCGGGCATGGTCGACCTGTTCGGGGGTGAGTCCCAGCGGCAGCAGCACCGCGCGGTCGGCGGCGTCGATGCGCGAGCGGCGGCCCTGGCGGACCACCCAGGAATCATTGTTGTAACGCAGCACCACCGCGTCCGGGCCGTCGAGCACCCTGCGCCGGGAGTTCAGATCCGGGCTGCCGTCGATCACCGTCACCGTCACCGGCGAAGGCGCCCCGACGCCTTGGACATTGGCGACGGTGTCGCAGATCAGCCACGACGACGACGACGGCGTGGTCGGCAGGATGTCCGACGGCGCGCCCGGGATCCCGACGAGAGGGCCGTGCGGTTGCTCGGCGATCTGCGTGGAACGCACCTTGTGCGGATTGTCCGGCCGCCCGGCGATGAGCCGGGCCGAAGCCAGATTCAGTGCCGGATACAAGGTGTTGCCGACTCGCACATAGAGCGCACCCGAATCGCGGTCGGCGATGATGGGCGATTCGTTCATCTGGCCCGACGGGCTCAGGAACGACCACAGCAGCGCCCCCAGACAGACGACCGCGGCCGCCGACACCGAAGCGACCACCGCCAGCGACTGCCGCCGGCCGGGTTCCACTTCCATCCGAACCTGCCAGCGGGTCAACGCCATCGCGGTACGTCGCGCCAGGAACTGGTACCCGGTCATCTGGGTACGCGTCGACAGGCCCAGGCCGTAGCCGGGACCCCGGTGTTCGTCAGCCACGGTGTGCCTCAACCCCCGCCTGCCGCACTGCGCGCTTACGGCGCCATGCCGCTGCCCTATTGGTCGTCATCTACCCCTGCCTGGTCACAAGTTTCTCCACTGCGCATGCTAGCCGTGTTACGCAGCAACTGCCCGCCGCCCAGATTGCAATCTGGTGGCGATGGCGGAATTCGTTTCGCCGGTTCTACCTCGAATTATGGATGCACTATATGAACGGTCTGTAAAACGCGAGATTCGCATGAGAGCACCCGTACGGCGCCGCACACGCCCCGGCGCCCGGGCCCCGAGAGATTGCCTCGATCGCCCAAGGCGAACCACCGCGAGGCGCCCGATCACGGGCCACCCGAGCAGGCGGCGACGCAACCCGCATCAGCGGAGGATATCTCGTGAAAAGTCCGAACTTGCGATACCTGAGTTTCCTGCCAGCGGCCTGCGTATCTGATGTCAGAATATCGTGTCACGTGCCTTTCGGCGGTAGCGTCGAGGAGTGACGACCATCGACGGAAAAGGCGCTGGGGGCCAGCTCAGCCCACAGGAGCTGGAACAGGGTTACCGGGCGGAGATTCACAAGAATCACGACGACACAGTCGACCTCGAGACCTACGGTGGCGGGTTCGACCTGACCCGCCGGGCCGTCGCCCCGCACCTGCGTATCGGCCGGGACAAGTGGTTCAACCTACTGTGGCTCGTCCCGATCGGCTTCGTCGGACTGATCGCGATGATCGCGATCGGCAAGGGCATCCGGCACATGCCGGGTGTGGAGGAGTTCATCGCCCGGTACCCGGGTAGCAGCCCGTCGACGGAGGTCGACGGTGGTCTGCCCGCCTGGGCCGGGTGGACGCACTTCTTCAACCTCTTCATGATGATCTTCATCATCCGAGCGGGTATCCAGATCCTCTGCGACCACCCGCGGCTGTACTTCAGCCGCAACTCCACCCCCGGCAAGGACGAGTGGCTGCGAGTTGGCCCACCGGTGCCGGACGACCCGTACTGGACGGCCAACTCCGACACCGTGGCGCTGCCGGCACAGTTCGGGCTGCCGGGCTTCCGGCATTCGATCGGCCTGGCCCGTTGGTGGCATCTGGGCCTGGGCGTGCTCTGGCTGCTCAACGGAGCGGTCTTCTACGTCCTGCTGTTCACCACCGGGCAGTGGCGGCGCATCGTGCCCACCAGTTGGGACGTCATCCCGCATGCCGGGTCGGTGATGATCCAGTACATGTCGCTGGACTGGCCGGACGACCACACCTGGACCAACTACAACGCGCTGCAGCTGATCTCCTACTTCGTCACGGTGTTCATCGCCGCCCCGGCAGCGTTGATCACCGCGCTCGGCATGTCACCGGCGCTGTCCCAGCGGCTCGGCCTGATCAGCAAGCACCTGCGGCTGAACCTGCAGATCGCCCGGTCGCTGCACTTCGTGGTGCTGGTCTACTTCCTGATGTTCATCCTGGTCCACGTCACGATGGTGTTCGCCACCGACGCCTTCGACAACCTCAACCACATGTTCGCCGCGCGCGGGTGCGCCCAGGGCGCCGGGCCGCAGTGCCACAGCGCCACCGGGTTCTATGTCTTCTGCGCGGCTGCGGTGGTGTGCACGGTCGGCTGGATCGCGGCCACACCGTTCACCCTGCGCCACCCGAGGGTGGTCCAGAAGATCGGCTACGCCCTGATCGGGCCGTTCCAGCGTTCCCTGGAGAAGCTCGACCCCCAACCCGGCACCTTCACCGAGGACGACATCTCACCGTTCCACTGGCGCAACGGCCGGCTTCCGGAGACCGTCGAATACAAGGAGCACGAGGCCAACGACTTCAAAGACTGGCGGCTGAAGGTCTACGGTCTGGTCGAGAACCCCATGGAATTCTCCCTGGAAGACCTCAAAGCGCTGCCCTACCACGACCAGATCACCCAGCACATGTGCGTGCAGGCCTGGTCCGGCGTGGCGAAGTGGGGTGGCGTGCAGATGAGAACGATCATGGAGATCGTCAAGCCGCTGCCCGAGGCGAAATGGGCGGTGTTCTACTCGATGGGTCTGGGCGCCACCGGCGGGATCTACTACAACGCGCACCCGGTCGACCAGATGTGGCACCACATGTCGATGCTCGCCTACAACATGAACGACCAACCGCTGCCCTACATGCACGGCCGGCCGCTGCGGCTGCGCAACGAGCTGCAGCACGGCTACAAGCTGGTCAAGTGGATCAAGGGCATTGAATTCGTGGAGAGCTACAAGGAGATCGGCAGCGGCTACGGCGGCTACAGCGAGGACCACAAGTTCTTCGGCCGGCACCAGACGATCTGACATGATCCCTGGGAATACCCGAACAGCCTGACAGGTGCCGGCCGGCGGGCTGCACCGCATCTGCGGACATCACGGGCGGCCGGGGGTGTCATCGGATGTTGCCTGCCACAAGGGCGCCGAATCCGGCCGCTCGTCGTAGGGTGACAGCAGGCAACCGAACAACGGGAGAATCCATGCGGAATCGCAGTATCGGAAAGTCAGTCCTGTCGATGGTGGCGGTCGGGCTGGCCGTGGGTGCGGTGACGACCGCCTGCGGCGACTGCGAGAGCGATTACGAGGAAGGCACCGTCGGCGACACCTACGGCGAAGTCAACGAGGCCCCGGCATTGCCCGGCGGCACGGCACCCGAACTGACGGTGCCCTCGGCGCCTGCTGCGCCTTCTGAGGCCCCACTCACCAGCGTGGCACCCGCCGTCGAACCTCCGGCGAAGCCGAGGCCGGCTCCGGCGGCCCCGACGGCACCGGCCGCGCCCCGGGCGCCGTCGGCACCGGCTGTCCCCGCCATCCCGGCCATCCCGGCGATTCCCGCCATCCCGGCGATTCCGGCCATCCCCGCGATCCCCTACCCGTAGGCGTCGCAGCCCGGTCGGTCAGATTCCGTTCCAGGCGGCGTCCACACTTTCGGCCACGTCGATGACCTGGGCTCGCTGAGATTGCGGGTTCTCGATCTCCGCGGCGACGTAGCCGGCGATGAAGCGCCGGATCTCGCCGTCGACGCCGGCGAAGATCCGCAACAACTCACCGCGGATGGATGTCGACGACACCTCGACGGTGATGTCCGACGACCGCGGTTTGGGCACGTCGATGATCAGCAGCAGGGGCTCGGCGGCGCGAGCGGTGGCGCGCAGCGCGATGTCACCGGCGACGGTGAAACGCTGTTTGTCCAGGCGCAGATCGATGAGCAGGTCGATCACCAACGGAATGTGGATCGCGAATGCGATCAGGTCGCCCAGGTCGCGGGTGACCCGGGGCTGTTCGATCCGCACCTTGGCGCTGACCCGGGCGATCCCGCCCGGGCCCTGACGCATCGGCGGCATCTCGAACTCGTCGCCCGCGATGGCGGCGAACGCAGCTGCCACTCGTTCTTCGGTGACCGCGATCTCGAAGAACTTGCGCCCGAACTCCTCATAAGTCAGGTAACTGTGGTTCTGCATAGTGTTGATACGGTCTCACGTCCCCGCCGGAGACGGGCGCTGATCGGGATGCGCGTCGCCGCTCTCTTCGCACCCGACCACACCGCGGCCGGTCAGGTGCTCGATCAGCGGCACCACCCCCGCGGCGAGGTGCTCGGCCATGGCGGTGCGGGCCAGCGTCTCGTCGTGGGCCGCCAGGGCGGCCAGCACCCGCCGATGATCCCGCATGGACCGCTCCGGCCACCCGGCGATGGTCGGGAACACCGCTTCGGGCGCATACCGGGTTATCTGCGACATCACCTGGGCGAGTTTGGGTGAAGCCGCCGCCACATTGATCGCCCGGTGGAAATCGTGGTTGAGCCGCACCGTCCGTTCCTCGTCGTCGCCGGCGTAGGCCTCTTCCAGCCGGGACTGGATCTCATACAGCTCGCTCAACTGCTCCGCGGTGATGCCGACAGCTGCCCGTGCCGCCAGCTCGCCGCCGACGAATGCCTGAACATCGGCGACGTCGGCCAGATCGCGTCTGGTCACCGGCAACACCACGAAGCCCCGGTGCGGCTGCTGGTCGAGCAGGCCCTCGGCCCGCAGTTCGAACAACGCCTCGCGCACCGGGGTGACGCTGATACCCAATTCCGTTGCCAACTGGTCCAATCGGACGTACTCCCCCGCAGCATAACCACCGTCGAAGATCCGCTGACGCACGAAGCGCGCGACGGCTTCCGACAGCTGCGGGCGGGTGCTGAAGTCGGGAACGGACATGGTTTCTAGATGCGGTAGTCGGCGAGCAGTCGTTTGCTGATGATCTGCTTCTGGATCTCGCTGGTGCCCTCACCGATCAGTAGGAACGGCGCGTCACGCATCAGCCGCTCGATCTCGTATTCCTTCGAATAGCCGTAGCCGCCGTGGATCCGGAAGCTCTGTTGGGTGACCTCATTGCAGTATTCGCTGGCCAGGTACTTCGCCATTCCCGCGGCGAGGTCGTTGCGTTCGCCGGAGTCCTTCAGCCGTGCCGCGTTGACCACCATCAGGTGCGCGGCCTCCACCTTGGTCGCCATCTCCGCGAGCCCGAAGGCGACGGCCTGGTGTTCGGCGATCGGCTTGCCGAAGGTGCTGCGCTGCTGGGCGTATCGCGCCGCGAGCTCGAAGGCGCGAATCCCGACCCCGCAGGCGCGCGCCGCGACATTGACCCGGCCGACCTCGATACCGTCCATCATCTGGTAGAAGCCGCGGCCGGTCGTGCCGCCCAGGATGTCGCCGGCGCCGGCCCGGTAGCCGTCGAAGATCATCTCCGTGGTGTCGATGCCCTTGTATCCGAGCTTGTCGAGCTTGCCGGGGATGGTCAGCCCGGGCACCACTTCGCCGAAGCCGGTTGGCTTTTCGACCAGGAAAGCGGTCATGTTGCGGTGCGGGGTGTCGGCCCCCTCGTCGGTGTGCACCAGCACCGCCACCAGGCTCGATGTGGCGCCGTTGGTCAGCCACATCTTCTGGCCGTTGATGATGTAGTCGCCGTCGGGCGTGGCGGTGGCCCGGGTGCGGATGGCCGCGACATCGGAGCCGAGCTCGGGTTCGGACATCGAGAACGCCCCGCGCACATCGCCGGTCGCCATCGCCGGCAGATAGCGCTGCTTCTGCTCATCGGTGCCGTGTTGGCGCAGCATGTAGGCGACGATGAAGTGGGTGTTGATCACCCCGGAGATGCTCATCCAGCCGCGCGCCAGTTCCTCGACACACAACGCGTAGGTGAGCAGGCTCTCGCCCAGCCCGCCGTAGGCCTCGGGAATCATCAGCCCGAACAGGCCCAAGCTCCGCATCCCATCGACGATGTCCTGCGGGTAGGCATCGGCACGTTCGAACTCGGCGGCGTTGGGAATGACCTCCTTGTCGACGAAAGCCCTTACCGCCGCAATGATCTCGGTCTGATTCTCGGTCAGACCCAAGGTCTGGCACAGTCTGGTCATTCAGGCCACCCTCTCGAACACGGCGGCCAGCCCCTGACCGCCTCCGATGCACATGGTTTCCAGGCCGTAGCGCGCCTGGCGGCGGTGCAGCTCCCGCGCCAGCGTCGCCAGCATCCGGCCTCCGGTCGCGCCGACCGGGTGCCCCAGCGAGATCCCGGAGCCATGCACGTTGGTCCGTTCCCGGTCCACGGCACCGAATTTCCACTCCGCCATCACCGCCAGCGCCTGGGCGGCGAATGCTTCGTTGAGCTCGATCAGGTCCATGTCGGCGAGCCCGAGTCCTGCCTTGGCCAGGGCGACCTGCGTCGCCGGGACCGGACCGATACCCATGACGTCCGGCTTCACCCCGGCCACACCCCAGGAGACCAGCCGAACCAACGGCTTCAGGCCCAGCTGCTCGGCCTTGTCCGGGGTGGTCACCACACACATCGAGGCCGCGTCGTTCTGGCCGCTGGAATTGCCGGCGGTGACCGTTGCCTCCGGATCGCTTTTGCCCAGAACAGGTTTGAGTCGGCCCAGCGACTCCACCGAGGTGTCCGCCCGGGGATGCTCATCGGTGTCGATCCGTTGCTCGCCGGCGCGGGAGCGCACCGTGACCGCGATGATCTCCTCGGCGAGCACGCCGGTTTGCGCGGCCGCCACCGCGCGCTGGTGCGAGGTCACCGCCAGTTCGTCCTGCTCGGCGCGGGAGATCCGATACTGCCGGCGCAGATTCTCGGCGGTCTCCAACATGCCGCCGGGCACCGGATGGTGCTGCCCGCCCGCCGTGGTCCGGCCGCGCGCCAGGGCGTCGTGCACCCGAACGCCGCCGCGCCCGCCGCCCCAGCGCATATCGGTGGAGTAGAACACCACGTTGCTCATGCTCTCCGCGCCCCCGGCGATCACCACGTCGTGCACCCCGGCGCCGACCTGCAGGCAGGCCTGGATGACCGCCTGCAGGCCCGATCCGCATCGCCGGTCGACCTGCATGCCCGGAACCGTCACCGGCAGGCCGGCATCCAGCGCGACCACCCGTCCGATCGCGGGCGCCTCGCTGCTCGGATAACAGTGGCCCAACACAACGTCGTCGATCGCGTCGGCGGGTAGGCCGGTGCGCTGCAGCAGTCCGGTCAGCGCGGCGACGCCGAGCTCGACGGCGGTCAGCGACTTGAACATGCCGCCGTAGCGGCCGATGGGGGTGCGAACCGGTTCGCAGATGACCGCCTCGCGCAGGGTCACAGGTGCCTACCGCCGGTCACCTCGAGCACGGTGCCCGTCATATAGGAGGACAAGTCGGAGGCCAGGAACAACGCCACGCCCGCCACCTCGTCGGGCTCGCCGGCCCGGCCCAGCGGCACCTCGGCCACTTTCGAGTCCCAGATCCGCTGCGGCATGGCCTCGGTCATCGCCGAGCGGATCAACCCCGGCTGGATCGCGTTGACCCGCACACCGAGGTAGGCCAGCTCCTTGCTGGCGGCCTTGGTCATGCCGACGATGCCGGCCTTGGCGGCAGAGTAATTCGTCTGGCCGACCATGCCGACCTTGCCCGAGATAGAGGACATGTTGACGATCGCGCCGCGCTTCTGCTCCCGCATGATCGCCGCGGCCGCGCGTAGTCCGTTCCAGGTGCCCTTGAGGTGCACCGCGATCACCTGGTCGAAGTCGTCCTCGGTCATCTTGCGCATGGTGGCGTCGCGGGTGATGCCGGCGTTGTTCACCATGATGTCGAGGCCGCCGAACCGCTCGGTGGCCACACCCACCAGTGCGTCGACGTCCGCGGAACTGGTCACGTCGGTGCGTACCGCCACGGCCACATCGGCGCCGAGGCGCCGAGCCGCCTCCTCGGTCGCCTCCAGGTTCAGATCGCCCAACACCACGCGGGCGCCCTCGGCGACGAAGCGTTGTGCGATCGCGAAGCCCAGGCCCTGTGCGCCGCCGGTGATCACCGCGGTCTGCCCGTTCAGTAATGCCACCCGAAACCGTCCTCTACATCCGTACCCGCCCGTGGTCCGGCACATCATATTTCATATATGATTCCCGGGCCAGTGCCGAAAGGGGCCGTGTCATGACGAGTGCAGCCGTCGACGACGACGTCTTCGCCGAAATCCTGTCCCAAACCCGCCGGTTTGTCCGGACTGTGGTGCTCCCCCGGGAACAGGAGATCCTCGACACCGATCGAGTGCCGGACGACCTGCGGCAGGCGGCCAAGGACCTGGGCCTGTTCGGCTATGCGATCCCCCAGGAGTGGGGCGGGCTGGGCCTGAATCTGGCCCAGGACGTGGAACTGGCCATGGAGCTGGGCTACACCTGCCCGTCGGTCCGGTCGATGTTCGGCACCAACAACGGCATCGCCGGGCAGGTTCTCGTCGGGTTCGGCACCGAGGAACAGAAGGAGCGTTGGCTGGCGCCCATCGCTTCCGGTGCGGTCGCCTCCTTCGCCCTCACCGAACCCGGAGCAGGCTCCAACCCCGCGGGGCTGCGCACCAGAGCCGTCCGCGACGGCTCCGGAGAGGACGCGGCTTGGGTGCTGGACGGCCAGAAACGCTTCATCACCAACGCACCGCTGGCCGACTTGTTCGTGGTGTTCGCCCGAACCCGGCCGGCCGACGAACGCGGCGCCGGCATCGCGGTCTTCCTCGTACCGGCCGACACCGCGGGAGTCGAGGTCGGCGCCAAGGACGCCAAGATGGGCCAGGAGGGCTCCAGCACTGCCGATGTCAGCTTCTCCGGCGTACGCCTGCCCGCCACCGCCCTGGTCGGGGGCAGCGAGGACATCGGCTACCGGGCGGCGATGACATCCCTGGCACGCGGCCGCATCCATATCGCGGCCCTGGCGGTGGGAGCAGCCCAGCGTGCGCTGGACGAATCGGTGAGCTACGCCGCCACCGCCACCCAGGGCGGCAGCATCATCGGTGACTTCCAGCTGGTTCAGGCGATGCTCGCCGACCAACAGACCGGAGTCCTGGCCGGCCAGGCACTGGTCCGCGATGCGGCCCGCAAATGGATCACCGACGAAGATCGCCGGATAGCGCCCTCGGTGGCCAAACTCTTCTGCACCGAGATGGCCGGCAAGGTCGCCGACCTGGCGGTGCAGATCCATGGCGGCAGCGGGTACATCCGCGGCGTGCCGGTCGAGCGCATCTACCGCGATGTCCGACTACTACGGCTCTACGAGGGCACCAGCGAGATCCAGAGGTTGATCATCGGATCGAACCTCGTCAAGAAGGCCCAGCGCGCACTGTAATCAGTATCACTGCCGGAGTGCCGGAACGACACACCCTCCGCGCCAGTTATTTTCACCGATACCGCCGGTAATGGGTGGGCAAACAACCCATTCATCAGGCAATTTCATCTTCGAAATGCGAATTCGGAGCCGTTGCAACCACTCTCAACTAACACATGCGAGGCTTCTACCTGCGATTACGCTCGAAAACCGGTCTCTCCGCGCATTTTCGCCGATCTACCTGGTCTTTTCCGTTGTGCGCGTAACGCTTAACAAGATGAACGCCAAACGTGATGCGGGCCACAGATTTTGGTGAGCTCAGTTAGCCATTGTTAATGTGCCTGCTCATGTCTGGTCTCGAAGCACTATTAGCGCTGGTCCATCAGGTCACCGGTACGCCGTACATCGTCGGTGGGAACACCCCCGCCGGAACGGACTGCTCCGGCCTGGCCTCGTGGGTGTCCAACGTAGCCAGCGGCCGGCCGGCCTTCAGCGGCCGGTTCCACACCGCCAACGAGGAGTCGGCACTGCTGGCTCGCGGCTTCCGGTACGGCACCGCCCCCAACGCCGTGGTGGTGGGCTGGAACAGCTATCACACCGCGGTGACCCTGCCCGACGGCACGCCCGTGGCCAGCGGCGAGCCCGGCGGAGTCAGGATCGGTGGCGGCGGCGCCTACCAGCGTCAGTTCACCCACCACATGTACCTGCCGATGGAGCCCGAGGCACCCGCCGAGGAAGCGCCGGTGGTTGAGTTCGCCGCCATGGTGGAGCCGGCCCCCGAGCCCGCCGCCGTGCCGATGGGCGAGCCGATGGCCATCGAGCTGGCCGCAGCGCCGCTGGAGGCCCCACCGCTCGACGCACCGATCGAGGCGCCGTTCGACGCGCCGATTGCGCCCCCCGGCGAGGCACCGCCCATGGACGCTCTGCCGCTCGACGAGGCCCCGGCCCCGGCCGAGCCCGGCCCGGCGCCCGCCGACCAGGAGGCGCCGCCGCAGGCTTAGTCCCGTCCGGCCCCTTCCGCATCCCCGGCGACACCCACGGCGACCCGGCGTCGCGCCAGTAGCCACGCCAGTCCGTCGCCTTCGCCGTCGGCGATCACATCAAGTCCGGTGAACGCCGCGCGCAGCTCACCGGGGGCGGTCCGGAAACGCCCCCCGGCGCTGCCGACCTGGCACAGGGCGGTGACCGCCAGCAGTCCCCCCGGGGCCAGCCGTTCGGCCATGGGCACGTCGAGCCGGCGGTCGCGGAATCGGGCGCAGTAGACGACATCGGCGGGCGGCCCGTCCGGCAGGCCGTCGTCGAGGTCGACGACGTCGAACCGGCACCTGTCGCCGACACCGCAGCGCCTCGCCAGCTCCCGGGCCTGCTCGATGGCGACCGGCGAGATGTCGAACCCCGCGACCTGCAGGCCCCGCCAGGCCAGCCAGACCGCCCCGGCCCCCTGTCCGCAGGCGACGTCGACCGCGTGGCCCGTGGTCGGGAACATGTCCACGAAGGCCCCGAACACCGCGGCCGGGCCGATCGCCTCCGGCGCCGGCGCGCCCCGGCCCGCGTATCGCTCATCCCAGCGGGCGCGGTCCTCGGCACTCACCCGATGGACGATACTGCGGTGGTGAAACTACGACCCTCAATCGCGCTCCTGCTGTTCGTGGTCGGTGCGGCAGCCGGGCTGATCGGTGACCATTCCCATGTGATCACCGGGACCACCGAGTACCTGGCGGCATCGCACGCGTTGCCGTTCGTGTGGAGCAGCCCGATAAGTTTTCCGATCATGGTCGGCGCCGCCACCGTGATCCTGGCAGAGCTGCGACTGCATCTCCCCTCGCCCCGGACGGCGGTCACCTTCCGTCAGGGGGTGGCCGGCCTGGCCGCCGTGCTGGGCAGCTACGTCGTCACCGCTCTGCTGCACACCGCGCCGGAAGTTCCCGTCACGACGTTGATCTGCGCGTTCGCCGCGATCACCTTCTGCGCCTTGGGAGATCGTCCCGCGATTGTCTGCGGTGTGCTGGCCGCGCTCGTCGGCCCGGCTGTGGAGATCGCGATCGCCGCGGCGGGGCAGTTCCGCTACGCCTCTGATTCGGACTCGCTGTTCGGGGTGGCGCCGTGGCTGGTCCCGCTGTACTTCGCGTTCGGGGTCGTCGCGGCGCTGATCGGTGAAATCGCCGCTGCCGCAGGGCGGTCGACACCACAGGATCACGCGACACACCGATGAACGCGATGGCACGGGTGACACTCGGCGGATACCCGGCCAAACAGTGTGCCCGCGTCACCCACAACCAGTTCGCGCCGGGCATCCCGGAGCGGGCTCCCCCGCGGCCGGACCTGGAGGCCCTGCGCGATGCCGGAATCGCGTTCGAGAAAGCGGTTCTCGACGAGTTCCGGGACCGCTACGGCGACTACTCGGAGCGACTGCTGGCGCTCGACTCCGAGATCGGTCGCGCCGAACGCCAGCAACGCACCGTGGCTGCGATGGATGCCGGTGTCGCGGTGATCGTCGGCGGGCGCCTGCCGGATATCAACGGCCGCATGGGACTGCCGGATGTCTTGGTCAGGCACCGGGACGGCTATCTGCCCATCGACATCAAGAACCACCGCACCCTGAGCGCGTCGAAACGATCCACGGTGGAGGTGTCGACGCTGTCGGCACCTGATCGGCAGGCGACCCATCCCGGCTACAGCGATCGCGGGACGCGCTGGCGTGACGACGTCATGCAGTTGGCGCATTACACCCGGATGCTGCAGGAGCTGGGGTATCACGCCGGGGCGAATCGCGGCGGAATCATCGGTAGCTCCGATTTCACCGAGGTTTTCGGTGAGCCGCGAGGTATCACGTGGTACGACCTCGACGCGGAGAACATCCTGACGTATTCGGCCAGTGACCCGGCACACCGCAAGCCGCGCTCCGCGCTGCAGCGCTATGACCATGAGTTTTCGTTCCGCCTCGAAGTCGCGCATGCCGCCATGTCCGGCCGAGAACTGGTGCGGCCCTATCGGATCAGTGACTGCGCCACCTGCGCGTGGTTCGACTGCTGCGCCACAGCGGCCGGTGCGGATGACGCCTCATTTGTGATCGAGGCCGGCCACCTCACTGTCCGGGAGTGGCAGTACCTGTATCAGCACTGCGGCGACGGTGCGGCCTTGAGCGCGGCACAGTTGGCCGCCGTCGACGTCAACGCCCACCTCGACGCGTTCAGTGTCCATTCGGTGGGCACCAAGAAGCCCGGCGACCGGTTGGCCAACGCTGTCCGGCGGGCCCGGATGAGTTGCTCCGGAGTCGATTTCGAGGCGCACGAACCAGACCGGGTCGAGGTTCCCGCCGCCGGCATCGAAGTCGACTTCGATATCGAATGGGACACCGAGGGCCGGATCTATCAGTGGGGCCTGCGTATTCGCGACGGCCAGGACGACGCCACCGCCAGCTATCAGCCCGTGGTGTCATTCTGCCCGCTCGACGAGGCCGGAGAGGCTGAACTCGCGGCTGAATTCGCCTCCCGGATACAGCGATTGCGCACCAGAGCGGATCGAGAGGGCAAGACGCTCCAAATCTTTCACTGGCACCACCCCGAGATCTCGAACACCCGCAGATTCGCCGACGTCGAGCAGGCACTCGACGGACTCACCTACGACCTGCGGAAGTGGTTCGATGCAACGTTTTTCGCCCGCACACCCTCGTCTGTCAAGAATGTCGCGGGGTTCTTCGGCTTCCGGTGGGATGTCGAAGATCCGGGCGGTCTGGCGTCCCAGGGCGCTATCGAGACGGCCCGTGGGCACGGCCCAGAAGCCGACGCCGCCCGGGCATGGTGTCTGAGCTACAACGAGTGCGACGTGGCCGCCCAAGCCGCGATCCGTGACGGGTTGCGCGCCTACGGTCGGTGACCCGGTTCAGGCCTGCGCTTTCACCGACGGGCAGATGTTGGTGCGGGCCGACTCCACCACCTCACCGGCCGTCGGCTTGGCGATCTGCAGATAGACCGAGACCTGGTCGACGATCAGGCCGGTCGGATACTTCGGGAATTCCAGGCACGCGGTCCGTCCGGCGGCCAGCCGGCGCGCCTCGCTGCCGGGCGGGAAATGCCCGCGGATGGCGTTGAGGTATGCCATCTCCGCCGCGCTCGGATAGGTCGACTTCTGATCGTTGCACAGCAGGATGTCCGGGCTGTTGCCGCAGTAGTCGGGATCACGCGGGTTGAGTGGGTCGGCTTGAGCCAACGACGCGGCACCGATCAGCCCGGCCAGCACACCGCCGGCCAGGCCCGCCGCGAGTGCGGTTGCTTTCACGTCCAGCGCCTTTCTCCTCGCCGCTGACGCTAGCAGCCTTCCGAGCCCGGCCGGAGCGACTTGGTCGGGCTGGGTCGGAGCCGGCCGTGCCGCGCCGCCTCCCTCGGCCGTAGCATCGCCGGTATGAGTTGGACAGCCAGGTTCATCCCACCGGTGGTCGTCGCCGGTGTCCTGATAGGGGTCCCGGTGGGCGCCGCCCCGGCGCACGCCGACGAGGCCGGCTTCATGAAATACCTCAACACCCACGGCTACACCGCCCGTTACGCCGGTGACGAAGCGATTCCGGAGCCCAGCGTGCGCGCGCTCGGGCACATGATCTGCGAGAACCTGCACGTGGGCGTGAGCGTGGAAAGGCAGCAACCGAAGTACCCGGCGTGGCCGCAGTTCCCGCTGATCGCCGAGGCCGCACGCCAGGAGTTGTGCCCCGGCTCCTAGGCGCTTCTGCAACGTCGGCCAATGGCCGACGGTTGAGATGAGAGAGTGACCCTGTGACCGATCGGGGCCGACGACGCCGGGGACAGGACCTGCTGTTCGATGCCTTGACCACCAAGGGCACCGCCTTCAGCCACGACGAGCGCCACGAGTACGGCCTGCTGGGCCTGCTACCGGTCGCGGTGAAGACCATCGCCGAACAGGCCGCCCACACCTACACCGAGTTCTCCACCCGCCGTGATGATCTGGACAAGCACATCTATCTGCGGGCCCTGCAGGACCGCAACGAGACGTTGTTCTACCGGCTGCTGAGCGAACACATCGAGGAGATGCTGCCGATCGTCTACACACCGACGGTCGGTGAGGCGTGCAGGCAGTTCAGCGAGATCTACCGGCGACCGCGCGGGCTGTTCGTGTCCTACCCCGATCGCGACCGGTTGCGGGAGATCCTGGGCAACCGGCGCGCCCAACAGGTGGACGTCATCGTCGTCACCGACGGGCAGCGCATCCTCGGCCTGGGAGACCAGGGCATCGGCGGCATGGGCATCCCCATCGGGAAGCTGTCGCTGTACACCCTGATCGGTGGGATCGCCCCCGGCCGCACCTTGCCGATCGTGCTCGACGTCGGCACCGACAACGTCGAGCTGCTCAACGATCCGCAGTACCTCGGCTGGCGGCATCGACGGATCAGCGATGAGGAGTACTACGCCTTCGTCGATGATTTCGTCGCGGTGGTGCGCGAAGAACTGCCGGACGTGCTGCTGCAGTGGGAGGACTTCGCCACCGTGCACGCGCTGCCGCTGTTGACGCGGTACCGGGATCGGCTGCTGACGTTCAACGACGACATTCAGGGCACCGCGGCCGTCGCGCTCGGCGCGCTGCACGGCGCTGTCCGCGCTGCCGGGCGCCCGCTGCCGCAACAGCAGGTGGTGATGTTCGGCGCCGGCTCGGCGGGCATCGGCGTGCTGGAGATGATCCGCCAGCAGATGGTGGCGGAAGGACTCTCCGATGCCGAAGCCGCCGAACGGATCTGGGCGATCGACATCAACGGGCTGCTGACCGACGATCGCGGCGATCTGTCGGACAGCCAGCGCCGCTTCGCCCAGCCGGCGGCCCGGGTAGCCGGCTGGGCCGGACGGGGCCTCGCCGATGTGGTGCAGCACGTCGACGTCGGTATCCTGCGCCCAGTGCAACAACGTCTACATCTTCCCGGCGATCGGGCTGGCGGTGACCGCCGCCCGCGCATCCCGCGTCACCGACGCCATGGTGCGCGCGGCGGCCACCGCCCTCGGCGATGCCTCCCCCGCCCTGAGCGACCCCGACCAGCCGCTGCTGCCGGCTTTCGGGGACCTGCCGGAGATCACCACCCGTATCGCGACCGCGGTGGCCATCCAGGCGGTCCGTGACGGCGTCGCACCGGAGGTCTCCGACGAGGCGATGGCGACCGCGGTCCGGCAGGCCCGCTGGACACCGGAGTATGCGACTCGGTAGCCGCCGGACTACCGGTCCTGCGACATCCCGAGGTCAATTCACTAAAGTGCTCCTGGTGGACGGACGAAAGATCGCCAGGTTCTGCGGACGCAGCCTGGCCATCGTGACGTCGCTGGCGGTCTCCGCCGCGCTGATCCACGCCCAGAGCATCCAGGAGCCGGTGGCCAAACCCACCGAGACCGCCGAGGCGGCGGCACCGGCGGCACCTCCACCGCAGCCCACCGGCGGGATGCGTATCGCCAACCCGGCCGAGGCCGCCGCGCTGGCCGCGAACGTGCCGATGCCCACCGGAGGCCAGCAGTTCGTGTTCCCGCTGCCCACCGGGGTGGCACCGGAGAACGGGCTGCAGGTCAAGACCATCTGGGCCGCCCGGACCATCGGGGTGCTGTTCCAGGAGATCAAGACCATCTACGGCTACCGCCAGGACCCGCTGAGATGGCATCCCGACGGGTTGGCCATCGACGTGATGATCCCGGATTATCACAGCGATGCCGGTATCCGGCTCGGCGACCAGATCGCGGGCTATGCCCTGGCCAACGCCAAACGGTGGGGTGTCAACCACGTGATCTGGCGACAGAAGATCTACCCGGGCGTCGGCGGCGGAAACTGGACGTCCGATTACGGCAACGAGACCGCCAACCACTACGACCACGTCCATATCGCCACCAACGGCGGCGGTTACCCGACGGGTCATGAGACCTACTTCATCAGCTCGATGACTCCGGCGCCGCCGGACTGAGTGGTGGGCGAGATGGATAAGGTCGCGTCACGCGCGGTCCGGGCCGGCGTGGCCGGTGCCGTCATCGCCGCAGGTATCGGGCTTGGCGCGTTCAACCCGTGGTGGGTGGCGGCGTTCGTCGGGATTCCGCTTGTCATCACCGGTCTGGTCATCACTCCCCGACCGTCCCGTACCTCCGAGCTCGCGGTGTTCCGCCCCGGCCCACCTGACCGTTCTGCGCCGGCCCGCATCCACGCGCTCACCCGCAGCAGCCTGGCCAACGAAGACCTGCAGCCAACGCTGGTCACCGCGACCATCACTCCGGCGAACGACACCGCCTATCAGGCACGGTGGATGACCTCGATGTCGCGCAAGGACTTCCAGTCGCTGACCGATCATCCCCACACCGCCCTACCACCAGACAGGTTGCCGTCGCGCGAGGCGGCCCGCACCCCCGAGTTCGGCGATCAGCCCGGTAAGTGGGCGGTGATCTATCCGGGGATCACCATCGCGACGGCGCTGGCCGTACTCGTCGGCGTCGGTGGCGCATGGCATGTCTCGGTCAACCTGCCGTCACTACCGGTCGCGAACCGTCCCGTCGGCCCGCACATCACGACGAAGATTTCCGACCTCGACGCGCGCCGGGACACCATGATCCGCGCCGTCACCAACAAACTCGGGCCCAGCGCTGCCGACAATCTGCTCGATCTCCGGTTCACCGGCAGCGGCTCCGACTACGCCACAGTGCTCAATCCGGCCAACGGCGAGTCGACGAGCATCTACGTCAGCACCAGCCGTGACGTCCACGCCACGCCTACGCCGAGCACGCTGCGCAAGACCAGCACCTTCACCGCCCGCGATGTGGCGTCGATCCAACTGACCACGATCGCCGAGCGGATGGCGCAACAGTTCCGTGCGGCGGGCAAGGACCTCGGTCTCGAAACCCTGCAGATCAAACGTTCCGGTCCCGGGCAACCCATCATCCTCACCGGCAGCTTCAACGGTCCCGGCACGTTCCCGTTCAGCCAAACCATCGACGCACGACCGGATGGAACCGTTGCCGAACTGTTCGACCCGGCCGACTTCGCCGAATCCCTCAAGCGAGCACGACAAGCCCTGGAGCTGGCCGGTATCGCACCGTCTGATCAGGTGCTGACGAGCATCCAGATTCGTGGCACCGCCCGCAACACCCCGCATCTGCACGCCAGTCAGATCCAGAACAGCGGCGGGGTGCTGATCGAATTCCGGTCCGATCACCGCAACGGCGATGCCGTCGTGGTGCCGGGGCAGCTCCCGGAGGTCACCGACCGCTCCTACGGATCGAACGCGGAGCGCTTCAGCCTCGACGACGTCTCACTGGCCGCCTTCGAATCCGTTCGCACCCAGGCGATGCAACGCGGATCGCTGGAGCCTTACGAGAGCCGGGCCGTCGACATCGAGATGTCCGATCAGCCCACCGATAACGCCGGGCTGGCGATCCGCATTCAGCTCGCCGGCGTGCAGGCCGCGGCGGGCACCTACTCGACCAGCGGTGAGTTTCTCAAGCAGGGCAGCTGACCGTCACCGAGCCGATTCGATGGCCCGGCGGGTGACGCCTTCCAGTTGTGCGAGCTGAACTTTCGGCGGGTGGATCGCGCCGCGCTCGGCGAGCCTGCTGACGATCGCGCGGACCCGCCCGTAATAGGTGGCCTGCTCGGCGGGCGTGGTACTGGCGGCCGCGTGGTTGTAGAGCTTCAGGGCGGTGTCGAGTTCATCCTGGTCGGCTTGGTCGAGGTAGGCGGTGCCGACCTTCTTCCCGTGCGTCTCACACCCGATCCACGCGCGACGCAGCGCGACGACCGCCTGTTGGTAGGCGTCGGCCAGCCCGCGGTTGGCCGGGTAGACCTCGGTGCGCAGGGCCTGCGCCTCATCGAGTGCCAGCTGGAAGCTCTGGGTCTGCTCGACGGTCACGTCGGTGATAGCCGGATAGCGCAGCAGCATCGCCGGGTCGAGTTCATAAGCGCCGTAGGCGCCCAGGATGTCGTTGTGGCGCCGGATTGCGTCCTCCCACAACCGTTTAGCCGCCTCTTCAGTGCCGGCATCGGCGATCCGCGGCCCCGGGGGCGAGACCGCAGGCGAGGGTTCGGCGGTGAACTCGGCGGTGGGCTCCGCTGTGGTGGCCCCCGCCGGGGCCGGCAGTATTGCCTGCAGCCGGGCGAGTATCTCGGCGGCTGCGGGATCGGATTCGACGATGGCCACCCACCATTCGTCGCCGGCGCCGGCTTCGCTGTCGGTACAGAACGTCAACTTCAGGTACTTCTGGCCGCGCACGGTCAGGTGCCGGCCCTGGGTGGAGGTGGCCTCCGCCGGTCCGCCCCGGCGTGCCGCAGTCAGCGACGACAGCGGGTAACTCACGATCTCGCGGTCCTCGGACCCGAAGTAGACGTTGTCGGCGTCGACGGTGATCAGCATCGCGCCCCGGCTGCCCAGCCGCCCGTAGGACACCACGCCCAGCGAGGCGGTGATCAGTGCCGCCACCGTGGTCGCGATGAGGAACCCCGGCGCCCCGGCGAGGTTGAGTACAACCAGCGCGAACAGGCCCGCCACCAGCAGTAGAGATCCGGCCCGGGCCGACGCATGGTGGCGTCCGGTCAGGTATTCCGTCCGCGCGGACACCGCGACCGCCCGGGTCTCGGCCCTAGAGTTCATCGGCACGTCTGGATTCCTCGGCGTTGGGGACGTCGACCCAGCATAGGGCCTGTCGTCGGGCGTCGCGGCCAACCCAGCCACGCGCCGTATCGAACGTGTGTTCTAGTATGTGTCCAGGCCGGCCCGCTCGCCGCGGGCGATGATGAGAAGGAGACCGCCGCAACCATGACTGCTTCGACTTTCGCAGACGCCCCGTCCGTCACCGGCCACGCCCCGAGCGCGGATTCGTTCGCGGAGGGCACACCGGCCCCGGCCGCTCCGGCTGCTGTCCCGGAAACAAAGGCTCCGGCGAAGAGGCCGGCCGGCAAGAAGTCCAAGACCTTCGAGTTGACCCTCACCGTGACCGGCACCGCCGACGGCGAGTGGCGCGCCGAGATCAAGCAGGGCGCCACCTATTTGGTCCGCAACCTTGCCGTCGCGGCCGCCGCGGTGTCCCGGGCCGCCAAGGAACTGCACGAGGAACTGTTCGCACCCATCGAAGCGTTGATGGATGAGGCGCGCTCCCAGCAGGCCGCTCGGGTCGCAGCGCTCGAAGCCGAACTCGAAGCCGCCCGCAAGGCCCTCGCCGACTTGGACTGAGGCACTCAATACGAATAGGAGCCACGATGAACGATCACGCGCTGAAGGACGCCGGCGCCAAGTTGATGAATCTCGCGCACCGGTTGGTCCTCAACGTCAGTGGGAACAGGCTGTTGGCCAAGCCGTTTGGGATGCCGCTGGTGGAGCTGCACACGACGGGGCGCAAGTCCGGGTTGCCCCGGTCCTGCTACCTGACGGCTCCCCTTCACGATTCGAATCGGGTTGTGCTCGTCGCATCCAAGGGCGGTGACGACCGCGACCCCGACTGGTACCGGAACCTTGAGGCGTTTCCCGACGCGGAGCTGGTGATCGGCGGCATCCGGCGGAAGATTCATGCCCGCACCGCAAACGCGCAAGAGCGCGCGGAGCTGTGGCCGAGGATTGTCGCGGCGTATAAGGGTTATGCCGACTACCAGACGCGGACCAGCCGCGAGATACCCGTGGTGATCTGCGAGCTGCGGAACTGACGACCTACGTCCCGCTCACCTGCCCAGCACGGAGACGATCTTCTTGGCGGTGGCCTTGGCCGATCCCGGATTCTGGCCCGTGACCAGCCGGCCGTCGACAACGACGTGCGAGGCAAAGGGAATCAGGCCCTTCTGGTAGTGGGCACCGCGCTTCTTCATCTCCGCTTCGGCGTTGTAGGGCACCAGTTTGTCGACGCGCGCCAGGACCTCCTCCGACCAGGCGAATCCGGTGAGCTTGCGCCCGGCGACCAAGAACGATCCGTCCGACAGCTTGGTGTTGAGCAGGCCGCAGTAGCCATGGCAGACCGAGGACACGACTCCCCCGCGCTCGAAGATTTCGCGCGAGATGCGTTGCAGACCTTCACTGTCCGGGAAGTCGAACATGACCGCGTGGCCGCCGGTGAAGTAGATCGCGTCGAAATCCGCCGAGTCGATCTCGTCGGGTGAGGCGGTGCTGTCCAGCAGCGCCATCTTCGTGTCGTCGGCTTTCCATGCCTTGGCGCTCTTGTCGAAATTGGGGAACTTCAACGAACGCGGTTCCAGGGGCGAACGCCCGCCTTTCGGGCTGACGAGCGTCTGCTGGTAGCCGGCTTCGGCGAAGACGTGGTAGGCGTGCGTCAGTTCCGACAGCCACAGCCCGGTCGGCTCGGCCGGGTCGGCGTAGTGGGCGACATTGGACACGACGTTGAGGATGCGCTTGGTCATCCCCCCAGGATTGCGCTGATGGCCCGCCTGCGCCACCGACTAGCCCACTCTAGGGTGGCTTGATGGGAACAATCTCGCCGAAAGTGCAGCAGCCGAGTCCTCTGCACCTGGCCGCGCTCCTGGTCTCGCTGGTGCTCGTCATCATCGTCGCGGCCCTCGGCGGCACCGCTTCGGCCGACGCCGCGGGCGACTACGGCAAGCTCGCCCAACCCGGCTGGGCACCGCCGAGCTACCTCTTCGGTCCGGTGTGGAGTGCCCTCTACCTGCTGATGGCCGTCGCGGCCTGGCTGGTCTGGCGTGCGGATCCCCGGTGGAGAAACCCCGCGATCATCGCCTACGGCGTACAGCTGGTGCTGAATCTGCTGTGGTCCCCGCTGTTCTTCGGACTCGGCCGGCGTGGTCTGGCGCTGGTCGACATCGTTGTGCTGGACGTGGCCGTGGCAATCACCATCGCCGCGTTCTGGAAGGTCCACCGCGGCGCGGCCTTCATGATGCTGCCGTACTTCGCGTGGATCCTGTTCGCGACCGCACTGAACTACTCGGTGTGGTCGCTGAACAGCTGAAGCACTGGGAAATAACCCAAGATCACCGGCCCGCCGTCCAACGGAAGAACTCGTCCACGGTCAACACCGGCTTCCCGTACTCCTGGGCCTTGCGGGCCTTCCCGGACTGCGTGCCCGCTTCGGCGATGACCAGGACCTCGCAGCGGGTCTTGGTCACCGTGCGCACCGGCACCAACCCGGCCGAGGCGGCCAGCCGCTCCATCTCGTCGCGATCTACCACGCGGCCTTGCCCGTCAACCGCGGTTCCGGTGAAGCAGATCCGGGCACCGGCGACTAGAACCTCGTCGATGTTGCTGTCCATCGATGGCGACTGAGCCAGCCCGTGGGCCAGTTCACCTGCGCCCAGCGCCTCCAACGCCTCTCGTAGCCGCCCCAGTACCTTGTCGGGTAGCCGGGTCCGGGATGCCGCCAACAACAGCTGGTCGGCTGCTGACCGGCGGGCCGCGTGCTCCCAACTGGTCTCGCCCGCCAGCGACGTTTCACCGGCCGCAGCGGTACCCAGCAGGATTGATCCGAGGGCGCGGCTGATCCGCAGCAACGCCGATAGTGCCGGAAGGTGCTCTGCGGTCGGGGTGGCGATGTCGTGATCGCGGCTGACCAGGATTCCCGACAGCGCGTCAGTCTCGTCGGGTTCGTCAAACGGGGATGAGCCGGCGGCAAGGTCGACGCCACCGAGGTTGTCCAGTGCGGATCTGGCCCGCTGCAATGCGGTGTGCCCGGCGATATTTGTGCCGGACAACTCGATACCCAGCGGCATGGGAATGACCTGCCCGAGCCGTTTGAGTTCGAAGTCGATCAGCCCCAGCGTCTCATCGATCTTCGCCCCCACCGGTGTGCACCCGGCCAGCATCGGCGCGATCACCGCCCAGGCCTCCCGCAGCGTCGGCGCCAACAGCACGTCCGCTACCCCGATCCGGTAAGCCTGTCGGGCGTCTGCGAGGTCCCGCTGCGGATTGATCAGCGTCGACACCGCCGTGCGGTCGTCGAACGCCACTGCCAATTCCACCGGTCGCGGCCGGGACATCCGGCCCTCATCGCCCACTGTGAGCAGACCGATCGCACAGAAGCGGCGCGACCGGTCGGTGTTGGCCGAGGCACGCAAGAACCGGGAGATCCGGCGGTCCACCTTCAGATCCCTTGGCAGCACCGGGCGTTTCAACACCAGGCCGGCCAACGATGTGCAGCGACTCAGTGCCACGTACAGCTGGCCCGTGGAGAACATCCCGCCGGAAAGATCCACCACCAGCCGGTCCAGGGTCTGGCCCTGACTCTTGTGAATCGTGATCGCCCAGGCCAGCTTGAACGGCAGCTGGGTGAAGGTGCCTACCACCTCCCGGCGCAGGGTTCCACCGTCGACCACCGGGCGGGTGGCCTCCCAGGTGAACGGGGCTACCTCGGCGGTGTCACCGTCGGGGAATTCGACCTCGACAACCGCTCCGTCACGGTTGTAGCCCACACCCACCACGCGTCCGATCGAGCCGTTGACCCAGCGCTCCGCCTGGTCGTTGTTGAGCATCATCACCTGGGCGCCGACCTTGAACCGCAATTCGCCTTCGATGGGTTTGTCGAACAACGACAGATCGCCGGATTCTGTTGCCCGGTGCACCATTTCCTCGCCGGGCAACCGTTCCAGCTGTTGCCTGTTGCGGGCGGTGACCAGCCGGTTGGTCGGCGCCAGCGTCAGCCAGAACTCGCCGTCTGGAGGTACAAAGTCGGCATCCACCCGGGCATCCAGGTGCTGCTTTGCATGGCCGAGCAACACCCCTTCACGAATCTCGTTGAGTATCGCGGTCATCCGGTCATCGCCGAGCTGACGGAATACCGTCGTCAACGAGACGCTCGGGAAGTCCTCGCGGCTGAAGGCATTCGCCGAAAAGAAGTACGGCGTGTCGTAGGTCGTCGAAAAATATTGCTGCTCAACCTCGGTGACCACTGGAGGCAACTGGTATAGATCGCCTACCAACACGACCTGCACACCCCCGAACGGACTTCCTGGCTCCGGCCCGAACCGCTGCAATGCCGCCGCGATCATGTCGAACACGTCCGCACGCACCATCGACGCCTCGTCGATGATCAGTGTCTGCAGCTTGCCGAGCGTCTTGGTAAAACGTCCGGGCCGATGATCGCCGCCGGCGACGTCGGACAGCGTTGTGGTGGGGAGGAAACCGAACAGCCGGTGGATGGTGTGGCCGTCGACGTTGAGGGCAGCGATCCCCGTCGGAGCAACGACCACGACGTTGCGGTCGGTGTTCGCCATGAAATGCCGGATGAGCGTGGACTTGCCGGTACCGGCCTTGCCCGTCAGGAACAGGTTCCGGCCTGCCGCCAGTAACCCCAGTGCTCGCTGGAACTCCTCGGTCAGCAGCACCGTGTTGCTCACCGCCGCCACAGTCGAACCTTACCGGCAGCTTCAAAGGTGAATTTCGGCCGCCGCAATCCTCGAATACGCTTCCCCCATGACCTCTCCCGTCCTGCAGGTCACTCGGGCCGGCCTGCGCGAGTTGGCGCAACGCTGCCACGCCCTGGCAGTTCAGGTGTCGCCGACGGCGGCCGCGGCCCTGCTGCTGGCGTCGCTGAGCATGGCGTCATGCACGCCGCACACCCATGACTCGCACGGCGGGGAGGCCGCATTGGGCACTATCGCAACCAAGAACGCCCCCAACCCCTTAAGGCATGACTCTGAGCGGTTGACGAAACGATTTCCGAGGTTGGGCTCGCCCGTCACGACGTCGTGGGTAAGTGGGGATATGGGTGACCCCCGGGTGCCTGGACCTTCCACCTACTGGCTTGACTGCATCGTCGAATTGGCCCCCGCGACTATTGCGGATCTGAAGGCGCGCTACCGGCCTGCGCCGACCACGGTGCATCCCGATGTCTCGGGAACGCTGGCAGGGGTATTACCCGCTGGCAGTTACCTCGCCAGCGGCGCACTCGACGAGGCATTTTCCTCCACGAGTATCAGCTCGACGGTGTTTCTTGCAGAGCAAGCGCCGGTTATCGTGATCAGCGCCCTGGGGCATTGAAGGCGCAACCAGGCGCTTCACGTTGGCCGGGCCCCGCTGCGACCGCACGCGTTCGCCGAAGGTGAATTTCGGCCGCCGCGATCCTCTAATACGCTTCCCCCATGACCTCTCCCGTCCTGCAGGTCACTCCAGCCGGCCTGCGCGAGTTGGCGCAACGCTGCCACGCCCTGGCAGTTCAGGTGTCGCCGACGTTGTCGCCGGTGACGGCGTCGGAGTGGCAGGCCAGTGGCGCGGCGGTGAGCACCGTCAACGCCAGTGGGACCAAGGCAGCGGCGGCTATTCGCGGGCGGATGACGGCCAGCGCAAGCAAGCTCACCACGGCGGCGCGGGAGTACGAAGCAATGGACCACGACGGCGCGGCCGCCCTGGCCGCGGTCCGCCCGAGCTTCACCCCACTGGTCGCCCGCTCCAGTACGGACGGCGGTGCCGGTGGGCTCGGGATCCCGAGGTAGCCCCGATGTCGGTGCCGACCCTGGCCCAGATCGAGGGCGCTAACTGGGATTACCTCACGACCAACGCCACGGCGTGGACCGACCTCGCCCACGTCTGGGAGGCGGGCTTCACCGAAATCCGTGATGCGTCGGCGCGCCCCAGCGGCACCCGGTGGACCGGTGCCGGCGCCGAAACGTTCCAGCAGCGCGCCGCCGCCGATGTGGTGAAAGTCCGCGGCCCCGCCGACATGCTGCGCCACGCCGCCGGAATCGCCACCCGCGGCGCGGAAGCCCAGCAGGCCAACAAACGACTGGTACTTGACGCCGTCGACGACGCCGAGCGCGAAGACTTCCGGGTCGGCGAGGACTACTCGGTCACCGACACCTACACCCACTACACCTCCGCTGCGGAGCAGCAGGAGCGCCAGCAAGCCGCGCAACGCCACGGCGAATTCATCACGTCGCGGGTCAGCAACCTGATCAACAACGAAAACGAGATCTCCCGCAACCTCACCACCGCCACCGCCGGACTCCACGAGTTCGGCTTCCCCGATGAGAGCGCCGACGGCGGCACTGGTGCCAACGGAGAGCAGCCCCGGGTGGTGCTGGTGAACAACGAGGAACCGCCGCCACTCCTTCCGGGCGGTCCCTTGTCGACGAGTCGGCAGGCCGCGGTGGACTACGCCGAGGAGTGGGCTGAAGGCTTCAACCCTGACTACGAGTCCCTTGGCGGAGGCGATCTGGACTGCACCAACTTCGTGTCACAGGTGATGCGCGCAGGTGGTTTCGAGGACGTCGGCAACGGTATCGACGACTGGCGTCGCGGCGACAGTGACGACTGGTACTACCAGAATGACGGCGGGGTATTCCCGGGCAACACGTCTTCCAAGACGTGGACACTGGCGAAAGAACACCACAACTTCGTGACCCAGCATTCTGAGTGGGGCGAAATTGTCGGAGTGGTGCCGACGCCAAGCAGAGATGGGCTCGATCCGCTGGCCCCGTCGCGTGCGGGTCTCCTCCCGGGCGATCTGATCTACTACAAGGACGCTGACGGCCAGATCAACCACGCGGCCGTATACGTGGGGCAGGCCATGATCAATGGAGTGCCCACGGATGTGATCAACCAGCATTCTGGCGGCATCAAGACACACGGTGATTGGATGCCCGACTCGGCGGAGTACACACGTGCCCCCGCTCAAGTCGAGTTCGTTCGCCTCAACTACCCAGGAGATTGAGCCAATGGCGAGTCCGCTCCGTGCACACCGTCGGGCGTTGACGATCTCGGCGGCGGCGGTCGCTGCCGCCGCGGCAGCCGTTGCGGCCTGGTTTCACCTGGCGGCATCGGACACCGATGGGCTGTCCATGGGCGACTACGGCCCCGAGAAGCAGCGGGAATGGGCCGAGCAGCTGGTAACCGGGTTGAACACCCATGATGTGAACCAGGTTCCCGTCCTCCGCTCCAACGGCCAATTGTTGGACGCGCAGAGAGGCACGGTCGAGGCCGCGATGCCCGCTCCGGGCTGCTCCTACCGCCTGCTGTCCGTGCAGGATCGCGGCGAGCAGGGTCGCCGACCGGTTCCTGGACTGCGCACCGAGAACTCGACCTACAGGTTCGACATGACCGTCGATGAGCACTGCTCGGGGACGACCCGGACTCGAGTGCTCGGTGTCATGGCCGTCGCCGAAATGGGCTACTGGGACCCGTTTTACTTCGTGGTGTAAGCGCGCGGAGAGCGCGAAGGGATGCTCGGCGCAGGGCCTGGCGACGCGGTTGTCGCTGACGTCTCGGCTCAGTCGACTTTCGGGCAGTAGAAGTGCGGGTCGTTGCGGTACTCAACCGGCGGCAGGTTGCGCGCCGGGGTCTGCACCAGCGGCGCATCCACCGGAAGACGGCCTGACGCACGATCCAACGCCGAACGCTTGCGCGGATGCATCAATGCACGTTTGGGGCCGTACTTCGATACGAAGGTGATCGCCTTGCACAGATACCCGTGCACGCGCTCCTGGCGCGGGGACCAGGTATAGCCCATGAGTTCCCGCACCGGAGGGTCATAGAGGGCCACCGTCATGAAGGTCAGGAAGTGCTGCATGACCTTGAGGTTCTGCGCCCACAGCCAATCCGGAATCCACTGCAATGACGGGTGCTTGGGCATGGTCGACAGGTCCATGACCTCACGGGCCGCCCAGTTGTTCTCCAGAACGTTGCGGCACATGTGATCCCAGTACGCTTCGAACTCTTCCCAAGTCTTGGGCACCGGGCGCATGCTCATGCCGTACATGCGATACCACTGGACGTGCTCATCGAAGAGCTGCCGCTTGTCGGCCTCGGTCAGTCCGCCGCCGAACTTCTCGGCGGCCAGCAGGGTCGACTTGAAGAACGTCGCGTGCGCCCAGTAGAAGACGTCGGGGTTCAACGCGCTGTACCGGCGACCCTGTTCGTCAACGCCCTTGATTCCGATGTGGTAATCGCGGACTTCAGCGCCGGTCTGCGGGGCACGGTAGCCGTCGAACACCACGCCGCCGATCGGATAGATCGACCGCATGAGTCGCGGGATGCGCTCCATGAAGAAGATCGAATGGTCTTTGACCGCAGCACCCAGTTGCGGGTGCATGTTCTGCATCGAGCCCGCCCAGGTCCCCTGGAATAGGCCAGTCCACTGACCGAAGTATTTCCAGGTCAGCGAGTCGGGACCGAGAGGGATCGGGGGTGCGTCATAGCCGCCTGTGCTCACGGGACAGCCCGAAGCCATCGGCGTATCGCCGGCCGCGGGGCAGGTTTCCGACATCTCTTGAGTCACGAGCGCGCACTCCCAGTCATCGTTGACCACTTCTGACAACATGCGTTATCAGTATTGAGAGTGTAGGAGGGCTCTGGGCTGGGGTCAACAAGGGGAGTTGGTCACCGCCCCCAAGTGACGGCAATCGCCGAAGCGGCAACACACAGGGTGGTCAACGGCGCGAGAAAGTGGAATCGTGATTCGCGCCAAGGCGCGATGACTGCCGAGGATGGAGACACCTAATGACAACGGTCGACCTGCACCTGTCGGACCATGGCGCGAGAGCCGACGGCACGAGCACCACGCATACCCAGTGCAGCCTGTGTGAGGCGCACTGCGGCATTCAGGTCACAGTGGCCGACGGCAAAGTCGCGCGCATCCAGGGCAACCCTGACGATGTGTTCTCGCACGGATACATCTGCCCGAAAGCGACCGCGATGGGCGGACTGCACGACGACCCGGACCGGCTACGTACACCGATGCGGCGCGTCGGCAACGACTTTGAACCCGTGAGCTGGGAGGAAGCCTTCGCCGACATCGGGACCCGGCTGCGCCGGATCCGCAAAGAGCACGGCAACCAGGCTGTGGGGATGTACCTCGGCAACCCTGCTGCGCACAGTTCGGCAGCTATCTACGGCCTGCTGCTGCGCGCGGCGCTGATGACGCCCAACTTCTTCTCGGCATCGAGCATCGATCAGATGCCGCACGAGTACGCGGCCTGGAGGGTGTTCGGCTCCAACGTCCTCGTCCCGATCACCGACATCGACCGGACGCAGCGCCTGGTGATCCTTGGAGCCAATCCGGCCGTGTCCAACGGATCCCTGTCGGTCATGCCCGGCGCCAAGCGACGCATCAAAGCAGTGCGCGATCGCGGCGGGACCGTCGTTGTGATCGACCCGCGACGCACCGAAACGGCGAAACTCGCCGACACACATATCGCGGTGCGTCCCGGAGGCGACCTCTATCTGCTGCTGGGCATGCTGCATGTCCTCATCAACGAAAACCTCTGCGACGCAGCGGCGATCGCCAAGCAATCGGTGGGCCTGCCGCAGCTGCGACGCTTGGTGGCCGGCGCCAGCCCCGAGGCCGTCGCCGCGCGCGCCGGTGTCGACCCGGACGTGATCTACACCCTGGCTCGCGACCATGCAGCGGCGGAGTCGGCGGCGCTGTACTGCCGTATCGGCATCTGCCAGCAGGAGACCGGGACACTGGTGAGTTGGCTGGTGATGGTCATCAACGCCGTCACCGGAAACCTGGACCGACCGGGCGGAACCATGTTCTCCACGCCCGTCATGGATGTGCCGCGGGTGGCCAAGTACATTCCGGCCGGCCACGGCGCGTGGACGGACCGGTCCGGACACTACAAGTCATTCCGGGGTGAGCTCCCCGCGATCACCATGGCCGACGAAATCCTCACCGCAGGCGAGGGCCAGATCAAGGCGATGATCACCTGCGCCGGGAACCCGGTGTCATCGATCCCGCAGAAGGGCCGTCTGGACCAGGCCATGGCCTCGCTGGATCTTTATGTGGCGGTTGATATGTACATCACCGAGACCAGTCGGCACGCGGACTACATCCTGCCGCCGGCCTCACCGTTGGAGCGCGAAGACGTCGGACTGCTACTGACGGTCTTCAGTGTGCGCAACAACATCCGGTATCAGCATCGAACCTTCGAGCCACCGCCCGGCACCAAAGACGACTGGGAGATCCTGAGCCTGCTCATGCTGGAGTTGCTTCCGACACCGCTGCGGAAGATGGTCGCACCGGTACGTAAGCCACTGCTCAGGACGGTCAGTCCGCGGCGCATGGCCGCCATCTCCCTGGCGACGGGGCCGTACGGCTGGGTCCGCAGGGGCCACAAGGGCATAACGATGCGACGCCTGCGAGACAGTGTCGGCGGGCTGGACCTCGGGCCGCTGCGCCCCCGGCTGCGCGAAGTCATCGCCACCCGCGATCGCAAGGTCCAGCTCGCGCCGGACGAGTTCATCGATGCCGCAGCCGCATTGCTCGACGGGCCCGCCGGCCCGACCAGCGCCTATGACCTCCAGCTCATCGGACGACGCCAGCTGCGTAGTAACAATTCATGGCTGCACAATGTGCCGTCGATGACCAGTGGCTCCAACCAGTGCACGCTGCACATGCACTCCAACGACGCCAAGATCCGCGGACTGGCCGAAGGTGACATGGTGGAGGTGACCTCCGACATCGGAAAGATCGCCGTTCCGCTGCACATTAGCGACGACATGCGGCCCGGCACAGTCTCGGTGCCCCACGGCTGGGGGCATCGCAACACGGGCTGGCGTCACGCCGACTCCCTACCGGGAGCCAATGTGAACGACTTGCATGATCCGAAGCGGGTGGACACCTTCACCGGGACAGCCGCGGTCAACAACACCTGGGTCGCCGTCGCCGCCAGCACGGCACTAGACACGGCGCCTACCGCGTAGGAATAGCCCCCGCGACGACGGATAGACCGCTCAGCTTCCGATCGGAGCCGCTTCGGTTCGAACTCGACGCTGAGGCCCGGAAGGTGTTCGGCACGATCTATGACCGCATCGAGCGCGTGAAGGTTGACGCTAACGCCCTTCGCGATGGCGGCGGGATGGCTGAGGCGTGGGGCAAGGCCGCGGGTCGGGCGTTGCGGATCGCGCGGGTTTTCACGCAGATTCAGATGACCGATGCGGAACTCGCCGCTCCTGGGTCCGAAGCTCATCACTGCGGAGACGATCACGAACGCATGGGCTATAGCCGAGTGGCTCTTGGCCAGCGCCGCTCACAGCATGGGCGGAGCCACTCCAGCCAGTCCCGAGCAGTGTCACCCCGCCATGAGAAGGTGCAACTTATGCAATTCGACCTCGACCTGCTCCGCGAACGTGTCTTCACCAAACGCGACAAGATTGCGTCCGACTACAGCATTGCCGACCCGGCCGACAACCCGACGGCCTTCGCAGCACAAGTAATTGATGCGATCGACCAGCGCCCGGCCGAGAATCCACTCGATCAGCAAGTCACAAGCGACGCTGTGTTCCGTGCAGCTGTCGCAGCAATATGGAGCAGTGGGACAGACTGGAAAGTGGTATTGCGACGTCGCGCCAACGTCGAAACGGCCTTGCACCAGTACGATCCCGAAGCGCTGGCCAATGATCCTGACGTCACAGTCGCCACGCTCAGCCCCAAGCTCGGATCCCGATTCCAAAAGGCCCATGCAACCGCAATCTTGAAATGGGCAGAGCGGCTTGCAGCAAATCCGGACTACTACCAACGGGTGATTTGCGCGGTCGGCAAACAACTTCGAAGTGCAGCAGAGCCTGCCAGGCTCACCGATGGTGAGCTGATGATCGCCTTGGCCGTCCTCTTCAGCGAAGGCGCGACCACTCGAACGCCGGTAGATTCGGTCCCCGCGCGGGAACTCAAGGCACCCGGCATGGGTATCGCTATCAGCTGCGAGTTTCCGCGCAATCTCCGCTGGAGCGGATTCAAACCCGACGTACACATCACGCGGCTTTTCGATCACTGGGCGGCGATCCACCACCTCCCCCTAGCTGCGCAGCGGACGCGAGCGGAGGAGATTGTCAGACTAGTGGGACGTCGCCGCCGCGAGGACATGATCACATCCGTGCAATATGCGCTAGCCGGACTTCATCACACACCCGCCGACACCCCAGCCTCAGAAGCCGACAACCTCATCTGGCTCCTTGGCTCCTACATCGAGCCGATCGGCGCTGAGACTGAGCTTCCCTACCTTCGGTGACCGACGCGCGTCGCCTTGCTTGTCGGACCCTGCGTCCACAATCGACGGCGTCGTCCGAAGAGGGGGGTTACAGGTATGGGCTCGTGTTGGGTAAACCTTGAGTTCTGGGCCATGGAACGGGAGGGGGTTACGCTGGAAGACGTTCTCGCCCAGTACCGGAAAGAAGGCCTCCTGCTATCGGACGCCCCGAATGCAGAGAACTGTTGGTTGATCGCTGACGACGCCACATGGGACGGTCAAATCCCCCCGCTCACTGCTGAAGCTGCCCAGCGGCGCCAACGTATGAATGAAGAATTTCTCACCACCTGGGACGGTTCAATCGGCGCCATCATCTATCCCGACGGGCGGGAGGTGCGGATGGACTGCTTCGAGACCAAGACACTGGTCAGACTATTCCCCGACGACCTGTTACCCGGTGAAGCCGAAATAGTCGACATCGACAGTCTTCTCAAACTTGGTTGCTCCTGCAGGATGACACCCGGGTTCGCCTACAAGCCGTTTCCCGGAGTCGACGAAGCGGACACTGGCTAGCTTCCAGCGGTATTCACACCTAGCCGTAGAAGTCGGCGACGGCCTTCGCGGCGCGGGAATGGTGGTCGTGCATGGCTGGCGTCACAGGATTAAGAGTGGAAGTGCCCATCATGAACTTCAACAGGCTCTTCTCCGAGCCGCCGCCACCGCGCCGGACGAGCCCGCGGTCTATGACGCAGTCACCGTCGCCCGCGCCAGCGGGTACAGCTGGCCTTTGATCGGCTCCGCGCTCGGCGTTAGCGGTGAGACGGTGCAGCGGCGTTACGGGTGACCAGCGGCTACGGCTGAGCAGTCACGGGCTCCGCGCCGGGTTCCGGAGAAGTTCCGGGTGCCGGAGCAGATTCAGAGCCAGGCGGGACATACGTGCAGGAATGGTCGGCAATCTGGTCGCTGTGCCCGTACGGCACAAGGTGTGCGACACATTCGTCGCGACCGCCGTCGGGATAGGTGCAGTGCCTGGATTGGACCACCCAAAACCCTCCGGCGGACTTGCAGGACACGTCCATCTTCTTCGTGCATCCGTCGTACGCAACAAAGTCGGGAGCTAAAGCGGTGCACACACCGTCGGCGTGGGTCACCGGTGCTGGCGCTGCGAGGAACAGGGCGGCGGGTGGGATGGCGAGTAGAGCTTTGATCCACATGATTCGCATCCTCAGCTCGGCTCGCCGACAGGTTCCGGTGCTGACTCAAGAGTGTCGGGGCATAGCTCATGCTGTGCTCCTTCGATCATCACGTTGGGGATGATCGCGTTTGAAATTGGGCTGAGACCATGTCGAGCGTCACCTGTCCGGTGAAGGTTGTCGCACGTCCCATGGCCGATATTGATTGCCGCCTCCGGCGATTGCACGCCCGGGTGATACGTGAACCCGTGGGCGAACAGGTAGTCCAGGTAGGACTGATCGTCTGCTGTCGCCACGCCAGCCGTTCCGAGCAGCAGCCCCGCCGCGGCCACACCAGCGCTGAGCTTCTTTGCAATGCGATGCTTCGCAGTTCCTGACGTCGACAAGGTCATGTGCAGAGCGTCTGGTCCGCAACGTCCGCGATTACGGCTGTTGCGTACAGCATGTTGGACGGGCGCGAGCGCCACAATTCGCCGTTTCCGTCTGCCTTGTCGTGGCAGTATCTGGTCGCTATGTAGAGAAGATTCTCATCCGGTATCAGCTGCAGTGCACCAGTGGCGTGGTACTGGTCGAGGAAGTCCTGACGGGCGTCAGCCATCGCGGGCGGTGCGCTGAGCAACACAGTGGCGGCAAGAACGGTCGTCATCGTCAGAGCGAGCTTCACTGCGGACCGCCGAGGGTGTCGGGGCAGAGTTCGTGCTGGACCGCGTCGATCATCATCGGACGCAGATGTGCAGTGTCCCAAGTTGATTTCGGCATAGCCTCTTCAGCCGGTATTCCTGCTCGGATCCCATCGCAGGTCATGCGTCCGATCATCAATGTTTCGGAATCGCCCATATTGCCGAAGTACCCGTATCGGTCCGGCAAGCCGTTCGCATGGACCAGGTCCAAAAACGACCTTGCATCCGCCGAGGCCACACCAGCCGTTCCAATCACCAACCCCGCCGCGACCACGCCAGCGCTGAGCGCCTTCGCAATTCGTCCCATTGCGTTTCCCTTCGGTGGCCAGGTCATGGGCACAGTGCGTGGTCTGCGACGTTTGCGACTGCAGATGGTGAGAACTTTGGCGTCCAAGGTTGCCCGTACCACCAGGCTCCAGCGTTACGTGATTTCTGCTCGCAGTAGCTTTCCGCGACGTAGACGAGCTGATCATCGGAAAAACCTTGATGAGCGCCAGCGGCGTGATACTGGTCGAGGAAGTCCTGACGGGCGTCAGCCATCGCGGGCGATGCGCCGAGCAACACAGCGGCGGCAAGAACGCCTGTCAGCGCCAGAACGAGCTTCACTTCGGACCTCCGAGGGTGTCGGGGCAGAGTTCGCGCTGTGCTGCTTCGATCAACTGTTGAGAGACCATCGCATTGGAAACGAAGTTGAATCCAGCACGAGGATCTCCACCGAACCTCAAGTTGTCACAGATGACACGACCGACGGCAAGTCGAGACGACGGCGCATTGTCGTAGTAGGTGATTCCGTGCTCATCTGTGTAGCGCAGATAGCTAGCGTCGTCGGCCTGCGCCGCTCCTGCAGTTCCGAGCAATAGTCCCAGCGCCGCAATACCGACCCCCTCCCTCCGCACGACCCGCCCCATCACGATTTTCATTTCGGAGCTTCAACAGTGTCAGGGCACAACTCGTGCTGCGCCGCTTCGATCATGAGGTCGTCGAGTGATGCCGCCATGAACGGATTTACGCCATTGCGTGGTCCACCGTTCCAACGGATGTTGTCGCAGATTATGTGCCCGCCCTTGATCGCGCTCGTTGCTGACGACACGTCGTAGTGATAAGTCCAGCCGTGGCTGAACAGGTAGTCCAGGTATGACTGTTCATCCGCGGACGCGGTGCCCGCTGTTCCGAGCAGTAATCCCAACAACCCAACAGCGATTCCCACCGTCCACGCGATACGCCCCATTGCGTTCGTCACTTCGGACCTTCGAGGGTGTCGGGGCACAGCTCGTGTTGGGCGGTTTCGATCAACTGTTGAGGAACCGTAACGTTGGTCCAAGAATTGAATCCGGCGCGAGGGTCTCCGTCCAGTTTGATGTTGTCGCAGATTTGTCGGCCGATGGCTAAGCGGTTCGCAGATGAGGTGTAGTAGTTGCCCGCGCCGGTCTCATTGAGCTGGTCCAGATAGGACCGCTCGTCGGCGGACGCGGTCCCCGCTGCTCCGAGCTGCAGCCCCAACGCAGCAATACTGATTCCCGCCGCCCGCGCGATACGCACCATTGCGTTCCTTCTGCCTTCCAACTGTCGCTCTCAGCGCTCCAGTATCACCGAACGACCGCAATAATGCCCGGCGGTTTGTCAACATTCCCGCGACAGCGGTCCACCGGGACGCGCGGGAACTGGCTCCGTCGCAGCCCCGGGATCGGAGCCGACTTAGGTCAGCGTTACGAGTGCTGATCTGCGGCGTTCAGTCGTCCAAGTCCCACGACGCGTCGACGGACCGCACCCACCCGAGCTTCTCGATCTCCTCGCGGCAGATTACGTGCACCGGCCGTTCCCCCAACCGTGCGATCGCCGGCCGCAGAACCGCCGCGTAGGCGGTGACGGTGTTCGGGCGCGCTGACATCGCGTCCAGATAGGCGTCGGCGACCTGGCGCAGGGTGACACCTGTCAGTGTCATCGGAACGCCCCGGCACCGGTCTCCGCGCTCGGCGTTGTAGGCGTCGATCGCATCCTGCAGTTTGGCGAACCGGCGCTTCTGCTGCTGCTGCCGCCTGCCGTCGACCTTCCCAGCCTCCACCCGCACCTGATAGCGGGATTCGCCCCGCACTGTGGTGATGACCTTCACGTACGACGGGATTCGCGCCACGGCGGCAACGGTAGGGTGAATAGCCCGCCTTGAGTGTCATTCCGTGTCAACACCCCGAGATACGGCACCTCGCCCAGACAAGCAAAACCCCTTCCGACGCTGGTCAGAAGGGGTTTCATCTGTCGGGCTGACAGGATTTGAACCTGCGACCACTTGACCCCCAGTCAAGTGCGCTACCAAACTGCGCCACAGCCCGCCACCACCGCAACAACCCCGGCAGCAGGTCGAAAGCCTACCGCAACCCGCCGGGTGTCCCGAATCGGCGTGGCGTCACTTCGACCGCGTAGGCTCCCCGCGAGACTGCCCTCTCGGCAGCGCCACTACCCTCGGGAACCGCTACTTGTGCAGATCCCCTTCGTCGAAGGACTACTTCGCATGGTCGAACGTCGCCCGGACCCGATTCAGATCACCAGGCCTCTTGTAGACGACGCCGAAGTCGTCGACGTCGTCGACACCGGCGACACCATGCTGCTGCTGCAGAAGATGGAGAACCGGCTCATCCGGCACACCCTGCGCAGGCCCGATGTGCTGACCGCCGAGCAACTGCGCCGGCTGCGGTATCTGCTCAACTTCGCCCGGCTCGACGATTTCGAGCCTGGCGCCGCCGGCCCGGGTGGCACCCGTGGCCGCGGCGACGTCTCCGTGGGCGCGGAGCTGGCCCCGTGGCGGGCCAGGGTGACCGACGCCCTACGCGGTCCGCTGCGCGAGGAACGCGACCCGGTGATCGCGATGACCGCCGCCCGCGACGCCCTGGGGGCCCTGGCCGCCGAACAGGACGAGCAGCGCCGGCTTCTGGTCGAACGCCACGGCAATGACTTCTCGCAGGCCGAGCTCGACGCCGAGGTGGGCCACAAGAAGCTGGTCGCCGTCCTCGGCGGTGGCGGCGGCGCGGGTTTTGTCTACATCGGCGGCATGCAGGCGCTGATGGAGGCCGGTCCGGTGCCGGACTATCTGATCGGGTCGTCGATCGGCTCGGTCCTGAGCTCCGTCCTCAGCCGGGCGCTGCCGGTGCCCATCGAGGAGTACATCCGGTGGGCCAAGACGGTGTCGTTCCGCGCCATCCTGGGACCCGAGCGACTGCGTCGCCGCCACGGCCTGACCGGTGTGTTCGCCTTGAACTTCGACCAGTTCGCCGACTCCATGTTCCGCCGTGAAGACGGCGAGCCGATGCGGATGTCGGATCTGGCGATTCCGTTCGATTCGGTGGTGGCCGGGGTGCGCCGGCAGCCGTTTGCGGCCCTGCCCTCGCGGTACCGCAACCAACGCCTCGCCGCTTTGCAGTTGCGGTCCTTCTCGTACCTTCCGATCGGGCTCGGCCCGCAGGTGGCCACCCGCCTCTGGCAGACGGCCGCGTTCATCGACCCGCGGGTGGTCACCCCGATCGTCATCGGCGGCGACAACCCGGACCGCGACGTCAACGTCGTCGACGCGGCGTCGTTCTCCTCGGCGATTCCCGGTGTGCTGCACCACGAGACCAAAGATCCGGCCATGGAGCCCATGTTCGACGCGCTGTTGGCCGATAACGACGTCGGAGCCCTGGTGGACGGTGGCGCGGCCAGCAACGTTCCCCTCGAGCTGGCCTGGAAACGGGTCCGTGCCGGCCGGCTGGGCACCCGCAACGCCTGCTATCTCGCCTTCGACTGCTTCCACCCGCAGTGGGACCCCAAGCACCTGTGGCTGGTGCCGATCACCCAGGCGATCCAGTTGCAGATGGTGCGCAACGCGCCCTACGCCGACCATCTGGTCCGGTTCTCCCCGACGCTGTCGCCGGTCAACCTGGCGCCGTCGGCCGCCACCATCGACCGGGCCTGCCAGTGGGGACGCAAGAGTGTCGAGCACGCCATTCCGGTGGTCTCGGCGTTGCTCGAACCGGTCTGGTGGGAAGGCTCCAAGCCCGCGGTGGTAAGCCCGCAGGCCGCCGAGCCCGCGCAACCGGCGCATCCGGATGCCGCACCGATGAGCACCGTGATGGCCGCGCTGCGGGGGCCGCGGTCCCGCTGGGAGCGGTGGCGCAGGCAGAACCCCGCCTGAGCGGCTAGACCGCCATCAACCGGTAGAGCCCGATCAGCCCGACCACCAGGATCACCGCGCGTAACGCGTTGGGAGACAGCCGGCGCCCGTAGTGGCCACCCAGGTATCCCCCGATCAGCGAGCCGACGGCGATCAATCCGGCTGCGGGCCAGCTGATCCGGTCGAAGGCAGTCGCGACGTAGGCCGCAGCCGCGACAACGTTGACGATCAGCACCAGCAGGTTCTTCGCCGCGTTCATCCGCTGCATCGACTCGGGCAGCAGGACCCCCATCACGCCGATCAGCAGAATTCCTTGGGCCGCGGCGAAATACCCGCCGTACACGCCGACGGCGAAGGTGCCGAGCGCCAATGCCGCCAGTCGGCCATCGCTGAGCTGATCCACCGAGCGGCCCGCGGCCACCGCGCGGCGCTGCGCCAGCGACTGAATCCGGGGACCGACCACCACCAGCACCAGGGCACCGATCAACAACGCCGGGACGATTCGGTTGAACACACTCTCGGGCAGGTGCAGCAGCAGATACGCCCCGAGCACCGCGCCCAGCAGCGAACCCGGGATCTGCCATCGCAGCCTGGCCCACTGGCCGCCCAGCTCGCGACGGTATGCCCAGGTGCTGGAGATGCCGCCGGCCACCAAGCCGATCGCGTTGGAGATCGTCGCAGTCAGCGGCGCAAATCCCAGCGTCACCAGCGTCGGAAAGGTGATCAGGGTTCCCGAGCCGACCAGGGAGTTGATCGCCCCGGCGCCCACCCCGGCCAGGATGATCAGCACCATCTGCGAGACCGGCACCTGCAGCACCCTACGCTGGGGCGGCAAAGGATCGGGAAAGATCCCGACGCCGGGCTGAGAGGTGAGGCGATGATCGGCACTATGGGAAAGCTGGCGGTCAGCGCTGCCTGCGGGCTGCTGTGCGCCATCGGAGCTGCGTCAGCGGCCCAGGCCGAGCCTGAGGTGCCTTCGGGCCCGTACGCCTTCACTGCCCAGCACGGGCCGTCGCAGCGGACGGCGACGTGGACGTTCACCCCGTGCGGCCCGACCTGCACCACCGTCGAAGGGGAACGCTGGCTGCAGCACGCGGAGTTTCATCTCAACGGTGGCCGCTGGGAGTACAGCGGTGGGGGCAGCATGGACTGCCCGGTGGATCACACGCCGCTGCCGATATCGAGAACGGCCAGCTTCGATGCGGTGACGCTGGCCGGCCAATGGACCACCACCACCCTCGAACCGTGCGGTCGGGGGCCGGCCGGCGGAGTGGTCGGGCAGTGGGATTTCCAGTTGACCAAGGCCGGCTGACCTAGCGAGAACGCTTGGGGCCGCGCTTCTCTCGCACTCGCACATTGATCCGGATCGGGCTGCCTTCGAATCCGAACGTCTCCCGCAGCCGTCGTTCCAGGAAGCGGCGGTAACCGGCCTCTAAGAATCCCGAGGAGAACAACACGAACGTCGGCGGACGCGACGTGGCCTGGGTGGCGAACAGGATGCGCGGCGCGCGGCCGCCCCGTGCGGGCGGCGGGGTCGCCGCGACCACCTCTTTGAGCCAATTGTTGAGCTGGCCAGTGGAGATCCGCTTGTCCCAGGAGGCCAGCGAGGTCTCCAGCGCCGGCACCAACTTCTGCACCGCGCGACCGGTTTTCGCCGAGATATTGACCCGCGGGGCCCACGCCAGCCGGGCCATGTCCCGGTCGATCTCTTTGTCCAGCAGGTAGCGCCGGTCCTCGTCGACCAGGTCCCACTTGTTGTAGGCCAGCACCACCGCACGGCCGGCCTCGACCACCATCGAGATCACCCGCTGATCCTGCTCGGTCAGCGGTAGGGACGAATCGACCAGCACGATAACCACTTCGGCGGCGTCGATAGCGCCGTGGGTACGCACCGAGGCATAGAACTCGTGACCGCTAGCCTGCCCGACCTTGCGACGCAGCCCCGCGGTATCGACGAAACGCCATATCTTGCCGTCCATCTCGATCAGCGAGTCGACCGGATCGACCGTCGTGCCGGCCACGTCGTGCACCACTGAACGCTCGTCTCCGGCCAACCGGTTCAGCAGCGAGCTCTTGCCCACGTTGGGTTTGCCGACCAAAGCCACCCGGCGCGGTCCGCCACCGCCGCCGGCGGTTTCGGCCACCTCGGGCAGCTTGGCGATCACCTCATCGAGCAGATCGGCCACTCCACGGCCGTGCAGTGCACTCACGGTGAACGGTTCGCCCAGTCCCAGCGACCACAGCGCCGCCGCGTCGGCCTCGGCACGTTCACTGTCAACCTTGTTGGCAGCCAAGAACACCGGCTTGCCTGATCGACGCAGGATCCGCGCGGCGGCCTCGTCGCCGGCGGTGGCGCCGACCACCGCGTCCACCACCAGGATCACCGCGTCGGCGGTGCGCATTGCCACCGCCGCCTGCTCGGCCACCAACTGCTGCAGACCCTTGGCGTCGGGTTCCCAGCCGCCGGTGTCCTGCACGACGAAGCGGCGCCCGGTCCACAGCGCGTCGTAGGACACCCGGTCGCGGGTTACCCCGGGCAGATCCTGCACCACCGCCTCGCGCCGGCCCAGGATCCGGTTGACCAGTGTCGACTTGCCGACGTTCGGACGGCCCACCACGGCCACCACCGGCGGCGGGCCGGCATCCTCGAGAAGGTCCTCGAAACCGCCGTCTTCGCCTATCTCCCAGTCGCTCTCGTCGACCCAGGTGCCGTCTGACTCAGAAGGACTCATCGGATCGCCCCGCAATGCTGCTCGACCAGATCCCGCAGGTGCTCGACAACCTGCGCCTGGGTCATGTGCCCGGTGTCCACGATCACCGCATCATCGGCGGGCCGCAGCGGCGACACCGCCCGCGTGGAGTCCATTTCGTCGCGGCGAAGCACATCGGCCAGCACACCGGCGTAGTCGTCGCGCAGTCCGGTCGCAATGTTCTGGTCGTTGCGCCGCCGGGCGCGGGTCTCGGCCGAGGCGGTCAGATAGATCTTCACGTCGGCGTCGGGAAGCACCACGGTGCCCACGTCGCGGCCCTCGACCACCACGCCACCGGCCTCAGCGGCCAACTGCTGCTGCACCGCCACCAACCGGGTGCGCACCGAGGGAATCGCCGATACCGCCGACACCGCGCGGGTCACCTTGTCGCCGCGGATATCCCGCGAGACGTCCTCTCCGTCAAGGTAAGTCCGGTCGCCCTCGGGCACCGAGTCCACCGAGACCTCGACGCCCTCCGCGATACGGGCAATGCCGTCGATGTCATCGAGAGCGACGCCGGATCGCAGCACCGCCAGGGTGACGGCGCGGTACATCGCACCGGTGTCGAGATAGCGTGACCCCAGCGCCTTCGCCAATCCCCGGGCCACCGTGGACTTTCCGGTTCCGGCCGGCCCGTCGATGGCCACCACGGCGCTGCTCGCGCTCACAGCCCGACCGCCTTGTACAGTTCGCCGACTTCTTTACGACTCAGTGCCCGGATACTGCCCGGTCGCTGCTCCCCCAGCGCCACCGCGCCGATGTCGGTGCGCACCAACTCCTGAACCGGAAATCCGACCGCCGCCAGCATCCGCCGCACAATGCGCTTGCGGCCCTCGTGCAGGGTCACTCGCACCAGGGACTTGCCGGGCACGGCGTCGACCACCGCGAAGTCATCGACCTTCGCCGGGCCGTCGTCGAGTTCGACACCGTCGCGCAGTTTCTTGCCCAGCCCGCGCGGCACGGACCCGAGCACGGTCGCCACATAGGTCTTGGGCACCTGATAGGACGGGTGCATCAGCCGGTGCGCGAGTTCGCCGTCGTTGGTCAACAGCATCAAACCCTCGGTGTCGGCGTCGAGCCGGCCGACGTGAAACAGCTTGGCGTCGCCGCGAACCCGGTGTTCGACGTAGTCGCCGATGCACGGTCGCCCGCGGTCATCCGACATCGTCGAATGCACTCCGCGCGGCTTGTTCAGCGCCAGATAGACCCGCGAGTCATCCACGGTCACCCGGGCGCCGTCGACCCGTATCACCGCTGCGGTGGGATCGACCCGGGTGCCCAGCTCGGTCACAACCTGCCCGTCCACCTCGACCCGGCCGTCGCGGATCATCTTCTCGGCAACGCGACGCGAGGCGACCCCGGCCTGCGACAGAACTTTCTGCAGGCGCACACCTTCGGCATCAGGCTCGAAATCGGAGAAGGCCATCAGAGATGGTCCACATCGAAGGTCAGCGGCTGATCGGCCGTCGGCGCACCGCCGAGCTTCATGAAACGCGGTTCGCTGTCCAGGGTTTCGCTCAAGTCATCGATCACGTCGACGTCGGGCAGCAGCGGTGCGATGTCGGGCAGGTCGGCCAGCGAGGACAGACCCAGCCGTTCCAGGAACAGCTCGGTGGTGGCGAACGTCACCGCGCCGGTGTCGGGGTCCGCGCCGGCTTCGGTGATCAGGCCGCGCGCCAGCAGCGTCCGCATCACCGCGTCGACGTTGACGCCGCGCACCGCGCTGACCCGGGCGCGGGTCACCGGTTGGCGATAGGCGACCACGGCCAGTGTCTCCAGCGCGGCGCGGGTCAGTTTGGACCGGGCGCCGTCGAGCAACAGTCGTTCCACGTAGGGGGCGAACCGGGCGCGGGTGTAGAGCCGCCAGCCGCCCCCGGCCTCCCGCAGGTCGATCCCGCTGTCGCGTTCAGCGAGTTCCTCGGCCATCCCCCGGAGTTTGGCGGTGATCCGGTACACCGGCTGGTCGGTGGCGGCCGCCAGGGCCTCGACGGGCACCGGTGTGTCCACCACCAGCAGCAGCGCCTCCAGCACCGCGCCCAGCTCGGCATCCTCGAGTTCGGGGGCCAGGGCGACATCGATTCCCAGATCGGAGCCGGCGGGCCCGGCGGACTCTTCCGCCGATACCTCCGCAGACCCAGGATCTGCCGTCGATTCCGCGGCCCAGGCATCCTCGGGCGCCTCGGATTCGGGCATGTGGTCAGTCATCAATTCGTCTCGCACTACTCGGCCGATTCTGCTTTCACCAGGTCTACTAGCTCTCCCGTGGTGGGGCGTTCCCCGGTCCACGACACCTGGAGCACACCAAGTGGTTCTGACTGCTCGAATGCTACCGCCCGCGTTCGATACAGTTCGAGCAGCGCCAGGAAGCGGCCGACGATCTCGATCGGCACCTTGCAGTCGGCGACCAGTTCGGAGAACGACGCCCACTGACCGGTGCCGCGCGCCTCCAGCAGCCGCAACACCACGCCCGCCTGCTCGGGCACCGACACCATCACCTGATGCAGGTGCTCGGTAGCCACCACCGGAACCGGGCGCGGTGTGAACGCGGCCGCCGCGATCTGGGCGAACGACTCAGCGTCGACGCCCAGCATGACCTCGGGAAGCAGGTTGGCGTAGCCGTCCTCCAGGGACACCGAGCGCGGGTAGCTGCGCAACGCGGCGGCTTCCAGCTCGGCGAACATCTGCGCGACGTGCTTGAACGCCCGGTACTGGAGCAGCCGCGCGAACAGCAGGTCACGGACCTCCAGCAGCGCCAGGTCTTCTTCGTCGTCGACCTGGCCGGCCGGCAGCAGCCGGGCCGCCTTCAGGTCCAGCAGGGTGGCGGCGATCACCAGAAACGCGGTCGTCTCCTCGAGCCCCAGCTGCGCGCCGACGTCGCGGGTGTAGGCGATGAAGTCATCGGTGACTTGATGCAAGGCCACTTCGGTGACGTCGAGGCGGTGCGCGAAGATCAGCTGCAGCAGCAGGTCGAAGGGACCCTCGAAGTTGGTCAGGCGAACCTGGAAACCCGGCGGTTCAGCGAGGCTCGACGAAGGAGAGCCGACGCTGGGACCGCCGCTTGAGCCGGGCGATTCGTTGGGAGCTCCGGCCGTCTCAGTCTCGGAGTTCACGCGCCGAATCGGTCAATGACTTCGCGGGCCAGCGCGCGGTAAGCCTGCGCACCCCCGGATTTCGGAGCCCAGGTGGTGATGGGCTCCCCGGCCACCGTGGTCTCGGGGAAGCGGACCGTGCGGGTGATCACCGTGTCGAACACCAGGTCGCCGAAGCGTTCCACCACCCGCGCCATCACCTCGCGGGAGTTGACGGTGCGCGGGTCGTAGCGGGTCAGCAGGATGCCGCTGATCTCCAGCTTCGGGTTGAGCCGGTCGCGGACCTTTTCGACGGTGTCGGTCAGCAATGCCAGCCCGCGCAGTGAGAAGTACTCGCACTCGGTCGGGATCACCACCCCGTCGGCGCAGGCCAGGCCGTTGACGGTGAGCAAACCCAACGACGGCTGACAGTCGATCAGCAGGTAGTCGTAGCGGTCCAGCACCGGAGCCAGCGCCCGCGCCAGGGAATGCTCCCGTCCCACCTCGTTGACGAGCTGGATCTCGGCCGCGGACAGGTCGATGTTGGACGGCACCAGGTCGAGGTTCTCCACCCCGGTCTCGACCAGCACGTCGTCGATTCCGACCCGCGGTTCGACCAGCAGGTTGTGGATGGTGTGCGCCAGGTCGTAGTGCGGCACGCCGAGCCCCGCCGACAGCGCACCCTGGGGGTCCAGGTCCACCAGCAGCACGCGCCGGCCGTATTCGGCCAGCGCAGCGCCGAGATTGATGGTGGAGGTTGTCTTGCCGACGCCGCCCTTCTGGTTGCACATCGCGATGACCTTGGCCGGCCCGTGTGTCGAGCGCGGCTGGGGCTCGGGGATATTCCGCGGCGGACGCCCGGTCAGGCCGACGCCGGAGCTGTCGTCGTCGCTCATCGCGGGGTCGGCGTTGTGGTGGCGGACATCCGCAGAAGTCTAGTAGGTGTCCAGCATCTGTATTGGCCTGTATTGGCCACATGACCAGTGATTGTGAGCGTCGAGCGCCATAAGATCGCAACTATGAGCCTCAAACGACGTCTCCCGTTCCTGCGGTGGTCGTTCCTAAGGATGGCGACCGGCGCCCGCAACATCACCACGACAGGTCAGATCGGCGACGGTCGTGAGGCCGCCGCCGTCGACTACGTGCTGGCCAACGCGCGGCCCGGAGACATCGACGACGTGCTGGCCCGCATCGACGAGTTCGCCTACGAGAAGTCGCTGCTGATCAATATCGGCGACGAGAAGGGCGCCCTGCTCGACGCCGCGGTACGGCGGGCCAATCCGGCCCTGGCGCTGGAGCTGGGCACCTACTGCGGCTACAGCGCGCTGCGGATCGCGCGCGCCGCACCGTCGGCACGGGTCTACTCGATCGAGCTCGCCGAGGCCAACGCCGTCAATGCCCGGCAGATCTGGGCGCATGCCGGGGTGGCCGACCGGATCACCTGCGTGGTGGGCACCATCGGCGACGACGGACGCACGCTGGACGCCCTGACCGCACGGCACGGCTTTGCCGCCGGGGGGCTGGACTTCTTGTTCATCGACCACGACAAGGACGCCTATCTGACCGACCTGCAGAGCATCCTGGACCGGGGCTGGCTGCACCCGGGGGCCATCGTGGTGGCCGACAACGTCAAGGTGCCCGGGGCGCCGCGCTACCGCGAGTACATGCAGGCCCAGCAGGGGACGCGGTGGGACACCATCGAGCATCGCACCCACGTGGAGTACCAGAGCCTGCTGCACGATCTGGTGCTGGAGTCGACCTACCTCGGCGGTTAGCGAACCTCGACGAAGGAGAGGCGAAGCTGGACCGCCGAATCAAACTCCGGCGGCTAACCCTGGCGCGAGCGTGCGCAGAACGACAGTTTTTGCGGCGTGTCGGCGTACAGACACGCTCCCCCGCAGTCGGGAGGTGCCCCCAGCTCGCGCAAAAAGACCTAGCGGGCGCGAGGGTGCGCGCCGGCCCACACCTCACGCAAGGCGTTCACCGTGACCAGCGTGTAGATCTGCGTGGTGGTCACCGAGGCGTGGCCGAGCAGTTCCTGCACCACCCGCACGTCGGCGCCGCCGTCGAGCAGATGGGTCGCGAACGAGTGGCGCAGCGTGTGCGGTGACACCTTGGCGGTGATCCCGGCCCGCTCGGCGGCGTCCTGCAGCACCTGCCAGGCGCTCTGCCGCGACAAGCGGCCGCCGCGGGCATTGAGGAACACCGCCGGGGTGCCGCGGCCGCGGCCCGCCAGACCCGGACGGCCCCGCACCAGGTAGGCCTCCAGCGCCGCCACCGCCGGCCGGCCCACCGGCACCAGCCGCTGTTTGCCGCCCTTGCCCCGCAACAGCACCGACCGGTCTGCGACGTCGATGTCGTCGACATCCAGACCGACGGCCTCCGATATCCGGGATCCGGTGGAGTACAACAGTTCCAGCAGCGCACGGTTGCGCAACGTCAGCGGGCCGTCGGAGGCACTGTCTCCCCCGGCTCCGGCCAGCAGCGCCGACACCTCGTCGATGGTCAGGCTCTTGGGCAGCCGCCGCCCCGGCGTCGGCGGCTTGACGGAGCGCGCCACGTCCACCGGCGCCAGCCCCTCGGCCGCGGCGAACCGGTGCAGGCCGCGCACCGCGATCAGCGCACGCCCGGCCGAGACCGCCGACAGGGCCGGTACACCGTTGTCGGGGTCGCCGCGGCGCAGCGCCACCAAGAACTCGGTGACGTCGCTCTCGCCGACGCCGGCCAGATCGTCCACGCCGCGGGCCAGCAGGTGCTCGCTGTAGCGGCGCAGGTCGCGCCGATAGGAACTCAGCGTGTTGGCCGCGACCCCGCGTTCGATGGTCAGGTGGTCCAGGTACCCCTGCAACTGCCCGGTCAACGGGCACACCGGCAGGGCCGCCGTGGTCATGACCGGGTCTGCCTTGCGGCGAACGCGGTCGGTCGGTCGATCCACTCGGCGTCCAGCGGACGCAGCGTCCCGAAGCCCTGGCAATGCGCGTAAGCGGCCAGGATCCCGGCCACCGCAATGGCATTGACGATCTCGCCCCTGAACACCAGCCGGGCGGCTTCGGCGATCGGATACCAGTCCAACTTAAGGTCGGCTTCTTCGTGCTGGGCCGGCGGGCGATCCACCTTCGTCAGGCCGGTGGCCAGATACACCCGCACCGCCTCGTCGCTGAAGCCCGGTGTGGAGTCCAGGTCGACCAGCACCTGCCAGGTGCTCGCCGTCAGACCGGCTTCCTCGACCAGTTCCCGGCCGGCGGTCAGATGCGGCGGCTCGCCGCTGACATCGAGCAGGCCGGCGGGCAGCTCCCACAGCCGCCGGCCCAGCGCGTGGCGGTACTGGTAGATCAGCGGAACGTTGCCGTCGGCGTCCATCGCGAGGACCGCGACCGCGCCGAAGTGCTCCACCACGTCGCGGGTGGCCGTCGCGCCGCCGGGCATCAGTACCTGGTCGCGACGCAGTGCGAAGATTTTGCCGCTGTGCAGCAGCTGCGACGACCTGGTCTCGAACTCGTGGTCAGCCACGGGTTACGTGTTCCGGGAGGGCTTCTTGCAGTGGGTCGGTCAACGGCTGGGCGCTGCCACCGCGCGCGTCGACTCCGTTCTGGGTATCGGCGGACTCGTGGCTGTCGTGATGCTGCTCGGGAATCTCCACCGGCAGCCGCTCGGCGGCCTTGTAGTCCATCGCGGCACCGATGAACGCGGCGAACAGCGGGTGGGCCCGGGTGGGCCTGCTCTTCAACTCCGGGTGCGCCTGGGTGCCCACCAGGAACGGGTGCACCTCACGCGGGTACTCGACGAACTCCACCAGCTTCCCGTCCGGGGAGGTGCCGGAGAACCGCAGCCCGCTCTCAGCGATCCGGTCTCGGTAGGCGTTGTTGACCTCGAACCGGTGCCGGTGCCGTTCGGAGACCTCGGTGGCCTGATATGCCTCGGCCACAATCGAATCCGCTTCCAGCACGGCGGGATAGGCACCGAGCCGCATGGTGCCGCCCAGGTCGGCCGTACCGGCGACCGCCTCCTGCTGATCGGCCATGGTCGCGATGACGGGATCGGGGGTGTCCGGGTCGAACTCCGCCGAGCTGGCCTCCGTGACCCCCGCGGAGCGGGCCGCCTCGATCACGATGCACTGCAGGCCCAGGCACAGTCCCAGCACCGGCAGCGCTTGGGTGCGGGCATAGGTGATGGCGCCGATCTTGCCCTCGATGCCCCGGATCCCGAACCCGCCGGGAATCAGCACACCGTGCATCTCCCCCAGCGCGGCGGCCGCCCCGGCCGGCGTTTCGCACGCATCGGAGGCGACCCAGTTGATCTCGACCTTGGCGTAGTGGGTGAAGCCGCCGGCACGCAGCGCCTCGGTCACCGACAGGTATGCATCCGACAGGTCGATGTACTTGCCCACCAGTGCGATTCGCACGGTCTCGTGAGGCTCGTGGACGCGGCGCAGCAGTTCATCCCACTCGGTCCAGTCGACGTCCTTGAACGGCAGGTTGAGGCGGCGCACCACGTAGGCGTCCAGTTCCTCGCGGTGCAGCACCTTGGGGATGTCATAGATCGAGGGCGCGTCCGGGGTGGAGATCACCCCGTCGACATCGACGTCGCACATCAGCGCGATCTTGTTCTTCAGCGCCTCGGGCACATCCCGGTCGCAGCGCAGGATCAGCGCGTCGGGGGTGATACCGATGCTGCGCAGAGCCGCCACCGAGTGCTGGGTGGGCTTGGTCTTGAGCTCACCAGACGGGGCCAGGTAGGGCACCAGCGACACGTGCAGGAAGAACACATTGTCCCGGCCGACGTCGTGGCGGACCTGCCGGGCGGCCTCCAGGAAGGGTTGCGACTCGATGTCGCCGACGGTGCCGCCGATCTCGGTGATCACGACGTCGGGGCGACGGCCCTCGGCGTCCGGTTCGGACATCGCCAGGATGCGACGCTTGATCTCATCGGTGATGTGCGGGATCACCTGCACGGTGTCACCGAGATATTCGCCGCGGCGTTCCTTGGCGATGACCGTCGAATACACCTGCCCGGTAGTCACATTCGCCGACCCGGACAGGTCACGGTCCAGGAACCGCTCGTAGTGGCCGACGTCGAGGTCGGTCTCGGCGCCGTCCTCGGTGACGAACACCTCGCCGTGCTGGAACGGATTCATCGTCCCGGGATCGACGTTGAGATACGGGTCCAGCTTCTGCATGGTGACCTGCAGCCCGCGAGCGATCAGCAACTGGCCCAAGCTGCTTGCGGTCAGCCCTTTACCCAGCGAGGACGCAACTCCTCCCGTGACGAAGAGATGCTTCGGCTCGGTTTGCGGATGCTTACGCAGTGGTGGCAACACCAACCTCCGTGACGACGGCGCAGGATGTGAGGGCCTGCCGACCCACGGAATCTCACCCTAACATCGACCGCGCACCCCGGCTCGGGACACGCCCAGACACGCGGACTACTGCGCCAGCGTGACCGACCCGGCGCCGTGGCCGATCCCGTACTGCCCGGGCTGGCCGCCCTCGATCAGGCTGCTCACCGCCATGACCGTGGTGATCCGCCCCGACTCGATGTCCACGTCGTCGACCGTGCTGACCGCTCCGGCCACCGCGGGATCCCGGCGAGCCATCGCCACCGCCGCGGTGCCCGACGCAGACCCGTCCCGGCCGGCCAGCACCGTCGCCGAGCCGTGCGGGGCCAGCGCGGCAGCGAACCGCGCGACGCTCAGCCCGGTGCTGCCGGCGTCTTCGGGCAGCGCGCCGCCGGCGACCACCACCGCCGCGTTGGCCGCACCGAAGCGCTGTTGGTTGTAGGTGACGAAACCGGTGTCGCGCAGGGCGGCCAGCACGGTGTCACGCTGGGCGTCATCGACAGGAGGGATCGTCGGGTTGCGATTGATCAGCAGCGCGATCCCCAGCAGATCACCGGCCTGGGCGTCCTGGTCGATGAGGTTGGTGCTCAGTTGGGCGCCGGCCGGAACGATTCCGGACTCCAGCACCGCCCGCAGCTTCTCCTCGGCGTTCCCCTCGACGAACTGAGCCGTCAGCGCCACCGTTCCGGTGACGGTTCCGCCGGCCTGTCCGATGATCCGCGACACCGCCTCGACGTCGTCATCGGCGGCGTCGGGGGCGCGGAAGATCACCGTGGATTTCCCGTTCAGTGCGTCGCGCACCATCCGGGGAGCCATCGCCGCATCGAAATCGTCTGCGTTGCTGAGGCGCTCGCGCAACGCGTTGTGCTGTTCATGCAACTCGTCGATCTGCCCGCGCAGTTCCTGCTTGTCGGACTGCAGGCCGCCCATCAGGGGGCCCGACAGCAGCCCGGAGCCCAGCACGACGCCGAACACCAGCGCCAGCAGCACCGCGGTCAGCGACATCGCGTGGTAACGAGGGGTGATCATTGCTCTGCCGACCCCGATCCCTTTTAAGTCACCCAGTGCCGCAGCCACTGCGACAGGTGGTGCCAGTAGTTGCCGAGCCACTCCAGCACCACGGCGTCGGTCCGCGACACCCACAGCGCGACGATGATCGCTACCAGCATGGTCAGCACCAGCAGCGCGATCGCGCCGGCCGAGATCCGGCTGCGGTACAGCGTGGCGACCGCGCGGGCGGCCACCAGCTTCTCGCCGACCTTGAGCCGGGTCAGGAACATCGAGGGATTCGTCATCTGACGCGTCCGGTCGAAGAATGTCTCGATGTTGGCCGTGTGCCCGGCGGTCACCAGCAGCGCCGCACCGTGGTGGTCGGCCAGCAGCAGCGCCAGGTCCATCGCGGATCCGGCGGCCGGGAAGGTCATCGCACCGACACCGAGGTCCTGGATGCGCTCCAGTCCGGGCGCGTGGCCGTCGGCGTCGGCCGGCAGCACCACCTGCGATCCGCACCGCAGCACCTCGGCGCTCATCTGGTCGGGGTCGCCGATGATCAGCTGCGGGCGGTACCCGGCCTTGCGCAGTATGTCCGCTCCGGCACCGACGCCGATCAGCACCGGCTGGTACTCCTTGATGAACGGCTTGAGGCATTTCAGGTCATCGGCGGCGTCGGCTTCGTCACCGACCAGCACCACGTGCCGGCGCCGCAGGTCGACGTCGATCTCGGGTATCCCGATCCCATCGATCAGCAGCGGGCTCTCACTGCGGATGAACTCGATGGTGTTGCCGGCGAAGGACTCCAGGTGGGCCACCAGTCCGCTCTTGGCCTCGATCATCAGGTCGGCGATCTCGACGTCGCTGCGTTCGACACCGCGTGCCAGTCGCCGGTCGCCGGAGTAGACGGCGCCGTTGTGCAGGCGGATCTTGGCGCCGTCGCGGATCTTCTTGAACACCGTGGGCCCGGCTTCGTCGATCAGCGTGACGCCGTTGGCGACCAGCACCTCGGGGCCCAGGTTGGGGTAGCGCCCGGAGATGGACGCCGAGGCGTTGACGACGCCGGCGATCTCTGCCTCCACCAGTGCGTCGGCGGTGATCCGGTCCAGGTCGAGAATGTCGAGGACCACGATGTCGCCGGGGCCGACCCTGCGCAGCAGCCGGTCGATGTCGTGGTCGACCCGAGCCGTGCCGACGACGCCAGGGCGGGCGGTGTTACGAGACAGCAGCGCAGACATCTTCATGGGCGCGATTCTGTCCGGGAACTCACCGAAAACCGGGGAGGCGCGCCGTAACACCAGCCCCAGAAGTTCCATCACGTCACATCAGTCACATGGATCTGTGGGCGCAATGGGGGGCAAAAACATGCAAGGGATTTCCCTGTATCCCCCGTTGTGCGCGCGAGCTTAATGTCGACGCAACCGGGGACATCGACCCGGAGAGGGGAGAAAACGACATGAAGGCATTACGGTTTGCGACCCTGACCACGCTGGTGGTGGGCGCGTCGCTCGGGTTGGCCGGGCCGGCGAACGCGGAACTGCAGGACGGGAGCTACACGGCGACGATCACCGAATCCAACAAGTTCCAGGTCGGCCAGACTCAAACGTGGAACGTCGGGAGTTGCGGTCCGGACTGTCGGCACGTGGAACTGGTCGGCGGCGATACGCCCTACGATTTCCACCGGGACGGCAGCACCTGGACGGCGTCCCAACCGTCAGGCGCCGCCCATGGCTTTACGACGACCATCGAAAACGATTCGCTCGCCGGCACGTTCACCTTTGACGACGGCGCCTTCTACAAGTACCAGCTCAAGAAGAACTGAGCCTGTCGTCCCGGGCGGCGTCCAGCAGCTCCCGCGCGTGCGCGCGGGCGGTGTCGGTCTCGCCCAGCCCGGCCAGCATCCGGGCCAGTTCCGCGACCCGGTCGTCGTCGTCCAGCCGCCGTACCGCGCTGGCGCCGTCACGCCCGGTGGGCTCCACCATCAGGTGCACATCGGCGTAGGCCGCGACCTGGGGCAGGTGGGTCACCACGATGACCTGGTGGGTGCCGGCCAGCCGGGCCAGCCGCCGCCCGATCTGCACCGCGGCGCGTCCACCCACCCCGGCGTCGACCTCGTCGAAGACCATCGTGGTGCCCGCCGACTGCCGCGATGAGGTGGCCAGGACCACCTCCAGCGCCAGCATCACCCGGGACAGTTCGCCGCCGGAGGCGCTCTTGGCCAGCGGCAGCACCGTCATGCCACGGTGCGCGGCCAGCCCGAACTCGACGTCGTCGATTCCGTCGGCGCCGGCGTGCACGGTCTGCCCCGACGGCAACCGCAGCGCCGCGGGATCGTCGTCGGCGGCCGGGCTGTTGGTCACGTCCACGGTGAATTCGGCGTCGGCCATCGCCAGGCCGGACAACTCGGCGCTGACCGCCTTGGCCAGCCCGGCGGCGGCCTTCATCCGCGCGGCGCTGAGGTCGGCGGCGGCTTTCGCCACCTGCTCGCTCAGCTCGTCGACCCGGCGGGCCAGCCCGGTGAGCGCCTCTTCGGAGACGTCAAGCTGGCCCAGGCGCTCGCGGGATTGTGCCGCCCAGGACAGCACGCCGTCAATGTCGGCGGCGTACTTGCGGGTCAGGGTGCGCAGCTCCGACTGGCGGGCCAGCTTCGCGTCGAGGGCGTCCGCGCCGGTGGGCAGGTCGTCGAGGTAGCCGCCGAGTTCCCGCGCCACGTCGCCCACCACCGTGAGCGCCTCGCCGAGTTGTTCACCCAGTGCCTGCAGGGCGGTGTCGTCGGTGGCGGTCAACGCCGCCTTCGCCTGCCCCAGCCGGTCGGTGGCCGAGGTCGAGCCGTCGGATGTGGCGAGCGCGTCATCATCTCCGGCCAGCGCCGCACGCGCCCCGGCGGCCGCGGCGCGCAGCGCATCCAGTTCGGAGAGTCGCCGGATCTCGTTCGTCAGCGCGTCGTCCTCCCCCGGGCGCGGGTCGACGGCATCGATCTCCCGCAGCGCGAAGGCGAGCCGGTCGGCCTCCTGGGCCAGTTCCCGGGTGCGGTCGCGGCGGTCGAGAAGTTCACGCCGTGCCACCTGCCAGGCCTCCCGCGCGGCGCGGTAGCGATCCAGCCGGGCAGCGACCGCGGCGTAGCGGTCCAGCGCCGCGCGCTGTTCCTCCGGGCGCATCAAACGCAGCTGATCGTTCTGGCCGTGCAGGGTCAAAAGCCCACCGGTGAAACCGGTCAGCGACTTGGCAGGCACCCCGCGACCGCCCAGGTAGGCCCGCGACGGGCCGTCGCGGCTGACCGAACGGGCCGCGATCACGCTGCCGTCCTCGTCCCGGTCGGCGCCGGCGGCCTCCAGCAGCTCGTCGATCTGCGCGGCCGAAACCCCCGCCAGATCAGCGGTGCAGAACCGGCCCTCCACCACCGCCCGGGCTGCGCCCGAGCGCACCCGGTTGGCGTCGGCGCGAGCACCGCCGAGCAGATGCAGCCCGGTGACCACCATGGTCTTACCGGTGCCGGTCTCCCCGGTCAGCACGGTAAGGCCGCGGTCGAATTCGGCGGTGGCCGCGCTGATGGCGCCCAGGGACTCGATGCGGATCTCAGTAAGCAACAGCCGGCACCGTCGTCATTTCCCGCGCCAGCCGGTGACGGGCAGCCGGAACTTACGCACCAGCCGGTCGGTGAACGGCGAGCTGCCCAGCCGCGCCCACTTCACCGGAGTGACGCCGCGTTGCACCTCGAGCCGTCCGCCGGCCGGCACCAGCATTTGGCGGCGGCCGTCGCAGAACACCAGCGCGTTGTGTCCGTCGCTTTCGACTTCGATCGCGATGGTCGATTCGGGGCTGGTCACCATGGGCCGGGCGAACAGGGCGTGAGCGTTGTTGGGCACCACCAGGATCGCGTCCAGGTCGGGCCAGAGCACCGGGCCGCCCGCGGAGAACGCGTACGCGGTGGATCCGGTCGGGGTGGACACCAGCACCCCGTCGCAGCCGAACGTCGACACCGGCCTGCCGTCCACCTCGACGACAACACCCAGCACGCCCAGCCGTGGGCCCTTCTCCATGCTGGCCTCGTTGAGCGCCCAACCGCTGTCGATGATCTCGCCGCCGGCGCGCACCACCACGTCGAGTGTCATCCGGTCTTCCACCCGGTAGTCGCGGGCGATGATGTGGTCGAGGACCCGGTCGATGGTGTCGGCTTCGGCCTCGGCCAGAAAGCCGATCCGGCCCAGGTTGACGCCCAATACCGGGATGTCAGCGCTGCGGGCCAGTTCGGCGGCGCGCAGGAAGGTCCCGTCGCCACCGAGAACCAGCACCAGTTCACAGTCCTCTGCGGCCCGGTTGTCCGGGTCCACCACGTCGATCTCGACGCCGAGTTCGCGCATGTCATCCGGCGCCAAGTGCAGCGAGCCCTTGTCGACGGCTTCGGCGGTGAGCACCCGCAGCGCGATGTCGTGGTCCCCGAGCACCTTCTCCACGCGGCGAGCGGTGTCAGTGGCCTCCTCCCGCCCGGTGTGGACCACCAGCAGGACGGTGCGCTGTTGGTTGCCGATATTCACTGTGGGCCCTTCGCGACGGCGTCGTGGACGGCTGCGTGCAACGCATCACCGGTCAGTGGTGCGGCGGCGGCGCGCAGATGCAGAAAGTACTCGACGTTGCCGGACGGTCCCGGCAGTGGGCTGGCGGTGACCGCGACGGTGCCCCACCCGAGTTCTTCGGCGCGGTGGGCCACCGACAGCACGGCGTCGGCACGCAGGACCGGGTCGGACACCACCCCGCCGGCACCCACCTGTTGTCGTCCCACCTCGAACTGCGGCTTCACCATCGGAACGATATCGGCGTCCGGTGACGCACAGCCAGCCAGCGCGGGCAACACGGTGGCCAAGGAGATGAACGACAAGTCGGCGACGATCAGGTCGGCGGGCCCACCGACCTGATCGAGGGTCAGCCCGCGGACATTGGTGCGTTCGACGACCACCACCCGCGGGTCGGTGCGCAACGACCAGGCCAACTGCCCGTAGCCGACGTCGACGGCGACCACCCGGGCCGCGCCCCGGTCGAGCAGCACCTCGGTGAATCCGCCCGTCGAGGCCCCCGCGTCGAGGCACCGGCGCTCGGCGACGGCGATCCCGAAGGTGTCCAGTGCGCCGATCAGCTTGTGCGCACCGCGCGACACCCAGGTGCGCTCGCCGTCGTCGGCTACGGCGAGCGCGGCGGTGACGGCCACCGCGGTGGCGGGTTTGACCGCGGGGATGCCGTCGATGGTGACCTTGCCGGCGCCGATCAGTTCGGCGGCCTGCTGGCGCGACCGTGCCAGTCCGCGCCGGACCAGTTCGGCGTCAACGCGAGCGCGCCGCGACATGCGTGCCCTCAGCCCTTCTCCACCGACTCCAGCGCCTGTACCAACACCTGGTGGGCTTCTTCGAGCCGCTGGGCCAAGGCCTGGAGGTCACCGAGATCGCTGTGCGCCGGCAGTTCGGCCAACTCGGCTTCGCCGGGCAGCTCGGCCAGCAGCGCCGCGATGCGTGCCCGGACGTCATCAATCTCACTGTTGTTCATGGGTGCTACTCACGCTAGCCGATGTCGGTCAGGGCCAGGTGCCGAGCAGCGACCACTGCTGCAGGGTCTGCTCAGCGGTGTCATCGGCCGCGGCGACGGTGAACGCCGGCCCAGCCGCGTCGGCGTCCCAGACCGCTGCGGCCAGCGCGCGCACGATCGACAGTCCGTCATCGTCCTCGGTGCCGGGCTGCGCGGTGGCAACCGTGAATGTGGTGCCGTCGAGGCTCACCTGCCACTGCGACTGCGGGGCGATCGCCAGCAGGCCGGCGTCGAGGTGCAGGGCCCGCAGATCGTGGCCGATGTAGGTGGGTCGTTGCTCGGCGACCGCGCCGACGGCGTCGCGCGCGGAGTTGACGCCGGTGAGCACCATCAGGCTGGGCAGTGCGGCGGCGTTGGCGGCGGCGATGTCGGTGTCGAGACGGTCACCGACCACCAGGGGGGCGTAGAACTCGCCGCGGGTCAGCGCCTCGGTGAGCAACGCCGGGCCGGGTTTTCCGGCAATCTGGGGTTCGGCGTCGGTCGCAGCGCGCAGCGCCGCCACCATCGACCCGTTGCCGGGCAGCAGGCCTCGCTCCGACGGCAAGGTTTTGTCGACGTTGGTCGTCATCCACGCCGCCCCGGCCCGGATGGCCAGGGCCGCCTCGGCCAGATCCGCCCAGCCCGTCGCGGTGGACAGGCCCTGCACCACCGCGGCCGGTTCTTCGGAGGCCAGCCGCACCGGTTGCAGGCCGGCGGCCGTCATTTCCGCGGCGAGTGAGTCGGTTCCCACCACCAGCACTCGTGCGCCGGCCGGCAGTTGATCGGCCAGCAGGTGCGCGGCGATCTGGGCGCTGGTGGCGACATCCTCGGCCCGGGCGGTGAAGCCCAGCTCGCTCAGATGTGCCGCGACCTCGGCCGCTCCGCGCGACGAATTGTTCGTGATGAACAGCGCCCGGCTGCCCACCTCGGCCAGGGTCTCGACCGCGCCCGCGGTGGGTTCGCCGCCGCGGAACACCGTGCCGTCGAGATCCAGCAGCAGGCAGTCGTACTCTTCGGCCAGCGTTGCCGCTCCGCCCAGTTCAGCGATGCGGTCCTCGGCGTCGGTGACTCCCTCGGTGTCGGCGGCGGCGGCCCGCAGGAACCATTCCAGCGCCTCGCCGTCGCGGCCGAGCGCGATCAGCGTCTCGGCGTGTGCGTAGTGCAGCCGGGCCACCGTCGACCCGGTGCGATCGGGGTCGTTCGGCGCGGTCGACAGCACCGTCAGGGCCTGCTCCAGCTGCCCCAGGTCGGCACGGGCACCGGCGACGACGATCCGCAACTCGTCGGCCTCGTCACCGTCGAGCTGTTCGGCCTCCGGGCCGGCCGCCAGTTCGATCGCCCGCTGCGGCCGACCCAAGCCGCGTTCGCAGTCGGCGATCAGCGGCAGCAGCGCGGACTTGCTGCCCATCCGTCGTGCCGCGCGCAGCTCGGCCAGGGCCTGCGTCCAGTCACCGCAGTGGTAGGCGGCGATCCCGACCGCCTCGCGGACCGCGGTGATCCGCGTGGAGCGGGATCGGGCCGCCTTGGCGTGCCGCAGGGCGGCCTGCGGGTCGTCGTCGAGCAGCATGCCGGCCGCCACCAGGTGGCAGGCGACGCCGTCCGCGGTGGCCCGGCTCAGGGTGCTCAGCTCCCGACGCACCTCCGGCGCCAGCTGCTTGGGCTCGATGCCCTCCGGGAGCGGCGGATCGTCATACCGTGCAGTGGATTCCTCACCGGATGGCCGTGGCGGCCGCGATCCCCCGTCGTGCTCCCGCCGAGGCTGAGACCGACGATCACGGTCCGGTCCGGACCCGCGGGGCGTCCGCCGCTGATCGCCCGTGGGCGTCCGCCGCTGATCGCCCGCTCCTCGTCTTTGCTGCGGGCCGCGTTGGCCACTTCCGATGCCACCGCGCGACTGACCACGCCCGCCGCCTGCTCTGTTGTCGACCACTGAAACCTTTCGCCTGAAGCCTCGTGTAAGGATACGGCCCGCCGGGAACAGTCCGGCGAGTGCACTGAATCGCCAAAATCAAGTCCCGGCCGGGCTTCGGCCATTTGCTGCGGCCGATTGCAAGGGAAATCCCTGTATCGGCGAGCGCCCTGTGTCGGTTAGCGTTTCCCCGTGAGGACGGGTCGAGGGGTGTCGCCCTCGCGTACCGAGAGGAGACACGGCATGAAGTACATGCGGATGGCCGTGTTGGCCGCCGTCACCGTCAGTGCGGCAGTCGGATTGGCGGTACCGGCAACTGCGGCACCGCTTGACGGCACTTACCGATGGCTCTACAGGGACGGCGGCGCACCGGATGGTGACGTGACATGGGTGTTCAGCTCGTGTGGCCCGGATTGTGTTCGCTACGAAGTCCCGGCAACGGGGAACGTCTTCGAGCTCCATCGGCGCGGCGACGTTTGGGCTCGCAACTGGGTCGGAGATGGTGGAATCTCCTGCTCGGAAACCATCGATGACGCGCTTAATGTCGTCATGCAATGCGCCATGCTGACGCGGACGACTCAGTTGGTAAAGGTCGGCTGAAGACACCGGTAATACAAATGGGAAACGCCCCCCGATTGTGTCGGGGGGCGTTTCTTTGGGTTGTGTTCGGCGGTGTCCTACTTTTCCACCCG
>NZ_LQPG01000025.1 GCF_002102265.1 Mycolicibacter longobardus | reverse complement strand
CGGGTGGAAAAGTAGGACACCGCCGAACACAACCCAAAGAAACGCCCCCCGACACAATCGGGGGGCGTTTCCCATTTCAAAAGCCCATGCGCAGGCATGGCAGAGTTTGCGGCGGATTCAGCGCGATAAGAACAAGAGCGATGCCGCTGCCACCTCTACCAAGAAATAGAACCAATTGGGATAGAACGCTATCCGCTGGCGCTCTATTACGGCGGAGAAGATACGCCCGAATGCCATTCCGGCGAGGGCGGCCGCGGCGGTAAGGGTGATCCCGGTGCGATAATCGGTATTGACGGCCGCAACAGTCAGGATGGCTGCCATCGCCACGCCGAATCCGCCGTAAACGGCGCGTACCTCCGACCGCGACGTTGAGGTGGTCAGTGTGATGCCGAAAGGGCGGACCAGAGCCGCTGGCGCGGCGATTGCGTAGAGGCCCATGCCCAGGAAGAACACGGCGATGGAAACTATTGCGATTACCGCCATTTCAATGCTCCCTGCTGTTGTGGGGTGATACATCGAGTGTCCGGGGTCCGTCTGCCCTGTACGGTGGCAGGCTCCCGCGAACTGGCGCCTGAACGAGCATTCCCGCAGGCTATTGCGTGAGCGACCGCAGAGCTATAACGTTCAGGTTTAGTTAAGGAAGTTAACAGGAGGATTGGCGTGCGCGTTTACCCTTGCCTGCCGCTCGTCGCCAGCGTCGCTGCTGCGGGCTTCTTCGCAGGCGCGCCGGTGGCGTCGCCGGCGACCGGCGCGTACTCGGCCGCGATCACGCTGACCGGCAACGGTACGGACCTCGGCGACGGAATCGCGTTCCTCATGGGCGGAACGGGCATGCCGCAACCGAGTGACCGGTATCTGGAGGCCGCCGACAATCTGTTTTTGAAGCCGCACGGATTCGGCGGCGAGCTGGTGTCTCTGTGGACGCCGGAGAATGTCAGTTCGACCTCGCAGGCGGTCGGCGGGCAGATTCTCTACAACGCGGTCATGAATGAGATCAACGGTGGCGAGGTGGACGCCGACAACCCGGTCGTGGTGTTCGGCTACTCGCAGAGCGCCTCGATCTCCGTGCGCCTGATGGAAAGACTTGCCGACGAGGGCGTCTCCAACGATCTGGTCCGGTTCGTGCTGATCGGCTCCCCGGGTACCAGTGGTATTCCCACGGATCTGTACCACACCGACGTCTACAACTATGAATACGATCCGGTGTCGTTCAAGGCGACGTACTTCAATCCGCTGACGGACCTCAATGCTGCACTGGGATTCCTCTACGGGCACTCCGTGCTCTTGAGTGCGACGACCGACCAGATCGACTCGGCAATCCAGCTGCCGACCTCGGACCCGGATTCGCTGACCACCTTCCACATGATCTCCTCGGAGCTGCTGCCGCTGTTGGCCCCGCTGCAGTTGGTGCCGATTCTGGGCCAGCCCCTCTATGAGCTTTTGGAACCCGTCACCCGGATCCTGGTGAACCTCGGATACGGCAACATCGAGCACGGCTGGCCGCCCGGCGACGTCGACGTGCCCGCCGCGGCCGGGCTGTTCCCGACCCACCTCGACCTGGGCGATGTGTTGTCCGCGCTGGGTAACGGTGTCCAGCAGGGGATCAACAATGCGATCGCCACCTTGCTGGACCCGGAGAACTACCAGATCATCCCCCTGATCGAGCACCCGTCGCTGGCGGGCCTCATTCAGGAGGGCTACATCGTGGGCGCCATCGACACCCCGAACCCGACGCTGGGCGAGGCCCTGACGGGTCTGTTCGAGTTCTTCCAAGGGTTCATCGACCAAACCGAGTACCCCATGCCCGATTAGTCGAACAAAGTGGCGTGGCTGTGCTGTCGCTCCAGATCCAGCAGGGCCCGCTTGCGGTCGATACCGCCGCCGTAACCGGTCAGGCTGCCGTTGCTGCCGATGACGCGATGGCACGGGACGATGATCGAGATCGGGTTGCGGCCATTGGCCAGGCCGACGGCGCGAGATGCCTTCGGCGCCCCGATCTGGTCGGCCAACTCCCCGTAGGAGCGGGTCTGGCCGTACGGAATGGTCAGCAGGGCGGTCCACACCCGGCGCTGGAAGTCGGTACCGATCATCTCGTAGGCCAGGTCGAAGTCGGTGAGATCCCCGGCGAAATACGCCCCGAGCTGTTCGACCACATCGGGAAACGCGGTGTCGTCTCGGCGCCACCCGGTGCGATCGGGGGCGTGGGAATGGTCGAGCATCAGCAGATGGCTGAGCTTCCCGTCTTCGCCGGCCACGGTCAGGGGCCCGATCGGGCTGTCGATGATGCGCTGGCAGGTCATGCGATCTCCTTCGAAGTCGGGGGCGAAGTCGGCGGCCAGTCGTTCACGGCGTGATCGAGACTCGTCCACAAATGCTGGGTGGCATAGGAGCGCCACGGTCGCCAGCGGGCACTGTTTTGCAGCAGCGCTCGCGGATTCTCGGGCAGGCCCAGTCGGCGGGCGGCCACCTGCACCCCCAGGTCGGTGACCGGGAAAGCGTCGGGGTCGCCCAGTCCGCGCATGGCGATCACCTCGGCGGTCCAGCTCCCGATCCCCGGCAGCTCCATCAACTCATGGCGGGCTCGGTCCCAATCGCAGCCCGCGCCAAGGCCGATGGTGCCGTCGGCCAGTCTCGCGACCAGGGCGAGCAGCGTTTCACGACGTGCCCGGGGCAGGGCCAGCTGCTCGGGATCGATCTCGACAAGCCGCTGCACCGACGGAAAGACATGTGTGAGAGCGCCGTCCGGATCGCCTATCGGCTCACCGTGTGCGAGCAGCAGGCGCCGGGCATGGGTCCGGGCCGCCTTGACCGACACCTGCTGACTGAGCACCACCCGCACCGCGAGTTCGGCCTCGTCCACGGTGCGCGGAATGCGTTGCCCCGGAGCCTTGCTCACCAGCGGCGCCAGCTCCGCATCGGCGGCAAGGGCTTCTACGACGGCTTCCGGATCCGCGTCGAGGTCCAGCAGCCGGCGACACCGGGTGATGGCGGCGGTGAGATCCCGGAAGTCGTCGAGGACCAGTTGGCATCGGACATGATCTGCGGCCGGGCGCAGAGTGGCGACACCGTTGCCGTGGGGCAGACGCAGAGTTCGTCGGTAGGCGCCGTCGCGTACTTCCTCGCAGCCGGGAACCGCGCAGGCGGCCAGATGCCCGAAGACGCCCTCGAACGCGAACGGAGTGCGCACCGGCAGTCGCAGCGACAGGGTCCCCGGTCCGGGGGTGTCCCGGTCCGGCCGGGTCTGCGAGCGTGCGGCGGCCTGGCTGCGCAGCACCGTAGGCGTGGTCGCGCACACGGTCCGGATGGTGTCGTTGAACTGCCGGATGCTGGCGAACCCGGCGGCGAACGCGACGTCGCCCAACGGCAGGTCCGTGGTCTCGATCAGGACCCGGGCGGTCTGCGTTCGCTGCGCACGGGCCAGTGCCAACGGGCCTGCGCCGACCTCGACCTGCAGCAGCCGCTGCAGCTGGCGGGAGGAATAGCCGAGGCGGCCGCCCAGCCCGGTCACGCCCTCCCGGTCGACGGTCCCGTCGGCGATCAAGCGCATCGCCCGCCCCACCACATCGCCGCGGACATTCCATTCCGGAGAACCCGGCGAGGCGTCTGGCCGGCACCGCTTACAGGCCCGGAAGCCGGCCCGCTGAGCGGCAGCGGCGGTGGGGTAGAACCGCACATTCCGCGGCAGGGGTGGGCGCACCGGGCAACTGGGCCGGCAGTAGATCCGGGTGGTCAGCACAGCGGTGATGAACCAGCCGTCGAACCGAGCGTCACTGGACTTCACGGCGCGATAGCAGCGGTCGAAGTCGTCGTACACCTTGTAACGATGACACGCGACCGGCGCCGACACTAGCGGAAAAGCGACACGACAGTGCCGGACCGTTCGCGTCACTCCGGGCTACCATCGGGACGTGACGGCACTGGTACAGGGGTACTTGGACGGGATCCGCGCCGAGCACGTCGGGGTGAACGACGGGACGTTGGCCGGCTACATCCCCGAACTGGCCTGCGTTGATCCGACCGGGTTCGGGCTGTCGCTGTCATCGGCGGACGGCTACGTCTACGAATCCGGGGACGCCGACGTGCAATTCACCATGCAGTCGATCTCCAAGCCGTTGACCTACGCGCTGGCACTCGATCAGCTGGGTCAGGCGGACGTGGATGCCAGGATCGGTGTGGAGCCCTCCGGCGAGGGCTTCAACAAGATCAGCGTCGACCAGGTCACCAACGTCCCAAAGAATCCGATGATCAACGCCGGCGCGATCGTGGCGTGCTCGTTGGTGCCGGGGAAGACCGTGGACGACCGGTTCGACCTCGTCCGGGAGTTCTATGGTGCCTGCGCGGGACGCGCTCTGGACTTCGATGAGGAGGTCTACCGCTCCGAGCGGGCCACCGGCAGCCGCAACCGCGGGATCGCCTACCTGCTGGAGAGTTTCGGAGCGTTGGGTGCCGACCCCGACGACGCGCTGGACCTCTACATCCGCCAGTGCTCCCTGAAGGTCACCAGCACCGATCTGGCCCGGATGGCGGCGACGCTCGCCCGTGGCGGGCTGAACCCGCTGACCGGGCGCCAGGTGACCGACGCGGCGGTGGTGCGACGCACCCTGTCGGTCATGGTGACCTGCGGCATGTACGACGCCGCCGGCGCGTGGGTCAGTGCGGTCGGTATGCCGGCCAAGAGCGGTGTGGGGGGTGGCATCGTGGCGGTGCTGCCCGGCCAGCTCGGTATCGGCGTCTATTCGCCGCGGATCGACGACAAGGGCAACAGCGTGCGCGGGATGCTGGTGTGCCGCAGTCTTTCCCAGCAGTTGGGGCTGCACTTTCTGACGGTGAGCAGCGAAGCGCATGCGGCCATCCGTGGGGTGTACATGCCCCGACCCGGAGTTCGGGTATACGAAGTGCACGGCGACCTGCTTTTCGCCGGGGCAGAGCAGGTGGCCCGCACCGCCGCTCACGACTGCGGCGAATTCGACACCGCGATCCTCGATGTCTCGCGCCTGCACACGATCAACGAGCCGGCGCGTGCCCTGCTCGCCGGGCTGGCCGACGAGTTGCGCGGTCTGGGCAAGCGGGGTCTCCTTGTCGATCCCAGCGGGTCGGTGACGCCCGACCGGTCGATCTACGCCGGGCTGGTGTTCGACAGCGTCGAGGCTGCCCTGGCCGCGACGCAGGAGTGCGCGGAGTAGCCGTAACTACAGCGGGCCGGCCAGCACCGTGGGATTGTCATAGCCGCGCAGCACGATCGAATCACCCACCACCCAATGGGCTTGCTCGCTGATGCTGGCGCCGTACAGGGTCTTCGCCGTGGTCAACAGTTGCAGCGGTTGGGATTTGGCCAGTTCGCACAGCCGGGCGGCCTCGTTGACAGGTTCGCCGATCACGGTGTACTCGAAACGTTCCTTGGCGCCGACATTTCCGGCGACGACTTGCCCGGCAGCCACGCCGATGCCCGCCTGGATCTCCGGCACCTCAACGGCCAGCCGGGACAGGATGCCCCGGGCAGCGGCCAGCGCTTCGCTTTCCGGTTGGTCGAGATGGTTCGGGGCGCCGAAGATCGCCAGGGTCGCATCACCCTCGAACTTGTTGATCAGCCCCTGATGACGGTCGACTTCGTCGACGACCACCGCAAAAAACCGGTTGAGCAGGGCGACCACTTCGGTCGCGGGCTTGGCGGTCACGATCTGCGTCGAGCCCACGATATCGACGAAAATGACTGCGACATGGCGCTCTTCGCCGCCGAGCTGTATCTGATCGCGTTCCGCGGCGGCGGCGACCTCGCGCCCGACATGGCGGCCGAACAGGTCCCGCACGCGTTCCCGCTCCCGCAGCCCGTGCACCATCGCGTTGAAACCGCTCTGCAGCTCACCGAGTTCGGTTCCGTCGAACACCACCAAGTCTGCTTGCAGGTTGCCACGCTCGACTCGCCTCAGTGCCGCGCGCACCACCCGCACGGGAGTTGCCGTGAGCCAGGCCAGAACCAGCATCAGCAGAAATCCGAAGATCAGCGTCGCCACCGATGCCATCAGCACGGCGACGCCGAACTGGGTCACTGTCAGGTTCTTCAGCACCACCGCGAACAGCGCCGTCAGCGCGATACCCAGAATCGGTACACCGGAGGTGAGCAGCCACACCATCATGGTCCGGCCCATGATGCCCGACAGGATTCGTCGAGGCGGCGGTCCCGCGGCCAGTGCCTGGGCGGCCACCGGCCGCAAGGCGAATTCGGTACACAGGTAACAGGCGGTGGCCACCAAGGTGCCGCAGATGCTCAGGGTGAAGCCGATGATCGGGATGAAGATGCTGTGGGACAACCCGTAGAGCACCGTGAACAGCACCGTCGCCACGCCCCACAACGCGAGCACGACCTGCGACACCCGCCACGGCGCCAGGAAGGCGTTGTTCTCATCCACGCGGGTCGGTTGCTGCTCCTTGATCGCCCAGCGCAACTTCTTGATGGTGTGCCGGGTGATCCAGTAGGTGCCGAAAACCAGTGCGGTCACCACGTAAGCCGGCACCACCCCGTACGTCAGCCACTTCGGGGCGTCGGAGAACACACTGGGCACCGGAAAGGCGACCGTCACCAGCAGCATGGCCACGCCGATACCGATCAGGTTCGTCCCCACGATGACGACGGTCATGATGAACTGGATGCGAATCCGCCGCAGATACTGGCTTTCCGACACCCGGCCCAACAACCAGGAGCCGTATTCGGGGGTCTCGGGCAGCCGGCCGCTCTGGCGGGTCAGCAGCTCCAGTATTCGGCCCAGGCGCTGCGCAGTCGTCTTTGGCGGCTTCATCGTGGCGTAAGAATAATTGCTCGCCCATGGGCTTTAAGGTGGATCGGATGCGACTCGTGATCGCCCAATGCACCGTCGACTACGTCGGACGGCTCACCGCGCACCTGCCGTCGGCCCGGCGACTGCTGCTGGTGAAGGCCGACGGGTCGGTCAGCGTGCACGCCGACGACCGTGCCTACAAGCCGTTGAACTGGATGAGCCCGCCCTGCCGGCTCACCGAGGAGACCGGCGGCGAGTTCCCGGTGTGGGTGGTGGCGAACAAGACCGGCGACCAGCTGCGGATCACCATCGAAGAGATCGAGCATGACTCCAGCCACGAACTGGGCGTCGACCCCGGGCTGGTGAAAGACGGCGTCGAGGCGCAGCTGCAGGCACTGCTGGCCGAGCATGTCGAACTGCTCGGCGAGGGCTACTCCCTGGTGCGACGGGAGTACATGACCGCCATCGGGCCGGTGGACCTGCTGTGCCGCGACGAGAACGGCCGCGCGGTAGCCGTGGAGATCAAGCGGCGCGGCGAGATCGATGGCGTGGAACAGCTCACCCGCTACCTGGAACTGCTCAACCGCGACAGCCTGCTGGCGCCGGTCAGCGGGGTGTTCGCCGCTCAGCAGATCAAGCCGCAGGCCCGCACCCTGGCCACCGACCGCGGCATCCGTTGCCTGACATTGGATTATGACGCGATGCGCGGCATGGACAGCGACGAATACCGGCTGTTCTGACGGCCCGTCGGAAATAGGGGCGCGCGGTTGCGCGTTGGAGGACCCATGGCGATCGATGATCTTTTCCAGCCGCTGACGGTGCGCTCGCTGACGGTGCCGAACCGGTTCGCGATGGCGCCGATGACCCGCCAGGCCTCGCCGGACGGAATCCCGGGCAGCGATGTCGCCGAGTACTACCGTCGGCGCGCCGCCGGCGGCGTCGGGCTGATCATCACCGAGGGGATTCGGCTGCCCGATCCGGCTGCGGGCTACCCGTTCAGCGTGCCGACGCTGGCGGGCGACGAGGTGCTGGCCGGGTGGCGACGCGTCGTCGACGGCGTCCACTCCGAGGGCGCCACGGTCGCCGCGCAGCTGTGGCACCAGGGCATTGAACGTGCCGACGCCGACGGTGTGCAGCCTGTCGGACCGTCGGGTATCAACGGGCGCGGCGAACCACGGGGCCGGGCGCTGCGCACCGACGAACTCCCGGAGGTCGCACAGCTCTACGCGAGCAGCGCGGCCACCGCCCGGGACGTCGGCTTCGATGCCGTCGAGATCCACGGTGCCCACGGCTACCTGCTGGACGAATTCCTTTGGGAGCGCACGAATCGTCGCACCGACGGCTATGGCGGATCACTGGCCGAGCGGACTCGGTTCCCGGCGGAGGTGGTCGCGGCGATACGTGCTGCGGTCGGCCCGGACTATCCGATCATCTTCCGCTTCTCGCAATGGAAGGGAACCGACTATGCCGCGTCCATCGCCGATGACCCGACACAACTGGAAGAACTGCTGACGCCGTTGGTGCGGGCCGGCGTCGACGTGCTGCACCCGTCGACCCGCAGGCACTACGTGCCCGCATTCCCCGACCAGGACACCGATCTGAGTCTGGCCGGATGGACCAAGAAGGTCACCGGTAAACCGGTTATCGCGGTGGGGTCGGTCGGGTTGGAGACGCAGTTCCGCAGCGAGAAGCGGGGTGAGGTGATCCGGCCGGCGCCGCTCGACCGCCTGGTCAAGCAGTTCGAGGCCGGCGAGTTCGATGTCGTGGCGATCGGGCGGGCGCTGCTCGCCGACCCGACCTGGGTGAATCGGCTGCGCCACAATGAGCTGGACGGGTTCGACGGATACGACGCGGCGGCCGCGCTGTCCGCGCTCGCCTGATCACGAGGAGGGGCATGGCTCGTCGCCGCGATCCGTCGCGCCGGCACCAGCCGCTACGGTCGCTGTCGCTCCAACAGCGGGTGGAGACCGGTCCCGACGGCTACGAGTACGTGGTTCAGGCGATCGCGGGTTCGCGGGCCGTCAAGATCTACCGGTGCCCGGGATGTGATCACGAGATTCGGCGCGGTATCGCCCATGTGGTGGTGTGGCTGGCTGGGTCCAGCGGTTCAGCGGGTGAGGATCGGCGGCATTGGCACACGCCGTGCTGGGCGAACCGCAGCAATCGGGGTCCGACCCGCAAGTGGTCCTAGAAACTCAGTGCGTTTCCGCGTTCGCGGCCGGCTCGACCAGCTCCACCAGCACCCCGCCGGCGTCCTTGGGGTGGATGAAGTTGATCCGTGAGTTCGAAGTGCCGCGCCGGGGCGCCTCGTAGAGCAGCCGGACGCCCTGCTCGCGCAGCCGCTCGGAAAGGGCGTCGATGTCACTGGTCCGGTAGGCGAGCTGCTGCAGGCCGGGGCCGCGCTTGTCCAAGAACTTCGCAATCGTCGACGACTCGTCGATCGGTGCCATCAGCTGAATCTGGGCGCTGCCGACAGGGGCACCGCGCACCGCCAGCATCGCTTCCACGATGCCCTGCTCCTCGTTGACCTCTTCGTGCAGCACGATCATCCCGAGCTGGTCGTGATACCACTTCTTGGCCGCTTCCAGATCCGGAACCGCGATACCGACGTGATCGATCGCCGTCACCAAGGCGGAGGCCAAGGCGGGACGTACCTCGAAGGAGCCAGCGACGGATTCGGTCGTCATAACGTAACGGTAACCTGAGCGGAAACATCGTGCTGCGCCGACCGGAAAGATCGGCCCTTCATACCCGTCCGGGAGGTAGTCATGACGACATCGGTGATCGTTGCTGGGGCCCGCACCCCGATCGGCCGGCTGATGGGTTCGCTGAAGGATTTCTCCGGTAGCGACCTGGGCGCCGTCGCCATCGCCGGGGCGCTGGAGAAGGCGAAGGTGCCGGCGTCGCTGGTGCAGTACGTGATCATGGGCCAGGTGCTGACCGCCGGTGCGGGGCAGATGCCGGCGAGGCAGGCAGCGGTGGGTGCGGGCATCGGCTGGGACGTGCCGACGCTGACCATCAACAAGATGTGCCTGTCCGGAATCAACGCCATCGCCCTGGCTGACCAGCTGATTCGTGCCGGTGAATTCGACGTGGTGGTGGCCGGTGGCCAGGAGTCGATGACCCAGGCGCCGCACCTGCTGACCAAGAGCCGCGAGGGCTACAAGTACGGCGATGTGACGGCGCGCGACCACCTCGCCTACGACGGTCTGCACGACGTGTTCACCGACCAGCCGATGGGTGCGCTCACCGAGCAGCGCAACGACGAAGACAAGTTCACCCGCGCCGAGCAGGACGAGTTCGCGGCCGAATCGCACCGCAAGGCCGCCGCGGCATGGAAGGACGGTGTGTTCGCCGACGAGGTGGTGCCGGTGAAGATCCCTCAGCGCAAGGGGGATCCGCTGGAGTTCGCCGAGGACGAGGGCATCCGGGCCAACACCACCGCCGAATCGCTGGCCGGTCTCAAGCCGGCGTTCCGCAAGGACGGCACCATCACCGCCGGCTCGTCGTCGCAGATCTCCGACGGCGCCGCCGCGGTCGTGGTGATGAGCAAGGCCAAAGCGCAGGAGCTGGGCCTGGACTGGTTGTGCGAGATCGGGGCGCACGGAGTGGTGGCGGGGCCGGACTCGACCCTGCAATCTCAGCCGGCCAACGCCATCAAGAAGGCGATCGCCCGTGAGGGAATCTCGGTCGACCAACTCGACGTGGTGGAGATCAACGAGGCTTTCTCGGCGGTGTCGCTGGCCTCGACCCGGGAACTGGGAGTCAACCCCGACGTGGTCAATGTGCACGGCGGGGCGATCGCGGTGGGGCATCCGATCGGGATGTCCGGGGCGCGGATCACACTGCATGCCGCCCTCGAGCTCAAGCGGCGCGGCTCGGGCTACGCGGTGGCCGCGCTGTGCGGTGCCGGCGGCCAGGGTGACGCGCTGATCCTGCGCGCCGGATAGCGTCGGACGGCCGTTTCCCTACGGTTGCGTAGGTTGCTGGAACAGCTGGTTTTTCCACGCCAAGACCGAAGTGTGATTTTGGTCATAGGGGAGCCTTGTCGGGCCCGGGAACGGCCTTCGGTGGTGCCGCGGTGACGGCGTGACAGACTTGACGACGTGACGCGTCCTCGACCTCCGATCAGCCCGGCGTTGGCCGGCGCAGTGGACTTGTCCGGCCTCAAACAGCCGGCACCGCCCGGCGGTGGCGCCGCCGGGGGCAGCGCGGCGCCCCCGGGTGCCACCGAGATCACCGAGGCCAACTTCGAAGAACAGGTGCTGGTCCGGTCCAACCAGGTGCCGGTGGTGGTGGTGCTGTGGTCGCCGCGCAGTGAAGCCTGCATCCAGCTGGTCGACACCCTGGCCGGGCTGGCGCAGGCCGACAACGCCGGTTCGGCCGCCAAGTGGTCGCTGGCCACGGTCAACGTCGACGTCGCCCCGCGGGTGGCGCAGGTGTTCGGCGTGGACGCCGTGCCCACCGTGGTGGCACTGGCCGGCGGCCAGCCGATCACCAGCTTTCAGGGCGTGCAGCCGCCCGACCAGCTGCGCCGCTGGGTGGATTCGCTGCTGTCGGCCACCGCGGGCAAGCTCCCCGGCGGCGGCGGCGGCGACGCCGAACAGCCGGAGCAGGTGGACCCGGCACTGGCGCAGGCGCGTGACCAGCTCGACGCCGGTGACTTCGGCGCGGCTCGCGCCTCCTACGAGGCCTTGCTGGACAAAGACCCGAACCACGTCGAAGCCAAGGCGGCGCTGCGCCAGCTCATCTTCCTGGAGCGGGCGACCGGTCGGCAGCCCGATGCACCGGCACTGGCAGACGCCGCCCCGGACGACATCGAGGCCGCCTTGGCCGCCGCCGACGTGCAGATCCTCAACCAGGACGTCACCGCGGCGTTCGACCGGCTGATCGGGCTGGTGCGCCGGACCTCCGGTGACGAGCGCGCAGCGGTGCGAACCCGGCTCGTGGAGTTGTTCGAGCTGTTCGACCCGGCAGACCCGGAGGTGGTCGCGGGCCGGCGCAACCTGGCCAACGCCTTGTTCTGAGTGTCCCTGGCGAGTGTCCCTGGCGAGTGCCCCTGGCGAGCAGACACAGAATCGCACTCCGCTACGCGGATGCGTGCGATTCTGTGTCTGCTCGCGCGGGGGAGGCTACTCGGGTGCCAGCCACAGGGCGGACAGTGCGGGCAACATCAGCACCGCCGAGGCCGGTCGGCCATGCCAGGGATCTTCGGTGGCGTCGACCCCGCCCAGGTTGCCAGCGCCCGAACCGCGGTAGCCGACCGCGTCGGTGTTGAGCACTTCCCGCCAGCGGCCGGCCCGGGGCAGGCCCAGGTGGTAGTCGCCGTGAGCGACGCCCGCGAAGTTGAACACACAGGCCAGCACCGACCCGTCGGCGCCGTAACGCAGGAAGCTCAACACATTGTTGGCCGAGTCGTTGGCGTCGATCCAGGAGTAGCCCCGCGGGTCGGAATCCTGGCTCCATAAGGCGGGCAGGGCACGGTAGTGCGCGTTGAGGTCGCCGACCAGGCGCAGGATGCCGGTGGAATAGCCGTCCGGCTCGACCTGGGGATCAAGCTGGAACCAGTCGACGCCGCGCTCGTTGCACCACTCGCCGCGCTGGCCGAATTCCTGACCCATGAACAGCAACTGCTTGCCGGGATGCGCCCACTGGTAGGCCAGCAGAGTCCGCAGGCCGGCGGCCTTGTGGTGGTCGTCGCCGGGCATTCGCGACCACAGCGTGCCCTTGCCGTGCACCACCTCGTCATGGCTGACCGGCAGCACGTAGTTCTCGCTGTAGGCGTAGAGCATCGAGAACGTCATGTTGTGGTGGTGGTAGCTGCGGTGCACCGGGTCATGACCGAGGTAGGCCAACGTGTCGTGCATCCAGCCCATGTTCCATTTCATCGAAAACCCCAGCCCGCCAAGGCTGGTGTCCCGGGTGACGCCGGGCCAGGAGGTGGACTCCTCGGCGACGGTCACGATGCCCGGGGCCACCCGGTGCGTGGTGGCGTTCAACTCCTGCAGGAACTGCACCGCTTCCAGGTTCTCCCGGCCGCCGTGGATGTTGGGGGTCCATCCGCCGTCGGGCCGCGAATAGTCCAGGTAGAGCATGGATGCCACCGCGTCCACCCGCAGCCCGTCTACATGGAACTCGGTCAGCCAGTACAGCGCATTGGCGACCAGGAAGTTACGTACCTCCGGGCGGCCGAAGTCGAAGACGTAGGTGCCCCAGTCGAGTTGCTCACCGCGTCGCGGATCGGAGTGCTCATAGAGCGGGGTTCCGTCGAACCGGCCGAGAGCCCAGTCGTCTTTGGGGAAGTGCGCCGGCACCCAGTCCACGATGACGCCGATGCCGGCGCCGTGCAGCGCGTCGACCAGGGCTCGGAAGTCGTCGGGGCTGCCGAAGCGTGCCGTGGGGGCGTAGTACGACGTCACCTGGTAACCCCAGGATCCGCCGAACGGATGTTCGGCGACGGGCAGCAGCTCGACGTGGGTGAAACCGTGCTGCACAACGTATTCGGTCAGCTCGACCGCGAGCTGCCGATAGCTGAGCCCCGGCCGCCAGGAGCCCAGGTGCACCTCGTAGGTGCTCATCGGCTCGGCCACCGGGTCGCGCCGGCAGCGCTGCGCCATCCAGTCGGTGTCCTGCCAGGTGTAGTCGCTGGTGCTCACCACCGATGCGGTGCGCGGCGGCACCTCCGTGGCGAAGGCGAACGGGTCGGCTCGCTCACTGACCGAGCCGTCGGCGCCGTGCACGCGGAACTTGTACAGACCGCTCGCGGGAAAGTCGGGCCAGAACAGCTCCCAGACCCCGGACGAGCCCAGCGACCGCAGCGGGGCGTCGTCACTCGACCAGCCGTTGAAATCACCGATCAGGCTCACCCCGGTGGCGTTGGGCGCCCACACGGCGAACGACACGCCGGATACGTCGCCGCTGGCGGTGGCGAAGGTGCGGTGATGGGCCCCCATCACCTCCCAGAGCCGTTCGTGGCGGCCTTCGGTGAACAGGTGCAGGTCCACCTCACCCAGCGTGGGCGCGAAGCGGTACGCGTCGGCGATCGTGCACACGCCGGTGGGCTCGGCGAACTCCGCCGATTCCGGGTAGTGCACTTCCAGCCGGTAGTCGATCAGGCCGGTCAACGGCAGGCTCACCGCGAACAGCCCGGACCCGAGGTCGTGCATGACGAAGCGGTCCGCGCCCACCAGCACCACGACGCGGCGGGCGCGTGGACGCAGCGTCCGGACAACCGTGACCCCGCCGTACTCGTGGGCGCCCAGGATCGAGTGCGGATCGTGGTGGTTGCCCGACAGCAGCCGGGCCAGCTCGGCCGGTGCGGGCGCCAGGTGCCGTGTCATCGTGTTCACCTGCGGCGCAACAGTTCGGTGCGGGCACGGGCGTTGATCGGCGGCATGTTGACGATGTGCGCGACGGCTCGGTCCGGATCGAGGCGCACCCAGTTGTCCTTTCCCCAGTGGTAGTCCTCTCCGCTGATCTGATCCCGCACCCAGAACCGTTGGTAGTCCTCCATTCCCAGCGCCCACATGTCCAGGTACAGCGTGGCTTCCTCGGGAGTGAACGGGTTCAGGTTGACCACGATCAGCACGGTGTCGCCGGTTGCCGGATCGAACTTGCTGTAAGCCAGCAGCGCGTCGTTGTCGATGTAGTGGAAGTGCACGGTGCGCAGCTGACTCAACGCCGGATGTAACCGGCGAATCTCGTTGAGCCGGGCGAGGAACGGCTCCAGGGATCGGCCCTCGGCGACGGCGCCGGCGAAGTCGCGGGGGCGTAGTTCGTATTTCTCGGAGTCGAGGTACTCCTCGCTGCCCTCGTGCAGCGCGCGGTCTTCGAACAACTCGAAGCCGGAGTACACACCCCACGTCGGGCCCAGTGTCGCCGCCAGCACCGCGCGAATGGCGAACATGCCGGGGCCGCCGTGCTGCAGGCTCGCGTGCAGGATGTCGGGGGTGTTCACGAAGAGATTCGGCCGGCGGAAGTCGGCGAACTCGGCGATCTGGCCGCCGAACTCGGTCAGCTCGGATTTCGTTGTCCGCCAAGTGAAATACGAGTAGGACTGGGTGAAGCCCAGCTTGGCCAGCCCGTACTGGCGGGCGGGCGGGGTGAACGCCTCGGCCAGGAACAGCACGTCGGCGTCGATGTTCTTGACGGTGGCGATCAGCCAGATCCAGAAATCCGGTGGCTTGGTGTGCGGATTGTCCACCCGAAAGACCTTCACCCCGTGGTCTATCCAGAAACGGACCACCCGCAGCACCTCGGCGTACAGGCCCGCCGGATCCTTGTCGAAGTTCAGTGGGTAGATGTCCTGGTACTTCTTCGGCGGATTCTCCGCGTAGGCGATGGTGCCGTCGGGCAGTTCGGTGAACCAGTCCCGATGCGCAGCAGCCCAGGGATGATCCGGTGCGCACTGCAGGGCCAGGTCCAGTGCTACCTCTATGCCGAGCCGGTGCGCGGTGGCGACGAAGGAGTCGAAGTCGTCGATGGTGCCGAGGTCGGGGTGGACCGCGTCGTGGCCGCCCTCGGCGCTGCCGATCGCCCACGGTGACCCGACATCGCCGGGCTGGGCGGTCGCGGCGTTGTTGCGGCCTTTGCGGTGCACCCGGCCGATGGGGTGGACCGGCGGCAGGTACACCACGTCGAAACCCATCTCAGCAATCCGGGGAAGCTCCGCGGCTGCCGTGGCGAACGTGCCGTGCACCGGGCGGCCCTTGGCGTCCCAGCCTCCGGTCGACCGCGGGAACATCTCGTACCACGCGCCGCGGCGGGCCAGCGGCCGATCCACCCAGAGCTGGTAGTCGCAGCCGGGGGTGATCAGCTCACGCAGCGGATAACGGGCCAGCAACTCGCCGACCTCCGCCGAGAGCGCCGGCGCGGCCCGACGTACCGGATCACCCGGGGCGCGCAACGCGGCGGCGGCCGCCAGCACCGCTTTGCGCTGTGCCAGCGGCACCACGGCAGCGGCGCGGTCGAACAACTCGGCGCCGATCAACAGGTCGTTGGACAGCTCGGCTTCGCCCTGTCCGGCGTCGAGCTTGGCGGTCACCGCGCTTCGCCAGCTCTGCACGGGATCCCCCCAGCCCTCGACCCGAAAGGTCCACAGGCCCACGGCGTCGGGGGTGAAGTCACCGTGGAAGACGTAGGCGTCGAACCCGGTCTGCATGCGGATGTGCAGCGGTGCGGCGGTCGATTTCCGGGGCGGCGCTTCTCCAGGCATCGGATAGTGACGGCCGAGGTAGCGCACCACCAGCGTCGCCGCGACGTCGTCGTGGCCTTCACGCCACACCGTCGCCTTGACCGGCACCGTCTCGCCGACCACGGCCCTGGCCGGGTAGCGACCGCACGAGATGACCGGTTCGACATCGTCGACCTCGACTCGGCCAGCCACCCACACTCCGTTCGTCGTCGGGCCTATGCGCCCACGGTAATCGTCGGTTAACCTCGCCGTCCCTCGGGCCGACTAAGGTGCAACAGGTGAAGGCCCTCCGCCGGTTCACCGTTCGCGCTCACCTGCCCGACAGGTTGTTGGCGCTTGAGCAACTGTCGATGAACCTGCGCTGGTCGTGGGAGCAGCCGACCCAGGAACTGTTCGCCGCGATAGACCCCGAGCTGTGGGACGGGTGTGGGCGTGACCCGGTGGCGCTGCTGGGGGCGGTCAGTCCCGCGCGGCTCGACGAGCTGGCCGCCGACGGGGCGTTCACCGCCCGCCTCGATGCGCTGTCGACCGACCTCACCGAGTATCTGAGCAAGCCCCGCTGGTACCAGAACCAGCAGGACGGCGGGGCGGCGCTGCCGGAAGCCATCGCGTACTTCTCGATGGAATTCGGTGTCGCCGAAGCCCTGCCGAACTACTCCGGGGGGCTGGGGATCCTGGCCGGCGACCACCTGAAGTCGGCGTCGGACCTCGGGGTGCCGCTGGTCGCGGTCGGGCTGTACTACCGGTCGGGCTATTTCCGTCAAGCGCTGACCTCCGACGGGTGGCAGCGGGAGACCTACCCGTCGCTGGACCCGCAGGGACTGCCGTTGCGGCTGCTGGTGGAGCCCGACGGTACACCGGTGCTGATCGAGGTGGCGTTGCCCGGCGCGGGCCGGCTGCGGGCGCGGATCTGGGTTGCGCAGGTCGGCCGGGTGCCGTTGCTGCTGCTGGACTCCGACATCGGGGAGAACCCGCACCCGTTGCGGGGGATCACCGACCGGTTGTACGGCGGCGATCAGGAGCACCGGATCCGCCAGGAGATCCTGGCCGGGATCGGCGGGGTGCGGGCGATCCGGGAGTTCACCCGGTTGCAGGGCACGCCCGCCCCGGAGGTGTTCCACATGAACGAGGGGCATGCGGGCTTTCTCGGGGTCGAGCGCATCCGCGAGCTGATCGCCGAGCAGGGACTGGATTTCGACACCGCGTTGGCGGTGGTGCGCTCGGCGACGGTGTTCACCACCCACACCCCGGTTCCGGCCGGAATCGACCGGTTCCGAACCGACATGGTGCGCCGCTACTTCGACGACGGGGGTGACGCCCTGGTGGCCGGGGTGCCCGTCGAGCGAATCATGGAGTTGGGCGCCGAAGAGGATCCCGACACGTTCAACATGGCCCACATGGGTCTGCGGCTGGCGCAGCGCGCCAACGGTGTTTCGCGGCTGCACGGCCGGGTCAGCCGGGGAATGTTCAACGACCTGTGGCCCGGCTTCGACGCCGACGAGGTACCGATCGGGTCGATCACCAACGGCGTGCACGCCCCCAGCTGGGCGGCACCGCCCTGGCTGCAGCTCAGTCGCGACGTGGCCCCTCCCGACTCGTTCAGCGAGCCCGCGGCCTGGCAGCGTCTGCAGCAAGTAGATCCCGTGGCGTTATGGTCGATCCGCTCGCGGCTGCGCTCGCTGCTGGTCGACGAGGTCCGGCTTCGGCTGCTGCGATCCGGGCTTGAGCGCGGATCATCTGAAGCCGAATTGGGTTGGATTGCAAACGCGTTCGATCCCGATGTGCTGACCATCGGATTCGCACGCCGGGTGCCCACCTACAAGCGGTTGACGCTGATGCTGCGCGACCCCGACCGGCTGGAGCGGCTGCTGCTCGACGAGCAGCGGCCCGTTCAGCTGATCGTCGCCGGCAAGTCCCACCCGGCCGACGACGACGGCAAGGCGCTGATCCAGCAGGTGGTGCGGTTCGCCGACCGCCCGGAGGTGCGCCACCGCATCGCGTTCCTGCCCGACTACGACATGTCGATGGCGCGTCGGCTCTACTCCGGATGCGATGTCTGGCTGAACAATCCGCTGCGGCCGTTGGAGGCCTGCGGTACCTCGGGCATGAAGAGTGCCCTCAACGGCGGGCTGAACCTGTCGATTCGCGACGGTTGGTGGGATGAGTGGTTCGACGGCCAGAACGGTTGGGCGATACCGACCGCCGACGGAGTGGCCGACGAGAACCGCCGCGACGATCTGGAAGCCGCCGCGCTCTACGATCTGTTGTCGCACTCGGTGGTGCCCAAGTTCTACGACCGCGACGACCGCGGCGTGCCGCCGCGCTGGCTCGAGATGGTGCACCATACGCTGCAGACGCTGGGCCCGAAGGTACTGGCTTCGCGGATGGTGCACGACTACGTCCAGCAGTGCTACGCCCCGGCGGCACTGTCGCGGCGGCGCACCTGTGAGCCGGTCGACGGCGTGCCCTTTGGCGCGGCACGTCAACTGGCGGACTACCGGCGCCGAGCGGAGGCGGCCTGGCCGCACATCCAGATCACCGACGTCGACAGCACCGGGCTGCCGGACGCACCGTGGCTGGGTTCGGAGTTGACGTTGACCGCGACGGTCCGACTGGCCGGGCTGCGCCCGGATGAGGTGGTGGTGCAGGCGGTGCTGGGCCGGGTGGATTCCGGTGACACCCTGCTGGATCCGGTGACCGTGGCGATGTCGCATGCCCACACCGATGCCGATGGGACCGAAGTGTTCTCCACGACCAGTCCGCTGCCGGTCGCCGGTGCGGTGGGTTACACGGTGCGGGTGTTGCCGAGTCATCCGTTGCTGTCCGGTGATGCTGAACTGGGACTGGTCACCCTGGCCTGAGCGGCCGCCCTCCCGACCGCCGTGGTGGTGAGCGGTCAGGGGAAGCGCGCCAGGCAGCGGTCGAAGTCGCCCAGCACCCCGGTGCGGTAGGCGTCGATCCGGGAGAATCCGGCCGGCACCGATTCGCCGTTGATGTCGCCGGCGGCCAGACCGTTGGTGAGCAACCCGGCGACGGCTTCGTCCAAATCGCCTGCGGTCAACGCGATGGTGCCGCCGTTGGAGGTCTCGACCCCCTGGGACAGCCTGGTGGTGGCCACCCCGGTCAGACATGCGGTGCGCAGCGCGGCCGCGGCGTTGTCGAGCACCAGCCCGCCGTGCTCGATCTGCACCGCCTGCAGGTACCGCGAGACCAGCACCGAATAGGCGGTGTTGTCCCCGGACAGCGTCGCCAGCTTCTCGTCCTTGCTGGGGGTCCCCATGGTCTGCAGGGCCGGCAGGTCGACGGCGATGGTGTTGGTGGCGGGGCAGTACGACGCCGGCGGGCTGGGGCGCGCGTCGTTGCATGATGACGCCGCGGCGGCGTCGAATGTCAGCTGTGGTGGCCGGGCCGGGGTGAACAGGACATTCATCGCGTCGACGATGAGCCGCACCGAATCCTCGCTGACCGGTACCTCGCCGGTCTCGTCGTGCTGCAGCTGGACGGGTAGTTCGCCGCGCCGTTGCTCGATCTCCTTGGCGTCGATGGCCTTGCAGGACTCCGCGCCTTCGGTGAAACCGAACTGGAATGCCGAAATCCGTTCGAAGGCCGAGCCGTGCTCGTTGCCGCCGATCGTCTCGTCCGGCTGCAGCAGGGGATCGCGCAACGCCAGCATGGCGGCCAGCACACCGTTGAGCCCGTCGCCGGTGCTCAGCGTGAAGCGCGGCGAATCGCCTTGGGCCACCCAGCGCAGGTAGACACCGGCCAGGCAGTCGGCCTGTTGTTCGGCCACCAGCGTCGGTGTCTGGCGTTTTTTGGTGATGCCGGCCGTGCGGGCGATCGCGTGGCCGTACTCGTGCGCGAGCACCATGGTGATGGCCATGTCGCCGTAGGCGCGGCGCAGCGCCGGCAACAGCAGTCGGCGATCCCAACCGATGGTGTTGTCCAGGTAGCAGTAGGCGGCGTTGACCAGCAGGAAAGTCCTACTGTTGCAGAACTTTCCGCGCAACTGGCCGGGATCCCAGGACACCAGGGATGACGCGGGCCGGAATTCACCGTCGAAGATGTTGGGGAAGGTCGTGGTCCAGAACGCCTCGAGGTCGCTGACCGACTGGGCGGCGAGCTGATCGACCCGCCCGCCGTCGGTGCCTTCGACCTCGCGGCCCGGCGGCGGGGCCTCGGGGCGCAACCCGGTGGGGCCGTCGACAGCCTGCAAGCCACCCACCCGGAACGGATCGGCGAAGACCGACACGGGTGTGCCGTCCAGCATCCGTGCGCATCCGCTCAACAGCAGCAGTGCGCAGCCAACGGCCAGAACATGCCTCGGACGTCGTTGACTCATCGATCTGCCTCTCGCGGCCGTGCCTGTGGCCTGGATGTGGACGGTAGGGCGTCGGTTGTCCCCGAAAGTGTAGGGAAAACCCTTATTGCGTCCCCTGCTCCCCTCCCCGTTAACTACTTACACAGCAAAGACACAGGTGGAACGCATGATGGGGAGGTCGGAACCATGGGAACCAGCCGCAACGCCGCAACAGTTGGCACAAGTTGTCGGAGGCTCGGGCGAAGGGCTGGCGCGGCTGCGGTAGCACTGGGCGCCTGCACCGCTCTTGTCGCCGGCCCCGGACTCGTTAGCGCTTCGGCGCTGAACTCGACCGCGTCGGCGGTACAACATTTCCCTATCCTCAAAACGTCAGCCGAAGAGGATATCCAAGCATTCAACTCAATATATCAATGGCTCTTGGAGCATCCCGATGACTGGTCGAGCGGGTACATACGCGATGATATCCATGAAGATATTTGGCGTTTCATGAATGACTACCTCGGCAAGTTCACGTACTTGAGCGGCTACTCGCCATCTTATTTTTATTCTCGACTTCTTTCGTGGGATCCTGAATCCGACGACGAGTACGATCGTCTCCTATACAATTACCTTCGGTATTCATCAGGTGACCCACACCCCCAAAGTAACTACGACAATACTGATCCGTGGAACGCGATCTGGGAGTTAAACAAAGAATGGGCCCAGGATCATGATGTTCATGTTCATTTCACTCAAAACATTTACAGTACTGGAGTCTACGAATATGCCTATCCCTCCGTCGACTTAGACAAATTATCACCATTGCCGGGACCTCTTGCCCCTGATTATGATCTCAGTTGGCGTTATCTCGGCGTTGATATCCCTATTTACGTGTACAAATTAGCAATGGATCAGACTCCTTACGACAAAGAGCTCGGTTGGTATTTGGATCATTATAGCGAGGGGTTGGCCGTAGCGCGAAACTTTATTCGCCTTACGGAGAACTACAGCTATTTGCTTGATGCACTCCGCGTGCAGTTGTACGAGCTCGATTGCAACGGCCCGCTTTTCGGTGGACTCATCTGTGCCGATATCGGCCCTGGTGGCCCGGGAGATCCTGGTGGCCCTGGCGATCCTGGTGGCCCGGGAGATCCCGATTCAGGCATACCGGAAGCTCTCAAGCGGATCTTGGATGCGTTGGCTCCGTACCTGGGGCCCGAGCAGCTGCAAATCCTGTTGGAGAACCTTGCCAAGTATCCCCTTGCGCCCATCGGATTCGACGGGTTGATCAACAGCTTATTCTCCAACTATGGCGACGATATCGGGCGCTATTTGTTCAATAATTATGGCGAGCTCATAGACGTACTTTCCAACGGAATTAAGTTTTATGTAGGCGGTACTAATCTAGTCGCCACCCTCAGTTCGATACTCGGCGACGGTCAAATTGCCGGGCTGGGACTTAAAGCCACCGCCGTGGGCTATGCTGCCGCCGTCGCGTTGCAGGTGAATAAAGATACTATTGAGATGATCCTGAATAACCGCGATGACTTCAGCCTATCAAACATATGGTTGGTTATGCAGAATAACGTTATGAACCCGGATCAGGCATTGGCTGGACTATTAGATGGCATTGATTCGGCGAATGAGAGTATCCGTGGTGGTATTTGGGATGTCGCTATTGGCTGGACTGGTATCGATCCACCCGCTTGGTGGGTCGATAGTGGCCCGGATTTGATATCGATTCCCTGGTTTGGGTTATTCGGCTGAGCCTTTGATCCGCCCGGTTCATCGGGTGGATCAAGGCAAAACCCGGGGAGCGTTGGCGGCGTTGAGTCGGGAATGCAACTGGGTGCGGGAACGGATGCCGAGTTTGCGGTAGGCGCGCGACAGGTGTAGCTCCACGGTCTTGGGCGCCAGGAACAACTCGGCGGCGATGTCGCGATTGGACAGACCGGCGGCCGCCCGTTCGGCGATACGCTGTTCGGTCGGCGTCAAGTCGATGGACTGCGCAGATGTGCCGGATAGCCGCGCCAGCTCGGCGCGGGCCCGTGCCGCCCAGATCGGAGCGCCGATCGCCTCGAAGCTGCTTGACGCTTCGGCCAGGTTGCGCCCGGCGTTCGCACGCTGACGGCGGCGGCGTTGCAGCTGACCCAGCAATAGCTGAGTTCGGGCACGCTCGAAGGGCATCGGCAGGGCTTCGTGATGGATCATCGCCTGCTCGGCGGCGTGTGTGGCGGCTTCCAGGTCGCCGCGTGCGGACAGCAGCAGGGCGCGGGCTCGGGCGCCGACGGCCAGCATCCACGCCCGGTTCAACCTGGCCCCGTTGGTCTCCAGGGCTGCCACCAGTGCTTCGGCCTCATCGAGCCGTCCGGCGGCGGTGAGCGCCTCCACTGCGTCGGGAAGCCAAGCGCCCACCATGATCTCGGTGTCGTGGGCGGGGTCGAACGCCGCCAGCAGCGGTTCGAGGGCGCTCAGCGCGGCCTCGTAGTGGTGCAGTGACACCTCCAGAAAGGCCAGGACCGCAGTGATGGCCGCTGTCTTGAAGCCGATCTTGTTGTCGCGCGCGGTGGTGAGCGCGGTATCGACGGCTCGGCGGGCGTCGCCTTCGCGACCGCGGTAGGCCGCTACCCAGGCCTGGCAGCTCCATGCGTCGATGAGGCTGATGGGGCTGCCGATCTGTTCGGCGCGTTCCAGGGCGTCGTCGGCGACGTGTGACGCGTCCTCTAAGCGGCCCAGCCACAGGTCGACCATTGTGGTGAACTGGGCTGTCCACACCACGTCCATTTCCTGGCCGGCGTTCACGCAGCGTCGCGACAGTGCGGTCAAGCGGGTGTGGGCTTCGTGCAGATTGCCGGTCCACGCGCAGTTGACCGCCGCGACGGCGCTGGCCTGCACGGTAACCGGCGCGGGGATGTTGGGATCCTCCAACGCCAGCGCGGTCTGCAGGGCAGCTTTGTCGGTGCCCAGCCCGTACATGAAGCCGACGTGGATCCACAGCGCCAGCGCTTGGCTGCGCAGTGCTTGGTGGTCGAGTTGGTCGGCGGCCTCGACCGCGCGACGCGCATGGTCGACGCACGCGCCCATGTCACCGGTCATGCCCAAGGCAAGGGCCAGCAGCATCAGACCCCGCAGCCGTAGCGCCGGGTTATCGCCGGCCTCGGCGATCGCCTGGGTGAGAACATCGGCGGCCTGGTCGAACCGGTCACTGTACCCGTCGATGGCACCGAGCCGCAGCAGTGCGGCCGCCCGCAGTGCGCCGGGCTCCAGGGTGGTGATGACCGATTGCACACCGATTCGGGCTTCGTCGAAGGAGCCTGCCCGGAAATGCTGTTCGGCGGCACGCAGCTGTCGTAGCGGGGTGTCCCCGCCGAGGCCGATGGCCAAGTCGATCAGTTCGGCGGCGGCACTCGGGGCGCCACGGGCAGCAGCGGCATCGGCGGCGGCGTCGAGGGCCTGCAGGGTGGCTTCGTCGGCGCTGACGGTGGCCAGTGCCAGGTGGCGTGCGCGCAACTCGGGCAGCTCGGTCAGCGTCGCCAGTGTGCGGTGCATCGCGCGGCGTTGTGCCGCGCCGGCCTGGGTGTAGACGCCGTGGGACAACAACGGGTGCGTGAACGCTACCCGGTTGCCGTCCAGCGTGATGATGCCTTTTCCTTCGGCATCTTCGAGAAGCTCGATCGCCCGCTCCAACGCAGTGCCGGTTGCCTGGGACAATTCGGCAACGCTGGGCGCTGCCATACAGGCGGCCGCCAACAACAGCTGCGCGGTGTCGTCGTCAACCGTGGCCAACCGTTGGTTCACCAGCGCGGTCAATGAGCCAGGCATGCCCCACTGGTCGTGAGAGGGCTGCTCATCGAGCATGCGCGCGAGTTCCAGCGCGTAGAGCGGGTTGCCGCCCGAAATATCGTGGATTCGGGTGACCGTCGACTTCGCCAGGTTGCGGCCCAGCTGGTGTGCGATCAACGTGCGGGTTTCACCCAAACCAATCGGGTGCAATACGATCCGGGTGAGTTGGGTCGGAAGGGCTGCGTTCAGCCACGATATGTCCTGGCAGTCGGGATCGCCGGTGCGTGAGGTTGCCACGATCGCGACGGGTCCTTTGAGCCGGCGCGCAGCGAAACTCACCGCGGCAGAACTCGCCGAATCCAACCACTGGATGTCGTCGATTGCCACCAGAACCGGCGTCTGGCTCGCCAACAGCTTGAGCACCGACAGGAACGCCGTCGCCGCGGCTCGGTGATCGGTTGCGGGGCCCTCATCGCCGCGCAGCAGCACTCGGTTCAGTGCGATTTGCTGGACGGGCGGTAGCTGCTCCAGCAGCATCGGATCGACGTCGTCGAGCAAGTCGGCCAGCGTGGCGAAGGACAGTTTCGCCTCGGCGTCAGATACCCGCGCCGACAACACCCGGAAACCCGCTGCGGTTGCCGACGCTACTGCGTGGGTCCATAGTCTGGTCTTACCGATACCGGGCTCGCCCTCGATCAGCAGGCCCGCCGGGTCCGGGCCGATCTGCGCCAGGAAGGCGCAGACCGCGCGCGATTGCGCCTCGCGCACCTTCGCTGAATCCGCCACAAGTCAGTAAGTTAACAGCCAATACTCGGCAAGCTGTCGGATTTGGTGCGAGGTGGCGATACGCGATCTTGATCACAGCGGGATGGTGGTCTGAGCCGTGCCACTGTGGCCCGCCCCCGCCGGGTCTATGCGGCGGTTCGAGCCTCGCTGAACCGCCGGGTTCAGCCGGTCTTGGTCAGCTGGTATGTCACGACGACGTGCCCATCGCAGCCGCCGTCGCCGCTGGCCAGAGTGGTCGCGTCGATGCTTTCCCAGCAGTTCTCGCCAAAATTGGCGCGCCAGGTATCGCCCTGGAGATGCATTTCCATGCCGTCGCTTCTGTTGACGCAGCCCTCGCCACAGGGGGTGAACGACCATTTTCCGTGGTCTGTCTTCCCGTTGTGCACGACGGTTCTCGCGACTGAGTAGGTGCCGGTAGGTTCTTCAGCCGATGCCGGGGCGGCCATCGCCACCCCAGTGCTGATAAGACCGATAAGGACCGCGGCGGTTGCCGGGTGCGGAGTGCGATTCATGGTTGCCGCTCCTTCGTTGACGGAAACTGTCAAAATGGCACGCTAGTAGCCGAAAGTGGTGGCCCGATACAGGGTTTTCCCTCGACTTCCGGTCGCTACGGAGCGCAACCGACGCAGTGGCAGAGTGGGCTATCGTTAGCACATGCGACTGCACATTACGGTGGATGACGAGCTCGTTGCCGAGCTCGATCAGCGTGCCGGGCGCAGGCGACGCAGCGCGTTCATCGCGGAGTTGATTCGTCGCGGGCTCGATGACGAGCGAAGGTGGGACGACATCGAGGCCGCGCTCGGCGCCATCCCCGACGAGGGCCACGAATGGGACGACGATCCCGGTGACTGGGTCCGCCGCCAGCGCGCCGACAAACGTCGCGTCGGCTGACGTGGCGAGGATCCTGCTCGACTCGACCGTCCTCATCGACGCCCTTCGTGGCCGTCCTGCCGGCGACCGCCTGCGTGCGCTGCGCCGCCAGGGCGATGAACCGTGGACCTGTGCTATCTCTGTCGAGGAGATCTGGCGTGGACTGCTTCCCGGCGAAGAGGATGCCGCACGACGGTTGTTTCGTGGCTTGCGGTGTGCTCCGCTGGGCCCCTCGGAAGGCATTCGTGCTGGGCAGTGGCGCCGGCAGTTCGCCGGCCAAGGGGTCACTTTGCACCAGGCAGACTGTTTGATCGCCGCCGCCACGGCCGGAATCGAGGCTCGCTTGGCGACCGGCAATCCCGGCGACTTTCCCATGGCCGACATCACGGTCGAACATTGGCCCGTCGGCCGGTGACGGCTGGATTCCCTGGAATTTCGGGTTGCTACGGCGAGCGCAACCGACCCAGCGCTGCCTGGACTGTTGCCGCATCGGTCGTGGCCCAGAACGGCGGTAGTGACGCTCGCAGGTATCCGGCGTAGCGGGCGGTGGCCATCCGCGAGTCCAGTATGGCCACCACGCCGCGGTCGTCGATGCCGCGCAGCAGTCGGCCGGCGCCCTGGGCCAGCAGCAGCGCCGCGTGGCTGGCGGCCACCGCCATGAATCCGTTGCCGCCGTGGGCGCTGACCGCGCGCTGCCGAGCCGTCAGCAGCGGATCGTCGGGCCTCGGGAACGGGATACGGTCGATGAGCACCAGCGACAGCGACGGCCCCGGCACGTCGACGCCCTGCCACAGCGACAGCGTGCCGAACAGTGACGTCTCGGCGTCGTCGGCGAACTGCTCGATCAGCGCACCGGTGGTGTCGTCGCCCTGGCACAGCACCGGGGTGTCCAGCCGCTCGCGCATGGCCTCGGCCGCCGCCCGCGCCGCGCGCATCGACGAGAACAACCCCAGGGTCCGCCCGCCGGCCGCGGTGATCAACTGGGCGATTTCGTCCAACTGGGCATCGGTTCCGGTGCCGTCGCGCCCGGGCGGAGGCAGGTGCGCGGCCACGTAGAGGATGCCCGCTTTGGCGTGCTGGAACGGCGAGCCGACATCCAGCCCCCGCCAGCGCGCGGCGGGGGAGTCCGAGATGGTCAAACCCCAGGCGCCGGCCATCGCGTCGAAAGATCCGCCGACGGTCAGCGTCGCCGAGGTCAGCACCGTCGTCGCGCGGGCGAACAGCCGGTCGTGCAGCAGGCCGGCCACCGACAGCGGTGCCACCCGCAGTACCGGCCGCACCGAGCCGCGGTTGTCTTCGTGGCTGAGCCAGACCACGTCGGAGCGCTCCGGGATGGCCGGTTCGAACGAGGTCAGGATCCGGGCTGCGGTGTCGGCGATCTCGGACAACGCGGCCACGGACTCCTTGCGCGCGGCCGCGGCCTTGGGATCGGCGGGCGCCGTGTCGATCGCCGAGCGGACCGCGCCGGCGGCGTCACGCAGCGCAGTCAGATACGTCGCCAATTCGTCGTCGAGGTAGTCCATCCGGCCCGGGGTGCCGTCGTGGATCGCCGAGCCGAACGTCAGCGACGCGGCATCGAGGCGCTGGACCAGTCCGGGCGAGACCAGCCGGGTGACGCGACGCACCGCGACGCTGAGTGCGGCCGGGGTCAGCTCGGCGGTAGCCACCGACGTCACCCGGTCCACCAGTTCGTGTGCCTCATCGACCACCAGCAGCTGATGCTCGGGCAGCACGCTGGTCTCCGAGATGGCGTCGATTGCCAGCAGGGCGTGGTTGGTGACGACGACGTCGGCTTCGGCGGCCACGGCGCGGGCCCGCTCGGCGAAGCAGTCGGTGCCGAACTGGCAGCGGACGGCACCCACGCATTCCCGCGCTGACACGCTGACCTGAGACCAAGACCGTTCCGGGACACCGGGTTTGAGGTCGTCCCGGTCGCCGGTGTCGGTGTCGGACGCCCATGCGGTGAGCCGCTGCACGTCGCGGCCCAGGGCGCTGGCCGCGAACGGTTCGAACAGCTCTTCCTGCGGCGCCTCATCGGAGTCCTCGGCCGAACCGCTGTGGATCTTGTTCAGGCACAGGTAATTCCGGCGACCTTTGAGCAGCGCGAAGGTGGGCCGACGGGGCAGCGCAGGTTCCAGGGCGTCGGCCAGGCGGGGCAGGTCGCGGTCTACGAGCTGGCGCTGCAGGGCGATGGTGGCGGTCGACACCACCACCGGGCTCTCGTCGGCCACCGCCCGCGCGATCGCCGGAACCAGATACGCCAGCGACTTGCCGGTGCCGGTGCCGGCCTGCACCGCCAGGTGCTCTCCGGTGTCGAAGGCGTTCGCGACCGCCTCGGCCATGCGGACCTGGCCCTCGCGTTCGCTGCCGCCGAGTGCGGCTACCGCGGCGGCCAGCAGTTCGGGAACGGATGGGTCAGTCATGTTGTGCACAGGGTGAAGTGCGCCAACGAACCCATGCTGGGAGATTAGCGGGTATGCCGGCACAAGCGTGGGTGACGTTGATCGTCAGTGGCTTGGCGGCAGTCGGCGTCATCGTCACGTGGCGGCAGAAGAACCGGGCCGATCGGCGCAGCGAAATGGTGGCGGCGGACGACCTGGTCGCTTGAGCGCACCTTCAGCGACGATGGATTCCAGGTAGGGTTGGGCTGGGAGATCTTGGATGTGTCGCTGGAATCTGCACTGGTCACCGCCGACGATGCCCAGATCGTTCAGGTGATCGCAAGGCGTGCGGTCGAGGGCGAGAGTGGTTAGGAGGGCAGCCGTGTCGGCAGAGGGGACGGCGGCGTCGGAGGACGGACGCAAGCCCGAGCGAAGTTTTGAGACTCGGGTAGCCGCCGCCCGGGTTGCGGTGAAGGCCAGCAAGATAACCGGGCGCCCGGTTGAGCCGTGGCTCGAAGAGCTGGCGGAAACGGATTTGCCGGGTAATCCCTACATTCCGTATGTCAGACCCAGTCGGTGGCGTCGGTTTGTGTCGGCGCTGCTGGCGGATCGCCTATGAGATAGGTTCCGTTCCCCTCGATGACTAAGCCGTCGTCGCCGAATCGCAAGACCTCGTTGACGAGTCCGCCGTTCTGGTTGCGGTAGTTAATGACAATGGTGTCGATGCCCCGGTAGACGTCTTCGACGACGAAACGCAGATCCGGCATGCGCCGCAAAGCGCCTTTCCAGTAGTGGCGCAGCGCGTCTTTCCCGCGGAGCACCTCCGCCGTCTCGGGGAACATCGTCGCGGCCACCGGGGAGGTGAACAGCACGTCGTCGTGAAGGTGCGCCAGGACCGCTTGCACATCGTGGCTGTTCCACGCTTGCGCCCACCGGTGGCCGAACGCGTCGCATCGAGGTTCATCCCGCGCACGGTAGCGACACCGGCGCACTCGGCTCCACTGGATTTCCCGCGGAACGCCACTACCCTGAGGCCATGAGCAGCCGGCAATTGCCCGGCGGGGCGGTGCATGAACTACCCGCAGACCTGCGTGACGGGCTGATGGTCAGCCCCACGGCACTGGACGCGTGGCACAGCATTACCCCGTTGGCGCGCAACGAGTTCATCTGCTGGGTCGAAGACGCCAAGCAGCAGGCCACCCGCGAGCGCCGCATCCGCCGGACTCGCGAGGAGTTGGAGGAAGGCAAGCGGCGCCCCTGCTGCTGGCCCGGCTGCAAGCACCGGGAGCGAAACGGCAAGTAGGGCGGCGACCGCCAGCCGTCACCCGAGGGCCAGCCGGGTCGGGATCGCCGGCTCACCGTGCGCCAGCTTCAGTCCCTCCCACGGCAGGCTTTCCAGCCCGGCCGCGACGCGCTCTCGTGCTGCGGCCAGCGCCGTCGCCGCGGTCTCGGTCACCAACTCGCCGCCGCGTACCAGCGGAACGGTCAGCACCCGCGCCGGGCCGTCCACGGCGGGCGGGTGACCGGTGGGGTAGACCACCTCTTCGACGACGGTGCCGCTGGGCCGGGCGGCCCGCAGTGCCTGCTTGCGTCCGCCTGCCGTCTCCTTGCCGGTGCTGCGTTTGTGCACGGGCGCGCCGTCCACCTCGACCAGTTTGTAGACGAAGCCGGCGGTCGGTGCGCCCGAGCCGGTCACCAGTGCGGTGCCCACGCCGTAGCTGTCCACCGGCGCGGCCCGGAGCGCCGCGATGGCGAACTCATCCAGATCGCCGGAGACCACGATCTTGGTGCCGGTGGCGCCCAGCCGGTCCAGCTGTTCGCGCACTTGGTGGGCCAACATTCCCAGTTCACCGGAGTCGATGCGGACCGCGCCGAGTCCCGGCCCGGCCGCGGCGACCGCGTTGGCCACCCCGGTGGCGACGTCGAAGGTGTCGACCAGCAGCGTGGTGTCGAGACCCTGCGCGGCGATCTGGGAGCGGAACGCCGCCAACTCGCCGTCACCGCCGGCTCCGGCGTGCAACAGGGTGAAGGCGTGCGCGCTGGTGCCCAGCACCGGCACACCGAAGCTGCGGTGCGCTTCCAGGTTGGACGTTCCGGCGAACCCCGCCAGGTAGGCGGCGCGGGCCGCGGCCACGGCGGCCTGCTCGTGGGTACGGCGCGAGCCCATCTCGATCAGTGGCCGACCGCCTGCCGCGCTGACCATCCGAGCGGCCGCCGAGGCGATCGCGGTGTCGTGGTTGAAGATCGACAGCAGCAGTGTCTCGAGCACGATGCATTCGGCGAAGGTGCCGTGCACGCTGAGCACCGGGGACCCGGCGAAGTACAACTCGCCTTCGGGGTAGCCGTCGATGTCGCCGCGGAAGCGGAAATCAGCCAGGAATCGCACCGTCTCCGGATCCAGGAACTGCGAGAGCAGGCTCAGCGCGGCGTCGTCGAACCCGAATCCGGGCAGCGCCGCGAGGAACCGGTCGGTGCCGGCGACCACGCCATAGCGGCGCGCCTCGGGGAGCCGCCGGGCGAACATCTCGAAGCCGGTCTGCCGGCCGGCCGTTCCGTCGCGCAGCGCCGCGGCGAGCATGGTCAGCTCGTACTTGTCGGTGAGCAGCCCGCCGCCCCGGGCCGAGGAGTTCACCCGCCAACCGTATCGACTGGACTCAACCCCACCTCGGCTCGGTATCCTGAGCGGTATGGCCACGTCAGCAGCGACGTCCACCCCGGTGAAACCGCAAGGCACCGGCCAGCGGCATGCCGAGCCGGTCGAGGAGACCGCGTCGCCGTGGGTGACCATCGTCTGGGATGACCCGATCAACCTGATGACCTATGTGACCTACATCTTCCAGAAGCTGTTCGGTTACAGCGAACCGCATGCGACCAAGCTGATGCTGCAGGTGCATCACGAGGGCAAAGCCGTGGTGTCGGCCGGAAGCCGTGAGTCGATGGAGGTCGACGTGTCCAAACTGCATGCCGCCGGGTTGTGGGCGACCATGCAGCAGGACCGCTGAGCCTCAACCGAAGGGAACCGGGACTTCACCGTGCACAAATGGAAGCGGGTCGAAACCGGGGGCGGCCCGCGCTTCCGATCCTCGCTGGCCGTCCATGAGGCCACGTTGCTCCGGAGTCTGGTCGGCTCCCTGGTCGGCATGCTCGATGCACGGGAGTTCTCTTCTCCGCCAGACGAGCTCGAACAGATCACCGGGATGCGGCCCGGCAACACCCGACCGCCGGAGGACGCCACCACCCGTCGGCTGTTGCCGGACTTCCACCGCCCCGAGGAGTGCGGCGAAGGCGCCCCGGTCGATGCCGAGGTTCTCAACGCTGCGCTGCGCAGCCTGCACGAACCGGCGATCATCGACGCCAAACGCGAGGCCGCGCAGCAGGTACTGGCCACCGTGCCCGAGCAGGGCGGCCGTTTCGAGCTGACCGAGGAGCAGGCGAACGCCTGGATCGCCGCGGTCAATGATGTCCGGCTCGCGCTGGGCACGGTGCTCGACATCGGCCCGGAGGGACCCGATCGGTTGCCGCCCGGTGACCCAAGGGCCGGTCAGCTCAACGTGTATCAGTGGCTCACGGTGCTGCAGGAATACCTCGTCGTAGCCCTGATGGGACGGTCCAGACGATGACGGGCATGGGTTCGATCACCGATGTCGCCGGTATCCGGGTGGGCCACCATGAGCGGATCGATCCGGATGCCACGCTCGGGTCGGGTTGGGCCACCGGGGTCACCGTGGTGCTGACGCCACCGGGGACAGTCGGTGCCGTCGACGGCCGCGGCGGCGCACCGGGCAGCCGGGAGACCGACCTGCTTGATCCGGCCAACAGCGTGCGTTGGGTGGACGCGGTGGTGCTTTCCGGTGGGAGCGCGTACGGCCTGGCGGCCGCCGACGGCGTGATGACCTGGCTGGAGGAGCAGGGCCGCGGGGTGGAGCTGGACGGCGGCGTGGTGCCGATCGTTCCGGCCGCGGTCATCTTCGACCTGCCGGTCGGTGGTTGGGACAGACGGCCCACCGCGGAGTTCGGCTACGCGGCCGCCGTTGCGGCTGCCGGCCCGCACGGCGACCGTCCGGCGTCGGGCAGTGTCGGCGCCGGGGCCGGAGCGCGTGCCGGGGTTTTCAAGGGTGGAGTGGGCACCGCATCGACCACGCTGGAGCTTGGGGAACATGGGGTCACGGTGGGGGCGCTGGTGGTGGTGAACCCCACCGGCGAACTCATCGACTCCACCACCGGGTTGCCGTGGTCGGCCCTGCTGATCGAGGAATTCGGCATGTCGGCGCCGCCGTCGGAGGAGCTGACGGTGCTCGCCGGACTGGAACCCAAATCGCTGGCGCTCAACACCACCATCGCGGTGGTGGCCACCGACGCCGCGCTCAGCCCGGCCGGGTGCCGGCGGGTGGCGATCGCCGCGCAGGACGGGCTGGCCCGCACCATCCGGCCCTCCCACACCCCGGTGGACGGCGACACGGTGTTCGCGCTGGCGACCGGAGCCGTCGAAGTGCCGCCGCTGCCGGGAACGCCCGCGGCGATGTCCCCGGAGACCGGTCTGATCACCGCGGTCGGGGCCGCCGCGGCGGACTGTATGGCTCGCGCGGTGTTGCTGGGACTGCTGGCGGCCGATCCGGTGGCCGGCATACCGACCTACCGGGGCACGTTGCCGGGGGCGTTCGCCACCAGGCCCACCGACAACGTGGAAAGGTCGTGACGTGAGCATGATCCCCCCGGGCGAGACGGCGCCGCGGCCCGAGGGAAAGCCCACCTGGCGCACCGGCGGGACCACCATCTTGGTGTTCGTCGCGCTGCTCTACCTGGTCGAGGCTCTGGACCAGGTCGGTGGGAACCGGCTGGACCGTAACGGCATCCGGCCGCTGGAGACCGATGGCCTGTGGGGGGTGCTGTTCGCCCCGCTGCTGCACGCCAACTGGGGGCACCTGCTGGCCAACACCGGTCCCGCGCTGGTGCTGGGTTTTCTGCTGACCCTGCTCGGTATGTCCCGGTTTGTGCTTGCCACCGCGATCGTGTGGATCGTCGGAGGATTGGGCACCTGGCTGATCGGCAACGTCGGGTCGTCGTGCGGGCCGACCAACCACATCGGCGCCTCCGGCCTGATCTTCGGCTGGCTGGCCTTCCTGGTGGTGTTCGGGTGGTTCATCCGCAGCGTCTGGCAGATCCTGGTCGGGGTGGTGGTGCTGTTTCTCTACGGCGGAATTCTGTGGGGCGCGGTGCCGGTGCTCAACGTATGTGGCGGAGTGTCCTGGCAGGGCCACCTGTGCGGGGCGCTCGCCGGGGTACTGGCCGCCTACCTGCTGTCGGGCCCGGAACGTAAGGCCCGTGAACGGCGCCGGAGGTCAGCCGCGTGAGCCCCATCGGAATCTTCGACTCCGGTGTCGGCGGGCTGACCGTCGCGCGTTCGATCATCGACCAGCTGCCCGACGAGGACATCATCTACGTCGGTGACACCGGAAACGGCCCGTATGGTCCGCTGACCATCCCGGAGGTCCGCGCGCATGCCTTGGCCATCGGCGACGACTTGGTGGCGCGCGGGATCAAGGCGCTGGTGATCGCCTGCAACACCGCGTCGGCGGCGTGCCTGCGTGATGCGCGGGAGCGCTACGACGTGCCTGTCGTCGAGGTGATCCTGCCTGCGGTGCGCCGGGCGGTGGCCACCACCCGCAACGGCCGCATCGGGGTGATCGGGACGCAGGCGACCATCACCAGCCACGCCTACCAGGATGCGTTCGCCGCCGCCCGAGACACCGAGGTCACCGCGGTGGCCTGCCCGCGCTTCGTCGACTTCGTGGAGCGGGGCATCACCAGTGGCCGCCAGGTGCTGGGGCTGGCCGAGGGATACCTGGAGCCGCTGCAGCGCGCCGGGGTCGACACCCTGGTGCTGGGCTGCACTCACTACCCGTTGCTGTCGGGGTTGATCCAGCTGGCAATGGGTGAGCAGGTGACGCTGGTGTCCAGCGCGGAGGAGACCGCCAAGGAGCTGCTGCGGGTGCTCACCGAGCGCGACCTGCTGCGCCCACACGAGGCTGCTCCGGCGACTCGGGTGTTCGAGGCCACCGGTGACCCGGAGGCGTTTGCCGAACTGGCCACCCGGTTCCTGGGCCCGGCCATCACCGGCGTCGGAGCCGTCCATCACCACGCCCCGTCGAGTTAGCTGCATTTCGATGACGAATCGTGGGCAAAGCGCCGGTGTTTTCGTCATGGTCGCGGCGAACATGGCACAGTAGGCAATGTGCGACTGACCGTACTGGGCTGCTCCGGCAGTGTGGTGGGTCCGGATTCGCCGGCATCGGGATACCTGCTGCAGGCGCCGGACTCGCCGCCGCTGGTTATCGACTTCGGGGGAGGCGTGCTCGGCGCGCTGCAGCGGCACGTCGACCCGGGTTCGGTGCACGTGCTGTTGTCACACCTGCATGCCGACCATTGCCTGGATCTGCCGGGCCTGTTCGTCTGGCGCCGCTACCACCCGTCGGTGGCGACCAAGCCCTTCGACAAGGGACTGCTCTACGGGCCCAGCGACACCTGGTCGCGGATGGGCGCCGCCTCCTCTCCGTACGGCGGCGAGATCGACGACATCACCGACATCTTCGACGTCCACCACTGGGTGGATGGCAAACCGGTCACGTTCGGGACGCTGAGCGTGGAGCCCAGGCTGGTATGTCACCCGACCGAGTCGTACGGGATGCGGGTCACCGATCCCTCCGGCACAACGCTGGTCTACAGCGGTGACACCGGCTACTGCGACGCGGTGATCGAGCTGGCCCGGGACGCCGACGCGTTCTTGTGCGAGGCATCTTGGACCCACGAGTCCCATCGCCCGCCGAACCTGCACCTGTCCGGCACCGAGGCCGGGCGCATCGCCGCAGCCGCCGGCGTGGGTCAGCTGTTGCTGACCCACATCCCGCCCTGGACCTCGCGTGAGGACGTGATCGGCGAGGCCAAAGCCGAGTTCGACGGTCCGGTGCATGCGGTGGTGTGCGACGAGTCGTTCGACATCGGGCGGGCCTGAACTCGGCCGGACACCGATTCGTCAGTCCGGTTCGGCGAGGTAGCGCTGCACGGTCGGGCCGATCCATCTCACCAGATCCTCGACGCCGGCTGAGGCCAGCGGTTCGATCTTGAGCTGGTACCGCGCGAAGGCCAGACCCACCAGGTGTGCCGCGACGAACTCGACGCGCAGTTCCGCGTTGTCCACTCCGTACGTCGCCGCTATGCGCTCTGCGACCGGGCCGGCCAGTGTGTCGTGAAGAAGCTTGCGCGCCAACGGCTGGATGGCCGCCGAACGCCACACGGTCAGTAGCGGATCAAACAGGGTGCCTTCGTCGGATCTCCGGAAGAAGTGTCGCACCAGCCGTGCGCCGACATCTTCCGGCCCCTCTTCGAGGAGTGCGGCCAACTGGTGCAGTGGATGCTCCGGAACGTCGATGACCGAAGCGTTGAACAGGCCTTCTTTGTTGCCGAAAAAGTAGTAGACCATCGCGACATCCACCCCGGCGTCAGCGGCGATCCGTCGTACCGTGGCCCGCTCGTAGCCGTCGCGCATGAAGTGCTCGCGCGCGGACTCGACGATGCGCTGCTTGTTCTGCTGTCCGCTGCGCCAACGACCGGCACGTCCGGGCTCCGTCACGACACGCAGCTTACTTCAACACCTGTTGACGTATTGGTATCCGACGGCCTACGGTCGATGTTGAACATATGTTGAAGAAAGGGGTTGGGCATGTCGAAGCGACCATTGTGGGCGAACCATCTGATCTCGGTACTGATTGCGCCCGCCACCATGACGGTGTTCATCCCGGCGGTGATCCTGGCGGTCACCGGAGTCGCGCTACCCGATCGCGGTACCGCGACCGGCTGGCTGCTGATCCTCATCGGTGTTGCGTTCATCGGTATCGGACTGGCGTTTCTGGCCTGGACGGTTTGGCTGTTCGACCGTGTCGGTGAGGGCGCACTGGCGGTGGGGTCGCCGGTCAACCTGGTGGTGCGCGGACCCTATCGGCATGTCCGAAACCCGATGATGACCGCGGTGTTCTGCCTCCAGCTCGGTACAGCTGCGCTCACGGCGTCCCCGTGGCTGCTCGCCTGGTTCGCCGTGTTCTGCACCGCCGTCCTCATCGCGATACCTGTCCTGGAAGAACCCCATCTGGTGAAGCGATTCGGCGCCGAGTACGAGACCTACCGTCGCCACGTGCCGCGTTGGATTCCACGCGTGACCGCGTGGGTACCGGCTTCAGTGAAGGAGTGAACGATGCCGTTCTCGAAAAGGCTTGCCCGCTGGAATCGGGTCGGGCTGAACCGGATCACCCGCCATATTGCTTCGTGGGCACCGGGATTCGGCGTCATCAGGCATCAGGGCCGCCGTTCCGGGCGAGTGTATGAGACCCCCGTCAATGTCTTCATGACAGCGACCGGCGTCCGTGTGGCGCTGACCTACGGAGCCGACGCGGACTGGGTCAAGAACGTTCTCGTCGCCGGTGGTTGTCGGTTGCGAACGCGAAGCCGCGAACTGACGCTCACCGAGCCCAGGGTGGTGCACGACCCAGCCCGCAGGGGTGTCAGGCGTTTGGAGAGCCGCGTGCTGGGTGTCGTGGATGTCGCAGATTTCATTGACTTCACCGCGCAGCCCGCGTTCAGCTGAGATCAGCATCCCGATCGAGTAGTCACCGAACCAGGACTCGCTGATCGGTACCCATTAGGGTTGGTCGCGTGTCCAAACGAGAAGACGGTCGCCTCGACGACGAGCTGCGTCCGGTGGTCATCACCCGCGGATTCACCTCGAACCCGGCCGGGTCGGTGCTGGTCGAATTCGGCAACACTCGGGTCATGTGCACGGCCAGCGTCACCGAGGGCGTTCCGCGCTGGCGGAAGGGTTCCGGTCGCGGTTGGCTGACCGCCGAATACGCGATGTTGCCCGCGGCCACCCACAGCCGGTCGGACCGCGAATCGGTCAAGGGTCGGGTCGGTGGGCGCACCCAGGAGATCAGTCGGCTGGTGGGTCGCTCGCTGCGCGCCTGCATCGACCTGGCTGCACTGGGGGAGAACACCATCGCGATCGACTGTGACGTGCTGCAGGCCGACGGCGGCACCCGCACCGCGGCGATCACCGGTGCCTATGTGGCGCTAGCCGACGCGGTCACCTACCTGTCGGCCGCCGGCAAGCTGTCGGACCCGCGCCCGCTGTCGTGCGCCATCTCGGCGGTCAGCGTCGGTGTGGTCGACGGCCGGGTCCGCGTCGACCTGCCCTACGAGGAGGACTCGCGCGCCGAGGTCGACATGAACGTCGTCGCCACCGACACCGGAACCCTGGTGGAGATCCAGGGCACCGGTGAGGGCGCGACGTTCCCGCGCTCCACCCTGGACAAGATGCTGGATGCCGCGTTGGGCGCCTGCGAGAAGTTGTTCGTGGTGCAACGTGAAGCATTGGCGCTGCCGTATCCGGGAGTGTTGCCGGAGGGGCCGGCGCCGAAGAAGGCGTTCGGAAGCTGACCGCGCCGTTGACTCAGCTGTTGGTGGCCAGCCGCAACCGCAAGAAGCTGGCTGAGTTGAGCCGGGTGCTGGAACACGCCGGGGTCTCGGGTGTGCATCTCGTCTCGCTGGATGAGGTGGCACCGTATCCCGAAGCCCCGGAAACCGGGGCGACATTCGAGGAGAACGCTCTGGCCAAGGCCCGTGACGGCTATGCTGCCACCGGATTACCTTGTGTTGCAGACGATTCCGGCTTAGCCGTCGATGCCCTCAACGGCATGCCGGGGGTGCTGTCGGCACGCTGGTCAGGTGCCCACGGCGACGACGCGGCCAACACCGCCCTGCTGCTGGCCCAGTTGCGTGACGTTCCCGACGACCGCCGCGGTGCGGCGTTCGTGTCGGCGTGCGCGCTGGTCTGGGGCGCCGGAGCCGACCACGAGGTGGTGGTGCGCGGCGAGTGGGCGGGCTACATCGCCCGGGAACCGCACGGCGACGGAGGATTCGGCTACGACCCGGTGTTCGTCCCGACGGGCAGCGACCGTACCGCCGCGCAGCTGAGTCCTACGGAGAAGGACGCCGAATCGCACCGCGGCCGGGCGCTGGAGTTGCTGCTGCCGGCGCTGCGTTCGTTGGCGTAACTCGGCGTGACTGTCAGAGGCCGAACTGAGCTTTGACGTTCCGGGTCTGGAAATGCTCGACGATGATGCCCAGCAGGGGGATGGTGCCGGCCAACAGCACCCCGATCGTCTTGCCGAGCGGCCAGCGAACCTTCACGGCCAGGTTGAAAGTGGCCAGCAGATAGGCGAAGTACACCCAGCCGTGCACCACGCCGATCCACGTCGGCGGATTGTCCACCTTGACCACGTAGCGCACCACGATCTCGTAGCACAGTGCGATCAGCCAGATACCCGTTGCCCACGCCATCACCCGGTAAGGCAGGAGCGCGCTGCGAACCTTGTCGGCGAGGGCTGCCTGGGCGGGTGTCTCGGTCATACGGTGTTCCTCTTCTGTGGGTCGTTGTCGGCCAGCTTCGCCAGGTAGGCGTTGTACTCCCGTAGCGCGGGGTCGTCGGTGGGGGTGGCGGCGGCCGCAGGGCGCTCGGGCAGCAGCCCGTCCGGTATCTCGGTCACCGTATCGGCTCGATGCGGCTCCGGCGGCGCTTCTTCGTAGCGGACGAATTTGCGGTAGGCGTAGACGCAGAACCAGGCGAACAGCGGCCATTGCAGCGCGTAGCCCAGGTTCTGGAACGTGCCGTTGACCTCTTGGAATCGGGTCCACTGCCACCAGCCCAGCGCCAGGCAGGAGCAGGAGGCGACGATCACCAGTACGACCAGTGCTGGTCTCCGACGCCGTGTAGTGGACACCCCTTGACGGTACCGCGCCGTGGTGGGAGTTCCGTCAGGTCTTCGGGCCGACGAACTCGTCGAGCCGCGCCGTGGCGGCCTTGCGGTAAACGGCGATCTGGTAGGTGCTGTTCTGAGTCCACGGGATTCCTAGGCGGTCCAGCGCCGCGCAGTACAGGCCGCGGATGTCGTCGGAGCGGTTGGAGAAGTGGTAGCGCACGCTTCGCACGCCGCGGTCATTGGCCACGACCCGGCAACCGTCGCTGTCGATCAGCCCGCGGATGAATTCCTCGGCGGCCTGCTCGACGAGGGCTTGCTGCCACGGTTCCAGCCGGATCGGTCGGTGGTGCTTCTTGCCGGGCCCGTGCTGGGGGAAGAGGCAGGGCCAGTGCTTGGAGTAGAGGTAAACCTCGACGCAATGGTCGGACCGGTGATAGGTCGCCGCGCGTTGCCCTCGCATAAGGGCGTCGATCGCCTTGCGGCACCGCTCGACTATTCCGGGGTACTTGGCATCGAGGGTGATCCTCAGGCGGCACGCTCGGGCGTGTTGGGAGATGCAACCGTCGCCGAGGTAAAGACCGAGGAGGTAGCAGTATGCAGCTGCGGGCAGGCGAGAGAAATCATGGCCGTGACTCGCGGCGGCGCGCCGAGTCTTGGGACCGTGTCGCCATTGACACACGGTGCGCCGCGGAATAGCGGTCTGTCGTGCGATAGCGCAGTCGTTTAGGCCCGCGGCGATGAGCCGCTGTACAGCGACGAATTCCTCCGTGGATCGCATGATCGTGCCTTTCCGCGCGTTGTATCCCAACGTAGTTCGGGACACCGACAGAGTTTTCCGTCTGCCGGACGGGTACGATTTCTGCGTCGGCGGGCGTGATGGAATTAGGCAGACATGATGGCTTTAGGTGCCATTGCTCGAAAGAGCGTGAGGGTTCGAGTCCCTCCGCCCGCACCAATTTTTTTGCGATGAGTGTCGGCGCCGTTGTTGGCGCACCGGGCACAACACCCTGCCGTCCCCGCCGTGGGACGAGCGAATCCGGGGTAGGCTCCGGCAACCGAATTTTGAACCGGTAACGCCATATCGCCAGGGGGCTCATCGGTGCCAGAATTGCAGGCATAGTCCCAACCGGATTGGTGCAACGCGATGATCAAGCGACTGGTCGTAACCGCGTTGAGCGCGTTACTGGTCTGCGGCTTCGTGACTGTTGCACCCGCGCCCGTGGCAGCTGGCCAGCCCAGTCATGAGGACCAGGTGTTCTTCGACGAACTGGAACACCAGGGACTGCGCCCCGACTACGACAAGCAGATCTGCCGTTCCGGCAGATGCGCGTCGCTCCGCCAAACCTTAGTGCTGGAAGGCCGGATAATCTGCTCGGCGCTGGGCAGGTCCCCGCGGGTGGTGCCGCATTCGGTGACCGCGAATCTGAAGCTGACGCCCGGCGAAGCGCGTGCCATCATCAATGCGGCCCGACGAGCATATTGTCCGCAGTTGCCGGATCCGTATTCGTTAATCGGCTGAACCGTCGGGGCTCGCGTGCGACACCAGCGTGTGTGTTTCACCGAGAGCCTCCGAGTGCCGGGCTTTGCCGGCGTTGATCACCACACCCACCGCGGCCACCGCCCACACGGCGTACTGCACGGTCCAGGCCAGCCGGAATGCCGCAAATGAATAGCCGCCGGCCATCGCGATCACAACCCCCATCACCTGCATGACCAACAGCGTGGCGATGAAACCTCCAGTGTTGACCATGCCCTGCGCGGTGCCCAGCGTGGCGGGCGGGTTGTAGCTTCGGGCGAAATCGAAGGCCAGAATCGACACCGGCTGGCCCGAGGAGATCACCAAGATCAGTACCACCAGCAACCAGTGCGGCGCAGGGTGCGGCAGCGCCAGCAGCACCGTCCAGATCAAGGCGGTCAAGGCCATCATCGTCAGTGCGATCCTCGACCGGTGTTGAGGTCGACGCGCCGAGACGGTCCCGACCAGCAGTCCGACCACGACGAAGGTCAGCACCGACAGTGTCAGCGCAGCACCCGCCACACCGCGCGAAAGGCCTTGTGCGGTAGTCAGGTACGGCACACCCCACATCAGCGCGAACACACTGATCGAGAACGGGGTACCCATATGGGTGAAGAAGCCCACCTTGGTTCCGGGCCGGGACCAGACCGTCTTGACCTCACCGAACGCGTCGCGAAACGTCCGCGGTTGCACAGTGGCCGGCGCCCCTGCCGGCGCGTCGCGCACCACGGCGAGCGTCAGTGCGACCGCGAACAAACCCAGGCCCGCCGCCGAGAGGTAGGCGGCCGTCCAGCCGCCATGCAGCAGAATCGCCAGGAACGGCACCGCCGAAAGGAACTGGCCGAACTGGCCGCAGATCCCGGTCAGCTGGGTGAGCAACGGAACACGCTGCGGTGCAAACCAATTGGGCAGCAGGCGGATCACCGAGATGAACACGAACGCATCACCCAGGCCGACGACGCCGTATGCGCCGACCGCGGTGGGCAGCGAATGGGTCAGCGAGAGCGTCAGCTGGGCCGCGGAGAGCAGGGCGACACCGGTGGCGATCATCGCCCGGGGCCCGAAGCGGTCCAGCAGCACTCCGGCGGGAATCTGCATGGCGGCGTAGACGATCAGCTGCAAGATCACGAATGACGACAGCATTCCCGGGCCCGCGTGAAAACGTTCGGCGGCGTCCAGGCCCGATACCCCGAAAGTGGTCCGGTCCAGCACGGCCACCAGATAGGACAGCAGCCCGGTGCCCCACACGATCCAGGGTCGCAATCTCAGGCCTATCTTCTTGGAACTTCTCGGGGCGTCGGGGGCATTGGGAGCACAGCCATGGTCGCACACGGGTCCGCCGCTGGCTGGTCTGTCCTAGGCTGTGACGCATGTCGATATCACGCCGTGACGTGCTCAAACTCGCTGCGACGGCCCCCGCTGCGGTCGGCTTCGGTGCCGCGGCGTCGGCATGGCTGGCCGCGATCGCCGACGCGGCGCCGCTGGGCATCCTGCTGGACTATTCGGCCGGGGTCCTGCCCGCCGCCCAGATCCGGGCCGCCGGGGCAGCCGGCGCCATCCGCTACGTCTCGGACCGCCGACCCGGCGCGGACTGGATGCTGGGTAAGCCGATTCAGCTGGCCGAGGCGCGCGACCTGCACGAGAACGGCCTGACGATCGTCTCCTGCTACCAGTTCGGCAAACAGGCGACCGCCGACTGGCTGGGCGGCCACGATGCCGGCGTCGAGCACGCCAAGCGTGGCGCGCAGCTGCACGCCGCGGCCGGCGGCCCAGACAGTGCCCCGATCTACGCCTCCATCGACGACAACCCGTCATACGAGCAGTACAAGGAGCAGGTCGCCCCCTACCTGCGGGGCTGGGCATCGGTGATCGGCCCGCAGCGCACCGGTGTCTACGCCAACTCCAAGACCATCGAGTGGGCGATACAGGACGGTCTGGGCTCCTGCTTCTGGCAGCACAACTTCGGCTCGCCCGGCGGGGTCGCCCACCCGGCGGCCAATCTGCACCAGGTGGAGATCGACCGGCGCCAAGTCGGCAACGTCGGTGTGGACGTCAACGAGATTCTCAAACCCCAGTTCGGCCAGTGGGCCTGACGGGGCCGGGGCGGACGGTCCGGCAAACCAGGGTCCGATTGGCTCCCGGGTGGCGGGCAGCGCGGTGTCCGGTCGGCATCGCGGCGGTGGTCGTCGCCGACGGCTGTTGGCCCACCAAAATCGAACATAACGATTAGATAACAATGCAGCCTTGATCTGCATTGTTGTGGCTACTCGACCGTAACCCCGCGCATGCAGGACGTTTGTACCGGATGTTTGTGAGCGCCGTCGAACGGCGTGATATCCGCAGGTGGGTTACCCGAGCGTAGAACTCACCAGTAACCAATTTGCTGCCGAAACGGCACAGGTTCTTATGACACTCTTACGGCTGTAGCGCGGCCGCGACGACGCGAAAGCCCGCGGCCCAGACCGGTGTGATCCCGGTGGGCGACACAGACGCGACGTAACCAGAGCAGGGGAGATATATAACGTGACGATCCACGAACACGACCGGGTGTCCGCCGACGGCGCTGGTTCGGGTCCGTTCGCCAGCGCCTCGTCCGCCCTGGTGGATCGCCTGACGGCCGGCGAGCCGTACGCTGTCGCCTTCGGCGGTCAGGGCAGCGCCTGGTTGGAGTCGCTCGAAGAGCTGGTGTCCTCGGCCGGGATCGAGACCGAACTGGCCACGCTGGCCGGTGAGGCTGACCTGCGGCTGGAGCCGATCGCCAAGGAACTGGTCGTGGTCCGGCCCATCGGCTTCGAACCGCTGCAGTGGGTGCGGGCGCTGGCCGTCGAGGACCCGATCCCGTCGGCCAAGCAGCTGACCTCCGCCGCGGTGTCGGTGCCGGGGGTGCTGCTCACCCAGATCGCCGCGATGCGGGCGCTGGAGCGCCAGGGGCTGGATCTGTCGGCCAACCCACCTGTCGCCACGGCCGGGCACTCGCAGGGCATCCTGGCCGTCGAGTCGCTGAAGGCCGGCGGCGCTGCCGACGTGCAGCTGCTGGCGATCGCCCAGCTGGTGGGGGCCGCCGGAACCCTGGTGGCCCGGCGCCGCGGCATCTCGATCCTGGGTGACCGCCCGCCCATGGTGTCGGTCACCAACGCCGACCCGGAGCGCATCCATCAACTGCTGGAGGAGTTCGCCCAGGATGTGCGCACCGTGCTGCCCCCGGTGCTGTCCATCCGCAACGGCCGGCGCTCGGTCGTCATCACCGGCACCCCCGAGCAGCTGTCGCGCTTCGAGTTGTACTGCGAGCAGATCGCCGAGAAGGAGGCCGCCGAGCGCAAGAACAAGCTGCGCGGCGGTGCGGTATTTGCGCCGGTCTTCGAGCCGGTGCAGGTCGAGGTCGGGTTCCACTCGCCGCGACTTTCCGACGGCGTCGAGATCGTCGCCGGTTGGGCCGCCAAGGTGGGCCTCGACGTGGAGTTGGCCCGCCAACTGGCCGACTCGATCCTGGTGGGCCAGGTCGACTGGGTGGAAGAGATCACCACGCTGCACGAGGCGGGCGCCCGCTGGATCCTGGACCTGGGGCCCGGCGACATCCTGACCCGGCTGACCGCCCCGGTGATTCGCGGCCTGGGCATCGGGATCGTGCCGGTGGCCACTCGCGGCGGGCAGCGCAACCTGTTCACCATCGGCGCCGTGCCGGAGGTGGCCCGGCCCTGGACGAGCTACGCCCCGTCGGTGGTCCAGCTGCCCGACGGCCGGGTCAAGCTCGACACCAAGTTCACCCGGCTGACCGGCCGGTCGCCGATCCTGCTGGCCGGCATGACGCCGACCACCGTCGACGCCAAGATCGTCGCCGCGGCCGCCAACGCCGGGCACTGGTCGGAGCTGGCCGGCGGCGGGCAGGTCACCGAGGAGATCTTCAACGACCGGGTCGCGGAGCTGACCGCACTGCTGGAACCGGGCCGCACCGTCCAGTTCAACTCCTTGTTCCTGGACCCCTACCTGTGGAAGCTGCAGGTCGGCGGAAAGCGGTTGGTGCAGAAGGCCCGTCAGTCCGGAGCACCGTTCGACGGCCTGGTGATCAGCGCCGGCATCCCCGAGCTGGAAGAGGCCGTCGAGCTGATCGCCGAGCTCAACGAGGCCGGCATCAGCCATGTGGTGTTCAAGCCCGGCACTGTCGAGCAGATCCGGTCGGTGATCCGGATCGCCGCCGAGGTGCCCACCACGCCGGTGATCGCACACGTCGAAGGCGGTCGCGCCGGCGGCCACCACTCGTGGGAGGACCTCGACGACCTGCTGCTGGCGACCTATTCGGAGTTGCGTTCGCAGCCCAACATCACGCTCTGCGTCGGTGGCGGCATCGGCACTCCCGAGCGGGCGGCCGAGTACCTGTCGGGCCGGTGGTCGCAAGAGTACGGCTTCCCGACCATGCCCGTTGACGGCATCCTGGTCGGCACCGCGGCGATGGCCACCAAGGAGGCCACCACCTCGCCGGCGGTCAAGCAGATGCTGGTCGACACCAAGGGCACCGATCACTGGATCGGCGCCGGAAAAGCCCAGGGCGGCATGGCTTCCTCTCGCAGCCAGCTGGGTGCCGACATCCACGAGATCGACAACGTGGCCTCGCGCTGCGGTCGCCTGCTCGACGAGGTCGCCGGTGACGGCGACGCCGTCGCCGCGCGCCGTGACGAGATCATCGCCGCGCTGGCACTCACCGCCAAGCCGTACTTCGGTGATGTCACCGAGATGACCTATGCGCAGTGGCTGCGCCGCTACGTGGAGCTGGCGATCGGTGCGGGCGACTCGACCGCCGACACCGCCTCACCGGACAGCCCGTGGCTGGCCGACACCTGGCGGGAGCGGTTCGGTTCGATGCTGCAGCGCGCCGAAGCCCGGCTGCACGAGCTCGAATCCGGCCCGATCGAGACACTGTTCGCCGATTCCGAAGAGGGACAGGCGATTCTGGAGCGCCCGGCTGAGGCCATCGCCGCGCTGCTGGCCCGCTACCCCGAGGCTGAGACGGTCCGGTTGCACCCGGCCGACGCGCCCTTCTTCACCCAGCTGTGCAAGACGCCGGGCAAGCCGGTCAACTTCGTCCCGGTGATCGACAAGGACGTGCGCCGCTGGTGGCGCAGCGACTCGCTGTGGCAGGCGCACGACGCCCGCTACACCGCCGAGCAGGTCTGCATCATTCCGGGCATCACCGCGGTCGCGGGCATCACCCGGGTCGACGAGCCGGTCGGCGAACTGCTGGACCGCTTCGAGCAGGCCGCCATCGACCAGGCGCTGGCGGCTGGTGTACAGCCGCGCCCGGTGTCGGCGCGCCGTCAGGGCCGCACCGACGTGACCGGCGCGCTGGCTGTGTTGCTCGACGCCCCGGACGTGCTGTGGGCGGGGCGCACCGCCACCAACCCGGTGCACCGGATCGCGGCTTCCGACGAGTGGCAGGTGCATGAGAACCGCACCGCCACCCACCCGTCGACCGGGGCGCGCCTGGAGGTCGTCGGGGACTCCAACGTCGTGCTCAGCGTGCCGCTGTCCGGCGTCTGGATCAACATCCGCTTCACGGTGCCCTCGTCCGTCGTCGACGGCGCCACCCCGCTGGTCTCCACCGAAGACGCCGCCGCCGCCATGCGCGCGGTGCTGGCCATCGCCGCCGGCGTGGACGGCCCGGACGCCCTGCCGCCGGTGACCAACGGCGCGGCCACCGTGACGGTGGGATGGAACCCCGAGCAGGTCGCCGACCACACCGGGGTGACCGCCACCTTCGGTGCGCCGCTGGCGCCGGGACTGTCCACCGTGCCCGACGCCTTGGTCGGCCGGTGCTGGCCCGCGGTGTTCGCCGCCATCGGCTCGGCCACCACCGATACCGGATTCCCGGTGGTCGAGGGACTGCTGTCGCTGGTGCACCTGGACCACGCGGCGCACCTGCTGGCCCCGCTGCCCGCGGAGCCGGCTGAATTGACCGTCACCGCAACGGCTTCGGCGGCCACCGACACCGAGGTCGGCCGCGTTGTCCCGGTCTCGGTCACCGTGTCGGCGGCCGACGGAACGGTGCTGGCCACCCTCGAGGAGCGGTTCGCGATCCGTGGACGCACCGGCGCCGCGGAATTGACCGACCCGGTCCGGGCGGGCGGCGCGGTCTCCGACAACGCCACCGACACCCCGCGCCGCCGCCGGCGCGACGTCACAGTCACCGCACCGGTCGACATGCGGCCGTTCGCGGTGGTCTCCGGAGACCACAACCCGATCCACACCGACCGGGCCGCCGCGCTGCTGGCCGGCCTGGAATCTCCCATCGTGCACGGCATGTGGCTCTCAGCCGCGGCCCAGCACGTGGTGACCGCCACCGACGGGCAGGCCCGCCCGCCGGCCCGCCTGGTCGGCTGGACCGCACGCTTCCTGGGCATGGTCAAGCCCGGCGACGAGGTCGACTTCCGAGTCGACCGGGTCGGAATCGACCTGGGCGCAGAGGTTCTGGAGGTCAGCGCGCGGATCGGTTCGGATCTCGTCATGTCGGCGACCGCACGGCTGACCGCACCCAAGACCGTATACGCCTTCCCCGGCCAGGGCATTCAGCACAAGGGCATGGGTATGGAGGTCCGCGCCCGGTCCAAGGCCGCCCGCAAGGTGTGGGACTCCGCGGACAAGTTCACCCGCGAAACCCTGGGCTTCTCGGTGCTGCACGTGGTGCGCGACAACCCGACCAGCCTGATCGCCTCCGGCGTGCACTACCAGCACCCCGAGGGCGTGCTGTACCTGACGCAGTTCACCCAGGTGGCGATGGCCACCGTCGCGGCCGCGCAGGTCGCTGAGATGCGCGAGCAGGGCGCGTTCGTCGAGGGTGCGATCGCCTGCGGTCACTCCGTGGGTGAGTACACCGCGCTGGCATGTGTCAGCGGCGTGTACGAACTGGAGGGGCTGCTCGAGGTGGTGTTCCACCGCGGCTCGAAGATGCACGACATCGTGCCGCGCGATGCCATGGGGCGCTCGAACTACCGGCTGGCGGCCATCCGGCCGTCGCAGATCGACCTCGACGACGCCGACGTCACCGCGTTCGTCGCTGAGATCGCCGAGCGCACCGGGGAATTCCTGCAGATCGTGAACTTCAACCTGCGCGGCTCGCAGTATGCGATCGCCGGCACGGTCGCCGGTCTGGAGGCCCTGGAGGAGGAGGTGGAGCGGCGCCGCGAGATCACCGGAGGCAAGCGGTCGTTCATCCTGGTGCCCGGCATCGACGTGCCGTTCCACTCCGAGGTGCTGCGTATCGGCGTGGATGACTTCCGGCGCTCGCTGGAACGGGTGATGCCGCGGGACAAGGACCCCGAGCTGATCGTCGGCCGCTACATTCCGAACCTGGTGCCCAAGCCGTTCAGCCTGGACCGTGAGTTCATCCAGGAGATCCGCGACCTGGTTCCGGCCGAGCCGCTCGACGAGATCCTGGCCGACTACGACACCTGGCGTAGCGAGAAGCCGCGCGAGTTGTGCCGCAAGATCGTCATCGAGTTGCTGGCCTGGCAGTTCGCCAGCCCGGTGCGCTGGATCGAGACGCAGGACCTGCTGTTCATCGAGCAGGCCGCCGGCGGCCTGGGCGTTGAGCGGTTCGTCGAGATCGGGGTGAAGTCCGCCCCGACCGTCGCCGGGCTGGCCACCAACACCCTGAAGCTGCCCGAGTACGCCCACAGCACCGTCGAGGTGCTCAACGCCGAGCGCGACGCCGCGGTGCTGTTCGCCACCGATGAAGACCCGGAGCCGGAAGATGAGCCGGTCGCGGAGGATTCCGACGCTGACGCGCCGGAAGGGCGGACTGAGCCTGATGTCGCCCCCGCCGTCGCTTCGGCTGGCGCCTCAGCTCCGTCGGGTGCTCCGCGTCCCGACGACATCGCGTTCGACGCCGCCGACGCCACCCTGGCGCTGATCGCGCTGAGCGCCAAGATGCGCATCGACCAGATCGAGGCGCTGGACTCCATCGAGTCCATCACCGACGGGGCGTCGTCACGACGCAACCAGCTGCTGGTGGACCTGGGCTCGGAGCTGAACCTGGGTGCCATCGACGGCGCCGCCGAGGCCGACCTGTCCGGGCTGAAGTCGCAGGTGACCAAGCTGGCGCGCACCTACAAGCCGTATGGCCCGGTGCTGAGCGACGCGATCAACGACCAGCTCCGCACCATCCTCGGGCCGTCGGGCAAGCGGCCCGGCGCCATCGCCGAGCGGGTGAAGAAGACCTGGGAACTCGGCGACGGCTGGGCCAAGCACGTCACCGTCGAGGTGGCGTTGGGCACCCGCGAGGGCAGCAGTGTCCGGGGCGGTCCCCTGGGCGGGCTGCATGAGGGCGCGCTGGCCGACGGCGCCGCCGTCGACAAGGCCATCGACGCTGCCGTGGGTGCGGTCGCTGCGCGTCACGGTGTCGCGGTGAGCCTGCCGTCGGCGGGCGGTGGCGGCGGTGCGACGGTGGATGCCGCCGCGCTGGGTGAGTTCACCGCACAGATCACCGGCCGCGACGGCGTGCTCGCCTCAGCGGCCCGGCTGGTGCTGGGTCAGCTCGGGTTCGACGACGCGGTGAGTGCCCCGGCGGGCGCCACCGACGGCGAGCTGATCGACTTGGTGACCGCCGAACTGGGTTCGGACTGGCCACGATTGGTGGCGCCGGCGTTCGACGGGCGCAAGGCGGTGCTGTTCGACGACCGCTGGGCAAGTGCCCGCGAGGACCTGGTCCGGCTGTGGCTGACCGACGAGGGTGACATCGACGCCGACTGGCCGCGGCTCGCCGAGCGCTTCGAGGGCGCCGGCCACGTCGTGGCCACCCAGGCGACCTGGTGGCAGGGCCGGGCGCTGGCCTCCGGCCGGCAGATTCACGCCTCGCTGTTCGCCCGGATCGCCGCCGGCGCGGAAAACCCGGGCCGGGGCCGCTACAGCGACGAGGTGGCGGTGGTGACCGGCGCGTCCAAGGGCTCGATCGCCGCGTCGGTGGTCGGGCAGTTGCTCGACGGCGGTGCGACCGTCATCGCGACCACCTCCCGGCTCGACGACGACAGGCTGGGCTTCTACCGCAACCTCTACCGCGACCACGCCCGGTTCGGTGCGGCGCTGTGGGTGGTACCGGCCAACATGGCTTCCTACGCCGACATCGACGCACTGGTTGAGTGGGTCGGTAACGAGCAGAGCGAAAGCCTTGGGCCGCAGTCGATTCACCTCAAGGACGCGCAGACCCCGACGCTGCTGTTCCCGTTCGCGGCACCGCGGGTGGCCGGCGACCTCTCGGAGGCCGGTTCACGCGCCGAGATGGAGATGAAGGTGCTGCTGTGGGCGGTGCAGCGGCTGATCGGCGGCCTGTCGAAGATCGGCGCCGAACGCGACATCGCCTCGCGGCTGCACGTGGTGCTGCCCGGCTCGCCCAACCGCGGCATGTTCGGCGGTGACGGCGCCTACGGCGAGGCCAAGGCCTCGCTGGATGCGGTGGTGGCGCGCTGGAAGGCCGAGACGTCGTGGGCGTCGCGGGTCAGCCTCGCGCACGCGCTGATCGGCTGGACCCGCGGCACCGGACTGATGGGCCACAACGACGTCATCGTCGACGCGGTCGAGGAGGCCGGGGTCACCACCTACTCGACCGAGCAGATGGCGGCCATGCTGCTGGACCTCTGCAACGTCGAGTCCAAGGTGGCCGCGGCCAACGCGCCGATCGAAGCCGACCTGACCGGCGGACTGGCCGAGGCGAACCTGGACATGGCCGAGCTGGCCGCGAAGGCCCGCGAGGAGATGACGGCCGAGGCGTCAGCTGATGAGGACTCCGAGGACGCCGCGAACACCATTGCGGCGCTGCCGAGCCCGCCCCGCGGCTACACCCCGGCGCCCCCGCCGGCCTGGGACGACCTTGACGTCGACCCGGCCGATCTGGTGGTCATCGTCGGCGGCGCCGAACTCGGCCCGCTGGGCTCCTCGCGCACCCGTTTCGAGATGGAGGTCTCCGGCGAGCTGTCGGCCGCCGGGGTGCTGGAGCTGGCCTGGACCACCGGAATGGTCAAGTGGGAGGACGACCCGACCCCGGGCTGGTACGACACCGCGACCGGTGAGCTGGTCGACGAGGCCGAGCTGGTGGAGCGCTACCACGACGCCGTGGTGGAAAGAGTGGGAGTTCGCGAATTTGTTGATGACGGCGCGATCGACCCCGACCACGCCTCGCCGCTGCTGGTCAGTGTGTTCCTGGACAAGGACTTCTCGTTCGTGGTGTCCAGCGAGGCCGACGCGCGGGCGTTCGTGGAGTTCGACCCGGAGCACACCGTGGTGCGCCCGGTGCCGGACTCTTCCGACTGGCAGGTGATCCGCAAAGCGGGCACCGAGATCCGGGTGCCGCGCAAGAGCAAGCTGTCGCGCACCGTGGGTGCCCAGATCCCGACCGGGTTCGACCCGACGGTGTGGGGGATCAGCCAGGACATGGCCACCTCCATCGACCGGGTGGCGCTGTGGAACATCGTCGCGACCGTCGACGCGTTCCTGTCCGCCGGCTTCACCCCGACCGAGCTGATGCGCTGGGTGCACCCGTCGCTGGTGGCCAGCACCCAGGGCACCGGCATGGGCGGCATGACCTCGATGCAGACCATGTACCACGGCAACCTGCTCGGGCGGTCCAAGCCCAACGACATCCTGCAGGAGGTTCTGCCGAACGTCGTTGCCGCGCACGTGGTTCAGAGCTACGTCGGGTCCTACGGCGCGATGATCCACCCGGTGGCCGCCTGTGCCACCGCGGCGGTCTCGGTCGAGGAGGGTGTCGACAAGATTCGGCTGGGCAAGGCCGAGCTGGTGGTCACCGGCGGCTACGACGACCTGACCCTGGAAGCCATCATCGGCTTCGGTGACATGGCCGCCACCGCCGACACCGAGATGATGCGCGCTAGGGGCATCAGCGACTCGAAGTTCTCCCGGGCCAACGACCGGCGCCGCCTGGGCTTCGTCGAGGCCCAGGGCGGCGGCACCATCCTGCTGGCCCGCGGTGACCTGGCGGCCAAGATGGGTCTGCCGGTACTGGCGGTGGTCGCTTACGCGCAGAGCTTCGCCGACGGCGTGCACACCTCCATCCCGGCTCCGGGCCTGGGTGCCCTGGGCGCCGGGCGGGGCGGCAAGGACTCGATGCTGGCCCGCTCGCTGGCCAAACTGGGCGTAGGCGCCGACGACATCGCGGTGGTCTCCAAGCACGACACCTCGACGCTGGCGAACGACCCCAACGAGACCGAGCTGCACGAGCGGCTGGCCGACTCGCTGGGCCGCTCCGATGGCGCGCCGCTGTTCGTGATCAGCCAGAAGAGCCTCACCGGGCACGCCAAGGGCGGCGCGGCGGTCTTCCAGCTGATGGGGCTGTGCCAGGTACTGCGGGACGGGGTCATCCCGCCCAACCGCAGCCTGGACTGCGTCGACGACGAGCTGGCGACCGCGGGGCACTTCGTGTGGGTGCGGGAGACCCTGGAGTTGGGGGAGAAGTTCCCGCTCAAGGCCGGGCTGGTCACCAGCCTCGGATTCGGCCACGTGTCCGGTCTGGTCGCCCTGGTGCACCCGCAGGCGTTCCTGGCCGCTCTGGACCCGAGCCAGCGTGAGGCCTACCTGCAGCAGGCGTCCGAGCGTGTGCTGGCCGGTCAGCGCCGGCTGGCCTCGGCGATCGCCGGCGGTACGCCGATGTACGAGCGCCCCGCGGACCGGCGATTCGACCACGACTCCCCGGAGAAGCGTCAGGAGTCGGCCATGCTGCTCAACCCGGCGGCACGGCTCGGCGACGGCGACGTCTACATCGGATAGCCTCGCGGGTTATGGGCATCGTTGGTGTCGGGATCGACCTTGTTTCGATCCCCGACTTCGCCGCGCAGGTCGACCAGCCGGGGACCGTGTTCGCCGAGACGTTCACCCCCGGCGAGCGCCGGGACGCCTCCGACAAGAGTTCGTCGGCGGCGCGGCACCTGGCGGCCCGGTGGGCGGCCAAGGAGGCGGTGATCAAGGCGTGGTCGGGGTCGCGGTTCGCCCAGAAACCGGTGCTGCCGGAGGCGATTCACCGCGACATCGAGGTGGTCACCGACATGTGGGGGCGCCCGAAGGTGCGGCTGTCGGGTGAGATCGCCCGCCACCTGGCGGATGTGACGATCCACGTGTCGTTGACCCACGAGGCCGACACCGCTGCAGCTGTCGCCATCCTCGAGGCCTAACGTTCCCGCGAGCGTGCGTGTTTGCACACGACACGCCGCCCAAAGCTGGCATTCTATGCACGCTCGCGCGAAAGGGTGACCCATGAGCGATCTGGTGCAGCGAGTCCGCGAGGTTCTGCCGTCGGTGCGTGCCGACCTGGAGGACCTGGTGCGCATCGAGTCGGTGTGGGCGGATCCCGCGCGGCGGCCCGAGGTACACCGCAGCGCGCAACTGACCGCAGATCTGCTGAGCCAGGCCGGTTTTCCCGAGGTACGCATTGTCGCTGAGGGGGGTGCACCGGCCGTCATCGCACACTATCCGGCACCTGAAGGCGCGCCGACCGTGCTGCTCTATGCCCACCACGACGTGCAGCCCGAAGGCGACGCCGGTCAGTGGGCGTCGCCGCCGTTCGAGCCGACCGAACGCGACGGGCGCCTCTACGGCCGCGGCACCGCCGACGACAAGGCCGGTATCGCAACGCATCTGGCGGCATTCCGGGCACACGGCGGCCATCCACCGGTCGGGGTGACGGTCTTCGTCGAAGGCGAGGAGGAGTCCGGATCGCCGTCGCTGGGGGCGCTGCTCGCTGCGCACCGGGACGCGCTGAGCGCTGATGTGATCGTGATCGCCGACTCCGACAACTGGAGCACCGACATCCCCTCGCTGACGGTGTCACTGCGCGGGCTGGCCGACTGCGTGGTGGAAGTCGCCACCCTGGACCACGGTCTGCACTCGGGATTGTGGGGCGGAGTGGTGCCTGATGCGCTGAGCGCGCTGGTGCGACTGCTGGCCGGTTTGCATGATGACGACGGCAACGTCGCGGTCGCCGGCCTTCATGAAAGCACCGCGGCACCAGTCGATTACCCGCCGGAACGAGTGCGCGCCGACACCGGCCTGCTGGACGGGGTGACCGAGATCGGCTCCGGGTCGGTGCCGCAGCGGATGTGGGCCAAGCCGGCCATCACCGTCATCGGTATCGACACCACCAGCATTGCGGCATCGTCGAACACGCTGATTCCACGGGCACGCGCCAAGATCAGCCTGCGGGTGGCTCCCGGTGGCGACGCCGCCGCCCACCTGGACGCCCTGACCGCACACCTACAGCGACATGCCCCGTGGGGTGCGCAGGTGACCGTCACCCCCGGCGATGTGGGCCAGCCCTACGCGATAAATGCCGCCGGGCCGGTGTACGACGCTGCCAGGGCCGCGTTCACGCAGGCGTGGGGCGTTCCGCCGATTGATATGGGCATGGGTGGATCGATCCCGTTCATCGCGGAGTTCGCCGCCGCCTATCCCCAGGCAACCATCCTGGTCACCGGCGTGGAAGATCCGGGGACCCAGGCGCACAGCATCAATGAGAGCCTGCACCTGGGTGTGCTGGAACGTGCCGCCACCGCCGAAGCGCTGTTGCTGGACTCCCTACGCGAGATCGCGACCGATCTCGCGGGCGCGAAGCGTGACTAGATGTCCAGATCCCGCCGCAGTTTCGCGACATGCCCGGTGGCACGCACGTTGTACTGGGCCTCGGCGATCTTGCCCTGCTCGTCGACGACGAACGTCGAACGGATGACGCCTTGCACGGTCTTGCCGTACATCTTCTTCTCGCCGTAGGCGCCCCAGGCAGCCAACACCGCGCGGTCGGGGTCGGACAACAGGGGGAACGTCAACCCCTCGGCGTCGCGGAACTTGGCCAACTTGGCCGGTTTGTCCGGGGAGATGCCGACGACGTCCAGGCCCGCGCCGTTGAAGTCACGCAGGTTGTCGCGGAAGTCGCAGGCCTGCTTGGTGCAGCCGGGGGTGGATGCCGCGGGATAGAAGTAGACGACGACCCGTCGTCCCCGGTAGTCGGCCAGCGACACGATGTTGCCGTCTGCGTCGGGAAGGCTGAACGCGGGCGCCTTATCGCCGGGCGCCAGGCGTGCGGTCTCGGTCAACAACTGCCCCTTTCTGCTCGCCGGAGCGTGAGGCCGACTCCGGCTGCTCTAGGGTAGTTCGGCAGGGGCAGCATCGGACAGGGAGGACGACAGTGGCGGAACGCGATCCCGACACGATCAAGAAGGACATCGACAAGGCCCGCGAGCAGCTGGCGTCGACGGTCGACATTCTCGCGGACCGGGCCAACCCTCGTCACCTGGCCGACCGTGCCAAGGCCCGGGCAGTGGAGATCGTCAAGCAACCCGCCGTGATTGCCTCGTTGGCCGGTGTCGGGGGCCTGCTCGTCGTCCTGGCGATACGCAGAGTCCGCAACCGCTGAGCTCGCGCCGCGGGGCGGCGGTGCCTCGCCTGCGCGGCATAGTGCTAAACGCGCAACGGCCGGGAGGGTCCAAGTCCCTCCCGGCCGTCGTGCGCTGTGACTGTCAGGCGCCCCAGAGACTGCCGTCGAACAGGCTCGACAGGAAGTCCCCACCCCACAGGTCAGCTCCGGCGTCCGCAGACTCAGCGACGTTGACCGGCAGATGCGCGGTGCCGACCGTCAGCGCCTCGGCCGCCCGCGCCGCCCACTCGTTCGTCAGCAGGTCGTAGATGCCACCTTCGGTGAGCAGACCTGTGAAGACGTCACCGGTCTCGGGCACGACGTACCCGTTGAGATAGCTGTTCAGCAGGTCAGCAGGCAGGTTGAACAGCGCCTCGAAGTCGCCGCCGGATGCAGCGGTGAGGCTCTGAGTCAGCTGGTACAGGGCACCGATTGTCGGCGCCATCAGCGCATCGCTGGCCTGCTTGATGAGCGTCCAACCGTCGAGGGGGCCGATGAACTCGTTCAGCAGGCTGGACTGGTTCATCGCCTCCAGCGCGGGGATGGACAGCACCGGACCCAAGGCCTTGCCGATGTCCTCCAGGCCGTACAGCAGCCAGATGTTGAAGTGGTTGAAGGCCTCGAAGGCGTTCCCGTTCTGGAGGGCTTCGGAGATCTGACTCATCAGCTGTTCCAGACCCGGGTACCTGTCGTGGTCGCCGCCCACGGTCCCGTCGGCCCCGTTGATCATCTTGTCGAGCGCCTCGTTGATGCCGGCGAAGCCGGAGGTGACGAAGCGCGGGGACATGCCCTCCCGGTGGTCCAGCGGGACGTCCTCCATTCCGATGATCAGCTGGAGGTAGTCGCTCTGGTTGCTGGCGTACTGCTCCAGCAGCGTGTTGACGTTGGAGTTTTCCGTCAGCGCGGCCAGATTCTCATTGGTCCGCTCGATCAGTGACTCCCACGAGACCAGCTGCACGTCTTGGTGCCGGAAGTCCTGCAGGGCCGGGGCAATCGGGTTGACGGCGATCATGCCCGCTCCCGCCAAGGCGATCCCGGCGGCCGCGATCCGGGTCGCACGTCCGCTGGCGAGCGTGGTCGGATCGGGATGTGAGACGAGTTCCACAGGTAGCTCCTTTGTAGTCATTTGCTGTACTGCACCCCAGGGTTAGGGAACAGAACCCTGCGAGTCAGAGAATAGCGGTTATCATAGGCAAACCTAACATAGGTCACGCAAACTTAGATGAACATTAGGTAACGCCAGGCGTCTGCCGCCGCGCGCTCTGTGGCTGGGGCTCGTTCAGGGCACCTGGCAAACGATGTTGCGAGCCATCATGGCCTGCGTCGGAACACGTCCCGGCCCCGAAATGCGCTACTTGCTGGCTCGAAACTGCATTTTTCGCGGTTCCCGGTGCAGATGTGAAAGGAGGTGGCTGGCGAACGCAGTCGCCGTTCAGGGTCCAGTTGGAGCGTCTGAGAAGGATGTGAGGATGGACACAGGCGGGGATGCCGATGTCTCACAGGATGATGGCCACAATCGCCGCCGGCCCGGGGATATGGAGCGCGTTTGACGTCGACGAATATGTCGGATTCGGAGGCAGAGGAGAGGGAAACATCCTCTGAGCTGTGCGCCGTCAGGGTTTCGAACCCCGGACCCGCTGATTAAGAGTCAGCTGCTCTACCAACTGAGCTAACGGCGCTAAGCGGTCAAGACCGCGACCCAGACAATAACAGGCGCTGCACCACGAGGCGAAATCAGCTGCTGCGTGCGCGGGCGGTCGCACGGCACAGCGGTCTGCTCGATTACCCACTAGACTGCCCTGCGAGCAGTTTGGGCACGGTCAGGTGGGAAAAGGCATGGGTCAGGTTGGTTCGACGTACCGCTGCCCGGGGTTCAGAACCCGGGTGGCGGCATTGCTCATGGTGCCGGTCGCGGTGCTGGGGCTCAGCGCCTGCGGCGGTAACGCCGACGCGGAAGCGGCCAAGATCATCACGGACAAGGGCACTCCGTTCGCCGACCTGCTGATCCCCAAACTCACCGCTTCGGTGACCGACAAGTCCGTCGGTGTGGCGGTGGACGCGCCGGTGCGGGTGACCGCAGAAGACGGCGTGCTGGATTCGGTCACCATGGTCAACGAATACGGCGCGGTGGTCGACGGCAAGCTCAGCCCCGACGGGCTGACCTGGTCCACCACTGAGCAGCTCGGCTACAACAAGCGCTACACGCTCAACGCGAAGTCTCTCGGACTCGGCGGCGTGACCAGTCGGCAGATGACGTTTCAGACCCATTCACCGCAGAACCTGACCATGCCCTACGTCGTGCCGCGCGACGGCGAGGTCGTCGGCGTGGGTCAGCCGGTGACGATCAAGTTCGACGAGAACATCGCCGACCGGGTGGCGGCCGAGAAGGCGATCAAGATCACCACCGACCCCCCGGTGGTCGGCGCGTTCTACTGGTTGAACAATCGCGACGTGCGTTGGCGGCCAAGGGATTTCTGGAAGCCGGGCACCAATGTCGACGTGGCGGTGAACACCTACGGGGTGGACCTGGGCAACGGGGTCTACGGGCAGGACAACGCCGCCAGTCACTTCGTCATCGGTGACGAGGTCATCGCCACCGTGGACGACAACACGAAGTCGATGGTGGTGCGCGTCAACGGCGAGGTGGTCAAGACCATGCCGGTCTCGATGGGCAAGGACAGCACCCCGACCAACAATGGCACGTACATCGTTGGCGAGCGGTTCCCGCACATCGTCATGGACTCGTCGACGTACGGGGTGCCGGTCAACTCGCCCAACGGGTATCGCACCGACGTCGACTGGGCCACGCAGATCTCTTACAGCGGCATCTTCGTGCACTCGGCGCCGTGGTCGGTGGGCGTCCAGGGATACGCCAACGCCAGCCACGGCTGCATCAACGTCAGCCCCAGCAACGCGCTGTGGTTCTACGACCACGTCAAGCGCGGCGACGTGGTGGAGATCAGCAACACGATCGGGCCGCCACTGCCCGGCAACGAAGGCCTCGGCGACTGGAACATCCCGTGGTCGCAGTGGCAGGCCGGCAACGCCAGAGAGCCGGTGCGCTGACGCCGTAGGCGGCTTTCAGGCGAAGGCGGTCAGCCGTCCTCGCGGATGTACTCCTCGTTGCCGCTGGGGTAACCCCCGCCGAACGTGGTGATGTGCACGTGGTCGTAGTGGCCGTTGCCGCGGCCGCTGGGTCCGGCCGGCGTGTAGTAGGTGCCGCGCCAGATGGCGTCCTGCATGGCGAACCGATCGGCGTTCTGCCGCACGTACGCCACGATCTGGTCACCCAAGGCGATGCCCTCCGGGCTGCCGGGGTTGGGGATCATCACATCGATCGCCAGGCCGGACGGATGCCAGCGCTGGCCGTCGGGGCGCACGCCGATCATGTTGTGAATCTGCGGGAACACCTCACTGATGCTGCGCGCGACCAGGATGGTCTTCACCTGCATGCCGCGTTCGTTGACGACGCCCGGCGGCAGCGCATGCGGCGCCGGCATAGACCAGTTGGTCGCCAGGTCGGGTGCGGGCGCCCCCCAGTCCTCCGGCGGGGGCGGGAGGAGCGCGAAATGGCAT
>NZ_LQPG01000024.1 GCF_002102265.1 Mycolicibacter longobardus | reverse complement strand
GGCGCCGAAGGCATGGCAAAAAACAACAACAAACAAAAACCACCAAACACACTATTGAGTTCTCAAACAACACGCCCCACCCGGACGCGCAGTCAACCCGCGGCTAAAAGCCGCGTGTCGGCCGTACGGACAGATGAGATGCCCCCGAAATCGCTTGGTGAACCTCGTCGATTCCGCGGGCTTGTCGCGCTGACCGGGTCTGGCCTGGTCGCTGCGACGTCGATAAAGTTACGCGAGGTGAAACTGGGAGTCAAATCCGCTGCTAGCGGCGGTTTTTCACCCGGTTCAAGATCAACTTCCGGGCCCGGCGGCGGCGCGCCGGCCCGTGCTCGACCCCGCTAGCCCCTCTCGACTCCGGCCACGTTGCGCTTGCCGCGGCGCAGTACCAGCCACCGGCCGTGCAGAAAGTCCTCCGGCCGCGGTGTCCATTCCTCGCTGTCGACGCGAACGTTGTTCACCGAGACCCCGCCCTCACCGATGGTGCGCCGGGCTGCGCCACGACTTGCCGACAGGCCGGTGGCGACCAACAGATCGACGATGCTGTCCGCCGCGCCGGGCGCCAGCTGGGCCACCGAGGTCTCCTGCAGGGCCGCGGTCAGGGTCGATTCATCCAGCCGGGTGAGCTCGCCCCGGCCGAACAGCGCCTGGCTGGCCAGCTCGACGGCCTCGGTGGCCGCCTCACCATGCACCAGCGTGGTGAACTCCCGGGCCAAGGCGCGCTGGGCGGCCCGCTCGTGCGGGCGGGCGGTCGTCGCCTCCTCCAGCTGCCCCAGCTCGTCGGCGGACAGGAAGGTGAACCAGCGCAGGTAGCGGATCACGTCCGCGTCAGCGGTGTTGAAGAAGTACTGGTACCAGGCGTACGGGCTGGTCATCGCCGGATCCAGCCACAAGCTGCCACCGCCGGTGGACTTGCCGAACTTCGTGCCGTCGGCGGCCGTCACCAGGGGCACGGTCAGCGCATGCACCGTCGCACCGAGCTTCTGGCGCACCAACCGGACGCCGGCGATGATGTTGCCCCACTGGTCGGAGCCGCCGATCTGCAACGAACACCCGTACCGCTGATGCAGCTGCACGTAGTCGTTGGCCTGCAGCAGCATGTAGCTGAATTCGGTGTAGGAGATGCCCTCGGAATCCAGCCGGCGCCGGATCGTGTCGCGGTCCAGCATCACATTCACCGAGAAGTGCTTGCCGACGTCGCGCAGGAACTCCACCGCCGACAACGGCGCGGTCCAGTCCAGGTTGTTCACCACCACCGCGCCGGTCGGGCTGTCCCCAACGTCGTCGAAGTCGACGAAGCGCTCCAGCTGCCCGCGGATCCGCTCGGACCACTCGGCCACCGTGTCGGCGGTGTTGAGGGACCGTTCGCCGGTCTCCCGGGGGTCGCCGATCAGCCCGGTGGCCCCGCCGGCCAGCACGATGGGCCGGTGCCCGGCCCGCTGGAAGCGGCGCAAGGCCAGCAACGGCACCAGGTTTCCGGCGTGCAGGCTGGGCGCAGTGGGGTCGAATCCGGCGTAGACCGTGATCGGCCCGCGCGACACCTCGGCGGTCAGTGCGTCCAGGTCGGTGGATTGGGCGATCAGCCCGCGCCAGCTCAGCTCGTCGAGAATCGTCGTCGGCATGGGTCGATCTTCGCGGATCAGTCGCCGGCGCCCGGCGCCGGTGCCCGCGGGCTGCGCCGATAGGCCGACACCTCGGGGCGCCCGGGCACCCACAGTCGCCACGGCCGGTCGGCCGCCTGGCTGACGCCCACCCGGGGTCCGGCTTGTCCCGCCAGCGGCTCGCCCAGCCGCAGTTGCACCGGGCTGCGCGCATCGAACAGGTCGATCCCATTGTCCGCCATGGTGATTCCCAGCGCGGAGCAGAGATTGCCCGGACCGCGGGCCAACGCCACGCCCGGCACCGCGTCCCCGCGGCGGGTGCGGGCCACCTGCTCTCCGCCGTCGATCACCGCCGCGCGCAGCAGCACCGCGGCGGCCGTCCCGTCCGGGCCGCAGGCGACATTGGCGCAGATGTGCATGCCGTAGCTGCGGTAGGTGTACAGGTGCCCGGGCGGGCCGAACATCACCGCGTTGCGCCCGGTGGGCCCGCGGTCGGAGTGCGCCGCACGGTCCGGCCAGGGCCCGTCCGGCACCCCGCCGTAGGCCTCCACCTCGACGATCATCGCGCTCACCGCGCGGCAGCTCAGGGTGGCGCCGAGCAACAGGTGGGCGGCCGCGAGCGGATCCACCGCAAGCCGGGCAGCACTCACGCCGCAGATTCTGCCGGAACCTTGACACAGCGTCGCGATGGGCAGATTATTCATCACATGATGATTTCATCGCGCGATGAATTATCGAAGGCGCGTACCGCCCCGGCCGTCGCGATCGACCACCTGCGGGTGGTGCGCGGCAAGCGCCCGGTGCTGCACGACTTCTCGGTCCGGATCACCCGGGGCACCATCACCGGCCTGCTCGGGCCGTCCGGCTGCGGAAAGACCACCCTGATGCGCTGCATCGTGGGTACGCAGCTCATCACCGGCGGTCAGGTCGACGTACTGGGCAGCCCGGCCGGATCGCCCTCACTTCGGCGCCGGGTCGGTTACATGCCCCAACAGGCGACCATCTACGACGACCTTCGGGTGATCGACAACGTCCGGTACTTCGCGGCGCTGGCCGGGGTCGACGCCCAGGACGCCGACGACGCCATCGACGCGGTGGATCTGCGAGAGCACCGCGGCGACTACTGCGCCAACCTGTCCGGCGGGCAGCGCGCCCGGGTCTCGCTGGCCTGCGCGCTGGTCGGCCGGCCGGACCTGCTGGTGCTCGACGAACCGACGATCGGCCTGGACCCGGTGCTGCGCGCCGAGCTCTGGCAACAGTTCCAGGCCCTGGCCCGGCGCGGCACCACGCTGCTGGTGTCCAGCCACGTGATGGACGAGGCCGAACACTGCGGCGATCTGCTGCTCATGCGCCAGGGCTGGCTGCTGGCGCGCACCACACCGAGGCGACTGCGAGAGGAGACCGGATGTACGTCGATGGAGGAAGCGTTCCTGTCCATCATCCGGCGCACCACCGCGCCCCGGGCCGGCTGACCGGGCGGCTGCAGCTGCGGCCGTTCGTGGCCACCACGCTGCGGATCCTGCGCCAGCTGGCCGGTGATCACCGCAGCGTCGCGATGATCCTGCTGGTGCCCAGCCTGGTCATCACGCTGATGTACTTCATGTTCGGCAACGTCCCGCATCCGCCGGGCACGCCGTCGCCGTTCAATGCCGCGTGCCTGATCCTGCTGGGACTGTTCCCGCTGTTCCTGATGTTCGTGATCACCGCGATCACCATGCAGCGCGAACGCGCGTCGGGAACCCTGGAGCGCATTCTGACCACACCGCTGCGCCGGCTGGACCTGCTCGCGGCCTACGGGACAGCGTTCTCGATCGCGGCGGCCGCCCAGGCGAGCCTGGCGTGCGTGGTCGCGTTCTGGCTCCTGGGGTTCGACACCGCCGGCAGCCCGGCGTGGGTGTTCGGGATCGCGATCATCAATGCCGTGCTCGGTGTCGGTCTGGGGCTGCTGGCCAGTGCGTTCGCCCGCACCGAATTTCAGGCCGTGCAGTTCATCCCCGTGGTGATGGTGCCGCAGCTGCTGCTGGCCGGGATCATCGTGCCGCGCTCGACGATGCCCGAGTGGCTGCAGTGGGTGAGCAACGCGTTGCCGGCCAGCTATGCGCTCGAGGCGCTGCAGCAGGTGGGCTCGCACCCGGAGCTGACCGGTGTCGCGGTGCGCGACATCGTCATCGTGCTGGCATTCGCGGTCGCCGCCCTGGCTCTGGCGGCGGTGACACTGCGGCGACGGACAGCGTGATGTCCCCCGAGACGGCCAACCGTAGGCCCGGCCGCCCGTCCGGAACCTCCGACACCCGAGACCGGATTCTTACCGTTGCCCGGGACCTGTTCGCCCGCAACGGTTTCGGGAACACCTCGATCCGGGCGGTGGCGACCGAAGCCGGTGTGGATGCCGCTTTGGTGCACCACTACTACGGCACCAAACAGCAGCTGTTCGCCGCCGCGGTCGAACTGCCGATAGACCCGATGACCGTGCTGGGGCCGCTGCGGGAGACCCCGGTCGAGGAGCTGGGCCGCACCCTGCCCGAGCTGCTGCTGCCACTGTGGGATTCGCAGGCCGGCACCGGCCTGATCGCGGCGTTGCGTTCCATGCTCACCGGGACCGAGGTTCCCCTGGCCCGGTCGTTCTTCCGCGACGTCGTGGTCCCCGAACTGGCCCACCGGATCGACGATCCGCCCGGATCCGGCGTGCTGCGAGCCGAATTCACCGCGAGCCAGTTGATGGGGATCGTGGTCGCCCGCTACATCGTCGGGCTGGAACCGATCGCCTCACTGCCGGGCGAGGAGATCGTCGCGATGGTCGCCCCGACCCTGCAGCGTTATCTCACCGGGGATCTGCCGGACCCGCTTGAGCGATGAGCAGGGGATGCTCGTCGTCGCCGACGGCTTCGGCCTCGTCGGCCAGCAGCACCGGGATGTCGTCGTCGATGCGGTAGGCGCGACGCAGGCGCGGGTTGTACAACGCGTTCGCGCCGGAACGCTGTACCAGCAGCAGCGGGCCTCGGTCGACCGGGCAGACCAGGATGGCCAGCAGCTCCTGGTCGATCACGGGCGACCGCCCGCCAGTTCGGCCCGGACCGCGGCGGTCAGGCGCTTGAACTGCCGGCTGGCGGCGTCGTAGTACCAGGAGTTGCGCCCGGCCTTGGGCAGACCGGCCTCGCGCAGCGCACCCAGCGTCGGGCGGTACACCGCGCTGAGCGGCAGACTCGGCACCACGTGGATGATGTCCGGCCCGGCCCCGGCGGGCATGGCGGCCACCGCCTCGCTGAGATCGGCGGCGGTGATCGTGGCGCCGGGCAGCACCGTCACCGCGGACACGACAAGTTCCGCTCCCTCGGTCGGCACCCGATACGTCACCGCCAGGTCGACGCCGGTGACGTTGCCGAGCGCGTCGGTGATCACCACCGGATAAGCGATCCCCCGTTCGGTGTGAACGCTGGACCCGCGCCCGCCGACCAGCCAGTAGTCACCGTCGGCGTCGCGCCGGAACAGGAACTCGGTGGAGATCCAGGTGTCGGCCGGCGCGAACACACCCCGCTTGACCGACGCCGACGGGTCGATCGGGCCGCGCGGCTTGGCCAGCAGCACCCCGACCTCGTCGGTCTCGGCAACCCGCACGAATCCCCGGTCGTCTTCCAGGATCAGGTCGAGTTCGGAGTCGTAGGCGGCCAACTCCACGTCCACCGCGCCGGGCAGCGGGCGTCCCTTGCTGCCGACCTTGGCACCGGAGACATTGGCCAGCACGGCCTGGCCGTCCTTGGTGGCGAAGAACTCGACGACGTGGGCCGGTGCGAATGCCTCGGTGACCCGGTTCCACAGGCCGACGGGCATACCGGAGCCGATGAACAGCCGGACCGGGTGGTTGCCCTGCAGGACGAAGTTCGGGTCGTCGATGACCTCGCCGAGCATCGCCCAGGTGTAGGACACCACGCTGACTCCGTACTGGCGCACCTCGGAGACGAATCGGTCCGGGTTGAGGCCGCGCGACAGCGCGATGCGGGCGCCGCCCACCACGGCGCCGCCGAGACTGACCAGCAGCCCCGACTCATGGTGCAGCGGGGTCAGGCAGTACACCGTGTCGTTGGGGCCCAGGGCGGCCGTCGAGGCGGTGCCGAACGCCGAGAGCGCCCAGCGGAAGTTGGTGATCTGCTTGGCCACCAGTTCGCCGGCCGCGTTGCCGAAGGCGACGAACGCCAGGTCGCGCGCGTATCCGGGGTTGGGCCGGTACCAGCCGGGCAGTTCGACGGCGTCGGGGTCGATCTGTTCCATGTCGACGACGTCGACGTCGGTGGGCAGATCCAGGTCGCGGGTCTCACCACCGCCGAGCACCAGTACCTGACAGTCGAGCTCGCGGGCGGCCTCCAGCGCCAGGTCCAGGTTGGCCGGGTCGGCGATGATGTCGGAGATGCCGCCGAGGCGAGCCGCCGGGAGCAGGTCTCCGTCGGTCGGCATCAGCACGGCGACGGCGCCGAGCCGCGACAGCGCCGCGATCGCGACCATGGCGCTGGGCCGGGTGTCCATCAGCACACCGACGTGGACGCCTTGGCGCACTCCGACGTCGATCAGGCCGCGCACGACGTTGTCGATGCGCTTGTTGACCGCCTCATAGGTGTGGACGCGCCCGTCGAACAGCAGGAATTCGCCGTCGGGCGAGTCGGCGGCCTGCTCACCGATGATGCGGCCCAACGAGATTCGGGTGTGGTCGTTGATCTGGCCCAGCCTGGCCAACCGGGGCAGGGTGCGCGCGGTCTCGACGGCCATGGTGCGCACCGACTTCTGCGCCGCCACCACGGCGTCGGCGGCACCGCGCGCCAGCGTCAGCGCCACCCCGGAGGCCTCCCCCAACCCGTGCGCGATCCGCGACGTCATCGCGACGCCGCCCTTGGCGCCCTCGGTGGTCTGTTCGGACATCAGCGCGACCCCCGCGGGTTGCGGGCCCAGGCCCTCCTGCCACAGCACCCAGCCGGCAACCGTCGGCCAGGTCAGCTCGGCGGCTTTGGAGCCGACCACCAGGCCGAAGTGACCGGCCCGCAGCAGGTACTCGAACACCTTGGCGTCGGGTGCGGCGCGGCGGATTCCGCGGACCGCCGCCGGCTGGCCGATGTCGTCGACCTCCCCGACGAACGCCAGCACCGGGCAGGTGATGTCGGTCAGCGTCACCAGTTGCCCGTTGATGGCGAAACCGCCGGTCATCATCCGGTTGTGTGCGATGAACTGCTTGAGCAGTTCCGAGATGGCCGGACCCGACCAGGCGATCCAGCCCTCGGACTGCAGGAACCGTCGCTGGGCCTCGCGCGGCAGCAGCGCCTCGCGGTCGTGCAGCTGGCGCATGAAGTCCATCCGCGCCTTCGCGGTCTTGAGCGGGTCCATCATCTGGAAGCCCAGGCGCGCCTGCCATCCCGAGATGTCCAGCCGATTGAAGACGTGGTCGGCCATGAAGCCGGCCACGCCTGAGGCGAGATTGGGCGGCAGTCCCATCGGCAGGGCCGCCAGCGTGTCCACCGGGGAGCCGAACGCGATGATGCTCGCGATGCTCTTCGAATGCCGGTAGGCCCCGGTCTGATAGGCGAACATGCCGCCCTGGGAGTAGCCCGCCAGGTGCACGTCGCGCCCGGTCGTCTCGGCGACGGTGTCGATCGCCTGGCTGAGCCCGACGAGGTGGTCGGCGAGATTTCGGCGCATGCCGCCCTCGACCTCGTCGGGTGAACCGAAGTCGATCACCCAGGGATCCACGCCGGCCTCGTGCAGGATGCCGACTGCGCCCTCTTCACGGGTGACGTCCCACATGTTCGCCGACATCATCATCGGGTGCACCAGCAGCACCGGCGGCCCGGGTTGCGGCTGGCCGGGCCGGTTGTCCGGGGGAAAGTAGCGTCGCAGCTTGTACATCGGGACGCTCTCGACGATCTGGAACGGTGACGGCACGGCCCCGGTCTCCAGGCCGCCCCAGCGCAGCACCTCCATGCCGTTCTGCGCGGTGGCCATCAGCCACTCGACCGGCCGGGTGATGGCCGACAGATTCAGATCCACGCTGCTCCCCTACTTCGCGCCCGATCGTCAATGACGTGCACATTCTGGCACATCAGCGCGGTCGGCCCGGCTCGTTCAGCCACCGAGAATGGGCAGGCAGTAGCGTTCTGGCGGTGGCACACCTGCTCGGAGCCGAGGCCCTGCATCTGCAGTACCCCACCGGTGTGGTGTTGGACTCAGTCACCCTCGGGGTGAATGACGGCGCCCGGATCGGGATCGTCGGCCGTAACGGGGACGGAAAATCGTCGCTGCTGCGCCTGCTCGCGGGAGCCATGACACCGGATTCCGGCCGTGTCACCCGGCGCAGCGGCCTGCGGGTCGGGTTGCTGGACCAGGCCGACACGCTCGATCCCGACCGCACCCTGGGGGCGACGCTGGTCGGCGATCAGGCCGACCACGAATGGGCGTCCAACCCGCGGATCCGCGACGTGGTCGACGGACTGGTCTCCGATATCGCCTGGGACGCAACCGTCTCCGAACTGTCCGGCGGGCAGCGACGGCGGGTGCAGCTGGCGGCGCTGCTGATCGGTGAATGGGACGTGATCGGGCTCGACGAGCCCACCAACCACCTCGACGTGGAAGGGATCACCTGGCTGGCACGCCACCTTCAGCAGCGCTGGGCCCGCAACACCGGTGGCCTGATGGTGGTCACCCACGACCGCTGGTTTCTCGACGAGGTGGCCACCACCACCTGGGAGGTGCACGACCGGATCGTGGAGCCGTTCCAGGGCGGCTACGCGGCCTACGTGCTGCAGCGGGTGGAGCGCGACCGGATGGCGGCGGCCAGTGAGGCCAAGCGGCAGAACGTGTTACGCAAGGAGCTGGCCTGGCTGCGCCGCGGTGCGCCGGCCCGCACTTCCAAGCCGAAGTTCCGCATCGAGGCGGCCAACGCGCTGATCGCCGACGTCCCTCCGCTGCGCAACGATGTCGAGCTGGTGAAGCTGGCGACCGCGCGGCTGGGCAAGGACGTCATCGATCTGCTCGACGTGTCGGTCTCTTTCGACGCCCGCCCGGTGCTGCGCGACGTCGAATGGCGGATCGGTCCCGGTGAACGCACCGGCATCGTCGGCGCCAACGGCGCCGGTAAGTCCACTCTGCTGGGGTTGATCGCCGGCACGGTGGTGCCGGACACCGGGCGGGTCAAGCGCGGCAAGACGGTCCGGCTGGGGATGCTGGATCAGCAGTCCGAGGAGCTGGCCTCGCTCGCCGGGGATCGGGTGGCCGACGTATTGGGCCGGTTGCGCAACGACTATCAGGTCGACGGCAAGGAGATGACGCCGGCTCAACTGTTGGAGCGGCTCGGGTTCGGCCGCGCGCAGCTGTCGGCGCGGGTCGGTGAGCTCTCCGGTGGGCAGCGCAGGCGGCTGCAGTTGATGCTCACCCTGCTGGCCGAGCCGAACGTGCTGGTGCTTGACGAGCCCACCAACGACGTCGACACCGACATGCTGACGGCCACCGAGGACCTGCTGGACTCGTGGCCGGGCACGTTGATCGTCGTCTCCCACGATCGCTATCTGCTGGAGCGGGTCACCGATCAGCAGTACGCCATCCTGGACGGACGGCTGCGGCACCTGCCGGGCGGTGTCGACGAGTATCTGCAGCTGGCCGCCGACGCGCGCCGGGCACCGGTGTCACGGCCGGCCCCCTCCGCGGCCGGTCCGGGTCCGCTGTCGGGAGCGGACCTGCGCGCCGCCCAGAAGGACCTGGCCGCGGTGGACCGCCGCCTGGCGCGGCTGGCCGAACAGATCGAGGCCAAGCATCACGAACTTGCCGCCTACGATCAGTCCGATCACGTGGGCGTAGTGGCGCTGACCCGGGAGTTGCGGGCCCTGGAGGACGAGGTGGCCGAGCAGGAGGTCCGCTGGCTGGAGCTGTCGGAGCTGCTGGAATAGCCTCTCAGCGCCGCTCGAAGTGCTGGTAGTCCACCGGCGACTTCCAGTTGCCGCCCCAGCGCCAGCCGGCGTCGGTGAAGGCGTGCACGGCCGGGTCGCCGGCATGCAGCAGGCCCGGTTCGATCCGATGGCGGTCGGTGTAGACCGCGGCGTTGTGCGGCTCGAACTCCCCGTGGTCGATCGACGGGTTCAGCAGCGGGTTGACATCGATGGCGCGGCCGTAGGCGTGCAGCGCCCAGTTTCCGGAGCCCGGGATGCGCCGGCAGTTGAACGCCGATGTGTTGTTGTCCTCCATCGACAGCTCGTCGTCGCCGCCCCGGTAGTCGGCGACCGGCCGCATCTTCTCGATCGGGAATTCCAACTTGTACAGCCGGTCGAATACGGCGATGACCTGCGGAACCAGGTCCCGGTGCACGATCAGCTCGCCGCGGTGGGGCTGGGCGTCGAATCCGAGGTGAGTCAATGTGACGCGTCGCAATTGCGCCGGGGTGACCGGACAGTCCGAGTGCCAGGTGGCGCCGAGTTCGGCGGCCGTGACGCGCGCGACGGCGGCGGGTTCGGGGAGGGTGTTGGGCGCCGATGACGCTGCCGCTGCCGATGTCGGGGGTGCGTCCGGCGGCGGCGCGCCGGTGCACTGTGACAGCAGCGCGCAGACCGCGATCGCCGTCAGCAGGCGCCACGCGATCAGGGTGTTCGGGCGTTCTCCAGGGCCGTTGATTCGCCCACGCTAACGCAGCGCGAGATCGTTTCCCGCCAACCTGGCCAAGGCTTGCTTGAACTCCACGACGCGCAACTGTAGCCTCGTCTACTTAGGTAAGGCATACCTAATTCTCTATGAGATGGAGATCCCTGTGACAACGATCCTCGATGCTTTCCCGCTGGTCAGCACCCTACGAGACGCGGTGTTCCTATCCGCGACCGTCAGTGAGGTCGAACAGCTGACACCGAGGATGCGCCGCCTCCGTTTCAGCGGCCCCCGACTGCGTGGCCTGGGTTGGACGCCGGGTCAGCACGTACGCCTGCAGGTCGCCGGACTGCTCGATTCGGTGCTGCGGCTGCACCCACACGACGCCCTGCGGTCGTACTCCATCTACGACGCGGACCCCGACACCGGAACGCTCGACATCGTGATGCTCGACCACAACTACGACCCGGACACCGTGACACCTGCCAGGCGTTGGGCGACTGCGGTTTCCATCGGAGACCACGTCGATATCACCCGGCCCCAGGGAAATTTCGTGATCCGCCCCGATGCTGCCTACCAACTCTTCGCCGGGGAGGAAACGGCGTCGGTCGCCTTCGCCGCGATGCTGCGAACTCTGCAGCCGGACACCGACGTCTACGGCGTGATCGAGGCGGCGACCACCGCCGACCACCTTCCGCTCGCGCGCCCCTTGACCCGCGTCGAGCGCGGCGAGGCCTCAGCGGCGAACTCCCCCGTCCTCGCCGAGGCGCTGCGCGCCCTCGAACTGCCCTGTCATCCCGGCTTCGCCTACCTCGCCGGGGAAGCCCGCACCGTCCAGACCCTGCGAAAGATATTGATCACCGAACGCGGCTGGGACCGGCGCCGGATACGCACCAAACCCTTCTGGACTCCTGGTCGCACCGGAATGGAATAGCAACCAGCCACCACGGTGACGATGATGACCGCGCCCATCTGGATGGCCTTCCCTCCCGAGGTGCACTCGAGCCTGCTCAGCGCCGGGGCGGGTGCCGGGACACTGCTGGCCGCTGCGAACGCCTGGAATGCGCTGAGCAACGAATACGCCGCGGCCGCGGCCGAACTCACGACAGTTCTGGGATCGGTCCAGTCCGGATCGTGGCAGGGCCAAAGCGCCGCAAGATATCTCGCCGCACATGCGCCCTATCTGGCCTGGCTGACGCAGGCCGGCGCCGACAGCGCCGGCGCAGCGGCCCAGCTGGAGACAGCGGCCGGCTCCTACGCCGCAGCCTTGGCCGCGATGCCGACCCTCGGCGAACTGGCCGCCAACCGCGCGACGCTGGGCGTGTTGGTGGCGACGAATTTTTTCGGGATCAACGCGATCCCGATCGCGGTCACCGAAGCCGACTACTTGCGGATGTGGCTGCAGGCCGCCATGACCATGAGCATCTACCAGACCGCCTCCGCGGCAACCATGGCGTCGACCCCGCGAACGACCCCGGCGCCTCCTGTTCTCACGCCGGGTGTCGCCGAGGCCGGGCCAGCGGCCTTCACCGACCCCATCGAGGAATGGCTTTCCGGTTCAGAGCATTTCAGCGCCATGTACAAGATGCTCAAACAGGTGCTGGCCGATCCGCTCGGCACGCTGTATCAGGTCGTCGTCGACTTTGCGACCAACCCATCGGCGGCGATAGCCACCTGGCAACCGTTGTTCTACCTGTTCGCGTACGGAGCGACCTTCGGCGCGATGGGGACACCGATCTACGCGGCGATGATGGGACCGGCGGCATCGGCGGCCATCCCGATCGCTTTGGGATTGTCCGGGCTCGCCGCGATGGCCGAGGTCCCCGCCGTTGACGCACCCAGCGTGGTCAGTCCCCCCGGGCAGGACCACCCGGCCGCGGTCATGATGCCGACCGCCCCGTCGGCCGCCGCGTCCACGCCCCCGGCTTCGTCGCCGACGAGCACCCCCGCCGTTCCGGCACCACCGGCCCCCGCCCCGCCGCAAGCTGCGAGCCCCGTCGGCCTCTACTACGCGGTGTCCGGCGGAGGTCCCGGCGTCGGCTTCGGCCCGTCGATGCGGCACCGGGCCGCACAGGCCGCAGGGGCCTCGAGTGGTGCGCGCAAACCAGCGGGCGCTGCTGCCCTGGCCACCGCCGATAAGAGGGCACGCAAGCGCCGCAGCGCTGCGGTCAAGGCGCGTGGCCATCGCTACGAATTCATCACCGTGGACGACACCTCCGCTCCGCCGCACCCGGAGGAACCGACCATGGTCAGTGCCTCGGGCAGCGGTGCGATCGGATCGACCGGCACTACGGCGAAGTCCGGGCTGGCGGACCCGGCTGGACTCACTACGCTGGCGGAAGATGCATTCGGCAACGGAGCCACCACCCCGATGATGCCGGGAAGCTGGACCGGCGACAGCGCCCGTGACGAAGGAAACGGATTACAGAATGCCGCTGAAGGCCACGGTTGACCCCGATGCCGCCCGATCGCTGTCCACCGCGATGCGCGTTGGATCGCAGGCGGCACACGACGCTGCCGAACGATCACTGTTCGTACAGGAACTGATGGACGGCAAGCTCAACGAACAGGGCTACGCCGACTACCTGTCGCGGCTACGGATGGTCTACGCGGCACTGGAGGCCGCGGTGCGGTCGCACCGTGACGACGCCCTGGTCGCCTCGGTTTACGACCCCTCGCTGGAACGCCTGCCGGCCATCGAGGCGGACCTGGAATTCTGGGCGGGCGGCGCCGCCCCGGCGGTCGATTCCGCCGCCGCCCGGGCGTACTGCGACCGGATTGCCGCCGCTTCCGGCAGCGCCCTGCTGGCCCACCACTACACGCGCTACCTCGGGGATCTCTCCGGCGGCCAGGCGATCGGGCGCGTGCTGGATCGGACTTTCGAGCTCGACGGCGCCGGCCTGTCGTTCTACCAATTCCCGATGCGCCCGAAACCGTACAAGGACGCCTACCGGGCCCGTCTCGACGAACTGGGCCTGGCCCCCGACGAAGTCGAGCGGGTGGTCGACGAGGTCAAGCTGGCCTTCCGGCTGAACCAGAATCTGTTCGACGAACTCGCCGAGAACCTGATGTCCTATTACCGCTGATCGAGCCACCGGCGCTGCCGCGCGACTTGTTCGGCAAGGCCGTCCAGCTGATCGGTCACGCGCACCGGCGCCGTCCCCCCGCGGGCATCGCGCGAAGCCACCGAACCTTCGACCGTCAGCACCTCACGCACCTGTGGGGTGAGGTCGGGGCTGATCGCGCCCAGTTCGTCGTCGGTGAGTTCGTCCAGGCCGACACCGCGCTGCTCGGCGGCCTTGACCGCCGCACCCGCTGCCTCGTGGGCGACGCGGAACGGAACACCTTGGCGCACCAGCCATTCGGCGATGTCGGTGGCCAGCGTGTAACCGGCCGGAGCCAGCGCGGCCATCCGCTCGGTGTCGAACCGCAGGGTGCCCACCAGCCCGGCCGTAGCCGGCAGCAGCAGTTCCAGCTGGGCCGCCGAATCGAACACCGGCTCCTTGTCCTCCTGCAGGTCCCGGTTGTAGGACAGCGGCTGGGCCTTCAGCGTGGCCAGCAGACCGGCCAGGTTGCCGATCAGGCGGCCGGACTTGCCGCGGGCGAGTTCGGCGATGTCGGGGTTCTTCTTCTGCGGCATGATCGAACTGCCGGTCGACCAGGAGTCGTGGAGGACGGCGTAGCCGAATTCCGTTGAACTCCACAAGATGATGTCTTCAGCCAGCCGAGACAGGTCGACGCCGATCATCGCGAACACGAAGGCGGCCTCGGCGGCGAAGTCGCGCGCGGCGGTGGCGTCGATCGAGTTGTCCGCGGCGGCGGCGAAGCCGAGTTCGGCGGCGATGGCGTCCGGGTCCAGCCCCAGCGACGAGCCGGCGAGTGCCCCGGATCCGTATGGTGACACCGCGGCGCGGGCGTCGAAGTCGATGATGCGATCCACGTCGCGCAGCAACGGGTGGGCATGCGCCAGCAGGTGGTGCGCCAGCAATACCGGCTGCGCGGACTGCAGGTGCGTCTTGCCCGGCATGATGGCGCCGGGGTGGGCCGCGGCCTGGTGGGCCAGCGCGTCGACGACGTCGAGCACGCCGGCGGCGATACGGCGCACCGCGTCGCGCAGCCACATCCGAAACAGCGTGGCCACCTGGTCGTTTCGCGATCTCCCGGCCCGCAGCCGGCCGCCCAGGTCCGCGCCCACCCGGTCGATCAGGCCGCGTTCCAGTGCGCCGTGCACGTCCTCGTCGGTGACCAGCGGACCGAAGCTGCCGTCTGCGACATCGCTGCCGAGGCTGTCCAGGCCGGCCAGCAACCCGTCACGCTGTTCGGTGCTCAGCAGCCCCGCGCCGTAGAGCACCTTCGCATGCGCCTTCGATGCGGCGATGTCGTAGGGGGCCAGCACCCAGTCGAAGTGGGTGGACTTGCTCAGCGCGGCCAGCGCGTCGGACGGGCCTTCGGCGAACCGCCCACCCCACAGCGATCCCTCGTTGGTGCTCATCGGGTCACCTTTCTACGGCGAGCAGACGCAGAATCGCATCCGCAGGACCGCCTGCGTGCGATTCTGCGTCTGCTCGCGGTGGGAATGGAATCGGTCAGCCCAGGTCCCGGCGGGCGGAGATCTTCGAGCTCAGTCCGTGGATCTGGACGAAGCCGCGCGCGGCGCTCTGGTCGAAGGTGTCGCCCTCGTCGTAGGTGGCCAGGTTGAAGTCGTAAAGAGATTCAGCGCTGCGCCGCCCGTTGATGATGATGCTGCCGCCGTGCAGCACCAGCCGGATGTCGCCGGACACATGCTGCTGGGTGTCCTCGACGAACACCTCGAGGGACCGCTTGAGCGGGCTGAACCACAGGCCGTCGTAGGTGAGCTCGCCCCACTTGCGGTCCACGCCGCGCTTGTAGCGGCCCAGTTCCCGTTCCAGGGTGACGTGCTCGAGCTCGGTATGCGCGGTGATCAGCACCATCGCACCGGGCGCCTCGTAGATCTCGCGGCTCTTGATGCCCACCAGCCGGTCCTCGACCACGTCGAGCCGTCCCACGCCCTGCGCACCGGCACGGGCGTTGAGCTCCTGGATGATCTGCAGCACGCTGAGCGGACGGCCGTCGATCGCCACCGGGCGGCCCTTGTCGAAGCTGATGATCAGCTCGTCGGGTGCGTTGAAGTTGACTGTCGGGTCCTCGGTGTAGTCGTAGACGTCCTTGGTCGGGGCGTTCCACAGGTCTTCCAGGAACCCGGTTTCCACCGCGCGGCCCCACACGTTCTGGTCGATGGAGAACGGCGAGCGCTTGGTGACGTTGATCGGGATGTCGTTCTGCTCGGCGAACGCGATGGCCTTCTCCCGGGTCCAGGCGTAGTCGCGGACGGGGGCGATGACGTCGAGTTCGGGTGCCAGCGAGGCGAAGCCGACCTCGAAGCGGACCTGGTCGTTGCCCTTACCGGTGCAGCCGTGCGCGACGATGGTGCCGCCATGGCTGCGTGCGGCCTCCACCAGGTGCTTGACGATCAGCGGCCGGCTGATCGCCGAGACCAGCGGGTAGCGGTCCATGTAGAGCGCGTTGGCCTTGATGGTGGGCAGGCAGTACTCGTCGGCGAACTCGTTGCGGGCATCGACCACGACGGCTTCCACCGCACCGCAGTCCAGGGCCCGCTGACGCACCACCTCCATGTCCTCGCCGCCCTGGCCGAGGTCGATGGCGACGGCGACCACTTCGCGGCCGGTCTCCTTGCCGATCCAGCTGATCGCCACCGAAGTGTCCAGGCCGCCGGAATACGCCAGGATGACGCGTTCGGACATCGAGTTCTCCTTGCTTGTGCTGGTGTTCTACTGCAGGTCAATGAGGGTGGCGGCGAGCTCGGCGCCGGTCATCGGCTCGCGGGCCGCCACGAAGATGGTGTCATCCCCGGCGATGGTGCCGACGACGTACGGTAGCGCGGCCCGGTCGATGGCGCTGGCCAGGTAGTCCGCCGCCCCGGGCGGGGTGCGCAGCACGGCGAGGTTTCCGGTGGCGTCGGTGGACACCAGCAGCTCCCCCAGCAGCCGGCACAGCCGGTCGGTGCCGCCGGAGACCCCGCGCACCGGGCTGCCGTCTTCGGGCACCACGTACACCCCGGCTCCCCCGTCGACGCCGCGCAGCTTCACCGCGCCCAGCTCCTCGAGATCCCGTGACAACGTGGCCTGAGTGACCTCGATGCCGTCGGCGGCCAGCAACGCAGCCAGCTCGGTCTGGCTGCGGACCGGCGACGCGGACAGCACCTCCACGATGCGGGCCTGGCGGCCCACCCGCGTGATGGAGCTATCCGCTCGGCTCATCGTGACCGTTCCAGCAACCACACCAACAGCGCCTTCTGCGCGTGCAGCCGGTTCTCGGCCTCGTCCCACACCGCGCTGTGCGGGCCGTCCATCACCGAGTCGGTGATCTCGTCGCCGCGGTGCGCCGGAAGGCAGTGCAGCACCGTGACTTCCGAGTCCGCATGGGCGACGAGTTCGTCGTTGATCTGATACGGCCGAAACGGCGCGACCCGGTCCAGTCCGTCGTCCTCCTGGCCCATCGATGTCCAGGTGTCGGTGACCAGCACGTCGGCACCGGCGGCCGCCTTCATCGGGTCGGCGGTGAGGGTGACCGACGCGCCGGTGTCCGCGGCGCGCTGCTCTGCGGCGGCGACGACGGCGGGGTCGGGGGTGAATCCGTCCGGTGCGGCGACGGTGACGTGCAGCCCGGCGGTAACGCCGCCGAGCATCAGCGAGTGCGCCATGTTGTTGGCGCCGTCACCGAGGTAGGTCAATCTCAAACCCTTCAGGGCGCCCTTGCGCTCGGCGATGGTCTGCAGATCGGCCAGCACCTGGCAGGGGTGGAACTCGTCGGAGAGCGCGTTGACGATCGGCACCGTGGCGGTGCTGGCCATCGCGGTCAGCCGGTCCTGGGCGAAGGTGCGCCAGACGATGGCGTCGACGTAGCGCGAGAGCACCTGTCCGGTGTCTTCCAGGGTTTCGTCGCGGCCCAGCTGGGTGGAGCGGCCGTCGACGACGACGGCGTGCCCACCCAGCTGTGCGATGCCGATCTCGAAGGAGAACCGGGTGCGGGTGGAGTTCTTGTCGAAGATCACCGCGACCCCGCGGGGGCCCTCCAGCGGCCGGTGGCTGAACGGCTCAGCTTTCAGTTCCGCTGCCAGGGAGAGGATTTCGGCCTGCTCGGCCGGGGTGATGTCGTCGTCGCGCAGAAAGTGCCTAAGCATGCGTCGCCTCCTGCGCCGTGTCGAGTACCGCCGGCAGCGCGGTGAGGAAACTGCCGATCTGTTCGTCGGTGATGATCAGCGGCGGCGCCAACCGGACCACGCCCGGCGCCGCGGCGTTGACCAGGAAGCCCGCGTCGCGCGCCGCCAGTTCCACGGCCTTGGCCTGGGGCGCGGCCAGCACCACGCCCTGCAGCAGACCCTTGCCGCGCACGTGGTCGACCAGCGGATGGTGCAGTTCCTCGATGCCGTGGCTCAGCGTCTTGCCGAGCGTCCCGGCCCGGGCGATCAGGTCGCCGTCGGCCAGCGTCTTGAGCACGGCCAGCGCGGCCGCGGTGCACACCGGGTTGCCGCCGAAGGTGCTGCCGTGGCTGCCCGGAGTCAACAGGTCACCGGCGGCACCGACGGCCAGGCAGGCCCCGATCGGCAGGCCGCCGCCGAGTCCCTTGGCCAGCGTGATGATGTCCGGGGTGATGCCGTCGTGCTGGTGGGCGTAGAAGGCACCGGTGCGCCCGACCCCGGTCTGCACTTCGTCGAGCACCAGCAGTGCGCCGTGGGCGGCGGTGATGCCGCGGGCTTCGGCCAGGTAGCCGGCGGGCGGCACCACCACGCCGCCCTCCCCCATGATCGGCTCCAGGAAGACCGCGGCGGTGGCCGAATCGACCGCGTCGGCCAACGCTTTGGTGTCCCCGTAGGGCACGTGGGTGACGTCGCCGGGCAGCGGCTGGAAGGGTGCCTGCTTGTCGGGCTGACCGGTCAGGGCCAGTGAACCCATGGTCCGGCCGTGGAATGCCCCTTGTGCGGCAACGATCTTCGTCTTGCCGGTGAGGCGGGTCATTTTGAAGGCGACTTCGTTGGCCTCGGTTCCGGAGTTGCAGAAGAAGACCCGCGCCGGGGCACCGAGATGGTCGACCAGGCCCTCGGCCAACGCGATGCCCGGCTCGGTCGCGTACAGGTTCGAGGTGTGGCCCAAGGTGTTCAGCTGGGTGGTGACGGCCTCGATCACCGCCGGATGCCGGTGACCGAGCACGTTGACCGCGATGCCGCCGAGCAGATCGACATAGCTCTTGCCGGTTTCGTCGGTGACCACCGCGCCGTCGCCGCTGACCAGCGCCAGCGGCGGGGTGCCGTAGTTATTCATCATCACCGCTTGCCAGCGGCCTTGGAGAGTCACGAGTTCACCACCTTGGTTCCGGTGCCGGCGTCGGTGAACAGCTCCACCAGCACACAGTGTTCGACCCGGCCGTCGATGATGTGGGCACTGGGCACTCCACCGCGAACCGCGCGCAGGCAGGCTTCGACTTTCGGAATCATGCCCGATTCCAGCTTCGGCAGCAGTTGCTCCAGCGTGGCGGTGTCGATCTCGCTGACCAGCGAATCGGTGTTCGGCCAGTCGGTGTAGAGACCGTCGACGTCGGTGAGCATCAGCAGCTTCTCGGCCTGCAGCGCTTCGGCCAGTGCGGCCGCGGCCGTGTCGGCGTTGATGTTGTGCACCACACCGTCGGGGTCTGGCGCCAGGGTGGACACCACCGGAATCCGTCCTGCGGCAATCAGGTCCAGCACCGCGGCGGTGTTGACCTGATCGACGTCTCCGACCAGACCGATGTCGGTGGCGACCCCGTCGACGGTGACGCTGCGGCGCACTGCGGTGAACAGCGCCGCGTCCTCCCCGGTGATGCCGACCGCATACGGCCCGTGGGCGTTGATCAGCCCGACCAGCTCGCGGCCCACCTGTCCGAACAGCACCATGCGCGCCACGTCGAGCACTTCCGGTGTGGTGACCCGGAATCCGCCCTTGAAGTCACCTTCGATGCCAAGGCGTTTGAGCATGGCGCTGATCTGCGGGCCACCGCCGTGCACCACCACGGGGTGGATGCCGCAGTTGCGCAGGAACGCCATGTCGGCGGCGAACGCGTGCTTGAGGGTGTCGTCGGTCATGGCGTTTCCGCCGTACTTGACGACGACGATTTTGGCGTGCAGCTGCTTGAGCCACGGCAGGGCTTCGGCCAGTACCTGGGCTTTGACGTGTGTGGTCAGTTCACTCATGAGCTATACGCGGAGTTCTCTTCGACGTAGGCGTGTGACAGGTCGGTGGTGCGCACCATGGCGCGCCCGCCGCCCTGGTTGAGTTCCACTGTCACGTGGATGTCGGCTCCGGACAGATCGACCTCGCGGGCGCCCGGCACCGGCATGCCGTCGCTGAAGACCGGTGAACCGTTGAAGGACACCGTGATCCGATCCGGGTCGATGGTGAACGGCACCATCCCGGTGGCGGCCAGCACCCGTCCCCAGTTGGGGTCGGAGCCGAACAGCGCGGTCTTGACCAGGCTGTCGCGGGCGACGATCCGGGCGGCGAGCAGCGCGTCGTCGTCGCTGCCGGCGCCGGTGACGGTGATCGTGACCCGTTTGGTGACGCCCTCGGCGTCGGCCTGCAACTGAGCGCACAGGTCGTCGCAGGCCGCCAGCACCGCGGCGTCCAGATCATCCTGACTGGGCGTGATCTCGCTGGCACCCGAGGCCAGCAGCAGCACCGTGTCGTTGGTGGAGCAGCTGCCGTCGATGTCGAGGCGGTCGAACGTGAGTTTGGCGGCCCGGCGCAACGCGGTGTCCAGCGCCGCCGCGTCGACCTTGGCGTCGGTGGTGAGCACCACCAGCATGGTGGCCAGCGACGGCGCCAGCATGCCGGCGCCCTTGGCCATTCCGCCCAGGGTCCAGTTGTCCTTGTGGTGCAGCGCAACCTGTTTGGGCACGGTGTCGGTGGTCATGATCGCGCGGGCGGCTTCGTCTCCGCCGACCAGTCCGCCGGCCATCTCCTGCACCACCTCGGTGACACCGGGCAGCAACTTGTCCATCGGCAGCCGGTCGCCGATCAGCCCGGTCGAGCAGACCGCGACTTCGATCGCGCCGGTCTCGGTGCCCCACTGCGACAATGCCGCGGCAACGGCCTCGGCCGTGGTGTGGGTGTCCTGGAAGCCGCCCGGACCGGTGCAGGCGTTGGCGCCACCGGAATTGAGGATCACCGCCCGCAGCCGGCCGGTCTTGAGCACCTGCTGACTCCACTGCACCGGCGCGGCCTTGACCTGGTTGCTGGTGAACACGCCGGCGGCGGCATAGTCGGGTCCCTCGTTGAACACCAGCGCCAGGTCCGGTGCGCCGGAAGCCTTGATACCGGCGGCGATCCCGGCGGCCCGGAAGCCCTCCGGCGCGGTGACGCCCTGCTCACGCAGCAGCCGTGTCGCAGTCACGGCGCCACTCCGACCGTCGAGAGTCCTTCTGATTCCGGCCAGCCCAGGGCCAGGTTCATCGCCTGCACCGCGGCACCGCCGGTGCCTTTGACCAGGTTGTCGATCGCGGCGATCGCGATGAACGTCGAGGCGTCCTCATCGACGGCGACCGCCAGATGGGCGGCGTTGCTGCCGATCACCGATCCGGTCTTGGGCAACTGGCCCTCGGGCAGCAGATGCACGAACGGCTCGGCGTGGTAGGCCTTTTCGTAGGCGGCGCGCAGTTCGGACAGCGACGCGGTGGTCTTCGCGGTGCAGGTGGCCAGGATTCCGCGGGAGGTCGGGATCAGCACCGGAATGAACGCGACGCTGACGTCGCGGTGGGTCACGGCCCGCAGCCCCTGGCTGATCTCCGGAGTATGCCGGTGGGCGCCGCCGATGTTGTAGGCACGCGCCGAGCCGATCACCTCCGAGCCGAGCAGGTCGACCTTGGCGGCCTTGCCGGCACCGGAAGTGCCGCTGACCGCGACCACCGTGACGTCCGGCTCGACCAGTCCGGCGGCGACGGCCGGAAAGAGCGCCAGCAGCGCCGCGGTCGGGTAGCAGCCCGGTACCGCGACCCTCCGAGCGTCCTTGAGCTTGTCCCGCCCGCCGGGCAGCTCCGGCAGCCCGTAGGGCCAGGTGCCGGCGTGCGCCGAGCCGTAGAAGCGTTCCCAGTCCGTCGGGTCGCCCAGCCGGAAGTCGGCGCCGCAGTCGACCACCAGCGTGTCGTCCCCGAGTTGTTCGGCCAGCACTGCCGAATGTCCGTGCGGCAGCCCGAGAAACACCACGTCGTGCCCCGCGAGGACGGCGGGTTCGGTAGGTTCGAGCACCCGGTCGGCCAGTGGCACCAGATGCGGATGTTGCTCGCCCAGGGTGCTGCCGGCATTGCCGGCCGCCGTGAGTGCGCCGATGCTCAGCCGGCCGTCGGCATACGCGGGATGCCCGAGCAGCAGCCGCAGGATCTCCCCGCCGGCATAGCCGCTGGCGCCGGCCACCGCCACCTTGATCGCTTTGGTCACCGACCGATTCTGCATGATTATGCGGTTTGACGCAAATTAATTACGCCGGCCCTTTGTCGCGAGTGTGCGTGTTGTCCGGCGTCCGGCGGCGTGTCGCGTACAACCGTGCACGCTCGCCGATGGTGACTGACGATATCCGACCTGTTCAGGCCGATGCAGAGTCGCGGAAGGCCTCCAAAAGCCGCAACCACACTTCACTGATCGTCGGGAAGCACGGTACGGCATGCCAGAGCCGGCTGATGGGGACCCGACCGGCAACCGCGATGGTGGCCGAGTGCAGCAACTCGGCCACGCCCGGGCCTACGAACGTGACACCAAGTAGGTACTGCTCGTCGGCGTCGACCACCATGCGCGCCCGCCCCCGGTAGCCGTCGGCGTGCAGCCTGGCCCCCATCACGGCGTCGCCGATCTCCACGTCCACCACCCGTACCCGATGTCCGGCCTGCTGCGCCTGGTCGGCGGAGAGCCCGACCGAAGCGGCCTCGGGGTCGGTGAAGAAGACCTGGGGCACGGCGTGGTGGTCGGCGGTGGCGGCGTGCACACCCCAGGGCGCGGTGTCCAACGTCTTACCGGCCGCGCGGGCGCCGATCGCATCGCCGGCAATGCGCGCCTGGTATTTGCCCTCATGGGTCAGCAGCGCTCGGTGGTTGGCGTCGCCGCAGGCGTAGAGCCACCCGTCATCGACGGCCCGCACCCGGCAGGTGTCATCGACTTCCAGCCAGTCGCCGGGGGTCAGCCGCACGGTTTCCAGGCCAATATCGTCGGTGCGGGGCGCGCGGCCGGTCGCGAACAAGATCTCGTCGACCTCGAGCTCGCTGCCGTCGGTCAATTCCAGACGCACCGGACCGTCGGCTTGGGGTCGCCTCAGCCGGGCGACCGAAACACCCGTTCGCACATCGACGCCCGCATCGGCCAGCCCGAGGGCGACGTATTCGCCGACGAAGGGCTCCATCCGCGGCAGCAACCCCGATCCGCGCACCAGCAGCGTCACCGCGGCGCCCAAACCCTGCCAGGCGGTGGCCATTTCGACGCCCACCCCGCCGGCTCCGACAACGGCGATACGGCCGGGCACCGATGTGGCTTCGGTGGCTTCGCGATTGGTCCACGGACGGGCCTCGGCGATGCCGGGCAGGTCCGGCATCACCGCGCGGGTTCCGGTGCAGACCACGACCGCTTGCCGGGCGGTCAGCGCCACGGCGTCGCCGCCGGGCGTGGTGACCACCACCCGTCGCGGTCCGTCGAGGCGTCCGTGTCCGCGCGTCAGCGTCGCACCGATCCCGTTGAGCCAGTCCGCCTGTCCGGTGTCGTCCCAGTCGCCCACGTAGTGGTTGCGGCGCGCGAGTACCTCGACGGTGTCGATCGCGGAGCCGACGGCCTGGCGTGCGCCGGCGACCCGGCGAGCGTCGTCGACGGCGAGCACCGGCCGCAGCAGGGCCTTGCTGGGTACGCAGGCCCAGTAGGAGCATTCGCCGCCGATGAGTTCGCGTTCGACGATCGCCACGGTCAGTCCCGCGGCGCGGACGCGGTCGGCGACGTTCTCACCAACCGGTCCGGCTCCTAGTACGACGACGTCGTAGGTATCGGATTTGTGCATCGAGTCGACCCCCTCGAGGTTCCGGCTTGGTGATGCGCGGCACCTGTCAGCATGCCGGAGCACGGGGGTTCGCGATAGCTCGCGATCGTGCGCAGTTGCACACCTAAATGCGGCGTGTCGTGTGCAAACACTCAGTGTCACTGTCGACGGTGCCGCGTTGCGGTGGTTGGGTTCTTCTCACCTGGTGCCTGGCTCT
>NZ_LQPG01000023.1 GCF_002102265.1 Mycolicibacter longobardus | reverse complement strand
GACCTGTCGCTGGCCGGGTTGTGACCGCCCGGCGGTTGACTGCGACATCGACCACACGATTCCCCGTGGCGATGGTGGTGCCACTCATGGGTCGAATCTCAAATGTTATTGTCGCACACATCATTTGGTGAAGACTTTCTGGGGTTGGCGGGACCAGCAATTGCCGGATGGGACGGTGATTTTGACCTCGCCGACAGGGCAGACCTACGTCACCACGCCGGGCAGTTCCCTGTTGTTTCCGCGCTTATGCGTGCCTACCGGGGATTTGAAGCCGCCGGCGCGACGCGGCGACGACCGCTGCGGGGCGTGTCATTCCATCTGTGTAAGTCCGGGGTGGTCCATCATCGGACCGCCGTTGGGGCGGACAGAAGGAGTGTTTTGTGACCAAGACCACGCAGTCACCGGCTGAGGACAAGACGGCGGCCCGACGGTTGGCGGAGACGTTCACCACCGAGACGCTGGATTCGTTGATCACCGATGCGGTGAAGTCGGGGACGCCGATCGACGGCGCGGACGGTTTGCTCAACGAGTTGACCAAGGCGGTGCTCGAGCGGGCCCTGAACTCGGAGCTGACCCATCACCTGGGCTACGAAGCCGGGGACCCGGCCGGACGTGGATCGGGTAATTCCCGCAATGGCACCACGCCGAAAACGGTGACCACCGTCAATGGTCCGGTGCGTATCGATGCGCCGCGGGATCGCAATGGTTCGTTTGAGCCGGCGATCGTGCCGAAGAAGACCCGCCGGCTCAACAACATCAATTCGGTGGTGCTGTCGCTGTATTCACGAGGCATGACCACCCGCGATATCGAAGCCCATCTGGCTGAGGTGTACGGGGCATCGGTGTCGCGGGAGCTGATCTCCAACATCACCGACGTGGTCGTCGATGAGATCAAGGCCTGGCAGTCGCGCCCGCTTGATGAGGTCTATCCGATCCTCTACATCGACGGTCTGCGGCTGCGGGTCGGCGACAATGGGGTCATCACCACCAAGGTGGCCTATCTGGCCATCGGCGTGGATATCGACGGCCGCAAACACGCCCTGGGCTGCTGGATCCAAGACACCGAGGGCGCCAAGTTCTGGCAGAAGGTCGTCATCGATCTACGCAACCGCGGGGTACGCGACATCCTCATCGCCTGCTGTGATGGCTTGACCGGACTGCCCGATGCGATCCGTTCGATCTACCCCGACACCGTCGTGCAAACCTGCGTGGTGCACGTCATCCGCAATGCGATGCGGTTCGTGTCCTATAAGGATCGCCGCAAGGTTGCGACCGCGATGCGCTCCATCTATTCGGCACCCACGGTGGACGCCGCCGAATTGGCCCTCAAGGACTTCGACCGCGAGTTCGGCGCCCAATACCCCGGGGCGATCGACGTGTGGCGGGGCGCCTGGGCCGAGTTCACCCCGTTCCTGGATTACCCGGTCGAGCTGCGCAAGATCGTCTACACCACCAACGCCATCGAGTCGATCAACTTCCAGCTGCGCAAGATCACCAAGAACCGCGGCCATTTCCCCGACAAGGACGCCGCAATGAAGTTGCTGTACCTGGGGCTGCGCAACATCTCCAGCGAGCGAGGAGGCTTCTCAGGGACCGGAACCTACAACTGGACTGTGGCGCTGAACACATTGTCCAAACTGTTTCCCGGACGAATCCCATTGTGCTAGAGTGGGATTCGTCGTTAAGTCACCTCTGACTTACACAAAATTCGTGACAGGCTCCCGCTGCGGTGACCGCGTCGCGATGATGCCCCGACGTCGCCGCACCCGCGCCCAGAACCGGGCCACCCGAATCGCCGCGGAACGCAACCAAAACCGCCGCGCCCGAGAAGCCCGGCTGCGGGCCAACCGCGTCGCCTGGACCGGCGTAGCGCCACCGGGGGCCGACGACGACCCGCCCCCGTTCTGAGCGGGAGGTTAGCGCCGGACCGGCAGCGGCGAGTGATACCCGGCCATCGTGTGCAGCACCGGTGCCGCGGCTCGGGCCGCCACCACGCCGTAGGCGTCCTCGTTCTGCAACGCCCACACCTCGGCATCGCCGAAGCCGCGGTCGATGCGGTCCCGCACGAACGCCAGCTCGACGACCTGGGCGGCGAACTTCTTGACCGACCGGCCGGCCGGGCGCCCGCCGATGCGCGTCGCCTCGCGGATCGCCAGCTTGCGGCTGCGGATCGACCCCAGCCAGGTCGCCTCGTTGGGGCTGATCAGGCCCCCCGCCGCCATCGCGGGCAGCTTCGAGGCGACCAGCTGCTGTTCGTGCCGGCGGCTCAGCACGCCCAGCACCACCATCAGCAGGAACACCGGGACCATCCAGAACAGGTAGGTCACCAGGAAGAGCCGACCGCCGCCCGCGGCCAGCGACGCGTTCCACGAGGCGTGCATGATCACCGCCCCCAGGTAGCCGAGCAGGATCACGAAGGCCTTCGACCAGAACCCGTGGCGGCGCAGTGCGAAGAACACCCCGATGCCGGTCATCGTGGTGAACAGCGGGTGGGCGAAGGGTCCGAAGATCAGCCGCGCAATGGCCACCGCCGCCATCTTGGCGGGCGAATCGGCCGGCGCGATGTAGACGATGTCCTCCATCCAGGCGAAACCCACCGCGGTGACCCCGGCGTAGACCATGCAGTCGGTCAGCGAGTTCAGTTCGTGGCGCCGGCGGCCGGTCAACATGATCAGCAGGAACAGCCCCTTGGCCGCCTCCTCGATGAACGGCGCCTGGATCGCCGCCATGTCGAAGGCCTTCGACACCAGCGGGCGCACCGTGGCCACCGAGGACCCGAATGTCTCCAAGCCCACCGCGAGCAGCACGGCGACCGAGGCGCCCCACAGGAACGCCAGCTGCAGCAGGCGTCGCGGTTCGGGCTCCCACCGGTCCAGCCACCGGTAGCACAACAGCACCACCAGCATCGAGATGCTCGCCAGTACCAGGGCGGTCAGCGTGCCGCCCGGGTTGGCCGCGGTGAACAGCAGCAGCAACAGTGCGGTGAGGATGCTGAGCAGGATGATGACGATGAGCGGCGCTCCGACCTTCCGGCGGTTCCGCATCTGAGGCATAGCGACGCAGCGTAGCCACCGGTTTGTCCAGCGTGCAACGCGTCGAGTAGCCTCAACAGGTAGGCCTCGACTAGTCCTAGATCAAAATCGTGGGCCACCGCATGCCCAGCATGCGTGACAAGACCCCGTCCCTACTACGTCAACTTGTCCGGAGCAACCCAACACATGCCAAGTCCCACCGTCACCTCGCCGCAAGTAGCCGTCAACGACATCGGCTCGGCCGAGGACTTTCTCGCCGCCATCGACAAAACGATCAAGTACTTCAACGATGGCGACATCGTGGAAGGGACGATCGTCAAGGTTGACCGGGACGAGGTCCTGCTCGACATCGGCTACAAGACCGAAGGGGTCATCCCCTCCCGCGAGCTGTCCATCAAGCACGACGTCGACCCCCACGAGGTGGTGTCCGTCGGTGACGAGGTCGAGGCTCTGGTCCTCACCAAGGAGGACAAAGAGGGTCGGCTGATCCTGTCCAAGAAGCGCGCCCAGTACGAGCGCGCCTGGGGCACCATCGAGGAGCTCAAGGAGAAGGACGAGGCTGTCAAGGGCACCGTCATCGAGGTCGTCAAGGGCGGCCTGATCCTCGACATCGGCCTGCGCGGCTTCCTGCCTGCCTCGCTGGTGGAGATGCGCCGGGTCCGTGACCTGCAGCCCTACATCGGCAAAGAGATCGAAGCCAAGATCATCGAGCTGGACAAGAACCGCAACAACGTGGTGTTGTCGCGTCGCGCCTGGCTGGAGCAGACCCAGTCCGAGGTGCGCAGCGAGTTCCTCAACCAGCTGCAGAAGGGCGCCGTCCGCAAGGGCGTGGTGTCCTCGATCGTCAACTTCGGCGCCTTCGTCGACCTGGGCGGCGTGGACGGCCTGGTGCACGTCTCCGAGCTGTCCTGGAAGCACATCGACCACCCGTCGGAGGTGGTTCAGGTGGGCGACGAGGTCACCGTCGAGGTGCTCGACGTCGACATGGACCGCGAACGGGTTTCGTTGTCGCTCAAGGCCACCCAGGAAGACCCGTGGCGGCACTTCGCCCGCACCCACGCGATCGGTCAGATCGTTCCGGGCAAGGTCACCAAGCTGGTGCCGTTCGGTGCGTTCGTCCGCGTCGAGGAGGGCATCGAGGGCCTGGTCCACATCTCCGAGCTGGCTGAGCACCACGTCGAGGTGCCGGACCAGGTGGTCGCGGTCGGCGACGACGCCATGGTCAAGGTCATCGACATCGACCTGGACCGCCGCCGGATCTCGCTGAGCCTCAAGCAGGCCAACGAGGACTACACCGAGGAGTTCGACCCCTCGAAGTACGGCATGGCCGACAGCTACGACGAGCAGGGCAACTACATCTTCCCCGAGGGCTTCGACGCCGAGACCAACGAGTGGATCGAGGGTTTCGACAAGCAGCGCGCCGAGTGGGAGGCCCGCTACGCCGAGGCCGAGCGCCGGCACAAGATGCACACCACGCAGATGGAGAAGTTCGCCGCTGCCGAGCACGCCGAGCCCTCGCGTTCCGCCGCCAACGGGTCGCACCGCGACGAGGCGCCGGCCGGCGGTTCGCTGGCCAGCGATGAGCAGCTCGCCGCGTTGCGGGAGAAGCTCGCCGGTAACAGCGCCTAGCCCGCGCCCGGGCGCGGTGAAGGGGCGCAGATGCTGCGTATCGGTCTGACCGGCGGTATCGGCGCCGGTAAGTCGACGGTCTCGGCTGCCTTCAGCCGGTGCGGTGGAGTCATCGTCGACGGTGACGTCATTGCCCGTGAAGTAGTGGAGCCCGGTACCGAAGGCCTCGCCAAATTGGTCGAGGCCTTCGGGCCGGGCATCCTGCTTCCAGACGGAGCATTGGACCGTCCGGCGCTGGCCGCGATCGCCTTCAGCGACGACGACAAGCGGGCCACGCTGAACGGCATCGTGCATCCGCTGGTGGCGCAACGGCGTTCGGAGTTGATCGCTGCGGCCGGTGATGAAGCGGTGATCGTCGAGGACATCCCGCTACTGGTTGAATCCCAGATGGCGCCGCTGTTCCCGCTGGTGGTCGTGGTGCATGCGGAGATAGAGACGCGTGTGGCGCGGCTCCGTCAGTACCGCGGTATGTCGGAGGAGGACGCGCGGGCGCGGATCGCCGCGCAGGCCACCGAGCCGCAGCGCCGCGACGTGGCCGACGTCTGGCTGGACAACTCCGGCAGCCCGGATGATCTCGCGGCGCAGGCGCTGGGGCTATGGCACCATCGCATCCTGCCGTTCGCGCACAACCTCACCGCCCGCCGGACGGTGCCGTCCCCGACGCAGCTGATGCCGGCCGATCCGACCTGGCCGGATCAGGCGCAACGGATACTGGCCCGGGTGCGCACCGCCTGCGGGCACCGGGCGTTGCGTGTGGATCACATCGGCTCCACCGCGGTCACCGGCCTGGATGCCAAGGACGTGATCGACGTGCAGGTCACGGTGGAATCCCTCGCGGTGGCCGACGAACTCGCCGAGGACCTGCTGCGCGCCGGCTACCCCCGTGTCGGGGCGATCACCGCCGACCGCGGCAAGCCCGACGCCCGCAGCACTGTGGCGGAGTTCGACCACACGGAGGATCCGGCCCTGTGGCAGAAGCGGTTTCATGCCTCCGCCGACCCGGGACGGGCCACCAACGTCCACATCCGCCTCGACGGCCGGCCCAATCAGCAGTTCGCCCTGCTGTTTCCCGCCTGGCTGTCCGCCGACGCCGACGCACGCACCGACTACCTGTCGGTCAAGCGCGACGCGGAACGTGCCGGTGCCGACGGCGGCATCGAAGCGTACGCCGAGGTCAAGGAACCCTGGTTCGACACCGCCTACCGGCAGGCGTGGGCATGGGCCGACGACACCGGATGGCGCCCCTGAGCGGCCAAGCGCCGGTCAGGCCATGCTGCTGATCAGGGCACCGCACAGCATCGCGCCGTTGCGCGGGTCGTTGCTGTTGGCCCAAGTGGTGACGAACCGATCGCTCTTGACGGCCACCACGTCGTCGACGTGGATCTCGCAGTGCACGTTCGCCGAGGACGGCCAGCGCAGCCGGATCACCATGCCCGCCTTGCTGGGATCGGTCATCACGGTGTTGGCCTCGAACGGTGCCCCGAAACCGTCGAGGTCCGCGCTGGCGGTCTCGTAGTCGTTGCGCATGAAGGTGACGACACTTCCCTGGGTCCATGCGTCGACCCGCGCGATGTAGGTCACGTTGTGCAGCTCGTCGGCGGCCGCCGCCGGCACTGGGATCAGCTGACCGGAACCGAGGAGGGCCGCGGCGGTCGCGGTGGCGACACCGATTCGCAGGTTGGCGTTCATATCCGCGCAGTTTACCTCGGTCACGGGAGTGACTCCGGGCGTCACGCGTCACATCTGCCGCGCGCTGACTACCGAGACCCGGTAAGGCCATCACTGACCGGCCAGGTCACCGGCATACCCTGGCCGGCCAGCCAGCGGTGCAGGTCGTAGTCGTGCCGGGCCAGGCCGTCCACGGCGGTCACGGCGCGAGCCACCGCCCGCTCCGCGTCGTCCTGAGCCAGCAGGCCCAGCCGCACGGCGGCCATCAGCTCGTCGGTGTCGGTGAGTTCGACGCCGGCCCCGGTACGCACCACCAGATCCAGGTAGTGGTCCCGGGAGTGCCAGACCGCCGGCCCCGCGGTGTATTCGCCGATGTCGAGATAGAAGTCCTGGTCGCGTTCGTGGCCGGGGTTGAAATGGAAGACCGTCGCGCGCAGCCCCAGCGCGGGCAGCAGCCACGATTCCAGGTAGTGGAACTGGGCCCGGCCCGGGGTGGGGCGGGCCAGGTAGAGGCCCCACGGCTGCACCGTGTAGACGTCGACGGCGCGCACCACCCCTTTCGGGTCGGTGTTAGTGTAGGCGGCCAGGTCGAAGGTCTCTTCCTTGGGTGAATGCACCTGGTGCACCTCGATGCCCTTCTGCTCTGGCTGCGCTGTCAGCGGCCACGCTTACTCTGGTTTCGTGGCTTTCGCAACGGAACACCCCATCGTCGCGCATTCGGAGTACCGGCCGGCCGCCGACGCCGTGGAAGGCATCGTCCGGGCCGGCGGGCGGTTCGATGTGGTCAGCGAGTACCAGCCGGCCGGCGACCAGCCGACGGCCATCGCCGACCTGGAACGCCGGATCACGTCGGGGGAGAAGGACGTGGTGCTGCTCGGCGCCACCGGCACCGGCAAGTCGGCCACCGCGGCCTGGCTGATCGAACGGCTGCAGCGGCCCACCCTGGTGATGGCGCCGAACAAGACGCTGGCCGCGCAACTGGCCAATGAGCTACGAGAGATGCTGCCGCACAACGCAGTCGAGTACTTCGTCTCCTACTACGACTACTACCAGCCGGAAGCCTACATAGCGCAGACCGACACCTACATCGAGAAGGACAGCTCCATCAACGACGACGTGGAGCGGTTGCGCCATTCCGCGACGTCCAGCCTGCTGTCGCGGCGCGACGTGGTGGTGGTGGCGTCGGTGTCCTGCATCTATGGCCTGGGCACCCCGCAGTCCTACCTGGACCGCTCGGTGGAGCTGCAGGTCGGTACGGAGGTGCCGCGCGACGGCCTGCTCCGGCTGCTGGTCGACGTCCAGTACACCCGCAACGACATGGCGTTCACCCGCGGCTCGTTCCGGGTGCGCGGCGACACCGTCGAGATCATCCCGTCCTATGAGGAGCTGGCCGTCCGCATCGAGTACTTCGGCGACGAGATCGAGGCGCTGTACTACCTGCACCCGCTCACCGGGGATGTGGTCCGCAAGGTCGACTCGCTGCGCATCTTCCCCGCCACGCACTACGTCGCCGGCCCGGAACGGATGTCGCAGGCGATCTCCACCATCGAGGAGGAGCTGGCCGCCCGGCTCGATGAGCTGGAGCGCCACGGCAAGCTGCTGGAAGCCCAGCGCCTGCGGATGCGCACCAACTACGACATCGAGATGATGCGCCAGGTCGGGTTCTGCTCGGGTATCGAGAACTACTCGCGGCACATCGACGCTCGTGGTGCGGGCACTCCGCCGGCCACCCTGCTGGACTACTTCCCGGAAGACTTCCTGCTCATCATCGACGAGTCGCACGTCACCGTGCCGCAGATCGGCGGCATGTATGAGGGCGACATGTCGCGCAAGCGCAATCTGGTGGAGTACGGGTTCCGGCTGCCGTCGGCATGCGACAACCGGCCGCTGACCTGGGAGGAATTCGCCGACCGGATCGGGCAGACGGTCTACATGTCGGCCACCCCGGGGCCCTATGAGCTGAGCCAGGCCGGCGGCGAGTTCGTCGAGCAGGTGATCCGCCCGACCGGCCTGGTGGACCCGAAGGTGGTGGTCAAACCTACCAAGGGCCAGATCGACGACCTGATCGCCGAGATCCGGCAGCGCGCGGCGGCCGACGAACGGGTGCTGGTGACCACGCTGACCAAGAAGATGGCCGAAGACCTCACCGACTACCTGCTGGAGATGGGGATCCGGGTGCGCTACCTGCACTCCGAGGTCGACACGCTGCGCCGGGTGGAGCTGCTGCGCCAGCTGCGGCTCGGCGACTACGACGTGCTGATCGGCATCAACCTGCTGCGGGAGGGCCTGGACCTGCCGGAAGTGTCGCTGGTGTCGATTCTCGACGCCGACAAGGAGGGCTTCCTGCGTTCGACCCGCAGCCTGATCCAGACCATCGGCCGCGCCGCCCGCAACGTCTCCGGCGAGGTGCACATGTACGCCGACAAGATCACCGACTCCATGCGGGAGGCCATCGACGAGACCGAACGCCGCCGGGCCAAGCAGGTCGCCTACAACGAGGCCAACGGCATCGACCCGCAGCCGCTGCGCAAGAAGATCGCCGACATTCTCGACCAGGTCTACCGGGAGGCGGAGGACACCGAGACCGTTGCGGTCGCCGGGTCGGGCCGTAACGCCTCGCGGGGGCGGCGGGCGCAGGGGGAGCCCGGCCGCGCGGTGAGCGCCGGGGTGTTCGAGGGCCGCGACACCAGCAACATGCCGCGCGCCGAACTGGCGGACCTGATCAAGGATCTGACCGAGCAGATGATGAACGCCGCTCGTGATCTGCAGTTCGAGCTGGCAGCGCGAATACGCGACGAGATCGCCGACCTCAAAAAGGAGTTGCGGGGCATGGACGCGGCCGGGCTCAAGTGACGCGCCACGGGGCCGATCGGTTTTCGCGTGTTGTAGTGATCCGTGATTGACTTCAAGCGGTGGTGGATCTGACTGAAGCGGTGATGAGCGACTCCGCTGTAAACACTGGCAGCTGGCGTGAGCTGCTCGGTCGGCGCTACTTGGGCACTTCGGCCGTGCTGGCCGGCGGTGTCGCCCTCTACGCCACCAACGAGTTTCTGACGATCAGCCTGCTGCCCAGCACGGTCCGGGACATCGGCGGTGAGCGGTTCTACGCCTGGGTGACCACCCTGTACCTGGTCGGGTCGGTGATTTCCGCGGCTGCGGCGAACGCGGTGCTGGTCCGGGTGGGTTCCCGGTCGGCCTACCTGCTGGGCCTGCTCTCGTTCGGCCTGGGCGCGGTGGTCTGTGCACTGGCTCCCCAGATGGAGGTGCTGCTGATCGGCCGCACCCTGCAGGGCATGGGGGGCGGCCTGCTGGCCGGGCTGGGCTATGCCCTGATCAACGCGGTGCTGCCCAGCTGGCTGTGGACCAGGGCTTCGGGTCTGGTGTCAGCCATGTGGGGGGTGGGCACCCTGGTGGGCCCGGCGGCCGGAGGTCTGTTCGCCCAGTTCGGCATCTGGCGGTGGGCGTTCGGTGTGATGGCGGTGCTGTCCGGTGTGATGGCCGTGGCGGTGAGCGTGGTGTTGACGGCCGGGCGCAGCGGCCACCGCGGTGAACCGATGAAGATCCCCGTCCGATCGCTGCTGCTGCTCGGTGGCGCCGCACTGGCGGTCAGCGTCGCGCAGCTGCCGCGCAACCTCATCGGTGCGACGGGTCTGTTGCTCGCGGGCGCGATCCTGCTGATGGTCTTCCTGTTCGTGGACCGGCGTTCGTCGGCGGCGGTGTTGCCGCCCAGCGCGTTTCACCCGGGCCGGGAGAAGTGGATCTACTTGACTCTGGGCCTGCTGATGGCCACCACGAAGGCCAACCTGTACATCCCGCTGCTCGGGCAGCGGCTGGCCCACCTGCCGCCGGTGATGGCCGGATTCTTGGGCGCCGCCCTGTCGACCGGCTGGACGTTCAGTGAGATCGCCAGCGCCTCGGTGAGCAAGGCGCGCGTGGTCATCGGGCTGGTGATCAGCGCGCCGCTGGTGATGTCCGCCGGCTTGGCGGTGGTCGCGTTCGCCCGCATGAACCACTACAACCCGACTGCGGTCGCCGCGATCTGGGCACTGGCGCTGCTGGTGGTGGGCGTCGGCGTCGGCGCCGGCTGGCCGCACCTGTCGGCGTGGGCGATGAGCTGCGTCGACGATCCCGCCGAGGGCGGTACGGCCGCCGCGGCGATCAACACCGTTCAGCTGATCGGCGGAGCGTTCGGTGCCGGGTTCGCCGGTCTGGTGGTCAACACCGCGATGAGCGCCGGTGCCCCGGCGGCCCGTTGGCTGTTCGCGATCTTCGCCGTGCTCGCCGCCGCGGGTTGCCTGGTCGCCTATCGCGCCACCCGCGGTTCCGGTGCACTGGTCGGCGGCGCCGCCTGAAGCGGTCCAACGGGTTCAGCGGGTGGCTTTGATGACCTGGCTGTAGGTGAATTGCCAGCGCTCGACGACGTGGAAGCCCAGCGTGTGTAGCACCCGGCCGTCGGGTGTGCGCGCGAACCGGTGACCCGGTGGCAGCATCACCGCGAGCTGATGGGCCGGAAGGCTGCGGTCGTGATCGGTGATCGTCCAGATCGTCGGGCACCGGTCGAGCTGATCGGTCAACGCCCACACCGCCAGGTGGCCATCCCACAACCTCCCCAAGGTCTGGCGGTGCGGGCCCAGACCGGGGTCACGCAGCTTCGCGAACGCCTCGGGGCGCCCGGCCGGCAGCGCCCGGATCGGGCCGGGTAACCATCGGGTGGTGTTGTCGATCAGTAGGCAGTCCCCGTCGCCTGCGTGCGCGGCGACCACGTCGGCCACCGCGCTGTAGTCCCAGCCTTCCTTGGTGTACCGGCCACGTTGATTGACAACGTAATTGGGAACCGCCGCGATCACCAGCACGGCGACGACGCCGATGACCGCGCGGCGCGAACCGGCGAGTGTGGTGACGGCCAGCGCCAGGGCGATGGCCATCGCCGGAGCCGTGCTGATCAGATAACGCGGGTAGTAAACGGGTTTCACCATCGCCGAATAGGCCACCGTCGCCAGCGTCGGGATGAGCATCCACGCGACGCACAGCACCACCAGCCGTCGCCTGTCGTTGTCGAGTGCCGGGCGGGCGTCGGTCCGAACAGCGACGACCGCGACGGCGATCACAAGCCACGCCAGGATCGCGAACGGCACGCTCTTGTCGAAGTACTGCTGCTGGGCGATCTCGACGGCGGTGTGCCAGTCCAGCGGGTCGATCCAGGCGATCTGACGGATCTGCCCCTGACTGAACCACAGGAACGGGGCGACTGCCGCCAGTGCGCTGCCGGCCGCCACCGCCCACCGCCGCGTCGTCGAGCGTTCGTACTCCGGCGACCGCAGGACCGTCGCGTGTACCGCGACCATGAGCACCATGAAGGTGTTCAGCAGCGTCGATGCCACCACCGCCAGGCTGTACGCCACCCACAGCGGCCCGGTATCACGGCGAGCCGCGGTCACACACAGCACGGTGAGCCACACCGCGGCCATGGCCGAGAACGCGTACGGGCGCGCTTCGACCCCGGCCCACGTCACCCGTGGCAGCACCGCATAGAGCACACCGGCGCACACCGACGCCTGCCGGCCGGCGAATCGACGCGTCAGGACCACCACACCGGCGGCGCCTGCGCCCACCGCCAGGCAGCTCGGCAACCGCGACCAGAACTCGGTCGCCGGGAAGATCGCGAACCAGCCGTGCATGAACAGGTAGTACAGGCCGTGCACCGCGTCGATATGGGTCAGCAGATGCCACAGTTCGGGCAGCGAGCGGTGCGTCGACGCCGAGATCGTGGCGGCCTCGTCGAACCACGTCGACGGCCGGCTCGCGCCGATGGCGCTGATCACCGTCGCCGCGACCACGATCACGACGGCATCCGGCGGGCGGAGCCGACGGCGGGGCGGTTCCGCGACCGTGTGCACCGGTGCCCGGTCGGTAAGGGTGAGGGTGATGACACCTCACGTTACCTTCGGCCCGCGTGTCAGCTACGTCACCAAGCCTCGAAACCGCGCTTTTGGGCCGGTCAGGCGGCTGTGCTTGCCGCCGCATAGGCGACATGTGACGCCAATCGCCCCCATCGTGGCCGCCGACGCGTTAATGTCGCCATGGCTCGATTTGCGAGCAGGGCAACTATTCACCGGGAGGGATTACGGATGAGCGGCTACAAGACCGTGGTGGTCGGAACGGACGGCTCGGATTCGTCGCTGCGCGCCGTCGACCGTGCGGGTCACCTGGCATCCGGTGAGGGCGCGAAGGTGATCATCGCCACCGCCTACCTGCCGCACGCCGACGACCCGCGGGCCGCCGACGCTCTCAAGGACGAGGGCTACCAGGCGTCCGGGAACGCCCCCATCTACGCCATCCTCAAGGAGGCCAAGGAGCGGGCTATCGCCGCCGGCGCCTACGAGGTGGAGGAGCGGGCCATTGTCGGCGCCCCGGTCGACGCGCTGGTGGAACTGGCGGAGTCGGTCAAGGCCGACCTGCTGGTGGTCGGCAACGTCGGGCTGAGCACCATCGCCGGGCGGTTGCTGGGGTCCGTGCCGGCCAACGTGTCGCGGCGTTCCAAGATCGACGTGCTGATCGTGCACACCACCGGCTGACCGGCGGGGGAGTCACCAGCCTCGTTCGCGCCACTCCGCCAGATGCGGGCGCTCGGTCCCGAGCGTCGTGTCATCACCGTGCCCGGGATAGACGACGGTGTCGTCATCGAACCGGTCGAACACCTTGCGGCTCACATCACCCAGTAGGCGCTCGAAATCTCCAGGCTGCCAGGTCTTTCCAACCCCGCCCGGGAACAGGCAGTCACCGGTGAACAACTGCGTCACACCGCCGGTGGGCGCGCCGTCGAGCGCCAGGGCCACCGAGCCCTCGGTGTGCCCCTGCAGGTGAATCACATCGAAGGTCAGGTCACCCACCGTCACGGTGTCGCCGTCGGCCAGCAGGCGGTCCGGGGTCACCGGCAGCGGCTCGGCGTCCAGGCCGTGCGCCGCGGTGGGCGCCCCGGTCGCCTCGACCAGCGCCGTGAGCGCCTGCCAGTGGTCGAAGTGCTGGTGGCTGGTGACGATAAGAGCCACGTCCGGGGCATGCTCGCGCACCAGCGCCACCAGGGTCTCGGCGTCGTTGGCCGCGTCGATCAGCAGCGTCTTCCCCGTATTCGTGCAGGTCACAAGGTAGGCGTTGTTGTCCATCGGACCCACCGACATCTTGATGATCGAGGCTCCGGGCAGGGTGCGGCGGGCCGCGGTGCCAGGCTCGACATGCCCGGTGTAGCTGTCGTCAACCGAGATCTCAGTCGTCATATCCGCCACGGTACTGGCCGTGAACTGGGTGTCGGTACCGCCACCTAGCATGGACGCGTGGCTGACCGGCTGATCGTCAAGGGTGCGCGTGAACACAACCTGCGCAGTGTGGACCTGGACCTGCCGCGCGACGCGCTGATCGTCTTCACCGGGCTGTCCGGATCGGGCAAATCCTCGCTCGCCTTCGACACGATCTTCGCCGAAGGCCAGCGCCGCTACGTCGAATCCCTGTCGGCTTATGCCCGCCAGTTCCTCGGCCAGATGGACAAACCCGACGTCGACTTCATCGAGGGCCTGTCGCCGGCGGTGTCCATCGACCAGAAATCCACCAACCGCAACCCGCGTTCGACGGTCGGCACCATCACCGAGGTGTATGACTACCTGCGGCTGCTCTACGCGCGGGCCGGCACGCCGCACTGCCCGGTCTGCGGTGAGCGCATCGCCCGCCAGACCCCGCAGCAGATCGTCGATCAGGTGCTGGCCATGGATGAGGGCCTGCGGTTCCAGGTGCTGGCCCCGGTGGTGCGCACCCGCAAGGGCGAGTTCGCCGACCTGTTCGAGAAGCTGAACACCCAGGGCTACAGCCGGGTCCGGGTCGACGGCGTGGTGCACTCGCTCACCGACCCGCCCAAGCTCAAGAAGCAGGAGAAACACGACGTCGACGTCGTGGTGGACCGGCTGACGGTCAAGGAGTCGGCCAAGCAGCGGCTCACCGATTCGGTCGAGACGGCGCTGGGCCTGGCTGACGGGATCGTGGTGCTGGAGTTCGTCGACCGCGAAGAACACCACCCGCATAGGGAGCAGCGGTTCTCCGAGAAGCTGGCCTGCCCCAACGGGCACGCGCTGGCCGTCGACGACCTGGAGCCGCGGTCGTTCTCGTTCAACTCGCCCTACGGCGCCTGCCCGGACTGCGCCGGGCTGGGCATCCGCAAGGAGGTCGACGCCGATCTGGTGGTGCCCGACCCGGACCGCACCCTGGCCGAGGGCGCGGTGGCGCCGTGGTCGATGGGTCCCACCAGTGAGTACTTCACCAGAATGATGGCCAGTCTCGGTGAGGCCATGGGTTTCGATGTCGACACCCCGTGGCGCCGGCTGCCGGCCAAGGCCCGCAAGGCGATTCTGGAGGGCTCCGACGAGCAGGTGCACGTGCGCTACCGCAACCGCTACGGCCGGACCCGCTCCTACTACACCGACTTCGAAGGTGTGATGGCGTTCCTGCAGCGCAAGATGGAGCAGACCGAGTCCGAGCAGATGAAGGAACGCTACGCCGGGTTCATGCGGGATGTGCCGTGCCCGGAATGCGCCGGCACCCGGCTCAAGCCGGAGATCCTGGCGGTGACGCTGGCCGCCGGTGATTACGGCAGCAAATCCATTGCGCAGGTGTGTGATCTGTCGATCGCGGACTGCGCGGACTTCCTCAACGCGCTGACCCTGGGCCCGCGCGAGCAGGCCATCGCCGGCCAGGTGCTCAAGGAGATCCAGTCCCGGTTGAGCTTCCTGCTCGACGTCGGCCTGGAGTACCTGACGCTCTCCCGCGCGGCCGGAACGCTGTCCGGTGGTGAGGCGCAACGCATTCGGCTGGCCACCCAGATCGGTTCGGGCCTGGTCGGGGTGCTCTACGTGCTGGACGAGCCGTCCATCGGGCTGCATCAGCGGGACAACCGGCGGCTTATCGAAACCCTGGTCCGGCTCCGCGATCTGGGCAACACCCTGATCGTCGTCGAGCACGACCTGGACACCATCGCTCACGCCGACTGGATCGTGGACATCGGTCCGGCCGCCGGTGAGCACGGCGGCAAGATCGTGCACAGCGGGCCCTACAGCGAGTTGCTGGCCAACACCGATTCGATCACCGGGGCTTACCTGTCCGGAGCGAAAAGCATTGCCGTGCCTGCAGCCCGTCGCAAGGTTGACCCCAAGCGTCAACTCGGCGTGGTCGGCGCGCGTGAGCACAACCTGTCCGGTGTCGACGTGGCCTTTCCGCTCGGGGTGCTCACCGCGGTCACCGGGGTGTCCGGCTCGGGCAAGTCGACGCTGGTCAACGACATCTTGGCGACGGTGCTGGCCAACAAGCTCAACGGTGCCCGCCTGGTGCCCGGTCGGCACACCCGGATCACCGGGCTGGACCACCTGGACAAGCTGGTGCGGGTCGACCAGTCGCCGATCGGGCGCACCCCGCGGTCGAACCCCGCCACCTACACCGGGGTGTTCGACAAGATCCGCACGCTGTTCGCCGCGACCACCGAGGCCAAGGTCCGCGGCTATCAGCCGGGCCGGTTCTCGTTCAACGTCAAGGGCGGCCGCTGTGAGGCGTGCACCGGTGACGGCACCATCAAGATCGAGATGAACTTCCTGCCGGATGTCTATGTGCCCTGCGAGGTCTGCCACGGCGCCCGCTACAACCGGGAGACCCTGGAAGTGCACTACAAGGGCAAGACCATCGCCGAGGTGCTGGACATGTCGATCGAGGAGGCGGCGGAGTTCTTCGAGCCGATCACCGGCATCCACCGCTACCTGCGCACCCTGGTCGACGTCGGCCTCGGCTATGTGCGGCTGGGCCAGCCGGCGCCGACGCTGTCCGGCGGGGAGGCGCAGCGGGTGAAGCTGGCCTCCGAGCTGCAGAAGCGTTCCACCGGGCGAACGGTCTACATCCTCGACGAGCCCACCACCGGACTGCACTTCGAAGACATCGCCAAACTGCTGGGCGTCATCAACGGCCTTGTCGACAAAGGCAATACGGTGATCGTCATCGAGCACAACCTCGATGTGATCAAGACCGCGGACTGGATCATCGACATGGGACCCGAAGGCGGCGCCGGCGGCGGGACGGTGGTGGCCACCGGCACCCCGGAGGATGTCGTGGCCGTTCCGGAGAGCTACACCGGCAAGTTCCTGGCCGAGATCCTCGGCCCACCGGCTAAACCCGCCACTGCCGCCAAGCGTCGACGTAAGGCCAGCGCTTAGCTGTCGTCGGGCAGCAACCGGAATGCCGGAGCGCCGTTCAGGGGCACGACAGCCCGGAAGTCGCGGCGGTCGAGCGTGAGCACCGCGTAGGTTTCATACTGTTCGGCCAACACGACGGAGACTGCATCGGTGAGGTCGAGTCGCAAAGCGGCGTAACGATTTTGGACTGTTCGCGCGGTCCGCAGTGTGGAGGCGGTAACGGCTGCGATGGTGACGCGTCCGGTGCGGTCCTGGGCCAGTAGCCAATCGTTGATCGCCAGTGCCGCCTTTCTGCTGACGTTCCGGGTGGCGATGCGTTCGATCTCAAGGAGAACCAAGGGGGAGATGACGGTCATTGGCGCCTCGATCAGGACCTGCCGTGCTGCGGTGTGCTCCGGGTCGTCCACGTTGAAGGCTGCCACCAGCCCGGACGTGTCTCCCACGAGGATCATTCGGTAGTGCGCCCAGCAGCCTCAGCGACTACCTGATGGATCTCGTCAGCCGTCACCGGATGTCCGAAGCTCATCGCGGGAATGTCCCAGTCCTCAGACCAGCGACGGGCCCTCAAGGCGGCAAGGTGGAAGGCCTCGCGGAAGTACTCGGACTCGGGTCGTCCGTCCCTCGCGGCCGCCTCCTTGATCACCGCGAGGTCGTCCTCGTCGACCATCACCGTCGTCTTCTTCAGAGCCATATGGTTATGGTACCAGCACCATAACTTACTTCGGGGCGGCCTTCACCAGCGGTGAGGGAAACCGCGGTGGCACCCGCACCCCGTCCAGCCACTCGGTGAGCTCCCGAGCCCGCTTCTCCAGCACTTGGCGCGCTCGACGGCCGGGGTCCTCCAGCAGCTGCAACTGCACCTCGGCCGCGGAGTTCTGACACCAGCCGCCCACGATCCGGCCGTTCCACCACGCCGTGGGCCCGGCGTTGCCGTTGTTGTCGAAGAGCCGACCGCGATGCTCGCCGAGGTACCAGTCGCGGTGATACCAGCCCATCGTGGTGACATCGAGCCCGGGAAGCAGCGCCCCCCAGGGCGCGGGTTCGGGTTCGGGCTCCAAGTCGTCGGGCAGCGCATAGCCGGGCGTGCCGTGCAGGTCGACGTCCACCGCGCCGATGTCGCTCAACGCGGTTCGGACCGCGGTCTTGGTGGTGCCGAACCACCATTTGATGTCGTCGGCTGTCGCCGGGCCGAAGGCGCGCAGCCAGGTGCCGACCAGCTGTGCCTGTGCGGGCTCGGCGGTCATCCTCTCGCCCGGCTGCCCGAGCCAGTCCACCGCGGTCGTCCATCGCGGTCGCGACAGAGTCCAGGCGCCGTCGTTGGGTCCGCGCACGATGTCGCCCTGTGCGCCGAGCACGGTCAGCACCCGTGGGGCCAGGTGAGTCTGGCCGCCATAGGACTTTCCCGGCGCCGGATCGTAGGTTCCGGCCAGTTCGGGCAGGGCCGCGCGCAGTTCGGAGCTGCTGGCCGGGCCGTGCTCATGCAGGTGGCGCAACACCGCCGCGGTGGCCCGGGTGAGCCAGCGTTCGCCGTCGGCGGCCACCCCGGCCTTGCCGACATCGGCGATCAGCCGGCGCCGCTCGGCGCCGGCCACCCGGTCGCTGGCCGCCGCCTGCACGGCGGGCAGATCGGCGGGGCCGAACACCCACAGCGTGCGGCGCATTGCCAGGTGTTTGACCAGCGAGCGTTCTTCATACAGTGCGCCATCCAAGTGGGCGACGGCGAACGGCGACGATCGCGCCCACAGGGACAGATACGGGGTGGCCGGATCGGTGGCGTGCAGTCCGATCAGGCTGGCCGCGATCCGGGTTATCGGCTCGGTTGCGGTCTCAGGGGAAAGAAAATGTCTGCGCGCCAAACGGTTGCGCCGTTCGGCGACGGTGAAGGTCCGCACCGGTCAGTGCTCGTCCTCGCGCATCGACTTCCGGATCTGCTCGAGCCGGTCGGCGGCCGCCTGCTGTCGGTCCTGGTACTGCTTCTCGACGCTGCGGCCCTCCGGCGTCTCGGAATCCAGCTCCTGTGCGCCGATCGAGGTCTGATAGCGGCTCTCGATCTTCTCCCGCACCGATTCGAAGATGGGCACCCCGGAGTCGTCGTATCCGGTGTCGGGCTGCTGGTCGCTCGGATCGTCACCCATGTTCGACACGTTACCGCCGGCGGTCGAAGTAGCTGACCATCAATTCCCAGTAGGCCATGGTCAGCGCCATCGCCACCACCGTCGCGACCGCCGTGGGCAGCGCTCGCCGGCGCCGGGCGTTGAGCAGTGCCGTCGCGGTCGCGGCGCCGCCGGCCAGGTTCACCAGCAGGGCGATGTCTCGGGGCCGAGCGACGATCCACAGCTCCTCACCGAGCATCGCGCGCGTCGACCAGGCCGACTGGTCGGCCGGTTCGCCGAAGATGACCGGGTTCAGCGCGAACCACGTCGATACCCAGGCCGCATCGCGCCAGGACCGCCGCCATACCGGTAGCAGGATCAGCGGCGTCGTCGCCCAGCGGGTCCAGGCGCTCCACGGGTTGGAGTGCCTGGCGAACACGGCGCGGCGGATGCGGGCGACGGTCGCGGCGGTCACCTTCCCATCATGGCCCCGGAGGCAGACCGGCTGGGCGAGCGCGTGGCTTGGAACCGCTGGACTGGAGAAACGCTCTACAACTGCTAGACTTTGTCCCGCGACCGTCCCGGCGTACGTCAGGACAGCAAGTGGAGTTCCCTCCCACCACTGGCCGAGGAGCAATCTTTCAGGCTCAGTGGTCCGGTCGCAGGCGGTGCGAACCGCCTGCTCCGCGCATAGCGCGGGCGGCTTGACGCTATTCGAGTCGTGATCGGTCGGTATTGGGCCCTGCTTCGTGCAGGGCTTTTTTGCTGGTGGGTGGGGTCAGCGCCGCTGCGTCCGGACGAGCACTGCGGCGGCCGCGACCGGAAGACTACCCAAGGAGGTCCCATCAGCACTGAGATCCGCGTCAACGAGCGCATTCGCGTACCTGAGGTCCGTTTGATCGGCCCGGGTGGGGAGCAGGTAGGCATTGTGCGCATCGAAGATGCGCTTCGCGTCGCCGCGGATGCCGATCTCGACCTTGTCGAAGTGGCCCCGACCGCCAAACCGCCGGTCTGCAAGATCATGGACTACGGCAAGTACAAGTACGAGGCGGCCCAGAAGGAGCGCGAGTCTCGCAAGAACCAGCAGCAGACCGTCGTCAAGGAACAGAAGCTGCGTCCCAAGATCGACGACCACGACTATGCGACGAAGAGGGGCCACGTGGTCCGCTTCCTCGAAGCCGGGGCGAAGGTCAAGGTGACGATCATGTTCCGCGGTCGTGAGCAGTCCCGGCCGGAGCTCGGCTACCGCCTGCTTCAGCGGTTGGGTGCCGACGTCGCCGAGTACGGATTCGTCGAGACCTCCGCCAAGCAGGACGGGCGCAACATGACGATGGTGCTGGCACCGCACCGCGGTGCGAAGACCCGTGCCAAGGCCGCAGAGGACGCCGGCGGAGGCCCGGTTCAGCCTGCCCCCGCGGCCGCGCCGGCAGCGGAAGCGGCCGAGCAGCAACCCGAGAACTAAAACCCCGACACCAGAACTGAGGAAACATGCCTAAGGCGAAGACCCACAGTGGCGCTTCAAAGCGGTTCCGTCGCACCGGAACCGGCAAGATCGTGCGGCAGAAGGCCAATGCCCGCCACCTGCTCGAGCACAAGCCGAGCAAGCGCATGCGCCGGTTGGCCGGCCGCACCGAGGTGGCTGCCAGCGACACCAAGCGCGTCAACGCGATGCTGAACGGCTAATTGCCGCTTTCTGGCACCGCAATTCCCCTTACGTCCCAACGAGAGTAGGAACACCCCATGGCACGCGTGAAGCGCGCAGTCAACGCCCAGAAGAAGCGTCGTACAGTCCTCAAGGCTTCGAAGGGCTACCGTGGCCAGCGGTCGCGGCTGTACCGCAAGGCCAAAGAGCAGCAGCTGCACTCACTGACCTACGCCTACCGGGACCGTCGCGCCCGCAAGGGTGAGTTCCGCAAGCTGTGGATCTCGCGGATCAACGCGGCGGCCCGCGCCAACGGCATCACCTACAACCGGCTGATCCAGGGCCTCAAGGCCGCCGGTGTCGAGGTGGACCGCAAGAACCTCGCCGAGATCGCCGTCAGCGACGCGGGCGCGTTCACCGCCCTGGTCGAGGTCGCTCGGGCCGCGCTGCCCGAGGATGTCAACGCCCCCTCCGGCGAGGCTGCCTGACCCGAAGCGGGCCGATGCTGACCGAACGTTCGGCCCGGGTGGTCGCGGCGGTCAAGCTGCATCGGCACGTGGCCAGGAAGCGCGAACGGCGCTTCCTGGCCGAGGGGCCCAATCTGATCGAGGCAGCCATTGCGCGCGGCCTGGTCATCGAGGTCTTCGCCACCGAGTCGGCGGCCCAACGGCACCCAGAGCTGCTCGCGGCGGCGCAGGTGCCGGTCCAGCTGGTCACCGACCGGGCGGCCAAAGCACTGTCGGACACCGTGACACCGGCCGGATTGGTCGCGGTGTGCGCGCACGCCCAATCGGACCTGCACGCACTGCTGGCCGACGCACCGCGATTGGTGGCGGTCGCGGTGGGGATCGGCGAGCCCGGTAACGCCGGCACGCTCATCCGCATCGCCGACGCCACCGGCGCAGATGTGGTGGTGCTGACCGGCAACAGTGTCGATCCCTACAACGGCAAATGCCTGCGCGCCTCGGCCGGCAGCATCTTCAACGTCCCGGTCGTGGTGGCCGCCGATACCGACGCCGTACTCATGGCGCTGGGGGAGGCCGGCCTGCAGGTGCTGGCGACGGCTCTGGACGGGGAACTGAGCCTCGACGACGCCGATCCGGTGCTGACCGCGCCCACCGCCTGGCTGTTCGGCCCGGAGGCCCAGGGGTTACCGGCCGCCGCCGTCGCCGCCGCGGACCACCGGGTTCGGATCCCGATGGCCGGCGGCGCGGAGAGCCTCAATGTGGCTGCGGCAGCAGCGATCTGCCTCTACCAGAGTGCGCGAGCGCAGCGCGGTGTCAGCAGGACTTAAGCAGCCTTGCGGCGTGACGGCCGCGGTGCCAGGCCGCCGCCAGCGGCCAGCGAGAAGGTGTTGTGCATCAGCGCACCCGCCCGTTCGACCAGCTTCATGCCGCGGCTGATCGGTGGGATGTAGTGCATCCCGGTGTGGCGCCGATCCTTCGGTGGCCGGCTGAACCACGGGGCCTCGATCAGTGCCGTGTCGCTTGCGATCTTGCCCTGCTCTCGCCGATAGCCGGCCAACGCGCGCGGGTGCAGCCGGATCTCTTCGGGCACGAAGGTGAACGCCATGTGGGTGAACTTGCCGATCAGCCGGAACAGCACCTCGTCGCCCTCCGACCAACGCAGACCGGCCTTCTCCCGCACCACCGGCTCGAACAACCCGGCGGCGACCCAACGCTGGGCGGCCAGCGCCGGCTTGAACATCTGGTGCCACACCGCGTCGGGCATGGGGACGAACCACGGCTTGGGAATGCGGATGTTCAAGATGTCGATGGCGGCCTGGGTCAGCTCCAGTTCGTCCTCGCAGACCCGGTCCCAGTATTCGCAGAAATCCTCCCAGGACTTCGGAACCGGGCGCATGCTCATGCCGTACATCCGGTACCACTGCACGTGCTCGTCGAAGAGCTGGCGCTTCTCGGCCAGAGTGAGCCCGCCGTCGAAGTATTCAGCGAGTTTGATGATCAACATGAAGAACGTGGCGTGTGCCCAATAGAAGGTGTCGGGGTCCAGCGCGTGATAGCGCCGACCCTGCTCGTCGACACCCTTGATGTCGCGGTGGTAGTCACGGATCGAGGCGCCGGTGTGCTGGGCCAGGGCGCCGTCGTAGACCACGCCCATGATCGGGAACACCGACCGGGTCACCCGCTGGATCGGCTCACTCAGGACCGTGGAGTGCTCTGTCACTCCCGCACCCAGACCGGGGTACATGTTCTCGATGGCCCCGATCCAAATTCCCATGATGCCGGTCCGCAGGTCGCCGAAGTACTTCCAGGTCAGCGAGTCGGAGTTCAACGGCTCGACGGCCGGGGCGGGCTTGGGCACGGCCGGTGTCGCGGCACTGGAGTCTGGGGGCTCTGAAACCCGCTCAGCAACCCGCTCATCGGAGGTGGTCGGCGTAACGGTCATCACGTCTCCTGTCTGCGAACCTGAAACTACGATAATTGTGACAACGCATGTTGTCTACATCTGCAGTGGCGCGTCGCGGCAAAACTCCCGGCAGTGGCGTGCGCCACTGTGTCGGCCGTTGGCGGTGGCCGCGACGGCCACCTACGCTGAGGCGCATGGACCTCGAGCCGGCTCGCCGGCAGGCTGACGAGCTCGAGGAGGTGGTGGAGATTCCCGAAGCGACCTTTTCGAGGCGCCGCCGGTCGTTCTCCCTCGACGAGGCTGCTGCCTGGTTGAATCGCACCACCAACGACGCCCGGGTGGTGGACCTCGTGCGGCGGGTGCGCCGGGCACTGCCCGGCGATCCGGAGTTCGGCGACCCGCTGTCCACGGCGGGCGAAGGTGGGCCGCAGGCCGCGGCGCGGGCCGCCGGGCGCCTGATGGGCGATCGCTCCGCGGCGTCCCGCGAGTTCAGCCTGGGCGCCCTGCAGGTCTGGCAGGCCTTTAACGAACGACTGTCCCGGGCGCCGTCCAACGCTGAGGCGACGCTGGTCTTCACCGACCTGGTCGGTTTCTCCGCTTGGTCGCTGCGGTCCGGCGACGATGCCACCCTCACCCTGCTGCGGCGGGTGTCGCAGGCGATCGAGCCGCCGCTGCTCGATGCCGGTGGCCGCATCGTCAAGCGGATGGGCGACGGCATCATGGCCGTATTCCGTGAGCCGCTGGTGGCTGTCGCCGCTGTTGTGCAGGCCCAGGACGTCATCGAGACGGTCGAGGTCAACGGGTATACGCCGCGGATGCGGGCCGGCATCCACACCGGCCGGCCGCACCGGCTGGCCGACGATTGGCTCGGCGTGGACGTCAACATCGCCGCCCGGGTCATGGAGCGGGCCACCAAGGGCGGCATCGTGGTGTCCGGGCCGACGCTGGAACGCATCGAACCCGCCGAACTCGAAGAGCTGGGCGTGGTTGCCAAGCGGGCGCGCCGGCAGGTGCTCGCGGCCAAGACCAGCGGGGTCCCGGCCGATCTGATGATGTACCGCCTCAAGGTTGTTCGCCAGGAGCATTCCGACACCGACTGAGGCGCGGCGTTAACTTCGCGCACGAGTGGAGGAACCCCGTTCCTTGGAATACCCTCGGTGAGCAACGTAACTATTTGACCGGGTCTACACAGGTCGCCTTAACGCAGAAGCGGGGAATCATGTCAGGTCGCCAGCAGCGTCGGAACAACGGCGGCAAGGCCGGTAATCGACTGGTCGGCGCCGGTAGCACGGTTGCGGCATTCCTCGCGTTCGGCATGGCCCCGATGGTCTCGGCGCCCGCCGCGCGCGCCGATCTGGACTTCGACTGGCTGACCGACCTGTTCAACCCGATCTCAGATTCGGCATTCGGGTGGGACGACAGCTCCTGGGACACCAGCGCTTGGGACATCGGCTCGTGGTTCGATGCGTCGGCGTTGCCGGGTATCGCCGCCGACACCCCTGCGTTCGACATGACGACGCTGTTCAACGCGCTGGTCTACCAGCCGCTCTACTCGTTCATGGATTCCTGGGTCGAGAACCCGGCCAACTCCTGGATGATCGACCTGATCAACTCGCTCGACTCGAGCCGCCTGCTCCTCGGGCACGGGCTGGACGGCACAGCGGAAAACCCTGACGGCGGCAATGGCGGCTGGTTGTTCGGTGACGGTGGGGCCGGCTTCGAGGGCGGTAACGGCGGCAATGCCGGCATGTTCGGCAACGGCGGCGCGGGCGGCGATGCCGGCGCGGAGGGCGGCGACGGCGGCAACGGCGGCCTCGGCGGCTCGATGATGGGTATCGGTGGCGCTGGGGGTGCCGGCAGTCTGGGCGGTGACGGCGGTAACGGTGGCAACGCCAACGGCTGGTTGTTCGGCATCGGTGGCGTCGGCGGTGCTGGTGGTGCGGGCGCGGTCGGCCAGGCCGGCGAAGCGGGTGCTTGGGCCAACGGTGGTACCGGCGTCGGGGAGGTCGGCGGCAACGGCGGCACCGGCGGCACGGGCGGCAAGGGCGGCAGCGCCAGTTCGCTGTTCGGCAGCGGTGGCGCCGGTGGCGCGGGTGGTGCCGGCGGCGAGGGCGGCCAGGGCGGCGCGGGTGCTGCGGGCGACGCGGACAACGCCGATGGCGGCAATGGCGGCAACGGTGGTGTTGGCGGTGCGGCCGGCCAGGGTGGCGAGGGCGGTTCCGGCGGCGCGCTCGGCAGCAAGGGCGCGGATGGCGCTGACAGCACGGTCAACGGCAACGGCGGTAAGGGCGGTACCGGAGGCGCCGGTGTGGACGCCGGCGCCGACACCGCCGCGGGTAACGGTGGTGCCGGTGGTGTCGGTGGCAGCGGCGGCGAGAGCGGTAACGGTGGCGCCGGCGGTGTGGGCGGTGCCGGTGGTGCCGGAGACGCCACGCAGTCCGCAGGTAATGGCGGTGCGGGCGGTGCCGGTGGTGACGGCGGCGAGATCGGCAACGGTGGCACGGGTGGCGCCGGTGGCGCCGGCGGGGTCAGTGGCACCTACGACGATGCCGAAGGCGGCACGGGCGGTGTCGGCGGTGTCGGTGGTCAGGGCGGTTCCGAGGCGGGGAACGGCGGCAACGGCGGCACGGGCGGTGTCGGTGGCGCCGGGCACGCCGGGGTCAAGGGCGTCGACGGGGAAGCTGGCGTCGTTGGTGTCAACGACGGTGCCGGCGGTAACGGCACAGCGGGTGGTAATGGCTTCGACGGCGGCAAGGGCGGTGCTGGCGGCGCAGCCGGTCAAGCCGGGAACGATGTTGGCAAGGCAGGGAATCACGGCAATGGTGGTGCCGGTGGCGCCGGCGGTGCCGTTGGCGCTGGCGGTGACGGTGGTAACGGTGCCGCCGGAATCTGGGGCAACAACGGTTCTGGTGGCCAAGATGGTGCCGGTGGTGACGGCGGCAAGGCCGGCGCCAACGGGACGGTCGGCGGCAACGGCGGAGAGGGCGGCGCGGCTGGTGGTGCCGGTGCAGAAGACGGCGCGACGGGCACAGCCGGCAGTCTGAGGCCTGAGGAAGGCAGCAATGGCGGCTCAGGCGGCGCCGGCGCGGACGCCGACGCCAACCACGACTTCGGCGGTAACGGCGGCAATGGTGCCGACGGCACCGACGGCGGCAATGGTGGTGCCGGCGGTGCCGGCGGTGCCGGAACGACCGGTGACGGTGGTGACGGAGGTAACGGTGGTGCCGGCGGTGACGGTTCTAAGAGCGACGGCGGTGCTGGCGGCGTCGGTGGCGCCGGCGGGGCCTCCGAGTCCGGTAACGGTGGTAACGGTGGTGCCGGCGGTAAGGGTGGTGCCGGCGACCACGGCCTGACCGGCGATCACGGCGCCGCAGGGACAGTCGGCGAGAACAATGGTGCCGGTGGTAAGGGCGGCAATGGCGGCACCGGTTTTGACGGCGGCGCAGGCGGTATGGGCGGCGCTGGCGGCACCTCGCAGTCCGGCGCCGCAGGTGCCAACGGCAACGGTGGCGACGGCGGGCAAGGCGGCGCCGGCGGCGCGGGCGGCAACGGCGGCAATGGTGCCGACGGTGACTGGGATTTCAAGGGTCAATACGGCTTTGGCTCGGGTGGCCAAGGTGGTAATGCCGGTAACGCCGGCGCCGCGGGCAACGGCGGCGCTGCGGGCGAAGCAGGCACCGGCGGAGCCGAGGGTACCGGCGAGGCCGGCGACGAAGGTGCGGACGGCGTAGGTGTCGCAGGCCTGGCGCAGGGTGGCAACGGTGGCGATGGCGCTGAAGGCGACGCCCTGCACCTGAACGGTGGAGCCGGCGGTGACGGCGGCACGGGCGGCACCCACGGTTCCGGTGGCAACGGCGGCACGGGCGCGGACGCCTACGACAACACGGGCAACGCGACCACCGGCGGCCATGGTGGTGCTGGCGGTAACGGCGGTGCCGGCGGCACGGTCACCGGCAGTGGCGGTGACGGTGGTGACGGGGGTAAGGCTTCCGAGTCGACAACCACTGACACCAGCACCGTGACCAAGGGCGGTAATGGCGGTGCCGGCGGTAAGGGCGGCGCCGCGACCAACGGCGACGGCGGTAATGGTGGCACTGGGGGCGACGCCGGCAAGGGCACCCAGTACGGCGGTACCGGCGGTGCCGGTGGTGCGGGCGGCGCCGTCACCGGTTCCGGTAACGGCGGCGAGGGCGGTGACGGCGGGGCTGGTGCGGCCGCGACCGGCTGGAAGTCCGACGGCACCTGGGGCATCGACGGTTTCACCGGCAAGTTCGGGGCCGGCACCATCCTGGGCATCTCCGGTGCCGGTGGCGCCGGTGGTGCGGGCGGTGCCGCGACCACCGGCGACGGCGGCGCGGGCGGCAACGGTGGTGTCGGTGGCGCAGCCGGTACCGACCCCGACGGCACGCGAGTCATCTGGGGTGGTGCAGGTGGAAATGGTGGTGCCGGTGGTGCTGCGACCGTGAGCGGGGAAGACGCTCCCACGAGCGGCGACGGTGGCGACGGTGGTAACGGCGGTGAGGGCGGCCAGGGCACCATCACCGGCGGCAGGGGCGGTAACGGCGGCGCGGGCGGCGCCAGCACCGACGGAACCGGCGGCGACGGTGGCAGCGGTGGCCAGGGCAAAGAGGGCTCCGGCTGGAACGACGCCAACGGCAGCGTGACCGGCAAGGGCCAGATCCTCGGCTTCGGTGGCAGCGGTGGCACCGGCGGGGCCGGCGGCAACGGCGGGACCGGTGGCCACGGCGGTGACGGCGGCAACGCTGCGGACGGCATCAGCGGCGGCAACAAGTTCGGCTCCGGCGGCACCGGCGGCGCAGGCGGGGCCGGCGGCACCGGCACCACTGGTGACGGCGGCAACGGCGGAAACGGCGGTGACAGCGGTGACGGGAGCTGGCGGGCCCAAGCCGGCGGTGCCGGCGGTGCGGGCGGCAACAGCACCAGCGGCAACGGCGGTGCCGGCGGTGACGGTGGTGACGGCGGTAGCCTCACCGCCGGTGGCGGCACCGCGCCGACCAACGGCCAGCCGGTCACCGTCGGTGCCGGCGGCAAGGGCGGCAACGGCGGCAGCAGCACCGGTCCCGACACCGAGGGTGGCGGCGGCAATGGTGGCAAGGGTGGCACCGGTGGCGACGGCGTCGGCACCATCAAGGGTGGCACCGGCGGCCAGGGCGGTACCGGCGGCAAGGCGGGCAGCGTGGCCGGCGAAGCCGGTGACGCGCCCACGCCTCCCACCGGCACCGCCGGTGGCGAAGGCACCGCCGGCGGCGCTGGGGCGCCGGCTGCCACCGAGGAAGAAGAAGGCGGCAGCTAACCCGCACGACGAAAGCCCCGCACACCGCGTGCGGGGCTTTCGTCGTCATGTCGATAAGATCGACGCTTGCGTCTCAGCCAAAATCACAGCCAGTAGGGGAGTCTCGTCGCGTGGGCGAACAACAGGTCGACCCGTCCGTCGTCTCCGACGAGACCCTGACCTCGGCGCTGCAGGCGGCGCAGCGCGCGTTCGCCGCGGCAGCCGACCTGGATGCCCTGGCGCACGCCAAAACCGACCACCTCGGTGATCGGGCTCCGCTGGCGCTGGCCCGTCAGGCCCTGGCCAAACTGGACAAGGCCGACCGCGCCGATGCCGGCCGGCGCGTCAACGCCGCCCGCGCGCAGGCCCAACAGGCCTACGACGAGCGGCTGGCGGCCCTGCGCGCCGAACGTGACGCCGCCGTGCTGGCCGCGGAAAGCATCGATGTCACCCTGCCTTCGGCGCGCAAGGCCGTCGGCGCCCGCCACCCCATCACCATGCTGGCCGAACACGTCGCCGACACCTTCGTCGCGATGGGCTGGGAACTGGTCGAAGGACCCGAGGTCGAAGCCGAGCACTTCAACTTCGACGCGCTGAACTTCCCCGTCGACCACCCGGCGCGCAGTGACCAGGACACCTTCCACGTCGCCCCGCCCGGATCACGGCAGCTGCTGCGCACCCACACCTCCCCGGTGCAGATCCGCGCCCTGCTGGCCCGCGAGTTGCCCGTCTACGTCGTCTCGATCGGACGCACCTTCCGCACCGACGAACTCGACGCCACCCACACCCCGGTGTTCCACCAGGTGGAGGGGTTGGCAGTGGATCGCGGCCTGACCATGGCGCACCTGCGCGGCACCCTGGACGCCTTCGCGCAGTCGGAGTTCGGTCCGGCCGCCAGGACCCGTATCCGGCCGCACTTCTTCCCGTTCACCGAGCCGTCGGCCGAGGTCGACATCTGGTTCGAGGGCAAGAAGGGCGGGCCCGGCTGGGTGGAATGGGGCGGCTGCGGCATGGTGCATCCCAACGTGCTGCGTGCGGTGGGCATCGACCCGGTCGAATACTCCGGCTTCGCGTTCGGCATGGGCCTGGAGCGCACCCTGCAGTTCCGCAACGGCATCCCCGACATGCGCGACATGGTCGAGGGCGACGTCCGGTTCTCCCTGCCGTTCGGGGTGGGTGCCTGATGCGCATTCCCTACAGCTGGCTGCGGGAGACCCTGATCGCGGGGGCGCCGGGCTTCGACATCTCCGCCGACGAACTCGAGCAGGCACTGCTGCGGATCGGCCACGAAGTCGAGGCGGTGCACGCCCTGGGTCCGGTCAGTGGGCCGCTGAAGGTCGGCCGGGTCGCCGACATCGAGGAGCTCACCGAGTTCAAGAAGCCGATCCGGGCCTGCCGTGTCGACGTCGGCGAAGCCGAGCTGCGCGATATCGTCTGCGGCGCCACCAATTTCGCCGTGGGTGACCTGGTGGTGGTGGCACTGCCGGGCGCGGTGCTGCCCGGCGACTTCGCCATCGCCACCCGCAAGACGTATGGCCGCACCTCCGACGGAATGATCTGCTCGGCGTCGGAGCTGCGGATGAGCACGGACCATTCCGGCATCCTGGTGCTGCCGGCCGGTACCGCCGAACCCGGTGCCGACGCTCATGAGGTGCTGGGGCTGGACGACGTGGTCTATGAGCTGGCCATCACCCCCGACCGCGGCTATTGCATGTCGGTCCGCGGGCTGGCGCGCGACCTCGCCAATGCTTTGGACCTGGACTTTGCCGACCCGGCCGCGGTGCCGGCGCTGCCCGCTGAGGGGCAGGCGTGGCCACTGAGCGTGCAGCCGGACACCGGGGTGCGCCGCTTCGCGCTGCGCGCGGTCACCGGTATCGACCCGGCGGCGGTCTCGCCCTGGTGGCTGCAGCGCCGCCTGGCGCTGTGCGGAATCCGGGCGATCTCTCCGGCCGTCGACGCCACCAACTACGTCATGGTCGAACTCGGCCATCCGATGCACGCCCACGACCGGGCCCGCATCACCGGCGGATTCGGCGTCCGGTTCGCCCGCGACGGCGAGACCGTCACCACCCTCGACGACATCGAACGCAAGCTGGAGCCGGTCGACGTGCTGATCGTCGACGACGTCGCCACCGCCGCGATCGGCGGCGTGATGGGCTCGGGCAGCACCGAAATGCGGGACGACTCAACCGATGTGCTGCTGGAGGCCGCGATCTGGGACCCCGCGGCGGTGTCGCGGACCGCACGGCGCGTGCACCTGCCCAGCGAAGCGGCGCGGCGCTACGAACGCTCCGTCGACCCGGCCATCTCGGTGGCCGTCCTGGATCGCTGCGCGGCACTGCTGGCCGAGATCGCCGGGGGAGTCATCGAACCCGGGTTGACCGACTGGCGCGGTGACCCGGCTGTGGAGAACTGGGACCCGGCCCCGATCGAGATCGCGACCGACCTGCCCGACCGCACTGCCGGGGTGAGCTACCCCGACGGAACCACCACCCGGCGGCTGACCCAGATCGGCTGCGACGTGGCGGCCGCCGGTGACGTGTTGACCGTCACCCCGCCGAGCTGGCGGCCGGACCTGCGCCAGCCCGCCGACCTGGTCGAAGAAGTGCTGCGTCTGGAAGGCCTGGAGTCCATTCCGTCGGTGCTGCCGGCCGCGCCGGCCGGGCGGGGCCTGACCGCCACCCAGCGTCGGCGCCGGGCGATCGGCAAGTCACTGGCCCTGGCCGGCTACGTCGAGGTACTCACCACGCCGTTCCTGCCCGCCGGCGTATTCAACACCTGGGGCCTGGCCGACGACGACCCGCGCCGCGCCACGGTTTCGGTGCTCAACCCGCTGGAGGCCGACCGCCCACAGCTGGCCAGCACCCTGCTGCCCGCGCTGCTGGAGGCCCTGGGCCGCAACGTGTCCCGGGGGATGAGTGACGTGGCGCTGTTCGCGATGGCTCAGGTGGTCCAGTCGGTGGGGCCGGTTGAGTTCCCGGCCGTCACATCGGCCCAACGGCCCACCGATGCCGAGATCGCCGGAATCGATGCCGCCCTGCCGAGGCAGCCGCAACACGTCGCGGTGGCGCTAACCGGCCTGGCCGAGCCCCGCGGACCGTGGGGCCCGGGCCGGCCCGTCGAAGCCGCCGACGCCATCGAAGCGGCGCGGATCATCGCCCGCGCCAGCGGGAACGAGGTCACGCTGCGTTCCGGGGCGTACCTGCCGTGGCACCCGGGCCGGTGCGCCGAGGTGCTGGTCGGCGAGACCGTGATCGGCCACGCCGGGCAGCTGCATCCGGCCGTCATCGAACGCGCCGGGCTGCCCAAGGGCACCTGCGCGGTGGAGCTGAACCTGGATGCCATCCCGGTGACCACGGCGCTGCCCGCCCCCCGAGTGTCGCCGTTCCCGGCGGTGTTCCAAGACCTCGCCCTGGTGGTCGATGAAAAGGTGACCGCGCAGTCGGTGGCCGACGCGGTGCGCCAGGGTGCCGGTGAACTGCTGGAGGACATCGCGCTGTTCGACGTCTACACCGGCCCGCAGGTCGCCGACGGTCGTAAGTCGCTGGCGTTCGCGCTGCGCTTCCGGGCCGCCGATCGCACCCTGACCGAGGACGAGGCCAGCGCGGCCCGCGACGCCGCCGTCGCCCGTGCCGCCGAAGTCGTCGGCGCCGTACTGCGGGGCTAGTTTCACCGCGACCTGGGGCACCCCACTCGCGCGAGCGCGCATTGCTCCTATGTCAAGCAGCGGCGGCGTGGGGTGTGTGGTGTCGTGACTTCTCGTCGGTGTGGAGGCGGTTGTAGA
>NZ_LQPG01000022.1 GCF_002102265.1 Mycolicibacter longobardus | reverse complement strand
TCAGCGACACACCCGATATCAGGTCCGGCACCATCGGCCCAGCACCCCGAAACCCCACCACGCCAGGGGACTTACCCGCTCGAGTCCCTCAAGTCGGCCGGCCTGACTCTGATCTTCCTTCACCGCTTACCTCGCTATCGTTCTTTATCGCGATCCCTGCTCAACTGAAATGTGGCCGTATGTCATCGATGTCGACAGTGCTGCCGGGCTCCACGACCACCGCAGCCGCGACGACCCGACCCCGGTGGTCTCACAGTGGGGCCGCTACCCCTATCACCGATCGTCGAGCCGGTATCGGGGTGTCGGGTCGTCTGCGAGGATGCCTGGATCTGCTTGTCCGACAGCGGGTATGGCATCTGAGATGAGCTGTGTGGCGTCGATTGTGCCGTCGATCTCCCACTGTGCGTTGAGTTCGGTGGGCTCGCCGCTCACCCGCAGTGCGTAACCGCGCGATGTGTTGAACGGTCCGAACGGTCCTTCGCTGCGGTCGTGCGTGATGGTGAGGAAGTGCCGCTCGCCGCGATAGGCCGTGTGGATACCTGGTTCGCGCTCGATACGCACGTCGCGGTCGCCAAAGAGGGTGTCGGCAACATTGAAAATGGTGGCGGTGTAACAGGGATCGCCAGGTTCGGTGACGGCAATGTCGATGTGACGCACGAGGTCCATCCCCTGGATCATGGTCATGACGATGCGTTCGATCATGAACGCACCCGTGACGGTCGCGGAGTAGACGGCGGCCCCGCCGCGGCGGCAGGCATCAGCGACTACTGTTGCGGATGAGGGCAATTCGCCGGTCAGGATGACGCTATGTCCGGCTTCAAGTAGCGCAATGATGTCCTCGCCCGGCCCGGCGATGATCGGTTCGGTGTTCACCGTGCTCCTGCCGTTCGGTAGTACGGGGCGGCGTCGTCGATGACGATGCCGGGGTCGGCTGCGCAGACGGGCCCGACTGCATCGAGCAGGGCGTGGACCGATCCTGCGGTGATCGGGTTGGCAGTAGTCGCCGGATCGCCGGCATAGGCGATCTGCCCACGAATCGTTGCCGGCTTGCCAGTGATCTCGAAGGTGTACCCGCCGAGATCGGGCAGGTTGCCGAACGGGAGGTTGTCGCCGTGGAACTTGTGCTCGGTACCGAGGAACCATGATTCCTCATTGGTGAAGAACTGCCTGCCGTCGTGCAGATATCCGCGATGGGTCATGTGCAGTACCGCGGCGCTGCCCTTTTCGATCGTCGTCGAACCGACCTGGAAGGCGTGCTTCGCCGGAATCGCGCGCAGTGAGCGCTGGATCCGGATCTCATGCGGGTGCGCGCCGAACAGAGCATGGCCGACATTGCTGGCCAGGTCTCCGTAGTAGAAATCTCCAGCTTTGGCCAGGAAGAAGTCGTCGTTGATCTCATCGATGTCGTGGCCGAAGCCCAGTCCACGTAAGCCGCCCCACATTCCGTCCGGGGCATAGCTGAAGTCGAGCGCTTCGATGAAGCGGATGTGGTGGACCTCGTTCAGCACCCCGGCCAGCCGGATCATCTGCCGCTCGACCATGAACGTGGGGTGCATGCCCGTTCCGTGCAAGGAACTCTTGCCGGCGCGGCACGCCTGCCTCAATCGCTCAGGAGTCGCTCGTACGGGGATCGCTCGATCGGCGACGCGCGCAAGAAGCGGGTCGGTCACGCGGTCCAGCGAGGGGATCGAAGTCAGAGCTTTGACGCCGGCCAGCATTCTGCGTTCACGGGGATTGCGCGCGACGCCCAGGCCCGCGATCGCCCGGAGCCGAGCGCTCGGAGTGCGTGCGGTGTTCAACCAGTTCGGCTGGGCGACATTGTGATACGCGGCGGTAGTCACGACGTTCTTGCCGGACTCCAGGATCTCGATCACATCATCGTCGAGACCTTCCATGATCGCCGTCGGCAGCGGGGCGAGGATCACGCAGTCTGCGTCGAGCGCGAGGATCTCCTGCTTGGACCGGGTGGCGGTGACGCCGATCGGTCCGATGCCGACCAGTTCACCGGCGTCGCGGCCGTGCTTGTGCTGGCTGAAGACCTTGACGCCAACGATGTCGAAGTCGGGACTGGCGTGTGCGGCGCGCAGCACCGCCCCGCCCACCTCGCCGGGCCCCCAGATAACTAGGCGATACACCACGTCGTGGCTCCTATCTTACAGTATGTAAGATAGGCTACAATGTGTAAGTTCGGGTTGGCAAGGAGGTGATTTGCGTGACCCAGGTCCGAATGCCGGGTCCGCAGCGCCGCGACCAGATCCTCGATGCATGCCGGGCCGTCGTGGACAACGAGGGCTTCCATGCGGTCAATGTCGATCGCATCGCGAAACTGTGCGGTATAACACGACCGGTCATCTACCAGCAGTTCGGCGGGCTCACGGGCATGTTGGTCGCCCTGGTGGATCGCGAAACCTTCCGCGCCGGAAGGGGTTTCTTCGAAGGGACCGGTGGTTTGCGGGTCGACCCGACCATACGTGCCCGCGACGTGGTCGCCGGCGTGCTCGCGGCCGTCGACGCCGACCCGGCGACCTGGCGCATGTTCCTGATGCCGTCCGAAGGCGGCCCGCCCGAACTCTACGAGCGGCTCGCCCAATCACGATCGAATGTCCGTACGTACCTCGCCGAAGCGTTGATGGCACGGGCGCATGCAGTGCCTGATACGGATCTGACCGTGCGGATGATCCACGCCGCATGCGACGAGATTGTCCGCCTACGTCTCACCGCACCGGACATCTACACCATCGATCGACTGCTCGCGCAGGTCGATTGGCTCGTATCGCGGCTGGCCGGCGAGATGCCGGCCCCCCAGCCATAATCGACCCGAGACGACCCACATCACCGCAGGTCAACGTTCACACCGGTCAAGGCGAACACCATCGTTCCGAAGTCGACTGCCGTAGCAGCCGCCGCTGGACCGCTTCACACATCCAAGGCCTGGTGGCGCTGGTGAAACACGTTGGTGCTCAGCCCAACGACCGCGGCGCCCAGACGGGCCTGCCGTCGCGACCCGCCCCTCGTGCCAAGCGGTGATTGCGACCCCGAAGTAGCCGAAGTTGCAACACCGATTCAGTCCAGAACGTCCGGCGAACCGATGACGTCCACGTCGAGTGGAACAGCTTCTTAGTCGCCGCCAACGCATCGGGCGACCGCTCGGACAGTTGTGCCGCCAGATCCTGGGCGGCGGCAACGGGATCGTCGGCAACCGCGGTGACCAGTCCGTACCCGAGGGCGTCGGTACCCGAGAACACTTCTGCCGTCATGGTCAGGCGTTTGGCCACATCCAGGGGAAGCAGCTCGCGCAACGTGACGGCCCCGGTCATGTCGGGGATCAAGCCCCACTTGGCCTCCATGATCGAAAGCTTGCAGTCCGGCGTCGTGATCCGGAAGTCGGCAGCCAACGCCAACTGCAGGCCGCCGCCATAGCAATGGCCGTGCAGCGCTGCGATCACCGGAACCGGCAGCTCGCGCCAGGCCCAGCAGGCCTGCTGAAACAGGTTGGTCTTCTGCCAGGGCAACTTGCCGAAGTTGCGCACGCCGGCCAACCCGGAGAGCTTCGCTCCGGCGAAGTCAAGCCCGGTGCAGAACGCCCGGCCGTCGCCGCGCAGGATCACCACGCGGATCGACCGGTCACGGGTCAGCTGATCGGGGACCGATGCCAGTGCTTGCAGCATCGGCAGGTCAAGGCTGTTCATCTTGTCCGCTCGGTCCAGCGTCACGTAGGCGATGCCATCGATGACCTCAACTCTGATGCGTTCCTGTTTCATCGCAACAGGATAGAGTTAGCATCAAAGGCGCCGTGGTCCCCGCACTGCGTCTACGCGTCGTAAAGATGCAGGGCCCGGGCTGCCACCGTGGCGACATCGCCACTCAGGTCCGCGATAGGGGGACCGCCGCGCTGGTGGATCACGTTCGCGAGGACGACCACGTAGGTGTCCGACCCTGGGTCCATCCACAATGTCACGCCGGTGAAGCCGGTGTGACCGAAGCTGCCGACGGGAAAGATCATGCCGCGCGGGCTGGAGTGGGCCGTATCGATATCCCAGCCGAGGCCGCGCAGGTCCTGGCCCGCTATTGCCGGGTAACTTGGTGCGAGCAAGGGATCTCTTGTGTTGGGCGACTTTTCGATGGCTTGTCGGGTGGCGTTGTTGGCTGCGTCGAGTTGCGCGGTGCTGTGCCCGGGCTGTTGCGGAGTTGTCATCAGTTCCAGGGTCGATTGTTTCAGCGGGAACGGGCTCGGACGCCCGGCGAGACGGTCGAGTAGGGCTTGGGCAAACCGGCCGACGTCTTGAACCGTCGAGAACACCCCGGCACTGCCTGCCGTCCCGCCCATGCGGCGTGCTGTCGGGTCGTGCACCGTACCGCGGAGTAACTGGCTGAAGTCGGGGTTGAGGCCCGCAGTGTCTTCGTCATGGGCAGTCGGCGCGACGCGGGCCAGCAGATCGATCTTCCAGCTACCCGGCGGACACGGACCAGCCGCAGGAGCGGCTGCATCGAAAGCGACTGCGGTACCGCGGATCTGGTGCGGACCACACGCCTTGGCTGCGGGAAGATAGCGGGTGTCGGCCATGTCCAGCGGAGCAAAGACGTTGTGCTGCACGTAAACATCGAGCGGCTCGCCGGTGATCTTCTCGATCAGCGCGCCAAGGAGAACGAAGTTGATGTCGCAGTAGTGGAAGAGTTCTCCGGGCTCGAACACCACCCACGCGGCCAGCGCGCGGCGAATACCTTCGGCTTTGTCGGCCCTGTCGAGGCCCCACGGACCGTCCAGGCTCAGATCTCCCGCGATGCCCGATGTGTGGGTGAGCATCATGCGCAGCGTGACCTGCGCACGGCGTGGGTCGTTGGTCGGGTTGAACTCGGGCAGGTACGTCTGCAGGGGTTCGTCGATGTGAATCAGGCCCTTTTCGTACAGCTGCAGGATGGCCACGGTGGTGGCGAGGCTCTTCGTCAACGACGCCAGGTCGAAGATGGTGTCTTCGGTCATCGGCTCAGCGGGGGCGGGTGTCCCATCCAGTCCCGGTTCGTCGGGGAGCTTGCGCGAGCCGAAGGCCTGGCGGAAGACGACTTTCCCGGCGTGCCCGATCTGGACTACCGCTCCGGGGAGCCGCTGTGCCGCAACGGCCTCGTTGATGAGCGGGGCCACGGGCGCGAATTCAGCTGCCGGAGCCATACGTGGCGCGATGGTTGCCGGCGCCGCGGTGGCGGGGGCGGAGATGGCTGGCGGTGGGGCCGCTGGTCCGCATGAGGGGGCTGCGGCCAGGGTGAACAAGACGGATCCAGCGGCGTAGAGCCGGGTAAGACACGATCGTGACAACGTCACCAGATCCACGGTAGCCGGGCGGAGTGTTGATGCCACGGGATCAGTCGCGACTGGCGCGCAAGAGTTGTCGGTGGGTCAGTGCAGTGTGGCTCGTATCCACTACAGAAGGGTGCGGCCATGTGCTGGAAGTGCGACAACCCCGACGGCACCATCGATGAGTACCTGGACACTCTGCGGGACACGGTCAGGGACCACGGGTGGGCAGTTCAATTTGTCGAGAGCGATCGACGACCATTCGCTTACACGATCGGCCTGCATAAGATCGGCCTGCCTGAGCTGTTGGTGACCGGGCTGCAGCCGCAGACATCGGCCCGCCTGCTGAACTCGATCGCACATCAGGTTGTCGACGACGGCACGTTTCTGCAGCCGGCTATGCACATCGACTACCAGAGCGAATTCCTTCTTGAGGTGGTCGAAGTCGAACACCCGGACGTCCACCTGAGGTTCGCCGTCGAGCTCTGTGGCCCGCGCATTCGCGCGTTTCAACTCGTATGGACTGACGACCATCGCCGTTGGCCGTGGGACCGCGGGTGGAGCCACGGTCGACGCCGGCAACCGGTACTCGGTGTCCGCACGCCCCTGCCGGAATAGGGACGGGGGCCTGGATCACCGTTTCTTGGGAGACGTCTAACGCCGGCCGGGCCCGACCGGACCGACGCCGGCGGGGCCAACAACGCCACCAGGTCCCACGGTCCGTCAACGCCGACGCCGACAGGTCTGAGCATCGGATGCGGGTCTACGCCCCGGGCCGGTTGTATCGCATAGCAAATACTATTGACAAACCGCAATGGTATGGGGAGCATAGTGAACAGCGACATCTCAGACCTCGCTAAATGGGCGGAGTCCCAAGGTTGGACCGTCAACGACGACACCAAGGGCTACACCAGGTTCTACGACGCCCGCGGCAACTACATCGCGCGCTACCCCGCCACGCCGAGCAACCCGCGACGGCGAATGGCAGACCTACACGTCGCCCTACGCAAAGCAGGCCTGCAGGTATCGCCGCCCAGCAAGAAGGAACAACGCGCACAGCGCCGAAAGGAGAAGGGCCAGTGAACGACTGGGTTGCCACCGTCAGCTATGCGCTCGACCCCGCGGTGGACACGATGGACCACTGGTCCGAGCAGTTCGACGCCACGGTGTCCCGTGTCCCCGATCGTGGTGGCGTCGACGTGACGGTCTACGCGCCTGCCGAGCTGCATCTGATCGACGTGATCGCCAAGTACGTGGACAGCATCAGTGAGGTCGTCGGCGCCGAGCCCGCCGGCATCGAGATCGTCCGCGAGGACGAGTGGCAACGGCGCGCCGCGGCCCCAACCATGCCTGAACTCATGTCAGCCGCTGAGATTGCCGGCGAGCTGGGTGTGGCGCGTCAACGAGTGCATCAACTGCGCTCCACTGCCGCGTTTCCGGCTCCCTTGGCCGAGCTGCGCGGCGGCGCAGTATGGGATGCCGCAGCAGTACGCAAGTTCGCTCGAGAATGGGAGCGGAAGCCAGGGCGGCCGGCCGGGCGAACGGGGGCATAGGAAGTGACAGCTGACTAGCGATCGCGGTGTTACGTCACGAATGGGGCCGATGCGAGGGCCGCCACGAGCTGTGCGCACCCCCTACGGCCGAGTCGCGTAGATTCTTTGAGCAGCAAACCCAAACACCTAAACACGCATTCAACGAAAGCCATCATGCCCGAGGACCACAGCACAGACGTTCCGCCGAATCACCTCTCCATCGATCCGCGCAGCGCCTTCTATGACGAAGAGGTGCTCCGCCGTGACGTGGGCATTCGCTTCAAAGGCGTCGAGACAACCAATGTTCACGAATACAACGTGGCCGAGGGTTGGGTGCGTGTCGAAGTCCCTACCGCGAAGGATCGCCGCGGAAATCCGATGATCCTCAAGCTCAGCGGCACAGTTGAACCTTATTTCCGCCTAGCGGAATAGCGGACTTCCCTGGGTTACTGGCGCGGCCGCCACCGGCATCAGGTCGGGCGCGGTGAGAACGCGCGGATCAGCGCGATGATGGCTGCAGACCACACTCTCTCGCTAACCTCGACATGTGCCAGACCCGACGGACCTCCCGCCCGCTCAACGACGTCTTCGCCGCGACCAAGCTAATTCTGCCGGAGATGCCCCAAGCCCGATCGTTCTCGATGTGGAGGGCTCCGGTGTCCAGCCGCCGGTGACCCCGCGGGTGCGTCGGCTGTTCTGGCTACTGGAGCGAATCGCGCCCGCAATAGGGTCGCGGTGGGCGCTTGAGCTGTGGTGCACCCCGCCGGTCCTCGAGTCCAGCCTGCGCATGCCGCCCGGCGTCCCGCCCGGTCAGCCGCTGGAAGCGCACTGGGACGGGCACCGGATCGTGGGCGAATCGTGGGGCGAGGGGCCGCCGGTCTATCTCGTGCACGGCTGGGGCGGGCGCCGCCCACACCTCGGCATGTTCATCAAACCGCTCGTCGAATCCGGGCACCGCGTTATCGCATTCGACCTGCCCAGCCACAACGAGTCCGAGCCGGGCGTCCTCGCACCCGGTCGCACCACCGCCATCGAGTGCGCCGAAGCGGTTGCAGCCATGATCCGGACACACGGGCCGGCCCGCGCGGTTGTCGCCCACTCCCTCGGGGCCAACGCGACCGCGTTCGCGGCGTCGTGGGGCGCGACGGTTGGGCGGTTGGTGTTCCTCGCGCCGATGGGTGAGTTCCCGATCTACCTGGACCTCTTCGCGGCGCGCCACAACTTCGGCCGACGGATACGCTCCGGCCTGCACCGACGCCTTGAACGCCGTATCGGTATGCCGCTCGAAGACACCAACATGGTTCGGATCGCCGAGCGCACCGACCACCCACCGCTGCTGCTCATCCACGACCCCGATGACCCCGATACTCCCTATGCGACGAGCGAGAAGGTCGTCGCGTCATGGCCGGGCGCACGCTTGATGACGACGTCGGGACTCGGCCGGCTGGCACATTTCCGGATCTTGAGACATCGCCCCGCGATTCGCGCAGGGGTCGAATTCATCGGGCCCGCATCGGTGTGAAAAGCCCTTGGTCGTAAGGCCGCTGACGGCCGGTAGTGTGCAGCCGCGTGGACGAAGCGGCGGCGCGGCCAACGTAGGTAGGAACAGGCATCCAACTTGTGGTTAGTGGTTGCCATGGCGTGTCTGCAGGTCAAGTGTCATTACGTGACGAAATGGGTCCGACCCCGCGTGGCTTGGCGGCAATGCCGCTGATTGCGCGGCCACCGGAAGGGGTAGTCGCTACGGACCGACGTCCGGATTGAGCCCGGACACTATCGACGGGAGAAACTCGATGAAGACCTTCGTTCTTCGCGCAACGTTCGCTGTAGCAGTGGTGTTGGCGCCCACGGGCTACGTGACCGCGGTGTCACCTGGCGTGAGTTCGGCTCAACCACCTGATTGTGGTCCGGGGCATTGGTGGAATCCGGGAGCCAACGCCTGCCAGCCCTCAGCGCCACCGGATTGTGGTCCGGGCAACTGGTGGAATCCAGCGGTCAACGGCTGCCAGCCGGTCGCACCGCCGCCGCAAAGGTAGGCGCCGCCGGCGAGGGACTTCGACTAGCTCGTTCGACCGAGCAGTCGTTTCGCGTTGGCGTTGTTGATCGCCGCCCGCTGCGCGTCGTTCAGCCCCGATTCGGTGTCAAGAATCTCGGTGAACATCGTCGCGAGGTTCTTTGGTGCATAAGGGAAATCACTGCCGAACAGAATCCGTTCGTGATCGACGAACGCCAGCAGGCTCGGAAACGCGCTGGGCCCCGAGGACAGTGCGGTGTCGTAGTAGAAGAGCTTGAACTTCGCCTGCAACTGTTCGGCGGAGGGGCCGGTCGGGTCGAGCAGGGTCCGCGCCTCGCAGAAGCGCAGAACCGAATACGGGACGAATCCGCCGGCGTGCGACAAGATGAACTTGGTATCGGGGTAGTTGTCCAGCACACCGTTGAAGACCATGTGCACCGCGTTGCGGGTGGTGTCGAACGGGTAGTCGACGAGTGGTCCGGGGACGCCTGCCAAGTTCGGGATCTGCGGGTGCCCGGGGTGGATGAAGACCACGGCGGACCGGCGGTTCAACACATCCCACAGGGGCGCGTATTGCGGGTCGCCGAGATAGACGCCTTCGTAGTTGGTCAACACCACCACACCGTCGGCGTTCAGATGGTCCAGCGCGTATTCGGCTTCGGCGATGGCACCGTCGACGTCCGGCAGGGGAACGGTGGCGAAGTTGCCGAACCGGCCGGGATGCTTACCGCCCAGATCTGCGACGTACTCGTTGACGCGGCGGGCCAGATCCCGGCGCTCTTGACCCTGCCAGCCCACCACGCTGGGCGCGGTCAACGACAGGATGCTGGTGGCGATCTGGTTGTCGTCCATCAACTGCAGATGGGCCTCCGGGCTCCACTCGGGGAGCGTCCAGCCCGAGGGATCACCGCCGTGGTCGGGCAGTGCTTCACCCCAGAATGGGGGTATCACGTGGGTGTGGACGTCGATCCGGTCTGCAGTAGTCACGAGGGTTCCTTTCCGTATGGATCACTGATTCAATTGGCCTGCTTCAGGTCCGCCGCTACCACTTGTGCTTTTCCCCGACTGCCAGGTACCACGACAACAGGTCGGGGTCGTCCACGGACTTGGGGTCGACGTTGACGTCGCGACCGGCCAGCATCGCGGTCACCGGGATCTCCAACTTCTTGCCGGTGCGGGTGTGGGGGATGCCCGGGGCCAGGATCACCTCGTCGGGCACGTGCCGCGGCGAAAGGCGCCCACGTACCTCGGCGCTGATCCGTCCGACCAGTTCGTCGGTCAACTCGGCTCCGGGCACCAGGGTCAGGAACATCGGCATCCAGTACGTCGCATCGGGGCCGTCGACACCGACGACCATCGCCTCGGCGACCTGCGGGATCGCTTCGACCACCTCGTAGATGTCGGCGGAACCCATTCGAATCCCATTGCGGTTCAAGGTGGCATCGCTGCGTCCGTGGATCGTGACCGACCCACGGCGGGAGAGTTTCACCCAGTCGCCGTGCCGCCAGACGTTCGGCGCGACGCCGTCGGTCCACTCGTGCTCGAAGTACGCGGCGCGGTACTTGGCATCGCCCGAATCGTTCCAGAAGTGCGTGGGCATCGACGGCATCGGCTGGGTGATCACCATCTCGCCCACCTCGTCGATGAGCGGCGTGCGGTCGGGCGCCCACGCCTCCAACGCACAGCCGAGGTAGCGCACCGTCAGCTCGCCGGGCACGTAGGGAACCGAGGCGGTACCGCCGCAGAACCCGCTACACACATCGGTGCCACCGGAACTCGAGTTGACCGAGATTCCCTGTCCGACATGGTCATCGATCCAGCTGAACAGATCCGGTGCCAACGGCGAACCGGTACTGCCCACCGTGCGAAGCACCAGCTTGTGCTGCGTACCCGGATCCAGGTCGGCCTTGCGGGAAGCCTGCAGTTGTCCGGGACTGGTGCCGAAGAAGGTGACCTTCTCCTCCTCGCAGATCTGCCACAACCGGTCGGCGGTCGGCACCACGGGATGCCCGGAGAACGTGACGATGGTCGCGCCGGCCAGCAGACCGCCCACCTGGAAGTTCCACACCATCCAGCTCAGCGTGGTGTGCCAGAAGAAGACGTCGCCGGGTCCGATCTCGCTGTGCAGTCCCAGCACTTTCAGGTGCTCGATGAGGATGCCGCCGTGCCCCTGCACGATTCCCTTGGGTTTGCCGGTGGTCCCGGAGCTGAACAGCACCCACAGTGGATGATCGAAGGGCACCTGTACGGGACTGAGCGGCGCCGTGTCAGAGGTGGGCTCCGGCAGCTCGGTGATCACGTGCGAGGCCGCGATCCCCAGTAGCCCGGCCAGCTGCGCGGTGTCGGCGCGCTTGTCGATGTCCTTGCCACCGAACCGATAGCCGTCGCGGGCGAAGAGCACCTTCGGTTCAAGCTGAGCCATTCGGCCGGCCGCGCCCTCGGGGGCGTAGTCTTGGCCGCAGCTCGACCAGATCGCCCCCAGCGAGGCGGTGGCCAGGAAGGCGATCACGGCAAACGGTTCGTCGGGCAGATAGGCCGCGACGGTGTCACCGAACCCAACGCCGAGTGACCGCAACAGTTCAGCGGCGGCCGCAACCCGTCCGGGTAACTCCGACCAGGGGATCGCCAGGCGCGCGCCGTCATCCGACAGTCCGACAAGAGCCTCGCCCGGCAGCGACGACCACTTGAGCACCTGATCGACATAGTTAAGCCGCACATCGGGAAACCATTGCGCACCGGGCATCTCGCGGGCCACCAGCACCGGGCCGGTGCGCTCGCCGAGCTCGAAGAAGTCCCACACCGCGCCCCAGAACCGTTCGGGCTCTTCGATCGAGAAGCGGTACACGGCACCGTAATCGCCGGTAGCGATACCAACCGACTCGGCGAACCGATCGATGCTGTGCATCCGGCCTTCTCCTTTCTCGCAGCGCAGCGCGACCTCCCGGTCGCAGGCGCGAGCGCCACGGGTCCGACCCGAGGAAGCGAGTATTCGAAATGGCTTGTGTAGCTGCGGACGTGAACTACGCGGGAACATCCTTCGACAGATCGTTGGCTGCGTTCGCGTAACTCACGAGTGCGTCGGTGGTGCGCTCGATATGAGCCGCCAGTGCCTCCGCCGCTTTGTCGGCGTCACGGGCAAGCGTGTACTCGGCGATCTCTGCGTGTTCGGCGGCGGCGTCGCGCTGGTCGTCGTGGGCGAGCTCTCGCGACCAGTACAGGTAGAGCTCGGAACAGTCGCGCAGGCTGTCGGCGACGGCGGTGAGGCGAGTGCTCTTTCCTCCAGCGAGCAGTGTGTGGTGGAAGTGCCGATGGGCCTCGGCCCAGTCGATGTTCACGTGGCCATCGGGGTTGACCAGCGGCGTACGCCTAAGTCGATAGTGAGCTGCGATCACGCTCGACTCCCATGCGAGATCGCCGTCGGCGATCGACTCCCGCAGTGCCACGGACTCGATGAGCGTCCGTGCGCGGGTGAGGTCGAGGAGTGCTTCAACCGAGAGTTCCGCAACGGCGAATCCCCGTTGCGGCATCGCGACGACAAGGCCCTGTTCGGCCAGGCGGGTCAGTGCTTCGCGCAGGACGCTGGGGCTGACGCCGCGCCGGGCAGCGATATCGCTGATGCGGATCTTCGCCCCCGGGGCCAGGCCGCCACGTAGCAGCTCGTCACGGAGTTCGCTGTAGACCGTCTCGGCGAGGGTGGCCTTCTCGGTGCTCAGGGTCATGCGGCGAGCCTACGCCACTTTCCCCGAGAAATCTTTTATTGAATAAAAATCTTTTTTTGCTTGAATTGTCGATGATCCGCGCGCATACTGTGATGACGGCCACGCCCGTGGCGCAGGTCACTCGCACTGGATGGCCCCGGTCCAAGGCATTAGGAGGCACCCATGTCCGACATCGAAGTTCCCGTCCTGATCGTCGGAGGTGGCGGCGCGGGTCTGACCGCCTCGATGCTGCTGTCGGACAAGGGCGTCGATTCGCTGCTGGTCAGTGCGCTGCCCACCACCTCCACGCTGCCCAAGGCGCATGTGCTCAATCAGCGCGCCATGGAGATCTTCACCGAGGTGGGCGTCGCGCCCGAGATCTACCAGCGCAGCACCCCGGCTGAGAACATGCGGGCGACCGGGTGGTACGCGGGGCTGACGGGCGACCACCCGCACTACGGCCGGCGCTTGGGCAAGATCGAGGCGTGGGGCGCCGGGTACACCGACCCCGACTACATCGCCGCGAGTGCGTGCCGCACCTGCAACCTCCCGCAGGTCCGCCTGGAGCCGCTGCTGAAGGCGCATGCCGAGCAGCTGAACCCCGGCGGGGTGCGGTTCAACCACGAATTGCTGGACCTCACCCAGGACACCGACGGGGTCACCTCGACGGTCCGCAATAAGGACGACGACACCACCTACACGGTGCGTTCGCAGTACGTGATCGCCGCGGACGGCGGCCGGACCGTCGGCAAACTCGTCGGCGTGACACAGACCGGGCCGACGAACATCATGCGGATGGTGTCGGTCCACATGACCGCGGACCTGTCCCCCTGGGCCACCGATGACGACGTGCTGATCCGCTGGCTGGTGAACCCCGACTTCGGCGGCTCCTTCTCCGGCGTGCTGGTGCCGATGGGACCGGACCACTGGGGGCCGAAGTCCGAAGAGTGGGTCTTCCACATGCAGTACGCGACCGACGACCCCGAGGCCATGCAGACGGAGAAGGTGCTCGGCCGGCTGCGCGCCACCCTCGGCCTGCCCGACGACTTCGACTTCACCGTGCACCGGATCAGCCAGTGGGCGCTGGAGGGCGTGATCGCCGACAAGTTCCGCGCGGGCCGGGTGTTCTTCGCCGGCGACGCCGCGCACCGTCACCCCCCGACCGGCGGACTGGGGCTGACCTCGGCGGTCCACGATGTGTACAACCTCACCTGGAAGCTGGCCGCGGTGCTGAACGGGCGCGCCGGCGACGGCCTGCTCGACACCTACGAGGCCGAACGTAAACCGGTGGACCAGAACAACATTGATTGCTCTATCGCCAACGCGATGAACCACTTCACCATTGACCAGGCGATCAACCTGTCGACCGACAAGACCCCGGAGGAGAACTGGGCCGAACTCGATCCGATCTGGTCGGACGGACCCGACTCGGCCGCCAAGCGCCACGCCGTCAACCAGGCCGTGGTCTCCCAGACGATGGAATTCCACCACCACAACACCGAATTCGGCTACCGGTATGACTCCGCCGCGGTGGTCCACGACGGCAGCCCCGACTACGTTCCGCTGGACCCGGTCCGGTTGTACGAGCCCGACACCAAGCCCGGCCATCCGCTGCCGCACGCGTTCGTCGAGCGCGAGGGCGAGCGGAGGCCCATCGGCGAGCTGGTCTACGGCGACAGGTTCGTGCTGCTGGCCGGCGAGAACGGCCAGGCGTGGGTCGAAGCCGCCAACAAGATCGGCGCCGAGCACGGCATCCCGATCGTCGCGGCGACGGTAGGTCTCCTCGGTGCCGACCTCATCGACGTGCGTTTCTCGTGGCTGAAGAACCGCGCGATCTCCGCCGACGGCGCGGTCCTGGTCCGCCCCGATCGCTACATCGCCTACCGATCGATCGGCGCCGTCACCGACCCCCACCGCGAGCTCACGAACGCGCTGTCGCAGATTCTCGCGACCGACCTGTGCTGACCGAGCCCTGAAACACTAAGGAGAATCAGACATGCGAATCGCCAACCTGTCAGGTCGGGTCGTGCTGCTCAGCGACAGCGGTGCCGTCGATATCGAGCGCGCCAGTGAGGGCCGGTTCGGATCCGACCCGACCGCGATCTACGGCCGTTGGGACGAGTTCAGGCAGTGGGCTGCCGAGGCCGCACTGCCGGCAGGAACGACGTACGACGAGGCCGATCTCGGTCCCGCGGTCCCCGAACCCGCCCAGGTGTTCGCGATCGGGCTCAACTACCGCGAACACGCCATCGAAAGCGGCGTCTCCTTCCCTGCGGAGCCGCCGGTGTTCACCAAGTTCCGCGGGTCGCTGGCCGGCCCGTACGGCGAACTGAAACTCCCCGGCAACACGGTGGACTGGGAGGCCGAGCTGGTGGTGGTGATCGGGCGCACCGCTCGGCATGTGTCCGCCGATGACGCCTGGGACCACGTTGCGGGCCTGACCGTCGGACAGGACTTCTCCGAGCGCACCCTTCAGCTGACTCCACCGGCGCCACAGTTCAGCCTCGGAAAGTCGTTCCCCGGGTTCTCGCCCGTCGGGCCCGCGGTGGTCACCGTCGATGAGCTGGACGATCCCGCCGATCTCGACATCAGTTGCAGCATCGATGGTGAGCAGGTCCAAAAGGGCCGCACCAGCGACCTGATCTTCTCGATACCGGTCCTCATCGAGCGGCTGTCCGCGGTGCTTCCGTTGCTGCCGGGCGACCTGATCTTCACCGGCACACCGAGCGGCGTCGGCGGCGGCCGTAAGCCTCCGCGGTTCTTGCGCCCCGGCGAGGAAGTCGTCACGCGGATCGAAGGACTCGGCGAACTGCGTCAGCGGTGCGTGCCGGGTACCCCGCACACCACCGTCTCGGCCTCCTGACCCCTGAGCAACATAGGAGCAGCAATGTCTCTGCACCGACTCACCGCGATCACCGTCGGCGTCCCCAATGTCGAGGAGACCGCTTCTTATTACACCGATTTCGGGCTGCGGCCCCTGGGCGGTCATGCCTTTGCCACCGCCGACGGTGGTGAGCAGTTTCGGCTCACGCACTCCGCGCAGCGCCGGCTGATGGAGATCGGTATCGGTGTCGACGACGCCGATGATCTCGATCGCGTCGAACGCCAACTCGCGGCGCTCGACGTGGCGGTCCGACGAACCAGCGATTCGCTCAGTGCGCTGGAGCCCATCGCCGGATTCCGTGCCGTGGTCTCCATCGCGCCGCGAATCACGCAGGATCGGGTGGAGCCGACGCCGTACAACGGTCCGGGCCGCATCGACCGACCCAACACCCGCGCTCCCGGAATCGAGCGTGTCGGCGCGGTGACGCCCCGCAAGCTGGGTCACCTCGTTATCGGGTCTACCGACCAAGCCGCAACTCAACGGTTCTTCACCGACGGCATCGGGTTCAAGATCAGCGACACCGTGCCGTCGCTCGCGGCCTTCATGCGGTGCTCGACCGATCACCACAACGTGCTGGTACAGCAGGCGCCGCTGAACTTCCTGCACCACACCTCTTGGCAGGTAGACGATATCGACGAGATCGGTAGGGGCGCCATGGCGATGCTCGAGGACCACCCGGATCGACACGTCTGGGGCCTCGGCCGTCACCACATCGGATCGAACTTCTTCTGGTACCTGAAAGACCCGGCCGGCAACTTCTCCGAGTACTACTCCGACATCGACTGCATCGTCGACGACGCGCTCTGGGAACCGGGCGTTTGGGAGGGGTCCCGGGCCCTGTTCAACTGGGGCCCTCCGCCGCCGCCGTCGTTTCTGATGCCAGATGACTTGGCCGCGTTGATGACCGGGGCGCACGCAGCAGGCTGACGCTACTCGTAGGTGACGAACGAAATGACGTTGCCGTCGGGGTCGCAGACGTGAAAATCAGTGCCGCCCCAAGGCTTCTGGGTCGGCGGCTGACTGATAGTGGCACCGCGCCGGGTGAATTCCTCAAAGAGCGACTGGACGTCCGACACCTCGATCGAACCCAGGATCAGCGAGGTTTCCGACGCGGCGAGTTGGACGAAGTTCGGCTGAGGGACACAGCGGAGATGCAGGCAGGCGTCATCACGTGACACCGCTCCGTAAAACGGCGGTGTCCCGTGGAGAAAATCGATCTCAAACCCGAGCTTCGTCCGAAAGAATTCCGCGCTCGCCGGGAGGTCCCGAACGAACAGGACCGGAACGAAGGGCTTCATCCGCGTCTTGTCCTTCACAATCCCTCCCGTCGTGGCGATGGGGGCAGCCCCGCCTATGGTCGCAGAACTACCTTGCCGACGGTGCGGCGTTCGCCGAGTGCCTGGTGTGCCCGCACAACGTCATCGAGCGGGTAGTCGGCGATGGTGAGCCGCAGTTCGTCACGGGCGAGGAACCCGAGGAGCCGTTCGAGCGCCTGCCGGGTCCGATCCGATCGCTTCAGCCAGCCCAGCAGTGAATACCCCGTCACGGTCAGATTGCTTGTCATCAAGGGCATTGCGCCATAGGAGGCAGCAGTGCCGCTCGCGGCTCCGAAACTGACGATGCGACCGAACGGGCGGATGCAATCCAGGGTTTGTTGGGAGATGTGTCCACCGACGGAGTCCAGCACGAGGTCGACGCCACGGCCGCCGGTTGCGTCCAGGACCGCTTTGGTCCAGCCGGGGTCGGAATAGTCGACAGCGATATCGGCGCCGTGCGCCCGGACGTGGTCGAGTTTGTCCGGTGTGCCCGCGGTCCCGATCACACGATCGGCTCCCAGCAACTTGGCCAGCTGGGTGGCCAGGGTCCCAACACCTCCAGCGGCGGCGTGCACCAGGACGACTTCTCCGGATCCGAGATCGCCCGCGTCGCACAGCGTCTGGTAGGCGGTCAGACCCTGTATCCACAGTGCCGCGGCGTTTCGATAGTCGACCGCGTCGGGCAGCGTCACCACGGCATCGGACCGTGCGACCGCGTACTCGGCGTAGCCATGGTCGACCATCGCGGCCACCCTGGTGCCCACCGCCGGCCCGCCGGCACAGGTCTGTTGGACCGTACCGGCGACCTCCTGGCCCAGCCCGGCCGGCAGTTCGAGTTCAGTGCCGAAACCGCCCTGCCGCTTCATGATGTCGCCGTAGGAGACGCCGGCCGCCCTGACCTCGATCAGTACCTCATCCGGACCCGGTACCGGGACCGCGGTGTCGATGACACGCAACACATCTGGACCCCCGAACCCGTCCATCCACACCGCCCTCATCGGTACTCCAGCACGTGTCCGGAAAGAACGCGGCGAATGTCTTCATCGAGTGTCGCCGGCTGGCTGTCGTCGCCGCGGGCAGCGATGTAGCCGTCCGGGCGGATGAGCACCGACCCACGCCCGGCGAATCCGTAGGCTGACGCCGCAGCGGGGTCGGCCACCTCCACGACATGCACCCAGTCGCGGTGCTGGCCGTACCTTTCGTCGAGGTCGTGCACCGGCCCGCCGAGGATCAGCAGGGTGTGCCGCTCGGTGTCCAGCAGATCGAACAGGCGGATCGCTTCACCGGTGGGGCGGTTGATCAGCAGGTCGGGTGCCCGATCGCCGACGGCGGTCCGGCCGTGCGGCGCCGAACCGGACCCATCGTGGTAGGACACGTCGATCTGGGAGATGGCCCGGGTGAGCGTGCGCTGGACACGTGGGCGCGCCAGGACGTGCGGGGCGATGTGCCGCCGCAAGGCCGTCGATACCGGGTTGCGCAGCAAGGTCATTCGGGTGATCCGGCGGGTCCCTGTCACCAGGCGCCGCGCGACGGGCGCTCGCTCGGCGGCGTAGGTGTCCAGCAGCGCGCGTTCCGCACGGCCCTGCACCACCGAGGCCAGCTTCCAGCCCAGATTGAAGGCATCCTGGATGCCGGTGTTCATGCCCTGGGCGCCGACCACGGAGTGGATGTGAGCGGCGTCGCCGATCAGGAAAACCCGACCGGCGGAATGTGATTCGACCCTGCGCTGGTTGATCCGGAACCGTCCGGCCTGGCGGACCTCGGCGATCTCGGCTCCGTCCGGTGCGCAGATGTCGACCGCGCGCTGCAGCTCCTCGATCGTCACCGCACCGGTCGGTGCCGGGCGCTCGGGCTGGGCCACCGCAATACGGTGCCAGCCGTGCCGCATCGGGAAGTAGGCCACGAACCTGCCGCGGTTGAGGAAGGCGAAGAACTCGTCCGCCGGCAGCGACCACTGCATTCGCAGGTCGGCGACGGCGAAGTTCTCCTCGAACGAGGTGCCCAGGAAACGCAGTCCCAGCAGGCGGCGCACCGTGCTGTGCGCACCGTCGGCGCCGATGATCCAGTCCGCGGAGGCGGATTCCACCCTGCCGTCGGCATGGCGCAGCTCGGCTGTCACATGGTCGGTGTGCTGAGTGAGCCCCACCAACTCGACCGAGCGTTCTACTCGGGTGCCGAGCGTCGCGAGATGCGCGGTGAGCACGTCCTGGACTTCGTACTGCGGAATCATCAGCAGGAAGGGGTAGGGGGAATCCAGCTCCGCAAAGCTGGCGCGCAGAATCTGCCGGTTCTCGCTGAACACGTTGAAGGTGTGGGTCTGCAGGCCCCGCGCCAGTAGTTCGGACGTGATTCCCTGCTTCTCGAACAGCTCCAGGCTGCGGGCCTGCATCCCCAGCGCGCGGGTCTCGGTGTTGGGCCCGGCCGCCGCGTCCACGATCCGGGTTCGGATGCCGCGCCGGGCAAGTTCGGTCGCGATGGTCAGCCCGGTGGGTCCGGCGCCGACCACCAGCACATCAGTATTGTCCGCCATCACGAATCCTCCTTCATGTCAGGCGAATTGAGCCGCCAGAATCCGCTTGAGCAGCTCGATGAGCTGGCGGCGATGCTCGTTGAAATCCAGATCGGTGATGCCGGCGTACGCCTCATGGATGCCCTGCAGCGCACCGAGCACGGCCACGGCGGTGAACCTGGCATCGGTGATGTGGAACTCGCCGGCCGCTGTGCCCTCATCGACCAGGGCCGTCATAGCGGGAAGCAGGTCGGCCGCCACCTGCGCGGTCACCCGGCTGTGGATGTCGGCGAAGGTGTGGGAGTACAGATCCCGCAGCAGCCCGGAGGAGGCCGCATCGGTGGCCTGCCGGTAGCTGTAGTCGACGTAGGCCATCAGGCGGGCTGCGGGGGAGACCGAGCGATCCTCGAGGCTGGCCAGGGACGCGTCCAGGATCTGCTGAACGACGGTCCGCACGCACGCCTCGAACACCTCGTCCTTGGACCGGAAATGGTGATAGAAGCAGCCCTTGGCGACGCCGAGCTCGCCGATGATCGCTGCGACCGTCGTCTTCTCGTAGCCGCTGTCGGTGAACAGCTTCAGCGCCGTGGCGACGATCTCACTCTTTCGCACCTCGGGTTGCTTGACCTCACGCACACCGCCTACCCTACAGACCGACGGTCGGTCCGTCTATGAACTCAAGTAAACTCGCATTCGCCCGATGATCCGCCCGCAGTTGTTCGCGCTCGGCGGTATTGGCTTGTTGCAGCGCGATGCTCATACAGTTGTGTCTCGGGCGCACCGCGCCGGAGCCGCAGGAAAGGACACGCCGACGGGCCGCACGGCAACTGGTTCGCATCAATTGAGAAAGGGCCTCAAGGCCCGGCACCTCACCATGCTCTCGCTGGGAGGTGTTATCGGTGCGGGCCTGTTCGTCGGGTCGAGCGCCACGATTCACGGCACCGGGCCGCTGGCCTTTGTCACGTATGGCTTGACCGGACTCATCGTTCTGCTGGTGATGCGAATGCTGGGGGAGATGGCGGCGGCGCGACCATCCACGGGATCGTTCACGGACTACGCCCGGATGGCGTGGGGGCCGTGGGCGGGTTTCTCCACAGGATGGTTGTACTGGTACTTCTGGGTGATTGTTGTGGGGTTCGAGGCGGTCGCCGGCGGCCAGATCATCCATGATTGGGTACCCGTGGTGCCGATATGGGCTATCGCTTTCGGGCTGATGATCCTGATGACGCTGGTGAATCTGTTGTCGGTGGGAGCATTCGGTGAGGCCGAGTACTGGCTCGCAAGCATCAAAGTGGCGGCCATCATTGCGTTCATCGCAGTGAGCACGCTGTTCGTCTTCGGTCTCTGGCCGGGTGCGTCGATGGACTTCTCGAACCTCGCCGGCCATGGCGGGCTATTCCCACAGGGTGTGGCCAGCCTGTTCGTCGGCGTCGTTGTGGTGATCTTCTCGATGGTGGGAGTCGAGGTGGTGACGGTTGCCGCCGCCGAATCCGAGGAGCCGGTGCGGGCGATCCGGAAAGCCGTCAACTCCGTGGTCTTCCGGATTCTGTTCTTCTTTGTCATCACGACATTCCTGATCGTGGTGATCGTGCCCTGGAACACCGTGGTGCCGGGGAAGTCGCCGTTCGTCGCAGCGCTCGACCGCATCGGTATCCCCGGCTCCGGCAATCTACTGAACTTGGTCATCCTCACGGCCGTGCTTTCGGTACTGAACTCGGGCCTCTACACCGCCTCGCGACTGCTGTTCGTGATGGGTGACCGCGGCGACGCGCCGGCGTGGATGTCAGCGACAAACAAGCGCGGCGTGCCGGTGAAGGGCATCCTGTCCTGCACCGTCGTCGGCTATGGCTGCGTGGTCCTGGCCGCGGCGTGGCCGGACACGGTGTTCCTGTTCCTCATCAACGCTTCCGGCGCGGTGTTCCTATTCGTCTACTTCATGATCTGCGGGTCGGAGTTGCGGCTGCGTCGGGTGTGGGAGCGCGACTGCCCTGAGGTCCTGCAGTTCCGGATGTGGCTCTACCCGGTTCTGCCCGTCCTGGTCACTGCGACGATCGTGGCGGTGCTGGTGAGTATGGGACTGAGACCGGGACACCGAATCGAACTGCTTCAGGGTCTGATGGTTTGGGGCGTGCTCACGCTCGTCTACCTTTTCACCCGGCGCAGTCGCCGTGGTGGCCGAGCCGTGTCGGCTACGGCCGAACCGGCGGATCATGTGGTCGCCGATCGCGTTACCCCTTGACGGCACCCTTCGGGCGCGAGATTGGGGTGGCCACCAACCCGTTCAGCAGAGCCCGGGCCAATGCCGCAGCCTGGGCGCGGCCCCGCTCGACATCGCCGGATTCGGCAATAGTCAGCGACATGTCGGTCAAGGATCCGTAGAACGCGCTGGCCACCAGTTCGGGGGGATGAGCCGTAATCAGGCCGGCGTCGTGGAGGTCCCGCGCGGCTTCGACGATCAGGCCGTTGAGGTGCTTCTGGTCGAGCTCGCGCCAGCGTCGCCACCCCAACGCGATCGGCCCCTGCAGCAGCACCACATGGCGATAGACGGGTTCGATACAGACGTCGAGAAATGCCTCGACGCCACGCTGCACACGTTCGAGCGGGTCGGTCGAAGAATCGACAGCCTCTCGGATACGTTGCGCCGCAGCCTGTTCGAGTCGATCAACCACCGCTTCGAACAGGCCCTTCTTGCCGTCGAAGTGATGGTAGAGGGCACCGCGGGTCAACCCCGCAGCGCGAACAAGTTCCTCGGCGGAAAGGTCTGCGTATTCCCGCTCGGCGAACAACTGGGCGGCGGTGTCCAGCAGGGTTTGGCGGGTGTTCTCCACGTACTTGTCGCGCAAGGACTGCATACGCTATGTTAGCGACATACACACTGTATCCAGGATTCAGGGCGCATCAACCGCAGGGGATTGCTCGTGGACAAGTCGGTAGACGTCGTCGTCATCGGAGCGGGGATCGCGGGGTTGACCGCCGCCCGCGATCTGGCCGGGTCCGGGTCCGATGTGCTGGTTCTCGAAGCACGTGACCGGGTCGGTGGCCGACTGCTTAACGCCGAGCTGCCCGGCGGGGCGCCGATCGAGGTCGGCGGTCAGTGGGTCGGGCCGACTCAGCACCAGGCGCTGGCCCTGATCAACGAGCTCGGCCTGAAAACCTATCCGACGCACACAGCCGGTCGCCACATCGCCGAGATCGGCAGCACGCGTTCGGAATACACCGGCCGAATCCCGCGGCTGAACCCAGCCGCGCTCGCCGATATCGGGCAGACGCAGTGGCGCCTGGATCGGCTGGCGCGCCGGGTCGCCGGCGCTGAGCCGTGGCTGGCAAAACGGGCGGAGGCGTTGGACGGTCAAACCTTCGAGACGTGGCTGCGGCGCACCGCGCGTACCCGGCAGGGACGTGCGTTCTTCCGGCTGATCACCGAAGCGGTGTTCGCCGCCGGGCCCGAGGACATGTCGGCGTTGTGGGCAAGCTTCTATGTCGGTGCCGCAGGCGGGTTCGACGCCTTGGTCAACGTCACCGGCGGTGCGCAACAGGATCGTGTCGTCGGAGGCACCCAGACCATCGCGTTGGCGATGGCACGCGAGCTCGGCGACAGGGTCGTGCTGGCCAGTCCCGTCACCGAGATCGACTGGGAGGACTCCGGTGTGGCCGTGCGCGCCAATGGAGCGATCGTGCGCGCCCGCCGAGCCGTGCTCGCCATACCGCCGCCGTTGGCGGCCCGGATCCGGTACAGCCCGGGCTTGCCCGGTGATCGTGACCAGCTCGTCCAGCGCATGCCGATGGGGCGCGTCATCAAGATCAACGTCGCCTATGCTGAGCCGTTCTGGCGCGCGGACGGCTGGAGCGGACAAGCCAACAGCAACGCGCGAGCACTGGGCACCGTCTTCGACAACACCCCGCACGGCGGCGGTCCCGGTGTGCTCGTCGGGTTTCTCGAAGGCCGCCACGCCGACGTCGGCGCGCGCCTCGACCTGGCGGAACGACGTGCGCGCGTGCTCGATGACCTGGCCGCCTACTTCGGTCCGCGCGCCCGCGACCCCATCGACTACATCGAACGAGACTGGGCCGAAGAGGAATTCAGTCGCGGTTGCTACGGCGCGTTTGCGACCCCCGGGACGCTGACCCGGTTCGGGCCCGCCCTGCGCCGCCCGGTCGGCCCACTGCACTGGGCCGGCACCGAAACCGCCACGCGCTGGGCCGGCTACATCGACGGCGCCGCCGAGTCCGGGCACCGAGTGGCCCGGGAGATCGGCGCAGCGCTGAGCCACGAGCACTGATCCGGCGGAGAGTACAGTCGCGCCAAGGGGGAGGGAGCGTCGCCAATCGCAGCAGAGCCGGCGACGTCAAGGCGGGACCAGTCGGAGGGGCAATGGCAAAACCTCGGATCTACACAATAGATTTCGCGAGCGTCTACCCCATGTATGTCGCCAAGGCGGAGAAAAAAGGGCGCACCAAGCAGGACGTCGATGAGATCATCCGCTGGCTGACCGGATACAGCCAGGCAGAGCTGGAAACCCAGCTGGAAAAGCATCCCGATCTCGAGGCCTTCTACGCCGCGGCTCCCCAGACGAATCCGAACAGAAACCTGATCACCGGCACCATCTGCGGCATACGTGTCGAAGACATCGAAGATCCCACCGTGCAAGAAATTCGCTATCTGGACAAATTGATCGACGAGTTGGCCCGTGGAAAGGCGATGGAAAAGATTCTACGGAAGGCGTAGACGTGGCAGATGCCGAGAAAAAGAAGGTGGCCATCGGGAAGCCGGCGCTTGTCGGGTTGCTCTTGGCCATCGGTGCCGGATCAGCATTGATCGCGCTCTCGGTCGTGACGGGATTGCGACCGGCGGACGATGTCGACGGCAGGTCGTTTGTCAACGCGGAGTGGGTAGATGAGGACGACTACCTGGGTCTGGCAGAACAAGAGGCACTCGACAAAGCGAAGCGGGAGAACAAGCCGGTCCGCGTCGTAGAACGCGACGGTAAGCACCTGCCGGTAACGATGGATCTGATACCCGGCCGGCTCAACTTTTCGGTCAAGGACGGCGCGGTGTACAAGGTCGACATTGAGGGATAACCTCCCCCGTCCGGCCTAAATACTGAGTTGCCGCAGCCGCTGCAACCGCCGCATGTCGGCAGCGGCCACCTTGTGTGAGCAGGTGCGCAGCGCCTCCTCGAGCTGCGCACGAACTTCCTCGGTGTCCAGGTGTGTGCCGATTGCCACCAGATGGGTGGCCCCCGCGCCCGTAGGAGCGGTCGTCACGTGCACGGAGGTGCCGACAACGTTGACCAGGTAGTGGCGGCTGCCGATCGCGACGGTGCCCTTCATCCGGTAGACGCCCCGGGGCGGCTGTTCGAGCAGGTCGATGAGCGGTCCCGGGTCTACGGCGCCGTCGCCGACGACGGTGACCGAGTCCACGTGCACATGATCGTGGTGCTCATCGCGACCGTCGAGGAGCAGCTCCCGAAACGACATCTGCCCGGATTCCTCGCCATCGCTGACGTCATAGAGCAACCGAGGATCCACGCGTCCAGCCACCGCACCCACCACATGAGCGTGGGGATTGAGTTCGCGCACCCGGGCTTCGACCCGACGGAGCGCATCCTCACGGGCGTCTTCGGCGATCCGATCCAACTTGTTGACCACCACCAGGGAAGCCACGCCGTAGCGCTGCGGCGGGGCTGACCCGGTATCGACGGTGTCGAAGTGCTCCACCGCGTCGATGACGTCGACAACACCGCCGTGGCGTATCCGCTCCACCCCGCTGAACCGAATCACTCGCGATACGTCCGCCGGTTCAGCCACCCCGCTCGCCTCGATGATGATCGCGTCCAGGGCCAGCTTGGGGTCGGCCAGCTTCTCCAGCGCCTCGTCAAGCCCACCCTCATCCGGCAGGTGGCAGATGCACCCACCGGCGATCGACACCGGCTCATCGACTTGGCCCGTGACCAGGCCGGCATCGACGTTCAGTTCACCGAAGTCGTTGATAATGACCCCGATTCGCGCCCCCGGCGCCCGCAGCACATGGTTGAGCAGGGTGGTCTTGCCCGCCCCGAGGTAACCGGTGAGCGCGATGACGGGGAGAGTGGGCGCGCGGCGATCAGCCATCCGGCCATTATCGCCGTCACCCGAAAGGGCGTCAGACCTCCGGGAACCAGAAGTCCAGCGTCTCCTGGACCCCGCCCCAGTCGATGCCCATCCAGTCGCCGAAGAAGTCCTCGATGTTGCCGAAGGCGCTGTAGAAAAGCGCCACGACCGAATAGAGGATGCCTTCCCACCAGCCGCTGTCGACCAGTCCGTGGCTCCACGCGTTGATCCAGGCGCCGAACTGGTCGAAGTCACCGGAGATGTCGATATTGGTGATCAGCCCGTCGGTGGTCACGAAGTGGTTGGCCACCTGATCGGGCGTGAGCCCCAGGTACATCATGTGTTCGTAGAACACCCCGAACGGGGAGGTGGAGGTGGGGTCGGCGACCGGGTCGCCCGGGATCGTGTAATCGGTCGCCCTGAACGCGTCGTTCGGGGTCTGGACGCCGTCCAGCAGCGAGGAGTCCAAGAACCTGTCGAGGGACCCCATGTCCTGCCACTCCGCGCCGTCCCCGCCGACCGGGTTGCCGATGAACACGAAGTGCAGCAGCTCGGGGTCGACGCCGTCGTGGGCCAGCTGGGCCATCGCGATCGAACCGGCCGTCGCGCCCTGGGACCAGCCGAACACCCACAGCGGGTTGTCGGCGTCGTAGGCGTCCGGGTTGGCGGCGAGTTCGGCGTGCACCGCCCGCACGATCTCGGCCGCCCCCACGAAACTGCTGTGTCCCTGCTGGACCAGCGCCGGGGTGGACAGTATCCGCAGCGGGGCATCGCAGTCACCGGCACCGACCACGCACGCGGTCGGGTCGTCGCCGGCGTCGAAGCCCAGCGGCTGCAGGAAGAGATCGGCCGCGGTCTGGGCGAATGTCGGCGACGGTGTCGACAGGGTCGTCGGGCCGACGAAGAACGCGGTGCCGGCAAGCAGGTTCACGTCGACATGTGTGGCGTGCCCCGCCGGGGCGGCGAGCACACCGCCTGCCACGGTGCTGGCAATCGCGATCGGCGTGAACACCTTGGTCAGCATCACTGGGCACCCCTCACCATCGGCCTGCGGCTGTCCGAATCATGCCGCATTACTGTGCGCGGCACTAGTAATGGCTGATAATGACACGAGGAAACCGTGGAGCGTCCGGCCTGTCTTGTGATGGTCGTCGCCGGTCGTTGGCGCGGCGAAATTGTCGAGCGGTAACCTGCTCGACAATTCATGTCATAAGGATGCGCAGTCTTGAAGATTCACCGGCGGTCTGCGGCGAAACTCGCCGCCTGTAAGCCGGTGGTCGTTGGGATCGGCGGACTGGCTGTCCTGAGCGCGGTGTGGGGCGGGGTGGTCTTTGCCGACCCGGGCCAGGACAGCATGGCCGAGATCAACGAGTTGTCCCGCCGGGTCGAAGAACTGTCCGCGACCATCATCAACGCGCAGCCGGATCTCGACAACAAGATGCGGCTGTTGAGCGAGGTGGACCGGCAGCACACCGACGATCTGGCTCGCGTCGAAGTGACTAAGACGCGGCTGGCGACCTACCAGAGGGCGGTGGGCAAATTCGCCGCCGCGCTCTATATGGGCGGGCGCACCGACGGCACGAGCGCGATTCTGACGGCCTCGTCGCCGACGAACCTGATCGACACGCTGGCCATCCAGCGGGTTATAGGTACCGAGCTGTCCGAGCAGGTGCAGGCCTTGCGTGAGGCCGACCAGGAAGCGCAGAGCATCGAGACGGCCTCGGCAAAATCGGCGGCCGAGGCCAAGGCAGCCGTCAACGCGGCTGTTGCCGTGCGAGCGGACTTGGGGAACAAGCGGGCCGAGCTGCGGGAACAGATCGCTGCACTCAGCAGGAGCTATGCCATGCTGCCTCCCGATCAGCAGGCCGGCCTAGCCCTCCCGTCCGAGTCCGTCATGGCGGCGTTGGGTCCGGTCGCTCCGATCCCCACGGTCGGGATGAGCGGTCTGACCCCCAACGCGAGGATGCTCGTGGACTACATCATGCTCACCTACCCCGGTGTGCAGTCGATTGGTGGCGTGCGCGCGGATGCACTTCCCGATCACCCGAGCGGGCACGCGGTGGACATCATGATCGGCTCAGACATGGGTCTGGGGGACGCCATCAATGCCGACCTTCTCAGGCAGTCGGCACGCTTCGGTATCAGTTACACGATGTGGCGGGTGGCAGCCCACTTCGACCATGTCCACGCCACGGTCTTCTGAGTTCAGTGGCGCGTCAGACCGGGCCGGTTCGTTGACTCTTCTCGATTGAGAATGCAATTATCAGCTCATTATGAACGTAACCAAAGCTTTCGCGCCGATCGCCGCGGCGAGCGTCATCGCCGCCGGCGTCCTCGGAACTCCCGCCGTCCAGATGACGCGCGCACAGGTGAACCTGCTGTCGGGCACCGCGTTCTTCGTCGGCGGAACCATGTTGCCGACGCCGTCGGCGGCATTCGCCCAGACCGCGGCCGATCTCTTCCTGCAGCCACTGGGCTTCGACGCCGGCGACGACCCGACCGTATGCGTGGTCGGTGCCGGTGACTGCGATGCCCCACTGCGGGTGCTGACCACACCGCAACTCATCCTGCAGGGTCACAGCAGTTTCGCCGGAGCGGCTGAGATCGTGCGGGCGGTGCACGCCGAACTCGCCGCCAACCCGGACGCCTACGACGCCGACAACCCGCTGTGGGTGTTCGGCTACTCGCAGGGCGCCACGGCCGGCTCGATCGCGATGGCCCAGCTCGCTCACGACGGCGTGGACCCGGAGTTACTGCATTTCGTGTTCATCGGAAACCCGTCGGACGCGAACGGCACCTGGCCGGGCAACACCAGCGACACGCTCTGGGACCGGCTCTTCGACATGACAATCCTGAACGGCAACCAGACCCCGAACGACGCGTTCGCGGCAACCATCTACACGTTCCCGGGCGATCCCGTCGCGGACAACACCTCGGGGATGGGCCTGGGCCTGTTCTACGAGCACGTCATGTACCTGGGGCTCACTCCGGAGCAGATCGCTGACCACACCGCGACCACCGACGGCATGCTCACCAACATCGGCATCTCCGGCGACATCGACCAGTTCAGCACCTGGCTCACCGCTTTCGGCAACGGGCTGATCGACAGTGCCGGCTTGGACGCCCTGTTCAATTCGATTGTGGCCTTCATCTACAACGCCTTCGGAAACATCGAAGGTTTCTTCACCGACTGGATGGGCATCGACTGGGGCGGCGTGGAGGAGACGCTGGACTTCTGGTTCCCGCAGGTCTGATCTAGCCGGGCCGGGGACGGCCCGCCCTTGACAACATACAACCATCTGGTTGTACGGTTGGTTGTGTGATCGGGTACGACGAGGACAGGGTGGATGCCCTGTTCCACGCGCTTGCCGACCGCACCCGCCGCGACATCATGCGCCGGGTGCTGGCCGGGGAGCACTCGGTCTCTGAGCTCGCGGTGAAGTACGAGATGAGTTTCGCCGCGGTGCAGAAGCACGTGGCGGTGCTGGAGAAGTCCGGCCTGCTCACCAAGCGACGCAGCGGCCGCGAGCAGTTGGCCAGCGGCGACGTCGCGGCGGTGCGGTCGGTGGCGTCCATGCTCAGCGAGTTGGAACAGGTGTGGCGTGGTCGCATCGCGCGTATCGACGAACTCATCTCATCCGAGCAGACCAAGGAGGACTGAATCATGCCCGTGACCGACGTCCAGCAGGACATCGAGAACCTGACCCTGACCATCACCGCCCACTTCGCCGCCCCGGTGGCGCGAATCTGGCAGGTCTACGCCGACCCGCGTCAGCTGGAGAAGGTGTGGGGGCCGCCGGCGTACCCCGCGACCGTGGTCGACCACGACTTCACGCCCGGCGGCCGGGTGAACTACTTCATGACCGGCCCGGACGGCGAGAAGTATCCCGGATACTGGGAGATCACGGCCGTCGACGAACCGCGGAGCTTCTCCTTCGTGGACGGCTTCGCCGACTTGGACTTCAACCCGAATCCCGAGATGCCGGTCGCCAGCAACGTCTACACCTTCACCGAGCACGACGGCGGCACCCGCGCGACCTACGTGAGCATTTTCGAATCCGCCGCGGATCTCCAGCAGCTGTTGGAAATGGGGGTTGTCGAGGGCACCTCCGAGGCGCTGAGCCAGATCGACGCCTTGGTCGCGTCCTGAACTGCGCCGACATCGAGGTCGACCCCGACGCCACGCCCCGCCGCTTTGTTGACGCCGGACAAGCCGTACGGCTAACTTAATGGCGATCGCGGCACGGCCGTCCAGCTGCGCAGGTTGGCTGTAGATCGGCTGCCGACCAACCGATGTCATCACAGACAGGAGCGACTTATGACCTCAGCGACCCTGGGCGTCTATACGTCCATCGCGTGCGTGGTGATGCTCACCCTGGCCGTCTTTTTTGCGTCTAACTCCTGATCGAGCTGCCTGCGCCTGACGACCTCACGGGTGCAGGTTCCACTGCCCGCAGTCCTGGGCCATGACGTCGTTGACGTCGACCTCGATCCCACCGACTATCGGTCCTGGACTCGAGGCGGTACTCACCACCCGCTGGTAGAGAACCGCCGCGGGGTCCCGTTGGCCACGCGACCAGGACCGGGTCTGCCACGCCCACCGGTGGCCCGGAGTGCGCGAGCTGCCGATGACACCGTCGGCAGCCGCCCATCGGCACACGTTGACGCCCCCGTAGACGCCGGTGCGCTGCACTCCCAGCACCGAGTTGATGCCCCGAAACCACTGCAGCGCCACAGCATTCCAGGTGTTGCGGTCGATGTCGTCGTCGACGCTGAAGAAGATCGGCGCACTTTGGCCGCCGCCCGCCGCGGTGTGCAGTTGCCAGGCGGTGCGAGCGTCGGCGACGCCGCCGGGAAATCCACGGGTGAAGTCCGACGGCGCTGTCCCGCCCGGCTTACCGAACTGGTAGTTGCTGACGATCACCAGCCCCGCGGCGGTCAGCGACTCGGCGTAGGGACGGGTGATCGGCTTGGCTCCGAAGTTGGAGCCGGGCCGCGATGTCGACACGTAGTTGATGACTCCGGCATGGCCGGCGGCCCGGATGTCCTGCGCCGGAATCTGGCGCATGGCGTAGTCGATGAGCGTTGGAGCCGCCGCCGATGCGCGGGGAGCGTCGACGGTTGCCGATACCGCACCCAGCCCGGCGAGCGTCGCGGCGGATGCGTACCGCAGCGCATCGCGCCGGGAAACCGGTCGGGAGCGTCGAGCGCCGTTGGTCCCGGGGGAGTCCTGCATCGCACGATGTTAACAATGTGGCTGTTGTTAACAGTGTTGCCCGCGCCGGGAGCTGCGCGTCTTTCCGCGAACATCGCCGCTGGGCCGCGGGAAGCCAGTCATCGACAGATACGATGCGTCGGTGTCGCCGCCCGTGAGCGCCATGTTGCCCAGGTGGTCAGCGGCGAGTGGAGGAGGATCTGTGCAGACGCCGGCGTCGGAGGTCTTCGCCCAGCCCGATTTCAGCGGTCCGCTGCTCGGGTCGGGCAGCCCCCTGGAACGGGGCACGCTCGGTGCGCTCGACCGGTTGCAGCAGATACTGACGCTGCAACCCCTCGGTGACGACCGGTTTCGAGCGGGCAACGAGGCCAGCAGGTTCGGCCGTATCTTCGGCGGCCAGCTCATCGCGCAGGCGATGTCCGCGGCCGCGGCCACGGTCCCCGAGCTCACCGCCCATTCGATACATGCGTCATTTCTGCGTCCCGGCGACTCGGCCGCGCCGCTGGAAGTCGTCGTCGACCGCACCCGCGACGGACGCACGATGTCGGCCCGGCAGGTGGCTGTGCAGCAAGCAGGCCGCACCCTCATGATCGCGACGGTGTCCTTCGAGTCCAGCTCTGAAAGCGCAGAGGGCGCCGAGGATCTCGCCGTGTCGCAGCCGGCCACCGACCCGGAGACCCTTCCGCTGCTCCAGCATTGGGCGCACCAGGCCCCGCCGCATCTGGCCGATCGGGGCAGCACCTGGATCGACAGGCCGCCGCCGCTGGAGATGCGCTCCGCCGAGGCGCCCAGCTTCCTCGGAGGTGCGCGGGCGGCCGGGCACCGCGCCCATTGGATGCGGTTGCCGCGCGCGATCGAGGGCGGGCCGCAGCTGCACGCCGTCCTGCTGGCCTACGCCAGCGATTATCTGCTGGTGGACACCGCATTTCGTAGCCACCCGGAACGGGTAGACCATGCCACCCACACCGGCCTGACCCTTGACCACAGCATCTGGCTGCACCGCCCGGTGCGGTTCGACCAGTGGCACGTCTACACCCAGCAGACCGTCGCCATCTCCGGTCATCGTGCCCTGGTGCACGGCACCATCGTCGAGGTCACCGGCCGCCATGTGGCCAGCACCGCGCAAGAAGTCCTCGTCCGGCCTCTGGCCGAGCTGACCTGAGGGAGCCCTATGCGGTTCGCCTTCACCTACCCGATCGTCACGCATCCCTGTGACCCGGAACTGGCGTCTCCCCAAGGGGTTACCGCCGTTGCGAAGGCCGCCGAGGCCGCCGGGTTCGACGCGATGGGCTTCACCGACCACCCGGCGCCCACTCAGCGCTGGCTCGACGCCGGCGGCCACGACAGTCTGGATCCCTTCGTCGCGATGGGATTCGCTGCGGCGCACACCCGAACGCTCCGGTTCATCCCGAATGTCGTCGTGCTGCCGTATCGCAACCCGTTCGTGGTGGCGAAATCGGGTGCGACGCTGGACCTGTTGTCGGGTGGCAGGTTCACCCTGGCCGTCGGCGTGGGCTACCTCAAGGGCGAATTCGCAGCTTTGGGCGTGGATTTCGACGAGCGCACCGCCCTGGTCGAGGAGAGCCTGGACGTCATTCGCGCCATCTGGACCGGCGACGACGTGTCGTTCGAGGGCAGGCACTTCCGCGCGCGGGGGATCACCGCTCATCCGCGCCCGATCAGCGTGCCGCATCCGCCGATCTGGATCGGTGGAAACACGGGCAGGGCGCGCCAGCGGGTCGCCACCCGTGGCAACGGGTGGGTGCCGTTTGCCACGTCGGCGGGCCTGGCCGCCACGGCCCGCACCGCCGAGATGAGTTCGATCGAAGCACTGGCAGCCGGTGTCGACGACCTGAAGCGGCGCTGCGACGAGGCCGACCGGGACTGGGCCGCCATCGACATCTGCTTCTCGAACCTCGCCGGTGGACGCCTCGGGTACCACGACTTCGATCCCGGCGCCTATCTGGACGGTCTGGGCCGGCTCGCCGATGTGGGCGTGACCTGGGTACAGGTCGGCCTCCCCGGAGACAGCCTCGGCCACGCGGTGGAGGCGATAGAACACTTCGGCGAATCGGTGATCGGGAAGTTCCAGCTTCAGCGGTAGCGCAGCCCGATCAGCATCAGGGCGGCGCCGAGGAACGCGGACACGGTGCGGACGTGGTTCCACGCCGTCCATACCGAGAAGTAGGCCTGCCATTCGCGGGCGGCATCGGCGGCCGACAGGCTCGCCGGGTCTACGCCGTCGAGATGGTTGTTCAGCGGCACGTTGAACACCATCGTGATGATCGCTGCCAGGACCCCGAAGACCGCACCCGCCAGCAGCCACCAACTGCCGGGTTGGCGCAGGTGCATCACGGCGACGACGCCGACTGCCAGAGCAAGCACCGCCGCGCCGAGGTATGCCAGTAGAAACGCGGGGCTGGAGTTCGCCTCCGTGTTGAGCCCGCGCATCGCGGTGATGGCCCCGGCCGGCTCCATCCGATCCAGACCGCGCATCACGAAGGTGGAGAACACGTACATCATTCCGCCGGCGGCGGCGCTGCCGAGCGCGGCGATCGAGGTCAGGATGACAAGGGGATTCGCGTTCATGTCCCGAAGTCAACCCGAATCCGACAAGACGATCCATCGCTTGTCGTCCCGATAACATACGTGATCGTCTACCGTCGGGGTTGTGGATGCCGTGGTGGGTTTGCTCGACGGGGTCCGGGCGCGCGGGGCTTTTGTGTTGCGGATGATGATGGACCCGCCGTGGTCGTTGCGCATCCAAGACGACGCGCCGCTGAGCCTCATCTGCCAGACCCACGGCAACGCCGTCATCGTCGGGGACACCAGCGGCACCGACTGGCTGCGGCCCGGGGACGTCGCGCTCGCGCGCGGCACCCAGCACTACGTTTTCGCCGACGACCCGGCCACCGCCCCCATGGTGGCGATCCATCCGGGCCAGCGGTGCACGACGCTGACCGGAGACGATCTGCGTTTCGAGATGTCTCTGGGCGTGCGGACGTGGGGTAACAGTTCGTCGGGGGCGACCCGCTCCATCATCTGTGCCTACGAGGGGCACAGCGAGGTCAGCGCCCGCCTGCTCGACGCGCTTCCCGCGGTGCTGGTGTTGCGCGCCGAGCAGTGGGACAGCACGCTGATCGATCTGCTGACGGCCGAGGCCGGTTGTGACGGCCCAGGCCAGGAGGCCTATCTGGACCGGCTGCTCGACCTGTTGCTCATCGGAGTGTTGCGAACGTGGTTCGACAACGACGCCAACGCGCCCATCTGGTGGCACGCCGAACAGGACGCGGTGGTGGGTCCGGCCTTGAAGCTCATCTACAACAACCCCGCCCACCCCTGGACCGTCGCGAATCTTGCTGCGGCAGTGGGTTCGTCACGTGCGGCCTTCGCGCGCCGGTTCGCCCAGCAGGTCGGCGAACCGCCGATCGCCTTCCTGACCAATTGGCGGCTGGCGTTGGCCGCCGATCTGCTGCGGTCGAGTCAGGCCACCCTCGCCGCCGTCGCACGACACGTCGGCTACGCCACCCCGTTCGCGCTGAGCAGCGCCTTCAAACGTGCCTACGGGGTGAGCCCGAAGGCCGTGCGCGCGGGCAGCTACACCTCCGAGTAGAAGCTGAGCAGGTTTCCGTCGGGGTCGAGGAAGTCGAAGTAGTCGACCGCATCCGGGACGTGTTCGAGCGGGCCCACCTCGATGCCGTAACCGGCCAGGCGCTCTCGTTCGGCAGCGACGTCACGGACCTCGAAACGCGTCACGACTTCGGCCCCGGAGCGCTCGGTCGGATCCTTGCCGAGTTGGAGCCAGGTCGTCCCGAGCTGGAACTCCACCACGCCGTCCGCCGGCGTGAGAGCCGGGCCGGTCAGGGTCAACACCCGCCGGTACCACTCCACGGCACGGTCGAGATCGCTGACCGGAAGACCCACTGTCACGCTCAGTACGTCCATGGACCCATCCTTGTCATCACGATCCGGGAGTCAACAGCAGTCGACGGATCGTCGGGTCATTCGGCGCCGCATAGTGGCCCGTTCGCAGGTAGACCGCGGCTAGGCTGCCCCTTGTGACGCGATCCGCCTCACGCCGCGACGTCCTGAGGTACGCGGCGCTGCTTGCGCCGGCCCTGGCGGTGCCCGGCGCCCTCGGGGCGACGGTGGGCGCACCGCGGGCCGCCGCGGCGGGTCTGCAGGTCATCGACTTCGCCCACCGATTGGTGCAGCCCGAACAGATCAAGGCCGCGGGATTCGACGGGGCGATGGTCTACGTCTCCGAGCTGCGGCCGGGTGCCACGTTCGACTTCAAGCCCGTGGCCCGCGACTATGCCGACCGGCTGCGCGCCGCCGGACTGCAGATTGCCAGCTGCTACCAGTTCGGCAAGCCCGGATGGACGTCGTCCCCGTCGGACTTCACCCGGGGCTACGACGGCGGTGTCGCCGATGCCCGGACGGCGTTGCGACTGCACACGGCCGCCGGTGGTCCGTCGTCGGCGCCCATCTTCTTCAGCGTCGACGAAGACATCGACGCCAAAACGTGGAAGAGCTTGGCAAGTCAGTGGTTTCGGGGCATCAATTCAGTGCTGGGTGTCGACCGCACGGGAATCTACGGCGGCGCACGCCAATGTTCCTGGGCCATCGCCGATGACGTCATCGGAAAATCGACGAGCCCGGGCCACCGGTGGGCATGGCAGACCAGGGCATGGTCGGGAGGCCAACGTGAGCCGGCGGCCGTGCTCTTCCAGCGAGAGATCGTCACCGCGACCGAACCGGGTTTTGTGATCGACGATGTGCATGTCGACGTCAACGACGTCCTGGCCGATGATTTCGGACAATGGGAGCTCTCCCGATAGCCTCGCCCGATGATCTCGTGCGATGACAGGGGGACCTGGTGATCGGCCAATCCTGGGATGCGCCGCGGGCGGCGCGATGGTCCGGCACGTTCGGATTCCTACTCCCCGTGAGCACCCTTCTCGTGTATCCGATCTGGTCCTTCCCGGGAACCCGCACGCCGGCAATCGAAGTGGCGCGGTGGGCCACGGACAACCACGACCGGTTGGTCGCGACCATGCTGCTCAATACGCTCGGCGTCACGCTCTGGTTCGTGTTCGGCGCTGCGGTATGGACGCATCTGCGGGATCGGCTTCCCGTGCGATCGATCCTTCCGACCTGTTTCGCCGCCGGATTCATCGGCTGCGTGACCCTGCTGCTGAGCGGATTCACCGCATTCGACCTCCTGCTGTACCGGCGCCGCAGCGCTGACGCGGCCTCGCTGCTCTACGATCTGACCTTCGGATTGCTGGCCATGTCGGGGCTGCCCACCGCCGTGGCGCTGGGTGCGTTCGCGGTTGCGGTCTACAGCCGGCGGGTGATGCCGCGCTACACCGGTCACCTCGCGTTCGCCGCCGCGGTGGTTCACCCGCTGCTGCTGCTGGCGTTCATCGTGCGCAGCGGTCCGCTGTCACTCGAAGGTTTCTCGATCACCGCAATGCCGGCGTTCCTGTTCGCCTGGATTCTCGGAACGGCACGGGCGATGCCACGTCCCGGAGACTCAGCTGCGTCCGGTGCGCCCGGTGCGCCGACGACCCCGCCAGGGCGCCAGGAGTAGCTCGCAGGCGCGCCGCATGTCGCGTTCGGCCTGGGTGGGCGTGGTCTCGCCCATCACCGCCCAGGACAGGACGCCGTAGGCGCACTGCTCGACCAGGAGGGACAGCTGGGCGTCCTGGCGGGTAGGCCGGGAGATCCCGGCGACGGACAGGATGTTGCGCCGCAGATCGAAGTCACCGGTTGCGGTCGACGCGGCCCGCCGGGCGTTCACCGAGGTGATCATCGCCCGGGCCAGTCGCGGGCGCGCGAGCATGGCTCTGCAGATGCCGGCCATGAGTTCGGTGACATCGGTCGCCGGGCAACCGGTTAGCGGATGTGGCGGCGCGGCGCTCTGGGTGTAGTGCGACAACAGCGCGCTGAACAGGTGATGTTTGGTGGGGAAGTAGCGGTAGACCGTCGTAATGGATACCGCCGATTGATCGGCCACGTCCTGCATCCGGACGCCCTCCAGCCCGTCGCGGGAACCGAGTCGGGCAGCGGTGGCAAGGATGCGGTCCCAGCGTTGTCGTTGTGCGGGCGTTGCGGGGGTTGCCGGCTCGCGATCAACGGGGAGGCGGGGCATCGGACTCTCCCGGGGCAGCGGGGGTCCCGCGTAGCAGTTTCTGCATCTGCCGGTGCGAGGCGAGTACGGCCGCGGCCCGGTCCGCCGGGGCGTGCAGAGCGGGGCTGTCGGCGTGAGCCGAGATGATGTGCACGGGGCCGTGGGGGAGCCGGTCGAGACCTTCGCGGGCGACGTCGGCCGGGTCGGACACCCGCAGCCCGGGTACCTCGAAGTTGAGTCCCACCCGCTGCATGGCCGGCGTCCTGGTGACGCCGAGCACCAATTCCAGGACATGCACGTTGTGGTCGCGCAGCTCCAGCCAGAGGCCTTCGGCGTAGATCCGGGTGAACGCCTTCACACCCCCATAGACGCTCTGCCGCGCCGAACCGAGATAGCCGGTGAGCGAGCCCACCAGCAGCACGCCGCCGCGGCGGCGCTCCCGCATCGCCGCCCCGAAGTGGTGGATGAGCCCCAGCGGCGTCGTCACGTTCAGATCGATCACCCGTGAGAATGCCGCCAAGTCCCCGTCGAGGAACTCCGCGCTGTGGGTGTTGGCCCCCGCGTTGTAGATGAGCAGGCCGACCTCGATATCCGATGTCGCTTCGACGATCTGGGCGACGCCGCCCGCGGCCGCCAGATCAAGGGTGAGTTCGCGGACCCGCACGCCGAGTTCGCGGCACCGATCCGCGGTGTGACGCAGCGCTGCTGGCTTTCGGGCGATCAGGACCAGGTTGATTCCCGCCCCGGCCAGCTGGAACGCGAATTCGGCACCGACGCCCTCGGAGCCGCCCGCGACCACGGCCCAGGGGCCGTACTGCCGGACCCACTCGCTGCGGTCACCGCTGGACAAGAGCCGCCTCCGTTACTAAAATTCATTTTAGTTTCTGACGGGAAGAGACTACCTCACTCATCGGAACCACGCGAGCAAACGGAAGGCGCAGCGCCATTGCGATACAACGGTCCGCGGGCCCGGTCCCGCTGATGCGGCTCGGCTTGGCCACGCCGGTGGTCATTCAGATCCCGGGCGCGGCATCCGGTTGGGAAGCCGAGGGCGGTGTCGACGACCTCGGTCAGATCGCCGCGGCGGCCGACGAACTGGGATTTGACTACCTCACCTGCTCCGAACATGTCGCGGTTCCGATTGACGCCGCGGCCACCCGGGGGGCCACCTACTGGGATCCGTTGGCCACCTTGGCGTTTCTGGCCGCCCGCACCAGCCGGATCCGGTTGGTGACGTCCGTCCTGGTGCTGGGCTACCACCATCCCCTGGAGATCGCCAAGCGCTACGGGACCCTGGACCGGCTCAGTGGTGGCCGGCTGACGCTCGGTGTGGGAGTCGGTTCACTGCGTGAGGAATTCGACCTGCTCGGCTGCGAATGGGACGACCGCGGGGCACGGGCCGATGATGCGATGAGGGCGCTGCGCGCATCGCTGTCGAACACCCGCCCGGCCTATCACGGCCCGTTCTACCGATTCGACTCGATGGTCGTGGAACCCTGCGCGGTGCAGCAACGCGTGCCGATCTGGGTGGGTGGACGAACGCGGAGATCCCTGCGCCGCGCGGTGGAACTCGGCGACGGCTGGACGCCGTTCGGCCTGACCCGAGCCGACCTGTCCGAATTCCTTGGCAGCGTGGACCTTCCGGATGGCTTTACCGTGGTGCTCTCGTCACCGCCGCTGGATCCGATCGGCGCCCCGCAGCAGACCCTCGACCGGATCGGCGGCCTGGCTGACCTCGGCGCCACCGATGTCAGCTGCGCGATCTCGGCGCAGTCCTCGGCGCACTTCCGCGACCAGCTGGCCGCGCTCGCCGAGCTGGCCAACCTCCCGCGCCGGGAGCAGCCGTGAGCGAGCAACGGCTGGCCGAGCTGGAGCGGCGTCTGCAGCAGATCGAGGATGAGCGTGCGATCGAACGGCTGATCGCCTCCTACGGCCCACTGGTCGATGCCGGCGAGGCCGAATCGGCCGCCGCGCTGTGGCGAGGCGACGGTGTCTACGACGTCGAGAACTGGCGCATGCCGGCCGCGGGGACATTGCGGCGATGGTGCGCTCGCGTGGTCACCAAGATCTGATCAGCCGGGGGTGCACGCACTTCCTGGGCCCGGCCGTGGTCACCGTGCACGGTGATGAGGCGGTTGCCGTGTGTGAGTCGACGCTGCTGGTCAAACAGGGCGATGAATACGGCGTTGCGCGCGCCGCCGCCAACTACTTCCACCTCAGACGGGCCCCCGAATCGTCCGGGCGGTGGCAGATCGTCAGGCGCATCACCCGACTACTCGACGGCAGCGCCGAGAGTCACACCTTGCTGGCGGATGGCGTGGCCGGGCGGATCCGCTGACCGCTGCTGTCGAGCAGCATCAGAGCCGTTGCACCCCGACGTAGCTCGAACTCAGCGGAGACGTCTGCGACAACGGGTCCACGGAGTGGCCGTCGACCAGCAGATTGCGGTTGACCCCGAAGGACTCGGGCTGTTCGCCACCGCGGGGGTCGAAGATCCGCGACCCCCAACCGTGGTCGATGAGCACCATCCCGCGCCGTGGCCGTTTCGAGACCGATGCGGCCAGGACCACCTCACCGGTCGGCGAGAACACTCGCACCAGGTCTCCTTCGGCGATGCCGAGATCCGCGGCGTCCTCGGAGTTGATCAGCACATCGTTGCGCTTGCCGGAACGGTGCAGCCCGGGCAGCTCGTTGAGCCAGGAGTTCATCGAGTGCCGGTTCCGCCGATTGCCCAGCTGGAACGGAAAACCCTCCGGCGCCATAGGGTGCGGGGCGGCAAGCAGTTCCCGTGTCCGCTCCAGCAGTTCCGGCGGGGCCACGTGCACCCTCTTGTCGTCGGTGCGCAGCGCTTGCCTGAAATGACCGAACTCGCGCGGCCCCAGCACCAGTCCGTGCGGATGGGCCATCACGTCGCGCCAGGTGAGCCGGCGGCCGTTGATCTTCCGCGACATCCGGATGAACAGGCGGTCGAGCCAGTGCGGGCCGAACGCCCACGCGGGTCGACGGGTCAGCGCCGCAATCCGCCGGGTCGCCCGGATGAAGGTGTTGAAGCCCCTGACACCGAACAGGGGTCTGCGCATCGCGAGCGCCAGATCGACGAAGATCTCCCACTCCTGCCGCACCCCGGGCGGGGGCTCGACGACCTTCGCGCCGTACTGGACGAAGGGTTCGTCATGCATATTGCTGGTGAACGCCAGCAGGTCGTCGCGCTCGAGCCAGTGCGCCGCCGGAAGCAGCCAGTGGGCGTGGCGGTGGCTTTCCCGCTGCACCAGGTCGATCACCACCAGCAGATCGAGTTGCGCCAGCGCCCGGTCGAGCCTGGTGCCGTCCGGGCCCGACACCACCGGATTGCCGCAGTTGATCAACATGGCCCTGATCTGGCCGCGGCCCGGTGTGGTGATCTCATCGGGAAGCTCCGCCAGCGCGTGTGCTCCGGCGACCATGTCCCGTCCGGCCACCCGGCTCACATGCGGTTTGGTCTTCGCGAGTGCCGCCAGCTTCAGCGCGTCGAAATAGCCCGGCTCAAAACGCCGCCCGCCCGGGCGGTCCATCCGGCCGGTGATGACGTTGAGCACGTGGCCGAGCCATTCGCCGACCGCGCCCGCCGCGTGCTGCGAGACCCCGGTGCGCGTCACCGCCATCGCGGTGCGGGCCGCGGCGAAATCCCGCGCGGTGCACTCAATCACGCCGCGGTCGATGCCGCAACGGGCAGCCAGGTCATCGAGGTCGGCCTCGGATACCAGCCGCGCCAGCGCGGGGACGCCGGTCGCCAGGTCGGCGCAGTCGCCGCGATGCTGGCGGCCTTCGTCGAGGATCACCTTCACCATCGCCAGAAGCAGCGCCCAGTCCTGGCCCGGTCGCACCGCCAGATGGACGTCGGCCTTCTCCGCGGACTCGGTGAGCACCGGATCGACCACCACGAGGGTGGCGCCACCGGCCTGCCGGGTCAGTGCGCGCCGCCAACCATCGGGCGCCGTCTCCAGCCAGTTCCAGCCGCTCACCGCGGGATTGGTGCCGACCAGCAGGAAGTAGTCGCAGTTGTCGATGTCGGAGACCGGCACCATCAGTGCCGATCCGTACATCGCCTCGGCCACCACGTGAAGTGCGTTCTGATCCACCGAACCCACCGCGTAGCGGTTGTTGGTGCCGACGGCGTCCATCCAGGCATTCATGAACATCACGTTCGACGACGAGTGCCCCGACGGATTGCCGTAATAGGTGCCGATCGTGTCCGGCCCTCCCGCGTCGATCAGCGCGTTCATCCGCGCCGCGATGTCGCCGATCGCCGTGTCCCAGCTTTCCTCGACGTAGGACTCACCTACCCGCCGCATCGGCCGCAGGATCCGGCGCGGATGTTCCACCAGTTGATTGGCGGTGCGGCCCTTGGCGCAGAAGTCGTGCCAGCTGTGGGGGTTGAGCTTGTCGGCGGAGATCTTGCGGATCTGGTTGTCCTGGACCGTCACCTCAAGACCGCACGAGCACATGCAGTACCTGCAGAAGGTGTGAACCGTCTTGGCAACAGGGGCAGACGGCGCCGGCGCCGGGGGCTCCGACGGGGACTTGGCCATACCGCCATCGTGCCCGAGTACCGGCCGGGTGTGCGGCGAATGGAAATGAGCAGATCGCTTGATCGGGAGGCCGGAATGTGCCCTGCAACCTGGGCGCTACACTGCGCGGATGGATCTGCGGTGGTCCGAGGAAGATCGGGCATTCCAAGCTGAAGTTCGGGCCTTTCTCGACGAGAAACTGACACCCGAACTGCGCCGCGCGGGCCGGCTGATGACCAGTGTCTACGCCGACCACGAGGCCAGCATGGCCTGGCAGGCGATTCTGCACGAGCGAGGCTGGGCGGCCCCGGCATGGCCGGTGGAGTACGGCGGCTGCGACTGGAGCCTGACCCAGCACTACATCTTCAGCCGCGAGACGACGCTCGCCGGTGCACCGTCGTTGTCGCCGATGGGGATTCGGATGGTGGCGCACGCGATCATCGCCTACGGAACCGATGCGCAGAAGGACTATTTCCTGCCCCGGATTCTGACCGGCGAGGTGTTCTTCTGCCAGGGCTACTCCGAGCCGGAGGCCGGATCGGATCTGGCGGCACTGTCGATGGCGGCCACGGTGGACGGCGACGACTTGGTCTGCACCGGCAGCAAGATCTGGACCACCCACGCCGGCGAGGCGAACTGGATGTTCGCCCTGGTGCGTACCACCCGCGGGGCCAAGAAGCAGCAGGGCATCACGTTCGTGCTGATCGACATGACATCGCCCGGTATCGAGATTCGGCCGCTGGTGATGACCTCGGGCGAAGAGATCCAGAACCAGGTGTTCTTCGACGAGGTGCGGGTTCCCCAATCCAATGTCATCGGCAAGATCGACAGCGGTTGGACGGTCGCGAAGTATCTGCTCGAGTTCGAGCGCGGCGGCGGTGCGGTGGCGCCGGGCCTGCAGGTGATGGCCGAGGAGGTCGCCACAGCGGCCAAGGACCAGCCGGGACCGGGCGGCGGAAAGCTGGCCGACGACCACGCCTTCAGTCGCAAGCTGGCCGATGCGCGTATCCGCGCCGAAGTGTTGGAGATCCTGGAATACCGGGTGCTCGCCGCCGTTGCCGAGGGCCGTAACCCCGGGGCGTCGTCGTCGATGCTCAAGGTCCTGGGCACTGAATTGAGCCAGGAACTGACCGAACTGGCGTTGGAGGCGGCCGGACCGCGCGGGCGGATCTATCAGCCGCACGTCACCGCACCCGGGGGCCCGATCGCCGACTACCAGCCGCCCACCGACGGCTACCAGTCCGGTGAGCCGTGGCAGGCCGTGGCACCGCTGCGGTACTTCAACGATCGGGCCGGCTCGATCTACGCCGGCAGCAACGAGATTCAGCGAAACATTCTGGCCAAAGCGGCATTGGGGCTCTAAATGGACTTCAACCTGAACAGTGAGCAGCAGATGCTGCGTGACGGGATCACCAAGTTCCTCGCGTCGCGATACGACCTCGAGACCAGTCGGGCGGCGGCCAAGACCGGTGCCGGGTGGCAGCCCGATATCTGGCGCGCCTTTGCCGGCGAGTTGGGCATTCTGGGTGCGACCCTGCCGGAGGAGTTCGACGGAATCGGTGGCGGCGCTGTGGAACTCATGGTCATCACCGAGGCGCTGGGGTATGCGCTGGTGATCGAGCCCTACGTCGACGCCGTGGTGGTCGCCGGCGGGCTGCTGCGACGCTCCGGAAGTCCGGCCGCGGCTGAGCTGCTCAAGGAGATCGTCGCCGGCGACAAGGTCGCGGCGTTGGCTGCCGCGGAGCCGGATTCGGCCGACCGCTGGCAGGACGCGGCGACGCTGGCCCAGCCCGACGGCGACGGCTGGGTGTTGAACGGCGTGAAGATCGTGGCCGCCGGCGCGCCCCTGGCGACGCATCTGCTGGTCACCGCGCGCATCGCGGGCGAGGATGGAATCTCGTTGTTCCTCACCGACGCTGACGCCGCCGGTATCGAGCTGCACCCGTATCGAACCATCGACGACCGCAGCGCCGCCGACATCACGTTCACCGATCTGCGGCTTCCGGCGGAGGCACTGTTGGGTGAACGGGGCGGGGCATGGCCGTCGTTGGCCCAGGCCCGCGACGAGGGCGCCGCGGCGATCTGCTCCGAGGCGGTGGGCTGTATGCGGAAAGTCTTGGCGGACACCGTCGAATACTGCAAGCAGCGCCAGCAGTTCGGTCAGCCGATCGGTAGTTTCCAGGTTCTGCAGCACCGCATGGTGGACATGTTCATGGAGGTCGAGCAGTCAGCGGCCGCGGTCTACCTGGCGATCCTCAACCTGGAGGCCGACGAGACGACGCGTGCCCGCGCGGTGTCGGCGGGCAAGGCCACCGTCGGCCGGGCGGCACGGTTCGTCGGTCAGCAGGCGGTCCAGCTGCACGGCGGGATGGGCATGACCGAGGAGCTGGCGATCGGCCATTACTTCAAACGGCTCACCGCAATTCAATACGAGTTCGGTACCACCGATCACCACCTCGCCCGATACGCCGAGCTGACGAGGGCCTAGAAGAAACCGGCCGGCTACTTCGTCAACTGCTGGGGGCAGTAGGAGTTCGCGGCGAGTGCGGCGAACTGTGACGCTCCGTCCAGGCTCAACCCGGGATTGTCACGTTTGACTTCCTCGACCACCTGCAGGCCCGGCTCACCGTTGCTGATCAGGCCGCACACGGCGTGGCCGGCTGCGACGGCCCGATCATCACTGGCGAACGCCAGGCCGACCGATCGCAGCGACGCCAGGAAAGCGGTGTCGCCGCCGCCGACTTCGGGCTCCGCATATGCCGGCGCAGCACCGCCGATCAGCGCAGCAGCACCCAGCACCGACAACACACTGCACGTACCTATCCGCTGGCGGCTGTGGGTTTCCATACGGTGAGTCTCTTTCTCTTTCACGGGTATCTCTTCCGAGGGCATCAGTTGAGCGGGGCCGCGGATTTCTTGGCGCCCTTCAGGTGCACGGCGTGAACGCCGGGCTTCCTGGACAATTCGTCGAGCAGTTCGTCGAGCCCGGCCTGGTCGACGTTCCAGTGCTGGACGGCCTCGGGTTGGCTCTGCAGTTTGGCGATCACCGCGTCGAGCTTGACGGGAGTTTTCGCCTTACCCCCCTGGATTCGGATGCGCCCACCGGTGACGGCGCGGGGGTTGGCACTGCCCAGGGCGCCGCCGGCCATACTGCCCAGGGCTGCCTGGCTGAGCAGGCCACCCGGCAGCCCCATCACAGCGGGGGCGGCGGCGAGGCCTGCGGTGGGCATCCCGGCGGCCATCCTGATCGCCGGGCTGGCAGACGCCCAGCTCGGTGGGACGGACAGGTTTCCCACCAGATTCGCCTCGGACATGCCGGCCGTAACCGTCGAGACCAGGCCACCGGAGGCCGCCGTGCGAAGCCCGGCCCCCAGTCCGGTCGCCGGTATCTCGGTGAGGACCCGGGCCAGCGGCGGGGCGAACTTCAGAAAGTTCTGGATCGGGAAGTTGGCGATCATCGAAGTACTGTTGAACTGCACGGCCAGACCCAGCGGCGCCCTGACCGCCGAGAACATCGCGATGAACGTATCGGCCGCCGCCGGGGACCCGGTCAGTTGGGTGAGCGCGTCGGAGACGAAGTTGTTGTACTGGTTGGCCAGATCGACGAGGAACTGCATAAGCGGATCGCCGCCGGAGGTGGCCGCCGCCGAACCCACGCTGGCCGCCGACGTGGCCGCCGCGGTCCCGGTGGTGGTCTGCGGTGGTTCGGTGAACGCCGTCAACTTGGTGGCCGCGGCTTCGGATGCGGCGTAGGTCTGCATGGCGGCGGCGTCTTGCGCCCACATCTCCATGTACTGGGCCTCGTTGGCCGCCATGGCCGCGAGGTTCTGGCCGAGCAGGTTCGTAGCCTGCAGCATCGCCTGCTGGGCGCGGTTGGCCGCAACGAACTCCGGCGGAACCGTGGCTGCGTAAGCGGTTTCGTAGGCGGCGGCGGCGGCCTGCGCCTGGGCTGCCGCCTGGGCTGCGGCGGCCGCGGTGGCCGACATCCAAGCCACGTAGGGCTCAGCGGCCGCCGTCATCGCCGCGGCCGACGGACCGGTCCACGATTCGTCGGCGAGTGCCGTGAGCACTGCGTTGTATTCAGCTGCCGCGGTACTCAATTCACCGGAAAGACGCTCCCAGGCCGTCGCAGCGGCGATCAACGGGCCGGCGCCAGCGCCGGCATACATGTTCCCCGAATTGATCTCTGGCGGTAACAAGGAGAAGTACATTTCGACACCCTTATCTGGTCGGGTACGACAGGGTAGGTGGAGGTTTCGTCATCGTCAGGTCACTCATCGAGTGCCGGGATCACGATGATGGTGGCGGCTGCGGGGTCGGCCTCACCGGGCGGAATCGGTCCGAAGGCATCGGGGCCGCCGCTGCTGCGCAGGGAACGGGTTGCCGCTCCGACGGTTTGGGTGGCGGTAGTGCCCATGCCACGGCCCAGCAGGCTGGACAGCGCCATCTGCCCGAACATGGCTTCCTGGCCGGCGGCGGCAGCCATCGGGGCGACCTCGACGGCTGCCGGCAACGTCGAAGCCATACTGACCAACTTGGTTGCGGGCGCCGCAACCGTCCAGGACGGCGGCACCGACATCTTCCCGATGGTGGCCGCCTTGCCCAGTGCGCCGGTTGCGCTGCTCAGGCTGGCGGCGGGTAAGGCGGTGTGCGCCAAGGGCGCGAGCGGCACGAGCGCTCCGGTGATGGCTTTGGGCCCGGCGAGGAATGCCTGCGCGCCCATCCCGTTCATGATCCAGGAGTAGAGCTGCCCGAATGCCAAGACCAGGCCGCCCGCAGGTGTCGTCAACCCGGCCGGGCTGAACGGCCCGGTCAATGTGCCCCAGATCATGTTCCACTGGTCCAGGAATGAAGCCGGTGCCGTCGCCGCTGCCGTTCCCACCGGGTTGGAGGCCAAGGACTGCAGTGCATGCGGCATTGCGGTGAGCAGCTGGGAGAGCTGCTCGCCGATATTGGAAGCTGCCGAATCACCGGTTGCCGCAGCTGACGCCGCTGCTTGATTCGCCACGCCGGTCGGGTTGGTGGTCTCCGGCGGCTCGCTGAACGGCGTCAGCTGGGTTGCCGCGGCCGCGGAACCCGCATAGGCGTACATCGCGCCGGCGTCCTGCGCCCACATCTCCGCGTAGTGAACTTCAGTCGCTGCGATCGCCGCGGTGTTCTGCCCGAGGATGTTCGTCGCGATCAGCGTGGCCAGCTGCGCACGATTGGCCGCTACCACCGGTGGTGGCACGGTGGCCGCGAAGGCGGCCTCATAGGCGGCTGCTGCGGCGCGCGCCTGGGTGGCGGAGAGCTCGGCCTGGGCGGCGGTCATGCTCATCCAGCTCACGTAGGGCTCGGCGGCGGCGACCATGGAAGCGGACGACGGCCCCGACCATTCCCCGGTCAGGCTTGAAACCACCGAATCGTATGACGATGCCGCAGAGCTCAGTTCGGCCGCAAGCGCGTCCCACGCGGATGCGGCTGCCAACAGGGGGCCAGAACCGGCGCCGGCGTACATCCGTCCGGAGTTGATCTCCGGCGGTAATGCAGCAAAATCCATGTCGGGTGACTCCTCACGTCACGCGGCCCATCGCCGACGCTCGAACTAGCTATCGGAAACCCAAATCCTAGGCAGGGGTTGTCTATTCGAGGTTCCAGCAATGTAAACAGGTTCCAGCAATGTAAAAAGCGTGCGACGTAACGACTTTCAGTGATACCAGGCGTTCTTTGAAAACCCTTGTGAGACAGCTGCTATGAAAGCGTCCGGGGCGCCTGCCCGCTCACATCGGCGGATTTACAGACTGTTTACCGCACGGCGGTGAAGTAACGGCTGGACCAGGTCAAAAGGGACGATTGACCGGTTTGATCAACACCGTCCGGTGCCTGCTCTGTCAGGGCCGGCTCCGCAATCACTCAACTGCGCGACGATTGTGAGATTTCGGTTACTGGATCGGAACTCGGGTTAACGAAACCGTACGTTCAAGGTGGCGAGGCCGAAGATCTTGCGGTTGTCGGACTTCGCGGCGACCAGGATGGTTCCCGTGCGGGTTGCCGGGTCGAGTGCTTTGATCCGGCCGCTGAACTCGATGTCGGCGCCTTCTTTGGCCGACACGATCGCCGGTGCCGAGAGTCGCACCGCGTAACGGGTGACGGCGCCGGGGTCGCCCGTCCAGGCGGAGCCGAACCCCGCACCCAGGCCCATGGTGAGCATTCCGTGGGCGATCACATCGGGCAGGCCGGCCAATTTCGCGATGTCTTCATCCCAGTGGATCGGATTGGCATCGCCGGCCACACCGGCGTAGTTGACCAGGTCTCCGCGGGACAGGCGGGTGTGGCGTACCGGCAGCTCGTCGCCGACCTTCACCTCATCGAAGGAAGGTGTTGCCGGGGTGCGGGTCAGGCCGCCCTCGGATATCCGGACCTCGCCGTCGGGGCGCACCGTCTTGTGGTACGCGGCGTCGGATTCGCCGACGTCGAGGATGTTGACGTCGTGCATCATCGCGTGGTGGACGGCGGTCTTGATGGCCGGATCGATGTCTTCGGCGGTCACTCCGACGACGGTGGTGTGCAGGGTGTGAACGCGCTCGCCGGCGGTGTCGGTGAAGGTGTTGGTCACGGTGATCAGGTCGCGCCCGGCGATACGGCGTACCGAGGTCAACTCGACATCGATATGCAGTTCGTCGCCGTCCACGATCGGGCGGTGCTGCTCGAAGACCTCTTCGGTCTGCATGTAGGTGTCATAGCCGACGACCACCGACTCGAACATGCGGCGATTGCAGTTCATGCCCGGCACCGACGTGAACGTCAACGGCGCCACCAGCCCGGAATAACCCATCGCCGCGGCGGCGGCGACGTCCCAGTGCGCCGGGTGGTAGTCCTGAACGGCGCGGGCGTACTCGCGCACCTTCTCCCGGCCCACCAGGTAGGTGCCGTCCATCTGGTAGTAGTGGCCGACCCGCGCTTCCATCGGCGACGTCTGTGCTGCGGTCATGAGTTGACTCAACCGTTCTGTCGGATTGTTTGCTGAGTCCGACCAGAGCACCCTAACGTGGTACAGCGGCACCAGCGACGTCGAGTCTGCGGCACCGGCTGTCACCGGGCAGGTGGTGGGTGGCCACCAGCACCGTGCGGTCGGCGCCGAACAGTCCGGGTGACTCCAACAAGGTGCGCAGCAGCTCGTCGGCGTCAGCGGCGTCGAGGTGTTCGGTCGGTTCGTCGAGCAGCACGATCCGGGCGGGCGAGAGCAGGGCCCGGGCCAGCAGCAACCGTCGTCGCTGACCGGCGGACAGGCCCTCCGCGCCGCCGGCCAGCACGGTGGCCAAACCGTCGGGCAGCCCGGCCAGCCACCGCCCGAGGCCGACCCGGTCCAGGGCGGTGATCAGTTCGTCGTCGCGGCAGTCTCCCCGTGCCACCAGCAGGTTGTCCCGGACGGTGGTGGCGAAGACGTGCGCGTCTTCGGCGAAGAAACTGATGGCGGCCCGCAGTTCGGCCTCGGAGAGCTCCGGCGCCGCGACACCGCCCACTTCCACCCGGCCGGCCAACGGTGCCAGCAGGCCGGCCAGGGTCATCAGGAGTGTGGTTTTGCCGGCGCCGCTGGGGCCGGTGATCGCCAACCGGTCCCCGGGCGCCAAGTCCAGCGTTACCCGGATCGACCCGTCTTCGCGATACCCGAACTGCACATCGGCGCGCAGTCGCGGCGCAGCGCCGGCATCTCCCCGCGCCGCCGGCGTGTCCGCAAACACTTGATCCGGCGGCGCCAGCTCGAGCAGTCGCCGCGCCGCGATCCGGGAGCGGGTCAGCTGGATTGCCGCGGCGGGCAGGGCGGTGGTCGCCTCGAACGCGGACAGCGGCAACAACATCAGCACGGCGACGGTGGTGGGGGCCACGGCATCAGCGATCCCGATCCCGGCCACCAGCGCACCCAGCACGCTGACCCCGATCGCGGCGGTGGGCATGGCGGCGGCGATCGCAGTCGGCCTGGCGGCGGCGTCCACCGCTGCACCCCAGGCCCGTTGCCGACGCTGGGATTGGGCGATAACCCCGGGCAGCAGACCGGCGATCCGCAGCTCGGGGGCATGGTCGAGTGCCGACATCGCCGAAACGTCACGCTCGGAAAGGTGGTCGCGGGCGGTGGTCTCCTGTGCCGAGGCAGCCCGTGCGGCCAGCCACGGTGCGACGACACCGGCCACCAGCAGGCAGAGCGCCAGCACGGCGGCGGCCACCGGGGAGATCACGGCGATCACCACCGTCGCGCCGACTCCCAGCACCGCCGCGACGGCGATCGGCAGCAGGGCGCGTACCAGGACGTCGGCCAGCTCGTCGACGTCGGTGCCCGCCCGCGCCACAAGTTCGCCGCTGTGCAGCCGCATCGCGGCATCCGCCGGCCCACGGGCCAGCCGCCGGTAGAGCCAAGTCCGGGCGGTGCCCGCGGCGCTCAGCGCTGCGTCGTGGCTGACCAGCCGCTCGCAGTAGTGCAGGACTCCGCGGGAGATCGCGAACGCCCGCACCGCCACTACGGCGACAGACAGGTCCAGCACCGGCGGCATCTGCCAGGCCCTGGTGATCAGCCAGGCCGAGACCCCGGCCAACGCCAGCGCGCTGCACAGCGACAACACCCCGAGAATCCCGGCCAGCAGCAGCCGGGGCAGTCGCGGTCGCAGCAGCCCGACGGCGGCCGGCAGCGGATCAGACCTGCGCATGGCGCGCAGCTCCCTCGCTGGTCACGACAATGATCCGGTCGCCGATCGCCAGTACGGGTGCGCGGTGACCGACCACCACCACGGTCGCCCCGGCGCGGGCGCGGGCCAGCAGGGCGGTCAACACCCGCTGCTCGGTTGCGGCGTCCAGGTGGGCGGTCGGTTCGTCGAGCAACAGCACCGACGCCGCCGATCCCAACGCGCGCGCCAACCCCAGTCGCTGCCGCTGTCCCAATGACAGCCCGACTCCGCCGCGCCCCAACTCGGTGTGCGGGCCGTCGGGAAGCTCGGCGATCACCGAGTCGAATCCTGCTGCGGCGCAAGCCACGTCGGCGTCAATGAGATCCCCGAACAGCGCCAGGTTGTCCGCCACGCTGCCCGGGACCAGTGCCGGGCGCTGTGGCAGCCAGACCAGTTGCTGCCACCACGCCGGCAGGTCGAGGTCGGCGACGTCGACGCCGGCGACCGTGATGCGGCCCGAGGTGGGCGGCGTGAGCCCGGCGATGGCCGCCAGCGTGGTGCTCTTGCCGGCGCCGTTGGCGCCGGTCAACACCGTGACCTCGCCGGGCTCGATCACCGCGGTCAGATCAGCCGGCGCCGCGCCGTCGCGGCCGGCCACGCTGAGTTGTTCGAGACGGATCTGCCCGCCACGTGCCGTCACGCGCCGGTGTCCGGGTGGCGCGACCGGTTGGCCGATCAGCGCGAAAGCCTGCTCCGCGGCGGCGCGTCCGTCCTGGGCGGCGTGAAACTCCACCCCAATGCGGCGCAGCGGCCAGTACACGTCGGGCACCAGCAGCAACACCGTCAACCCGGCGGTCAGGCTCATCTCGCCGAACACCAGTCGCAGACCGATGCTCACGGCCACCACCGCCACCCCGAGCGTGGCCAGCAACTCGAGCACCAACGCCGACAGGAACGCGATCCGCAGGGTGGCCATCGCCGAGCGGCGGTGGGCGTCGGACAGTTCGGCGACGCGGTGTTCGGGGCCGGCCGCGCGGCCGAGCGCGCGCAGGGTGGGAATGCCTGCGATCAGATCCAGCAACCGGGCCTGCAGCGTCGTCATGGCCGCCAGGGCGGCGGCGGAGCGGTCCGCGGTCGCCAGGCCGATCAACACCATGAAGACCGGGATCAGCGGCAACGTGATCGCCACCAGCACGGCGGCCTTGCGGTCGTAGACGGCGATCACCAGCATGGTGGCCGGGGTCAGGATCGCGGCCAGCAGCAGCGCGGGCAGGTAGGCGGTGAAGTAGGGGCGCAGACCGTCCAGGCCCCGGGTCACCACGGTGGCCGCGGCGTCCCGCTCGGCCGCCAGCCGGTGTGGGGAGCGCGCGGTGACCGCGGCCAGCACCTGACCGCTCAGTTCGGCGATCGCCGCACTGGCTCCGCGTTGGCCCAGTCGCGCCTGTAGCCACTGCGCCGCGGTGCGCACCGCCCACAGCAGCAGCAGTACCGACAGCAGCGGCGTCCAGTGCGCAACGTTGCGGGTGGACGGGTTAGTGATGACGTGAGACACGATGTGCGCCAACGTGATCGCCGAGGCAATAGCGCAGCACGAGATCAGTACCCCGCACCCCACCGTGGCGGCCAGAAAGCGCCGCACCGCCGTCGACGCCCGCCACAGCCGCGGATCCAGCGGCGCCCGAGAACCTCGAGCGCTCAGGACGGCGTCCTCGCCAATCCGATGGACGGCGGGATCTGCTCGGCCGAGATCCGCTGCCGGAACACCCAATACGTCCAGCCCTGATAGACCATGGCCAGCGGCGCGAAGATCACCGCCGCCCAGGTCATGATCTTCAATGTGTACGGCGTTGACGACGCGTTGTAGATCGTCAGGCTCCACTGCGGATCCAGGGTGGAGGGCACCAGCGCCGGATACAGCGCGCCGAACAACAGGATCACCACCGCCGCAACCACTATCGCGGTGCAGGTGAACGCCCAACCGTCGGACGCGCGGCGCCACACCAGCGCGACTGCGGCCAGCTGGGCGAGCACCGCGACGCCCAGCACCAGCCACGTCCAAGCGGTGCCGTGTGCCAGCTGGGTCCATACTCCGAAGCCGGCGACCAGCGCGGTGACCGGTAGTGCCAGCCGGGTGGCGAAGCGGTGCGCGTCGTCCCGGATCGCGCCGGCGGTCTTCAAAGCGACGAACACCGCACCGTAGAACAAGAACAGCCCGCCGGTGGCCAGCCCGCCCAGCAGGGTGTAGGCGTTGAGCACATCACCGAACGCCGGCCGGACATGCTGGTCGGCGTCCACCGGAAGGCCCCGGACCAGAACCGCGAACGCCACCCCCCACAAGATTGCGGGCAGCCAGGAGCCGGCGGCGATGCCCGCGTCCGCCCACCGGCGCCAGTTCGGATCGTCGATCTTGCCGCGCCACTCGATCGCGACGGCGCGCACGATCATGCCGAACAGAATCGCCAGCAGCGGCAGGTACAGCGTCTCGAACACGGTGGCGTACCAGCCCGGGAAGGCCGCGAACATCGCACCGCCGGCGGTGATCAACCAGACCTCGTTGCCGTCCCAGACCGGTCCGATGGTGTTCAGCGCCGCGCGCCGGTGCGCTTCCGGGTCACGGGGTTTATGCGGTGGTCCCAGCTTCGCCTCTCCTTCGTCGAGGCTCGCTGAACCACCGAGTTTATGCGGTGGTCCCAGCTTCGCCTCTCCTTCGTCGAGGCTCGCTGAACCACCGGGTTTACTCACCCAGCCGAACGGCGCCATCAGCATCCCCACCCCGAAGTCGAAGCCCTCCAGGATGAAAAATCCGAGGAACAGCACCGCGACCAGAACAAACCACAGCTGTTGCAGTCCCACCGCGATGACCTCCTTGTCGAGTCAGTAGGCGAATGACAGCGGCGCCACGTCGCTCTCGCCGGGCGGTGCCGGTGGCGCGGGTTCGGCGTCGTGTTCCAGGGGGCCCTCGGCGACGTAGCGCTTGATCAGCCAGAACCAGATGACCGCCAGCACCGCGTAGACCAGCGTGAACGTCGCCAGGGAGGTGACAACCACGCCGACGGAATTGCTCGACACCCCTTCGGCGACGGTCAACCGGATGTTGGGATCGCCGGTCGGGTTGGGGGCGACGACCCAGGGCTGGCGGCCCATCTCGGTGAACACCCAGCCGGCGCTGTTGGCCAGGAACGGGGTGGGAATGCTCAGCAGCGCAAACCAGGAGAACCACCGCTGGTTGGGGATCCGCCCGCCCCGGGTGAGCCACAGCGCGGCCATCGCGAACAGCACCGGGACCACCAGCAGGCCGATCATCGCGCGGAACGACCAATACGTGACGAACAGGTTCGGCCGGTAGTCACCGGGCCCGAACTGCTGCTGGTAGCGCTGCTGGATGTCGCGGACGCCCTCGAGTTCAACCCCGTCGAACCGGCCCTCAGCCAGGAACGGCAGCACGTAGGGCACCTCGATCACCCGGGTCAGATGGTCGCAGTTGTTCTGCCGGCCGACGGTCAGGATCGAGAAGTCCGGGTCGGTTGCGGTGTCGCACAACGATTCCGCCGACGCCATCTTCATCGGCTGCTGGACGAACATCAGCTTGCCCTGCACGTCGCCGGTGAAGACCAGCCCGACCGCTGCGACCAGCGTGACCCAACACCCGAGAATGGCCGCCGGCCGATACATCGTGGTCGCGTCAGCGTCCCTGGACCGGACCATCCACCAGGCGCTCACCCCGGCGACGAACGTCCCGGCCGTCAGGAACGCGCCGGTGACCGCGTGCGACAGCGCGGCCTGGGCGGTGTTGTTGGTGAACAGCGCCATGATGCTGTCCAATTCGGCGCGATTGGTCTCCGGATTGAAGTGGGCGCCGACCGGGTGCTGCATGAACGAATTGGCGGCGATGATGAAGAACGCCGACACGTTGGTGGCGATGGCGACGACCCAGATGCACAGCAGATGCACCACCCGCGGCAATCGGCCCCAGCCGAAGATCCACAGGCCGATGAAGGTCGATTCGAGGAAGAAGGCGGCCAGCCCCTCCATCGCCAACGGCGCGCCGAACACGTCGCCGACGAACCGCGAGTACGCGCTCCAGTTCATCCCGAACTGGAACTCCTGCACGATCCCGGTCGCCACCCCGAGGGCGAAGTTGATCAGGAACAGCTTGCCGAAGAACTTGGTGAGCCGGTACCAGGCGACGTTGTCGGTGAGCACCCACACCGTCTGCATGACCGCGACCAGCGGCGCCAAGCCGATGGTCAGCGGCACGAAAATGAAGTGGTAGACGGTGGTGATCCCGAATTGCCACCGCGATATGTCGACAACGTCCATGGGCGATCTCCCGGAGCTGCAGAGCAGATGCTACGACGAAGTGTAGTAGCTGTGCCGGGTCGGCACTAGCCCCGGCGCCTGGCCCGGCTGGTTCAGCATCGCGGCGGCGGCCGCGAGATCGCCCTCCGCTCGGGTGATCAGCGCGTACTGTGCGTACCCGATCGGGGAGGCGTCCCACAGCCGCCGGGCCTGGGCCGCCAGGCCCGGGTGCACGTGCCCGCCGGCCTGCGCGTAGGCCTCCAGGGTTACCTGCAGCATCTCCTCGCCCGCAGCGCCGTACTGGGCGGCCAGGTCGCGGGCGGGGTCGTCCACCCGCGCGGTGGTCCAGTCCAGCACCCCGGTGATGGTGCCGTCCTGGGCGAGCAGGACGTGGGCGGGGTAGATCTCACCGTGCGTCATCACGGTCTGATCGGGCCAGCAGGTGTCGTCGGCCAGCCAGGCGTCCCAGGCCTCGCATAGCTCGGGCGCGACGGCGAACTCCGTGCGCACCGTCTTGATGTCGTCGCGCCACGACTGCCGGACCTGCTCGGGGGTGCGCACGTCCGCCCCGGCGGCCTCGGCCTGCTCGGGGCGAATGGAGTGCAGGCGCGCCAGCAGGCGGCCGAGACGGACCGCGTAGTCGGGACTGGCAGGGTCGATGTGCCAGACCGGCTCGCCGCCGTCGGTCAGGGTGAGGCCGGGCGTGCCGGGCAGGGCCGGGTAGGCGACCAGCTCGGTGGAACGGACCTGCCAGTCGGGGACCGCGACGCCATCGGTGGCGAGGACCGGACCGACCAGGTCGAGAATGCGGGCCTCGGCGGCCATGGCTGCGGAGACGTCGTCGCGGCGCGGCAGCCGCAGCACCCAGCGGCATCCGCGCTCGTCGGAGGCCATGACGACCCGGTAGTCCAGGCCCGCCTCGTTCACCGTGGCGCCCTTGGAGGCGAGGTGCAGCCCGTGACGGGACGCCAGGGTGATGACGTCGTCGATCGTGCTCATGACCTATTCGAGGATGGCGGCCAGGGTGTGCCAGCGGCGGTGTCGATGGGCGAACATCAGCCGGATGAACAGGCGCGTGCCCCAGCCTTTGATGCCGTCATCGGTCTCGATCTCGTCGGTGTAGCGGCAGCGGTGCTCGTCGATGGGGGTGAAGGTCAGTCGGTGGTTCCAGGTGTGCACCGGGCCGCCGTGCTCGTGGGTGTAGATCATCAGCTCATCGAGCTCCTTGATCTCCAGGTGGTGCGTCCAGGTGGGGATGACGCCGAACCACCACAGTCGTGCCGACGCGCGGGTACCCGCCTCGAGGCGGTCCGGGGCCTTCAGCCCGGGCAGCTGGAGGGCCGGGGCGAGAACGAACTGCATCAAGGCGGGTTTGCGCGCCAGCGCCGCGGCGCGTTGCGCTGAAAGCGGCAGCTCGGTGCTGAGGGCGACTGTGCTCATGAGGCGTTCCCCAGGCGGAAGAGATTGAACCGGTAGGCGTTGACGAACGCGGGCAGAATCCGTGCCAGCGCCGGCAGACCGTAGCGATAGCGCCACGGCAGTGCGGTGGCCAGCTCGGGCTGCGGGGTTGCCATGGTGCGGCTTTCCAGCAGCTCCATTCCCCAGGTGTTCAGCCGGCGCGGGTCGTCGCAGATCCACTGCATTCGGGCGGTCAGCTCCCGCATCGCACCGTTGCGATGCTGGTTCTCGATCATCTTGTGTCCTCCGGTGTCGATAAGGAGCTGCGAGCCCGCGAAGCGGTCGGTGAGATTACCGACGGCCCCGCGGACTTGGTCTTCGGGGAAGTACAGCAGGACGGCCTCGGCGACGAACAGGTACGGGGCCGGGGCGGCGGCGACGGCGTCGAACCAATCGGTGTCGAGCACCGAGCCCGCCAGCATGGTGCGACGGTCGGTGTCGGCGAAGTAGCGCCTGCGCAGCTCGATGGTGTCCGGTAGGTCCAGGTCGAACCAGCGCAGCCGACCGTTGTCGACGCGTTCGAAGCGAGTGTTGAGCCCCGTGCCGATCTCGATGATCGTGCCGCCGGGATGGTCGCGAAGGAAACGGCGGACCCAGACATCGAAGATCGCGGTGCGCAGCACCGAGCCCGGCAGTGAACCTCCACGAAAACGCCCGAAGTCGTAGTCCAGGTCCGCCACCAGTTCGGCGGCGCGCGTGTCATGCAGGATCGGATGTCTGCTCGCGCTGTCGCGTGCGCGACCGTACAGCGGGATCAGCAGGGTTTCCTGGACCTCGCCGAGGTCGGGTTGCACCTTGCCCATTGTTCACCTCAAGAACCCGTCCGGCAGTTGCCTTTTCAGCTTAGCCACATCGGCCGTCGGCCGGGGGTCGCCCGAAACCGCCCCACCCGCCGAGCCTTCCGCGCCGGGCTCGCGATGCGGTACAGTCCTGTCCGGCCCTACGCGGAACTCGGGTTCCGTTGGCGGAGGCGTTTCCGCGCGGTGGCCCACATCCTCGCGGTAGCCGGAGGCTAAGGAGACGGTGCGTGTTCGGACTGGTCAAGAGGCTCTGGATACCGCTGCTTCTTGTGGTCGTGATCGCCCTGGGCGCCTACGTCGTGGTCCGGGTGCGTGACAGTTTCGGGGCGGGAGCGCGAATAGCGGCCTCCGACGCGAACGCCGACGACACCAAACCCTTCAACCCCAAACACATCACCTACGAGCTGACGGCACCTGCGGGTGGCACCGTCAGCGTCAACTTCCTCGACGAGAACGGCCAGCCGCACCTCGTCGAAGATGCTCCGCTGCCGTGGTCGCACACCATCGTCACGACGCTGCCGTCGATGTCGGCCAACATCGTCGCCCAGGGCGACGCGGGAATGCGGCAGCTGCGGTGCCGCATCATCGTCGACGACGACGTCCGGGACGACCGCAGCATCGACGAGTACAAGCCCTTCATCTACTGCCTGGTGAAATCCGTATGAGCAAACAGCTTGCGCACCCTCAGCGCTCCCGCTTCGCCCGGCTGCTGTGGGTCCTGGCCGTGCCCATCATCGGACTCTGGCTGCTCATCGCGTTCTGCACCACCGTGTTCACCCCGCCGCTCGGAGAGGTGGCCGGCAAGCACTCGGTGCCGATGACCCCGATGGATGCACCGGCGTTCAAGGACATGATGAACATCGGGCACAAGTTCGAAGAGTTCAACACCGACTCCTCGGCGATGGTCGTCATCGAGGGCGACGACAAGCTCGGCGACAGTGCGCACGAGTACTACGACAAGATCCTCGCCAAACTCGTAGCCGACAAGCATGTGCAGTTCGCCCAGGATTTCTGGAGTGACCCGCTGACCGCCGCCGGTTCCCAGAGCCCGGACGGCAAGGCCGCCTATGTGCAGGTCTTCCTCGACGGAGCGCAGGGCACCACGCCCAGTCACCAGTCGGTCGCGGCGGTCCGCAAGATCGTCGAATCGGTGCCCGCCCCGCCCGGCGTGCAGGCACATGTCGCGGGCAACACCGTGCTCAACACCGACACCTTGATCGCGGCCCACAACAGCATGGAACTCATGACGGCGGTCACCATCGGCGTCATCTTCCTGATGCTGCTCGCCATCTACCGCTCGCTGCGGTCGGCGATCGTCGCTCTGATCCTGGTGCGCTTCGAGCTCTACGCCTCCGAAGGCATCGTGGCCACCGCCGGGCATCTGGACATCATCGGGCTCACCCCGTACGCCGTCAGCATGGTCACGATGCTGACCATCGCCGCGGGGACCGACTACTTCATCTTCCTGCTGGGCCGCTATCACGAAGCCCGGTCCCGCGGCCAGGATCGCGAAGAGGCGTTCTACACCGCCTACAACGGTGTGGTGCACGTGATCGTGGGTTCGGGCCTGACGATCGTCGGCGCCTGCCTGTGCCTGACCGCCACCAAGCTGCCGTACTTCCAGACGATGGGGGTGCCCTGCGCCATCGCCCTGATCGCGACCATGGTGGCAGGCCTGACCCTGGCCCCGGCGGTGTTGGTGGTGGCGTCCAAGTTCGGGATCTTCGATCCCAAACGCGAAGTCTCAGAACGGGGCTGGCGCATCATCGGCACAGCCGTGACGCGGTGGCCGAAACCCATCATCGTCGTCACGACCTTTATCGCGGTGATCGGTTTCGTCAGCCTGGCAACCTATGTCCCGAACTACAACGACCGGAAGTTCACCCCGGAGGACATTCCCGCGAACGTCGCGCAGACCGCGGCCGAACGGCACTTCTCGCAGGCGCGGATGAACCCCGAGCTGCTGATGGTCGAAGCCGACCATGATCTGCGCAACCCCGCGGACATGCTGGTCATCGACCGGATCGCCAAGAGCGTATTCCATGAGCGCGGTATCGGCCGGGTGCAGACCATCACCCGTCCCCTGGGAGCGCCGATCGAGCACAGCTCCATTCCCTTCGTGATCGCCATGCAGAGCTCCGGGCAGCTTCAGACCGCGAAGTTCATGAACGACAGCATGGCGTCGATGCTCGAGCAGGCCGACGAGATGGGTCGGACTGTGGCGGTGTTGGAACACATGTACGGCGTCATGGAGCAGGTCACCGACACCACCCACGACATGACCGCGGACATGCATGTGCTGAAAGACGACATCGAGACTGTGCGCCAACACGTCTCGGACTTCGACGACTTCTTCCGGCCGCTGCGGAGCTACTTCTACTGGGAACCGCACTGTTTCGACATCCCCATCTGCACGGCGATGCGGTCGATGTTCGACATGCTCGACGACGTCGACACCATGACCGACGACATGGGTGCCACGGTCAAAGACGTCGACCGGCTGGACATGTTGATGCCGCAGATGCTGGCGGATCTGCCGAAGCAGATCGAGTCGATGAAGAACATGCGCAGCTTCATGCTGGCGACCCACAGTGCGATGTCCGGTATTCAGCGGCATCTGCAGGAGGGCGCCGAAGGATCGACCCTGATGGGCAAGTTCTTCGACGAAGCCAAAAACGATGACTCCTTTTACCTTCCGCCGGAAGTGTTCGACAACCCCGACTTCAAGCGGGGCCTGAAGATGTTCGTCTCACCCGACGGCAAGGCCGTGCGATTCATCATCACCCACCAGGGCGACCCCGCCTCGGTCGAGGGAATCAAGCATGTCCAGGGCATCAGAGAAGCCGTCGCGGACGCCATCAAGGGAACCCCGCTGGAAGGCTCGGAGGTGTCGCTGGCCGGCACCGCGTCGATGTACAGCGATATGCAGGACGGCGTGAAGATCGACCTGACCATCGCCGGTATCGCCACCCTGATATTGATCTTCGCGATCATGCTGGTGATCACCCGCAGCCTGGTGGCGTCCCTGGTGATCGTCGGCACGGTACTGGCCTCACTGGGCACGGCGTGCGGGTTGTCGGTGCTGCTCTGGCAGGACATCCTCGGCCTGGGACTGCAATGGATCGTGCTGCCACTGACGGTCATCATCCTGCTGGCGGTGGGATCGGACTACAACCTCTTGCTGGTTTCCCGCCTGAAGGAGGAGATCCCGGCCGGTCTCAACACCGGCATCATCCGGGGCATGGGCGCCTCCGGCCGGGTGGTCACCGCAGCCGGGCTGGTGTTCGCCGCGACCATGGCCTCGATGATGGTCAGCGACCTGCGGGTGATCGGCCAGTTGGGCACCGCGATCGCGCTGGGCCTGTTGGTCGACACGTTCATCGTGCGGGCCTTCATGACCCCCTCGATCGCCGCGGCGCTGGGCCGGTGGTTCTGGTGGCCGCTGAACACCTTCCGGATGAGGGACCGCCCGCAACCCGAACCGGCCGTCGAGACCGCCCCGATCCCGCAGCCCACGACGGTATGACCGAGATGGAATCGCGACTGCGTCAGCGCACCGATGGTCGGCTGGACAGAAGCCGTGATCCCGCGATCCTGGACGCCGCCCTGGCCGTCGTCTCGGAAAAGGGCTACGACGCAGCGAATATGAACGACATCGCCGCGCGAGCCGGCGTCGGAAAGGCCGCCATCTACCGCCGCTGGGCGTCGAAGGCGGCGCTGGTCACCGACGCACTCATCTACTGGCGACCCGATCTGCTCTCCAGGCAGGCCCCGAACACCGGCAGCTTGGTCGGTGACCTCGATGCCCTGATCGAACAACTGGGGCGCATCGATGATGACCCCGTCCCCAACGACCTGGTGCTGCGGGTCGCCTTGGAGGCCGTCCACGAGCCCGATCTGGCGGCCGCCGTCGATGACCTCGTGCTGGTCAAAGGCAAGGGGCTGGTCGCGAAGATCTTGGCGCAGGCCGCGGCGCGCGGTGAGATCGACGCCGATAAGGACTGGTCGATGGTCGCCGACGTCGTCCTGGCCATGGGCTTGTTGCAGGTCATCCGCGGCCAGACGCTGGATGCCGGCTTCGTCCGACAGGTCATCGACACAGTGGTGCTGCCCGCGCTGGGCAGGTAGTCCGCGTGCCCGATCCCCTCCTTAGAACACTCGCTGCTGCACCAGGACATCCGCGAATGCCGCAAGGTCGGCGGCAAAGATCGCGGGTTGTTCGAACGCGGCGAAGTGCCCGCCGCGGTCCTTGACGCTGTAGTGAACGAGGTTGTACCGGTTGGCAGCCCACGCCCGCGGTGTCTGTAGCAGCTCATACGGGTAGACCGCGTAGCCGGTGGGTACCCCGACATGGCCGGTCCACTTGCTGAGCGCGCCGGTGTCCGCCCGGGCGGATTCGCAGTACAGCCGCGCCGCCGAGGTCGCGGTCACCGTCAGCCAGTAGAACATCAGGTTGTCGATGAGCCGATCGGTGCTGATCGGCATGCCGTCTCGGGTGTCGCACCAGGCGTGGAACTTCTCCAGAATCCAGCCGGCCAGACCCACCGGCGAGTCGTCGAGCCCGAAACCCAGCGAATGCGGCCGAGTGGCTTGCTGATTCAGGTAGGCCGTGCCGTCGGCGGTGCGTTGCACCGAGGCGATGATGGCCGCCTGCTCGTCCGGTGTCACGGCGGCCACCAGCTCGGGGTTGTCGCGATCGGGCGGCGCGAAGCACATGTTGGTGTGAATGGCCGCGACGCGTCCGGCGTAGTGTTCGCCGAGATGACGAGTGACCAGCGCGCCCCAATCGCCGCCCTGGGCGACGTATCGCTCATACCCCAGCTGCCCCATCACGTCGTCGGCCGCGGCCGCCACAACCGCGACGTCAACACCGGCCCGGCGGGTGGGTCCGGAGAATCCGTACCCGGGCATCGATATGGCCACGACATGAAATCGCTGGCGCAGCGCTGGAATCACATCGAGGAACTCGACTATCGAGCCGGGCCAGCCGTGGGTGATCACCAGGGGTATCGCGTCCGGGTCAGATGAGCGCACATGCAGGAAGTGCACCCGCTGCCCGGCGGCTTCGGTGACGAACGAGCCGGTCGCGTTGACCTCGGATTCGACGCGGCGCCAATCGTAACGGTGCAACCAGTGGTCCACCACGGTCTTCAGATACTGCTGGTTGGTGCCGTAATCCCAGTTGGCGCCGTCGATCTCGGCCGGCCAGCGGGTATTGCCGAGCCGATGACGCAGATCGTCGAGGTCGGCCTCGGCGACCCGAAGCAGCAGGGGTTCAAGCCGATTGGTCACGGTGGCCTCCAGTCAGACCGGCGATGATGTGATCGCAGACAAAGCGGCGCACGGCACGTGGGCTATCCAGATTCACCCGCATCGGCGGCAGCAGTTCGAAGCTGAACAGCATGCGCACGATCCACTCACCGGCGCGGCCCGCATCTAGGGTGTTGCCGACTTCGCCGCGGCGCTGCGCAGCGCGCACCAGCGGCGTCCACAGTTCGACGGAGCGACGCATCAGCTCGTCACCGCCGTGTTCCAGCAGCAGCACCAGAACGCTCTGATTGATCGCGCGCGGCTCTGCCGCAGAGCGGCGGCGGTGCGCCGAGATCAGCACCGCCGCGGCCGCCACCTGCTCGGCCAGGGTGTCCAGTTGGTTCACCTCGACCGCCATGGTCTCGATGAACGCCGCGGACAGATGATCAAGCGCCGCAGCTATGGCGTCATCGCGCGTTCCGAAGACGTTGTGAACCGTGCCGCGTGACACCCCCGCCGCTTCGGCCACCGCCGTGAGGCTGAAGCGGCGGGGACCGAGATGACGCAGCGTTTCGGTGGCGGCCACGAGCAGCGGCGGTGGGAGTGTCGTCGACTCTTTGGCACCGGGCACTTGCACACATTATCGAGATGTGTACAAATTGATCAAGAACAAAGGAGTCGTCCGTGTATGACCTCAAGATCACCGGTGGCACCGTCGTCGACGGAACCGGAGCCGACCGTTACCTCGCCGACGTCGGAGTCCGGGACGGACAGATCGTGACGGTTCACCGCCGCACCGGAACCGATGATCCGGGTCTGGGCGGTGCGGCCGCCGAAACGATCGACGCCACCGGTCGGGTCGTCGCGCCCGGGTTCGTCGACATCCACACCCACTACGACGGGCAGGTGAGCTGGGACAGCCTGCTGGAGCCCTCCAGTGGCCACGGGGTGACGACGGTGGTCACCGGCAACTGCGGAGTGGGATTCGCCCCGGTCCGGCCGGGACGCGAGGAGTGGCTGATCAAGCTGATGGAGGGGGTCGAGGACATCCCCGGCACCGCTCTGACCGAAGGCATCACCTGGGGATGGGAGAGCTACCCCGATTACCTCGACGCACTGGATGCTCAGAGCTTCGCCATCGACATCGGCAGCCAGGTCGCACACGGGGCGATTCGCGCCTACGCCATGGGAGACCGCGGCGCCCGCAACGAACCGGCCACCCCGGACGACATCGCGGCGATGAGCCGGCTGGTGCAGGAGGCTGTCGAGGCCGGGGCGCTTGGCTTTTCGACCTCACGCACCTTGGCGCACCGGGCCATGGACGGTGAGCCGGTACCGGGCACCTTCGCCGCCGAGAGCGAACTGTTCGGGCTGGGCCGGGCCATGGCGGCCGGCGGACAGGCGGTGTTCGAGCTGGCTCCGCAGGGGGCGGCCGGTGAGGACATCGTCGCACCGAAGAAGGAGCTGGAATGGATGCAGCGGCTGGGCGCCGAGATCGATCGCCCGCTGTCCTTCGCGCTGATCCAGGTCGACGCCGACCCGAACCTGTGGCGCGAGCAGCTCGACATCTCCGCGGCCGCCCACCAGGCCGGCAGTGCGCTGTATCCGCAGATCGCTGCTCGCCCGTTCGGGATGCTGCTCGGATTCCCCGGCCATCACGCGTTCACCCACCGGCCGACCTACCGCCGGCTGAAGGCCGAATGTGGCCGCGAGGAACTCGCACAGCGGCTTGCCGACCCGGCGGTCAAGGCCGCGATCCTGTCCGAGGACGACCTGCCTCCCGATCCCGCCGTGCAGTTCGACGCGATGTTCGCGTTGGTGCAGCACTCGCTGCACCGGATCTACGACTTGGGTGATCCGCCGGACTATGAGCCCACCCCGGAGCGCTCGGTGGCGGCGATCGCCGCCCAGCGCGGGGAGGATCCGCTGGCGACGCTGTATGACCTGATGTTGGAGGCCGACGCCGGCGCGATGCTGATGCTGCCGTTCTTCAACTATGCCGACGGCAACCATGATGCGATCCGCGAGATGCTCACCCACCCCGCCGGGGTCCTGGGGCTCTCCGATGGCGGCGCGCACTGCGGAATGATCTGCGACGCCTCCTATCCCACCTACCTGCTCACGCACTGGGCGCGTGACCGGCATCGCGGGGACAAGCTGCCCCTGGAATACGTGGTGCGCAAGCAGTGCCGCGACACCGCGCAGCTGTTCGGCCTGAATGACCGCGGTGTCATCGAGGTCGGCAAGAAGGCCGACCTCAACGTGATCGACATGGACGCGCTGACCCTGCGCCCGGCCCGGATGGCCTACGACCTGCCGGCCGGCGGTCGACGGCTGCTGCAGGGGGCGAGCGGGTATGTTGCCACCATCGTCAGCGGTGCCGTGACCCGCCGCGACGGCGTCGACACCGGCGCGCGCCCGGGGCGCCTGGTGCGCGGGGCGCGCTAGCTCGGGAAAGGAACCAGCAAGTGTCTCGGATGTATCCCTGCGAGAAGGTCGACCTCGATTTTCTGGAGCGGGCGCCGCAGCGGTTCAGCAACAGTGTCGATCTCGCCGTGACACCCGATCAGATCTGGGAGGTGCTGGCCGACGCCGAAGCCTGGCCGCACTGGGCCAGTGTCATCACCAACGTGACCTGGACCAGCCCCGAACCACACGGGGTCGGCACCACCCGGGTGGTGGACATGCGCGGTGGAATCATCGGCGATGAGGAGTTCCTGGCCTGGGAACCCGGTCGGCACATGGCCTTTCGCTTCAACGCGAGCTCGACCTCGGCGCTGGCGGTGTTTGTCGAGGATTACATCATCGAGCCCACGCCGCAGGGCTGCCGGCTCACCTGGACCCTCGCCAATAAGCTGACCGGCCCGGCGCAGTGGTTCTCCCCGATCAGCGGCCCGCTGATGAATCTGGGGTTTCGCCGCTTCCTGTCCAATCTGCGCCGCTACACCGACAAGCGTTTCGCGACGTCCGGACGCGGCTAAGGCGGCCCCGGATATGGGCGTGGCCAACTGGTCGTTGGAGCAGGGTGCGCCCCAGGCCGGCCGGACAGCCGTGGTGACCGGGGCCAACACCGGGGTCGGTCTGGAAGTCGCTCGCGGGTTGGCGACCCTGGGAGCCACCGTCGTGCTGGCCTGCCGCAACACCGAAGCGGCCGCCGCGGCCCGCCACGACATCCTCCGGTCGGCTCCGGCCGCGCACATCGACGTGGTGCAGCTGGATGTCAGTGATCTGGCGTCGGTGCGGGCTTGCGCGGATGAGCTGCGGGCCGGCTATCCGGTCATCGACATCCTGGTCAACAACGCCGGTGTCATGCACCAGACCCGGCAGTTGACCGTCGACGGGTTCGAGGGAGACTTCGGGACCAACTTCCTCGGGCCGTTCGCGCTGACCGGACTGCTGCTGGATCGCGTGCTCGCTTCTGATGTGGGACGGATCATCGCGGTCAGCAGCAAGACCCACCGTAGCGGCCGGATCGCGTTCGACGATCTGACGTTGGAGGGGTCGTTTACTGCCGGGGCGGCCTACACGCAGTCCAAGCTCGCCCAGCTGATGGCCTGCTACGAACTGCAGCGACGGCTGGAATCGGTTGGCAGCCCGACGATCTCGTTGGCGGCACACCCCGGGGGCACCCGGACCTCGATACTGCGCGAGCAGTCCGGGGCGGTCCGCTGGGTGTTCAACCGCCGGGCCCGCTACTTGACGGGCTGGTTCACCCAGGGCCCCGCCGCCGGCGCCCTGCCGATGCTGCGGGCCGCGACCGACCCGGCCGCCGTGGGCGGCCAGTTCTACGGTCCGGGCGGGCGTTTCGAGCAGATCGGCCCGCCGGTGCTGGTACGGGCCGCCGGCCGAGCCCAGGACGTCGACGCGCAGCAGCGGCTCTGGAAGGTCGCCGAAGAGCTCACCGGCGTCACCTACGTGCTGACGCGCGAACCTTCGTAGCGTCGCGCGCCGCGATCACCGCCGGGGAGATCCAGCGGCTCAGCAGGCGCCGCAACTCATCACCCGGGGCGGGCAGGGGGGCCAGGATGAAGGACTGCAACGTGCGCAGCACCATCTCGATGATGTCGTCGATGGACTGATCGTCGAACCCGGTCCAGTCCACATCCAGGCGGTCGAGAAGGGAATGCCCGAAGGTGCGGCCGGTGTCGGTCGTGACCGTGACGGCAAAGGCGCTGGCCTGCTGGGTGCGCAACAGCAGACCGAGATAGGGATCGTTCGGGAGCCGCTCCAGGGTGAGCGCGACACCCTCGGCGACCGCTTCGCCGGGGTCGGTGATTCCGGCCAGGGCCTCGGCGAGTTGATCCAGGAAGGCGCCGGCGCCGTCGGCGGCGGTGGCCGACAGCAACTCCTCGGTGCTGGGGAAGTAGCGGTAGACGGTCTGCCGGGTGACGCCGAGGGTGCGGGCGACGTCGGCGATGCTGGTCTGTTCACCGCGTTCGTCGATGGTGCGCCGGGTCGCCGCCAGGATGCGCGTCACCGCCTCCTCATCGCTGGCGGGCACATCGCCGCCCCAGCCGCGGGTGCGCATCAGCGGCCTCGGCCCTGGCGCGCCGCGGCGCTGTCCTGCGGCATGTTCAGCACTGCCGGCGGCTGATCGCACTGAACTCGGGCACGGGCACCAATCTACGTCGGCTCACCGCGATGGGGTGATCGCCTCGCCACTTCGGCGCGGGAAGCCGGGCCACCAGACCCGGTCGCCGATCAGCGAGAACAACGCCGGAATCACCAGCGTGCGAACGACGAACGTGTCGAGCAGAATTCCGAGCCCGACGATGACACCCAGCTGCGTCAGCACGATCAGCGGCAGCACCCCGAGAACGCAGAACACCGCCGCCAGCACGACGCCGGCACTGGTGATCACCCCACCGGTGGCCGACACCGCCCGCACCATGCCGGCCCGGGTGCCGTGTTCGGGGGTTTCCTCGCGGGCCCGGGTCACCAGGAAGATGGTGTAGTCCACGCCCAGCGCGACCAGGAACAGGAACGCGAACAACGGGGTGCTGACGTCCAGTGCCGGGAATCCGAAGACGTGCGCGCTGGCCCAGCCGCCCAAGCCGAGCGCGGCCAGCGCGCTGAGCACCGTCGCCGCCACCAGGACCGGCGGTGCCACCACCGAGCGCAGCAGCACGAACAGCACCGCCAGCACCACCGACAGGATCAACGGGATCAGCACCGTCCGATCGCGCGCGGCGCCGTCGCGGATATCGAGGCCCTGCGCGTCGGCGCCGCCCACCAGCGCCCTGTCATCCACCTCACCGACCGAATCCCGAAGTCCGGCAATGATGGTGAACGCTCGGTCGGTGGCTGGGGCCGCGTCGAGCACCACCGACCACTTCGTCCGCCCGGTCTCCGACACACCCGCTGGAATCGCCGCGACGACCCCGGGCACCACGGTGATCGCCCGCTCGACCTGCTGCGCCTTGGCAGTGGAGCCGATCACGACGGCCGGTCCGGCGGCACCACCGGGAAAGTGTGCGGCAAGTTCGTCGAATCCGGCCACCGAGTCCGCCCGCAGCCGGAACTGCTCCGTCTGTGACAACCCGATTCCCGTGCCCAGCAGGCCGGCGCCCGATACCGCCAGCAGGCCGACCGCTGCGGTGCACACCAGTGCCGGTCGACGGGACACGGCATCGGCGACTCGGTGCCAGGGACCGGTCGTCGCCGCTGAGGCACCCGTAACCCGGGGGATGAACGGCCAGAACACGTTCCGGCCGCACAACGCCAGCGACGGGGGCAACACCAACAGGACGAACACAGCGGCAACCACCAGGCCGCAACTGGCGCAGAGGCCCAGACTGCGCGTGCTCGGGGTGACCGCCAACGCCAGGGTCAGCAGGGCCAGCACCACGGTGGCATTGCTGGCCAGGATCGCCGGCGCGGCGGCGGCCACCGCGCGGTGCAGCGCGGCGCGGTGATCGGAATCGATGCGCAGTTCCTCGCGGTAGCGCGAGATCAGCAGCAGCGCGTAGTTGGTGCCGGCCCCGAACACCAGAACGCTGGTGATGCCCGAGGTGGAGCCGTCGATCGTCACCCCCGCGGCGTGCGCGATATCGAAACCCACCACGGTGGCCACCCGGTCTGCGATCCCGATCACGATCAGCGGCACCAGCCACAGCACCGGCGAACGGTAGGTGACGATCAGCAGCAGAGCCACCACCAACGCCGTCACCATCAGCAGCGTGACGTTGGCGCCGGTGAAGGCATCGGCGATGTCGGCACCGAACGCCGGCCCGCCGGTGACATGCGTGGACAGCGTGGGAGGCCGGCCGGCTGCGGCGGCGGCCCGCAGGGCTTTGACCGTGTCGTTGAGCTCGAAGCCGGACAGCCGGGCGCTCAGCGGCAGCGCGGCCATGGCCGCCTTGCCGTCGGCGGACAACAGCACCGGCGGTGGTCGGCCGGTGAGCACCTGCGGTACCCGCATCATCTGATCGCGGGCCTGCTCCACCGCGGCGACGTCATGGGCGGTCAGAGCCTGCCCGTCCGTGCGGGTGACGACGGCCAGGGCGGATGCATGATCCCCATCGGCGAATGTGGACAGCGCTGCGGCGGCGCGGGCGGACTCGGAGTTGCTCGGCAGCGCATCCGGCGACTGGGTCGCCGAAGCGTTGTCTCCGCTGAGGATCATCAGCGCGACACCGACCAGGATCGGTGCCAGGGCCACCCGCCAGGAGCGGCGCCCGGTTACGGCGGCAGCCAACCGGTCCCACACCACTAAGCGAGCATGGCATTCCCCGTGCTGGCGAAACAACTGATCCGGCCGTGGCCAGTACCCTCGGCCTATGACGGACGGTGCGGGAACGGCGGTGTCGCGGCGCACCTTCATGCGCGGCATCGCCTGGTCGGTGCCGGCCCTCGGTGTCGCGTTCGCCGGTCCGCGTGCGCTGGCGGCGCCGACCGGCTCGCGAAACTGCGGCGATCCACACGACGTGATCGACAACTGCGCTGTGGAGCTGCCGGAGGAGTTCAGCTGGACCAGCTTCTCCACGACCAGGGCCGTCGGGGGCGGCACCAAGTACTCCATCCTGTTCACCACCAGGATCCAGCCGGGGCATCCGGTGCCCACGACCGCCACCGGCTACCGCATCGACAGCCTCAGCATCGCCGGCACCAAGCGGAACGGCGACTCGTTCTCCGTGGCGCCGTCGATCGGTGAGAACGGTGCGCGGGCGATCTGGGTGCGAGCCGATTCCTCGCTCGAGTTCGTTCTGGATGTGCCGTGGGAGGTGGGGCAGCTGGTCCGCTCGTTCGCCTACACCTACAACGTCGTCTACCTCAATATGTTCACCGAGATTCAAACCTGCACCTATGTCACGACGATGAATCTCGCCAACAACGGCGCGGTGGACGGCGGTGTCGGCTCGGTGGCGTTCTCCCCGCCGCGGCTGACCTCCTGCGCCGCGTGAGGTCAGGCGGCCGGGATCGGCTGGTCGTCATCGCGGGGGCCGAAGGCGCCGAAGCCGTCGACCAGCTGCGCGGACGGTTCGGGTGACCAGTCCCATGCGGCGATCTGGCGACGAGAACGCCGGCTGAACACCCCGCGCAGCAACTCGTAGCCGTCGGCTCGCAGCTCCGTGACGGATTCGCCGGAGCCGCAACGCCATTGCTGCCCCAGCTCGTCGCTGATCACCAGGGTCCCGGTGTCACGCAGGCGCCGGCCGGGGTAGTAGCCCATCACGTCCAGGAACGGCTGCCAGTGCTCGCGGTCGGTCCGCGACAGGCCCAGCGCCTCGCGCAGGTCGGCCTCGTGGCAGATCACGTCGGCGGCGAGGTTCGGGCCGGTGTGCTTTTCCGGCAGGCTCGACTCGACCGCCGGGGACGCGTTCTGCCACTCATCGAGAAGCTCGGCGACCGGGCGGTGCCGGCGTTCGGCGACGTGCCGCGCCGTCCACGAGTCGCCCGGCACGCCGTCGAGGCGCTGCGCCAGGACGTCGGCGGCGCCGCCGACCAGGTGGGCCAGCACCTCGTGCACCGACCAGCCGGGTGTGGCCGGAACCGGGATGCGCAACTGGTCGTCGGTGAGTTCGCCGGCGAGCGTGGCGATCCGGTCGTGCGCGGCCCGATAGATGGCGTCAAGCATGGCAGCCTCCCTGCATCGCAAGGGACGATACCGCCGAGCGTGAAGTTGCCTTCACGTTCGCCCCCCAGTGCGAGGCCAGCTTCACGTTCGCTCGAGCGTCCCAGGGCAAGGGGCCGCAGCGCGGGGGCCTTACAGGCATAAGCTAACAATTTTAAGGTTAAATTTCGCCAGTTCACACTTAGCTACGGGATGTTATTCAGAATTTCAAGCCAGCAAACTAACGGACCGTTAGGATCACGGGCGTGCCAGGTCCCATTCGTCGGCGCAATCTGCGCGGTCACGGCGCGCTGCTGCGCGACGAAATCCTGGCTGCGGCCGTCCGGGTCGTGGACGGCTCGGACAGTGAGGCCGAGGTGTCGCTGCGGGGCATCGCCCGCGAGGCCGGCATCGCGGCGCCGTCGGTGTATCCGCACTTCGCCGATCTGGAGCGGGTGCTCGAGGCCGTCGCCGAGGCGAGTTGGGTGCAGGTCTCCGAGGAGATCGCCGAGCATGTCCAGCAGGCCACCGACCCGCGGGAGCGTGTGCTGATCGGCTGCCGGGTGTATGTGTCATTCGCGCAGCGGTACCCGATGCGTTACGCCCTGATGACCCAGAAAGGCCAGATCCCGCCGGCGGCGCGCCGAGCACTCGCCGTGGTGACCAGGGGATTGCTGGCCTGCCGGGGGGAGGCGCTGGATGATGCCTCCGATCCCGACTCCGACCGGATCGCCGCCGCGTTGTCGGTGGCATTGCACGGCGTGGCGATGCTGCACCGCAGCGACGCCCCGAGCCTGTGGCTCAGTGACTTCAGTACCGACGAGGTGATCCGAACCCTGATCGACGGCTCGACCATGTTGCTGGCCGAGGCGGAACGCGTCTGAGCCGACCGCCGACCCGGGCTGCCTACCCGCCGCTGGGAGCGGGAGGGGAGGCCGGCGGCTGGGCCTGCGGCACGAAACCCTTCAGCACGTCCGGCAGGCCAGCCGGCTGCTGGGGTGCCGGCGCGCAGGTGGGTGGGCACTCGGTCAGCTGCCAGGTCTGACAGCGGTCGGTCCGGAACGCGGTGTCGCCCGGTTCGATGAGTACCACCTGCGGCTTCTTGGTCATGGCGCTGTCGACGGTCTTGCCGCCGCTGATCCGCCGCCAGTAGCAGGCTGCCCCGTCACGCGGGCCCTCGGAGCGGTAGGTGCCCGGCAGAATGTCGGTTCCCACCGCGAAGGTCCCGTCGGTGTCGATCACGTGCTTGGGTGCCGGCGGGGGTGGGGGAGCCGGGTCGGCCCCAGCGATCCCGGTGGCGGTGACCCAACCCATCAGGGCGACAGCCAGCCCGGCCGCCGCCTTCCCGGACGGCTTGTTAGCGCTCATACCCATCGAAGGTACCGGCGCTACGGCTTGACTCCCACCGTGATCAGGTCCGAGACGATAAGCGTCCAGGTCGGCCGCGCGACCCGATGCTGCTCGGCGATGGTGAATCCGGCGTCGGTGAACAGTTTGCGCATCTCGCTCGGCGTCGGCTGCTGAGCCGGATTCCACCGGATTCCCAGCTGCTTGAGCGGATCGGGCAGCCGGGGGCTCATCGCGGTGACCCCCGCCATCCCGCCCGGCGCCAACACCCGGTAGAACTCCCGCAGTGCCGCCGGCTGATTGAAGAAGTGAAACGCCGAGCTGGTGACCACCGCGTCGAGCGCACCGTCTTCGAAAGGCAGCTGTTCTGCCGGCCCGGTCAGCCACTGCACCCGCGACGAGCGCTCCCTGGCCTCACTGAGCATGCCGGCGGACATATCCACCCCGTAGACCGCCTCGGGCGACAACTCGCGTTCGATGCGGTCGGCCAGTATGCCGGTGCCGCAGGCGATGTCGGCTACCCGGGCCGGCTGATGGGCACGCAGTGCGGCGATCAGCTCGTCCTGCGCCGGACGATAGACCAGGCGTTGCAGGTAGCGGGCGTCATAGGCCGGGGCGGCCAAACTCCAGAACCGGGTGACGACGTCATTGAACGGTTTGCGCGATGCGGTAGGGGCCACAGCGTGAAATCTACCGGCAGGTATTTGAGAAGGTGTAACCATGACCGCCTGCTACCGGCACCCCGACCGGGCCACCGCGCTGCGCTGCTCGCGGTGTGAGCGCTACATCTGCACGGACTGCGTGCGCGGTGCCGCCGTCGGCCAGCACTGCGTGGACTGCGCGCAGGCAGGAACCGTCCGGGTGCGCCGGCCGAACCCGCTGGTCCGCGCTGCCTCGGGGGTGCCGCTGATCACCTACGGGCTGATCGCGCTGAGCGTGCTGGCATTCGTTGGGCAGATGTCGCTCGCGCATCTGGAGTCTGACTTGGTGCTTGCGCCGCGGGCGGTGGCCGACGGGCAGTTCTACCGCCTGCTGACTTCGGCGTTCCTGCACTACGGGCCGATGCATCTGCTGCTCAACATGTGGGCGCTGTACGTGGTGGGACCGCAGCTGGAATGGATGCTCGGCAAGCCACGGTTCATCACGTTGTACCTGCTCAGCGCGCTGGGCGGCTCGGTTGCGGTCTATCTGCTGGCGCCGCTGAACACTGCCACCGCCGGGGCGTCCGGCGCCGTCTTCGGTCTGTTCGGCGCGACGTTGATCGTGGGACGCCGGCTGAACGTGGACGTCGGCTGGGTGGGCGCGGTGATCGTCGTCAACCTGATTTTCACCTTCACCATCCCGCAGATCAGCTGGCAGGGTCACCTGGGCGGGCTGATCACCGGGTTGCTGGTGGCGTGCGCCTACGTCTATCCGCCGCCGGCGATCTGGATCCGGGTTCAGGCCGGGGTCAGCCTCGCGCTGCTGGCGCTGTTCGTCGCGTTGATCTGGTGGCGCACTGCCGAATTGGTCTCCTGACACCGAGCGTGTCATCCCGCTGGGACGCCGGCGCGCCCCCTAAGCTTTCGTTGGTCCACCAGCGAGAGGATCGACCAATCGGCGCCAACGGCGACCAGGATGACATGAGTCGACCGGCCGGGAACCGGACTCGCCGGGCCACTTCGATGCGCACCTCGGGCAAATCCCGTTGGGTTGCGCCGGCCCCGCGTGCCGCCCGGTTGACTACCGCGCGCGGCGCGGACCGGATCCGGCGGGAGCGGCGACGGCCGGGCATTCACGCCCTGGACGGCCTGCGCGCGGTCGCCGTCGCGTTGGTGCTGGCCGACCATGGCGGCATCCCCGGCCTGTCGGGCGGGTTCATCGGCGTGGACCTGTTCTTCGTGCTGAGCGGGTTCCTGATCACGTCGCTGCTGATCGACGAGCTGGGCCGGACCGGCCGGATCGACCTCGGCGGATTCTGGATCCGCCGCGGCCGCCGGCTGCTGCCCGCCCTGGTGTTGATGGTGCTGACCGTCGCGATCGCCCACGAACTCCTGCCGTCGCAGGCGGTGGTGGGCCTGCGTGAGGACGCGATCGCTGCGTTCTTCTGGATGGCCAACTGGCGGTTCGTCGCCCAGCACACCGACTACTTCACCGAAGCCGGCACCCCATCCCCACTGCAGCACACCTGGTCGCTGGGGGTCGAGGAGCAGTACTACTTCTTATGGCCGCTGCTGCTGATCGCGATCGCCGTGGCGCTGGCCGCCCGCGCCCGGCGCCGCGGCGGGTGGGCCACCGTCGGCGGGGTGCGACTGACCGTCTTCCTGCTGGCCAGTGCGGGTGCGGCGGCGTCGGCGACGGCCGCCGAGGTACTGGCCTCGGACGCCACCCGCGACCGCGTCTATTTCGGCACCGACACCCGTGCACAGGCGCTGCTGATCGGCGCCGCGGCCGCGGCGCTGCTGGTGGGGGACTGGCCGGCGCTGACGGCCGGCTGGTCGGTGGTGCGGACCAGCCGGGGCCGCTGGATCGCCCGACTGCTGCCGGTGGCCGGGCTGACCGTGCTGGGGCTGGCGGCCCACCGTGCCACCGGCACGGCCGCGGAGTTCCGTGGTGGCCTGCTCACGATCGTCGCCGTCGCCGCGATCGCGGTCATCGCGCCGGTCGCGCTGCACCAGAGCGGGCCGGTGGCACGGGCGCTGGCCTGGCCCCCGCTGGTGTGGCTGGGCACCATCTCCTACGGCGTGTACCTGTGGCACTGGCCGGTCTTTCTGGTCCTCAACGGCCAGCGCACCGGGTGGTCGGGGTGGGCGCTGTTCGGGGCGCGGTGCGCCGCCACCCTGGTGCTGGCGACGGTGTCGTGGTGGGTCATCGAAGAGCCGATCCGCCGCTGGCGGCCGGTGCGGGTGGCGCTGCTGCCGCTTGGGGCGGCCGTCAGCGGCACCGCGGTGGCGGTCACGGTGCTGGTCGTGCCGGTCGTCGAGCGGCCCACCGCGGAGAACGGCGTGACCCCGGATGTGGCCGCGGCTGCGGCGGTGTCCCCCTCACCCCCGAAGCCCCCGGCCCGGCAGCGTCCGCAGCCCGTTCGGCATGATCCCAACCGGCCGCGCACCGTATCGGTGTTCGGTGACTCCATCGGGTGGACCGTGATGCACTACCTGCCGGAAACCCCCGGATATGACTTCATCGACCACACCGTCGTCGGCTGCAGCATCGTGCGTGCCGGGCCCTACCGCTGGGCCGGCAAGACCATCGACCAGGGCCCGGAGTGCGACGGTTGGCCGGCCCGCTGGACGCGGCAGGTCAAGGCCGACCAATCCGACGTCGTGCTGTTGTTCGTCGGCCGCTGGGAGACCGTGGACCGGGTCAACGAGGGCCAGTGGAGCCATATCGGCGACCCGACCTTCGATGCCTACCTGACCGCGGAGTTGCGCCGCGCCCTCGACGTGCTGGAGTCGGCGGGCAGCCGGGTGGTGGTGACCACCGTGCCCTACAGCCGTTACGGCGAGCGGCCCGACGGCAGCCTGTGGCCCGAAGACGATCCGGACCGCGTCGACCGCTGGAATGCCCTGCTGCGCCGGGAGGTCGCCGGGCGTGAGGCCGTGACGGTGATGGACCTGAACAAGAAGCTGGGACCGGCAGGCGTCTACACCGCCAAAGTCGACGGCATCAAGGTGCGCAGCGACGGCATCCACCTCACGCCCGAAGGGGTCAAGTGGTTGCTCCCGTGGCTGGAGGAATCCCTCAGCTGACCCGCGGGCGGCCAGCCGTGAGTGCAACATCACACCCGCCCAGGGCTCCCCAAATTAAATTAGTTTTGCTAACGTAGTTTTCTATCGGCGCAGGCCGTGTCCTTGAAAGCCCCTGAAAAACTACTTCCCGATATCCGTTAGAGGTTCTGAGCATGTCGACTGTTTCCCCCATCGAGGCAGAGGAGCAACTCGCCCGCCGTATCACCGAGCTGGTCGCCACCGACCCGCAGTTCGCCGCCGCCCGGCCCGACCCGGCCGTCGCCGCCGCGGTCGAAGGCCAGACGCGGCTGGCGCAGATCGTGCGGACCGTCTTCGACGGCTACGCCGACCGGCCGGCTCTGGGTCAGCGTGCCGTCGAGTTCGTCACCGATCCGGCCACCGGCCGTACCGTTGCGTCGCTGCTGCCGCGCTACGACACCATCACCTATGGCGAGTTGGCCGACCGGGTCCGCGCCGCGGCCGCCGCCTTGGTGGCCGGCGCCGTGCGGCCCGGGGACCGGGTCGCGGTGCTCGGCTTCACCAGCGTCGACTACACGGTGATCGACGTGGCGCTGGGCCAGATCGGTGCGGTCTCGGTGCCGCTGCAGACCTCGGCGGCGGTCGGCACCCTGACGCCGATCGTGGCCGAAACCGAGCCCCGGGTGATCGCGGCCGGCATCGACGCGCTGCCCGACGCCGTCGAACTGGTGCTGACCGGCCCGGCCCCCACCCGCCTGGTGGTCTTCGACTACCACGAGCAGGTCGACGACCACCGTGATGCGCTTGCCGAGGCCCGCGCACGGCTGGCCGGTGCCGAAGTGGTCGTCGAGTCGCTGGCCGACCTGCTCACCCGCGGGCGGGCGATCTCCTTCCCGGACCTACCTGCCGACACCGGCGAGAACGCCGACCCCCTGGCGCTGCTGGTGTACACCTCCGGCAGCACCGGCGCCCCCAAGGGTGCGATGTACCCGGAGCGCAACGTGGCCCGGATGTGGGTGCGGTCGACGAAGAACTGGTTCGGCCCGACCGCCGTCTCGATCACGCTGAACTTCATGCCGATGAGCCACATCATGGGCCGCGGCATCCTGTACGGCACCCTCGGCAACGGCGGCACCGCCTACTTCAGCGCGCGCAGCGACCTGTCCACCTTCCTCGAAGACCTCGCCCTGGTGCGCCCGACCGAGCTGAACTTCGTGCCCCGGATCTGGGAGATGCTCTACCAGCACTTCCGGAGTGAGGTCGATGGGGTCGGGGGAGACTCGGCCGACGCCGAAGCCCAGGTCTTGGCGCAGATGCGCAACGACCTGCTCGGCGGTCGGTGCATCTTCGCCATGACCGGCTCCGCGCCGATCTCCGACGAGCTGCGGTCCTGGGTCGACGAACTCACCGAACAGCATGTGCTCAACGGCTACGGATCCACCGAAGCGGGCATGGTGCTCTTCGACGGCGAGGTGCAGCGACCGCCGGTGCTCGACTACAAGCTGGTGGACGTGCCGGATCTGGGCTACTTCGGCACCGACACTCCTCACCCGCGCGGTGAGCTGCTGCTCAAGACCGAGAACCTGTTCCCCGGCTACTACAAGCGCCCCGAGGTGACCGCCGAGGTCTTCGACGCCGACGGCTACTACCGGACCGGCGATGTGGTGGCCGAGATCGCGCCGGACCGGCTGGTCTACGTCGACCGGCGCAACAACGTGCTCAAGCTGGCCCAGGGCGAGTTCGTCACCCTGGCCAAGCTGGAGGCGGTGTTCGGCAACAGCCCGCTGCTGCGCCAGATCTACGTCTACGGCAACAGCGCACAGCCCTACCTGCTGGCGGTGGTGGTGCCCACCTTGGAAGCGCAGCAGCGCTTCGACGCCACCGCCGACCTCAAGGCGGCGATCGCCGAGTCGCTGCAGCAGGTGGCCAAAGACGCCGGCCTGCAGTCCTACGAGGTGCCGCGTGACTTCATCGTCGAGACCGAGCCGTTCACGCTGGAGAACGGTCTGCTCACCGGGATCCGCAAGCTGGCCTGGCCAAAGCTGAAGGCGCACTACGGTGATCGTCTTGAGCGCCGCTACGCGCAGCTGGCCGAGGGCCAAGCCAGCGAGTTGAGCGAACTGCGTCAACACGGAGCGCAGCGCCCGGCGTTGGAGACCGTCAGTCGCGCCGCCGCGGCGCTGTTGGGGGCCTCGGCCGGCGACCTGGCACCAGAGGCCCACTTCACCGACCTGGGTGGGGACTCCTTGTCGGCGTTGACGTTCGGCAACCTGCTGCGGGACATCTTCGACGTCGACGTGCCGGTGGGTGTGATCGTCAGCCCGGCAAACGATTTGGTGGCGATCGCCGACTACATCACCGCCGAGCGCAACGGGTCCAAACGACCGACGTTCGCCTCGGTGCACGGCCGTGACGCGGTCGAGGTGGCTGCGGCAGACCTGACGCTGGACAAGTTCCTCGACGAGGCGACCCTGGCTGCGGCTCCGTCGCTGCCCGCCCCGTCCGAGCAGGTCCGCACCGTGCTGCTGACCGGTGCAACCGGCTTCCTGGGGCGCTACCTGGCGCTGGAATGGCTGCAACGGCTGGCCCCGGTGGACGGAAAACTGATCTGCCTGGTGCGGGCGAAGTCCGACGAGGATGCCCGCCGACGGCTGGACAATGTCTTCGACAGTGGAGACGAGCAGCTGCTGGCCCACTACCGCGAACTGGCCGCCAAGCACCTCGAGGTCATCGCAGGCGACAAGGGCGAGGCGAATCTTGGTCTGGACCAAGAGGTTTGGCAGCGTCTGGCGGACACCGTCGACGTGATCGTCGACCCGGCGGCGCTGGTCAACCATGTGTTGCCCTACAGCGAGCTGTTCGGCCCGAACGCGCTCGGTACCGCCGAGTTGATCCGGGTCGCGCTCACCAGCAAGATCAAGCCGTTCACCTACTTCTCCACAATTGGTGTGGGCGACCAGATTCCGCTGGGCAAGTTCACCGAGGACGCCGACGTGCGGGTGATGAGCCCGGTGCGTGCGATCAACGACGGCTACGCCAACGGCTACGGCACCAGCAAGTGGGCCGGTGAGGTGCTGTTGCGTGAGGCCAACGACCTGTGCGGCCTGCCGGTCGCGGTGTTCCGCTGCGACATGATCCTGGCCGACACCAGCTACGCCGGACAGCTGAACCTGCCAGACATGTTCACCCGGATGATGTTCAGCTTGGTTGCGACCGGCGTGGCGCCCGGTTCGTTCTACGAACTCAGCGCCGACGGTCAGCGGCAACGTGCGCACTACGACGGACTGCCGGTGGAGTTCATCGCCGAGGCGTCCACCACGCTGGGGTCCTTCGCGACCGGCGGGTACACCACCTATCACGTGATGAACCCCTACGACGACGGCCTGGGGATGGACGAGTTCGTCGACTGGCTGATCGAGGCCGGCTACCCGATCCGGCGGATCGCGGACTACGGCGACTGGTTGCAGCGGTTCGAGACCACCCTGCGGGCGCTGCCGGAACGCCAGCGGCAGGCGTCGTTGCTGCCGCTGCTGCACAACTACCAGAAGCCGCAGCCGCCGATCTGCGGGTCGATCGCTCCGACCGAGAGGTTCCGGGCTGCGGTGCAGGTCGCGGGAATCGGACCGGATCCGGACAATCCGGACATCCCGCATGTCACGCCGGCGGTGATCGTCAAGTACATCACCGACTTGCAACTGCTCGGGCTGCTTTAGTCAGGGCACCGAATTATTCGTTGCGCGAAGAGGTTTCGGAACGGATCCGGTCGCCGTGAGGGCGGCGGCCGGAGACGCGCCGGCCCGTTTGCGTTTGACGGTCCTGCACTTCAGTGGGACCATAGTGGAAATTGCGACGACATCCCCGTGTGTCTCGGCCGGAAGGAGGTGAGGGCGAAGTGAGTCCCAGTGACGGTCCGCATCCGTATCCGTGCTCGATGAGCGTTTCATCCCTCACCGGCCCCGGCGCCTCCGCTTAGGTTTTTTCTAAGGCCTGAACCGCGAGTTCCGCCAACCCGCTCGGGTTGTGTCGGCCGGTGAGTTTCCCGGCAGGAGAGAATCATGGCTTTTTTCGTAACCACCAGCGTTATCGCGCTCCACGGCCCGACGCAGCGCCAGGCGCGCAACCGTGTGGCGAGCCGGCTGCGTGACCGCCTCGGTGCGCGCCGCGAGGTGCACCGTCAGCAGCGTGCCGAGCGTTACGTCGCGCACATGCCGACGGCAGTGCTCGGCGCTTGCTGAGTCGGTCGAGCCGCGGCTAGCGCATCCCGCTGGCCGCGGCTCTGTCGCTTGCGATCGCTTTTAGGCCTGGACCACGATCGGGTCGCCCAGGTGCACCGTGTTGAAGTACCACGCGGCGTCGTCGGGGCTCAGGTTGATGCAGCCGTGGCTGACGTTGGAGTAGCCCTGCGAGCCCACCGACCAGGGAGCCGAGTGCACGTAGACACCGCTCCAGGTGACCCGCACCGCGTACTCCCCGTTCAGCAGGTAGCCCTCCGGGTCGTTGAGCGGGATGCCGATGGTGCGCGAATCGAACTTGATGGTGCGCTCTTTCGACAGTGCGGTGAACGAACCGACTGGGGTGGGGCGCTTGGGTTTACCCATGGACGCCGCCATCACCCGCAGGATCTCGCCGTTGACGCTGACCGTGAAGGTGTGGTCGGAGATGTCGGCCAGACCCAGTACCGCGTCGCCGGTCTCGAAACCCGTTGACATCCCGTGCGCATCGACACTGATCTTGCTGTGCGGTGACCAGTAGCCGTCCGGAACCCACTGCACCACATCGCTGCCCACCCACTCGAAGTGTCCGGCGGTGTTGCCCGTGGAGTTGATGTGGATGCCGCGTTCGGCGGCCGCCCGGTCACCGACCGGCCCGGTGAACGTCACGATCACGGGGTAGGCCACCCCGACCACCGAACCGGCCGCCGGCTCGATCGCCGCGACGGCCAACCCGGGGGCCGACGATGTCTGCGCCGCTTCGCTGATTCCGGTGGACGCCCCCAAAGACCCGATAGCCAGGGCCACCGACCCGGCCATGGCCAAAATTCCCCGCCTTACGTTGTGCATGGCGTCCATTGTGCCAAGAGCAACGCCAACAGCGCAGGTTTAGTCGCTGTCCGACGGCGTGAGCAGGCTGCCCCAGGCCGCCTTGGTCCCGGTTGAGCCGATGGTGTGGATCGCGAACATGGACCCGCCGGCCAGGGCGATCACCACGGTGGTGATCCCCAGCCGCAGCAGTGACCCCATGTTGCTGCCGCGGGACAGCGCCACGTGCAGACCGGCCAGCAACGCTGCGCCGGCGGCCAGGCCCAGCGCCATGTAGAGGCCGTACTCACCGGCGGCCATGTGGGCGTCTAGCTCTGGTGACCCGGCGAACTTGCCGGTGTCGGCCAGCCATTCGCCGGCGGCGACCGTCGGTGGCGTCGCGAGCACCGTGATGGCCGACAGCGTCGCCACCAGCCAGACCAGCCGTCGGCGTGCCGCCGGCCAGACCGCGCACACGACCAGCAGGATCGCGGTGATCGGCACCAGCGACACCACTATGTGCAGCAGCAGGACGTGCGCGGGCAGGCCGGCGATCGTCGACATCGATGTCCTCTCTTTCCAGCCCTCACGCGGTGCTGAGGGCGTGCGCGGCCGCGGACTCCGGCAGCGGCTCGTATCGGGCGAACCCGCGGGTGAACGAGCCGGCTCCGTGTGTCAACGACCGCAGGTCAACCGCGTAACGGATCAGCTCGGTCTGCGGCACTTCGGCTTTCACGCAGGTGCGGTCCGCACCGACCTTATCGGTGCCCACCACCCGGGCCCGGCGGGCCGACAGATCGCCCATGACCGCCCCGACCAGTTCGTCGGGTATCAGGACGGCGACGTCGTCGATCGGCTCGAGCAGCCGCACCCGTCCGCCCGCCGCGGCGTCGCGCAGGGCGGCCGCGCCCGCCATCTGGAAGGCGAAGTCGGATGAGTCGACACTGTGCGCCTTACCGTCGACCAGGGTGACCCGGATGTCGACCACCGGATATCCGCCGGTGCCGTCACCGGTCAGTCCTCGTTCCATCTGCGCACGGACACCCTTCTCGACGCTGGGGATGAACTGGCGGGGTACGGCTCCGCCGACCACGCGGTCCACGAACTCGAACCCGGCGCCCTGCGGCATCGGCTCCACGATGATGTGGCAGACGCCGTACTGGCCGTGCCCGCCGGACTGCTTGACATGGCGGCCGTGGCCCTTGGCGGTGGCGGAGAACGTCTCCCGCAGCGCCACCCGCAGCGGCACGGTGTCCACCGACACCGCGTAGCGATTGGCCAACGCGTCGAGCACGATGCCCGAATGCGCCTCGCCCATGCACCACAGCACGGTCTGATGCGTCTCCGGGTTGCGCTCGATGCGCAGGCTCGGGTCCTCGGCGGCCAGCCGCGCCAACCCGACCGCCAGCTTGTCCTCGTCGGTCTTGGCGTGCGGGATGACCGCGACGGGCAATAGCGGATCCGGCATCGCCCAGGGTTTGCACACCAGGGGTTCACTGGTGTCCGAGAGGGTGTCCCCGGTCTCGGCGTGGCTGAGCCGGCCGATGGTGCAGATGTCGCCGGCCATCACGGCGGTGGCCGGACGCTGATGTCTCCCCAGTGGAAACGCCAGCGCCCCGACCCGGTCGTCTTCGTCGTGGTCGCTGTGGCCGCTGGCCTCACCGAAGAAACCGGTGTAATGCCCACTGACATGAATCCCGCTGTCGGACTTGATGGTTCCGGAGAACACCCGCACCAGGCTGACCCGGCCGAGGTAAGGGTCCGACGTCGTCCGGACCACTTCGGCCAGCAGCGGCCCGTCGGGGTCGCAACCCAGCCCGGTGCGGGCCACCCCGTCCGGGCTGAACACCTCCGGCAGCAGGTGTTCCGGCGGGGAGGGGAATCCGGCGGTGATGACCTCGAGCAGTTCGGGGATGCCGACGCCGGTGCTGCTGCACACCGGGACGACCGGGAAGAACGAACCGCGGGCCACCGCCCGCTCCAGGTCGGCGGTGAGCACCGCCCGGTCGATCTGCTCCCCGCCCAGGTAGCGGTCCAGCAGCGACTCGTCCTCTGATTCCTCGATGATCGCCTCGATCAGCGCGCCGCGCTGCTGCTCGGCGGTGGTCGTGTCGTACGGCTGATCCGCCAGCAGCCCGATCAGGCCGGTGTTCCCGTCCGGCAGATACAGCGGCAGCACCTTCTCGCCGAATGCCGCCCGGGCCGCGGCCAGACTGGCGGAGAAGTCGGCGCGGGCGTGGTCCAGCTTGGTGACGACCACTGCGCGCGGCATGGCGACCCGGCTGCATTCCTGCCACAGCGTGGTGGTCGCGTCGTCAACGTCCTCATTGGCCGCGATCACGAACAGCGCACAGTCGGCGGCCCGCAGCCCGGCGCGCAGTTCTCCGATGAAGTCGGCGTAGCCCGGGGTGTCGATCAGGTTGACCTTGACGCCGTCGTGGGCCAGCGAGGCGCACGCGACCCCGACCGAACGCTGCTGGCGGATCTCCGCGTCGTCGTAGTCGCAGACCGTGCTGCCGTCGGTGATGCACCCGGCTCGAGGCAGCACTCCCGACGCCACCAGAATCGCCTCGACCAGCGTGGTTTTTCCGGAGCCGGGTGGACCGATCAGCACGACATTGCGGATTGCGGCCGGAGTGGCCGCGGTGGGGGCGGCGCCCGCGCCGCGTGAGGTCCCGTTCTTGTCTGCCATGGCAGCCTCCTGACAGTTCAGCCTTCCGTTAACGGGCGCTGAGCACAAGGCCCCGACATGACGATATTTGCCCAGCCGGCGGCTAGCGTTTGTCAGCCGTACTGACGGCTCCGGTAGGCTTGCCATGCTTTGTTTCGCGTAGCCACCGTCTCGGAAATGAGGAAACATGCCGAGATGTGCTGGACTCAAGTGCCCTGAATCGTGACCGACCGCAGGAGGTAGACGGATGAGCGGATCGCATCGCCCCGGCCGTTGGCGGCCGCTCAGCGTGGCAATGGCCACGGTGGTCACCGCCGGCCTGGGGCTGGTATCGGCGCCGGCCCAGGCGTCGCCGACGCTGCCCGCCCCGCCACTGGACCCGTCGGCGATGGTTGCCCAGGTCGGTCCCGCGGTGGTCAACATCGACGCCCGGATGGGCTACCAGGGCGCGGTCGGGTCCGGAACCGGCATCGTCCTGGATCCGAGCGGCGTGGTGCTGACCAACAACCACGTCATCGCCGGGGCCACCGACCTCACGGTGGAATCGGTGGCCAACGGCCGGAGCTACGACGTCGACGTGCTCGGTTTCGACCGCAGCCACGACGTCGCGGTGCTGCAGTTGCGTGGCGCCGAGGGCCTGCCGGCCGCCAACATCGGCAACTCGTCGCGGGTCGCCATCGGCGACCCGGTGGTCGCGATGGGCAACGCCGGTGGCCACGGCGGCACGCCGAGCGCGGTTCCGGGACGCGTCATCGGTCTGAACCAGACCGTCTCGGCTGCCGACGAGCTGACCGGCACCACCGAGACGTTGACGAACATGATCAAGGCCGACGCCGCGATCCGGCCCGGTGATTCGGGTGGTCCGATGGTGAACGCCGCCGGCCAGGTGATCGGGATGAACACCGCCGCGTCGGACAACTACAAGTTCGCCCAGCCCGGCGGCGAAGGTTACGCAATCCCGATCGACCAGGCGATGGCCATCGCCAACCAGATCCGCTCCGGTGTCTCCTCGAGCACCGTGCACATCGGTGAGACGGCGTTCCTGGGTGTCGGTGTGGTGGACAGCAACGGCGGGGCGCGGGTCGCCCAGGTGCTGGAAGGCACCCCGGCCGCCGCGACCGGTATCGCGAGGGACGACATCATCACCTCGATCAACGATCGGCCGGTGAACTCGGCCACCGATCTGACCGATGTCCTTGACCAACGCCACCCGGGTGACACCATCACGCTGACCTGGCGCAACCCGATGGGCGGGGACCACAGCGCCACCGTGACTCTCGTACCCGGCCCCGTCGGCTGACGCAACGTTAGGCGCTCGTGCTAGACAAACGTCGCTACGGCAGCGAAATCCGACTGTCCTGGGTGCTTGCCGGGCTTGCCGGGGTGCTGGCCGCCACAGCGTTCACCCACTCCGAGGGCTACTTCGTCACCTTCATGACCGGCAACGCCGGACGTGCGCCGCTGGGGTTGTTCACCGACAGTCTGTGGATGTCGATTTCGGCATTCGCCCTGCTGGTGTCCTTCATCACCGGCGTGGTGGTCGCATCGCTGTGCCATCGGTATGTGTGGCGAAGCCGGCCGCACGGCGCGATACGGCTGACCGGGGTCTCACTGTTGATCGCGACCATCGTCGACTGGATCGAGGGCGGGCCGGCGCTGCCGGTGCCGCTGCTGCCGATCCTGCTCGTCGCGTTCGGGGTGGGTGCGCTGAACACCACGTTCGTCCGCGACGGCGAAGTGTCGATTCCGTTGAGCTACGTGACCGGCACCGTGGTGAAGATGGGGCAGGGCATCGAGCGTCACATCAGCGGCGGAAGCATTCACGACTGGTTCGCGAATTTCATGCTGCTCTTCGGGTACATGTCGGGGGCCTTCGTCGGCGGCATCATCAGCCTGTTCGCCGGTGGTACCTGGATGCTGGCGGTCGCGACGGGCATCTGCCTGATGGCGACCTGGTACAGCCACCGCTATGTCGACAGCCGCGGCCTGTGGCGCTGACCGACTCCTCTGCTCGGTCCAGCGCATAGCGCCTATCCCTACAAACACGTCGGCAGCAGTGCTGGATTGCACTGCTGCCGACGTGTTGGGGGGTCGATCAGGTCGGGTCGACGCCCACACCCAGGGTGCGCTGGATGTCGGGCTTCATCGCGACCAGCTGCTGGTTCCAGTACGGCCAGGCGTGCGTGCCGTCGGCCGGGAAGTTGAACACCCCGTTGTTGCCGCCGGCGGCCGCGTAGTTCTGCTGGAAGCTCTGGTTGGTGCGCAGCGTCAGGCTCTCCAGGAACTTGGCGGGCAGGTCGTTGCCGCCCAGGTCGTTCGGGGTCCCGTTGCCGCAGTAGACCCAGATCCGGGTGCGGTTGGCCACCAACCGCGGGATCTGCAGCATCGCGTCGTTACGCTTCCAGGCCGGGTCCGACGACGGGCCCCACATGTTGCTGGCGTTGTAGCCGCCGGCGTCGCTCATGGCCATCCCGATCAACGTCGGCCACCAGCCCTCCGACGGGTTCAGGAATCCTGAAAGAGCTGCCGCATAGGGGAATTGCTGCGGGTAGTACGCCGCCAGGATCAGCGCCGAACCGCCCGCCATCGACAGCCCCACTGCCGCATTGCCGTTGGGTGAGACGCTCTTGTTGGCCTGCAGCCAGGCGGGCAGCTCCCGGGTCAGGAAGGTCTCCCACTTGTAGGTCTGGCAGCCGGTCTTGCCGCATGCCGGCTGATACCAGTCGGAGTAGAAGCTGGACTGCCCGCCGACCGGCATCACGACCGACAGTCCGGACTGGTAGTACTCCTCGAACGCCGGGGTGTTGATGTCCCAGCCGTTGTAGTCGTCCTGGGCGCGCAGCCCGTCCAGCAGATACACCGCGTGGGCGCCACCCGGCTGGAACTGCACCTTGATGTCGTGGCCCATCGATGCCGAGGGCACCTGCAGGTACTCCACCGGAAGGCCCGGGCGGGAGAACGCCGACGCGTTGCCCGAACCACCGACGACCCCGACGAGGCCGCCCAGCAGCGCGGCCCCCACCGCCGCGACCATCAGCCGGCGCGGGAGCCGACCTGCCGCGTGACGCAACTTCTCAACGCTCTTCATAGCTCATTCCCATCCCAATGTCGTTCCGCAAGACGCGGTCCAGTCCTTCTGCAAGGGAGTCAAACACGGTGCTCGGTCGTGTCCTGTTCGCCGCCACGGGATTTCATATCGCGGTTCGGCAACGATTGAGATTCGACGCGGACTCGCCACCGTCCGGACGGCGATCCGGGTAGGCATATAGTCGACGTAATAATCGACGGAGGGGCAGGTCATGCGGGCGACTGCTGGGCCCTTGGGGGCTGCTGGGGCTCCGCTGGCCGGGGTGCGCGTTATCGAGATCGCCAGTTTTGTCGCGGTACCGCTCGCCGGGATGACGCTCGCGCAGCTGGGCGCTGACGTGGTGCGGATCGATCCGGTCGGTGGCGCGGCCGACTACCGTCGCTGGCCGGTCACCGATGACGGCACCTCCATCTACTGGACAGGTCTCAACAAGGGCAAGCGTTCGGTGGTCGCCGACCTGCGTTCCCCCGAGGGGCAGCGGGTGGTCCAGCGCCTGATCGCCGACAGCGGCGTCTTGTTGACGAATATGGCGGGCCGACAATGGCTTTCCTTCGAGACGCTGGTGGCAGATCGTCCCGATCTGATCCACCTCGAGGTGCTCGGGCGCGCCGACGGCTCTACCGCGGTGGACTACACGATCAACGCCGGTGTCGGTTTTCCGTTGGTGACCGGTCCGGCCGACTACAGCGCTCCGATCAACCACGTGCTGCCGGCGTGGGACATCGCGTGCGGGCTGCATGCCGCGCTGGACGTCACCGCTGCGCTGCGCCGCCGGGACCAGACCGGCCAGGGGTGCCGCATCCGGCTGGCTTTGGAGGATGTCGCGCTGGGCACCGCCAGCGCGCTGGGTTTCCTCACCGAGGCCATGGTGAACGGCGCCGAGCGGGAGCGGAGCGGCAACGTGGTCTACGGCACCTACGGGCAGAGTTTCACCAGCGCTGACGGGGTGTCGTTCATGGTCGTCACGCTGACCGACCGGCATTTCCGCGATCTGGCTGAGTTGACCGGTTCGACGAAAGTCCTTGCCGCACTGGCTCAGGCACGCGATATCGATTTCTCCGACGAGGGGCAGCGTTACCGTCACCGCGATCTGCTCTCCGGGCTGTTCAGCGGCTGGTTCACCGAGCGGCCGGCGGCGCAGGTCGAAGCCGCCCTGGCGGGAACGTCGCTGCTGTGGGACCGCTACCGCAGCTTCGCCGAGGTGGCCGCCGACGAGCGTCTGCGCGACAACCCGATGTTCGCGACACTGCATCAGCCCCGGGTGGGAGAGTATCTGGCGGCCGGGCTGCCGGCGTCGATCGACGGCGCCCACCCACCCGCGGTCGCGGCCCCGGCACTGGGCGCGCACACTCAACAGGTGCTGGCCGATCGGCTGGGAATGAGCACCGACGAAATCGGCCGATTGTGCCAAAGCGGCGCGGTGGCAACGGATTAGCGAAGGAGTCAGAACACGTGCGTACTTATCGATCGATCGACGAACTTGCCGCATGCCAGGGCGGGGTGATCGGCAGCAGCGACTGGGTGACCATCACCCAGGATGCCGTCAATCTGTTCGCCGACGCGACCGGTGACCATCAGTGGATTCATGTCGACCCCGAGCGCGCTGCCGACGGACCGTTCGGGACCACGATCGCCCACGGGTACATGACGTTGGCCATGCTGCCGCAGCTGATGCAGCAGATCTACCGCCTCGATGGGGTCAAGCTGGCGATCAACTACGGGCTGAACAAGGTGCGCTTCCCGGCCCCGGTGCCGGTCGGCTCCAAGATCCGGGCCGAAACGTCCGTCGTCGAGGTGGCCGATGTCGGCGGCGGCGCCCACCAGGTGACCTTCTCGACCACGGTGTCCATCGACGGCAGCGCCAAGCCGGCGTGCGTCGCCGAGAGTGTCGTGCGCTACGTGCTCTGACTCGGGCCGGTCTTGGCCTCCCGGCCGCTGGGGCGGGCCGAGAAGTAGCGCGCGATGATCGCGGCGACCTGGAGGAATCGGCGGCGGGTGCCGGGGGACATCCCGTTCAGCACGTCGATGACACCGCCGGGCCGTAGGTGCGGGTCGAACGGCACCTCGACCACCGCCTGGCCGTGCTGCAGGAACTGCGAGGTGAGCGCGGAGCGGGTGCGTTTGTCGGCGTGACCGTCGGAGTCGTTGAGCACCACCACGGTGCGCTGCAGCAGGCCGCCCTGGCCGCGGTCGGCCAGCCACTCCATGGTCTTGGCGGCCGCACCGGCCCCGTCCGCCCACGGCGACGAGACCACGATCAGCGCGTCGAGGTCGCGCAGGGCCTCCTGGGTCACCGGCGAGTCCATCGTCGAACCGCAGTCGATGATCGAGATGGTGAAGTGCCGATCCAGGCGCAGCGCGGCCTCCCGGTACAGCGCCGCGTCGAGGATCCGGCGCCGTCCCACGGCCGGCTCACCCACCAGCACGTACAGTCCCGCCGCGTTGGCGCCCACGCGGCTGGTGATGTCGGTGAAAGACTGCATGCCCTGCTCGGCCGCCAGATCCCAATATGAGCTGGTGGCGTGCGGGTCGATACGGCTACCGAGTCGGCCGAACGCGGTGTCGGCGTCGACGGCCACCACGTGGTCGGCCCGGCGCAGCGCGGCGAACACCGAACCCACGCTGGCCGCCACGGTGGTCTTGCCGACGCCGCCCTTGCCGAGTACCCCGACCTTGTAGCTGCCGTTCGGCATGGACCGGATGGCCGCCTGGTAGGCGACTTCTTCACGCTCGGCCGGCGACGGACCCAGGTTGACCAGCCCCAGCGTCGCGGACAGCAGAACGCGCCGCCAGCCGCGCGTCGGTTGCAGCCGCAACGCCGGACCGGGCGGCGGGTAGGGCGGGGAGGGCATGGCGGCGGTGGGCGGTGCGGGCCGCGGCGGTTGCTGCGGGGGCGGCGCCCAGGGCGGTGGATTCTGCGGTGGCGGCACCCGGCCCTGCGCGAAGTTGCCCCGCAGGAAGTTGTCGTCTGCGTTCATAGGCTCCTCGAGGCATACGGCAGCGGCGCGGCCAGGTGGCCCAACAACACTGCAGCTTAATCGCGGAGGTGCCCACAGCTGCTCAGACCGGCCAAGACCGGCCGAAGATCGGCGTACCGGCCCCGGTCAGCAGTCGTAGTAGAGCGCGAACTCGTAGGGGTGTGGGCGCAGGTTGACCGGCGTGATCTCCTGGTCGCGCTTGTAGCTGATCCAGGTGTCGATCAGGTCGGGGGTGAACACCCCGCCTTCGGTGAGGTACTCGTGGTCGGCCTCCAGGTTGTCGATCACCTGGGACAGGCTGGTCGGGGCCTGCGCGATGGCGGCGGCCTCGTCGGCCGGCAGGTCATACAGATCCTTGTCGACCGGGGCGGCCGGCTCGATCTTGTTCTTCATGCCGTCGATCCCGGCCATCAGCATGGCCGCGAACGCCAGATACGGGTTGCCCGAGGAGTCCGGGCAGCGGAACTCCAGGCGCTTGGCCTTCGGGTTGGTGCCGGTGATCGGGATGCGTACACACGCGGAGCGGTTGCGCTGGCTGTAGACCAGGTTGATCGGTGCCTCATAACCCGGGACCAGTCGCTTGTAGGAGTTGATGGTCGGGTTGGTGAACGCCAGCAGCGATGGGGCGTGGTGGAGGATGCCGCCGATGTAGTGCCGGGCGGTGTCGGACAGTCCGGCGTAGCCGACCTCGTCGTAGAACAGCGGTTCGCCGTCCTGCCACACCGATTGGTGTACGTGCATGCCCGAACCGTTGTCTCCGAAGAGCGGTTTGGGCATGAAGGTGACGGTCTTGCCGGCCTGCCAGGCGGTGTTCTTGATGATGTATTTGAACAGCATCAGGTCGTCGGCGGCGTGCAGCAGGGTGTTGAACTTGTAGTTGATCTCGGTCTGTCCGCCGCTGCCGACCTCATGGTGACCGCGCTCGACGGTGAAGCCGGCCTTGATCAGGTTGGTGGTCATGGCGTCGCGCAGGTCGACGTACTGGTCGTTGGGTGCCACCGGGAAATAGCCGCCCTTGGGACGAACCTTGTAACCGAGGTTGGGGCTGCCGTCCGCTTCGGTGGGCCGACCGGTGTTCCACCACCCCGAGGCGGAATCCAATTGGTGGAAAGAGCCGTTGATCTGCGAATCGAAGCTCACCGAGTCGAAGATGTAGAACTCGGCCTCCGCACCGAAGTAGGCCGTGTCGGCGATACCGGTACTGGTGAGGTAGTTCTCCGCCTTGCGGGCGATGTTGCGCGGGTCACGCGAGTAGGGCTCGCGGGTGAACGGGTCGTGCACGAAGAAGTTCAGGTTAAGCGTCTTAGCAGCCCGGAACGGGTCGATGCAGGCGGTCTCCGGGTCGGGCAGCAGCAGCATGTCGGATTCGTGGATGGACTGAAAGCCGCGGATGGAGGAACCGTCGAACGCCAGCCCGTCTTCGAACACACTCGCGTCCAGTGCGTCGGCCGGGATCGAGAAGTGCTGCATAACCCCAGGCAGGTCGCAGAACCGAATGTCGACATACTCAACCTTCTCATCGGCGACGAGCTTGAAAATATCGACGGACATGGCGGATCTCCTTTGCGCGAGGTCAGCCAGACGATAGGCAGTCCACATTTCCCGAACATCATCCGGTTATTACGCCGGTGTAACACGGGCCTCACCGGGTGCCTGGTAGCACGCTGTGCAGATCGGGGTATATCGTGGCGTTGCCTGTCGAGATTTTCTCCACAGGCCCGCCCGTTCAATGTCGCACGGACCAATCCTCTTGATCGCTTGTCTATCTATAGCCAGGCGAATGGACAGGGAAGTGTGAAGGGTCAGATGGCGATGGCACCCAGCCGGGTAGGGCTCTATAACCCCGCGTTCGAACATGACGCATGCGGGGTGGCGATGGTGGTCGATATCCACGGCCGGCGTAGTCGCGACATCGTCGACAAGGCGATCACCGCGTTGCTCAACCTGGAGCACCGCGGTGCCGCCGGCGCCGAACCGAACAGCGGCGACGGCGCCGGGATCCTGATTCAGGTCCCCGACGCATTTCTGCGTGCGGTAACCGATTTCGAGTTGCCGCCCGAAGGAAGCTACGCCACCGGGATCGCTTTCCTGCCGCAGTCCGCCAAAGAGTCGGCGGCGGCGTGCGTCGGCTTGGAGAAGATCGTGGAGGCCGAGGGCCTGCAGGTACTCGGCTGGCGCGAGGTACCGATCGACGACTCGTCGTTGGGTGCGCTTGCCCGCGACGCGATGCCGACCTTCCGGCAGCTGTTCATCGGCGGAGCGTCCGGCATGGCTCTGGAGCGCCGGGCCTACGTCGTCCGCAAGCGCGCCGAACACGAGCTGGGCAGCAAGGGTCCCGGGCAAGACGGTCCGGGACGGGAATCTGTCTATTTCCCAAGCCTTTCCGGTCGCACCATGGTGTACAAGGGCATGTTGACCACGCCGCAGCTCAAGGCGTTCTACCTGGACCTGGCCGACGAGCGGATGCAGAGCGCGCTGGGCCTGGTGCATTCCCGGTTCTCCACCAACACCTTCCCGTCATGGCCGCTGGCCCACCCGTTCCGGCGCATTGCGCACAACGGCGAGATCAACACCGTGACCGGCAATGAGAACTGGATGCGCGCCCGGGAGGCGTTGATCCGCACCGACGTCTTCGGCGCCGACAGCTCGGAGCGCTTCGGGGGCGCGAAAAGGACCGCCGACAAACTGTTCCCGATCTGCACGCCGGGTGCCTCGGACACCGCCCGGTTCGACGAGGTGCTCGAGCTGCTGCATCTGGGGGGCCGCAGTCTGCCGCATGCGGTGCTGATGATGATCCCGGAGGCCTGGGAACGCCACGAGAGCATGGACCCCGCGACCCGCGCCTTCTACGAGTACCACGACTCGCTCATGGAGCCCTGGGACGGTCCGGCCTCGATGACCTTCACCGACGGCACCGTGGTGGGCGCGGTGTTGGACCGCAACGGCTTGCGGCCATCACGTATCTGGGTCACCGACGACGGGCTGGTGGTCATGGCATCCGAGGCCGGGGTGCTCGACCTGGACCCCGCCACCGTGGTGCACCGGCAGCGCCTGCAGCCCGGCAAGATGTTCCTGGTGGACACCGCCGCCGGGCGGATCATCTCCGATGAGGAGATCAAGTCGACGTTGGCGTCCGAACGTCCCTACCAGCAGTGGATCGACGAAGCCCTGATCGGAATCGACGAACTGCCCGCCGGTGACGCACCCCACATGGAGCACCACCGGGTCCTGTTGCGCCAGCAGGTGTTCGGATACACCTACGAAGAACTCAACCTGATCCTCGCGCCGATGGCTCGCACCGGTGCCGAGCCGATCGGGTCGATGGGTACCGACACGCCGGTGGCGGCACTCTCTTCACGGCCCCGCCTGCTCTTCGACTACTTCCAGCAGCTGTTCGCCCAGGTCACCAACCCGCCGTTGGACGCCATCCGCGAAGAGGTGATCACCAGCCTGCAGGGCGCGCTCGGGCCGGAGGGGGATCTGCTCAACACCGAGGAGCCCACCTGGCGGCAGATCGTGCTGTCCCAGCCGATCTTGAGCAACTCCGAGCTGGCGAAGCTGGTGAAGCTGAGCCCGGACCAGCAGATCGGCTCCCGGGGCCCGCACGGTCTGTCCACGGCCGTCATCAGGTGCCTGTATCCGCCCGCTGCGGGCGGCGCCGGGTTGCGTGCAGCGCTCAAGCAGGTGTGTGCGCGGGCCTCGGAGGCCATCGCCGAGGGTGCCAGCTTCATCGTGATCTCCGACCGGGAATCCGACGAGACGCTGGCGCCCATCCCGTCGCTGTTGGCGACCTCCGCGGTTCATCACCATCTGGTCGCCGAACGCAGCCGCACCAAGGTGGGTCTGGTGGTGGAGTCCGGTGATGCCCGCGAGGTGCACCACATGGCGGCACTGATCGGGTTCGGCGCTGCCGCCATCAACCCGTACATGGCGTTCGAGTCCGTTGAGGACATGCTCGACCGGGGTCTGATCGACGGTGTCGACCGCGAGAAGGCGTTGTCCAACTACGCGAAGGCCGCCGGCAAGGGCGTGCTGAAAGTCATGTCCAAGATGGGGATTTCGACGCGGGCCTCCTACACCGGCGCGCAACTGTTCCAGCCGATCGGCATCTCCCAGGACGTCCTCGACGAGTATTTCACCGGGCTGTACTGCCCGATCGGCGGCATCACGCTCGACGACATCGCCGCCGACGTGGCCGCCCGCCACGGGTTGGCCTACCTGGACCGCCCGGAGGAACGCGCTCACCGGGAGCTGCCGGTGGGCGGTGAATACCAATGGCGGCGCGAGGGCGAGTACCACCTGTTCAATCCGGAGACGGTGTTCAAGCTGCAGCACTCCACCCGCACCGGCCAGTACGAGGTCTTCAAGGAGTACACCGCGCTCGTCGACGATCAGAGCGAGCGCCTGGCCACCCTGCGAGGCCTGCTGCGATTCAAAGCCGGTGAGCGGCCTCCGATTCCGATCGAGGAGGTGGAACCGGCCACCGAGATCGTCAAGCGGTTCGCGACCGGCGCGATGAGCTACGGCTCGATCTCCGCCGAGGCCCACGAGACCCTGGCGATCGCGATGAACCGGATCGGCGGCCGGTCGAACTGCGGTGAGGGCGGCGAGCACTCCGGCCGCTTCCTGCCCGACGCGGACGGCTCCTGGCGGCGCAGCGCGATCAAGCAGGTCGCCTCGGGCCGATTCGGCGTGACGAGCGAGTACCTGGTCAACTGCACCGACCTGCAGATCAAGATCGCTCAGGGAGCCAAACCCGGTGAGGGCGGACAGCTTCCGGGCAACAAGGTGTATCCGTGGGTCGCCGAGGTTCGGCACGCCACCCCGGGCGTCGGGTTGATCTCCCCGCCGCCGCACCACGACATCTACTCCATCGAGGACCTCAAACAGCTGATCCACGACTTGAAGAACGCCAACCCCGAGGCTCGCATCCATGTGAAGCTGGTCGCCGAGAACGGCGTCGGGACAGTGGCGGCCGGGGTGTCCAAGGCACACGCCGATGTCGTGCTCATCTCAGGGCACGACGGCGGCACCGGGGCGGCGCCGCTGACCTCGCTCAAGCACGCCGGGGCGCCGTGGGAGCTGGGGCTCGCCGAAACCCAGCAGACACTGCTGCTCAACGGTCTTCGAGACCGGATCGTGGTGCAGGTGGACGGACAGCTCAAGACCGGCCGCGACGTGGTGATCGCCGCGCTGCTGGGCGCCGAAGAGTTCGGCTTCGCCACCGCGCCGCTGGTGGTGTCGGGCTGCATCATGATGCGGGTCTGCCACCTGGACACCTGCCCGGTGGGGGTGGCCACCCAGAACCCCGAGCTGCGTGAACGATTCACCGGGCGCCCGGAGTTTGTCGAGAACTTCTTCTGGTTCATCGCCGAGGAGGTTCGCGAATATCTTGCGGCACTGGGATTCCGGACGATCAACGAGGCTGTCGGTCAGGTGAGCGCGCTGGACACCACGCTGGCTCGTGCGCACTGGAAGGCCCACAAGCTCGACCTCACACCGGTTCTCCACGAGCCGGAGTCGGCGTTCATGAACCAGGACCTGTACTGCACCTCCGTTCAGGACCACGGTCTGGACAAGGCGCTGGACCAGCACCTGATCGCCATGAGCCGCGAAGCGCTCGACGCCGGCACGCCGGTCCGGTTCACCAGCGCGATCTCCAACGTCAACCGGACGGTCGGCACCATGCTCGGCCATGAGGTCACTAAGGCCTACGGGGCCCGTGGCCTGCCCGACGACACCATCGACATCACCTTCACCGGTTCGGCGGGCAACAGCTTCGGGGCTTTCCTGCCGTCCGGGATCACCCTGCGGGTCTTCGGCGACGCCAACGACTATGTCGGCAAGGGCCTGTCCGGTGGCCGGCTGGCGATCCGGCCCCCCCTCGATGCGCCTGACGGCTACGTCGCCGAGGACAACATCATCGGCGGCAACGTGATTCTGTTCGGTGCGACCAGCGGCGAGGTGTTCCTGCGCGGAGTGGTCGGGGAGCGGTTCGCGGTCCGTAACTCCGGTGCGGTGGCGGTGGTCGAGGGTGTTGGCGACCACGGCTGCGAATACATGACCGGTGGCAAGGTGGTGGTCTTGGGCCGCACCGGCCGCAACTTCGCCGCAGGCATGTCTGGCGGAGTGGCCTACGTCTACGACCCGGACGCAGAACTGCCGGGCCGGCTGAACACCGAGATGGTGGACCTGGACAGGTTCGAGGATTTCGACGACGCCGACGTGAGCTGGCTGCGCGACATACTGGCGGCACACATCGCCGCCACCGACTCCGTGCCTGCGCGGGAGATCCTGGCCGACTGGTCCAACCGCGCCCGCGACTTCGTCAAAGTGATGCCGCGCGACTACCGGCGGGTGCTCGCCGCGGTCGCAGAGGCGAAAGAGAACGGTACCGATCCGGAAGAGGCGATTATGGCGGCGGCTCATGGCTGACCCGAGGGGCTTCATCAAATATCCGCTGCGGATCCTGCCGCAGCGGCGGCCGGTTGACGAGCGCCTCGGTGACTGGAACGAGGTGTATCAGGAGTTCACCGAAGACACCCTGCGACAGCAGGCTGGCCGCTGTATGGACTGCGGCATTCCGTTCTGCCACACCGGATGTCCGCTGGGCAATCTGATCCCGGAGTGGAACGACCTGGTTCGCACCGGGCGCTGGCGGGAGGCTTTCGACCGGCTGCACGCCACGAACAACTTCCCGGACTTCACCGGGCGGCTCTGCCCGGCGCCGTGCGAGCCGGCCTGTGTGCTGGGCATCAACCAGCCTCCGGTGACCATCAAGCAGGTCGAGTACGAGATCGTCGAGCGCGGATTCAAAGAGGGTTGGGCGCAACCGATCCCACCTTCGGCCCACACCGGGAAGTCGGTCGCGGTGGTGGGTTCTGGGCCGGCCGGTCTGGCCGCGGCTCAGCAGCTCACCCGGGCCGGGCATGCGGTGACGGTGTTCGAGCGTGACGACCGCATCGGTGGCCTGCTGCGCTACGGCATACCGGAATTCAAGATGGAGAAGCGCATCGTCGACCGGCGGCTGGAGCAGATGATCGGCGAGGGCACGACGTTCAAGACGGGCGTGAACGTCGGCGTGGATCTGACGGCTGAGCAGTTGCGGGCTGATTTCGACGCTGTGGTGCTGGCCGGCGGCGCCACGGCCTGGCGTGATCTGCCGATCCCGGGCCGGGAACTCGACGGCATTCACCAGGCGATGGAGTACCTGCCGTGGGCGAACCGGGTGCAGGCCGGTGACCTGGACGAGCCGCCGATCACCGCGCACGGCAAGAAGGTGGTCATCATCGGCGGTGGCGACACCGGCGCCGACTGTCTGGGTACTGTGCACCGCCAGGGCGGAACCTGCGTGCACCAGTTCGAGATCATGCCGCGCCCACCGGAGATCCGTGACCCGTCCACGCCGTGGCCGACGTATCCGTTGGTCATGCGCGTCACATCCGCGCACGAGGAGGGCGGGGACCGGGTGTTCTCGGTCAACACCGAGGAGTTCATCGGCCGAGACGGCCGGGTGACCGGGTTGCGTGCGCACGAGGTGCGCCGCCGCAACGGCGGTTTCGAGAAGGTGGAGGGCACCGACTTCGAGCTCGAAGCCGACCTGGTGCTGCTCGCGATGGGCTTTGTCGGACCGGAACGGTCAGCGCTGCTGACCGATCTGGGGGTGGAGTTCACCGAACGTGGTTCGGTCGCCCGCGACCCGGAGTACGCCACCGGGGTGCCGGGGGTCTACGTCGCCGGGGACATGGGGCGTGGACAGTCTCTGATCGTCTGGGCGATCGCCGAGGGACGGGCCGCGGCGGCTGCCGTGGACCGGTATCTGATGGGCAAGACCGCACTGCCGGCCCCGATCCCGTCGACGGCAGCGCCGATTCGCTGAATCGGTGCGGGCAGTGGCACCCAGGTAGCCGCACTTAGTTTGGTGTCGGTGGTGCTTGTGGTTGGAATGGTTGGTACCACCACCATTGGGCGCGTTCTCCGGTGGGTCCGGGGCAGGGTTTGACTGTGGGTGGGGGTTGTTGGGGTGGTCGGGCCAGCGATGCCGCCGGCAGGGGCCGGCCGGTGCCGTCGGTGATGGTGAGCCGGTTGGCTGGTCCGGTGATGGTGATCAGGCCGCGGTGGTGCAGGCGGTGGTGATAGGGGCAGACCAGCACCAGGTTGATCAACTCGGTTTCGCCGCCGTCTTCCCAGTGGCGGATGTGGTGGGCGTGCAGGCCGCGGGTGGCGCCACAGCCGGGGACGACGCAGCAGCGGTCGCGGTGCTCCAGGGCGCGCCGTAGCCGGCGGTTGATGGTGCGGGTGGCGCGGCCGGCGCCGATGACGCGGCCGTCGCGTTTGAACCAGACTTCGCAGGTGGCATCACAGGTCAGGTATTGCCGTTCGGCGTCTGAGAGCAGTGGGCCCAGGTGTAGGGAGCCGATCTGCTGGTTGACGTCGAGGTGGGCCACCACGGTGGTGTGCTGCCCGTGGGGCCGGCGGGCGGTCTCGGTGTCCCAACTGGTCTCGACCAGTCGCAGGAACGCATCGATATTCGTCGGCATCGGGGGCGTTTGATCTGTTGTGCGGCGGGGATCGTCGTGGTCGTGTTTCCACTGCGCCATCAACGCGTCGAGGTGAGACTGCAGGGCGGCGTCGAATTTGGCGGCGTCGAGGTGATCGAGTGTGATTCGCCAGCAGCTGCCGTGGTTGTCGGTGGTTTTGGTGATCGAGCGCGCCGGCTCGGGTCGGGGTTCGGGTTCGGGTCGGGGCTCGAGTTTGACCGCGGTGCGTAGTTGGGTGACGGTGGCCACCCCGGCCAGCTGCGCGTAGTGCTCATCGGAGCCCTCGGCTGCCCGCCCGGCGATCACCCCGACCTGGTCGAGGGAGAAGCGGCCTTCCCGTAGGCCTTGGGCGCAGCGAGGGAATTCGGCAAGCCGGTGTGCCACGGCCGCGATGGTGGCGGCGTTGCCCGGGGACACTCCGGTCTTCCAGGCCACCAGCGCCGGGATCGAGCGCGCGCCGGTCGAACCCCACAACTCGTCGTGTTCTATTTCGGCGATGATCTCCACGATGCGTCCGTCGAGGGCATTGCGCTGACCGGTCAACTCCGCCAACTGCTCGAAAAGCACCTCAAGACGTGCACCAGGACCGGCTACGGCACTGGCTGACGGTGCGATCGAGGACATAGCCACAGCATCGCAGGAGGGTCCGACAAGTTTCGGCAAGCGACGAACAGGGCGACCCTCACTCGTCCCACAAGTCACTTAGTTAACTTTTGCCCCAAATGACGGCGCGTCGGGTTTTGTTTGCCATCGACCAGGTGTCTAATGGTTAGCTATGGGATCTGCGTTAACGGCGTGTTAACATAGTCCGCGTTATTCCAATCTGGTCCGAGCCGGGGCGGGGGTCAGCACCGTGTACATCAACTCGATATACCGATACCGGATGGGCCGTATGGCCTGGTCACTGCTGCGACATCCGCGCAGGAGCCGCGAGTTCCCCGCCAAGCACGAGCGCTTGATCACCGCCGACGAACTACTGCGCTTCGCGACATAGCTCTGGTGGGCCCCGCGGACGGGCGCCCCAGATTGTTTGCTGAGGGTTGTCAAGCCGTGATCGGGACCAGGAGGCCGGAATCCCGGATCGCTTCAGCCAACGGTTCCAGTACCGCCGGGTCATGGGGTGCCGGCAGGTAGACGATCGCCAGATCCAGGCCCTCGGAGCCCAGGGCCGCGGCGTCGTCGATCACGCTGCGGTAGTCGAGATCGGGCTGCAGCCGTAGGTGCGCCGAGAGCGTGATCTCGCCTGCGTCGCGGCCGATGTCGGCGCAGTGGCCCGCCAGCACGTCGCGTTTGCGGGCGAACTCGGCCGGAGTTCCCCCGACGAAGTTCCAATGCTGGGCGTATTTCGCCGTGATCTTCAGCGTGCGTTTCTCGCCGCTGCCGCCGATGCAGATAGGCGGGTGTGGGCGCTGCGGGCCCTTGGGTTCGTTGCGTGCCTCGGTGAGCTGGTAGTAGGTACCGGAAAAGGTGGTGGTCTCCGCGCTCAACAGGCCGATGAGAACCTGGCAGGCCTCCTCGAATCGATCGAAGCGTTCCCGGACGCTGCCCAACTCGATCCCGTAGGCGCCGGACTCCTCCTCGTTCCAGCCGGCGCCGATGCCCAACTCCAAGCGCCCACCGGAGATGATGTCGAGGGCTGCGACCATGTTGGCCAACACGGCGGGATGACGGTAGTGGATTCCGGTGACCAACGTGCCCACTCGCAGCCGGGTGGTGGCCTGGGCCAGCGCCGTCAGAGTGGTCCAGCCCTCCAGGCACGGCCCCGCCGGGTCGGAGAAGATCGGGTAGAAGTGGTCGAACGTCCAACCGGACTCGTAGACGTCGATACCGTCTGCGGCTTGCCAGACGGCCAGCATGTCAGCCCAGGTGGTGTTCTGCGGTGAGGTTTTGAACGCGAAGCGCATCCAGCCGAGGCTAGCGGCACCATCGGCACGGTGGTTGCTCCCGCGCATAGACGCCAAGATCCCCGGTGGTGGGCAGTAAGCTCACCCGGTGCACATCACTCTGGGCATCGACACCAAGGTGACCCTGCTCGCGGCGGGGCTGATCTTCCTGCTTGCCCTGTTGTTGGGGGTGTGGAAGTACCAACAGATCGCCACCTCAAAGGACCACAAGGCCCACGTCTACGTCGACATCGCGCACCGGGCGGCGCTGATGTACTCCTTCGCCACCATGCTGGTCGCGGTGTTTGTCCAGCTCAGCGGCTGGCCCACCTGGGTGAATATGACCGCGGCGATGGTGATGGTCTATTTCTTCGTCACCGCGATCGGCAGCTACATGCTGCACGGCGCGCTGCGCGACACCACCAACCAGTTCGAGCACTCCAGCTGGCGCCTGCACGCCGCCATGGTGTTGCTCATCATTGGTGAGGTGGGCGGATTCGCGGTGCTGCTGGCCGGATTCGGCATCGAGGAATTCTGAACCGCCGGTGTTGGTGCGGCCCCAGACGTCAGGACGCTTCGCTGTAGATGCTGCTGACCCAGACGTGTGCCAGGGTGTCGACCACCCGGTCGTGGGGGATCGACGGTTCCTCGGCGACCAGCGCCGCCATCATGGTGCGCTCGTTCATCTGATTCAGTGAAGTCGCCAGGTCCAGGGCGTCGATGGTGTGGGGTGCCGCGCCGCGCTCGCGTTCGGCGCTGATCAAGGCGGCGGTCTGCTCGATCCACCGCTGCATGAAGCCGTTCCACATCGCTCGGAACTCCGGGCTGGTAGCCAGTGCCTCGGTGCCGGCTTTCGCGATCGCGCGATGCGAGCTGAACGCGATGAAGAATGCTTTGATACCGCTGCGCCAGACCCGGCGCGGGTCGGTGGGCAACCGCTGCACCGCCCCGACGAACTCCGAGTCGACGGCCGCGATCAGCGGCTCCAGCAGCGAGAGCAGCACCGCGTCCTTGGACTTGAAGTAGAAGTAGAACGTAGGCCGCGAGATGCCGGCGCCTTTGGCCAGGTCGTCCACGGAGATCTCGGTGAGCGGACGCTGCTCGAGCAGCCTCTCGGCGGTAGCCAGAATGGCCTGCTCGCGATCGTCGCCGGACGGCCGCGTCGAGCGTCGGCTGCGGGTACGCGTCGGGACAGGCTGGGGCACAGTAGGCAGTTTACACGGTGTTGAGAAAATCAACATCATGTCGAGAGATTGTGTCGGCCGGTTGGCTACGCTAATCGCCCGTGCCCGAACACCTCGACATCGTGGTCGTCGGCGCTGGCATCTCCGGGATCAGCGCGGCGTGGCATCTGCAGCGGCACTGCCCGTCGAAGAGCTACGCCATCCTGGAACGCCGCGCCGATCTTGGCGGCACCTGGGACCTGTTCCGCTATCCGGGGATCCGCTCCGACTCAGACATGTTCACCTTCGCCTTCCGATTCAATCCGTGGACGGCGGACACCACCATCGCCGACGGCGCAACGATCAAGGACTACCTCCGGGAAACCGTCAGTGAGCACGGCATCGACGAGCGCATCCGCTACGGCCATCGACTGGTGGCCGCCGACTGGAGCGACGCCGACGCAAGGTGGCGGCTGACCATCGAGCGGAACGGCGCGACCACGGAGCTCAGCTGCGGCTTCCTGATCGCCTGCAGCGGCTACTACGACTACGACGAGGCCTATACGCCCGAATTCCCGGGGGCCGAGGACTTCGCCGGGCCGATCATCCACCCGCAGCACTGGCCGGAGGACTTGGACTACGTCGGCAAGAAGATCGCGGTGATCGGTTCCGGGGCCACCGCCGTGACACTGGTTCCAGCGCTGGTTGAGTCTGGGGCGGGCCACGTCACCATGGTTCAGCGATCCCCGGGTTACATCGGCCTGCTGCGTTCCGTCGATCCGGTGGCGCGCCGGTTGAACCGGCTGCTGCCGGCTCGGGCCGCTGCCGCGGCCAACCGGTGGGGTTACATCGTGGGCCAAGTCGGTGTCTACCAGGTGAGCCGCCGCTTCCCGAACTTCATGCGCAAGGCATTGATGGCGATGGCCCGGCGGCGCCTGCCCGAGGGGTTCGATGTCGCCAAGCACTTCGGCCCGAGCTATCAGCCGTGGGACCAGCGGTTGTGCCTGGCCCCGGATGGGGACTTCTTCGCCGCGATCAGCGCGGGCGCCGCTGATGTGGTCACCGACGAGATCGAGGCGTTCACCCGGTCCGGGATCCGACTGCGTTCCGGTGACGAACTGCCCGCCGAGATGATCGTCACCGCTACCGGGCTGAATCTGCGGTTGTTCGGCGGCGCCGAGATCCGCCGCAACGGCGTGCCGATCAGTCCACGCGACACGGTTGCCTACCAGGGCATGATGCTCAGCGGTGTGCCGAACATGGCATTCACAGTCGGATACAGCAACGCGTCCTGGACCTTGAAAGCGGACTTGGTATCGGAGTCGGTCTGTCGGGTGCTCAACTACATGGACGCTCAGGGCTTCGACACCGTCGTCCCTCGCGAGCCTGGGGCGCACGTGCAGGACCGTCCGCTGGTGAAGCAGGTTTCCGGATATGTGCAGCGAGCGCTGGGTCACCTGCCGCGTGCCGGCTCGCACCGCCCCTGGCGCCTGTACGACAACTACCTGCTGGATTCAGCGCTGATAAGGCGCGCCAAAGTCGAGGATGACCACCTGCTATTCACCGGACGACTGTCTAAATCTACGGATTAGTGTCCTTAATCACGGTCTTTTAGTGAGGCATGCCTCAATGCGCGCTGCCGGATGGCGCAGCTCACACAAGCTATATGCGCAGTTCAAGCGGCTATTTCTGGCTCGCAGAGAAATTCAACCCATGAGACACATGGTGACCAAAAAGTCAAAATAGACCGCATAAATGGACACTCTCTTAGTTGTTTGTTAGCTTCGCCGCGGCTTAAGGCCATCTTGAGCGCCGCAGACGAAGGCGGCATTCCACAGCGGAGAGGGGACATTGGTGTCCGAACGTAATCGGGGCCGGAAGGCGCAGGCAGGTCGTCGTCGGGTAGTCGGCGCGGCAACTTCGGTTGGTGCGTTTCTGGCTTTCGGGATGACGCCGTTGGTGGCCTCTCCTGCGCAAGCAGACTTCGACTGGCTGGACCCGTTCTCGTGGTTCGGCCTGGACACCGACTCGTGGTTCGGTCTGGACACCGGGGCGGACCTGCCCGGGTCAGCCGCCGCCTGGTCGTTCAACGACTGGGGCGGTCTGCTGATCGGCGACTCGAATGCGTGGGTTGCCTTCGACAACCAGGTCTACCTGTCGATCTATGACCCGATGCAGGCGTTGATCGACAACTCGGCCAACGGCTGGTGGTTGGATCCGCTGAACGAGATGTTCGCAACGGGTGACACGTGTGGCGTGCTGTGCAACGGCGCTGACGCCTACCTCGACGGCAACGGTGACCTGGTCCAGGCCCAGAATGGCGGCCTCTGGTTCGGCGACGGCGGCGACGGCATCGACGGCTCCGATGGCGGCGCGGCCGGCTTCTTCGGCAACGGCGGTAACGGGGGCGACGCGGCTGCCGACTCGTTCTTCGAACTCAACAACGTCCTTTACGCGGGCAGCGGCGGCGACGGCGGCGCCGGCGGCACCTGGATGGGCTACGGCGGTAACGGCGGCAACGGTGGCGCCGCGTTCGTCAACGTCAACGGCCAGGTGGTTCTGGCCGGCACCGGTGGCAACGGTGGCGACGGCATGGGCTACTGGGGTATCGGCAACGGCGGCGACGGCGGTGTCGGTGGTAACGGCCTGGACGCGACCGCCGGGTACGCGGCCACGGTCGGCGGTCTTGGCGGCAACGGCGGCAACGCCGGACCGCACACCGGTCACGGCGGTAACGGCGGAGCCGGCGGTGTCGGCGGTCAGGGGCTGCAGGGCGAGGCCGGCTCCTTCGACAACAACGGCGACGGCAACGGTGGCATCGGTACCGAGGGTGCTGCCGGTGGCAACGGCGGCATCGGCGGTAACGGCGGCGAGATCTTCGGTAACGGCGGTAACGGCGGCGCCGGCGGCGAGGGGGGCCAGGGCGGCACGGGTGGTACCGGCGCCAACGGCGCAAACGGCACCTTCGACAACGGCGGCAACGGCCACGGCACCAACGGCGGCAATGGCGGCAACGGCGGTAACGGCGGCGTCGGCGGCAACGGCGGTGCGGCCGGCACCGCGCATCACCCCGGCAGCGGCGCCGACGGCGCCGGCGGTGTCGGCGGTAACGGCGGCAAGGGCGGCGATGTCGGCCTGGGTGGCGACGGCGGCAACGGTGCGGCCGGTACTGCGGCCAACCCCAACGGCGGCAACGCCGGCAACGGTGGTGACCCGGGTGATGTGGCCGGCCTCGGCGGCGCCGGCGGCCAGGGCCACGGCGGCAGCGCGGACGGCGCCCAAGGCGCCGACGGCACGATCACCCCGGTGGTCTCCGGCAACGGTGGTATCGGTGGTGACGGTTACAACGCGGCGGCCGACAACGGCGCGGCTGCGGGCACCAGCGGTGGCAACGCCGGCAACGGTGGCAACGGCGGTAAGTGGGGCAACGGCGGTGACGGCGGTGACGGCGGCAGCGGCGTCGCGGGTACCGACGGCACCTTCGCCGGCGGCGGTAACGGCCATGGCATCTCCGGTGGTAACGGCGGCAACGCCGGCAACGGTGGCAACTCCGGTGAGCTGGCTGCCAACACCGCCGGCAACGCGGGTGCGGCCGGCAACGGAGCCGACGGCGGTGCCGGCGCCAATGCGACCACGCCGAGTGTCGATGGCGGCAACGGCGGCAACGGTGGTCACGCCGGTAACGGTGGTGCCGGCGGTAGCTCGGCCAACGGCACCGCGGGTACCGACAGTGGCGGCGGTATCGCCGGCAACGGCGCCATCGGTGGTCACGGCGCCCGCGGCACCGACGGTGTCGGAAGCGAAGGTTGGAATGACCCGGCGGGCCACGGAACTCCCGGCGGCAACGGCGGTGCCGGTGGTCACGGCGGTAACGGTGGTGCCGGCGGCGGGACCACCGGTGTCGGCACCGACGGTGGCAACGGCGCAACCGGCGGCAATGGCGCCGACGGCGGCCACGGCGGCTACACCACCCACGGTCAGCCGGGCACCGGCATCAACGACAACAAGCCACTTCAGGGCCACAACGTCGGTGTCGGCGCCAAGGGCGGCGACGGCGGCCACGGCGGTAACGGCGGCGCGGCCGGTGCCGGTACGGCACAGGGTGCCGGCGGTAACGCCGGTAACGGCGCTGACGGCGGCGCGGGCGGCGAAGGTGGCGCCGGGCCGGACTTCCAGGAGCTGGCCTACATGGACAACGCCGGGAACAGCAACCCGGGCCAGCCTGCCAATGTCACCGGCGCCGGCGGCCACGGCGGTAACGGCGGTAACGGCTACGTCGCCGGCAACGGCGGCAGCGGCGGTAACGGCGGCAGCGACCAGTTCGCGGCCGGCTCCAACGGCGGTCACGGAGGCAACGGCGGTAACGGCGGTGCCGGTGTCGGCGACGGCAGCATCGGCGGCGACGGCGGTGCGGGCGGCCAGGGCGGCAACGGCAGCAACATCCGCTGGGGTTATGACGGGCCGTTCACCGGAACCGGGCAGAACACCACTCCCGACTTCAGCAACGGCACTCCCACCGCTTCCGGCCCGGTTAACAACGTGCACGGCGGCAACGGCGGCAACGGCGGCAACGGCGGCGTCGGTCAGGCGGCCAATGGCACCGGTGGTGAGGGTGGTGAGGGTGGCAGCGTGATCACCCCGGCCCTGCCGACCGGCCCCGGCTCGGTCAACCCGGATGGTTCGCCCAACGGTGAGATCAACGGCGGCGCCGGCGCCGTCGGAGGCACCGGCTCGACCGACGGCACCGCGGGGCAGAACGGCACCACGCCGTAGCCTGCGATCCACAGCTGGGAAAGCCCCTCACGCGCCGCGTGGGGGGCTTTCTCGGCCTTGCTCGGTCTTCGCGCGACGTTACTCAACGCACCGTTGACTAACTCAACACGGTGTTGATAATCTGTCGTCATGACTGAACACCTCGACGTTGTGATCGTCGGCGCCGGCATCTCCGGTATCAGCGCGGCCTGGCACCTGCAGAACCGCTGCCCGAACAAGAGCTACACGATCCTGGAGAGCCGGGATAGGCTCGGCGGCACCTGGGACCTGTTCAAATACCCCGGAATTCGCTCCGATTCCGACATGTTCACCCTGGGCTTCCGGTTCAAGCCATGGCGTTCGGCCCACTCGATTGCCGAAGGGGCGGACATCTGGAACTACATCAACGAGGCCGCCGTCGAGAACGGCATCGACAAGCACATCCGCTACCGGCACCGGGTGGTCTCCGCCGACTGGTCCGACGCTGACAACCAGTGGACGGTCACCGTCGACAACAACGGCGAGCAGGAGCAGATCACCGCTTCGTTCGTGTTCGCGTGCAGCGGCTACTACAACTACGAAGAGGGCTACTCGCCGGAATTCCCCGGTTCCGAGGATTTCGCCGGAACCATCGTCCACCCCCAACACTGGCCGGAAGACTTGGACTACGCCGGCAAGAAGATCGTGGTGATCGGCAGCGGCGCCACCGCGGTCACGCTGATCCCCGCACTGGCCAAATCCGGGGCCGGGCATGTGACCATGCTGCAGCGTTCGCCGACCTACGTCGGTGCGCTGCCGCTGGTGGACCCGATCGCGGTGCAGGCCAACCGGTTCCTGCCGAAGAAGCTCGCGCACTTCGTCAACCGCTGGAAGGCCATCGGCTTCAGCACCATCCAGTACCAGCTGTCGCAGACCTTCCCGAAGTACATGCGCAAGACGCTGATGACCATGGCCAAGCACCGGCTGCCGGAGGGTTATGACGTGCAGAAGCACTTCGGCCCGCGGTACAACCCGTGGGACGAGCGGTTGTGCCTGGCGCCCGACGGCGATCTGTTCAAGACCATCCGCGACGGCAAGGCCGATGTTGTCACCGACACCATCAAGACGTTCACCAAGACCGGGATCCTGCTGGACTCCGGGCAGGAACTCGACGCCGACATCATCATCACCGCGACCGGCTTGAACATGCAGCTGCTGGGCGGAGCGACGTTGCTGCGCAACGGCGAGCCGATCGACCTGCCCAAGGCCATGACCTACAAGGGCCTGATGTTCTCCGGCGTTCCCAACGCAGCGGTCAGCTTCGGCTACACCAACGCGTCCTGGACGCTCAAGGCCGACCTGGTCTCGGAGTTCGTCTGCCGGGTGCTCAACTACATGGACGAGCACGGCTTCGACCGGGTCGAGCCCCAGCATCCCGGCGACGCGGTGGAGGAGCGGCCGTTCATGGACTTCAGCCCCGGATACTTCCGCCGGGCGATGGACAACCTGCCCCGGTCCGGTTCGGAGGCCCCGTGGCGGCTCAAGCAGAACTATCTGCTGGACCTGCGGCTGATCCGGTACGGCAAGGTCGACGAGAAGTCGCTGCGGTTCAGCAAGCACCGCGCTGCCGTGAGCGCCTGACCTAACTGCGCTCCGGCCAGTAGTAGGAGTCGGGGTAGGACCGGGCGCCGAACAGGGCGGTCCCGATCCGAACCTCGGTGGCGCCCTCGGCAATCGCCAGGGGGAAGTCGCCGCTCATCCCCATCGACAGCCGGGGCAGGTCGTGGCCGTGTGATGCGGCCAGATCCCGCAGCTCCCGCAGCCGGCGGAAGCAGCCGCGGACCGAGTCGGGATCCGATGCGTTGATGGCCAGTGTCATCAGGCCCCGCACCCGCAGGGTCGGATAGCCGGACAACTCATCGAGGAACGGCAGTAGCCGATCGGGCTCCAGGCCGTATTTGCTGGGCTCGTCGGAGGTCTTGATCTGGACCAGCACGTCGATGACGCGACTTTCGGCGCGCAGGTGCCGGTCCAGCGCCACCGCGAGCTTGAGCCGGTCCAGCGACTGCACCTCGGCGGCCAGCCGTGCGACCACCCCGGCCTTGTTCGTCTGCAGGTGGCCGATCATCACCCAGTCGATCCCTGGGTCGGCCTCCTCGGTGGCCAAGGCCGTCGCCTTGTCCCGGATCTCTTGGACCTTGTTCTCCCCGAACCGGTGCAAGCCCAAATCGACGGCCTCGCGAATGCGCTCCGGGCCGAAGGTCTTGCTCACCGGCAGGATGGTCACCTCGCCGGGATCCCGCCCGGCGCCCCGGCAGGCGTCATCCACGCGTGCTCGGAGCTGCTCCCAGCGTGTCCGCAGGGTGGCATCCATCGGTGCGGCCGGCTTCTAGACGACGACGATGCCGTCGTCGTCGCTGTGGGCGGTCTCGCCGGGCACAAACGTGACGCCGCCGAGTTCGACGACGACATCACGTTCGCCGGCGCCGGTTTTGGTGCTCTTGCGGGGATTGGTGCCTAGCGCCTTGATGCCGATGTCGAGGGTGCGCAGTGTCGCGGCGTCACGCACCGCGCCGTGCACGATCAGCCCCGCCCACCCGTTGGCGCGGGCCAGCTCTGCGATGACGTCGCCGACCAGTGCGGTATGCAACGACCCCCCGCCGTCGATCACCAGCACACCGCCGTCGCCCGGGCCGGACAGCACCGATTTGAGCAGTGCGTTGTCCTGGAAACAGCGCACCGTGCTGATGCGACCGGCGAATTGCGTACGGCCGCCGAGTTGGCGGAACTGGAGGTCGCAGCTGCGCACATCCGCGCCGATATCGTCGACCAGGTCGGCGGTGGGCCGGAAGACCACAGTCACCGGCGGGTTCAGCCCCGGCGTGCGCGCCGCAGCCGGCGGAGCAGCAGCAGTCCGAACCCTGCCAGGATTCCGGCCGCCAGCAGCGGGCCGGGCGAGCGTCGCGGTGACGATGTCGTCGAGCTGAGCGGGTTGGGGGCCGCCTCCACCGTCGACTTGGCCTGGGCCGCCGTTTCTTTGGCGCCGTCGGCCAGTTGGCCCGAACCGTTGGTGACGGCCGGCGGAGGCGCCGGGGCCGGGGTGGGCGCCTTCTTGGCGGGGGCCTTCTTCGCCGGAGCCTTCTTGGCGGCAGCTTTCTTCGCCGGAGCTTTCTTGGCGGCCTTGGCCGGTGCCTTCTTGGCGGGGGTCTTCTTGGCCGGGGCTTTCTGCGGCGGCGGTTCCGCGGCGGGCGGGTCGGCAGGCCGGTCGGCTCCAGCCGGCTGAGCCGGTTCGGGTGTAGCGGCGGATTCGTGGTCGGGCTGGCCCTGCGGGTCGGTCATATGGCAGCTCCTCTGGCGGGGTTCTCGTCTCAGATCAACTCGGCGACACCGGCAACTTTGCCCATCATGCCAGTATCTGTCGGCGGCTACCGATGAGCAGCAGTCAGGATCGGGGCCGGTTCAGCCACAGACCGGCCCCGACGATTGCCACCGCACCGGCCACGAACGGCCAAATCGGCAGGTCACCCTGGGGGTCGGCATAGCGGCGTGGGACAGCCGGTGTGGCCTCGCCGCGGTCGGTGACAGGCGGGCCCGGCTCGCCGGTGCCGGCCACGGTCAGCTGGAACGGCCACGAACCGGAGACGACATGGCCGTCGGCGGAGGTGACTCGGTAGTGGACGGTGTAGGTACCGGCCGGCCCGAGCGGCCGCACCGCGACGCCGGCGACCGCGCCGTCCACCTGCGTTTCGCCGGTGGACCACAGATGCCCATCGGGACCGACCACCGTCATGGCAGCGAAGTCGCCCTGCAGCCGCTCGTTGAAGGTGGCGCTGACGCGTTCCGGGCCGTGGGACAGCTCAGCGCCGCGGGCCGGATTCGTCGACACCAGCACGGCGTGCGCGCCGGCCACTCCGGCCGGCAGCACCGGCGTCAACAGCACGGCCAGTAGGAACACCCCGGTCAGCGCGACGCGCACCGCTTGCCTCACCGCCGGCGCCTCCCGAACGTGATCGTCGCGGCCAGCGCGGCGAACAGCAACGCGGCGCCGCCGATCAGCCGAGCCGGGTTGTCGGCATAGTGCGGTCCACTGGGCCCGGTTCCGCCGTCCGGGTCCGGGCCGGCAGACACGGCCGGCTCCGGGTGTTGGGCGTGGTGTTCGGTGCGCGACACCGGTCCGGTCGCCAGCTCCAGCGTGGGTACCGGATGTTCGGCCTCGCCGCCGCCGGGCGGGGGCTCCTGGTCCCAGCGGATCACGGTCCCGTCGGCGTAACGCTGCGCCGAGGGGAAGTTCACCGTGTCGGTGTCGGGCAGTTTCATCGCTATCCGGAACAGCCCGAACTGGTCGGCGCCGATACCGCCGGCGGTGGCCGTCCAGGTCACCGACCGTACCGTTCCGGTCTTGGCGTCGCGGTCCAGCCGGGCCGTCCAACCGGGCGTGGTCTCGGTGCGCGCCGAGGCCACGTCGGGCAGTGTCACCGTGAGTTCGGTTGTGGCAGAACCGGTCGGCGACTCGTTGGGGACCTCGAAGGTGACCATCGCAATGCCACCGCGCACCGCGCCGGGGCTGCTGGCGTGCACGTGCGCCCAAGCCGGTGCGGCGCCGGCCAATGAACCGGCGACGGTGATCGCCGCGGCGAGGGCCAGGGCGCGGATGCCGGCGCCCATGCGGCCCATGCGGCTCATGACGGCAGCCCCAGCCGGGCCATCAGGTCGGCATCGATCCCGTCGAGCTGGGCGCTGATCGATGCGGAGGCGACACGGCGCCGATCCCCCGGCATGGTCTCGATGGCGGTGACCGCGGTGGCCAAGTCAGACAACCTTTCGTTGATAGCTGCGACGAACTGCTTGGTCTCGGAGTCCTTGGGTTTGCGGTCCTGCACCAGGCGCAGCGTCTTCTCCGCCCCGGCGATCCGTGCCGAGAGCCGGGCTTCGTTCTTTCCGGTGCCGGCGAACTCGCCGACGCGGGCCAGCGGCACACCGAGCCGCTCGGCCCGCTGCTCATCGATCAGGCCGCGTATGGCCATGGCGGCCCGGTACACCAGCGGCACCACAATGGGTGCCAGCATTCTGGAGACCACCAGTGTCCGGCGGATGCGGGCCGGAGACAGCAACCGGCCCTCGCGGGCCGCTTTGAGTTGGCTCTCGGCCGCCTTGAGCGCGGTGCGGTCGCGGTCGCGTTCGGATCTGAGTTGGGCCTTCAGTGCGCGGGCCTCGGCGCGCTGGGTGGCTTTGAAGCGCTTGGCCTCGCCCTTGGCCGCCAGTCGGGCCTCGAGTCTGGCGCCGGCTTTGAGTGCCCGCGCCTCAGCGCGGCGGGTAGCGCGGCTCTTGCGTTTTCTGAACAGGCCCATTCGCGGCCGCCTCCCGGTGTCTCGCTGGAACCGATCCAGCAACCCTAATCGCGGTGCCGGCGCCTCAGGCGCTGAGGTGCTCCTTGCGGCGGAGCTCATCGATCCGGTCCAGAATGTCCTGTTGAGACTCCGGCGACAACCCGACCGCGTGGGTCGCGATGCGGCGCACGCCGGCATCCCGGAGGCTGTCCAGCCACGTCAACTCGGCGTCGAGCTTGGCGTAGTAGTCGTCGTCGGTGAAGAACGCGGGCTTGATCCGGAAGAAGTTCGCCAGCGCGGCCATGGTGGCGGCCGACGGGTTGGTCCGGTTGCCCGAGCGGAGCTGGGAGAGATAGGGGGCTGACATCGTGACGCCCTCCGCTTTGAGTGCCGCGATCACCTCGGCGGACGTGTGCGGTCCTCGGCCGGGCGGATAGACCACATCGAAAAGGCGGTTCAAGCGGACAGCGAAGGTCGCGCTCATCGATAGGACCTCCAGGGGGTAGGCAGGCGGTCGACAGGCGCCCGCGAGGGGGGAGCGGTAGCGCCTGATGATTTGCTGATCATCGTAGCGATAGTTAGCCACACAACCAAGGGTGATTCGGCAGCGAATTCGATCTTGATCGATGAGTTGCTCTTGGATCGAGTTCCTTCGCCGGTCGCGCCGACCTTCGCAGCCGGATTTTCTGACGTACCAAGCACAATTGCGCCGGCGTCAGTGACTGAAAGGTTCCAATCGGACGCGACCGTTGGTCCTCGCCGCTGGAACCCCCTCCGGCGAAGTGAAGTTTGCACCGCGCGTCGAGGCGTTGGAGAGCTTTGCTGCCGGGCGGCTACCGGGTGACGGAATCGTCCCCGGCGACCTGCCCGGAACGTTGACGGAGGGCCCGCCGAAGTTCTCCGCTGGATGCCAGCAGCACCAGCCCGACGATCGAGACGACCGCCACCGGGCGCCAGCCGAGCGCTTCGTCGAGGAGCATCCACAGTCCGAAAACGCCGAAGAGCAGTCCGGCCGCCGAATGCAGCAGGTGTGCGGGCAGCCGGCGGTGCAGCACCGTCCCGGCCGCGATCGCGACCGCGTCGGCCAGCACCATCCCGGCCGTCGCACCGAGCCACACACCGAGCCAGCCGTGGTGGCTGGCCAGCGCAACCGTCGCCAACATCGTCTTGTCGCCGAGTTCGGCCAGCAGCACCGAGGACACCACCGCGAACAGCACGAAGCGGGGCTCACGAACCGTCGTCTCCCCGGATGCGGAGTTGTAGCGTTCCCGCCACGTCCACACCGCGAAACCGAGGAAGGCGACGCCGGCCACCGCGGCGATCGGGCGCGCGGGCAAGGTCAGCCCTAGGAAGTGCCCCACCGTGACCGAGATGCCGTGGATCGCGAACGCGGCGATGCTCACCCCGCCCAGCACCACCCACCAGCGGTGCCGCAGCGCGTAGGTCAGGGTGATCAGCTGCGACTTGTCGCCGAGTTCAGCCAGAAACACCACGCCCAGGCTGATCAGCATGGCGGCAAGCATGCGAGACGCCCTTTCGTCAGCTGCCGAGGTTAGTGGCTCCCCAGGTCGGCCGCCAGCCGGCGCCGAATTTCGGCGGCCCGAATCCGATGGTCCGGTGGAATGACAATTCGTCTCGAATTGCGTTATGCGGCAAGAAGCATGGCCAGTATCGCGGTATCGGGGTGGCTGACCGGGTCGACGCTGACCCGGCTCACCATGGATGTGACCGTACCGTCGGATTCGGCTTCGACCCAGGCCGCCCGGTGGTCCAAACCCAGGTGGGGCAGGCCGGGCAGCAGCACACAACCGGACGCGGCACCGCGGCATTCGGGCAGGGAGGGAATGGTTTCCGAAGGCGGGTGCAGCATCAGCAGAGCGGACGGCTGGTGGCCGGCGAAGTAACCCGGCCCGATCGCCGATTCACCGGTGACGGTGCCTTCGGCCAGCAGTAATCCGACGGTGCCGGGACCCGGATTGTCGGGGAGTTCTTCTCGGGTGCCGAACACCGTCGTGGTGGGCAGCAAACCGGGCATCGACGCGACTCGAACCGCGATGCTGAGCAGCTGCGCCCACTCCTTGGTCGAGTCCGGCCAGCGGCCGAAGACCACGAATCCGTGTAATTCGCCACGGGAGTGGAACGGGGCGACCTCGATCGCCCTGCCGGACCCTGTCGTCTCCATCGCACACCCTCCGCGACACATTGGCTCGTGGGCTCGCATTTCAGCGGGTGGGTTGCCTGGCAGCATGCTCCCAGCACCGAGATCGGTGCAAGGGGACACGGCGACGCGGCCGATAACGAAACGGTGAATAAAACTCCGGCGTATAAAACGAGTGGGGCGCCGCGCCAACGGCGCGACGCCCCACTCGATACGGCGGTGCGGCTAGAAGATCAGGCCGGACGTCTTCGAGGTGGCGGCCGCGAACCGGGACTGCACATCGGCCCAGTTGACGACGTTCCAGAACGCCTTGACGTAGTCCGCCTTGACGTTCTTGTACTGCAGATAGAAGGCGTGCTCCCACATGTCGACCTGCAGCAGCGGGATGATGCCCAGCGGCACGTTGGCCTGCTGGTCGTAGAGCTGGAAGGTCAGCAGCTTCCCGCCGAGGGTGTCGTAGCCGAGGACCGCCCAGCCCGAACCCTGCAGGCCGTTGGCGGCCGCGGTGAACTGCGCACGGAACTTGTCGAACGACCCGAAGGCGTCGTCGATAGCCGCGGCCAGTTCGCCGGTCGGCTTGTCACCGCCGTTGGGGGACAGGTTCTTCCACCAGATCGAGTGGTTGACGTGCCCACCGAGGTGGAAAGCCAGGTTCTTCTCGTTCAAGAAGATCGCGCCGTGGTCGTCGTTGGCGCGTGCCTCTTCGAGCTTGGCCACGGCGCTGTTGACGCCGGCGACGTAGGCGGCGTGGTGCTTGCTGTGGTGCAGTTCGTTGATCTGGCCCGAGATGTGCGGCTCAAGGGCTCCGTAATCCCAGTCCAAGTCCGGCAAGGTGTAGTCGGCCACGGGGTTCCTTCCTTCGATCAGTACTGATCCGGTGTCGATCACCGTTGATCATTGTCGACTTGCGTTGACGCTCTAGCGGCGCCCCACCGCCCACCGCGATTGCGGAGCGGTGAGACCGCCTTTGATCAACACTGCTCCAACACCGGGAGGACCGCAACAATGGGTCGCGCCATCACGCGACGACGGTCGATCGCAGCGCTCAGGTCAGGACGAGCGCCAGCAGGAATGTCAGCAGCACCAACGCGATGATTCCGGAGCGCAGCGACGCCAGCAGATAGGCGCGCTTGTAAGTCGACGATCCCGCGTGCCAACCCGTCGCCGTCGCGACCGGTCCGGGTCCGATCGGGCCTGCCGTCATCTCGTGTTGCCCCCAATTTCCACCGTGCGCCCACCCCCGTGAGGCGCATCACATCCGCTATGTGACGCCGATCATAGCGCTTCGTTCCCCCGGTGGAAAAATCAACCCGGATAACCTGACTTACCTGCATAGATGCACCCGACGCGGCCCGAAGCGCATCGTGGGCCCGCGGCGCGTTAGTTAGCGGATAAAGCGATTTCGCTCGACGCTGTTAGTTGCCCGCTTGGGCGACGCCACGTTATCCACAGTCGGGGTATCCAGCGCCGTCCAAAAAGCATCTCATCGGCCCTGTGGGCGCGCCGTGGGCATGTGGATAAAGCTGTGGAAACTGTGGATAGTCCGGTGGTAGCTGGCCGGGGTACCGAGGGTGCCGGATGGCGCTTGTCGGGCGTATCGTCGCGGCGCCCGGCCAGCCTGGGGTCATGATGACGGCAACCCGCCTTGCGATCGCCGTTAGGCTGGTGCGGTGATTCAGGTGTGTTCCCGCTGCGGTACGCGGTGGAACGTCCGCGACCGTCGGCGGGCCTGGTGCCCGCGCTGCAACGGTGCGCTGTGGGCGCCGCTGACGCCCGAGCAGGAAGCCGAGTTGCAGTGGACCCCGCCCGCGCCCGCCGCGCCGCAGCCGGCGACCACGGACTCGCCCGCACGGCTGGGCCCGGGTTACCGCTGGATCGCGGTGCGGCCCGGCCCGCCGCCGGCGCAGCCCCGACGCCGGCGGCCGCTGGGTCCCACTCCGCGCTACTCGGTGATGCCGCGCTGGACACTGATGGGGGCTCCGAATCCGATTGCGGCACAGCCGAAATCCGGTGAGCGGGCGGCGCCTTCGGTGCGCTCGCTGGAGAAGGCGCTGGGCGGCGCGATCGCCGCACTGGGCATCGCGGCGCTGGTGCACGCGCTGATCTACCTGCTGATGATCATCAACCGCACCAGGCTGCTGCACCCGCTGATCGCCGGTGGCGCGGTATGGCTGGGTCGGCTGGCCGGCCTCGTCGCGATCGCGGCGGTGATCGGTTGCGCGGTGGTGCTGACCAAATGGCTGCTGGCCCGCCGGTCGGCGGCGTTCGCCCGATTGCAACTGCCCGAGTCCCGCCCGACCTGGGCGCTGTGGGCCGGGTGCATGGTGCCGGTGGTCAACCTGGCCTGGGCGCCGGTCTATGTCATGGAGTTGGCCGGGCGGGAGGGTCGGCTGGCCCGGCTGCGCAAACCCATCGTGGTGTGGTGGGTGGTGTGGGCGGCCAGCACCGCCACCGCGATCTTCGCGACGGCGACCAGTTGGACCGACAGCGCCCAGGGCATCGCCGACAACATTGTGGCCACGGTGGTCGCCTACCTGTTCGGTCTGGCCGCCGTGGTGACCGCGGCCAAGGTGGTCGAGGGATTCGAGCAACGGTCGATGGGCCGACCCGCGCATCACTGGGTGGTGGTCGCCGACGCCCGGGAGCCCGTGCCCCCGCCGTCGCCGGAGGTTCCGGCGGCCGCTTCGGCTCCGGAGGCGCCGACACCCGCCGTGGCTCTTGAGTCCGACGGGCGGGAACCGGCAGCATAAGCCCATGACACCGGCCGGTGATGGCGTTGCGGGGCACCCGTTCGTGGTCGCACACCGGGGAGCGTCGATCGACCGGCCGGAACACACCCTGGCCGCCTACGACTTGGCGTTGCAGGAGGGGGCCGACGGCGTCGAGTGCGACGTCCGGCTGTCCAGCGACGGACATCTGGTCTGCGTGCACGACCGGCGGGTGGACCGGACCTCCACCGGGGCCGGGGTGGTCAGCGAGATGACGCTGTCGCAATTGCAGAGCCTCGACTACGGCGCCTGGCACAACGGCGGGCAGTCCCCGGAGGCCGACAACGCCGGCGACACCGGCCTGCTCACCCTCGACGCGCTGGTGGCCCTGGTCCTGGACTGGCACCGGCCGGTGAAGATCTTCATCGAGACCAAGCATCCGGTGCGCTACGGCGCCATGGTCGAACGCAAGGTGCTCGCGCTGCTGGACCGGTTCGGGCTTGCCGCGCCGGCCTCGGCATCCCGGTCGCGTGCGGTGGTGATGTCCTTCTCGGCCGCGGCGGTGTGGCGGATTCGCCGGGCCGCGCCCCTGCTGCCGACGGTTCTGCTCGGCTCGGGCGCGCGCTATCTGGGCGGCGGTGCGGCGACCACGGTCGGCGCCACCGCCATCGGTCCGTCGATCGAGACGCTGCGTGAACACCCGGAACTGGTGGACCACGCCGCCGCGCGCGGACGGGCGCTGTACTGCTGGACCGTCGATGAAGCCGAGGACGTCGATTTCTGCCGGGACGTGGGTGTTGCGTGGATCGCCACGAATCAGCCCGCCCGAACCAAGGCGCGGTTGCGGGCGGGCTGATCGGCCGGCGGGCGCGGGGTTTACCCGCCGGCGACGCGGGGAGCGCCGGCCTCCTGGGACACGGTGCCGATCTCGCGGGCGATGAAGTTCTCCAGGTCGAACATGTTGTGTCCGGCGCGGTCGGCGACCCGCAGCAGCCGGGTCATCAGGGCCACCTCCTCTACCTGCTCACGCAGGAACCACTGCATGAACTGTTCGCCGAGGTGATCGCCTTCGTCGCGGGCGACGCTGGTCAACCGGCTGATCTGATCGGTGACGGTGCGCTCCTGGTCGAGCATCAGCGCCAGCGCGTCGCGAGGCGCGTCGAAGTGGTTGCGCACCGCGTCCACGCCGGGAATCTCGACATCGATGGCGCGGTCGAGTAGGTACTGCACCATCATCATGGCGTGGCTGCGCTCCTCGACGGCCTGGGCGTAAAAGAACTTCGCCAATTGCGGATAATCGCTGCCGTCAAAATAAACCGCAACAGCGACATATTGCTGCGCGGCGGTGAATTCGTGGTAGATCTGCTCTTGAAGCAGTGCATGAAATTTCGAAGTGTGGGTTTCATTCTCGGCCATGGCGGCGATGCTACCCCTGGTCAGATGGGGTGCGCATCCAAGGTGAGGCTTACTCAGGTCAGCATTGCCTAAGTAAAGATAGGATACGCTGAATTCCGCCTATTGCAGCGCAGGAATTAGGTTCGGCTTATTCGTCCGGGCCGGGAGTGGGTGGATCATCGCGACTCAATGCGTCGAATAGCCGCGCGGCTTCCGGGTGGTCCCACACCACCGCGTCGCCGACGTCGGTCTCGGTGAACTCGCCGATCGGCACGGTCAGCATCGTGGTGGCGCCGCGCAGCGCCCAGCCCAGGGCCGCCAGGTCAAGGACCCCGGCGCCGGCATCCACCGTGACGGCGTGTGCGGCGGCGTGCGGCACGGTGTACCAGCGCAGCGGGTTGAGCCAGACGGCCGGATCGGCGATGCGGGTGAGCAGTGCGGCCAGAAACAGTCGCTGGTTGTCCATCCGATCCAGGTCGGCGCGCGGCGTGGCCCGGCTGCGCACGTAGCCCAGTGCGGCCGCACCGGCCAGCTTCTGGCAGCCGGCCGGCAGGTTCAGCCCGGCCAGCGGGTCGTCGAGCGGTTCGTCCGGGCACAGCCTGACACCACCGAGCGCGTCGACCAGGGCGGCGAACCCGCCGAACCCGATCTCGACGTAGTGGTCCAGCCGCAGCCCGGTCGCCTGCTCCACCGTCCGGGTCAGCAGGGGGGCTCCGCCGAGGGTGAAGGCCGCGTTGATCTTGTCGTCGCCGTAGTCGGGGATGGGCACGTAGGAGTCGCGCGGGATGGACACCACCGTCGCCGGTGAGCCCGAGCCCGCAGCCGGCAGGTGGATGAGCAGCAGGGTGTCGGTGCGCCCGTCGCCGATGTCCCCGCCGGTGCTCAGGTCGCGCTGCTCCTGGGCGGTGAGGTCGGCGCGGCTGTCCGTGCCGACCAGCAGCCACGTCGTACCGCGGCCCGGCGCCGGCCGGTCGGCGTAGCCGGAGAAGACCGCGGCGCGCTGCAGCACGGCGTCCAGCCACGCCGCGGTGCCGGCCAGGCCCGCCGCGCCCAGCAGCACCAACAGCAGGGTGAGCCCGGCGAGTCGGCGCGGCCAGGATCGCCGGCGACGCGATACGGGTGGGCGCGGCGGTGGCGGCGGTGGTGCGGACGGACGGGGCGGCGGTGCATGCCGCTGTGCCACCGGCCGTGGCGCAGCAGGCATCGGCCGGTGTGCCGGCGGTGGTGGTCGATGCGGATGGCGGTACAGCATCGGCGGTGGCTCACGCGGCGGCGGTGGTTGCTGACCCCACGGCCGCTGCGGCCCGCCAGCCCTGGGATCGCCGTTCACCTGCCCAATCTACGCACCCGGGAACGGTGCGGCGCCCGGCAGCGATGGCGGCCACCCATTGGATGCCACCCCGCCCGGCGCGGCTCTCCTTATTTTCTCAGGCGGTGTTAGCGATATTCCCAACAAGTTGTTATCTTGGCCGCATCGATTGTCGCCACGTGTCACTCGTCACTCGTCGCAGGAATGAGGTCTACCCACCGATGGCTCGTCAGCGCAGCACGAAGCGGAATCGCCGGGTTGTCGGATTGGGTACGGCGGTCGGCGCGTTTCTCGCGTTCGGGGTGACGCCGCTGGCCGCGGCGCCGACGGCCTCTGCCGAGGGTTTCGACGACGTCTTCGACTTGGCTTTGGCGCCGTTTGTCGATGCGACCACCGGCTGGACGGACTGGGCGGCGGTGTTCAACCCGGCGTCCTGGGAGGCGTTCTTCGAGCCGGCGAACTGGGACGGCGTGCTGGCCGGGGCCGCGGCAGCGTCGCCGAGCCTGTTCGCCCCGGACCTGACCGCGTTGGTGCAGGACTGGGTCTACACCCCGCTGTACACCGGTATCGACAGCTTGGTCAGCAGCGCGTGGATGGCGCCGATCGTCGACGGATTCAACCAGCTCAGTGGGGCGCTGGGGCTGGGCATGGCGATCGGCGACGGTGCGGCCGGTACGGAGGCGTCGGCCGCCGGTGGTGCGGGGGGCTGGTTGTTCGGTGACGGTGGGGCCGGCTGGGACAACACCGAGGTCAACGGCGTCGGCGGTGCCGGTGGAGCAGCCGGGTTCTTCGGCAACGGCGGTGCGGGCGGCGCCGGTGGAGAGGGCGGCGCCGGCGGTGTCGGCGGGACCGGCGGGTGGTACATGGGCGTCGGGGGCGTCGGCGGCGCCGGCGGCGACGGGGTGGTCGGCGGTAACGGGGGGGCCGGCGGTGCCGGGATCGGGTGGATGCTGGGTGTCGGTGGGGCCGGAGGCGCCGGAGGCGACGGCACCCACATCGGCGGCAACGGTGGTGACGGCGGCAACGGCTCGGCGTGGTTCGGCGGCGGAGGCGACGGCGGCGACGCCGGCAACGGCGTCTACCAGAGCCAGGGTGACCTGCCCGGCCTGGGCGGGGCCGGCGGCCTCGCCGGCGCGCTGGGCACCCACGGCGCGGTCGGCAACTTCGGCACGCTGGATGGAGCCCCGGAGAGAGGGCCGGCCGAACTCGCCACCGCCGGCAAGTGGATCGTCGACCACGACGGCCGGGTGGTCATCCTGCAGGGTGTCAACCAGGTATACAAGTCGCCGCCGTTCTCGCCCGGCGGCAACGGGTTTGACGACGACGACGCGGCATTCCTGGCCGCCAACGGTTTCACCGCGGTGCGGTTGGGCGTGTATTGGGAACAGATCGAGCCGCAGCCCGGGGTGTACGACTTCGCCTACCTGGAGTCGGTCAAGGACACCATCGAGACGCTCAAGGCGCATGGCATCGTCAGCATCATCGACATGCACCAGGATCTGTACGGCTCGGAGATCGGCGGCCATGGCGCGCCGGACTGGGCGACGATGTTCAACCCCGACGACAACGACACCAGCGCGCCGTTCCCGTTCGGCTACGCGCTCAACCCCGCACAGAACCAGGCCTGGGATGCCTTCTGGTCCAACGAGAAGGTGGACGGAGTCGGCCTGCTGAACTCCTACGCCCGGATGTGGCAGGTCACAGCCAACTACCTGGGCGGCACTCCCGGCGTGGCCGGCTACGAGATCATGAACGAGCCGTGGGCCGGGTCGCCGTGGTTGGCCAGCCTGCTCGGCAACCCGCACTTCGACCGCGAGACGCTGACCCCGTTCTACGACCAGGTGACCTCGGCGATCCGGTCGGTCGACCCGCACACCACGGTGTACTACGAGCCGAATGTGCTGTTCGGCAACGTGACCCCGGCAACTCACATCGGCGCAGTCGACGACGACAACACCGTGTTCGCGTTCCACACCTACTGCATCTTCGACGCCCTGGGCGGTGGCACCGCCACCGGCTGCTCACTGTGGGACGGGATGATGGTGAGCGGCGCCCAGCACTACATCGACCGCTACGACGTCCCGGGGGTGGTCACCGAGTTCGGTGCCACCCGCAACCTCGACACCATCACCAGCCAGCTGAACTCGATCGACCCGCACAAGTTCGGTTGGCTGTACTGGGGCTACACCAACGAGGCGGGGTCGCTGGTACACAACACCAACCTGCCGCCGACCGGCGGCAACGTCGACGTGCCCGTCGTGGAGACGCTGGCCCAGCCGTACCCGCAGGTGATCGCCGGCATCCCGAACAGCTGGTCGTTCAACAACGGCGTCTTCTCGTTCAGCTACTCCACGGCGATGGCCGACGGGTCGGGCAGCTTCGGCGCCGGGTCGGAGACCAGGATCTCGATCCCGGACCTCCAGTTCCCGAACGGCTACCAGGTCAGCATCACCGGCGGCGAGGTCGTCTCGGCGAACAACGCCCCGGTGCTGGTCATCGAATCCAACGCCGGCGCCGGCACCATCAGCGTCACCGTGACGCGCGTCGCGGGCGGTTAGCGAAGGCCGTCACCGCAGCCAGCTCAGCTGGTCGGCGAACAGCGTGTACCCGACGAACGCCACGGTGTCGATCAGGCCGTGCGCGAGGATCAGCGGCCACAGCCGGCCGGTGCGCTGCCAGGTGTAGCCGAACACCAGACCCATCGCGACGTTCCCCAGGCCGGCGCCGAACCCCTGGTAGAGGTGGTAGGCGCCGCGTAGCAGGGCTGAACAGGCCACCGCCACCCACGGCGAGACGCGCAGTTGCCGCAGCCGGGTCAGCAGATAGCCGACGACGATCACCTCCTCGGCGAAGGCATTGGCGAACGCGATCACGATCAGCATGGGGGCGCGCCACCAGGTGTCGTTGATCGCCGCGGGGATCACGTCGGCGTTGAGGCCCAGGGTTCGCGCCAGCAGGTACAGGCCCAGCCCGGGCAGGCCGATCAGGGCGGCCAGACCGAGGCCGCCGGCCAGGTCGGAGCGGCGGGGTGACCGATCCAGCCCGATGCGGGCGGGACCGTATCCACTGCGCCACAGCAGGTATAGGGCCAGGGCGCCCCAGGCGATCAGCTGCGCCGCCCAGGCGACATTCAGGCCCAGATCGATGAGGTCGAAATAGGACCGGCGCGGATTCAGGGGGATCCGCTGGGCGCTGAGATCACGCAGCACCGCGTCGGCGAGCTGCAGGATCGCGGTGGCGGCGCTCAGCCCGTAGGTGACCGCCAGCACCAGGGCGATCTCCAGGCGCAGTGCGCGTCGCTGGGCCGCCGGCTCGGTCACCTCGCCACGGTAACCGCTACCGGCTACGGGCGACGGGCCTGCAGCCCGTTGAGGAAAGGGCAGCCCATCAGCGCGCGCACCGCCCGGTTCAGGCTCATCACGTCCTCGACCGGCTGCGGGAAGCTCAGCCGGACGTCGCGGTCACCGTCGCGGGCCTCGACCCGCAGCCACATGCCGTAGCGGTCCACGGCGAGCGGACGGGCCTGCCCGCGCCGCAGCTGCGGCGGCAGTTTGGCGGCGGCCAGCCGAGCGACCATCTCGGGGTGCGCCGAGTCCAGGTGGTGCAGCCAGTGCGCCTCGATGGCGCAGAACGGGTCTGGGCGGGCGGCCAGCAGCTCACTGACGGCGACCGCCTCGGCTCCGGTGGCATCGGCCAGTACCGCCGAGTCCGGGGTGAGCCGCAGCAGCGCGTAGCCGGCCTCGGCGTCGCCGCCCTCCGGTGCGCCGAAGTCGCGGAACCTCTTCGACGAGCGCGGTGAGACCACCTGGAGCAGTGCTGGATTCGGGTTGACCGTGGCGATCCGGTCCAGCAGCGGGGCGATCTCCTGCTCGGGTACCTGCCGCAGCAGGCCTCGGATCCACACCAGCGCCCGGACCCGTTCGCGTAGCCGCAACGGCGCATGATCGGTCAGCTCCAGCATCGCCTGGACACCGGACTCGGCGGCGGCCTCGGCGACCGGGTCGCCGATGGGCACCGCGACCACCACGGATCCGTCCGGCAGCAGGTGGCAGACCGGCGCGTTGACCGGCGCGGCGTCGGCAGAGTCGGCGATCGCCAGCAGTGCCTGACCGCGAATGCAGGCGCTGCGGATCCGCTCTGCGGACGTCGGGACGGTTGCCGCTGTGGTGGTGGCCATCGATCACCCTTTCGGAAGTGAGGTAAGCCTAACTTAATTAAATGTGGGGTTCCGCGCAACCGAAAATGCGGAATTCAGTTCGCCGGGGCCGTCTCCGCCGAACGTGAAGTTGGCTTCACGCTCGAGGTCGAACGTGCACTTGGCTTCACCGCCGGCGCCGCCGGTGACCGCGCCGGCGGGCCGCGGCCGATAGGGTTGACCGGTGACCCGCATCAGCTATCTCGGCCCGGCGGGGACCTTCACCGAAGCGGCGCTGTTCGCGTTGACCGGCGCCGGCATGGTTCCCGGCAGCGACCATCACGATCATCAACCGGTGCCGGCCGACAGCACACCGGCCGCCCTGGACGCGGTGCGCAGCGGCGCCGTCGACTACGCGTGTGTGCCGATCGAGAACTCGATCGAGGGCGGCGTGACACCCACCCTGGACGCGCTTGCGGCCGGCTCGCCGCTGCAGATCTTCGCCGAAACCGCCTTGGACGTCACGTTCTCGGTCGTCGTCGCAGCGGGGCGGGCGGTGGCCGATATCCGCACGGTGGCCGCCCACCCGGTCGCCGGCGCCCAGGTGCGACGCTGGCTGGCTGAGCACCTGCCGCAGGCCCACGTCGTGCCGGCGAACTCCAATGCCGCTGCCGCGCAGCAGGTCTGCGACGGCGAGGTGGATGCCGGGGTGAGCACCGCGCTGGCCGCCAAGCAACGGGGATTGGTGACGTTGGCCGACGGCGTCATCGACGAACCCAACGCCCGCACCCGCTTCGTGCTGGTCGGCGCGCCCGCGCCGCCGCCGGCGCGCACCGGCGCCGACCGGACTTCTGTGGTGCTGCGCCTTGACAACGCGCCGGGGGCCCTGGCGGCGGCCCTGACCGAGTTCGGAAGCCGCGGAATCGATCTGACACGGATCGAGTCCCGGCCCACCCGTGCTCGACTGGGCACCTACCTGTTCTTCCTGGACTGTGTCGGACACATCGACGACGGCGTCGTCGGCGAGGCGCTGGAGGCGCTGCGCCGCAGCGGTGCCGACGTGCGGTATCTGGGGTCCTGGCCCGCCGGACCGGCCGGCGGGTGCGAGGCGGCGTCGTGAGCGGCCGGCTGGTGCTGCTGCGGCACGGCCAGTCCTACGGCAACGTCGACCGCCGGCTCGACACCCGCCCACCCGGATCCGAGCTGACACCGCTGGGCCGCGACCAAGCCCGGGCGTTCGCATCCGAGCGCGCGCACCGTCCGAGGCTGGTGGTCCATTCGGTGGCCGTCCGCGCCACCCAGACCGCCGCCGAGATCGGCGGCCCGCTCGGCGTGACCGTTCGCGAACTCGACGGCATCCACGAGGTGCAGGCCGGCGCGCTGGAGAACCGCAGCGACGACGACGCGATCGCCGAGTTCAACGCGATCTATCAGCGGTGGCACTCCGGTGAGCCCGGCCTGGCGTTGCCCGGCGGTGAGTCGGCCGAGCAGGTCCTGGACCGCTATCTGCCGGTGGTGACCGACTTGCGGATGCGCTATCTGGATGACGACGACTGGACCGGTGACATCGTCGTGGTCAGTCACGGCGCGGCGATCCGGTTGGCCGCGGCGACGCTGGCCGGGGTGGACGGCAATTTCGCACTGGACCATCACCTGGAGAACGCCACGGCCGTGGTGCTGGCCCCGATCACCGATGGCCGCTGGAGCTGCGTGCAGTGGGGCTCGATGACGCCGCCGTTCTATCCCGAACCCGACGCGGACCCGGTCGGCGACGCGCTGCGCTCCGACACCGACCCGATGGGCTGAGGGCTCAGACCGCCAGCGCGTACACCTCGGCGCACCGGCAGCCGACCGCCTCACAATCCAGGGCGAACGAATGCGGCAGCACCTCGCCGGGACAGCCGTCCTCGGTGCATTCGGCGGCATGCGCCACGTGGTGGATGAGCGTGCCGTGGCAGTGGTCCAACCCCGCCCGGCAGTCTCGGCAGTGGTCATCCATGGCCCTTTCCTAGCACTGTGCGCCGACAACATCGCGGCGGCGCGCCGCGGCGGGGGCCGGTGTACGAACCGGCGCGTCGTGGCGGATTGACATCAACGCATGATGCGATCCCGCGGCCTGACACGACTGGCTGACGGGGCAGCGCAGGCGTTCGACCTCATCGACGCCTGGCTGGCGACACCTGCCGGCGTCGTCGTGGAGCCGACGGTCCGGCACCGGGCGATACTTCGCGGACTGCTGGACACCGCGGGCAATCTCAGCAATGACGCCCACCTCGCCGCGCTTGCCGTTGAGTACGGCGGTGCCGTCGCCACTTTCGACCGCGACTTCGAACGGTTCGGGGTCCGGGTCGTGATACCCGCGTGAGCTGCGGGCTAGCCCCAGCCCAGTTCGTGCAACCGGTCGTCGTCGATGCCGAAGTGATGGGCGATCTCGTGGATCACCGTGATCCGGACCTCGTCGACGACCTCGTCGTCGGAGCCGCACATCTCCAGCAGGGCTTCCCGGTAGATGGTGATGGTGTCCGGCAGGGACCCCGCGTAACTCGAGTCGCGCTCGGTCAGCGCCACACCCTCGTAGAGCCCGAGCAGGTCGGGCTCCTCGGCGTTGCGGCCTTCCACCAGGATGACGACGTTGTCGAAGGCGGCGGCCAGCTCGGCGGGAATCAGGTCCAGCGCGTCGGAGACGAGATCGTCGAACCGGCGCGGGTCCATCTGCACACTCACCGCGGCTGGCTGCCCGCCGGCAATTGGTTCAGCCGTTCCGCGGGGATCGACGGCGGCGGGATCGGGGGCTGGCCGTTGATCAGCAGCGACCCGCGGGCACTGTTGATCAACGCCGCCCAGCCACCGTTGCCCAGGGTGGCGCCGAGGCTGCAGGCCACCTCGCGGCTGCCCGCCGACCAACTCGGCAGCGACACGGTGGCGTAGGTCAGCGTGAGCGTGGTGTCGCGCAGCTGGACCGGGTCCAGGTAGGCGTCGGTGAGCCGCGTGCAGGAGTCCTTGATGAACGCGTCCTGCTCGGGTTCAGGCGGCAGCTCGCCGGGGAACCGCTCGGCCAGATTGACGGTGCCGGTGACCTCCTTGGTATGCGGCGCCGCGCAGTCGACCGGAACGTCGTTGGGCTGGTTGGTGGCCGGATCGATACCCAGGCAGGTGCCGGGCGGCCACACCTTGGACTGGTCGATGTCGGCGACCTTGCCGGTGAACGCGGTCTGCCGGCCGCCGACACCGGGCAGTTGCAGGCCGCACAGCATCCGGCGCTCACCGTGTTGCCGCCACGCCCGTTCGCCGGCCCACAGCATGCTGGCGACGAACTTGCTGTGCGGGTCGAACTTGGCGCCGAGGTAGCGCCGCACCGCCGACTCGCACTGCTCCTGGGTGATCTGCTCGATGCGGGCCATCGACGGCGGTGGGGCGTCCGGGCCGTACTCGGCGCCGGGGAACATCTTCATGTCCACCGGCCCGGCGACCTCGAATTTGTGCTCCTCGGCGCAGCCGACGATCGTCGCCCCGTCCAGGTCGTCGTCCGGCCAGTCCAGACAGTCGCCCGCGACCGCGTGGTCGATCGCCTCGTTGCCCTTGACGGTGCCGATCCCCAGGCCGGGTGCGGCACCCTTGGCGCCCGCCCCGGCCACCGGTTCGGCGCTGAGGTGGCCCAGCAGCCCGGCGGGGCCCTCGCCGAGGACCGGCACCACGGTGATCAACCCGGCGATCAGCAGCCCGCCCAGCGCGGTCAGCAGCAGCGTGCGTCGCGTCGCGGCGGCCTGCAGTGTGCGCAGCCAAGACACCCGCTTTGCGGGTGGATTTTCCTGGTCGGCTGCCTTCGACATCGCGTCCATTCTGACAGGCAGGCGCCGAAGCGTGACAAATGATGCGAAAGTGATGCCGCGGACCGGGTTGGCCCGGGTTGTAGGGTTGCGCCGTGATCGACCTGAAGCTGCTGCGTGAAGACCCCGACCGTGTCCGCCGCTCCCAGGTGGGTCGCGGCGAGGACCCGGCCCTGGTGGACGCCCTGCTGGCAGCCGACGCCGCGCGGCGAGCGGCGATCGCGGCGGCCGACACGATGCGTGCCGAACAGAAGGCGGCCAGCCGGTCCGTCGGCGCGGCATCCCCGGAGGAGCGCCCCGCGCTGCTGGCGCGGGCCAAGGAGCTGGCCGAACAGGTCAAGGCCGCCGAGGCCGCCCAGGATGATGCGGAGACGACGTTCGCGGGCGCGCATCTGGCGATCGCCAATGTGGTGATCGACGGGGTGCCCTCCGGGGGCGAGGACGACTACACGGTGCGCGATGTGGTCGGTGAGCCGGCGGCGATCACGGATCCGCGGGATCACCTCGAGCTCGGTGAGGCGCTGGGGCTGATCGACATGGCCCGCGGCGCCAAGGTCTCCGGCTCGCGGTTCTACTTCCTGACCGGCCGCGGAGCGCTGTTGCAGTTGGGCCTGCTGCAGCTGGCGGTGCGGCTGGCGGTCGACAACGGATTCACCCCGATGATCACCCCCGCCCTGGTGCGCCCGGAGATCATGTCCGGTACCGGGTTTCTGGGGGCGCATGCCGACGAGGTGTACCGGCTCGAGGCCGACGACCTCTATCTGGTGGGCACCTCCGAGGTGCCGCTGGCGGGCTATCACTCCGACGAGATCCTGGACCTGTCGGACGGACCGCTGCGCTACGCCGGGTGGTCGTCGTGTTTTCGCCGGGAGGCCGGCAGCTACGGCAAGGACACCCGCGGCATCATCCGGGTGCACCAGTTCGACAAGGTCGAGGGCTTCGTCTACTGCCGTCCCGACGAGGCGGAGGCCGAACACGAACGGCTGCTGGGCTGGCAGCGTGAGATGCTGGCCCGCATCGAGGTGCCCTACCGGGTGATCGACGTCGCCGCAGGCGATCTCGGGTCTTCGGCTGCGCGCAAGTTCGACTGTGAGGCGTGGGTGCCGTCCCAGGGCAACTACCGCGAGTTGACGTCGACGTCGAACTGCACCACCTTCCAGGCGCGCCGGTTGGCCATCCGCTACCGCGACGAGAACGGCAAGCCGCAGACCGCCGCGACGTTGAACGGCACCCTGGCCACCACCCGGTGGCTGGTGGCGATCCTGGAGAACCACCAGCAGGCCGACGGCAGCGTCCGAGTGCCAGCCGCGCTGGTGCCCTACGTGGGTGTAGACGTGCTGGAGCCGTCTCTTCGGCATTGACTTCCGGCGCAGGGGCCGGGGACCATATAGATAATTGCCCGCCTTTGAGCGACAACGACCACGGTCCTCGCAGTACCGAGTACCGGAATCACCATCAGGTGATGGCATTGCGGGCCGAAGCGCGGGCGAAGTCGCGCATCACCAACCCGACATAACGTCAGTTGTCGCTCAAAGGCGGGCAACAACCACATACGTCGTTAGGCATTTGGCTCAGGAACCGGGATTGGACGCCGAGACCCCGAGAAGGGAGCGGCAGCAAGAGCCTTCCGGTGAGTGGTCCACCACGCTTGACCCGCATGCCTGTCAGGAGGCGAAGAGCCGGCGCGAGCAGTCCAGCAGCATCCGGTGCAGCTCGTCGTTGGGGATGTCGGCAACCGTGGGATCGGCTGCCGCGCCCAGGATTCCGGGCACCAGGACCGCGATCGCGATGAGCGTGTCCGGGCCGGGATCCGGCCCCGCCAGGATGGTCTGCAGGCGTCGGGAGGCGTCCTGGAACTCCCCGACGGCCTCGATGACGCCGGCGACGGCGGGATCGGCGTGGACCAGGGCCGTGGTCCGGCGGTGGCGGACGGCCAGTTCGATGATGCCGCTGATGGTGGCCTCCCGCTGGACCTCGCGGGACGGGATCGCCTCGGCGATGCTGACCACCCGGGCGATGTCCTCGAACACCGGGCGGAATACGGCCGCGACGATGTCGTCCTTGGAGTGGAACTGGTAGTACACCGCGGACTTGTTGACGCCCAGTCGGTCGGCGATCATCTGCAGCGACGTGCCGCTCACCCCGTGCTCTGCGAACAGCCCTTGAGCGGCATCCAACACCCGATCTCGCGCGAACCCCCGCGGGGCCGCCGTCTTCGCCACCACACGCCTCCTGCTGTCCGAGCGGACCGGTCACAGACGTGGGCCACGTCGCACGATTGAACTGACCGATCACTTGATCTGACTTTACTAATCATATAACTTTGCCGTTCGTAACGCTTAACCACAGACTCGGGCAGAGACAGGGGGCTTAGCCGTGTTGAACTCACAAGTGCACCGGCTTTCGAGCACGGCGGAGTCTGCTCCATGACGGCGCTGAAGCGCGCCTGGATGCCGCTGCTCATCGTCGCGGTAGTGGCCCTGGGGGCGCTGACCGTGCTGCGGATACGCACCTACTTCGGTGGCGAGAACTCCAACCTCGTCAGCACCAAGGTCGACGACACCAAGCCGTACAACCCGAAGGTCGTCACCTATGAGGTCTTCGGTGAACCCGGCGCGACCGCCGACATCAGCTACCTCGATCTCGAGAGCAGGCCGCAGCGCGTCGACGCCGCAGCCCTGCCCTGGTCGGTGACGTTGAGCACCAACCTTTCCGCGGTGTCGCCGAACCTGTACGCGCAGGGCAAGGGCTCCACCCTGGGATGCCGCATCAGCATCGACAACGAGCTCAAAGACGAAAGAATCGCCACCGGCGCCAGCGCCCTGACCTTTTGCCTGGTGAAATCCGCATGAGCACCCGAACCGACAGTTCCCCGCACGGCGCCGAGCGCGGCCGGATCGCCAAATGGATTCGGCGCCTGGCTATTCCGATCATGCTGGCCTGGATGGGCATCATCGTCCTGGCGAACGTGACCGTCCCGCAGCTGGAGAAGGTCGCCGAGATGGCCGCGGTGCAGATGACCCCGGACGAGGCGCCGTCGATGATCGCGGTCAAACGTCAGGGTGAGGTGTTCAAGGAGTTCAGCTCCAACAGCTCGGTCATGCTGGTGCTCGAGGGCGAAGAGCCGCTGGGTGCCGACGCCCACCGCTACTACGACGAGATTCTCGCCAAACTCAAGACCGACACCACCCACGTCGAACACATCCAGGACTTCTGGGGCGATCGCCTGACCGCCGCCGGCGCCCAGAGCCCGGACGGCAGGTGCGCCTACGTGCAGATCTACACCGCCGGCAATCAGGGTGAGGCGCTGGCCAACGAGTCGGTCAAGGCGGTGCAGGAGGCTGTCGACAGCTTCACGGCGCCGCCGGGTGTCAAGGCATACGTGACCGGCGGGGCCGCGCTCTCAGCTGATCAGGACAAGGCCGGCACCCGCAGCATGCACGTCATCGAGGCGCTGACGTTCGTGGTCATCATCACCATGATGCTGATGGTCTATCGATCGATCACCACTGTGCTGCTGGCGCTGGCGATGGTGGTGACCGGGTTGATGTCGGCCCGCGGCATCGTGGCATTCCTGGGCTATCACGGGTTGATCGGGCTGTCGCCGTTCGCGACCAGCCTGTTGGTGACGCTGGCGATCGCAGCGGCCACCGACTACGCGATCTTCCTGATCGGCAGATACCAGGAAGCCCGCAGTGCCGGTGAGGACCGGGAACAGGCGTACTACACCATGTTTCGCAGTACCGCGCATGTGGTGCTGGGCTCGGGCATGACCATCGCCGGCGCCACGCTGTGCCTGCACTTCACCCGGCTGCCGTACTTCCAGTCGCTGGGCATTCCGCTGGGAATCGGGATGACGGTCGTCGTCATCACCTCGTTGACGATGGGGTCGGCCGTCATTGTGGTGGCCGGCAGGTTCGGCACACTGCTGGAACCCAAGCGCGCCGACCGAGGACGGGGTTGGCGCAAAATCGGTGCGGCCGTGAGCCGTTGGCCGGGCCCCATACTGATCGCGGCCACCGCAGTCGCGTTGGTCGGTCTGCTCGCACTGCCGGCCTACCAGCCGGGCTACAACGACCGCGCGTACATGCCGGAGTCGCTACCCGCCAACCAGGGTTTCCTGGCCTCGGACCGGCACTTCCCGTCGGCGCGGATGAACCCCGAGATGCTGATGATCGAAACCGACCACGACATCCGCAATTCCGCCGACTTCCTGGTCATCGAGCGAATTGCCAAGCGGGTCACCGGGGTACCCGGCATCTCCCGGGTCATGTCCATCACCCGGCCGCAGGGCATTCCGATGGAGCACTCCACCTTCGGCTACATGATGGGTATGCAGGCCGTAGGCCAGGAGATGACCCGCAAGTTCAACGACGACCGCACCGCGGAGATGCTGGCCCAGGCCGAGGAGATGCAGGTCAACATCGACACGATGACGAAGATGATCGAGCTCATGGAGGAGATGAACGCCACCATGGGCCGCATGGTGGGAAAGATGCACCTGATGGTCTCCGACATCGAGGAGCTGCGTGACAAGATCGCGAACTTCGATGACTTCTTCCGGCCGATGCGCAGCTACTTCTACTGGGAGCCGCACTGTTTCGACATTCCCATCTGCCACGCGCTGCGATCGGTCTTCGACGCCATGGACGGCGTCGACACTATGACCGACAACTTCAAGCAGATCGTCCCGGACATGGATGCGATGGCCGCGCAACTGCCGCAGATGCTCGCGCTGATGCCGCCGATGATCCAGATGATGAAGAACACCAAGGCCATGATGCTGACCACGTATGCCACCCAGAGTGGGCTGGCCAGGCAACAGCAGGAGGCCCAGGGCGACCCCGCCGCGATGGGCGATGCCTTCGACAAAGCCCGCAACGACGACTCCTTCTACCTGCCGCCGGAGATCTTCGACAACGCCGAGTTCCAGCGCGGCATGAAGATGTTCGTGTCTCCGGACGGCCGGGGGGTGCGGTTCATCGTCACCCACGAGGGAGATCCGCTCAGCGCCGACGGCATCGCGCACATCGACGCGATCAAACTCGCCGCCAAGGAGGCCATCAAGACCACCCCGTGGGAGGGCTCCAAGATCTACGTCGGTGGTACCGCCGCGATGTTCAAGGATATGCAGGAGGGTTCCAACTACGACCTGATGATCGCCGGCGTTGCGGCGCTGTGCCTGATCTTCATCATCATGCTGGTGATCACCCGAGCGGTGGTGGCCGCACTGGTGATCGTGGGGACCGTCGTGGTGTCGCTCGGCAGTGCCTTCGGACTGTCAGTGTTGCTGTGGCAGCACATCATCGGTCTGCCGGTGCACTGGATGGTGATGGCGATGGCGGTGATCATCCTGTTGGCGGTGGGTGCCGACTACAACCTGCTGCTGGTGTCGCGCCTGCGGGAGGAGATCCACGCCGGGCTGCACACCGGGATGATCCGGGCCATGGGCGGCAGCGGGTCGGTGGTGACGGCCGCGGGACTGGTGTTCGCCTTCACCATGATGGCGATGTCGATCAGCGAACTGCGGGTGATCGGCCAGGTCGGCACCACCATCGGGTTGGGCTTGATGCTCGACACCCTGATCATCCGCTCGTTCATGACACCGTCGATCGCAACCCTGCTCGGCAAATGGTTCTGGTGGCCGCAGGTGCCGCGTCTGCGGCCCAAGCCCGCACCCTGGCCGGCGCCGCTGCAGCGGAACCCGAGCGATGAGCTCGTCGGCTCCGGTGGCGGAGCTCATCGGGGAGGTTGGTGATGAGGCCCGCGGCGTGTGCGGTGGCAGGCGTTTCAGCGGCGATGCTCCTGGCCGGTATGGCCGCGGCGGGCACCGCCTCAGCGGATGCGACGGAGAACTTCCCGATTCCCAACCGGATGCTGCACACCAGCTGCACCGCTGAGCAGATCATGGCGGCCGCCCGCGATGTCGCACCGGTTTACTACGAGCGGTACATGATCGACTACAACAACAAATCCCCGCAGCTCCACCGGGCGGTGCAGGACCGGATCCACTGGTTCTACGCGATGGATTACCCGGGCCGACGCGCCTACTCCGAAAACCTGGCCACCAACGCCTTTTACGAGAACCTCGCTTTCGCGTGGCCGAACTGGTCGAAGCTGTTCTTCAACAACCACGGGGTCGCTGCCCGGACCACCGACGTGTGCGAGCAGTACCCCGCCGAGGACATGGGCGTGTGGACCTGGGGCTGATCCTCAGGTCAGCGGCTCCATCACCCGGCGTGCGGTGGCCAGCAGGATCTTGTGCAGCTCCTCGTCGGCGATGTCCTCGAGCTCCGGATCGGCTGCGGCGGTGAAGGTGCCCGCCATCAGCGCCGTGGTGATGACGCGGGTGGTCGCGTCCGGTTCGGGGCCATGCAGGATCGCCGCCGCGTCATCGCCGAGGGCCATGAAATCCTCACGCGACCGCACGGCGTGTTCCACGGCTCGGTCGTAGAACAGGAACGTGAGACGGCGGTAGCGCACGGCGAGTTCGACCACGCCGCTGACCATCACGTCACGCTTGCCCTGCTGGGTGGGCATGGCCTGGGCGATCTTGATGACCCGGACGATGTCGTCGAACATCGGTTCCACCAAGGCGATCACGATGTCGTCCCTGGACCGGAATTGGTAGTAGACGGCCGGTTTGCTGACGCCCAGCCGGTCGGCGATCATCTGCATCGACGTGCCGCCCACGCTGTGCTCCACGAACAGGGCCAATGCCGCCTGCAGCACCCGCTCGCGTGCGGATCCGCGCGGCGCCACCGGCTTGGCCACGACATTCCTCCCGTCGTCGCGATCAGCCTATCTCGCAGCGTCGGGAGGCAGTCCGGCTATGACCCCACTACGACCCCACTACGACCCCACTACGACCCCGCCACGACCCCGCTACGACGAAGCCTTGGCGTGCCGTCGCTGACGTTCCATGGTGGCGAAGTAGAACGCGTAGGCGAACGCGCAACTGGTGAACAAGCTCGACACGAAGTAGAGCCAGGGGTGCCGCAGCCCGCGCCGGTAGCCGTCCACGATGGTGAACAGCGGCAGCAGAATGACATTGATGATGGTGTAGTCCTGGCTGGCCGAACCGGCAGCCGGATTGGTGTACATCAGCTGGATGTACTGCGTCCAACTGCCGGGCCCCCAGATCGGGTTGTGGTTGGGGCCCTGCGCGTACTCGTTCACGAAGCGGATGTTGAAGTACCAGCCCAGCACGATCGAGCCGATGCCGATCACGTAGTAGACGATCTCCAGGGGTGAGAACAGCCCGCCCCCAGACGGTTTCGCGAAGACCGCGCGGTTGGAGGTCACGATCCAGCCGATTGTCGCCAGGCCCAGCACCGCGTGCACGATGAGCGAGATCATGCGCTCAGTGTCATCACGGCCCATGGTTTTGTCAATATTGTCATTCTCGGTGAATGCGGTGCTGGGGTACGTTTAGCCGCATGCCGCCCCGAGCGCCGCAGACCGCGCGCAGCGAACGCACCCGTGAAGCGTTGCGCCAGGCCGCGCTGGTCCGGTTTCTCGCTCAAGGCGTCGAGGACACCTCCGCCGAGCAGATCGCCGCCGACGCCGGCGTCTCGCTGCGGACGTTCTACCGGCACTTCAACTCCAAGCACGACCTGTTGTTCGCCGACTACGACGCCGGGCTGCAGTGGTTTCGCAGCGCGCTGGCCGCCCGCCCGCCGGACGAACCGATGGCCGAGGCGGTTCAGGCCGCCATCTTCGCGTTTCCCTACGACGTCGAGGCGGTGACCCGCATCGCCGCGCTGCGCGCCGAGGAGCTCGATCCGGAGCGGATCGTGCGCCACATCCGGCAGGTGGAGACCGATTTCGCCGACGCGGTGGCCGAGCGGCTGCGGGCCGCTGGACCGCCCCATGAATGCGGTGACCCGCTCCGAATCGCGGTGACGGCACGCTGTATCGCGGCGGCGGTGTTCGCCGCGATGGAGGTCTGGATGTTGGGCGCCGACCGCTCGTTGGCCGAGCTGGCCCGGATGTGCCATACCGCGCTGGACTCGCTCCGGAACCTCTAGTTACGTCATTATTGACAAAACTATCCACGCGTGCCAGCGTTCCCGGAAAGCGGGGAAGGGCGGGGTCCATGACCGACTGCAAGACCGATTACGACGCGATCGTCATAGGCGCCGGGCACAACGGGCTGGCGGCGGCGCTCATCCTGCAGCGCGCCGGACTGCGCACGCTGTGCCTGGAGAGCGGACGCTACGCCGGTGGGATGGCCTCCACGGTGGAGCTCTTCGACGGCTACCGGTTTGAGATCGCCGGTTCGGTGCAGTTCCCGACGTCGGCCGTGGTCAGCGCGGAACTGGGGTTGGACGGCCTGGACAGCATCGATCTCGAGGTCATGTCGGTGGCGATGCGCGGCGTCGGCGATGACCCGCTGATCCAATACACCGACCCGATGAGGCTGTTCACCCACCTGTCGGAGGTGCACGGCGCCGAGGCGGTCAACGGCATGGCCGGGCTGCTGGCCTGGAGTCAGGCCCCCACCCGGGCCTTGGGGCGCTTCGAGGCCGGCCGGCCGCCGAAGACGCTCGACGAGATGTATGCCTGCGCCACAAACGAGTTCGAGCGATCCGCCGTCGACGACATGCTCTTCGGTTCGGTCACCGACGTGTTGGACCGCTACCTGCCGGATCCGGAGAAGCACGCGGCACTGCGCGGCTCGTTCACCGTGCTGGCCGTCAACACGCTCTATCGCGGACCGGCGACCCCCGGCAGCGCCGCGGCGCTGGCCTACGGCCTCGGTGTGCCGGATGAGAACACTGTGCTGATGAAGAAGTTGCGCGGCGGGATCGGTGCGCTCACCGGGCATCTGTGCGACACGTTCACCGGGCTGGGCGGGCAGCTGCGGTTGCGCGCCAAGGTCACCGAGATCCTCGTCGACAGTGCCGGCTCCAAAGGCCGGGTGGCCGGGGTGCGCACCGAATCCGGCGACACCGTGACCGCACCGGTGGTGGTGTCCGCCGTCGCCCCCGACATCACGGTCACCCAGCTGATCGACGCGTCCGCCGTGCCCGAGGATGTCCGGGCACGTTACGCGCGCACCGACCACCGGGGCAGCTATCTGCAGATGCATTTCGCGCTGGATGAGGCCCCGGTGTTCGCTACGCCCTACGAGGCGCTCAATGACCCCGCCATGCAGGCCTCGTTGGGCATCTTCTGTACTCCCGAGGAGGTGCAGCAGCAGTGGGAGGACGCGCGCCGCGGCATCGTGCCGTCCGACCCGACCGTCGTGCTGCAGATCCCGTCGCTGCACGACCCGGATCTGGCGCCGGCCGGGAAGCACGCCGCGTCGGCGTTCGCGTTGTGGTTCCCGATCGAGGGGGACGGGAACTACGGCGAGATGAAGGTGGAGATGGGCCAGCGGGTGATCGACAAAATCACCCGGCTGGCACCGAATTTCGAGCGCAGCATCACTCGGCACACCACCTTCACCCCGCGTCATATGGGCACCATGTTCGGCGCGCCGGGCGGCGACTACTGCCACGGTCTGCTCAACTCGGATCAGATCGGCCCCAACCGGCCCGGCCCCCGGGGCTTCCTCGGGCAGCCGCTACCGGTCGAGGGACTGTATCTGGGAAGTGCGGGTTGTCATGGCGGGCCGGGGATCACCTTCATTCCCGGCTACAACGCCGCCCATCAGGTGCTGGCCGACCGCTGAGCTCAGGACACTAGCCCGCCAGCAGCTCGTCGAGCAGTGCCCGGAACCTGTCCGGATCCGCCGGGGTGAACGCTGGCCGCGGCCACGGTGAGCCCTGCAGCTCCAGGGTGAACAGGGTGCTGCGCACCGGCCGCTTGACGTCCAGCGGCAGCCAGCGCCGCAGGTCCGAGCTGCCCCAGATCCGGAACCGGTGAGTCAGCATGCCCAGCGGCTCGGCGTGGTAGCCGCGGATCGCCGACAGCGGGATCACCTTCGACGTGCCGGACGGAAAATGGTAGCGGCGCAATGTGATCGCCTGGCTGTCCAGGGCCACCCGGCCGTCGTCGTAGCAGTCGGTCACAGCTTCTCGCAGCGCAACTCGTGGCCCCTGGCGGTCAGGCAGCGGCCGGTGCCCAGGTCCCACTGCCAGCCGTGCTGATTGCAGGTCAGGGTGTCGCCCTCGACCACCCCGAACTTCGACAGGTCGGCCTTCATGTGCGGACAGCGCCGCTGAATCTGCCAGTCGCCCAGCGTGATCATCGCGGAGTCGTCGTGACTTTCACCGAACCAGCCTTCGGCGTAGACGATCCGGTCCTCGGTGAGGCATTTGAAGAACGTGTAGAGGTACTCGTTGTAACCGCCGACTCGCCACGCCCTGAACCGGGTGGACAGGAAGATGGTGTTGACCCAGTCCGGTTCTTTGTCGCGCAGCACGGTGCGCACCAGCTCGGGCGGAATACCGAAGCCGTAGCGGAACTTCTCGCCCGGGATCGGCTCGCGCACCATGCGTTTGGGGAAGTCCAGCACAACGGTCTCGGTGTGACCCGGCCCGTCGAGCACCAGCTCGACCGGATAGCCGATGCCGTCGCAGATCTCGTTGCTGCGGGCCATGATCGGCTCGAACAGCTCCCGTAGCGGCTCCAGCATCGCCGGCCCGGCCGCCGGCGCCCAGGACGCCTTCTCGGCCGTCAGCACCGGGGCCATCCGTTCGGCGTAGGCGGCGATGTAGTCCGCCTTGCCGGTGGTGAAGATCGCCTCCACGTCCTCGTCCGGCAGCGGGTGGGTCAGCGAATCCAGTTGCGGCCCGGTGAAACCGGCCGTCGTTCCGGGGATCATCAGCAGCCCGCCGTGGTGTCCGTTGCGACGCAACTGGTCTAGGAACACCATCTCGTCGGGGAAGATGTTGGCCGGATCGCCGTGGTCGTCGTTGAGGAAACGCAGTTCGGGATCCAGGAAACACGGCGGGCCGGCCGACGGCACCACCCAGGTCGCGCCGACGTGGGCGACGTACTGGCGGGCGCGGTCCATCTGCCGCTGGCGTTTCTGGGTGCCGAACGCCTCCTTGGCCCGCTCCGGCATGTCGTAGACCATCGGGTACCAGATCGCCCCGGAGTACTGCAGCAGGTGCACATCGATCGTGTCGAAGGCCGCCAGCACGTCCAGGTCGATCGGGCGCGAGTCGTTCATATTGAAAACGGTGGTCTGCCCGTCGCAGACGACCAGCCCCGAGTCGCCGATCGGGCCGTCGGCGGGGGCGCGCAGCGCGATGATCATCACGTCCAGGTCGCCCTTGGGGCCGCGCACGGTGTGCCGCACCGAGTCGGTGGTCTCGAAGAACCGGTGGAAACCCAGCGTCTCCAACTCCCGGCGCAGGTCGGGCACCGGGTAGTCGGGCAACAGCACCACCGCGTCCTTGTTGACGTGGGCCGCCAGGTGCTGGGGGTCGAAGTGATCGTGGTGCAGATGCGAGATGTAGAGGTAGTCGCAGTCGCCGAGGGCGTCCCAGTCCAGGGTGGAATTGTCCGGGAAGGGAAACCAGGACGCGAAGTACGCCGGGTTGACCCACGGGTCGCACAGGATGCTGCCCGCGGCGGTTTCGATCCGGAAGCCGGCGTGCCCGACGCTGGTGACCTGCACTTGTACCTTCTCCCGACGCTCTAGAGACTCCACCCGAGCTTAGCGGCGGCATGGGCGGCGTCATCGCCTAGGCTTGGACGCTGTGGAGCTTTGGTACGGAAGTGTCGCTACCGCTGCGCGCACGCTGTGGCGTTATGAGGGCTTGAAGATCAACGTCACCGGCGCGGAGAACCTGCCCCCTGCCGGCGGTGCGGTGATCGCGATCAACCACACCGGCTATCTCGACTTCGCGTTCGCCGGCCTGGCCGCCTACCTGGGCAAGCCGCGGCGCCGGATCCGTTTCATGGTCAAGCAGGAGATGTTCGACAACCGGTTCACCGGCCCGATCATGCGCGGCTGCCGGCACATCGGAGTGGACCGCAGCCAGGGCGCGGACGCCTATGCCTCCGCGGTCGAATACCTTCAGGCCGGCGAACTGGTCGGCGTTTACCCGGAGGCGACCATCAGCCGCAGCTTCGAACTGCGGGAGTTCAAGAGCGGCGCCGCCCGGATGGCGGTAGAGGCGCAGGTGCCGATCATCCCGCACATCGTGTGGGGCGCCCAACGGATCTGGACCAAGGACCACCCCAAGCAGCTGGGTCGCACGAAGATCCCGATCTCGGTGGCGATCGGCGAACCGATACCGCCGAGCCTGCCGGTCGAGGACCTGCGAGCGCTGCTGCAGACCCGCATGCTGCACCTGCTCGAGCAGGTGCAGGACGCCTACCCGGAGCATCCGGCCGGGGCGTTCTGGGTGCCGCACCGGCTGGGCGGCGGTGCCCCCACGCCCGCTGAGGCAGCGCAGCTCGACGCCGCCGAACTGGCGCGCAAGGCCCAGGAGCGCGCCGCCCGCGAGCAGCAGCCGCCGAGCCCGACGGGCACCGCGGAGTAGAGGCTGGCATGCAGCCGGTTTTCCGGGCGCTGGAACTCGCAGCGATGAGCGCGGTGAAGATCACCGGCGCTGCGATCGACTACGTCGGCCTGGAACACATCCCAGCCACCGGCGGCGCGGTGATAGCGATCAACCACACCGGCTACGTGGACTTCCTGCCCGCGGGGCTGGCGGCCTACCGCCGGGGACGTCGGATGCGGTTCATGATCAAAGAAGAGATGCAGCAGGTGCGGGTGGTGAATTTCCTGATCAACCACACCGGCACCATTCCGGTGGACCGCGGGGCCGGGGCCGGCGCCTACCGAAATGCGGTGGACGCACTGCGCTCCGGTGAGGTGGTGGGCGTCTACCCGGAGGCCACCATCAGCCGCAGCTTCGAGCTCAAGGAGTTCAAGTCCGGGGCCGCCCGGATGGCGCTGGAGGCGCAGGTGCCGATCGTTCCGCTGATCGTCTGGGGCGCCCACCGGCTGTGGACCAAGGATCACCCGAGGGCGCGGTTGATCCGCAGCGGAATTCCGATCACCGTGATGGCGGGCGAGCCGCTGGCCCCGTCGGGTGACGCTGCGACGCTCACCGCGCGCCTGCGTGCACAGATGGAGCCGATGCTGGCCCGGGTGCAGCAGGACTACCCGCATCCCGCCGGCGAGTACTGGGTGCCGCGAAGACTCGGCGGCGGCGCGCCCACCCCGAAAGCGGCTAGGGTTTTGGATGAGCGCGAATTGGCGGAACGCAGGCGTATACGCGCGGAGCGCACGGAGCACTGAGCATGGCTGAACCCTTTTTCCGAGCGTTGGAGATCGTGGTCCCGCGGCTGGTGAAGTTCAACGGGCCGCACGTGACCATCGACGGCCTGGCGAACATTCCGGAACGCGGCGGGGCGGTGCTGACCTTCAACCACACCGGTTACCTGGACTGGTATCCGGGATCGGTCGCCGCGCTGCGACGGCGGCGCCGGCTGCGGTTCATGATCAAGGTCGAGATGACCGAGGTACCGGTGGTCAACTACGTGATCAAGCACATCAAGCTGATCCCGGTCGACCGCTCCGCGGGGGCCGGTGCCTACGATGTGGCGGTGCAGCGGCTGGCCGACGGTGAGCTGGTCGGGCTGCATCCGGAGGCCACCATCAGCCGCAGCTTCGAGCTGACGGACTTCAAGACCGGTGCCGCGCGGATGGCCCACACCGCCGGGGTCCCGCTCATCCCGGTCATCGTCTGGGGTATCCACCGGGTCTGGACAAAGGATCACCCGAAGCAGCTGTGGCGCAACAATATTCCGGTGCTGACGAAGATCGGCCGACCGATGGCCGCATCCGCCGACATCGAGGCGACCACCGCTGAGCTGCACAACACCATGGCCGCGATGCTCGAGGAGGCGCAACTGGAGTATCCGCACCCCGCCGGGGCGCACTGGGTGCCGCGCCGGCTCGGCGGCAGCGCACCCACCCCGGCCGAAGCGCAGCAACTGCGTGAAGCCGAGCTGGCCGAACGCGATCGCAGACGACTGGAGCGGGCCGACGGCGGCCGGCGTCGGCGGGTGCTGCCCGGGCGGAGCCCCCATTGATGGCACTGCCGCAGCACCGGATCCCCGCGCTGATCGCCAGCGATGTCGACGGCACCCTGCTCGACGACAGCGAGAACATCACCGATCGGACCCGGGCCGCGGTGCATGCGGCCATTGACGCTGGCTCCGGGTTTGTTTTGGCGACCGGGCGCCCGCCACGCTGGATTCGCCCCGTGGTCGACGCGCTCGGGTTCGCCCCCATGGCGGTGTGCGCCAACGGGGCGGTGCTCTACGACCCGGCCACCGACCGGGTGATCTCGGCGCGCACGCTCTCGGCCGACACCCTGGTCAAGCTGGCCGAGGTCGTCGGCCGCGTCATCCCGGGCGCGGGTCTGGCGGTCGAGCGCATCGGCGAGAGCGCACACGACGCGGCCACCCCCCAGTTCGTCAGCTCACCGGGCTACGAGCACGCCTGGCTCAACCCGGACAACACCGAGGTCTCCCTGGCCGACCTGCTGTCCCAGCCGGCGATCAAGCTGTTGATCCGCAAGGCGGGGGCGACCAGCGCCGACATGGCCGCGCAGTTGACGCCCCACATCGGAACCGCCGCGGAGATGACCTATTCCACCAACAACGGACTCATCGAGGTGGTGCCCGCGGGCATCACCAAGGCCAGCGGTCTCGAGGAGGTGATCGCGCCGTTGGGGATCGGCGTCGAAGAGGTGGTGGCGTTCGGGGATATGCCCAATGACCTGCCGATGCTGGTGCGTGCCGGGCACGGCGTGGCGATGGGCAACGCGCACCCCGAGGTGCTGGCCGCCGCCGCGGAGATCACCGCACCCAACACCGACGACGGCCTGGCGCGGGTGCTGGAGCGGATTTTTCTGCGTTGACTCTGCGCTGACGGCGGGGGTCACTCGAACTTTCCCGCCCTGCGCGCAGAGTCAATGGGCTAGGCGACTGCGCAATGGGCGCTAACCGACCGCGAACGGATCGACCACCCGCGAGAAGCGCTCCAATTGCACCGGCGGGCCGTCCGGCGGCGGCGGGGGCAGCGCTTCGGCGCGGCCGTCGACGACCCGGAAGACGGTGGCGCTGGCCCGGTTGTAGTTCAGGGTGCCGTGCTGGAAGTTCTGGCCCACCCATTCGGGCTCGGCCAGCTCGGCGCTGGTGGGCAGTCCGAGCATGCCGCGCTCGTAGCCCAGCGACGCCCAGGCGTCGTAGATCGCCCCGGTGATCGGCTGCGCTCCGGTGTCCGGGGACCAGTACACCGCGCCGTGCTCGAAGGTGGCGTAGCGCGCAAGTCCCTCGGCGACCGCCTCCGGAGAGGTCGGCGCCCCCAGCACGCCCTCCGCGCCGCCGAGCTCCAGCCAGCGGGTGTGGATGGCACCGCCCTCCATCGACCGGGCGAGGTCTTCGGGGCCGGGTGGTTCGCCGAACCGGGCGGCGATCTCCCGGATCTCGTTGAGCGCCACGTATCCCTGGTCGCCGGGGCACTCGGTCTCGTCGACGTCGCGGTGGCCGATGATCGAGGGCAGCGTCAGCGCAGCGCCGCGCGGGAAGTGTGTGAAAGAGCCGCCGGCGGAGGTCAGCTGGGCGATGCCGCGCGGGTCGGTGCGGTCCAGCCCCAACCGCCAGCCCAGCAACCGGCCGACGGTCTCGAGCTGAACCGGCGGTGGAGGCGCGTCGTCGAAGGTGCCGATCATCGACACCCCCCAGGTGTGGCTGTTGAATCCGCCGGCGTGGCTGCCCATGATGCCCTTGGTGACGCCGCCGGCCCGGCCCTCGAAGACCTGGCCGTACTTGTCCACCAGCGCGTTGTAGCCGATGTCGCACCAGCCCAGGGTGCGGGTGTGGTAGGCGTAGATGGCGCGGATGATGTCCGCGGAATCCTCGGGGGAGTAGTCGTTGGAGCCCGCGGTGTGGTGCACCACCGCGGCGTGCACCGGGCCGCTCTCCACGGGTTTGCCGCACCGGCCGTAGGCGCCGGCGCCCCAGCGGCTGCGCGGGATGATGTTGGGCGGTTGGCCCGGGGCCAGCACCGCGTTCGGCGGCGACCACTGTGCGTCGACCGGAGCTTTCGGGGGCGTGATCAGCACCGCGGAGACGTTCTGGGCGAAGGGTTGCGCCGCGGTGGCCGGCACATAGCCGAGGTCGGGCTTGGGTGGGGCCTTCTTCGGGTTCGGCTCCGGTTTGGCCGATCCTTTGGACTTGGGTTTGCCCTTTGCCACAGGGGCCTTGGGATCGGTGCGGGTCACCGCGATCTGCACGGCCGTGGTCCGGCCGACGAACACCGGTTCGGTGCCGTCCGGTCCGGGAGCGGGCGCATCCGCGGGCCGGGGTCCCGGCGCCTCCTGCTTGACCTCGTGCGCGGTGGCGTACCACGGACCCCACGTCCCATCGGCGCGCTTGGCGCGGATCCGTGCCGAGGTGCCGGTCAGGTCCGCGCCGGTGAGCGCGACCATGGTGAACGGCTCGTCCTGGGTGATCTCGCGGATGGTGACACCCGGCTCCAGATCCGGTAGCGGCTGCTGGTTCAGTTTGGTCGCAGCGGCGCTGGGGGGAGCGTCAGCCGATCTGAATCCCGACCCGGAGTCCAGTGCCCACGGCAGGATCAGCACCGTCGCGACGGTAGCCGTCAGCTTGATCGTCGGCGGGGGACGACGACGAGTTGGCACGTGCTGATGTTACGTATGTGTCATGTGTTGTTGGTGATGCGACACGCGACTACTGGTGCAGGCGCATTGTTAACGGCACCGCAGAGTCCCTGGTGCCCGCCGGGTGCGGGCTGACTCTGCGGTGCCGTTGGGCAACAAGCTCCGTTGTGCTGTTACTAGATCTTGTTACGGGGCCGGCACCGGCGGCGGGGCCGCGGCGACGGCCGGCCCGGCACCCTGCGCGGCCTGCGCGATGGACGGGATCACCACACCCTTGAGCAGGTCGATGGCCTGCCCGGCGCCGAGTTGGTTGGCGGCGCTCATCAGGTCGCTGACGACCCCGCCGCTACCGCCGCTCTCCGGCATACCCAGCGAGGGGTCGCCGAGGATCGGGTAGGTGCCGTCAAGGCCGGGGTCCAGGCCCACCGGAGAGGTGATCGGCAGACCGTCGGACCCGAGCAGGCCGGTGTCCGGGCTGGTCAATCCGGGGCTGGTCAATCCCGGGCTGGTCAGCGACGGATTGGTCAGCGACGAGTCGGTCAGACCCGGCGTGGTCAGTCCGGGTGTCGTCAGTCCCGGTGTGCCCAGCGACGGCGTGGTCAGCCCCGGCGAGGTCAGGCCCGACGTGGTCGACACCCCCGGCGTGCCCAGCGGAGGCGTGGACAGTGACGGCGTGGTCAGCGACGGGTCGGTGAGCCCCGGCGAGGTCAACCCCGGCGAGGTCAGCCCCGGGGACAGCTCCGGCGAGGTCAGGCCGGGGGTGAGGCCCGGCGAGGTCAGGCCGGGGTACGTCCCGGGCGTGGCGGGGTACGCCCCGGGCATGGTGCCCGTGCCGCCGAGGCTGCCCGGCATCGGGGGAAGGTTCACCCCGAACTGGGAAAGGCCCTGGGTCAGCGCGCTGATCAGCTCACCGGGCAGGTCGGCCACCGAGGCGGCGGCGACGAACTCGCGGTGCTGCGGGGCGCTGTTGTGGGCCGTCAGCTCGGACACGGCAATGACTGCAAACGGACTCGCGACCGCTAGGGCGGCGACTGCGCTCATAGTGGTCGAGAGCCTGCGTCGACGTCGGTTCGGCACGGAAGTCTCCTCAATATGTTTTGCCGTCCGGCCCCGGCTTCCCGGGGTCTTCAGGCGCTTACTGCACTTACATCGGGCCCTGCTTCGGCCTTACGTGATCGACGGTACGCGTGTGACTCGTGTGAAAAGAGTGACGAGATCGAATCGTGAGGAAACCGCGACCAACCCTTCTTTCGGCGGTTGGGGCATCGGTCGCGCCGAGATCGCACTGACGCAGCCGATCGGCGCGTTTTCGCTGCTTGGCCGCGATCTCGCGGCGTGAACGGCGGCCAGAGGCCGACAGGCAGAGGGGCGGCGGCGCGGCCAGGGGCAGGGTGCACGCCGGGGTGGCGGGGCGCCGACGATGCTCGTGGCCGCTGGTCGGATACCCTAGGCGCCGATGACCGCTCGTTTTGACCTCTTCGTCGTGGGTTCCGGATTCTTCGGCCTGACCATCGCTGAGCGCGTAGCCACGCAGCTCGGCAAGCGTGTCCTCGTGCTCGAGAAGCGCCCGCACATCGGCGGCAACGCCTACTCGGAGGCCGAACCGCAGACCGGCATCGAGGTCCACAAGTACGGCGCGCACCTGTTCCATACCTCTAATAAGAGGGTCTGGGACTACGTGCGGCAGTTCACCGAGTTCACCGGCTACCAGCACCGGGTGTTCGCCATGCACGACGGGCAGGCCTATCAGTTCCCGATGGGGCTGGGTCTGGTGTCGCAGTTCTTCGGCCGCTACTTCAGCCCCGACGAAGCCCGCGCGCTGATCGCCGAGCAGGCCGCCGAGATCGCGACCGCCGATGCGCAGAACCTCGAGGAGAAGGCGATCAGCCTGATCGGCCGACCGCTCTATGAGGCGTTCGTCAAGGACTACACCGCCAAGCAGTGGCAGACCGATCCCAAGGAACTCCCGGCCGCCAACATCACCCGGCTGCCGGTGCGCTACACGTTCGACAACCGCTATTTCAACGACACCTACGAGGGCCTGCCGGTCGACGGCTACACCGCTTGGCTGGAGAACATGGCGGCCGACGAGCGCATCGAGGTCCGCCTCGACACCGACTGGTTCGACGTCCGCGACGAACTCCGGGCGGCCAGCCCGGACGCGCCGGTCGTCTACACCGGACCGCTGGACCGATACTTCGACTATGCCGAGGGCAAGCTGGGTTGGCGCACCCTGGACTTCGAGCTCGAGGTGCTCGACACCGGAGACTTCCAGGGCACTCCGGTGATGAACTACAACGACGCCGACGTGCCGTACACCCGCATCCACGAGTTCCGGCACTTCCACCCGGAACGGTCCTACCCGACCGACAAAACGGTGATCATGCGGGAGTACTCGCGCTTCGCCGACGACGCCGACGAGCCCTACTATCCGATCAACACCGAGGCGGACCGGGCGGTGCTGGCGTCCTACCGGGCGCGCGCCAAGGCCGAGATGGATGCGGCGAAGGTGCTCTTCGGTGGGCGGCTGGGCACCTACCAATATCTGGACATGCACATGGCCATCGCCAGTGCGTTGAACATGTACGACAACATCCTGGCGCCGCACCTACTCGACGGGGTGCCGCTGGGGGAGGGCAGTAAGGCATGACCGACAGTTCGCGTGCGGTGAGCCGGCTTTCGCGGATCATCCTGCCGCGCCAGGGCGAGCCGCTGGATGTGCGCAAGCTCTACATCGAAGAGTCCGAGACCAACAACCGGCGAGCGCACCCGCTCACCCGCACCAGCCTGGAGATCGGCGAGGAGTCGGAGGTGTCGTTCGCGACATACTTCAACGCCTTCCCGGCCTCCTACTGGCGGCGCTGGTCGACGGTCGAGTCGGTGGTGCTGCACCTGGAACTGACCGGGTCCGGGCGGGTGGACGTCTACCGCTCCAAGGCCACCGGAGCGCGGATCGCGGTGGACGGCAAGCCGTTCACCTCCGTCGATGACAAGCCTGCTGTGATCGAGTTCGAGGTGGGTCTGCAACCGTTCGAGGACGGCGGCTGGATCTGGTTCGACATCACCACCGACACCGCGGTCACGCTGCACGGCGGCGGTTGGTACGCCCCCACCGAGGCACCCGGGCGAGCCGACATCGCCGTCGGCATCCCGACCTTCAACCGGCCCGACGACTGTGTCAACGCACTGCTGGCCCTGACCTCCGACCCCGAGGTCGACAAGGTGATCAGCGCGGTGATCGTCCCCGACCAGGGCACCCGCAAGGTCCGTGACCATCCCGGCTTCGCGGAGGCGGCCGCCGGTCTGGGTGAGCGGCTCTCGATCCACAACCAGCCCAACCTCGGCGGCTCCGGCGGCTACAGCCGGGTGATGTATGAGGCGCTGAAGAACACCGGCTGCGAACAGATCCTGTTCATGGACGACGACATCCGCATCGAGCCGGACTCGATCCTGCGGGCGCTGGCGCTGAACCGATTCGCCAAGACCCCCACCCTGGTGGGCGGGCACATGCTCAACCTGCAGGAGCCGTCGCACCTGCACATCATGGGCGAGGTGGTCGACTCGAGCGTCTTCATGTGGACCAACGCCCCGCACACCGAGTACGACCACAACTTCGCCACCGACTCGCTGGCCGAGAGCCCCGACCTGCACCGGCGCATCGACGTCGACTTCAACGGCTGGTGGATGTGCATGATCCCGCGGGCGGTCGCCGAGGAGATCGGCCAGCCGGTGCCGTCGTTCATCAAGTGGGACGACGCCGAGTACGGGCTGCGGGCCGGTGAGCACGGCTACCCGACTGTCACCCTGCCGGGCGCGGCGATCTGGCATATGGCCTGGAGCGACAAGGACGACGCGATCGACTGGCAGGCCTACTTCCACCTGCGGAACCGGCTGATGGTGGCGGCCCTGCACTGGGACGGCAACATCGCCGGGCTGATCCGCAGCCACCTCAAGGCAACCCTGAAACACCTTGCCTGCCTGGAGTATTCGACGGTGGCGGTGCAGAACAAGGCGCTGGACGACTTCATGGCCGGCCCCGAGCACATCTTCTCGATCCTGGAGTCGGCGCTGCCGGACATCCACGCGCTGCGCAAGAACTACCCCGACGCGGTGGTGCTGCCGGCGGCCAGCGAGCTGCCCGCCCCGTCGCAGCGTCGCAAGCCGATGCGACCACCGGTGCAGCCGCTGTCCATCGGCTACCGGCTGGCTCGCGGCATCCTGCACAACCTCAAGGGCACCGAGCCCGAGCATCATCGCCGCCCGCAGCTCAACGTGCCCACCCAGGACGCCCGGTGGTTCCTGCTGTGCACCCAGGACGGCGTCACCGTCACCACCGCCGACGGACGCGGTGTGGTCTACCGGCAGCGGGACCGGGACAAGATGTTCTCGTTGCTGCGCGAGTCGCTGCGCCGCCAGTACCAGCTGGCGCGCCGGTTCGACGCCCTGCGCCGGACCTACCGCCGGGCGCTGCCCACGCTGGCGAGCAAACAGCAGTGGGAGACGGTGTTGCTGCCCGACAGTGCCAAGTCGGCATGACCGAATTCAGCGGCGCCCAAGACCGCATCGACCCCGACGCGGTACCTCCGCACGGCGAGGACGCCGTGCTGGTCGCCGTGCAGTCGGCATTCACCGGCCGGCCCGGCGTGCTGCCGGCCGCGCGGGCCCTGTCGCACTTCGGCGAACACAGCCTGGGTTGGCTGGCGGTGGCGGCGCTGGGCGCGCTGGCCCAGCCCCAGCGGCGCCGGTCTTGGCTGGTGGCCGGCGCCGGCACCCTGGCCGCGCACGCCGCCGCGGTCGTCATCAAGCGCATCGTGCGCCGGAAACGCCCGCACCACCCGGCGATCGCGATCAACGTCGGCACTCCGAGCGCACTGAGCTTCCCCTCGGCGCACGCCACCTCCACCGCGGCGGCGGCCATCCTGCTGGGCCGGGCGGCCGGGCTTCCGGCACGGGCGCTGCCGGCGGTCCTGGTGCCGCCGATGGCGCTGTCGCGCATGGTGCTCGGCGTGCACTATCCCAGCGATGTCGCCGCCGGCGTGCTGGTCGGAGCCGTCGTCGCCGCGGCCGCGACCCGCCTGGACAACTCTGGAGACTCGGCATGAGCGCAGAAACGCACGATCGAACGCAGGAGATCGGCCCGCCGGCGAACCTGCTGGCTGGAATCGTCAAGGCGATTCGGCCCCGCCAGTGGGTGAAGAACGTGCTGGTGCTGGCGGCGCCGCTGGCCGCACTCGGCGGCGGCGTCCACTATGACTACGCCGACCTGGCGCGCAAGTCGCTGATCGCCTTCGTGGTGTTCTGCCTGGCCGCATCGGCGGTGTACCTGGTCAACGATGCCCAGGATGTGGAAGCCGACCGGGCTCACCCCACCAAACGGTTCCGGCCGATCGCCGCCGGAGTGGTGCCGGTGGGGTTCGCCTACGCCCTGGCGGCGCTGCTGTCGGCGGCGTCGCTGGGCATCTCCTGGTGGCTGACCCCGAATCTGGCTCTGGTGATGGCGATCTACCTCGCCATTCAGCTGGCTTACTGTTTCGGCCTCAAACATCAAGCGGTGCTGGACATCTGCATCGTTTCGTCGGGCTTCCTGATCCGGGCTATCGCCGGCGGGGTGGCCGCCAGCATCCCGCTGTCGCAGTGGTTCCTGCTGGTCATGGCGTTCGGATCACTGTTCATGGCGGCCGGCAAGCGCTACGCCGAACTCCAGATCGCCGAGCAGACCGGCGCCAAGATCCGCAGATCGCTGGAGAACTACACCAGCACCTACCTGCGGTTCGTCTGGACGATGTCGGCGACTGCGGCGGTGGTCTGCTACAGCCTGTACGCGTTCGAGCGCGACAGCGGATCGGGTTCGTGGTTCGCGGTGACGATCATCCCGATCGTCATCGGAGTGCTGCGTTACGCGGTCGACGTGGACGGCGGGATGGCCGGTGAAGCCGAGGACATCCTGCGGCGTGACCGGGTGCTGCAGCTGATGGCACTGGCCTGGATCGGAACCATCGGTGCGGCCGTCGCCTTCGGCTAGCTCGGCCTGGGGGGCCGGGATCGGCAGAGCGCCGGACCGTCGGGTCCGGCCGCTGGGCTGGCCCGCGGTCGCCTACAGCCCCTCGGTGCGGCTGAGTTCGTGGGCCGGGGTGGCGGCGGTGACGCTGCTGTTCGGTGTCGGCGCGTGGCGGCGGCGCTGGATCTCCGACGACGGCCTGATCGTGCTGCGCACCGTGCGCAACCTGCTGGCCGGTAACGGGCCGGTGTTCAACGCCGGGGAACGGGTGGAGGCCAACACCTCCACCGCGTGGACCTATTTGATGTACGTCGGCAGCTGGCTGGGCGGGCCGGTGCGCATGGAGTATGTGGCGCTGGTGTTCGCGCTGGTGCTCAGTCTGGCCGGGGTGGCGATGCTGATGCTGGGCGCCACCCGGCTCTACGCGCCGGGCCTGCAGGGCCGGCGGGCGCTGCTGCTGCCGGCCGGGGCGCTGGTCTACATCGCGCTGCCCCCCGCCCGGGACTTCGCCACCTCCGGTCTGGAGGCCGGCCTGGTGCTGGCCTACCTGGGCCTGCTGTGGTGGATGCTGGTCTGCTGGGCGCAGGCACTGCGGATGCCGCGATCCCGGGCCCGCGGAGCCCTTTTCACGGCGTGCCTGGCTTTCGTGGCCGGCGCCAGCGTGCTGATCCGCCCCGAACTGGCGCTGATCGGTGGCGGCGCGCTGATCATGCTGCTGATCGCGGCGCCGCGGGAATGGCGGCCGCGGGCGCTGATCCTGGTGGCCGGCGGCGCGCTGCCGGTGGCCTACCAGATCTTCCGGATGGGCTACTACGGCCTGCTGGTACCGGGGACCGCGCTGGCCAAGGACGCGGCCGGCGACAAGTGGTCGCAGGGAATGATCTACCTGGCGAACTTCAACGCCCCCTACGCGCTGTGGGTGCCCGGTGTGCTGCTGTCGGCGCTGGGCGCGGCGCTGTGGGTGGGCGCCGCGGTCCGTCACCGGCCCCGCCGTCCGGTGCCGCACGGTGTCGGCGCCTGGGCCCGGCTGGTGCAGAGCCCGGGCGCGGTGGTCTGTTTCTTTGTGGTCAGCGGACTGCTGCAGGCGGCCTACTGGGTGCGCCAGGGCGGCGACTTCATGCACGGCCGGGTGCTGCTGGCACCGCTGTTCTGCATGCTGGCCCCGGTGGCGGTCATTCCGGTGCTGCTGCCCGACGGTGCGCGCTATCACCGGGAGGCCGGCTATCCGCTCAGCGGCGCCGTCGGGTTGCTGTGGCTGGCGGTGGCCGGCTGGGCGCTGTGGGCAGCCAACTCGCCCGGAATGGGTGACGACGCCACCCGCGTGACCTACTCCGGGATCGTCGACGAGCGCCGCTTCTATTCACAGGCGGTCGGAAACGCGCATCCGCTGACCGCCGCGGACTATCTCGGCTATCCGCGAATGCGTGCCGTGCTGACCACCATCGCGGCGACCCCGGACGGGGCGCTGCTGCTGCCGTCGGGCAACTACGACCAGTGGGACGTGGTCCCGGTCATCCTGCCGCCGCCCCCGGGCATCGGCGTCCCGACCGATCCCGCTCCGGGCACACCGGGGCCCCATACCGTCTTCTTCACCAACCTGGGCATGCTGGGCATGAACACCGGCCTCGACGTCCGACTGCTCGACCAGATCGGGCTGGCCAACCCGATCGCCGCGCACACGGAACGGCTGCAGCACGGCCGGATCGGCCACGACAAGGACCTGTTCCGGGACTTCGTGGTGGCCGACGGCCCGTGGGTCAAGTGGTACCCGCTGATCCCGGGCTATCTGGACCAGGACTGGATCGCCCAGGCCGAGGCCGCCTTGCGCTGCCCCGACACCGCGGCGGTGCTGGGCTCGGTGCGCGCTCCGATGGGCCCGCGACGGTTCCTGTCCAACGTGCTGCACTCGCCGAAGTTCACCCGGTACCGGATCGAGCGGGTTCCGCGCGACGAGCTGATCCGCTGCGGGCTGGCCGTGCCCGAGCCGACCCGCCCGCCCTACACGGGTATGCCGCCAGACGTCCCGTGACGGCTTTGGCTCGACTGGGAAGAAAAATGTGACGGACGTCATGCCCCGGCCGCCGCAGCTACCGGCCGCGTCGGGTCTCACCGGCTGGAATGCGGGCGTGAGCGCAGCGCGGCGAGTGTCCCAAAATCCGGTGACGGGCGGGTTCGCAGGCTGGGCGACAGAACCCCGAGCTTCTCGATGCCGGACGTCTTGTGATTGACTACACCGGCACTGACGCGTCCATGCGCGCAGATCGGGTCCGACTCGGGCCACCTATGAGCTACGGCAACGAATACGAATGAGGATGCCAAGGATGAAGTTGCTTGACAGGTTGATGGTCGCCGCCAGCGGCGCGGCCCTGTTGACGGGACTGGTCGGTGTCGTCGGTACCGCAGAGGCCAATGCCTTCTCCCGGCCGGGTCTGCCGGTCGAGTACCTGCAAGTGCCCTCGGCGGGCATGGGTCGTGACATCAAGGTCCAGTTCCAGCCGGGCGGTTCCGGTTCGCCGGGCCTGTACCTGCTGGACGGCATGCGGGCCCAGGACGACTTCAACGGCTGGGACATCAACACCCCGGCGTTCGAGTGGTACCTCAACTCGGGCATCTCGGTGATCATGCCGGTCGGTGGCCAGTCCAGCTTCTACAGCGACTGGTACAAGCCGGCCTGCGGCAAGGCGGGTTGCTCCACCTACAAGTGGGAGACCTTCCTCACCAGCGAGCTGCCGGCCTACCTGGCCTCGGAGTACGGCGTGAGCCAGTCCAGCAACGCGGCGGTCGGCCTGTCGATGGCCGGCTCCTCGGCCATGACGCTGGCCATCTACCACCCCAACCAGTTCACCTACGCCGGTTCGCTGTCGGGTTACCTCAACCCGTCCACCGGTAAGGGCTGGATCGGGCTGTCGATGGGCGACGCGGGCGGCTACAAGAAGAACGACATGTGGGGCGACGACAGCGACCCGGCGTGGCTGCGCAACGACCCGACGGTCAACGTCGACAAGCTGGTGGCCAACAACACCCGCCTGTGGGTGTTCTGCGGCAACGGCAAGGCCAACGAGCTGGGCGGCGACAACATCCCGGCCGTCTTCCTGGAGCAGAACTTCATGATCGGCGCGAACAAGAAGTTCCAGGAGCTCTACACCGCGGCCGGCGGCAACAACGCCGTCTTCCACTTCCCGGAGTACGGCACCCACTCGTGGGAGTACTGGGGCCAGCAGCTGCAGGCGATGAAGCCTGACCTGCAGGCGCACCTGGGCGCTTCGCCGTCGAGCGGCGAGAGCACCGCGGGCTAGTAGCCCGGCGTAGAAACGCTATGCCGACGGCGGCGACCTCAGGGTCGCCGCCGTCGGTCATTTCCTGCCCTGCCCGCGAGCGCTGTGTGATTGACTACCTTGCGTGGTCGGGGCGCGCGACCAGCGGGTGGGATCACCACAAATCTGTGCCGACGAGCGAGGTGGATATGAGCGGACTGTCGAAGCTGCTGCGGACGCTATGCGTGGCCGTGCTGATGCTGGGGATGTGGAGTGGTGGCACGACGGTCGCCTCCACCGCGCACGCGGCACAGTTCGAGAACCTGATGGTGCCGTCGCCGTCGATGGGCCGTGACATCCCGGTGGCGTTCCTCAACCAGGGACCGCACGCCGTGTACCTGCTGGACGCCTTCGACGCCCACCCCGACGTGAGCAACTGGGTGACCGCGGGCAACGCCATGAACACCTTGGCCGGCAAGGGCGTCTCGGTGGTGGCGCCGGCCGGTGGGGCCTACAGCATGTACACCAACTGGGAGCAGGACGGCAGCAAGCAGTGGGACACCTTCCTGTCGTCCGAGCTGCCGGACTGGCTGGCCGCCAACCGGGGCCTGGCGCCGGGCGGTCACGCCGTGGTCGGTGCCGCCCAGGGCGGCTACGGGGCGCTGGCGCTGGCCACCTTCCACCCGGACCGGTTCGGCTTCGCCGGCTCGATGTCGGGCTTCCTCGGCCCGTCCAACACCACCGAGAGCGGTGTCATCAGCGCCGGCCTGGAGAACTTCGGCGGGGTGGACCCGTACGGCATGTGGGGCGCGCCCCAGCTGGGCCGCTGGAAGTGGCACGACCCGACCGTGCACGCCACCCTGCTGGCGCAGAACAACACCCGGGTGTGGATCTACAACCCGATGGGCGGCGCCTCCAACCCGGCCGCGATGATCGGCGACCCGTCCGAGGCGACCGGCAGCGGGCGGTACTTCAACATGCAGTACCGCCAGGTGCGCGGCAAGAACGGGCATTTCGACTTCTCGGCCGGGGACAACGGCTGGGGCTCGTGGTCCTCGCAGTTGGGGGCGATGGTCGGCGAGATCGTCGGCGCGATCCGTTAATTTGGCGTTGACTCTGCGCTCACGGCGGGAAAGTTCGAGTAGGGGCCGCCGTGGGCGCAGAGTCAATGGCCGAGGCCGCCGATCTGTACCGTGATAGGCAATATGGCCAAGAATGCACGGAAAACCCCACGCAAGTCCCCACGCAAGTCGCCGCGTGACCGTCGCCGCGTCCTCGCCTGGATCGCAGCCGGCTCGATGGCCTTGGTGGTGGCGCTGGTAGCCGTGGCGCTGGTGATCTGGATCCGCCGCCCGGACACACCGCCGATCGCCGAACAGCCCTCCGGGGGCGTCCCGCCGACCAGCTCGGTGCCGCCGCGGATCAAGAAGCCCCGCCCGGCCTATCAGGACGCCAGCTGCCCGGACGTGCAACTGGTGTCGGTGCCCGGCACCTGGGAGACGTCGCCCACCGATGACCCGCTGAACCCCACGCAGTTCCCGATAGCGCTGCTGCTCACGGTCACCCGCCCGATCGCCGAGCAGTTCGACGCGTCCCGCGTGCAGACCTACACCGTGCCCTACACCGCGCAGTTCCATAACCCGCTGTCGGCCGACAAGCAGATGAGCTACAACGACAGCCGGGCCGAGGGGACCCGCGCCACGGTCAAGGCGATGACGGAGATGAACGACAGGTGCCCGCTGACCAGTTACGTGCTGGTCGGCTTCTCGCAGGGCGCGGTGATCGCCGGTGACGTCGCCAGCGACATCGGCAACGGGCGCGGCCCGGTCGACGAGGACCTGGTGCTGGGGGTGACGCTGATCGCCGACGGCCGCCGCCAGGTCGGACCGGGCAGCGGTGTAGACGTGCCGCCGACCCCGCCGGGCCAGGGTGCCGAGGTGACCCTGCACGAGCTGCCGATCCTGTCCGGGATGGGACTGACCATGACCGGCGCCCGCGAGGGCGGTTTCGGCGATCTGGACCAGCGCACCAACGAGATCTGCGCACGCGGGGACCTGATCTGCGCCGCTCCGCGCGAGGCGTTCAGCGTGGGCAGGCTGCCGGCTACCCTGGAGACGCTGGCCGGGGGTGCCGGTCAGCCGGTGCATGCGATGTACGCCACCGTCGACTTCTGGAACCACGACGGCCAGTCCGCCACGCAGTGGACGCTGAACTGGGCCCGCGACCTCGTCGACAACGCGCCGCATCCGCCACACGGCTGAAGCCGCCGCGGGAACCCCGAGACCGGCGTCACACGCGGTACCGTTTGATTTGGCATGGGCCCCACCGACCTCTAACATTAAGAGCAATTTAAGAGCGGCGGCGCGCGGCCGCGGGGCGGCATCGCATCGTCGGGTATCGGAAACCCATTACCATCTGTGAGGTCCCGGGCCCGCGCGATGTAACGCACCAGCGTGGCCAGACGCGCCCGGCAGCTGACTGAACGTATGTTCGTGACAGGAGATTTTGCATGGCCCCGGCAACACAGGCCGCTTACCACAACCCCTTCATCAAGGACGGCAAGATCCGGTTCCCGGACAACGCCAACCTGGTACGGACCGTCGAACGCTGGGCGGCGCTGCGTGGCGAGAAGCTGGCGTACCGGTTCCTGGACTACTCCACCGAGCGTGACGGCTTGGCGCGCGACATCTCCTGGGCGGACTTCGGTGCCCGCAACCGCGCGGTCGGCGCCCGGCTGCAACAGGTCACCGAACCCGGTGATCGGGTGGCGATCCTGTGCCCCCAGAACCTGGACTATCTGGTGTCGTTCTTCGGGATCATGTACTCCGGCCGTATCGCGGTGCCGCTGTTCGACCCGGGCGAGCCGGGTCACGTGGGTCGGCTGCACGCCGTGCTCGACGACTGCACCCCGTCGGCGGTGCTGACCACCAGCGACTCGGCCGAGGGGGTGCGGAAGTTCTTCCGCAGCCGCCCGGCCAACGCCCGCCCGCGTGTCATCGCGGTCGACGCGGTGCCCGCCGAGGTGGGATCGACCTGGGTGATGCCCGAAGCCGACCGGGAAGCGATCGCCTACCTGCAGTACACCTCCGGCTCCACCCGCACCCCGACCGGCGTGAAGATCAGCCACCTGAACCTGCCCACCAACGTCGTCCAACTGCTGGATTCCCTCAAGGGCCGGGAAGGCGACCGCGGTGTCACCTGGCTGCCGTTCTTCCACGACATGGGCCTGGTCACGATCCTGCTGTCGTGCGTGCTGGGCCAGCAGTTCACCTTCATGACCCCGGCGGCATTCGTCCGCCGGCCCTACCGGTGGATCAAGGAGATGGCCCGTAAAGAGGGCGATACCGGTGAGTGCTTCTCGGTGGCCCCGAACTTCGCCTTCGAGCACGCTGCTGCCCGCGGGCTGCCCAAGGAGGGTGACCCGCCACTGGACCTGAGCAACGTCCGGGCGATCCTCAACGGCAGTGAGCCGGTGTCGGCGGCCTCGGTGCGCAAGTTCAACGAGGCCTTCGGCCCGTACGGGTTCCGCGAGGAGGCGATCAAGCCGTCCTACGGGCTGGCGGAGGCCACCCTGTTCGTGTCCACCACCCCGCCGGACGAGGGCCCGCGCGTGGTCTACGTCGACCGGGAGGAGTTGAACAACGGCAACCGGTTCGTCGAGGTGCCCGCCGACGCCCCCAACGCGGTCAGCCAGGCCTCGGCCGGTCGGGTGTCGGTGGACCAGTGGGCGGTGATCGTCGACTACGAGACCGGCGCGGAGCTGCCCGACGGCCAGATCGGCGAGATCTGGCTGCAGGGCAACAACATGGGCGTCGGCTATTGGAACCGTGAGCAAGAAACGGTTGACACCTTCCAGAATGTGCTCAAGTCGCGGACCAACCCGTCGCGTGCCGAGGGCTCCGACGAGAACGGCTTCTGGGTGCGCACCGGCGACTACGGCGCCTATTACAACGACGACCTCTACATCACCGGCCGGGTCAAGGACCTGGTGATCGTGGACGGCCGCAACCACTACCCGCAGGATCTGGAGTACTCCGCGCAGGAGGCCAGCCGGGCGCTGCGGGCCGGCTACGTCGCGGCGTTCTCGGTGCCGGCCAACCAGCTGCCGCAGGCGGCGTTCGACAACCCGCACTCCGGGCTGAAGTTCGACCCGGAGGACAGCTCCGAGCAGCTGGTGATCGTCGCCGAGCGCGCCCCGGGCGCGCACAAGTTGGAGTACCAGCCCATCGCCGACGACATTCGCGCGGCGATCGCGGTGCGCCACGGCGTGACCGTGCGTGACGTGCTGCTGGTGTCGGCGGGCACCGTGCCGCGTACTTCCAGCGGCAAGATCGGTCGCCGCGCCTGCCGGGCCGCCTACCTGGACGGCAGCCTGCGTGGCGGCACCACCGGCCCGAACGCCTACCCCGACGAGGTCTAACCCCCAGATGAGCGAGGCACCGCACATGACCGGCGACGACGCGACCCTGCGCGGCACCAGTCGCACCGACCTGACCGTCGCCGACATGCGGGCCTGGCTGCGCAACTGGGTGGCCAACGCCACCGCCCAGTCGCCGGACAAGATCAACGAGACCGCTCCGCTGATCGAACTGGGACTGTCGTCGCGCGACGCGGTGGCGATGGCCTCCGACATCGAGGACTTCACCGGGGTGACGCTGTCGGCCACGGTGGCGTTCCGGCACCCGACGATCGAGGCGCTGGCCACGGTGATCATCGAGGGCGAGCCGGTGGTGGTGGACGATTCCGACGGCGAGGACTGGTCGCGGGAGGCTGATGTCGATGACATCGCGGTGGTCGGTCTGGCCACTCGCTTCCCGGGCGACATGAACTCCCCCGAGGAGACCTGGGAGAAGTTGCTGGCGGGGTTCGACGCGATCACCGACCTGCCCGAGGGCCGCTGGTCGGAGTTCCTGGAGGAGCCGCGGGTGGCCGAGCGGGTCAGCAAGGCGCGCACCCGCGGTGGCTACCTGTCCGACATCAAGGGCTTCGACGCCGAGTTCTTCGCGCTGTCGAAGATGGAGGCCGACAACATCGACCCGCAGCAGCGGATGGCGCTCGAATTGACCTGGGAGGCACTGGAACACGCCCGCATCCCGGCGTCGGCGCTGCGCGGCGAAGCGGTTGCGGTTTACATGGGCTCGTCGAACGCCGACTATCAGAACCTGGCGCTGTCCGACCCGAGCGTCACCCACCCGTACGCGATCACCGGCAACGCGAGTTCGATCATCGCCAACCGGGTGAGCTACTTCTACGACTTTCGCGGGCCGTCGGTGGCCGTCGACACCGCGTGCTCGTCATCGCTGGTGGCGGTCCATCAGGCGGTGCAGGCGCTGCGCAACGGCGAGGCCGACGTGGCGGTCGCCGGTGGCGTCAACGCCCTTATCACCCCGCTGGTGACGGTTGGTTTCGACGAGGTCGGCGGGGTGCTGTCACCCGACGGCCGGATCAAGTCGTTCTCGTCCGACGCCGACGGCTACGCGCGCTCGGAGGGCGGCGGCGTGCTGGTGCTCAAGCGAGTCGAGGACGCGCGCCGCGACGGCGACCAGATCCTGGCGGTGATCGCCGGCTCCGCGGTCAACCACGACGGCCGCTCCAACGGCCTGCTGGCCCCCAACCCGGACGCCCAGGCCGCCGTGCTGCGCAAGGCCTACAAGAACGCCGGCATCGATCCGCGCACCGTCGACTACATCGAGGCGCACGGGACTGGCACCATCCTGGGTGACCCGATCGAGGCCGAGGCGCTGGGCCGGGTGGTCGGCCGGGGCCGTGCCGCCGACAAGCCCGCCTTGCTGGGCGCGGTGAAATCCAATCTGGGACATCTGGAGTCGGCGGCCGGTGCGGCCAGCCTGGCCAAGATCGTGCTCGCCCTGCAGCACGACAAGATCCCGCCGTCGATCAACTACGCCGGACCCAACCCCTACATCGACTTCGGCGCCACCCATCTGAAGGTGGCCGACACCGTCACCGACTGGCCGCGTTATAGCGGGTACGCGGTGGCCGGGGTGTCCGGCTTCGGATTCGGCGGGGCCAACGCACACCTGGTGGTGCGCGAGGTGTTGCCGCGCGATGTGATCGAGCGTGAGCCGCAGCCCGAAGAGGCTGCCGCTGAAGAGGTTTCGCAGGACGCTGAGCCGGCAGTCGAACACGAGGCGCCGCGCTTCGATGAGTACGGCGAGTTCATCCACCCCGAGGGATCCGCCGAGGAGCCTGAGTACGAGCTGCCCGGCCTGACCGACGAGGCGCTGCGGCTGCGCGACGAGGCGCTGGCCGAGCTGGATGCAGAAGAAGCCGTGAAACCGCTGATCCCGCTGGCGATCTCGGCGTTTCTGACCTCCCGCAAGAAGGCCGCCGCGGCCGAGCTGGCCGACTGGATCGACAGCGAAGAAGGCCGGGCCACCCCGCTGACGTCCATCGGACGGTCATTGTCGCGCCGCAACCACGGTCGTTCCCGCGCGGTGGTGCTGGCCCACGACCACGATGAGGCCATCGCCGGCCTGCGCGCGGTCGCCGAGGGCAAGCAGAAGCCGAACGTCTACTCCGCCGACGGCCCGGTCACCAACGGGCCGGTCTGGGTGATGGCCGGCTTCGGCGCCCAGCACCGCAAGATGGGCAAGAACCTCTACCTGCGCGACAAGGTCTTCGCCGAGTGGATCGAAAAGGTCGACGCGCTGATCCAGGACGAGCGCGGCTACTCGGTGCTGGAGCTGATCCTCGACGACTCGCATGAGTACGGGATCGAGACCTCCAACGTCGTCATCTTCGCCATCCAGATCGCGCTCGGTGAGGTGCTCAAGCATCATGGGGCGCGCCCGGCCGCCGTCATCGGCCAGTCGCTGGGCGAGCCCGCGTCGGCGTACTTCTCCGGCGGACTGTCGCTGGCCGACGCCTGCCGGGTGATCGCCTCGCGCGCACATCTGATGGGCGAGGGCGAAGCGATGCTGTTCGGCGAGTACATCCGGTTCATGGCGCTGGTGGAGTACTCGGCCGACGAACTCAAGACGGTGTTCGCCGACTTCCCCGACCTGGAAGTGTGCGTCTACGCCGCGCCCAGCCAGACCGTGATCGGCGGTCCGCCCGAGCAGATCGACGCGATCGTCGCCCGCGCCGAGGCCGAGGGCCGCTTCGCCCGCAAGCTGCAGACCAAGGGCGCCGGCCACACCTCGCAGATGGACCCGCTGCTCGGCGAGTTCTCCGCCGAACTGCAGGGCATCGAGCCGCACACGCCCAGCATCGGCATCTTCTCCACCGTGCATGAGGGCAGCTACGTCAAGCCCGGCGGCGAACCGATCCACGACGTGGACTACTGGAAGAAGGGGATGCGCCACAGCGTCTACTTCACCCACGGCGTCCGCAACGCCGTCGACAACGGCTACACCACCTTCCTGGAACTGGCGCCCAACCCGGTGGCGCTCATGCAGGTGGGATTGACGACGGCGTCCGCCGGTCTGCACGACGCGCAATTGATCGCCACGCTGGCCCGCAAGACCGACGACCTCGACGCGATGACGATGGCGATGGCCCAGCTCTACGTCTACGGCCACGACCTCGACTTCCGCACGCTGTTCCCGCGTGACGTCGAGGGACCGGTCAGCCCGGCGGAGTTCGCCAACATCCCGCCGACGCACTTCAGGCGCAAGCCGCACTGGCTGGACGCCCGTTTCTCCGGCGACGCCACCGGTGTCATGCCCGGCTCGCACGTGGCGCTGCCGGACGGTCGGCACGTCTTCGAGTACGCCGGTCGCGGTGAGACCGACTTGGGCGCGCTGGTGAAAGCCGCTGCGGCGGCGGTCATTCCGGATTCCGCTTTGGTGGCCTCCGAACAGCGCGCGGTGCCGGCCGAGGGCTCCCGGCTGGTGACGACGCTGACCCGGCACCCGGGTGGGGCGGCCGTGCAGGTGCATTCCCGCATCGGTGAGTCGTTCACGCTGGTCTACGACGCGCTGGTCAGCCGTGGCGGGGCGGCGGGCGTGCTGCCGGTAGCCGTCGGTGCCGGCACCGCGGTGGCGGACACCGCGGTGGCTCCCGTGGCCGAGCCCGAGGAACAGCCCGACGCCGAGATCCTGCACGACAACCTCACCGCCGGAGCAGGTTTGGCCGCCGGTTTCGCCAAGTGGTCGCCGGAATGCGGCGAGACCATCGCGGATCGGTTGGGAGCGATCGTCGGCGGTGCGATGGGCTACGAGCCAGAGGACCTGCCGTGGGAGGTGCCGCTGATCGAGCTGGGCCTGGATTCGCTGATGGCCGTGCGGATCAAGAACCGGGTCGAGTACGACTTCGACCTGCCGCCGATCCAGCTGACCGCGGTCCGCGACGCGAACCTCTACAACGTAGAGGAGATGATCCGCTACGCGGTCGAGCACCGCGACGAGGTCGAGGCGCTGCACGAGCACCAGCAGACCCAGACGGCGGAGGAGATCGCCGCGGAGCAGGCCGCGATCCTAGCCGCGGCCAAGGCGGCGGAGTCGGCCGGAGACGCCCCGGCTGCGGTGGCCCCGGCTCCCGAACCCGCTGCGGCACCGCCACCGTCGGACATCCCGATCCCACCGCCGCCCACCGATCCTTCCGGACCGGCCGCCAACACCAGCGGCGTCAGCACCAAGACCGCCGCCGCTGCGGCCGCCAAGGTGCTCACCCAGGAGGCGGTCACCGAGGCGCTGGGCGCCGACGTGCCCCCGCGTGATGCCGCCGAACGCGTCACGTTCGCCACCTGGGCGATCGTCACCGGCAAGTCGCCGGGCGGCATCTTCAACGAGCTGCCCGCCCTCGACGACTCCGCGGCCGAGCAGATGTCCGCGCGGCTGTCCGAACGGGCCGAGGGCATCGTGACCGTCGACGACGTGAAGTCGGCCACCACCATCGAGGGGCTGGCGACCATCGTTCGCGACCAGCTCGAGGAAGGCGTGGTGGACGGTTTCGTCCGCACCCTGCGCGCCAAACCTGAAGGCTCGAACCAGGTTCCGCTGTTCGTGTTCCACCCGGCGGGCGGTTCGACCGTGGTCTACGAACCGCTGATGAAGCGCCTGCCCGCCGACCTTCCGGTGTATGGCATCGAGCGGGTGGAGGGCTCCATCGAGGAGCGCGCCGCCGAGTACGTGCCCAAGCTGCTGGAGCTGCATGACGGCCCCTTCGTGCTGGCCGGGTGGTCGCTGGGCGGGGCACTGGCCTACGCGTGCGCGATCGGGCTGCAGCGGGCCGGGGCCGATGTGCGCTACGTCGGGCTGATCGACCTGGTGCTGCCGGGCGAGCCGATCGACCAGAGCAAAGAGGGGATGCGCGCCCGCTGGGACCGCTACGCCCGGTTCGCCGAGCGCACCTTCAACGTCGAGGTTCCCGAAATCCCTTACGAGGAGCTGGAGAAGCTCGACGACGAGGGCCAGGTCAAGTTCGTTCTGGAGGTCGTCTCGCAGAGCGGTGTGCAGATCCCGGGCGGCATCATCGAGCACCAGCGCACGTCCTACCTGGACAACCGGGCGCTGGACACCATCGAGATCCAGCCCTACGACGGGCACGTCACCCTCTACATGGCCGACCGCTACCACGACGACGCCATCGTCTTCGAGCCCGCCTACGCGACCCGCAAGCCCGATGGCGGCTGGGGCGAGTACGTCAAGGACCTCGAGATCGTGCACATCGGGGGCGAGCACATTCAGGCCATCGATGAGCCGTACATTGCCAAAGTGGGCGCCCACATGAGCGAGGCGCTGGGCCGTATCCAAGCCGAGAGCGAGCGCGCGTGACGAACAAGACCACCGCCGAACTGCTGGCCGAGCTCCGCGAAAAGCTGGAGCTGGCCAAGGAACCCGGCGGTGAGGCGGCCGTCGCCAAGCGGGCCAAGAAGGGCATCCCCAGCGCCCGCGACCGGATCCATGCGCTGCTGGACCCAGGCTCCTTCCTGGAGATCGGTGCGCTGTGCAAGACGCCCGGTGACCCGAACGCGCTCTACGGCGACGGCGTGGTCACCGGCCACGGCAGGATCAACGGCCGTCCCGTCGGAGTGTTCAGCCACGACCAGACCGTCTTCCAGGGTTCGGTCGGGGAGATGTTCGGCCGCAAGGTCGCCAAGCTGATGGAATGGGTGGCCATGGTGGGCTGCCCGATCATCGGGATCAACGACTCCGCCGGCGCCCGCATCCAGGACGCGGTGACCTCGCTGGCCTGGTATGCCGAGCTGGGCCGCCGCCATGAGATGCTGCGCGGCCTGGTGCCGGAGATCTCCATCATCTTGGGCAAATGCGCTGGGGGAGCGGTGTATTCGCCGATCCAGACTGACCTCTTGGTGGCGGTTCGCGATCAGGGCTACATGTTCATCACCGGGCCCGACGTGATCAAGGACGTCACCGGCGAGGACGTGACGTTCGACGAGCTCGGCGGAGCCGACGCGCAGGCGCAGCGGGGCAACATCCACAAGGTGGTCGAGGACGAGGCGGCGGCGTTCCAGTACGTGCGCGACTACCTGTCGTTCCTGCCGGCCAACCACTTCGACGACCCGCCGATCGTCAACCCCGGCCTGGAGCCGGAGATCACCCCGCACGACCTGGAGCTGGACTCGATCGTGCCGGACGCGGACAACACCGCCTACGACATGCACGAGATCCTGCTGCGGATCTTCGACGACGGCGATGTCTTCGAGATCTCCGAGCAGCGCGGGAAGGCGATGATCACCGCGTTCGCCCGGGTCGACGGGCAGCCGGTCGGGGTGATCGCCAACCAGCCGATGTTCATGTCCGGGGCGGTCGACACCGAGGCCTCCGACAAGGCGGCCAGCTTCATCCGGTTCTGCGACTCCTACAATCTGCCGCTGGTCTTCGTCGTCGACACCCCCGGCGCCATGCCCGGGGTGTCGGAGGAGAAGAACGGGATCATCAAGCGCGGTGGCCGGTTCTTCAACGCGATCGTCGAGGCCGACGTGCCCAAGGTGACGATCATCATCCGCAAGGCCTACGGCGGCGGCTACGCGGTGATGGGCTCCAAGCAGCTCTCCGCGGACCTGAACTTCGCCTGGCCGACGGCCCGCATCGCGGTGATCGGCGCCGACGGTGCGGCCCAGCTGCTGGTGAAGCGCTTCCCGGATCCGACCGCGCCCGAGGTGCAGAAGATCAAGCAGGACTTCATCGACGGCTACAACGAGAACATGGCGATCCCGTGGACCGCCGCCGAGCGCGGCTACATCGACGCGGTGATCCAGCCGCACGAGACCCGGTTGCTGCTGCGCAAGTCGCTGCGGCTGCTGCGCGACAAGCAGAACTTCCCCAAGGTGCAGCGCAAGCACGGCCTGCTGCCCATCTAAAGATTTAAGTTAACGCTCAGCGTACGCCACGCCCGATGACCCCGCTCCGGGGGCGTTGTGCCTGGTGAGATTGGGGAAGCCCCCGCGGGCGTACCTTAATTTGACATAACAGAGTGTGATTGAAATCATCGCTTTCGATAGAGCCACGTTGATGTGAAGGCTTGAGTCGGGGGCGAGGAAGTTTCGATGTTTGATGCAGCCGCGGCACGGCCCGCTCTACGAATCGCCCTGAGCGCCGTCACGCTGGTGGCCGGCATCGGCGTTGCCCCGCAGCTGACGTCGCTGCCCGCAGCTCCCGGCCATGCCGGCGTACTGCTGTCGGCCGGCGAGGATTCCCTCGCGAATTCGGGTCTCGCGCTGATCATGGGTCCGAGCATGGTCCCGACGCCGAGCCAGCAGTACGCCGACATCGTGAACAACCTCTTTCTGCAGCCGCGCGGTTTCGCCGGCGAACTCGAGGTACTGACCACGCCGCAGGCACCCTATTTGCTGGATGACTCCATGACCCAGGGCGCGCAGGCTCTGGTTGAGAGGGTGCAGAGCCTGGTCGTGGACGGGCCGTTCGGCGCCGACAACCCGGTGACGGTCTTCGGCTACTCGCAGAGTGCCGCGCTGACCACGCTGGCCATGCAGCAGCTTTATGACGCCGGGGTGTCGACTGACGCCGTGCGCTTCGTGTTGATCGGCAATTCGGCGAACCCGAACGGCGGCCTGCTGGTCGGTTTCGAAGAGATGCAGGACTTCTACGACGCCATGCGGGATGCCGGCGTCACGTTGGGCAACCCGACGCCCAACGATCTGTACGCCACCGACATCTACACCTTGGAGTACGACGGCTACGCGGCCTTCCCGCACTACCCGCTGAACATCCTGGCCACCCTGAACGCGATCATGGGTATGGCTACGCAGCACATGGCCTACCTCGGACTGACTTCCGAGCAGCTTGAGCAGGCGATCCTGCTGGAGTCCAGTCCCGACAGCCTGATCAACTCCTACATGGTGCCCAGCGAGCACCTCCCGCTGCTGTTGCCGCTGCTGTTCACGCCCGTATTCGGAAAGCCGCTCTACGACCTGCTGGAACCGACCATGCGGATCCTGGTGAACCTCGGCTACGGCAACATCGAACACGGCTGGTATGACGGCCCGGCCGACCAGCCGACGATGTTCTCACTCGGCTCGCAGGACGTCGACTGGACGGAGTTCAACGCCGCGTTGGCCGTGGCGGCGCAGACCGGCTGGGACAACTTCGTTGCCGGCTTGATGGACCCGGCGACCTATCAGTGGCTGGACCCGGCCGACGATCCCGCCTTCGCGAACCTGATTGCGGCCGGCGAGGCTATGGGCCTCGGCGGAGGTTCGGTGCCGGAGCTGCTCAACAGCCTGACGAACCTGATGTGGGATTCGCTGATCGGCCAATACCTGGACCCGGCCTACTGGGCAGAAGCCTCCTAGGGTCCCTTTCGCCGCGAGCTGGGGTACCCCCCGCTTGCGCGAGCGTGCGTGTTTGTACCGCGACACGCCGGTACCTCGTGTGCATCTGCGCACGTTCGCGGCGTGTCGTGGTACGCCATCACCGTCTCGGACACACCGAATCGCGGTATCGGGTGGGTAAGTGTTGCGTAACGCTTCAGCAACACCAGCCACTTTCGCCACAAAGCAATTATCGTTTCCCCCAGGCGATCCCGGACAGGGCTGACCGCTGAGGTTCCAATTGGGCAGGGCCGGAACGTGATTCCGGGCTGCGCGGATCGCTGTGCGAATCTTCGGGCGTGTGACGAGTGGGGGCTGGGTGCGTACTGGCAGCGGGTGTCTTAGCGGCGAGGTGCTGTGAGCCTGCTGTTGCCGGCGCCGAGACCGTCGGCACCGGCCGGAGGAGGGCGTCGCAGCGCCGCCGATGAACGTAAACGCGTGTTGCGCAAGGCGATTGTGGCCTCGGCGGTCGGCAACGCGACGGAGTGGTATGACTACGGGGTCTATGCCGTGGTGGCCACCTATCTCACCGGGGCGTTCTTTCCCGACGCGCTGGGCAGCCTAGGGACCATGCTCGGCTTCGCGGTGTCCTTCGTGCTGCGACCGCTGGGCGGGCTGGTCTGGGGGCCGATCGGGGACCGGTTCGGACGGAAGTCGGTGCTGGTCACGACGATTCTGCTGATCGCGGTGGCCACCACGCTGATCGGCGTACTGCCCACCTATGCCACCGCGGGTTGGTGGGCGCCGGGACTGCTGATCGCTCTGCGAGTTGTGCAGGGTTTCTCCACCGGGGGCGAATACGGCGGTGCCGCAACGTTTATGGCCGAAAGTGCGCCCGACGACAAACGCGGCGCCTACGGCAGTTTCCTGGAGTTCGGCGCGGTCGCCGGCTTCGTGTTCGGCAGTGCCGTCGTACTCGCGCTGGAGGCGATGCTCACCCATGAGCAGATGGCCGCGTGGGGCTGGCGGATCCCGTTCCTGCTCGCCCTGCCCCTGGGCGTGATCGGTTTGGTGCTGCGCAGCCGGATGCAGGAGACGCCGGTGTTCACCGAGTGCGTTGCCTCCGAGGCGATCACCGGGTCGGCCTGGGACCGCCTGGTGGACCTGCTGACCAACTACACCCGGCCGATCGCAGTGACATGCGCAATGGTCGTCGCGCTGAACATCATCGAGTACACGCTGGTGACCTACCAGCCGACCTATCTGCACGCCTCGGCCGGACTCGACGAGCGCAGCAGGACGGCGGTGGTGCTGGTCGGCCAGTTGGCGATGCTGGCCTGCATCCCGTTCGCCGGCGCCTGGTCCGACCGGATCGGCCGCAAGCCGCTGTGGCGTGGGTCGCTGCTGGGGTTCGCCGCGCTGGCATTGCCGATGTACTGGCTGATGGGACAGGGATTCGCCTTCGCGATAGTGGGTTTCACGGTGCTGAGCGTCCTGTTCGCCGCGCCGCTGGCGACGGTCGCGGCGACGTTCCCGGCGATGTTCCCCACCCAGGTGCGTTATGCGGGGTTCGCGATCGCCGACAACGCGGCCGTGGCGGTGTTCGGCGGCACGGCGCCGGTGGTGGTCGATTCGGTCATCGAACACACCGGGTGGCAACTGTTCCCGGCCGGCTACCTGGTGCTCGCGGCGGTCATCGGGCTTGCCGCGCTGCGGTTCCTGCCGGAGACGGCCGGCTGCTCACTGCGTGGCACCGGGATCCCGGGAGTGCAGGGCGAGCTCGAGCGGGAGCTGGCGGTCGTGATCGCCAATCAGCGGGTGGCCCCGACCGCGAGCGTGCACAGAATGACGACTGCGGTGGCGTGTCGCGGTACAGACACGCACGCTCGCGCCTGAGGGGGTCAGGGCTGGATACGGATCTCGCCCGGTGACCACCAGCCGCTGCGGGTGGCGCTGCCCAGTTCCAGCTCGGCCGGCGACGCCGGGGCGACCTCGTCGAACTTACGCAGCGAGCCCCAGTCCCGGCCCCAGTCGTGGTTGAGGTACGTGGCCATCACGTGCGCCCGCAGCAACATGTCCGAGATGCCCAGCAGCCCGCCGTTGACCCCGTCCTGCCAGGTGTCGGTGTCCTGCTTCTTGGCGTTGTAGTCCGGGGTGATCCGGTACTTGGGCACCTCGGTGACGCCGTTGGCGTGCAGCATCGGGTGCTGACACGGGAACGCCAGGCCCACCGCCCAGTCCAGCAGCACCGGCTGTTCCGAGCCGATGTACTCCTGGATGGTCTTCACCTCGGGCAGCCGGGGCGGGGTGAACGCGATCCAGTCCCGCGGGTTCAGCGACTTGTCCACGGCGACAATGCGAACCGCGACGGCGTCGGCGGGGATCTGCGACCGCGGGTAGCGCAGGTTGCGCCACATCTTCGGCCACTCGCCGAACAGGTCGTAGGGCACCAGTCGGCCACCGGCGACCGGGACACCGTCCGGGCCGGGCAGTCCGTACTCCAGCTGCACGTCCTGACCGGTGGTGTAGCCCTTGAGCACGCTGTTGCCGGCGATGGTGCCCGCCGCGGTCACCGCTACCAGTGGGTGCGCGGCGTCGGCCTTGGGTAGTGCGTACCAGGCGGAGGTCAGCTTGGACTCCTGCTGGCCGTCGGTGCTGTAGCTGCCGGCCAGCGGAATCCGCGCCGGGTCCAGCCCGTAAGGCAAAGGGACCCTGGAGCCATTGATTCCAGCCGCCGGCAATTTCTTGGGGGCGTCCCAGTCGTAGTCGGTGCCCGGCTGGGTGATCGACATCCGCAGCGCTTCTGCCACCACCTTCTCCGGCACGCCGCCGGCGGTGAACCCGACCGGATCGGAGCCGCCGAGCGGCCCCAGCTCGCCGTACATGCCGGGCAGCGGGGTCAGCGCGCCGTCGTTGGGGTCGGGTTCGACCAGCACGTTGTCGGCCTGTCCGCAGCCGCCGACGAAGGCCCGCACGTTGGCCAAACCGTTGGAGTAGCTGGGGTATTCGCGAATGATCCCGGCCACCATCGAGGCGACGAACACGCACACCATGAACCCGGCGGCCACCGGCACCGGGGCGGCGGTCAGCGCCCGGGCCAGCCGGCCCTCACCGCGGTCACGCGGGGCGAAGTGCAGGTAGGCCGCCCACCCGGCGGTGATGGCGAACAGGGCGAAGAAGATGGTGCTGACCGTGATCCCGCCGATCCGCGGCATGTCGGCGTTGAACGGAACCCCGTAGCTGGAGACGTACCACCAGCCGTTGGTGGTGGCGAAACACAGCGCCAGCACGAACAGCACCGCCGCGGCGAACGCCATCCTGTTGCGCGACCAGCGCACCACTTGTCGAGAGACCAGCACGGTGGTCAGCGCGGCCATCGCCCCGGCCACCGCGGCGAACAGCCCGAAGTGGTGCACCCACTTGGTGGGGGCGAACATCAGCGAGAACATGGTCGCCAGGATGACGCCCATCAGCCGCCACACCGGTCCGCTGGCGACGCCGGCGATCCGCTTGCGCCGCAACATGATGAACATCGCGGTGAACAGGCACAGCGCGCAGATCAGGAAGCCGAACCGCCGGGACAGCGAGCCGTCGACGGTGGGCAGGATCAGGTAGTAGTAGCGCAGGTTCTCGGTGTACCAGGCCTGGCTGGGACCGATCGCGGTGCGAATCCTGGTGGCTTCCAGCACCGCCCGCACCGTCTGGTCGGCGAAGACCACGGTCAGGATGATCGCGCCGGCGGCCAGCAGTGGCGCCACCAGCGGCCAGGTGCCCACCAGACGATGGCGGCGCACCAGGATTCGCAGCAAGGGCCGGCCGGCGGCCAGCAGGGCGGCAACCGCGATCAGCCCGGTCGGCTGAATGCCCAGGGTGAACGCCGCGCAGATGATCGCCAGCGCGGCCGGTGTCAGCCGGCCGGAGATGATCGCCCGCTCCACCAGCACGTAGGTGATCAGCGATCCGACCGCGATGATCCCCTCGGGCCGCAGGCCGTTGTTGAACGGCATCCACGCCGCCAGCAGCACCATCCCGGCCGCCCACAGCGCGGGCTTGCTGGCCGCCACCGCCGGGCCGAACCGGGGCAGCACCTCGCGGCTCAGCAGCAGCCAGCACACCAGCCCGGCGACCAGATCCGGCAGCCGGATCCAGATGCTGGCGTCGGACACGTGCGTCATCAACGCCAGCAGGTTGTAGTACCAGCCGAACGGGTCCTCGGGGCTGCCGAACCAGCGGAAGTAGTTGCTCATGTAGCCCGCGTGGTCGGCCACCCGGGCCATGCCGAGGATGTAGCCGTCGTCGGAGGAGTTCGCGCCTATCACGTACCAGACCACGAACCCGAGCACCACCACGACGTCGGCAAGCGAGAAGAACCGCCAGCGGCTCGGGATCAGCCGGTGCATCCGGCGACCGTCGAGCCGGTCCATGCGCCACAGGGCCAGCACCGCGATCACCGTGGCGAGGATCGCCGCGAAGATCGCGGCCCGCTTGAGCACCGTCGGCTTGGTGGAGAACCGGGTGTCGATGTCGGCGGTCAGCGACAGGCCGTCCGGCGCCGGACCGGTCAGGTCGGTGAACACCCCGACGATCTGCGGACGCAGGTTCGGGTCGGGCCAGCCGTAGCGCTGCGTGACCCCGCCGATGGTGGCGAAGGTTCCGGCGTGCGACGAGGTGACCTCGATGTCGGTACAGCCCGGTCCTTCCACCTTGGCCCGCGGCGCGGTGGCCAGCACCACGTTGCGGTCGGTGACGTCGACGCGCTTTTCGGTGACGCTGATGAACAACCCGTTGAGGGCGGCGTCCTTGCCCTTGGCCGGGGCCGTGCTCAGCAGCGTGCCGCCCTCGGCGGGCAGTTCGCGCACCAGCGCGCACGGCGCTTTCACCGACATCGAGATCGGTGTCTGGGAGATCAGCGGCGCGGTGACGCTGTTCAGCTCCCCGTGCTGCGGCCAGTTGAGCGTCGCGGTGGTCTGCACCACCGGCAGCAGCGGAGTGGCCACCGCCAGGAGGAAGCCGACCAGGCCGGCGACGGTCGCCACCCAGCGGGTCAGTCTCAGGTCACGGTCGGTCACGGGCGGCGTCATGGCAGTGCTCGAATCGGTCCGGGCCGGCTCCAGCCGGTAACGGTCATGGTGCCCTGGTCGATGACGGCGTCGGGCGCGGTCTTGGCGGGGATCAGGCGGTGGTAGGCCTCCACCGCACCCCAGTCGCGATACCAGTCATCGCGCAGATAGGTCGGGACGGTGGTCGTCCACAACATCGCCTGGGTGATCATGAACGGCCCGCCGTCCTCGGCGGACTGCCACAGGTTCGACGACGCCGCGGTCTGCTTGTGGTCGGGCATGATCCGGTACTCCGGCAGCTCGGCAACGCCCAGGTGCTCGGTGAAGGGCCGCTGGCACGGGAAGTTCGCCGCGACTGCGATGTCCATCAGCACCGGGGTCTGCGAGCCCATCAACTCACTGATGGTCTTGACCACCGGCACCCGCGGCGGGGTGAACGCGATCCACTGCTCGGTGGACAGGTTCGGGTCGTTGGCGACGATGCGCACCACGTCGGTGCCCGGCGGCGCCCAGGCCAGCGGGAAGCGCAGGTTGCGCCACGAGTTCTGCGGCCCGATGTCGATCGGCTCCACCTGGCCCTGCGACTTCACTGTGCCGTCTGCGTCTTTGTCGGCAGTGGTGCCGAACTCCAGTTTCAACGGCTGGCCGTAGTCGAGCTTGCCGTCCTCACCGTGCGACCAGATGGCGCCCGCGGCGGTCACGACGACAATCGGTGCCCGGTCTGCCGACCGCTCCGGCAGTTGGTACCAGACCGAGGTGGCGTGCGCGGCGACCTGCTCCTTGTAGGACCCGAGCACCGGCGTGACCGACGGGTCCAGGCCGAACGGCAGTGCCACCCGGGAGCCGTTCACCCCGTCGGGAGCGTCGTCGGGGATCGTGCCGCCGGCGGTGCCGGCGGCGTCGCTCTGGTTGGCGCTGGGCTTGTTGGGCGAGGCGTCGGCGTTGGGCACACCCGGCTTGGCGATCACGGCCAGCGAGGTCAGGTCATCATCGACGGCGTTGGGGTCGAAGCCGTACGGGTCGGACCCGCCGAGCGGGCCCAGCTCCCCGTAGCTCTGACCCGGAACCGGTTGCAGCAGACCGGCATTGGTGTCCGGCTCGGCCAGTACGTCGTCGGCCATGGCGCAGCTGCTCAAACCGGACTTCAGGGCGTCGACGTTGGCCCTGGCGGTGGTGTAGGCCGGGTAGCGGCCGGCGGCGGCCTTGGCCATCGAGCCGACCATCAGCAGCACCATCAAGGTGGCGAGCACCAGCAGCGGCGTCGAGGCCAGGATCCGGTTGCGCCGCGTCGGTGCCACCTCGGTGTGCCCGGCGTAGTCCAGCCGGAAGTGCTGCCAGCCGGCCAGCAGGCCGGTGGCGATCGAGAGCGCCAGGAACATCGAGGTGACCGGCCGGCTGGCGATCACCGGGGGAATGTCGAACCACGGCACGCCGTAGCCGCCGACGTAGAACCAGCCGTTGACCCCGGAGGTCGCCACCGCCACCAGGAACAACAGCGCCGTCACGTACAGGGTCATGTTGCGTCGGCTGTGCAGGCCCACCCGGGCGAAGGTGAACGCGGTGAGCGCGGCCAGCGCCCCGCCCAGCCCGGCGAACGCGCCGAACTGCACCGCCCACTTGGTCGGGGTGAAGGTCAGCAGCAGCAGGCCCACCGCGGTCGAGCCGATCAGCCGCCAGGCCGGGCCGCTGGCCACCCCGGCGATGCGGCCGCGGCGCAGCAGCACCACCAGCATGGCGAACATGCAGAACAGCAGCACCAGCACGGCGAACCGGCGGGTCAGGGAGGCGTCGACGTTCTCTTCGACGGTCAGGAAGTAGTAGCGCAGGAACTCCTGGTACCAGGCGATGGTGGGGCCGACCACGTATTTGATCCGGGCCGACTCGGCGACTGCGGCCAGGGTCTGGGACCGGCACACCACCACGGCGAGCACCGAGGCCGCCGCGGCCAGCACCGTCAGCGGTGCGGCCAGACCGTCGACGGCCCGGCGCTTGCGGATCACCGCCTCGATGGCCCGGGAGCCGGTCAGCAGCGGGGCCAGCGCGATCAGTCCGTGCGGGGCCAGCGTGACGCTGAAGACCGCCACCACGATTGCCAGCGCAGTCGGCACCAGCCGGCGGGTGGCGATGGTGCGTTCCACCAGCATCCAGACCACCAGGGTCCCCAGCGCGATCAGCGGCTCCGGGCGCAGGCCGTTGTTGAACGGCAGCCACGCCGCCGCGAACATCATCGCCGCGGTGAACACCGCCACCCGGTTGCCCGACAGCCGGCCCAGCCGGGGCAGGATGCGGCGGCTGATGATCAGCCAGCAGGCCATCCCGGCGAGGGTGGCGGGCAGGCGCATCCACACCCCGGCGGTGCTGACCGTGCTCAGCTGGCCCAGCAGCGACGGATACCAGTCGAACGGGGCCTCGCTGGCGCCGAAGAACCGGTAGTAGTTGGCGACATAACCGGCGTGCGCGACGTTGCGCGCCATCGTCAGGTTGTAGCCGTCGTCGCTGGAGATGGCGCCGATGACGTGCCACAGCGCCAGGGTCCCCAGCACACCGACGTCGGCGAGTCGGGTCACGGTGTGGACCTTGGACCTGGCACGTCGACGCCGGGGCCCGTCCAGGACCGCCAGCGCGAGGATCGACGCCAGTACCGCGAGCACGCCCAGCGCCATCACCCCGGCCTTGAGGGTGGTGGGTGCGGTGATGAACCGGGTGTCGACGTCGATGCGGGCGCTCAAGCCGGGCTGCGGGCCGATCTCCAGCTCGGTGAAGATGCCGCCGATCTGCGGCTTGTTCTCGGGAGGCAGGCTGCCGGATGCGCCGGGAATGCCGACGAAGTCCGCGCCGACACCGCCCGTATCCGCCCACAGGTGCAGCTCGCTGCAGCCGGCGATCTTGTCCCGGGAGGCGGCCGCGGCCACGTGGTCGCGATAGGCCGCGAACACGACCGTCTTGTTGGCCCGCACGAACAGGCCGTGCGCGGTGGCGTCCACGCCGCCGGCCGGCACGGTGGACAGCACCAGGCCGCCCTTCTCCGGCAGCGAGGCGATCGCGGAGCAGGGGATGGTGATGTCCAGGCTGCGGGGCGCGCCGGAGACCAGGGGGGCGGTGACGTCGGTGACGTGGCCGTCGGCGTTGACGCCCTGCGGCCAGGCGATGGTGGCAGTGGTCTGTCGGACCGGGAGCAGCGGGGTGAGGCCGCACAGCAGCACGCCGGTGATGCCTGCGACCACCGCGATCAGCCGGGCGAACCGATAACGCTGCTGGGGCTGGTCCCTGGACTGATCGTGGGGGGAGGACACGAGCCTCGATGTTATGCGACGAGGCCGGCGATGCGGGGAACCCGTCCCGCCCGGCGGGGAACCGGCCCCTCCGGTGCCCCCACCGTCCTGCCCCGCGGCCCGGGTATATGTCGTTAATTGCCCGCCTATCAGCGACAACGTACGTTATGTCAGGTCGGGGGGTGGGGCACGTCAGGTCGGGGTGTCGGGTGCGGGAATTTGCGGCCGGGTGTCGGGGGTGCGGGAATTTGCGGCCGGGTCGGAGTCGGGGTGCGGCGACGACGCCGGGGTCAGCGGGCCGCAGCCGGGTCAATCCCGGCTCAGGGCGGGTTTGGCTCAGGGTCAGCCCGGCCCTCGGGGGAGTCCCACTGCTCCTTCGCCCGGGCTCGCAGCGTCATCACCCGCTGGTGAATTCGGTACTCGGTGCTGCGTGGCATCGACGCCGGGCCGTAGAGCCCCCGGCGACGCCGGTACACGCGGCCGTATCGGCACTCCCAGCGCAGCGCGTCGGAGATTGCCTTCGAAGCTCGGCCGACCACCGCGAAGCCCCGGGATTCCAATTCATCGGCCAGCTCGCCGATGGTGGCTGGGTAGTCACGGTGGTGCAAATAGTGGGTGAGCACATAACGAAGTTCGATCCCGCGCAGTGTTATCGCGTTTTTCATACCCCACGATGGCACCGGGGTGTGACACGACGAACGTTGTCGCTGATAGGCGGGCAATTAACGACATATACCCCCGGGGCCGCGAGGCCCGCGGGTCAGTGCCGCAGCGGCGCCGGGCTCCACAACCCGGACCGCACCGCCGTCCCCAGGTCCAGTTGCGCGGGCGTCGCCGCGGGGTAGTAGGGCGTCAACTGCTGCAGGGCGCCCCAGTCACGGAACCAGTCGTGGTTCAGGTAGCTGGGCACGGTGGTCGCGTGCACCAGCAGTTCGGTGATGCCCAGCGGGCCGCCGCCGTTGTTGTCCATCACCGGAGAGTTCGCCTCCGCGCCGAACCGGTCCGGCAGGATCCGCCACTTCGGCACCTCGGTCACCCCGTTCTGGTGGCCGAACGGGCGCTGGCAGGGGAACGCCAGGCCCACCAGCCAGTCCAGCAGTACCGGATCCGAGGATCCGACCACATCCTGCAGGGTGCGCAACTGCGGGACACGCGGCGGCGTCACCGCGATCCAGTGTTGCGGAGCCAGGTCGTCGTCGCGGACCACCAGCCGGATCTGAGTGGCCTCGGCCGGGATCGCGGACAGCGGCGCGCGCAGGTTGCGCCACGCCGGGACTGCGCCGATGTCACCGAAATCGACCGTCCCGCCGGGCTTGTCGTTGGCGGCGCCGGAGTCGGTGGCCCACTGCGCGGTGACCTCGCCGCGGTCGAAACGGCCCGCGGCCGCCACCACCAGCAGCGGTCCGGCGTTCGCCCGGTCGGCGGGCAGCCGGTACCACGCGGAGCGCAGCAGCGACGGCATCTGCATACCGGGGCGCCAGCTGCCCAGCACCGGCACCCGGGCCGGGTCCAGCTTGTAGGGCAGCCGGGCCCGCGAGCCGTTGACCCCTTCACGGGCCGTGGTGCCGCCCTCGGTGCCGGCCTCGCCGCCCGCGGTCTGCGCGTCGTCATCGGCCAGCCGGCCCAGCCCCGGCGGTCCGATCACCTGGTCGGCGGTGACGTCGGCGGGAATCCCGTTGGGGGTGAACCCGACCGAGAAGGTCGCGCCGAGCGCCTCGGCCACCGGGGTGTCGACCGGATCGAGCATGCCGGCATTGGGGTCCTGCTCGACCAGCACGTCATCGGCCAGCCCGCATGTTTTGCCGGTCAGGGCGTCCAGGTTGGAACGGCCCACCGTCCACGCCGGGTACTGGCCCACCATCGAGGCGGTCAGCGACACCACCTCGAACAGGATCAGCACCCAGGACGCGATGGCCAGCGGGTAGCCGGACAGTGCGGTCCAGCGCGGCGGGCGGTCTTCGCCGTTGGCGAAGTGGAACCAGGCCGCCACCAGCAGCGCGAACACGGTCAGGGCCACCCCGATGGTGGCGAAGGCCAAGTGCCACTTGGGGAATGCGTTCGACCACGGCACCCCGAAGTTCGAGACGTACCACCAGCCGTTGACGCTGGCGAACGACAGCGCGGTGATGAACAGCACCACCGCGGTGAACATCGTCCGGTTGCGCCGCGAGTGCATCGCCGCCGCGCTCACCGCGACGGCGGCCAGCGCGCCCAGTGACCCGGCCAGCCCGGCGAACACCCCGAAGTGGTGGGTCCACTTGGTCGGCGTGAACATCAGTCCGATGAAGGAGATGATGGTGATCCCGATGATGCGGCGGCTCGGGCCGGCCGCGGTGCCGGGAATCCGGCCCTTGCGCAGCGCCATCGCCACCGACACCGCCAGCGCGACGCCCAGGGCCAGCACCGGGAACCGGCGTGCCACCGAACCGTCGGGGGTGGCCAGGAACAGTCGCTCGTAGCGGACATGCTCCTCGAACCAGGCCAGGCTGGGCCCCACCGCGGACTTCAGCGTGCTGGCCTCGATCTCGCCGGCCAGGGTCTGGTCGCGGAAGATCACGATCGCGGTGATGCCGACCGCGGCGGTGATCGGCGCCAGCAGCGGCGCCAGGCCGAACTGCTTGGAGCGCCGGTGCAAGATGGTGCGCAGCGGCCCGATCGCCACCAGCAGCGCACCGATGGAGGCGATTCCCGTCGGCCCGGAGAACAGCGTCATCGCGCCGATGATGCAGGCGATCGCCAGCGGCAGCAGCCGGCTGGTGGCCACCGCGCGCTCCACCGAGCACCAGGTCGCCAGGATGCCCAGCGCGATGATGGGCTCGGGGCGCAGCCCGTTGTTCAGCGGCAGCCAGAACGCCAAGAACATGCCGGCCGCGGTCCAGGCCGCCGCCGGACTGTGCTTGACGGCGTGACCCAGCCGGGGGATCACCTCGCGGCTGATCAGCCACCAGCACGCCAGCGCCATGCCCAGGGTGGGCAGCCGCATCCAGATGCTGGTGGTCGACACCTGCGACCACACCGCCAGCAGGTCGTAATACCAGCCGAAGGGCGCCTCCGGGGTGCCGAACCAACGGTAGAAGTTGGCCATGTAGCCGGCGTGCTCGGAGATCCGCGCCATGGTCAGGATGTAGCCGTCGTCGGAGGTGTTCGCACCGACGAAGTGCCACCAGACCAGTACCAGGGTGACCAGCGCGTCCAGCGGCGACATCGACCACCAGCGGGCCGGCAGGAAACGGCGGTGCCGGGTGCCGTCGGCGGTGTCCAGGACGTGCAGGGCGATCAGCGCGACGATCGTCAGCGCCACCCCGAGGATCATCGCGGCCAGCTTGAGGGGAGTGGGCGCGCTGGAGAAGCGGGTGTCGACGGTGGCGGTGAAGTCCAGTCCGGCCGGCGCCGGCCCGGACAGGTCGGTGTAGACGCCGACGATCTGCGGCCGGAAGTCGTAGCCGCTGCGGGTGCCTTTGAGCGGCGAGCCGGGGTGTTCGGCGTTGGGACCGTATTTGAGGCCGACGAACTCCGCGGTGACGCGGTCGGCGTGCGCGGTGAACGTCAGCTTCTCGCAGGCCGGGCTCAGCACCTGGGTCAGCGGCGCCACCACTACCGGCACGTTGCGCACCACCAGGACCAGATCGTCGTTGACGCGTTCGATGAGCAGGCCGCGGTCCACGGCCTTGGGGGCCTGCTTGGGCACCGTGGACAGCAACACCGTCTTGGTCGCGGTCAGCCCGGCCGCGGCCTGACACGGCACGGTGATGTCCAGATCGGTGGCGACGTAGCCGATCAGCGGGGCCTGCACGCTGGTCAGCGCGCCGTTCTGCGGCCAGTTGAGTTCGGCGGTGGTCTGTTTGACCGGCAGTAACGGGGTGAGGATCGCCAGCAGGGTGCCCAGCACGCCGGCGACGACGGCGACGGTCCGAGCCACCCGGTAGTTGCGCGTATCGGTCACGGACCTAGATGCTATCGGGGTGCTCGGCGGCGTCTGTCAGGTGCGGACGGCGAGCACGAACGGCCCGATCTTCTGCACCTGGAACTGCGGCCCGGAGAACAGCGCCGCGTCCAGTTCCACGGTGTAGCGCCGCACGTTGGGGTGGTTGGGGTAGACGTCCTTGGCCAGCTTCAGCGTGTAGGTGTCCCCGGCACCGGGCCGCATCAGAAACACCGTCGGCGCCGGCCACGCCAACTCGTCGAGCGCGCGGGTGAACTGCTCTGAGGTCTGAAGCTTGGACCACGCCCCGATCGCGCCCGCACGCGCGGAGAACTGCGCCAGGGGGTTGGCGTAGTGCGACGTCAGGCCCTGGAAACCCCAGTAGGGGTAGTAGGACAGGAAGCTGTAGTCGGCGGTGAGCACCACGGTCTCGTTGCGCGGCTTGCCGGTGGCTTTGGTGATCGCGGCGTCAACGGCCTCGTAGTACTTCGCCGCGCCGGGTGCGCGGCGGTCACCGCGTTCGCCGTGGCCGTCGGTGTCGGTGTAGGCGACGGTGATGTCGGGCCGCAGCACCTCGGGGATGTCCTGGCTGAACGCCAGGGCCCCGGACAGTCCCACGGCCGTCGCCGCCGGATACACCACGCGGTGCCAGCCCTGTCCGGCCCGGCCGAGGGCCCGGGCGCCCTCGATGAAGCCGAACACCCCGGCGGTGGCCAGCAGCACGGCCAGCGTCGGCTGCAGCCGGAAGCTCAGCAGCGTGGTGCGGGCCAGCGTCGACAACATGGACAGGATCGACCAGGCGTAGACGCCGACGACGCCGATCGCCAGCGCGCCGGCCCGGGTGGATTCGCGGGCACGCACCACCAGCCACAGCGTGCCCAGCAGGCACAGCGCACCGAGCAGGGTGAACTGCAGCATCGGGAAGCTCAGCTCGGCGCCGTCGCCGGGCAGGTAGTGCCGGGCGCTGCCGGAGTCGCTGACCGGGTGGTGCAGCGTGGCCAGCAGGTACGGCGTCCAGGTGATCGACGCGATGGCCAGCGCGATCACCCCGATCACCGCCAGCCTGGCCAGGGGGTCGAAACTCCGCCGGATCGCTGCCAGCAGGAGCGCCATCAGGATCACGGTGAACGCCGTGTAGGCCACCAGCAGGGTGTAGAAGGTGGCCGCGAACCCGAGGAAGATGCCGGCGCCCGCGATCGCTGCCCAGCCGCCGCGGTCGCCGGCCCGCAGACCCGACCAGGTCAGGATCAGCACCGGCGGCAGCAACACCGTGATCATCGCGGCGTAGGGCTCCGGGGAGCTGTTGGCCAGCGTCACCGCGGCGCCGGCGATGGTCACCAGCAGCGCGTACTCGAAGCGGATCAGCTTGTTCCACAGCACCAGCGCGACCGCGACCGCCACGGCCATCGAGGTGATCGCCCACGGCTTGTACATCTCCCAGGCCGGCAGTCCGGTCAGCGCCGCGGCACGTCCGCCGAGCCAGAACCAGCCCGGCGGGTAGAACGACGGCAGCCCCAGGTAGGTCATGTCTGCAAGTCGCGGGCTGTCGGCAAGCCGGGTCAGGTATTCGGTGCGGAACTGCTGGTCCACCGAGATCCCGAACAGGTAGAGCTTGGTGGCGCCCAGCGGCATCGCCAGCGTCACCACCGAGAACGCGCTGGTGAATGTCACCGCCGCCAGCCAGGCCAGGGCCTGTCGCCCGCGTCGCCAGAGCAGGGCGCAACCGACCAGCCCGGCCAGGCAGCCCACTTGCCCGACCGTGGTCAGCGCATGCAGTTGGTTCGACGACGGATACGCCGGCCACTCCACCCGGGAGATCGCCACCAGCGCGACCACCGAGACGGCGACGGCCACTGCGGCGGCCAGGAGCATCTGGGCCAACGTCTTGCCGGCGGTGACCGACGCGGTGCGCATGGTCAGCATCGGCCTGTCAGGTGTGGGTGCGAGCGAAGGCTCGTGAAGGGGCTCGCAAAGGGAAAGGTATGTGTGTGTTGCCCGCCTATGAGCGACAACCGTTGGGGCTGGAACCTTTCGGAGGGGTGCATCCCGCTTTGTCGGGATGAAAACGTGCCGAGTGTGCGGTTTCGTACGCGACACGCCGGCGCTGGCGTACGAAACCGCACACTCAACGAGTCTTCTGCCCGGGCGTGGACGCGGAACAAGGCGGGCAAATAACCCAGTTGTCGCTCATAGGTGGGCAACTCGCAATGTCCTGCCCTGCTGGCCGACATCAGATCGGAAGCCGACGGAAGATCGCCCGCGGGACGTGCCGCAGCACCATCATGACGTAGCGGAATGCCCCTGGCGCCCAGACCAATTCCTTGCCCTTGGCGGCCGCGGTCACCGCCAGCTCGGCGACGTCCTCCTTGTCGACGGTCAGCGGTGCCTCCTTGACGTGCGCGGAGAACCGGGTGCGCACCTGGCCGGGCCGGATCACCAGCACCCGCACCCCGTGGTCGCGAAGCGCCTCGCCCAGGCCGAGGTAGAAGCCGTCGAGCCCGGCCTTGGTGGAGCCGTACACGAAGTTGGTGCGGCGCACCCGCTCGCCGGCCACCGAACTCATCGCGATGATCTGCCCGAAACCCTGCGCGCTCATCTTGCCGGCGAGCAGCACACCCACCGAAACCGCTGCGGTGTAGTTGATCTCGGCGACCTGCACGGCTTTGGCCTGGTTGTGCCAGAGCTCCTCGGCGTCGGCGTCCATGCCGAACGCCACGATCGCCACGTCGATATCACCGGCGCTGAACGCCGAGTCGATCATGGCTGGGTGGCCGGCGGTGTCGAGTGCGTCGAAGTCGATCACCCGCACCGACTTGGCTCCGGCGGCCTCCATGGCCGCCACGGCGCCGTCGCGGCCGGGATCACCCGGCAGGCAGGCCAGCACCACGCTCGCCGAGGCGTGGCGCAGATAGCGTGCGCAGATCGCCAGGCCGATCTCGGACGTGCCGCCCAGCAACAGGATGGACTGGGGATTTCCGGTGGCGTCAAGCACCATCTCTACAGCAGCTCCAAACGTCGGGCCATGTCGGAGGCGAAAATCCCATCGGGATCCACCTTGCGGCGCACCGCAATCCATTCGTCGATGCGCGGGTACATGGCGTGGAAATTCTCCGCGGTGGTGCGGGAATCCTTGGCGGTGTAGAGCCGGCCGCCGAACTCCAGCACCCGGCGGTCCAGGGCGTTGAGGAATTCGTCCACCCCGGGTCTCATCGGGAAGTCCATGGCGACGTTCCAGCCGGCCATCGGGAAGCTCAACGGCGCCTGGTTGCCCGGCCCGAACAGTTTGAACACATTGAGCGCCGACGAATGCCCGCTGGCCTGGATGTCGCGGATGATCGCCTTGAATTCCTCGACCGCCTCGGTGGGGACCAGGAACTGATACTGGGCGAAACCCGCGGTTCCGTAGGCCCGATTCCATTCCCCCAGCAGGTCCAGCGGGTGGTAGAACTGCGTCAGGTTCTGGACCTTGCCGCGATAGTGCCCGCCCCGCCGGTAGTACAGCTCACCGATCACGCTGGCGGAGAGCTTGTTCATCAGCCCGTTGGGAAAGACGTCGGGCACCGTCATCAGCTGCGGAGCGTCGAACTTCAGCGGGTTGCGGGCCAGCTTCTTGGGCAGCTCGTCGCGCAGCGCCAGCCGGCCCCGGGTGATGGCCGCTCGCCCGAGTCTCGGCGGCGCGCTGACCGCGTCGAACCAGGCCGAGGAGTAGGTGTAGTCGGCTTCGCTGCCGTCGCTGTGGAAGGCGACGGTCTCCTCCAGGTCGGCGGTGTTGTCGCCGTCGTTGATGAAGTACGCCGTCTCGGTCGGGGTCATCGCGATGGTGGCGCGCAGGATGATCCCGGTCAGCCCGTTGCCGCCGACGGTGGCCCAGAACAGTTCGGCCTCGGAACCGTCTGGGGTCAGTTGCCGCACCGAACCGTCGGCGGTCAGCAGATCCATCGAGACCACGTGGTTGCCGAAACTGCCTTCGCTGTGGTGGTTCTTGCCGTGGATGTCGCAGGCGATCGCCCCGCCGATGGTGACCTGGCGGGTCCCCGGCAGCACCGGCACCCACAGACCGAACGGCAACGCGGCCTTCATCAACTGGTCCAGGCTCACGCCAGCGTCGACGTCGACGACGCCGCGATCCGACGAGATCGAGTGGATCCGGTTCAGCGCGGTCATGTCGATCACCAGGCCGCCGCCGTTCTGGGCGTTGTCGCCGTAGGAGCGGCCCAGACCGCGGGCGATCACGCCCCGGTTGCCGGCGTCGGCCGATCGTGCCACCGCCTTGGCGATGACCTCGACATCCGGGGTCGACAACACCTGCGCCACGCTCGGCGCGGTGCGTCCCCAGCCGGTGAGCCGGCGCGCGGTGGTCTCGAACTCGGTGCTCAACATCGCACATGAGGGTACCGGCAACGCGCCACATCCCGGGTCCGCGTGACTATTCGGAGCTGTCCCGCTACGATCGCGCAATGCCTGAGACTCCTGCTAGCGATTCCCCCTCCTCGGCCAAGGCCGTCAAGCCCAAGAGCGCGGGTTTTCCGCAATCTTCCACTTCAGCGCCGGGGCTGTCCCTGCCGACCATCGCCGCGTTGGCGTTGGCCGTGATCGGTATCGTCTTGGCCATCTTCGGATGGTTCCACCCGTCGACGAGCCAGAAGTTCTCCGGCGACCAGCGCCAGGAAGCCAAGGGCAAGATCTGTGACGCGCAGGGCGTCGTGCGTCAGGGCACTCAGTTCAACACCAACCTGCAGAACCCGGTGCCGGGTGACCTGGCCGGTGACCTGGCCGTCGGCACCAACGCGCGCCTGTCGCTGTTCGCCGGCGGTGCGTTCCTGCACCAGCGCCTGGAGGAGAACCCGGCCACCCCGGCGGACCTGGCCAAGGCAGTCGGCGACATGGCCGACACCCTGGAGGCGCTGAGCATCAACTACCTGGCCGGACACTCGCCCGACGACTCGGTCCAGCAGCCGCTGCGCGACCAGCTCCGCGGCGAGATCGACGTCCTGGACAATCTCTGCCAGCCGGAGTAAGTCCGTAGGAATAGGTGGTCGCTGGGCAATGTCCGGGACAGTGCCCAGCGCACCCACCCTTGTCGACCTGCTGTCGCAGCAGGCCGACAGGCACGGCGGCAAGGTCGCGTTCCACTTCTGCCCCGAGGGCGACGAGGAACGCGACCGGCTGACCTACCGCGAGCTGGATCGTCGGGCACGGGCGGTCGCCGCCGGCCTGCAACAGCACGGTGCGGCCGGCCAGCGGGTACTGGTCTTCTGCCGCCCGGGCCTGGACAGCATCGTCGGCTTCTTCGGTTGCCTGTATGCCCGCGCGGTCGCGATTCCGGTGGACGCGCAGTGGACCTCGGCCCGAATCGCAGCCATCGTGCCCGATGCGCGGGCCGAAATCGCCCTGGCCACAACGAAAACCCAAGACGGGATCCGGGCCGCGGCGGACGCTGCGGCCGAGGCGGCGGGCGCACCGCCCCTGCAATGGTTCGCCACCGACGAATTGGCCGGCGATGCCTCGGCCGCCGACCGGTGGGCGCTGCCGCCGGTGACCGCGACCACCGTCGCCGCGATCCAGTACACCTCGGGCACCACCAAGGTGCCCAAGGGTGTTGTGCTGACCCACGGCAACTTCATGCACAACCTGGAGACGGTCCGCCAGACCTGGAATCCCGCACCGGACAACCCGGTTTTCCATCGCCCGGTGGGTTCGGTGACCTGGCTGCCGCAGTATCACGACCTGGGCCTCATCGGTGGCGTCCTGATGACGCTGTACGTCGGAACCACGACGGTGGTGATGTCGCCGGGCGCCTTCCTGATGCGTCCCATGCGATGGCTCGAAGCGATGTCCCGGCACGGCGCGGTGATCTCCGGCGCACCGAACTTCGCCTACGAGTGGTGTATCAAGCGCAGCTCGCCGCAGGAGCGGGCGGCGCTGGACCTGTCCAACTGGCAGGTGGCCCTCAACGGCGGTGAATCGGTGAATCCCGCGACGCTGCAGGCGTTCTCGGAGGCATTCGCACCGGCCGGGTTCACACCCGAGACATTCCTTCCGGTGTACGGCCTGGCAGAGGCGACGCTGGGGGTGTCCGGTGGATCGGATGCCGGAGCGCTGGGGCTGCCGGTGATCGCCCATATCGATCGCGGCGCGCTCGGTGAGGATCGGGTTGCCGACGCCGCGCCGGGTGATCCGGCCGCCTCCGCGATAGTCGGGTGCGGGCGGCCGCGGGGCGGCCAACGGGTCATCATCGTCGACCCGGAGACCCGAACCGAGTGCGATGCCGACGGGGTCGGGGAGATCTGGGTCGCCGGGCCCAGTGTGGGGCAGGGGTATTGGCGCCGTGGCGAGGAGACCGCGCGGACGTTCGCCGCGCACCTGGCCGACACCACGCGAGATTTTCCAGGGCCGTTCCTGCGTACCGGGGATCGTGGATTCCTGCGCGACGGCGAACTGTTCATCACCGGACGCTGCAAGGACCTGGTGGTCATCGGCGATGTCAACCACTACCCCAACGACATCGAGCGGACCGTGCAGGACTGTGACCCGATGTTGCTGCCCGGCCGCGGCGCGGTGTTCGCGATAACCGGGGATCCCGGCGATCCCCACGCTCGCGAACGGCTGGTGGTGGTGCAGGAGGTGCAGCGCCATCGATCCGGCGACACCGATCTGGACGCAGTCCTCGAGGCGATCCGGGCTGCGGTCCGACACCATCACCGGGTCGAGGTGCACGACGTGCTCCTGGTCAAGCCGATGTGCATTCCCACCACGTCCAGCGGCAAGATCCAGCGGATCGCCTGCCGTGAACTGTTCAGCGACGGCGAGCTGGCGGCGGTCGCGCAGTGGAACGCCCCGGAGACGGACAACGCGGCCCTGGAACCCAAACAGCAGATGGCGCTCGGTCTGGCCCGGTTCGTGGGCAGGCTCGTGCGCCAGGGACGCGGATCGGACTAAGACCGATCCAGACCCGGTGGGCGTCACGGTGACGGTGGCGGTGCCTGCCCGCTGTCGGAGGCGATGACAGTCGGCGAGCGCCGGCGGGCGTAAGTGAACAGCCGTGCCGAAATTGTGGTGTATTCGTAGCGCCGGGAACAAGCTCAGCAAACCGGTCCGGCACAGCTGCTCGATCTCGTCGTCGACGACCCCCGCAAGTGCCGGCGCCGTGACCGGCGGGGCCACCCCGACGGCCGGGATGTACCCGCCGAGACGAAAAAAACGGTCGCCCGTCGGCAGACAGTCGTCCACTGGAGCTTTCCAGCGGTGATGGTTCGGCTCCTAAGTCATTTATCAGCATGTTTCCTAATAAAAACGCGAAAGCGGTGCCGCCGAAACTTCCCAGCGCCTGGGCGACGATATTGGAATTCTCCGGAAACCTTGGTGAAGTTACCCGCTATTCACCAGTCCTGACCACGCATGTTGTCAAAAAAATGACCACGCGCGTTGTCATAAAAATGACTACACACGTTGTCATTGGGCGCCTGAAAAATTGGACTGCCGAAGCGCTGTGAAGCTGAGAAATCCATGTTGGAAATGTGATTCCGCTCATGTACTGTCGCGAACGTTTGATCCCCGAGATGGAAGAAATTACCGATGCAGCAGATACTTCGTCCCTACGCCACGACGGGTGTCGCCCTGGTCGGTGCCGGTCTCGTCAGCGTCGCTGTGGTACCGACTCCGCAGGTGAGCCTGCATCCCTCGGCGGCTCCACGGCCGGATCTCGCGCCGGTCCAGCAAAAGCCGAACCTGCGGCTGGTGGCCAACACGTCCGACGTCCTGGTCACCTGGGATGAGCTGTTCAGCAATACCGCGGCCAACCTGGCGAACCTGGGCCAACATGTGGACTCCGGTTCACTGCCGTCCGAGCTGGGTCTCATCCTGTCGTCGGTCGCGCCGTTCATCACCGTCACCAACGCCTGGAACGAGATCTGGGCCGCCATCGCGATCGACCCGGCCAACACGCTGAGCATCCTGTTCAACGCGCCGGCCACCCTGCTCAACGCCTGGCTCAACGGCACCAACACGATCGACCTGTTCGGCATCGTGGTGCCGGCGTTCAACGGCCTGCTGGTCGGGCCGCAGCCGTTCGACCTCGAGCTGCGGCTCGACCAGGTGCTCGACTCCATCAACCTCGGGAACAAGAGCCTGACCGAGATCCTCTCCGGTATCGGGATCGGCGACCTGCCGATCGGCTCGATGGTGACCAGCCTGCTCGACGGGGTCGGCCTGGGTGACCAGACTCCGCTGGACCTGATCAACGCGATCGGCATCGGCGAACAGTCCGCCGCGCAGCTCGCCACCGGTCTGCTCGACGCAATGGGGCTGGGACAGAAGAACCTGATCGACATCCTCGGCGACGTCGGCCTCAGCGACGAGTCGGTGGCGGACCTGGGCGCCAAGCTGCTCGACGCGATCGGCATGGGTAACCCGACGCTCGGCGACTTGCTGGGCGATGTCGGGCTGGCCGACCAGTCGGTGTCGGGCGCGCTGCTGGCGGTGTTGGACGCGGCCGGCATCGGGAACCCGACCGTCACCGGCCTGCTCGACCAGCTCGGCCTGGCCCAACAGCCGGTCGCTGACCTGGCCGGCAGCCTGCTCGACGGGCTCGGCCTGGGCCAGCAGACCCCGGTCGATCTGCTCGGCGCGCTGGGCCTGGCCGACCTGACTGTCGGCGACATCCTGCCCAAGGTTCTCGATGCGCTGGACCTCGGTCAGCGGACCCCGGTGGACCTCGTCGACGCGATGGGCCTGGGCGACGTCAGTGTGGGATCGCTGGCCGCCGACTTCCTCGGTGGCGCCGGCCTGGGCGACACCACGGTCGGCGACCTGGTGAATGCCGCCGGCCTGGGCAGTCTGACCATGCAGAACATCGTCGATGCCGCCAACCTGGGCGAGGTCTCGCTGGGCACGATCTTCACCAACCTGGGATTCGGTGGCCTGACCCTGAACAACCTGATCTGGGCCACCGGCGGCGAAACCGTCGCGGCCAAGATCGGCGGCCAGGGCATGATCGACGGTTTCAACGACCAGACGATCAACAGCATCCTGGCGGGCCAGGGCATGAGCAACCAGACCATCGCCGAGCTGCTCGGGCCGATGGCCGACGAGAAGCTCAGCACCCTGCTGGAAACCAACCTGTCCATGACCGTGGGCTCGCTGTTGACCGGTATGGGCTACAACGACCAGACGCTGGACGAACTGGTTGCCAGCTTCGGAATGAACGACACCAGCCTGGGCCAGCTGCTCACCGACCTGGGGCTGGGCGACACCACCCTCGACCAGATGCTCGCCGATCTGCTGGGCACCTCCACCCTGGGTCAGCTGCTCGACGACGCCGGTATCGGTAACCAGCACCTGGGCGACCTGCTGGACGGCATCTTCAGCGGCCAGACATTGGGCTCCCTGCTCGGCAGCACCGACCTCGGTGACACCCACCTCGACGCCCTGCTGCACAGCCTGCTGGGCGACATGACCGTGGGGTCGGTGCTGGGCGGCCTGGGCTTCGCCACCACCGACCTGAACACGCTGGTCGGCGACTTCCTGGGCGGCCAGACCATCGGCGATCTGCTGAGCGGCTTCGATCTCGCCACCACCGACCTCAACACGCTGATCGGCGACCTCCTCGGCGGCGGGACGTTGAACGAGTTGCTCATCAACATGGGCCTGGGCAGTGACACCTTGACCGAGCTGCTCGACCAGTTCGGTCTGGCGGACATGGTGCTGATCGACACCCATATCGGAGATTTCGGGGGCCTGTTCGCCTCCCTGTTCGGGTAGCCGACCCACCCACTTCCAGGAATCGATTCGGAGAACGTGATGCTTCAGATGCTTCGCCCCTACGTCACCCCCGGCATCGCCGTCGTCGGCGCCGGCCTGATCGCCGTCGTTCCCTCGGCAGCGCCCATGCCCGCCGCCGCGGCCCCGCTCACCCAGCAGTACCCGGTGGCGCTGACCGCGGACCCGGCGAACGACGTCACCGGCCTGCTCACCAGCTGGGGGCTGCTGCCGACGATCACCGTCAACGCACTGCCGCTGCCGGCGCAGATCAACATCGAGCTGGGCTCGACGCTGCACACCCTGTTGGCGATGATCGGCCCGTTCATCACGATGACCAACGCGTGGAACGACATCACCGAGCAGCTCGCCGCCGACCCGGCCAACGCGTTCATGATCCTGTTCAACGCGCCGGGCACGCTGATCAACGCCTTCCTCTACGGCACGGCCGGCATCGACGTGGCGGGCATGAACATCCCGCTGTTCAACGGCCTGCTCGTCGCACCGCACACTGCGACGGTCGATCTGCAACTGGGTCAGTTGGTGGACCTGGCCGGCGTCGGCAACACCACGCTGGGAGACCTGCTCGGCGACTTCGGCATCGGCGATCAGTCGGTGGGGGGCCTGCTGACCGGCCTGCTCGACTGCCTGGGCTTCGGCCACATGAGCGTCACCGGGCTGCTCAGCGAATTCGGGATCGGCGACGAGCCGATCGCCGGACTGGCGGCCAACCTGCTCGACGTGATGGGCATCGGCAACCCGACGATCTCCGGCCTGGCCGATCAGGTGGGGCTGGGTGACAAGTCGATCGCCGAAGTGCTGACCGGTCTGCTCGGCCAGGCCGGCATCGGCAACCCGACCCTGGCCGGCCTGCTCGACGAGTTCGGGCTCGGCGACCAGTCGCTGGGCGAGCTGGCGACCGGTCTGCTGCAAGCCGGCGGAATGACCGACACCACCATCACCGGCCTGCTCGGCCAGCTCGGTGTCGGCGACCTCACCCTGGGTGAAGCGCTCAAAGATCTGGTCCATGCCACGGTGGGCGGCGACGTGACCATCACCGACCTGCTCGACCAGTTCGGCGGCGAGGATCTGACCATCGGCAGCATGCTCAACCCGCTGCTGGAAGCCTCCGGTTTCGGCGACCAGAGCATCGCCGAGCTGATCGACAGCCTGCTGGGCGGCATGTTGGGTGGCGGCAGTGCCGGCAGCATGACCGTCGGCGACCTGGTGATCGAGATCCTGCAGGGCGCCGGCTTCGACATGTCGCTGGCGGAGGTGCTGCAGAGCTCGGAAATGTCCGGCATGACGCTGGGTGACCTGCTCGAAGGCACCGAGATCGGTGAGCAGAAGTTCACCGACCTGCTGACGCAGGCCGGCGTGGGCGACCAGACGCTGCTCGAGCTCGCGAACGGCGCAATCCCGGTCCCCGACATCACCTGCCCCCTGTTGCCGGGTCTGTACAACGTCTCCTGCTACCAGACCCTCAACAGCCTGATGGGGAACAACAGCCTGCTGGAGACCCTGCAGCGGCTGTACAGTGCCGGCGCCCCGAACCTGGGCGTGGCACCCGGCACCCCGCTGGCCGACATCACCCTCGGCCAGCTGCTGGGTGCCACCGGCGTGTCCGACGAGAAGCTCAGCGAAATCTTGACCGGCCTGAACCTGACCACCCCCTTCGACACGGTCATGCAGAACCTGGGCCTGGACGACGTCACCCTGAGCACCGTCCTCAACAACGGTTTCCCGGATCTGATGAACACCTCGCTGGTGTCGATCCTGAGCTCCTGGGGCCTGAACAACCTGAACATCGACACGGTGATCGACCGGCTGGGCCTGGACGTCACGATCAACGGGCTGCTGGGCAACCTCGGGCTGAACCAGGTCGACATCGGCAGCGTCATCGACCACGTGCTGGGCGGCATGACACTCGGTTCGATCGCAAATGACCTGGGGTTGAACAACATTCACCTGGATGGCTTCTTGGAAGGCCTGCTGGGCGGCGCCAAGGTCGGCGACCTCCTCGATGACCTGAACCTGGACAGCGTCCACCTGGACGAGATTCTTCAGCGCCTGCTCGGCGGAGTCACGGTCAACGACATCGCCAACTCGCTGGGCCTGGGCAGCGTCACCCTCGACGCGCTGGTCGCCAGCCTCGGTCTCGACGGCCTGACGGTCAACGACGTGATCGACGGCCTGGGCCTCGGCGGCCTCGACCTCGACGGCCTGCTGTCCAACATGGGCATCGCCGGCACCGATCTGATCACCATCAGCATCGGACAGCTCGGCGGGCTGTTCGGCTTCTAGTCCGATCCCGGACTTCCTCGGCAAAACATCACTTCACGAAAAGCAAGGGCGGATGACAGCAATGGGCGGCAGGCGCGACGGTGCACAACGGCGGACGGCGAACCCCAACGGGACGCGCCGTGGCAAACGCGTCGCCGGAGCCGGAACCGCGGTGGGTGCGTTCCTGGCATTCGGGATGAGCCCGCTGGCCGCCGCGCCGGCCCACGCCGACGAGCTGGACTGGGTCATCGACGTGCTCGGCCAGAGCCTCGGCGAGGCCGTCATCCAGCTCGACGACCCGTCGTCGTGGCAGACGATCTTCGACGCCGACTCATGGTCGCCGCTGTTCACCCAGCTCGACAACGGCTGGGAAGCCGCACTGGTCCCGATGTCGGCAGCGGCCACCGACCCGTTCACCGAGCTGTTCAACACCATGTTCTACCAACCGATGCACGCCAGCATCGAGAACTGGATCACCAGCTCGCTCGGTATGCAGGTCAACGGTGCCATCAACGGCCTGTTCGGGATGTACCTGATCGGCAACGGCGCCGACGGCACCATCGACAACCCGGACGGCGGCGACGGCGGCCTGTGGCTCGGTGACGGCGGTGACGGCTATGGCCTGACCGGTAGCGGCGGCAGCGCCGGATGGTTGTTCGGCAACGGTGGTGACGCCGGCAGCATCCTCGACCCCGGCTCGGTCGCCACCGGGGCGGCGGGCCACGGGGGCAACGGCGGCGGTCTGTTCGGCCACGGCGGTGCCGGCGCCGACGGTGTGGAGGGCGGCGCCGGCGGCAACGGCGGCAACGGCGGATCCATCTTCGGCTACGGCGGCAGCGGCGGGGACGGCGGCGTCGGGCTGGCCGGTACCGCCGTGCACGTCGACGGCGGCAACGGTGGCGCGGGCGGTGCCGGGGGTCGCGGCGGCGTCTGGATGGGCAAGGGCGGCTCCGGCGGCAATGGCGGCGCCGGCGGCGAGGGCGCGGCCGGCGCGGCCGGTACCGACGGCGTGCAGGGCACCTTCACCGGAGGTGGCAACGGCAACGGCGGCGACGGCGACAACGGTGGAGCCGGCGGCCGGGGCGGCAACGGCGGCGTGGGCGGCAACGCCGGCGCGGGCGGCATCTTCGGTGGTGCGGGCACCGGTGGCTCCGGCGGGTCCGGCGGCGACGGCGGCGACAGCGGTGTGGGCGGTAACGGCGGCGACGGCGCGGCCGGAACCGCGGCAAACCTCCACGGCGGCAACGGCGGTCGTGGCGGCGAGGCCGGCGTGGCAGGCGCCGCGGGCCAGGGCGGCGCGGCCGGTAACGGCACCGGCGGTGTCGCCGGCGTGGCCGGCAGTGCGGGCGAAGCAGCCACCGTCAGCGGCAACGGCGGCAACGGCGGCGCCGGCTTCAGCGCGATCAACCCGGGCCAGATCGCCGGTAACGGCGGCCGGGGCGGTGACGGCGGGTCGACCGGCAACGGTGGCAACGGTGGCGTCGGCGGTAACGGGGCGACCGGTGCGGTCGGCGGCAACGATGTCGCCGGCAATGGTCTGCAGGGCGGCGCCGGTGGCGCGGCGGGTAACGGTGGTGTCGGTGGTGCCGGTGGATCGGTCTCGGGCAAAGGCGGTGCCGGTGGTGCCGGTGGTGTCGGCGGCGCCGGTGGCTCCGGTGGCGCCGGAGAGACCGGCGCTGCCGGTGAGGACGCGATCGCCGGCAGTGGTGCCGCGGGCGGAACCGGCGAGAACGGCGGTAACGGTGGCCAGGGCGGTGTAGGCGGTTTGGGCGGCAACGGTGGCGCGGGCGGCGCCGCCGTCAACGGCACCGCGGGCGCGCACGGCGCGGGTGGTGTCGGTGGTGTCGGCGGCGCCGGCGGGGACGCAGGCAACGGTGGCCAGGGCGGTACGGGTGCCGGTGGTGGCATCGGCACCGCGGCCGGTAACGGTGGTGCCGGCGGTAACGGTGGCTCGGTGGGCGCGGGCGGCGACGGTGGTGCCGGCGGCCAGGGCGCCGGTGGCGCGCAGGCGGCAGGTGGCGCGGTGGGTGCGGCCGGTAATGGTGGCGACGGCGGTGCGGGCGGCACCGGTGGCGCCGGGCAACTGCTGGCCAACGGCTTTGCCCAGTCCGGTGGCGTCGGCGGTAACGGCGGTAACGCGGGCGCGGTCGGCGACGGTGGTGCGGGTGGCGCCGGCGGTGCCGGGGCGACCGGCGAGGCTGGGACGACCAACGGTTCGGGTAACGGCACCAACGGTGCCACCGGCGGCAACGGCGGTGCAGGCGGTGTGGGTGGTGCAGGTGGCTCCACCTCGGGTAACGGCGGTGTGGGTGGTGCCGGAGGTGTCGGCGGCACCGGTGGTGCCGGTGGCTCCGGCGCCGACGGAGTCGACGGCGCGGATGCGGTCGCCGGCAGCGGCGGCAACGGCGGCGACGGTGGTGACACCACCAGCGTCGGCGGCAACGGCGGCAGTGGTGGTGTCGGCGGTACCGGCGGTGCGGGTGGTACCTCGGCCCACGGCACCGCGGGCGCCCAGGGCGTCGGCGGCGTCGGTGGTGCGGGCGGCGCGGCCGGTGACGGTGGCACCGGTGGTGCCGGCGGTGACGGCGCCGGTGGCGGTGCCAACGCGGCGGCCGGTCGCGGAGGCAACGGCGGCAGTGGCGGCACGGCCGGCCAGGTCGGCGTCGGCGGTGCGGGCGGCGTCGGCTTCGGCGGTCAGGCGGCAGGTGGTGCCGCGGGTGCGGCGGGCAGCGCGGTCGGTGGCGTGGGCGGCAACGGTGGCGACGGCCAGGTGCTCGCCGACGGCACGGTGCAGGCCGGCGGCGCGGGCGGCAACGGCGGCAATGCGGGTGCGATCGGCACCGGTGGTGCCGGCGGGAACGGCGGCAGCGGCGCAAGTGGCGCGACGGGCGGGCGCGACGCGGCGGGCAACGGACTCACCGGTGGCACCGGCGCCGCGGGCGGTGTCGGTGGTGCCGGCGGCGCGGGCGGCACCATCTCCGGGGACGGTGGTGCCGGCGGTCAGGGCGGCGCCGGCGGCGCGGGTGGCAACGGCGGCAACGCCGGCTTCGTCATCCCCGGCAGCGGTGCGTCCGGCGCGACCGGCGGCAACGGCGGAACCGGCGGCGCCGGTGGGGCCGGTGGCATCGGTGGTGCCGCGACCGACGGCAACGGTGGGGCCGGTGGCCAGGGTGGTGCCGCGGGCAGTGCCGGCAACGGCGGCAACGGTGGCGTCGGCACCGGCGGCGGCAGCGCTGCCGAGGCCGGCAGCGGTGGCCAGGGTGGTGACGGCGGCGAACGCGGCACCGCGGGTGCCGGTGGTGCCGGTGGTAGCGGAGCCGGATCCGGCCAGGACGGTGCGGTGGGCGCGGCCGGTGGCGCCGGCGGCGGTGGTAACGGCGGTGAAGGCGGTCGCGGCGGCGACGGCCGCGAACTCGCTGACGGCACAATGCAGATCGGTGGCGCCGGCGGCCAGGGCGGTAACGCCGGGTCGATCGGCGACGGTGGACGCGGTGGTACCGGCGGTGCGGGCGCCAGCGGTGGGACCGGCTCGGTCAACAGCTCGAACGGCGCCAACGGCGCCACCGGTGGTGTCGGTGGCGCCGGTGGTAGCGGCGGCGCGGTCTCCGGCAACGGTGGTGCCGGCGGCGTCGGCGGCCACGGCGGAAACGGAGGAAACGGCGCCAACGGCGTGACGGGCACCGCGGGCATCGATGCCGCGGCCGGCAGCGGCCTGGCCGGTGGCAACGGCGGCCACGGTGCCGACGGTGGCAACGGCGGCAACGGTGGCGCCGGCGGGCAGGGCGGCGTCGGCGGCAGTGCGGCCAACGGGACGGCGGGCAAGGCCGGTATCGGCGGTATCGGTGGAAACGGCGGCAACGCCGGCGAGGGCGGCGACGGCGGTGCCGGCGGGCGTGGCGCCGGAGGCGGGTTGAACCTGATCGCCGGAAACGGCGGGGCCGGTGGTGATGCCGGCAACGTGGGCCAGGCCGGTGGCGCCGGGCAGGGCGGCCTGAGCGGTGATGGCGTCACGCAGCGTGCCGGCGGTGTCGCGGGGGTGGCGGCGGTCGGAGGCGGCAACGGTGGTGCCGGTGGCGATGGCGGCGCGGGCCAGGTGCTGTCCAACGGCGCTTCCCAGGCCGGCGGTGACGGTGGCGCCGGCGGTAACGCGGCTGCGGTCGGCGCCGGTGGCGCCGGCGGTAACGGTGGTGCGGGCGCGAGCGGTGACGCGGGATCCACGGACGCCGGAGGCGACGGCACCGACGGCGGCCACGGCGCGGCCGGTGGTAACGGCGGGGTCGGTGGCGCGGGTGGCAGCACCTCCGGCAATGGCGGCGCGGGCGGCCGCGGTGGTGCCGGCGGTAACGGAGGTGCGGGTGGCAGTGGCCTCGCCGGCGCCGCCGGGCAGACCGACGCCGCCGGTGAGGGCACCGACGGTGCCGACGGCCTCAGCGGTGGCAACGGTGGCAACGCCGGTGCCGGCGGCAACGGCGGCGCAGGCGGCTCAGCCGTCAACGGCATGGCCGGCGAGCACGGGGCCGGCGGTGCCGGTGGCCAGGGCGGTGCGGCCGGTAACGGTGGTACGGGCGGTCGCGGCGGCGATGGTGCGGGCGGCGGACTCAACGCGGTGGCCGGCACGGGTGGCAACGGCGGCAACGGCGGTGTGATCGGGCAGGCCGGCACCGGCGGTGCCGGCGGCCAAGGTGCCGATGGCATCTACGCCGCCGACGGGGCGGCCGGTGCTGCCGGTGTCTCCAACGGCGGCGCCGGCGGCAACGGCGGCACCGGGCAGGTGCTGGCCGACGGCAGCGCCCAGACCGGCGGCCAGGGCGGCAACGGTGGCAACGCCGGAACGGTCGGCACCGGTGGTGCCGGTGGTAACGGTGGTGCGGGTGCCACCGGTGCGACCGGGGACACCGACGCCTCCGGCACGGGCACTCAAGGCGGCAACGGCGGCCTGGGCGGCAACGGCGGCACCGGTGGTGCCGGCGGCAGCGTGGCCGGTGACGGCGGCGCCGGTGGACAGGGCGGCGCGGGCGGTGCCGGTGGCACCGGTGGCGCCGGGCTCAACGCCACCGTGGCAGGCCAGAACGGTGGCAACGCCGGGGACGCCGGGAACGGCGGCCAGGGCGGTGTGGGCGGCCAGGGCGGTAACGCCACCAACGGCACCGGCGGGGCCGGTGGGCGCGGTGGCGCCGCCGGCGATGCCGGGAACGGCGGCCAGGGCGGCGCCGGCGTCGGCGGAGGCGCCGCAGCCAGCGCCAGCAACGGCGGCGACGGCGGCGACGGCGGCGAACGTGGCACGGCCGGACAAGGCGGTGCCGGCGGAACCGGCAGCGTGCAGGACGGTGCGCACGGCGGCGTCGGTGCGGCCGGCGGCGGCGGCAACGGCGGCAACGGCGGTGCGGGCGGTAGCGGGGTCGGCGTGATCAACAATGTCGGCCAATCCGGCGGGAACGGCGGCCTGGGCGGTGCCGCCGGCACCAACGGCAACGGCGGCGACGGTGGCGCCGGCGGTAGGGGTGCGCTGGGCACCAACCCGGTCGCGCCGACCCCGGGCGGGTCGAACCCGTCGGCGCCCAACGGCTCCACCGGATCGGACTGCGGCAGCACGGTCGGCACCACCTCTTGCACCGCCGGAATCGGCGGCGAGGGCACCCTGGGCAACAACGCCAACAACGGCGGGCACATCCAGGACGGCGGCAACGGCGGCACCGGCGGTCGGGCCAACACGGGAGCGTGGTTGGGCCAGACGGCTACCGGCGGCCGGGGCGGCGACGGCGGTGACGGCGGGGTGGCCGGCAACGGCGGCGACGGCGGCACCGGCGGCTACGCCTACGTCGGCGGCAGCTCGAGCGGCGCCCGCGGCGGCGTCGGCGGTGACGGCGGCAACGGCGGCAACGGGATCGACGGTGTGACCGGCGGCAACGGTGGTGTCGGTGGTGCCGGTGGTGCCGGGGGCTCGGTGTCTGGTGTGGGCGGCAACGGTGGCGTCGGCGGTGCGGGCGGCAACGGTGGCGACGGCACCGTGGGTGGCAACGGCGGCGACGGCGGCACCGGCGGGGAGGCATACATGTCGGCGCCGGTCGGCGGCACCTCCGCGGTCGGTGGTCACGGCGGTGACGGCGGCAACGGTGGATACGGCGGTAACGGTGGCAACGGTGGCATCGGTGGCCAGGGCGGTGCCGCGGGTGCGGCCGGTGCGGATGGCGCCGGTCAGGCCGGTGTAGGCGGCGCCGGGGGCAACGGTGGCGCCGGCGGTGATGGCGGCAATGGTGGCGACGGTGGCGACGGCGGCGACACCAGCCGTGGCACCGCATTCGGCAGTCAGACAGCCGGCCAGGGCGGATCCGGCGGGACCGCGGACTCCGGCGGAACCGGCGGCGCCGCCGGCACCGGAGGGGCCGGCGGACAGAACGCCGACGGCTCGACCGCATCCAGCGGTGCGGGCGGTACCGGAGGGGCCGACGGCACCGACGGCGTCGCCGGCAGCGGCGGATCGACCGGCAGTACCGGCTAAGGCCTCGACGACCTCGGCATCGGTCAGCACATAACCATTCCTGTCCTGTTCAACGCAAAACCAGTCCTGTTCAAGTAGTGAGGGTCTCCCTGTGATTAGTAAGCGCCGCAATGCAACTCGGGTCGGTCGTCGGGTGTTGGGTGTGGGTTCTGTGGCGGCGTTTTTGGGGTTGGGGGTGGTGCCGTTGGTGTCGTCTCCGGTG
>NZ_LQPG01000021.1 GCF_002102265.1 Mycolicibacter longobardus | reverse complement strand
AGACCGGCGAGGCCCTGCGCCGAGGCGCCACCCACGCCACCGTTGCCGCCGACGCCACCATCACCACCAACACCACCGGAGCTGGTCGCGTCCCCACCGTCTTCACCATCAAGACCGCTACCGGCCACCGCGTCCGCACCCGTCGCGCCGTCCTCACCGACGCCACCCGCACCACCGACGCCACCACGGCCACCGGCACCACCATTACCACCATTACCGGCCTGCGCAGCACCACCGGCACCACCGGCACCACCAGCGCCACCGGTCAGACCCGAGGTGCCATCGCCAGTGAGTCCATCCGTCGAACCAGCCTCACCGGCGGCGCCATCACCACCAGCGCCACCATTACCACCATCACCCAGGTTGCCGGCATCACCACCAGCGCCACCGGCACCACCGGCAGCACCCGCAGTGGTGGCAGTGAACCCGTCACCACCGTGGCCGCCGTTACCGCCACCCGAGGCCGCCGCACCCGCAGCACCGGACTGGCCACCGTTGGAACCACCCGCACCGGCCGCACCCGCAACACCCGCGTCACCACCAGCACCACCAGCACCACCATCGATAGCCGACGCATCACCATCAGCACCGGCACCACCATTGCCACCGATACCAGCAGCACCACCATTGCCGCCGTTACCACCCACACCGGTAACACCCGTACCACCGAGCAACCAACCACCCGAACCACCAACACCCGCATTACCGCCCTGGCCGGCCGCACCACCATTGCCGCCATGACCCGCGTCGCCACCGGCCTCACCGGCCACCGTGGCGTCCTCACCATCGCCACCATCACCACCAACGCCACCATGACCACCCTGGCCACCAGCACCGCCCTTACCACCAGCACCGATCAGCCACGAACCCCGACCACCGGCACCACCATTACCACCGGCGCCACCATTGCCACCCGAGGTGCCATCAAGACCAATACCGCCGGCAACACCGGCAACACCCACCGCACCATCAGCGCCAGCGCCACCATGACCACCAACGCCATACATGAACCCAGCACCCGCGCCACCAGCACCACCATTACCGCCAGCACCACCAGCGACACCAGCACCACCAGCGCCGCCGTCACCACCAATACCCATCCACCAGCCACCAGCACCGCCGGCGCCACCATCACCACCAGCGTCGCCCGCACCACCGGCACCACCATTACCGAACATCCCCGCCGAACCACCGACACCACCGGTGCCATCAGCAGCAGTACCCGCCGCACCACCATCACCGAACCACAAACCACCGGCACCACCAGCAGCCTGCGCCAGCGTCCCACCATCCATACCGGCTTCGCCATTACCGATCAGAATCTGACCGAAACCGAACAAGTTGATAAACGAATTAACCTGCTCACCAAACGGACTCAGAATCCACGCCTGCCCCAACTGATGCAACGGCGTGTAGAACAACGAACCGAACCAGTCATCAGCCGACGCCGAAGACCCCGGCAGATCCGCCAACGACGCATCAAACGACAACCCCACGTTCGACAGCAACGGCTCCCACGAACCCGCATCAAACAACGTCTCCCACGACGACGCCTGACTCAAATCCGCAAACGCACCCGCCAGATCATCACCCAGCAGATCAACAACCCAATCCAACTCACCATCAGCATGCGCAACAGGCGCCGCAGCCAACGGCGACAACCCAAACGTCAAAAACGCCCCAACCGCACTACC
>NZ_LQPG01000020.1 GCF_002102265.1 Mycolicibacter longobardus | reverse complement strand
GCAGTTTGCGTGCTGAATTCCTCAGTACACGAATGCCTTTCACTAACTTAAAGGCTGCACAGCAGGCGTTGGACGAGTGGGTTGACTATTACAACACCGCCCGCCCGCACCAAGGAATCGACATGATCACCCCGGTTGAGCGGTTCACCCCGGGCCCGGCGGGGGCACCGGCGCGGCCCAGCGCGCCGATGGTCGTCGATCGCAGCGGTGATGACTGGGTGTCACGTCGGGTCACCACCAACGGGGTCGTCAGCGTGGCCTGGCAGCAAGTCAGCGTCGGAGCCCACCACGCCGGCGCCCGCTGCGATGTCCACGTCGACGGCGACCTGCTGCGATTTTTCATCGGCGACGATCTGGTCAAGACCGCCGCGCGAACCAGCCACGGCGAGGTAAGAAACAAACGGGCCTTCCGCACCCGCGAACAGGCCCCATCACTAACCTAGGGTGTCAAGGATCAACCGAAGACGATCCGTCAAGGATCAACCGAGGTCGAACAGGGGCACCATGTGCCTGTACGACGTCAGGTGATGCTTGACGTTTCGGCTTCGGTTGATGGTTGACAGCTACTCCGGTTAATCCTTGACATCAAGCTCGAAGTTGACGTTTGAGCATCTGATACCCCCACGCCAGCACCAGCCAGGGCGCGATCAACCATGGGCCGTTGAGAAGAATGAACTTGACGCCGAGGTCCATAAAGCTGGAGGTGTTCACCGAGGGGAACCCGCCGAGGATCTCGGTGCCGTAGTAGTACCAGGTCAGCACGGTGTGGGTGACCGCCGTCGACATGACCAGCAGCGTGCCCCGGTAGTCGCGGAACTTCGACCGGAACAGCAGGATCAAGCCGGTCATGCCGATGCAACCGTTGATCACCGACAGCACCTCGATCATCATGAAGTTCGGCGCGGCCTCCAGGTAGCGCACGTCCCCACCGTCGATGTAGTTCCACCACGGGTATGCCCAGGCGGCGTCGCGGGCGGCAGGAATGGCCTTATGCAGGATGAGCCAGCCCAGCTCCCAGGTGAGATGCGTGGTGTAGGAAACGAACGCGAACGCCAACACCACTCCCTGTAGGCGCTGGAACCACGTCCACTGCCGCAGTGACGGGATCGGCAGGAACGCCGCGAAGATGCCCAGGAAGTACGCGACCGTCACCTGCACCACCATCGCGTTGGCGATGCGGCCACGATCGAACCCGCTGTGGAACGCCAAGTAGCTGTAGAGCGGGAAGCTCACGGCCAGCGAGCCGAAGGCCACGATCCACACGATCCGCAGACCGCGCGACGGGGGAAGCTTCGCGGTGACGGTTGGCGGTGTCTCGGTTTCGACCGCTGATGCCGCTGATGTCGCTGTCATGTGCGTTCCTCTTTTTCGCCGCCACAGACACGTACTGAGTAACCGTGATTATTAGTATCAGAACAGTGATTACTGCGCGACGGTATCATCGTGTCGGCACGGGCGGACAAGAACTCAAAGGTGCGTGATCTCCGATGAACGTCGCGGTACCGAAGAGTTCGGCAACCAGCATCGATGACGCGCGGCGCGCGATGTATCGCCGCCAGATCCTGGCCGCCGCGGAGTACGAGTTCGGCCAGACCGGGTTTACCGGGGCGCGGATGGGTGTGATCGCAAAGAGCGCCGGAGTGTCTCTGACAACCGTCTACCGGCACTTCGCGGGCAAGGACGAGCTGTGGGATGCGCTCAACGCCGAGCGGATGACGGAATTCGTTGCCGCCGTCCAAAAGCGCACCGACAAGAACTCCACCCCGCTCGAAAAGATCCTGGCCGCGGCGCGCGTGGAGGTCGAGTTCTTCGCCGACTATCCGAACTTTCTGCACCTGCATCTTCGCGAAGGCCTCAGCTGGGGCACCGCCACCACCCTGATCGACGCCGGCCGTGGCGAGCAGCGCGAGGTCTGGCGCACCGGCATGGACATGATCACCCGCGCCGCCGAGGCCGCCATCGAAGCCGGTGAGATCACCCGACTGCGACCGGCCGTCGTGGCCTCCTTGGTGATCTCAGCCCTGCAGATCTGGTTGACCGACTGGGTCGCCGGCGACTGCCGCCAGCCGGTGGAGGATCTGGCCGACGACGTCGTCGCGCACCTGCGCCGCTGCCTGACGGGTTGAGATCAGCCCCCGAACAGGTCGTTCAGGTCGAAGCTCGGCGTGTTCGCGATCAGGTCCGCCATGTTCGCCCACTGCGCAGCCGCCTGCTCACTCAGTTCGGTGGGCCAGGCGTCGTTGGCGGTCAAGATCACCGTCGCCAAGTTGTCGCGGGCGTTGAGCAGCCCGGCCAGAAGGCTGGTGTTCGGGTCGAACAACAGCCCGTTGATGGCCGGGACCAGCAGCTGCGGCATCACCACCGACATCGCGGTCTGGGCCAGCGCCAGCGTGATGGGCATGTTGATGTTGCTGGCCAGCAACGGCAGCGCGTTCCACACCGCGGTCAGGCTTTCCGTCGGGTTCTCCAGCACGCTGTTCCACACCGCATCCCAGTTCGGGCTGAGGGCTTCGGTGAACCGCAGCTCGATCGGGGTGAAGGGCTGGCTGGCGAACACCGCCTCGTAGTTCTCATCGCCCATCAGGGCCTGCAGCCCGTTCATCAGCAGGTGCTGAATCACCCAGTCGGGTTGGGCATGCATCTGGGACACGTTCAGCGCGTAGCCGTAGGACAACACCCGCTGAGCCATGTCGGCGGCGAATTCCTCGGGGCTGACGGTGGGGGTGTCAGTCGGCAGGTGGTCGGCCAGCTCACTCATCGGCACCACCGTCGTCTCGACTTCCTGCTCGAGCGCGCTGTCGGGGTCGGTGACGTTCTGGAAGCGAGCGAAGATCATGCCCCGGGACAGCCCCCCGGTGTCCAGCCAGTTCGCCACACCCGGATTCGTCCCGCTGACCACGTAATACGTGTAGCCGTCGGGCGCGTGGTAGGTGGTGGTGTGGTTGAGCGTGGTCTGCGCCATCGGGAAGGGCAGCGCGCCGCCGTAGACGTCCATCAGCTGGATGCCGCTGTAGGCCGACTCCACGGTGGGCACCTTGATGACCAGCGCCTCATCGGATCCCAGCTCGAAGTTGCCGCCGGTGACTATCGCGCTCTCCAGGCCGGCTCCGTAATGAGTCTGCGGGGCCAACTCGAGCATGGTGTTGGCCGGAATGTCCATGCCCACCGACGCCCCGCCCTCAATCGCCCGCGCATTGAACGGGCCGATGACCTGAGCGAAGGCGCTGAACAATGTGGTGAGCATCGAGTCGATCGACGTGATGCCGCCGGACTCCGGCGGCGTGTCCCCGACCGGGTCGTCGGTGGGGAAGAATCCGCCCTCCGGGATGTGGAAGAACGGCGGGCAATCGGCCATGCATTGGAGCGTGACGTGGCCGGGGCCTTTCGCCCAGTCGCCGATTATGTCCCGGATCAGCAGGGAAGCAGCGCCACCGACGGTGGCGTCGGTGGTGTCCATGAAGTTGAGAGCGCCGGCCGGCGCCTCCGGCCCGATGTACACGGTGAAGGTGCCGTCGGGATTGAGCACCAGGCCCTTGCCGAGTTCCAGGTCCTCGATGGCCTGTGCCGTGCCACCGGTGATGGCCTGGGTGCTGATCGCGAAGTGGTCGGTACCCCCGCCGAGGGTGCCGTGCAGCACATAGGTAGCGCCGGGCGCCAGGCCGGCGTTCACGCGGTAGTAGATGTCGGGGGTGAAGAAGTCGAAGTACTGCCGGGAGTCGGTGGCATTGCCCGCGATCACCTCGGGCGATTGGAAGAAGACTCCGTTGAACAGTTGCGTGACTCGCGACAGCCCGGCGCTGAGCAACTGGTAGTTGGTGTTCTGCAGCATCAACATCAGGTTGTCTTCGCTGCCGGGCATGGCGTACGGCAGTGTCATGTTGAGGTCGACGAGCCGCTGCATCTCGGCGATCAGCGCATCGACGGCCGGTTGGAACCCGCTCGTCGCCGTCAACGCCACCGTGGGCGCGATGCCGGCGGTAGCCGGGGCCGGGGAGCCGACCACCATCGACAACGCGCTGCCCAGTGCTGCGGCGGCGACCCCGTACCGCCGGATTCGGCCTGAACAGCCCGCTTCGGCACTCCCGGTCACATCCACGACCACTCCCCCGATCTCGCTAATCATTTTCTCTTTTTGCTCACGGCGAATTATTATCTTGGACCCTACGTCCGGACCGGAGGGGGTGCAATAGGCCTCGCGCAAACGCCGGCAGCCGTGTCGCGAAACCCTTTGCCGACATCAGCCGAGGCCGCCAGGTAGGTTGCGCTGCATGTCCAAGCGATGGCTTTCCGCGTTCGGAGTGGTGACTGTCCCGGTCCTGGCCCTGGTGCTGACCGGATGCGGGCTGACGGTGACGAAGGCCGGCCCCGACCCGCTGGCGAACCAATCCGTGCGCAGCACCCCGAACGGCATGGTGTTGGTGTCACCGGACAACTTCGTGCGGGCCGTGACCGATCAGGAATTCACCAACGTCGTCAACGAGAACGCCTTCGGCCGCTTCTTCCACATGCGTGATGTCACCCCGATCGACCGGCAACTGGTGGTGCGGTCCAACCGGGACACCCTGTACTCGGCGGCGGTGTTCGACCTTGAGGCGAGTCCGGTGACGCTCACCCTCCCCGACCCCGGCCAGCGGTACATGTCGGCGCAGGTGATCAACCAGGACGAATACGTCACCGACATGTTCTACGGCAGCGGTGAGCACACCCTGGATCAGCAGCACGTCGGCACGCGCTACGTGATGGTCGCCGTACGCATCCTGGCCGACCCCAACGATCCCGCCGACCTCGCCGCGGCACACCGGTTGCAGGACGCGATCGCGGCCCGTCAAGACGACATCGGCAGCTTCGACGTGCCGCGGTGGGATCCGGTCAGCCAGAAGAAGGTCAACGACGCCTTGCTGGTCTTGGCCGAGACCATCCCCGACACCAGGGGCATGTTCGGCACGGTGGCAGACACCGATCCGGTGCGGCATCTGATCGGGGCGGCCGCGGCCTGGGGCGGGAACTCTGAGAAGGAGGCGCTGTATCTCAACGTCACACCGACCCGCAACGACGGCAACACGGTGTACCGGTTGACGGTCAAAGATGTTCCGGTGAAAGCCTTTTGGTCGGTCACCGTGTACAACAAGAACGGCTACCTGACGGAGAACCCGCAGGATGCCTACTCGGTCAACGACATCACCGCGGAGAAGGAGCCAGACGGGTCGGTGACCGTGCAGTTCGGCGGGTGTTCGGCCAACACAGCCAACTGCCTGCCGATCACGCCCGGGTGGAATTACCTGGTCCGGCTCTACCAGCCGCAGAAGGAGATCCTCTCCGGCAAGTGGGTCTTCCCGGCGGCCCAACCGGAAGAGTCTGCCGGCGGTGAGACCCGGCCTTCGCTAACCGCCACGCCGGCCCCCGCTCCCATGCCGACGTCCACGCCCACGCCTACACCTACGCCGACGCCCACACCCGCGCCGCCACGCCCGGCGCGCTGACGACGCGATGGCTAGTCTGCTGAGTGTGGTGTCCATCTGGCTGACGCCGGGCTGAGTGCCGGCGACGCTGCATACCTACTTCGCGTACGGGTCCAACCTGTGCGCACAGCAGATGGCGCGCCGCTGCCCCGACGCGGCCGACCCCCGCCCCGCGACGTTGGCCGACCATGACTGGCTGATCAACCAGCGCGGTGTCGCCACCGTCGAGCCGTTTCCGGGATCACGCGTGCACGGAGTGCTGTGGCGGGTGTCCGATCACGACCTGGCCGCATTGGACAGTGCCGAAGGCGTCCCGCTGCGGTATCGCCGGGATCGGCTGACGGTGCACACCCCGGACGGGCCGTCGACGGCGTGGGTCTACATCGATCACCGGGTGCTGCCCGGTGTGCCGCGGCCCGGTTATCTGGAACGCATCATCGGCGCGGCTATGCAGCACGAGCTGCCCCCACCCTGGATCGAGTTTCTGCGCCGCTGGGATCCGAACCACTGGCCGCTGCCCCTGCCTGCGAACAGCCCGGTGCCGCAATCGCTTTCCGAACTGCTGGCGGATCCCGGAGTGGTGGAGCACAGCGTGCTGCGGTCGCGATTCGGTTTCCTGGCCATTCACGGCGGCGGGCTGGAGAAGATGACCGACGTGATCGCCGAGCGCGCCGCCGACGCGGCCGGCGCATCGGTGTATCTGGTGCGTCACCCCGACGGCTACCTGCGACACCTGCCCTCGACCGGGTACCGCGCCGAGGAGTCGGCGCGCCTCGCCGAATTCCTCGACCATGTCGACGTCGTGGTGTCGCTGCACGGGTACGGCCGGATCGGCCGCAGCACCCAGCTGCTGGCCGGTGGCGGCAACCGCCGGCTGGCCGCGCACCTCGCGCGCTGCCTTGATCTGCCCGGCTACCAGGTGGTCACCGACATCGACGCGATCCCGGCGGGGTTGCGGGGCCTGCACCCGGCGAATCCGGTCAATCGGGTGCGTGGCGGTGGAACTCAGTTGGAACTGTCGCCGCGGGTCCGCGGGATCAGCCCGCGCAGCCAGCCGCCGGGAGACGACGGACTGTCACCGGTCACGGCGGCACTGGTGCGTGGCCTGGCGACCGCGGCCAGATCCGGCGGTTCAGCGAGGCTCGACGAAGGAGAGGCGAAGCTGGGACCGCCGTATGAACCCGGCGGTTCAGCGAGGCTCGACGAAGGAGAGGCGAAGCTGGGACCGCCGTATGAACCTTGGCGACTGGAAGTCTAGGAGGAGTTGGTGGACAAGCAGTTTCGCTTCGCCGTAGGTGTGCGGGCGATCCGTTCCGCGACCGTGCTGACCGAGACCGCACGGCGAATGGAAGGAGCGGGCTTCGACGTGCTGCAGGTGCCCGACCATCTCGGCGCACCGGCGCCCTTCCCCGCCCTGGTCGCCGCCGCCGCGGCCACCTCGACGATCCGGCTGGGGACCTACGTGCTCAACGCCTGCTTCTACAAGCCGGCGTTGCTGGCCCGCGACATCGCCGACACGGACCTGCTGTCCGGCGGCCGGCTGGAGGTCGGCCTGGGCGCGGGTTATGTCCGGGCGGAATTCGAGGCCGCCGAGCTGCCGTTCCCGCCCGCCGCCCGCCGCATCGAATACCTCGAACATGTGACGACGTATCTGGCGACGCACCAGCCGGGCGTGCCCATCCTGATCGCCGGCAACGGTGACCGGCTGCTCACCGTGGCTGCCCGCCACGCCGACATCATCGGATTGACCGGGGCGCGGGCGGAAGGCGCGGCTGACCCGCTGGCGGAGCGCATCGACTTCGTCCGTGCCGCCGCCGGTGACCGGTTCGATGCCCTCGAGCTGAATCTGGCCATCACGGCGGTGCCGACCGACGGCTCCGGGATACCCGATCTGTCCCTGACCCGCCGGTTCGCGCCGACACTGTCGGATGAGGAACTGTTGGCAACACCTGCCGTGCTGTCCGGATCAACTCAGGACATGGCCGACACGCTGCGGGAATACCGCCGGCGGTACGGGGTGAGCTATTTCGCCGTCCAGCAGGATCACGCCGAGTCCTTCGCCAAGGTCATCGCCGAACTGCGCTGACCAGCGCCCAGATCGAGCAGCCCAGCGCGCCCGCCACCGCCACGGCGCCGACATACATCCCGTAGGCCGCGGCGATCGGCGCAACGACGTTCAGCTGGTAGTACCAGAAGCCGAGTGCACCGATGAGCAGCGAAATCACCAGCGCGGCAACCGAGGCCAGCCGGCTGAAGAGTTCCCGGCCGATCATCGCCCCGGCCACCAGCAGGACAGCGGCCAGCAGCACGATCAACTGGCCGATCCCGAAGCGGGGCGGCAGGGCGATGGCACCGAAGCTGCCTCCGATGGCGCTGGCATGTCCGCCGCCGTTGGCCGAGGTGCTCAACCACGGCAGCCAGGCGCTGGCCGACAGGGTCGCGGCGCACAGCGCGATCAGCCAACCGGGACGCGAGCGAGTCATGTTGTGACACTAACTCGCATCGACGAGCTCGCCGCTGCGCGGCATCGTCAATGTTCTGGTCAGCGCGAGCCGGGCCAGGAACTCATCGTCGTGACTGACCACGATGAACGCCCCTCGATAGCCGCTCAGGGCGTCGACCAGCTGATCCACGCTGGCCGAATCGAGGTTGTTGGTGGGCTCGTCGAGCAGCAGCAGCTGCGGCGGCGGGTCGGCGAGCAGCAGCTGGGCCAGCGCGACCCGGAATCGCTCACCACCGGACAGCGTGCCCACCGGTCGCGCCACAGAATCGGAGTCCAGCAGGAACCGGGCCAACTGAGCGCGCACCGCCTGCGGCTCGCTGCCGGAGATCGCCGACACGGCGTCGAACGCCGACGCCTCGTCGTCCAGGTGGTCCAAGCGCTGCGGCAGGTAGCCGACCCGCTCCGTCAACACTCGCCCGCCGGCACCGGCCAGCAGCGCCTCCAGCAGCGAGGTCTTGCCGACCCCGTTCGGGCCATTCAGGGCGATGCGTTCCGGTCCCTGCACGATGATCGGCCCGCTGCCTCCCGGCAGTTCGGCGAGCCGACGACTGCTCGGCACGTCCGGGTCCGGCAGTACGACCCGGATGTGCTCGTCGGGGCGGACCCGCGCGGATGCGGCATCCAGATCGGCTTGCGCGTCGCGGACCCGCGCGTCAAGGTGTCCGCGCAGCTTGCCCGCGGAAACCTGTGCGTTGGAGCCGTTCTGGTTCATCACGATCTTCGCGGCGCGTTTGTTCAGCCGGGCGGCCTGTGCCGCCCGGCTGCGTCGGGCGAGCTTGGTCTCGGCTTCGACGCGTTGCCGCTTCTCGACCTTGACCAGCTGTGCTGCGGTGCGGGCGGCGGCCCGCGCGGTGGCCTGTTCGGACTCCAGGTGCGCCCGCCATGCGCTGTAGGGGCCACCGAAGGCGGTCAACTGCCCGCGGTGAAGCTCGGTGGTGACATCCATCTGCTCCAACAGCGCGGCGTCATGGCTGGCCACGATGAGCGCGCCCGGCCACGCTTCGACCATCCGCACCAGCCCGGCACGCGCGGCCCGGTCGAGGTTGTTGGTCGGCTCGTCGAGCAGGGTGATCGGGGCGGCGTCGAGCCGCAGTCCGGTCAGCGCCACCAGCATCACCTCCCCGCCGGAGAGTTCGCCCACCCGACGGTCGAGGTCGCCCGACCCGAACCCGATGTCGCGCAACGCCGCATCCGCGCGGGATTCGATGTCCCAGTCGTCGCCGACCACATCGAAGTGGGCCGCAGCGGCATCACCGCTTTCGATCGCGCGCAGCGCGGCGAGTCGATCGGCGACGCCGAGCAAGTCGGCGATCGAGGCATCGACGTCGAGCAGACGGTGCTGCGGCAGGTACGCGACGTCGCCGGACGTCTTGACGGTTCCCGTGGTGGGGATGAGTTCCCCGGCGATCAGCCGCAGCAACGTGGACTTGCCGGCGCCGTTGACACCGACCAGACCGGTGCGGCCGGCGCCGAAGGATCCGGTGACATCGGCCAGCGCGGTGCTGCCGTCGGGCCAGGCGAAGCCGACATCGGTCAGGGTGACAACGGCGCTGAGGTCAGAAATGGGTGTGGACATGAGGTCTCCGAGAAAGTCAGCGGGAGCGCTGACAACCGGGACCGGACTACGGCAATTCGGTGATCAGCGCGCGGACAACGGCGCGAGACCGGCGATGCCTGTCATTCCATGACCTCCTGTGTGGGACGCCCGCCACCCTAGCCGCGGGATGGCGTGGCGTGCAACCGATTAAACCTGCGCGAAAACCCTGACGAACTTGCGCAGCGACTCATCGATGTCACTGCGCAGCGCGGCGGCCACCAGCATTCCGATCGGACCGAACAGCGCCGGCCCGCCCAGGTGCACGTCGAAGCTGACCTTGGCGCCGTCGCCGGCCGGGGCGACCTTGGCGAGCAGCTTGATCTTGACCCCACCCTTGCCGTCGCCGTTGAGGGTCATCCCCGTCGGCGGCTTGTAGTTCACGATCGTCCACCTGATCCGGTTGGGCATGCCCTTGACCTCGACGATCGACTCCAGCGTGGTGCCCTTTTCCAGGGTGTCGGGCAGCACGCTGCGCCACACCCGGTGGATGGTCAGCCACTCCTTGTAGCGCGACAGATCCGAGGCGTGCGCCCAAGCCTCCTCGGGAGGCAGCGGGACGTCGATAGCTCCAGAGAGCTTGGCCATGTCCTTGTTTCCCCTTCTATCCCCGGTTATCGCTGGGTCATTCTGGCCGTTGCCGGCTCCCGCCACAACTTCGGCCGCTCACCGAGCATGACGCCCCGCATCCACCACATCGCTTCGATGGTGGCGGCGCCCAGCGCCCCGATGCCGAGCGCCAACGATGTCAACGCGACATTGGAGGGGTCCAGCAGGAACTCCTCCCGCGCCAGCGGGATCGCGAAGATCCCCACGTAGGCCAGGCCGCAACCGATCACCAACAGCAGCCGCCACCACTGATAGGGCCTCGCCACCACGGCCAGCACCCACCCGGCCGTGGTCAGCAGGGTGATCAGCGCGGTGGTGGACGCCTGGATCTGCTGCACCTGGGTGGCTTCGCTGCCCCGGTAGGCCAACAGATAGGAGGCAAACGTGGCAATGCCCACCACCAGGCCGGCCGGCAGCGCCCCGCTCATCACCCGCCGCACGAATCCGGGATGGGCGCGCTCGTTGTTGGGCGCCAGCGACAGGATGAACGCCGGGATGCCGATGGTGAACCAGGCGGCGACTGTGACGTGGATCGGCTGGAACGGATACAGCAGCGGTTTGGTGCCGAACAGCACCGAAGCCAACCCGACGAGTCCGACCAGCAGCGCGAGCAACACCGAATACACCGTCTTGGTCAAGAACAGGTTCGCCACCCGTTCGATGTTCCCGATCACTCGGCGCCCCTCCCCCACCACGTAGGGCAAGGTCGCGAACTTGTTGTCCAGCAACACGATCTGCGCCACCGCCCGCGCCGCCGAGCTCCCCGATCCCATCGCGACACCGATGTCGGCGTCCTTGAGCGCCAGCACGTCGTTGACACCGTCACCGGTCATGGCCACCGTGTGGTCGCGCGCCTGCAGGGCCCGCACCATGGCCCGCTTCTGGTCCGGGCGCACCCGGCCGAACACGGTGTGTTCCTCCAGCGCGCCGGACAGCTGGTCCGGCTCGGCCGGCAGCTTGCGGGCGTCGATCGCGTCACCGGACAGCCCCAGCTCGCCAGCCACCGCACCCACCGAGACCGCATTGTCTCCGGAGATCACCTTCACCGAGACTTCTTGCTCCGCAAAGTAATCCAAGGTGGCGCGCGCGTCGGGCCGTATCCTCTGCTCCAGCACCACCAGTGCGACCGGGGTGACGTTCCCGGGCGCTTCGAGGTGGTCGACGGGCAGGTCGCAGACGCCCAGCAGCAACACCCGCAGGCCCTTCGCCCCGATCCGCTCGGCTTGTTCGGCGGCCGCCGATGACGGTTCGAGGAGCATGTCGGGAGCCCCGATCACCCAGTTGCCGTGTTCGGAGAAGGAGACGCCGCTCCACTTGGTCGACGACTTGAACGGCTCGCAGGCACTCGAGGTCCAACCCGGAGGGGTCGGGAACGCTTCGCCGATGGCCTGGATGCTGGCGTTGGGGCGGGCGTCCTCGGCGGCCAGCGCGGCCAGCGCCTCGCGCACCGGAAGGCCTTCGGCGCCATCGAGTTCGATGATCTCCGATACCCGCATCCCGTTCTCGGTGAGGGTGCCCGTCTTGTCGGCGCAGACCACGTCGACGCGGGCCAGGCCTTCGATCGCGGGCAGTTCCTGTACCAGGCACTGGCGTTGGCCGAGTCGGACCACCCCGACCGCGAACGCCAGTGACGTCATCAGCACCAGGCCCTCGGGAACCATCGGTACCAGGGCGCCGACCATGGCCAGCACCGCCGCTCGCCAGCCCACGTCGGTGGTGAACAGCTGGGTGTAGATGATCAACAGTCCGGCCGGGATCAGCAGATAGGTGATGAACTTCAGGATCTGGCTGATGCCGGTGCGCAGTTCGGATTTCACCAGGGTGAACTTGCTGGCCTCCTCGGCCAGTTTGGCCGCGTACGCCTCGCTGCCGACCCGGGTGGCCCGGTAGGCACCGCTGCCCGAGACCACGAAACTGCCCGACATCACCTGGTCGCCGATGCCTTTGGTGATCGCGTCGGCTTCACCGGTGAGCAGCGACTCGTCGACCTCCAGGTCGGAAACCTCCACGATCTCGCCGTCGACGACGATCTGATCGCCGGGACCCAGCTCGACGACGTCGTCGAGGACCACCGCGGCCGGTGGCAGCTGCTTCGTTCCGGATTCCCTGCGCACCAACGGTTTGGCCTGCCCGACGATGGCAAGCTTGTCCAGGATCTGCTTGGCCCGGATCTCCTGCACCATGCCGATGACACTGTTGAAGACGATAAGCAGCCCGAACAATCCATTGATCAGTGAGCCGGTGGTGAGCACGATGGCCAGCAGCACGCCCAGGATGGCGTTGATCCGGGTGAAGACGTTCGCGCGGACGATCTCACGCACGCTGCGCGCCGCGCGGGCCGGAATGTCATTGGTCTGGCCCTCCGCGACTCGCTGGGCAACTTCGGCGTCGGTGAGCCCCGCGGTCCGCACTTCTGTCAACGGAGGAACCTTCCCAGCTTGTCGTGATCGGAGTACGCCAGAGTCATCGCGGCGGCCAACAGCGTGGCGCCGGCCGTAGCCGCCCGCCTGGTCATGGCGCTAGCGCCTCCACCACGGTGCTTGATCGGCGGCGCCGGGTTCGACACGGCCACCGGGTTCGACACGGCCACCGGGTACTTGCGGCGGTCCCAGCTTCGCCTCTCCCCCGTCGAGCCTCACTGAACCACCGGGTCCACGCGGCGGTCCCAGCTTCGCCTCTCCCCCGTCGAGCCTCACTGAACCACCGGGCTTGGGCACGGCCACCTGCACCCCCGCGGCATCGGCTGCGGCCAGCAACCGCTCCACCGGCTCTACCCAGCGGTGCGGGGCCAACCGGAAAGTGCACCAGTGAATCGGCACCAGCAGACCCGACGCCGACGGGTTCAGGTCGAGATGCGCCCGGACCGCCTCCTCGGGGTTCATGTGCACGTCCGGCCAGGCGGTGTTGTACGCCCCGATCGGCAGCAGGGTCACGTCGAACGGGCCGTGGTCGGCGCCGATGCTGGCGAAGCTCCCGGTGTATCCGCTGTCGCCGCCGAAGTACACCCGGTGGTCGGGTCCGGCGATCACCCACGACGCCCACAGGGTCTGGTTGCGAGTCAGGAACCGTCCGGAGAAGTGCCGGGCCGGGGTGCAGGTCAGGGTGAGATCGCCGAGCGTGGTCTGCTCGTCCCAGTCGAGTTCCACGACCCGCTCGGCCGGCACACCCCACGTGCGCAGGTGCGCACCGACACCGAGCGGGACGACGAACGGCGCCCGCTGACTGCGAGCCAGCGCGGTGACGGTGTCGATGTCGAGATGGTCGTAGTGGTCGTGGCTGATGACGATCGCGTCTACCGCGGGCAGCGCCGCCAGTTCCACCGGCGGGGGGTGCAGCCGCCTGGGCCCGACGGCGTCCGACGGCGAGCAGCGCTCGCTCCACACCGGGTCGGTCAGAACGCGATAGCCGTCGACGTCGAGCAGTGCCGTCGCGTGCCCCAGCCAGGTGATCGCCAACGGCTCGACACCGCCGCCGAAATCGGGCACCTCCAGCGGGATGGATGCGGCGGGCCGTCCGGCACCGCGGTCGGCGAACAGCTCGCGCAGCATCAGGCGCTGTTGTTCGCGGTCCATGTTGACTTTTCCGACCCGCTCGACGTTGTGGAAGATCCCGTCGCGGTAGCGGGCCGACCGGGCTGCCACCGAGTGAATAGCGCTCGGGGCCGCGCCCAACGCTGCCGGGGTGCCGCGCAGTGCGCGAAGCGTCCAACCGCCGGCGGCCAAGGACGCCGTGGCCCCCGCCAGCCGAAGTGCCCCACGCAGCATGGCGTCCAGTCTATGGTGGCGAATCGCTGAACCCGGCTTCGCCGCGTCAGGCGCCGGTGAACTTCGGCGGCCGCTTCTCGACGCGGGCCACCTGGGCCTCGATCACGTCCTGGCTGGCCCAGGCCCGGTCGAACAGTTCCTTGTGCGCCGGCTCCTGCTCCTGGTAGGCGCCGTCGTCGTTGAGCACTCGCTTGGCGTGCTGCAGCGCCAGCGGTGCCAGCCCGGCGATCTCGTGCGCCCAGGCCTGCGCGGCGGCGACGGTGCCCAGCCTGTTGGCCATCCCGGTCAGCAGCGCTGCGTCGGCCGGCAGCTTCTCCGCAGTGAGCATCATCGCGCGGGCTCGCCCATATCCGACCAGCGACGTCAGTCGCCGGATGCTCCAGTTGTCCAACGCCAGGCCGTACTTGGCGACCGGGAACTGGAAGAACGCCTCGGGGGCAACCACCCGCAGGTCGCAGACCATGGCCAGTTGCAGGCCGGCGCCGATCGCGGCCCCGTTGATCGCGCCGATCACCGGCAGCGGGACGTCGGCGATGCTCTGGTGCAGGGCGAGCAGCTTGTCCGGGTAGTCGGCGGCGAACGCGTCGCCGGACAGGTCGGCGCCCGCACAGAACACGGTGCCCTGCCCGGTCAGCACGATCGCCCGGACGTCGTGAGTGGCGGCGTCGAGGATCGCCTCGCGCAGCTCGGTGACGAGTTGGGAGTTCAGCGCGTTGCGCCGCTCGGGACGCTGCATCTCGATAGTGGTGACGGCTTCGTCGCGGGTAACACCGATCATGGCGAACCAGCCTAATTACGCTCGTACTGTGAGCCGGATCGGGGCCGACGAACTGCGCGACGCAGTGCTGGATCCTGGCTCGTTCACCAGCTGGGACGCGCAGCCGCTGCCGGTGCCGGTCAGCGCGGACTATGCCGCCGAATTGGCCGCAGCCCGGGCCGCGACCGGCCGCGATGAGGCCGTCACCACCGGCGAGGGCCGGATCAACGGCCGCCGGGTAGCGGTGATCGCCAGCGACTTCGACTTCCTGGCCGGCTCGATCGGGGTGGCGGCCGCCGAGCGGATCACCGCCGCGATACAGCGCGCCACCGCCGAGCGACTGCCGCTGCTGGCGTCACCGAGCTCGGGCGGTACCCGGATGCAGGAGGGCACCGTCGCGTTCCTGCAGATGGTGAAGATCGCCGCCGCGGTGGAGCTGCACAAACGCGCGCACCTGCCCTACCTGGTCTACCTGCGCCACCCGACCACCGGCGGGGTGTTCGCGTCCTGGGGTTCGCTGGGGCACGTCACACTGGCCGAACCCGGGGCGCTGGTGGGCTTCCTGGGGCCGCGGGTCTACGAGCAGCTCTACGGGGCACCGTTTCCGCCGGGAGTTCAGACCGCCGAGAACCTGCAGGCCCACGGTGTGATCGACGGTGTGATCCCGGTGAAGTGGCTGCGGCGCACCTGCGCGCGGGCGTTGAAGGTGATGCTCGACGATCCGTGCCCGCCGCCCCCGAAGCCGGCCCTTGCGCCGATTCCCGACATCCCGGCGTGGGACTCGGTGTGCGCGTCGCGGCGCCCGGACCGGCCGGGCGTGGGATTTCTGCTGCGGCACGGCGCCACCGAGCGGGTGTTCCTGTCCGGCACCGGAAGCGCCGAGCGGGGCGCCACCATGTTGCTGGCATTGGCCCGCTTCGGGGGCCAGCCCGCCGTGGTGCTGGGGCAGCTGCGCGGGGCGGACCGCCTGACCGACCCGGTGGCATTGCGCGACGCCCGCCGTGGCATGGCCTTGGCCGCGGGGCTGCGGCTGCCGTTGGTGCTGGTTATCGACACCCCGGGACCGGCGCTGTCGGTGGAGGCGGAGCAGGGCGGATTGGCGGCTCAGATCGCCGCGTGCCTGGCCGAGCTGGTCACCCTCGAGGTCCCGACGGTGTCGGTGCTGCTCGGTCAGGGCAGCGGTGGTCCCGCACTGGCGATGGTGCCGGCGGATCGGGTGCTGGCGGCGTTGCACGGTTGGCTGGCGCCGCTGCCGCCGGAGGGCGCCAGCGCCATCGTGTTCCGCGACACCCGGCACGCCGCCGAGCTCTCCGCCGCGCAGGGCATCCGCTCGGCGGACCTGCGAGCGCACGGGATCGTCGACGTGATCGTGGGTGAGTATCCGGACGCCGCCGAAGAACCGATCGACTTCGCCAAGCGGATGTCGCAGGTGATCGCCGCCGAGCTGCACACGCTGCGTCAGGTGCCGGCCGACCAGCGGATGGCGGCCCGCTTGGAGCGCTACCGCCGGATCGGGCTTCCGAATCTCGTCGAGACCGACGTTTCGCAGTGAGAATGCGACTGACCAGCGGCCTGCAAAACGTCGGTTTCGGCGGTCAGTTTCGGCGATGCACGCTCCTAGCCGGTGATCATCGCGACCGCCACGGCCGCCAGCACCATTCCGGCCACCTGCCGAGGACGCACCCGCTCCCGTAGGACCGCAACCGCCAAGATCACGGTGGCGGCCGGGTACAGCGAGATCAGCACGCTGGCCAGTGACAGCAGGGAGAGCTGCAGTGCAAAGAGCATCGTGACGTTGGCGGCGGTATCGAGCAGGGCGATCAGCAGCGCCAGCCGCAGGGGTTTGCCCGTCGGTACCCGAAGATTGCGGCTCATCGCCGCGACCGCGACCACCAGAATCGTGGCGGCGCCCCGCGCGAACAGCAGGGGCCACAGGCCGGCGTCCGACGGGGTGCGATCCAGGAAGACGAAGTTCAAGCCCAGCGCCACTCCCGAGGCGATGGTCAACCAGATCACGCCGCGGGTGAGGGCCTGCCGCTTGACGGCGTCGTCGCCGGCATGCCAGCTGATCAACACCACCGCACCCAAGGCCACCGCGATGCCTGCGCTGGCGAGCAGACCGGGCCGCTCCCCCAGCACCCGCCCGACACATACCGGCACGCTGGCGTCCACGACCGCGGCCAGCGGCGACACCACCGAGATCGGGCCGGCGGCCATGGCGGCATAGAACCACCAGATGCCCAGTGCCTGGCTGAGCCCACCGAGCATGCCCAGTACCACGGCTGCGGTCGTGATCCGGCCACCACCGATCATGGCCAGCACTCCCAGCATCACCATCGAGACCGGGGTCGACACCAACAGCACCCGGAGCGCGGCAACCCGCCGGGACGCGACTCCTCCCACGAAGTCGCTGATCCCGAAGCTGGTGGCCGACGCCAACGCCAGTCCCTGGGCGGCCGGGGAGCCGATCACGTCACCGTCCTGACGTTCGACGTGTTCACCACGGCGGAAAGCGTACGGGTGCGGGGAGCCCGGCAGCTCTCGCGTTTGCGGGATCTTTGCGGCCCACGAGCCGATCTTTACGCACCGAAACCACGATTGCGGCGCGGTAGTGACCGCTGAGCGGCAACTATCGCGCCGAAGTCCCCAGGGAGCGCAGCCAGGCGTCGTGCAGGGCGGCGTAATGCCCCTCGGCGCGGATCAGCTCGGCCGGTGGCCCGTCCTCGATGATGTCTCCACCCTCGATCACCAGAACCCGATCGGCGATCTCCACCGTGGAGAGCCGGTGGGCGATCACCAGCGCGGTCCGCCCGGCCAGCACGCTGCGCAGCGCCCTCTGCACCATCCGTTCGCCGGGGATGTCCAGCGATGACGTCGCCTCGTCGAGGATCAGCACTGCCGGGTCGGCAAGGAAGGCACGGGCGAACGCGATCAGCTGACGCTGCCCGGCCGAGAGCCGGCCGCCGCGCTTGGCGACATCGGTGTCGTAGCCGTCCGGCAGGGCGGCGATGAACGCCTCGGCGCCCACGCTCGCCGCCGCGGCGGCCACCTCGGCGTCCGTCGCATCGGGACGCCCGAAGCGGATGTTGTCGGCGACCGTCCCGGAGAACAGGAAATTCTCCTGGGTGACCATCACCACGTGCCGGCGCAACGTCGCCTGGGTGAGCGCTCTCAGGTCGACGCCGTCCAGCGTCACCGCTCCCGACACCGGGTCGTAGAACCGGGCGATCAGCTTGGCGATGGTGCTCTTGCCGGCCCCGGTGCTGCCGACCAGCGCCACGGTCTGGCCGGCCGGGATACTCAGCGACAGCCCGGCCAGCACCGCGTGGTCGGTTCGATAGCCGAAATGCACGTCGCGCAGCGCGATCTCGCCGCGCACGGCCTCCGGCACCACCGCGGCGGGCGGGTCGGTGACGGCGGGTTCTTCGGCGAGCACCCCGGCCAGCTTCTCCAGCGCCGCAGTCGCCGAGGAGAAGATGTTGAGGAACTGACTGATGTCCTGCATCGGATCGAAGAACATCCGCAGATAGAGCAGGAAAGCGGTGAACGTCCCGATCGTCATGTGCCCGTGCAGGACTCGCCAACCCCCATAGAGCAGCACCATCCCGGTGGTGAGGTTGCCGACCAGTTTGACGCCGGGGCTGAAGATGGCGATCAGCTTGAACGCCTTCTCGTTCACGGCGCGGTAGCGGTCGGCGACCTCACCGAAGATCTCCTGGTTGCGGGCTTCGCGGCGGTAGGCCTGCACCGCCTTGATCCCGGTCATGGTCTCGACGAACTGGACGATCACCCGTGCGGAATGCTCGCGGACGGCGGTGTAGGTCTTCGCCGACTCGGTCTGGAACCAGCGCAGCAGCACCATCAGCACCGGGAAGCTGGTCAGGCACATCAGGCCCAGCCGCCAGTCCAGGACGATCAACAGCACCGCCGTACCGGCCAGCGTGAGCGCGGCACTGACCAGGCCGTCGAGTCCGGACTGCAGCATCTCCTGGATCGCGTCGACATCGTTGGTCAGCCGGCTGACCACCCGGCCCGAGGTGTAGCGGTCGTGGAACCGCACATCGAGGCGCTGGAAATGACGGAACACCCGCCGTCGCAGCTCCAGCAGTACCCGCTGCCCGATGATCCCGGACCACTGCAGGAAGAACATCCGGCTGCCGGCCTGGGTGAGCACGACGATCGCGAGCGCGATCACGATCGCACTCAGCTGCCGGGTCGAGCCGTCCGCGGCGATCGGCGGGATTCCACGGTCGATACCGCGCTGCGCCAGCACCGGAACCGCAAGGCGGGCAGCGTTTTCCACCACCACGGCCAACGCCAGCAACAGCGCGGCGAGGCGGTAGGGTCGCAGCATCGACCACAGCAGGGCGCGCGCGGCGGCCCGGTCCGGTGCGGCCGTCATCGCCGCGCCCACTCGACGAGATGTTCGGCGCCGTCGTCGAGCTCGTCGTCGGCGGCCAGCAGGTAGCGGTACCGCGGCACCCGGGCCAGCAGCTCGGCGTGGGTGCCGACCGAGGTGATGGTCCCGTCCTCGATCAGCGCCACCCGATCGGCCAGCGCCACGGTGGACGCCCGATTGGCCACCACCAGCCCGGTGATCGCCTCGGGTCCGGCACGCAGTACCCGGCGCAGCGCGTCGGTCACGGCGGCCTCGGTGTGCACGTCCAGTGCCGACAGCGTGTCGTCGAGCACCAGAAACGTCGGCGCGGCCACCAGTGCCCGGGCCAGCGACAGCCGTTGGCGTTGCCCACCCGACAGGCTCATGCCCTGCTCGCCGATGCGGGTGTCGAGCCCGGACGGCAGGTCATAAACGAAATCAGCCGAAGCCGTCGATATGGCGCGTGCCAGCTCCGCGTCATCGGCTTCGGGCCGGCCCAGCCGGAGGTTCTCGGCCACCGACATCGAGAACAGGGTGGGGTCGTCGAAGGCGGTGATCACCGCCGAGCGCAGCGCAGGCAGCGTGAATGAGCGGATGTCACGCCCGCCGATCAGGATCTGTCCCTCGTGTACGTCGTAGAGCCGGGACAGCAGCATCGCCAGCACCGACTTGCCCGATCCGGTGGCGCCCACCAGGGCGACCGTCTCGCCGGGCTCGATGGTCAGGTTGACCCCGCGCAGCACCCACGGGCCGGTGGCTCCGGTCTCGGTGGAGAACCGGAACCCGACGTCGCGCAACTCCAGACGACCCGACGGCGGCACCGGATCCTCGCCATCGGTGATCTCGACGGGCGCCTTGAAGATCTCGGTGATCCGGTCGGCGGCGGTCATCGCCTCATGGGTGGCCGAGAGCAGGAAACCCAGCGCCGACAACGGCCAGATCAGCGACAGCATCAAGGTGACGAAGGCGACCAGGGTTCCCATCGTGACCAGGTGGTGACCGGCCGCGTAGGCGCCGAACGCGATCACCAGGATCAGGGTGAGGTTGGGGATCACCTCCAGCAGCGTCCAGAACTTCGATGACACCACCACTTTGGCAATGCCCAGGTCGCGCAGGGTTTTGGCCTGCTCGTCGAAGCGGCCGAAGACGTGGTCCTGGCGACCGAACGCCTTGATGGTGCGCAGGCCGGCCGCGGATTCCTCGACGACGGTGGCCACCTGGCCGGCCTGGTCCTGCGCCTGCCGCGACAGCCGGGTGTATTGGCGCCGGAAGTGCTGCACAGCCAGCATCACCGGCACGATCGACACACATACCACCACGCCCAGCGGCCAGTACAGCACCAGCAGAATCGTCGTCACCGCGATGATCTGCAGCGTGTTGAGGACCAGGAACACCACGACGAACGACAGGAAACGCCGCACGGCGGACAGGTCGTTCATGATCCGCGACAACAGCTGACCGGACTGCCAGCGACCGTGAAACGTCATCGGCAGGATCTGCAGCCGGGCGTAGAGATCCTTGCGGATGTCGGCTTCGACGCCCATGGTGCCGTGTGCGATCAGCCAGCGCCGCACGAACCACAGCACCGCCTCGCCTACTCCGAGCGCGGTGGCCGCGGTGCCCAGCACCCACAGCCCGGACTGATCCCTATGGGCCACCGGTCCGTCGATGACGGCCTTGGTCATCAGCGGAATCGTCACGGTGACGGCCAGACTGACCACCGCCACCGTCACCATCGCGATCCACCTCGCCCGGTAGGGGCGCAGGTAGGGCAGCAGGCTGCGCAGGGCGGACGCCGAACTCACGACACCGACCCTAGATTGACGGCGGCGACCCGCAGCGCATCCCGCGCGAAGCTCATTTGTTCAGGCAAAATGGCGACCATGAACAACCCCGCCAACGCCGCCCCCTCGCCCCGGGTACTGGTCGTCGACGACGACTCCGACGTACTCGCCTCGCTGGAACGCGGGCTGCGACTGTCCGGTTTCGAGGTAGCGACGGCGGCTGACGGCGCCGAGGCGCTGCGCAGCGCCAAGGAGGCCCGCCCGGACGCGATCGTGCTCGACATCAACATGCCGGTGCTGGACGGCGTGAGCGTGGTGACGGCGCTGCGGGCGATGGGTGACGACGTGCCGGTCTGCGTGCTGTCCGCCCGCAGTTCGGTCGACGACCGGGTCGCCGGGCTGGAGGCCGGCGCCGACGACTACCTGGTCAAACCGTTCGTGCTCGCTGAGCTGGTGGCCCGGGTGCGGGCGATGCTGCGCCGGCGCGGGTCATCGGCCAGTTCCTCCTCGGAGACCATCACGGTGGGACCGCTGGAGGTCGACATCCCCGGCCGGCGCGCGCGGGTCAAGGGTGTCGACGTGGACCTGACCAAGCGGGAGTTCGACCTGTTGGCCGTGCTCGCCGAGCACAAGACCGCGGTGTTGTCGCGCGCGCAGCTGCTCGAACTGGTCTGGGGCTACGACTTCGCCGCCGACACCAATGTTGTCGACGTGTTCATCGGTTATCTGCGGCGCAAGCTGGAGGCCGGCGGCGCCCCGCGGCTGCTGCACACCGTGCGTGGAGTCGGATTCGTCCTGCGAACGCAGTGAGGACCACCATGAACGTCATGAACCTGCTGCGGCGGATCTTCAGTCGGACCCCGTCGCTGCGCGCGCGGGTGGTGCTGGCCACCGCGATCGGTACCGCCATCGTGACGGTCATCATCGGCGCCATCGTGTGGGTCGGTATCACCAACGACCGCAAGTACTGGCTGGACCGCCGCCTCGACGAGGCGGCCGGGCTGACCGTCCCGCTGATCGGCCTGGGCGAGTTGCCCCGCTCGGCCGGCGCCACCGACGCGGTGATCACCTTGCGCAGGCCCAACGAGGTGACGTCGAACTCCGCGGTGGTGCTGCCGGAGCTGCCGCCGGGTTATGCCGACACCGAGATCGACGGGGTGCGCTATCGGGTGCGGACCGTCGACATTCCCGGGCCCGGCCCCCGGTCGCTGGCGGTCGGTGCCACCTATGACGCCACCTTCGCCGACACTAACAACCTGCACCGCCGGGTGCTGCTGCTCTGCACGTTCGCAATCGGGGCGGCCGCGGTGCTGGGCTGGCTGCTGGCGGCATTCGCGGTGCGGCCGCTGCGACGGTTGGCCCAGCAGGCCCGGTCGATCGATGCCGGCGACGAGCGGCCCGACATCGAGGTGCGCGGCGCCACCGAGGCCGTGGAGATCGCCGAGGCGATGCGCGGAATGCTGCAGCGGATCTGGACCGAGCAGGACCGGACCAAGGAGGCGTTGGCCTCCGCGCGCGACTTCGCCGCGGTCTCCTCACACGAGCTGCGCACCCCGCTGACCGCGATGCGCACCAACCTCGAGGTGCTGACCACCCTGGACCTGCCCGACGACCAGCGCAAGGAGGTCCTCAACGACGTCGTCCGAACCCAGACCCGGATCGAGGCGACGTTGTCGGCCCTGGAGCGGCTGGCGCAGGGGGAACTGTCCACCTCCGATGATCATGTGCCGGTCGACATCACCGATCTGCTCGACCGGGCGGCCCATGACGCGATGCGCGTCTTCCCCGACCTGAACGTCTCGCTGGTGCCGTCGCCGACCTGCATCATTCTCGGGCTGCCGGCGGGGCTGCGGCTGGCGGTGGACAACGCGATCGCCAACGCGGTCAAACACGGCGGTGCCACGCGGGTGCAGTTGTCGGCGGTCACCTCACGCGAGGGCGTCGAGATCGCCATCGACGACAACGGCGCCGGGGTGCCCGAGGAAGAGCGTCGCGTTGTCTTCGAGCGGTTCTCCCGGGGGTCGACGGCGTCGCATTCGGGGTCCGGCCTCGGGCTGGCCCTGGTGGCTCAGCAGGCCGAACTGCACGGCGGCACAGCGTCGTTGGAGGACAGCCCGCTGGGCGGGGTGCGTCTGATGCTGCGGCTGCCGCCGCCGCGCTGAGGCCTGGAAGCGGACTTCAGCGGATCAGTTCATCCTCAGCAGCTTCTCGCCGGGATTGAAGACCACCCCACGTTCGGCCGCGGTCGCGGACAGCGCGCCCCAGAGGAAGGTGCTGAGCTGGTCCACCAGCACGGCTTTGCTGATGGTCGGGGTATTCAGCCAACGCAGAACGCCCAGCGCCACCGCGCCGAGGGCGGCGTCGACCACGTATTCCAGCTCCCGGCTGTCGCCGTTGCGAGCGGCGATGATCTGCGCCCAGATGCCGACCGTGGCATCCGACAGCGGCCGGCCTTGGTCGATGAGATCCGTCGCGGAACGCTCGTCCCGGAAATGGGAGCCGACGAGAAACCGGAAGAGGTTGGGCCGCTCGTCCACCAGGTCGACATAGGCGCTCAGGGCCGAGCGAACCATCTGCTGCGCGGTGCCGGCAAAGTCGAATCGCGGCACCACCCGCTCTATGACCAGTTCCTGCACCCGTGCCGCGACCGCCCTGAACAGGGTGTTCTTGTCGCCGAAGAATCGGTACAGCTTCGGGCGGGGCACTTCGGCCGTCTTGACGACATCATCGATAGAGAGATCCGGACCGTACTTTTCGATTGCGCGAAGGGTGGCCTCGATCAAGTCAGCCTGCACCGCCGCCCGGTGCTCACGCCAACGATCGCTCCGGGCGTCTCCCGTCAGTGCGGGCAGCCGCCCGCGGCCGGAAGCCGCATCCGTCGACATAGCTGCAATGGTAATCCGGCGGTTCACGAGGCTCGACGAAGGAGAGCCGAAGCTGGGACCGCCGAATGGAGCCGGCACTTCGCTAGTGCCTCACCGCAACTGTGGTAGGCGTTTTCCGAACCGATCCAAGAACCGTGCGCCGAGTTTCTCCAGCGTCTCCACCGAGAACGGCTGGGCCATGCGTCGATTGACACCGGGTGCGATACGCAGCATGAAGTAGCCCAGCCACGCCTCGGTGCGCACCGGCACGATCGCGAGATCGAACCGCACCGCCCGCACCACGGCTCGGGCGACGAGGTCGGGGCTCATCGGAGCGAACGGGAGGTTTTCGGCGAGTTCTCGCAGCTGCCGGGAGACCGCCATCCCGCGCTGCTTCAGCTCTTCGTCGACGCCGACGGTCACCGAATTCTCGCCGATGCTGGTGTTGATCACTCCCGGACAGATGGCGCTGACCCCGACACCCTTGGGCCCGAGCTCAAGCCGCAGGCATTCGGTCAGCATCTTCACCCCGGCCTTGGACACCGAGTACGGGGCCATCACCGCGGTCGGGGTGAATGCCGCCGCCGAGGCGATGTTGACGATGTGGCCGCTGCCCCGCTCGACCATCTGCGCACCGAACACCCGGCAGCCGTGCACCACACCCATCAGGTTGACGCTGAGCTGACGGTCCCAGTCTGCCGGGCTGAGCTCCAGAAACGGGCCGGCCACCAGCATGCCGGCGTTGTTGACCAGCAGATCGGCGCAGCCGTGTTCGGCCAGCACATCACCGGCGAACGCCTCCCATGCGTCAGGGTCGGTGACGTCGAGTTGTGCCGCCGAGGCCCGGTGCCCGTTGCCGCGGATGGTTGCCGCGGTGGCCGACGCCGCCTCTGCGTCGATATCGGAGACCACCACATGGGCGCCCAGCTCGCCGAGTTTGATCGCCGTGGCGCGTCCGATGCCGCTGCCGGCGCCGGTGACCACCGCCAGCCGCGGCCGGAGTCCGTTGATCTTCACTTGAGGTGACCCACCAGGGCGCCCTGGGTACCGAACAGATCCTCTTGCCACTGCGCAACCAGCTGCGCGGTGTCGACGTCGTCGGGATGGAAGCCAGGCCGCATATAGACGCGCAGGTCTGCCATCAGTCCCTTGACCAGCGGGCCGCGGAATACATCGTAGGTCTGGCGCAGGACTTTGATCGGACGCCAGCCACGCCGATCGGTCAGAATGGACATCATCACCAGCGCCGTGGTGATCGGAATGGTGACCTCGTACATCACGGCCATCACACCGATCCGGATCCACTCCGGGCCACCGACCTCCCGATAGACGTCGAACGCCACCGACTTGTGCTCCAACTCCTCGGTCGCATGCCAGTTGAGCAGATTCCACACTTCGGGATCGCCGGGGATCGCCTGAATCTCCTCGCGCGACAGCACCCGCTCGGCCAACGTCGCCGTGTAGTGCTCCGCAGCGGCCGTCATCGCCAGATGAACGAACCCGGGCGCCCGGTTCTCGATTCGCACGACCGCTCGCTGACGCGCGCTGTCGTGCGGAAAGTTGAAGAGTCGCACCAACGGATATCCCATCGCGATGAGCTTGTCGTTGAGCGCCCGATGTTGCTGGCCGTGGACCGACTCCTGGCCGATGAACGCCGCCACCCGCTTCTTCAACGCCGGATCGGTAACCCGATCGGCGAACCTGCGAACCGACCGGATGAAGGACTCCTCTCCCGGCGGGAACAAGGCCGACAACATTGCGACCAGGTGACTGAACACGATGTCACCCTCAACAAAGTGGTGATTCATCGGTTGCGGTTCCCCGAAGCGGAACTTGATCCGCCGCACCTTGGGGTACGGGAGCGCAGCCGCTGCGGCTTCGGTGACCGTGGTTAACGGATTGACAACCATGTATCTATCTCCTTTGGCCGCGCTGGACGGGGGCTACTTCAGGTGGTCCACCAAAACGCCATCAGCACCGAAAAGCTCACGCCGCCAATGCTCGAGAATCTGCCTGGTATCGATGTCATCGGGGTGGAAGCCCGGCCGCAGGTACTTCGCCAGCTCACGCGTAGCACCCTTGAGCAACGGCCCGCGGAACAGCGCATGCGCTTCGCGGACCAGCCGAAGCGGCTGCCTGCGGGCGTTCGGGTCGCGTGCCAGCGATACCGCCAAGGACGCCACGACGATCGGAAGCGTCAGAGCTCCCAGGACCGCCATCACCTCGATACGAACCCGCTCCGAGCCGCCCATCGCACGGTAGAGGTCGAACGCCACCGATTTGTGCTCGAGTTCTTCCAGCGCATGCCAATTCAGCAGGTTCCACACTTCGGCATCGCCCGGAATTCCCTGGAGTTCGTCGCTGGAAAGTATCCGCTGCGCAAGAACGGCGGTGTAATGCTCCACGGCCGCGGTGAGCGCCAGATGCCGGTAGCGGCCCAGCCGGCGTTCGAGCCGGAGCATTCCCTTCTCCATCGGCTTGGAATCCCACCACGCGATCGGATATCCGAGGGCGACAAGTTTGTCGTTCAGCCGGCGGTGCTCCTGCCCGTGCGTGGATTCCTGGCCGATGAATCCGGCCACCCGCTTCTTCAACGTCGGATCCGAGATCTGATCGGCGAAACGCCGCACCGATCGGATGAACGCCTCCTCGCCCGGCGGAAAACCACCCGACAGTCCCGCCACAAAGTGACTGAACACGATGTCGTCGTCGACGAAATACTTCCCGGACGCCTGACCGTCGCCGAAGTTGAAACGGATCCGCCGTGTCGTGGGATAGCCCGGCTTTGCGCCTGCCGGAGCGACCGCAGCTCCACCGGAATGCCCATCCGCCATGATGCCCGCCTTCGTCAGACGTTCAGTACCTAGTACCGCTTGTACTAGGTACGGTACGCCCGCGGACCGGGGCGCACAAGACCCACCGGAAATGCCCCGATGTTGGACTCCAGGAGCGCGCCGGCTTGCGTCGTCGAAAGGGCTGGGTCGCTAAGCCAGTGCCGTCAGTTCGGTCGGCAGGGAGGCGTCGTCGGCGCCCTCGTAGCGGTAATCGTTCAGCGGGAAATGCTTGTTCCCCCACCACATCTCAAGATGTGTGCTGGGCCGGATCGCGGCAGCGTCGCCCTGATAGTTGACGTAGTAGGTGTTGGAGCCATCGCAGGCCGGCGACAGCCACAGGGTCTTCTTCTCACGGCGCAGACACTTCTGGTAGTAGGCGTCGTGCGCCCGCTGGGTGATCTCCACGCGGGTTGCACCCCGGCGCCGGGCCTCGGCGATCGCGCGCACGGCGTGACGGCTGGTGCACTCGATCATCGCGATATAGGAGCCGGCGGCGAATCCGTATGGCCCGGTGATCACGAAGGCGTTGGGGAACTTCGGCACCGACACTCCCTGGTAGGCCTGGAACCGGTTCTCGTCCCAGAACGCGTTGAGGTCGAGACCGTCGACCCCACGTAGCGGGAACGGCGGCGTGCAGCCCTTCGCCATCACCTTGAACCCGGTGGCGCACACCAGCACATCGATCCCACGGTTGGTGCCGTCTTCGGTCATCACCCCGTCGGGGGTGATCCTGGCGATCGGGTCGGTCACCAATTCGACATTCGGACGGGTGAACGTCGTCAGGTACCGGTTGGACACCGACGGCCGCTTGCAGCCGAAGGCGTAGTCCGGGGTCAGCTCGCGCGCCAGGTCGGGGTGGCCGCGCAGCCACTGGCGGTAGCCGACGGCCCCGCCCCGCTTGATCGCGTTCGCCAGGAACGGCACCCGGTCATGGAACACCCCGATCCCGGTGATCCCGGAATCGATGCCCAGGGTGATCGCGGCACGCAGCGCGCGCCGCACGGCCGGCAGGCGCAGCAGCGCGGTGTTGACCACCGAGGGGATCGGGAAATCCGCCTTGGGCGCCACCCAGATCGGTGTGCGCTGGAAAACGGTGAGCTGCGCGGCGATGTCGGCCAGTTCCGGGATCAGCTGAAGCGCGGTGGCGCCCGTGCCGATGACGGCGATCCGCTTACCCGCGTAGTCGAAGTCGTGGTCCCAGCGGGCGGTGTGCACGATCTTGCCGGCGAAGTCGTCGATTCCGGCGATGTCGGGCATCTGCGGGTTCTCCAGCGCACCCACCGCGCCGATCAGAAACCGGGCGGCCAGCGTCTGGCCGGACCGCAGGCGAACTCGCCACACCTGATCGTCCTCGTCCCAGTCCGCGGAGTCCACCGCGGTGTTCAGCTTGATCCGCGAACGCAGCCCGAAGGAATCGACGACCTGCTCGGCGTACTGCTGAACCTCGGCGCCGGGTGCGAACATGCGCGTCCACTTCTTGGGTGGCGCGTAGGAGAAGCTGTAGTAAATCGACGGGATGTCCACCGCCACACCAGGATAAGTGTTCGCCCACCAGGTTCCACCGATACCGGCGTTCTTGTCGATGATGAGGAAGTCGTCGATGCCGGCCTTGGTCAGCTCCACGGCGGCGCCGATGCCGCCGAAGCCGGCTCCGATGATCAGGACCTCATGGTCAGTGTGTGCAGTCACGATCCGCCTCCGCCGTCAGCGTGGTTCCCGAACACCCTGATGGCATTCGAATATCGCGACCATGTCAAGTGCCGCTGGTTCGGCGTGGACTGCGACCGACCCGCTCAGGCAACCCGGCAACCCACGTTGACCAGTCGGGTTCCGGTGAAATGGTGGGCGCACCGGCAGGGTTTCAACTGCCCCGCCGGGGCGTCACTTCTTCTTGCGCCAGCTGTCCCAACGCGCGAAGCCAGCCGCCGCGGCCGTCTCCTCGTCCTTGAACCAGACTTCGGCGACCGTCGCGTCGTAGGCGGGACTCGCCGGGCCGTGGTAGAGCATCGAGTCCTCGTTGCCCTTGACCGTCCAGCCGGCCGGGCCGCTGCCACCGGGGCCGGCCTTGGTGGATCCGGGACCGTACGGGCCGGGCGGAACCTCCTCGACCGACCCGACCAGACCCGCGGCACCGCCACTCTTCGCCTTGCCCTTGTCCCAGCGGGTGAAGCCGGCCGCCTCGGCGGTCTTCTCCTCCCGGAACCACACCTCGGCGATGGTCTGCCCATACCACGGGCTGTCCAGGGTGTGGTAGAGCATCGAGTCCTCGTTGCCCTTGATCGTCCAGCCGGTCGGGCCGCTGCCGCCCGCGCCCGCCCGCGCCGAGCCCTCGCCGTAAGGCGCTCCGCCGACTGCGATCTCGGTGGTTTCGGCCTCCGAGGGCACCGCGCCGCCGGCCAGCTTCGCTGCCGGGGCCGCCGCGCCCGCAGCGGCGCCCGCGGCCGGGATCGGTGTCGTCGGCGCACTCGCGGCACCGCCCAACGTTGCCGACACCGGCACCTCGCGTCTGACCCGCCGGACGGTGAACGCGAAGGTCAACAGCAGACCCAGCAGAAATGACAGACCCATCAACCAGCAATTGGCGCCGTGCATCAGTGAGCTCCTATCTCACGCGAGCCGGGCAGGGCCGCGATGGCTTCTTCCCTGCTGGTGCGGCGGATCGACACAATCGTGAGCAACCAGGCGACTGCCGACCCCGCCGCGAACGCCAGCAGATACCACAGCCAGTGAATGACAAAATCCATCGAAGACTCTCCTTAGCTAACGGTGATCGCGACGCGACGGTTTTGGGCGCGGCCATCCGGTGTCGCGTTGCTGGCGACCGGGTCGGCCGATCCGAACCCCTTGGACGTGACGTTGTCCGCGGACACGCCCTGCGCCACCAGGAAGTCGGCGACCGACTTGGCCCGGCTGGCGCTCAGCGGCACGTTGATGCCGTCGTTGCCGGTGTTGTCGGTGTAGCCGTTGACCGCCACGCGGGCGCTGCTGCAGCCTTTCAACTTCTCCGCCACCTGCCTCAGTTGCTGCTGAGTGCCCGCCGACAAGGTGTAGCCGTTGGTCACGAACGTGACCGGTGTGCTCATCAGGGCGGAGATGTCGGCCTGCAGGTTGCCGCAGTCACCGGCCGGGCTCGGCGCCGCGGAAGCGCTGGGGGCCGCCGCGGTCGGAGACGGCTCCTGGGTTGCGCTCGGAGCCTCGGATGCGCTCGGCTCCGCGCTGGCGCTCGGTGCCGTGGTGGCGTCCTCGTCAACCAGAATGTTGCTGGACAGCTTGAGGTTCGGCCACGCCAGCTTGGCGGCTGCCTCGACGGCGGACTTGACGGCGTCGGACGCCGCGGTGCCCATCAGCGAGACGGTGTCGCCGACGATCTTGAACTTGAAGTCCGGCATGGACACCGCGGCCTTGAACACCGAGGTCAGGCTGGAGAGGTCGGGCGCGCTGATGCCGGGCTTGATGTTGATGTTGTCGACCAGTTGCACGCCGCTGCCGAACAGTCCCTTGAGCATGTCGAGCAGTCCGGTCCGCGCACTGATGTCGGGCAGATCGCCGTTGAGGGTGATCACGTTGCCGTTGCGCAGAATCGACAGCGGGGCGAACGACACTCCCGGCAGGTTCACGTCGGGTACCGACAGCGACGGCGCCGCGACGCTGGGGCCGTTGATGTCGAGCTTGGAGCGATCTGTCACCCCCTGACCGATCAGCGCGAGCAGCAACGGAATCGCCGCCAAGGCCAAGAGCCAGCCGAAGCCGGGAGGCCGGCGGTAAAACCGCGATACCCGTCGCCAGCCAGTCACAGTCCGGCTTTCGGAGCCTGGCATGGATCCTCCTTGAAGATCGAAAAACACCCGAGTGTCCAGGAACATCGCGAGTGTATGGGGCTTCGATTAGTTAATGGGGGTGTTCAGTCGATTTAGGTGGACTTTTCCCCGCTCCAGGAACTGCCCTAGGAGTTGACCGCAACCTCGTTGACGACGTGGGCTCGCGGCCAGGCATCCTCGGCCGCGGCTTGCACGGCGGCCGACTCGTCCTGATTCGCCGCGGTACCGCCCAGCGTCACGGTGTCGCCGGAGACCAGCAACGTGAAATCATCCAGCCCGGCGGCCGCTTCGAACACCGGTGCGGCGGCGGCGAACTCGGGTGTCTGCGCTCCGGGCACCACCCCGAGGCGGTCGATCACGGTGACATCCTCGCTGGAGGTGATCACCGCGTCCAACAGCGCTCGTCTGGCCGCCGGATCGGCCACGTCGCCGGCCACGGTGATCTCGCTGCCATGGCGGATGACCGATACGGGTGCCGGGACCGCGGGGCCCGCGCCGGGTTCAGCGCCTTCGTGGTGCGCGCGGCCCAGCAGGCCGTAACCGATGGCACCGAGCAGCACCGCGGCCAGCGCCGCCCCGATCAGCCGGGCACGCACTCAGCGGGTGCCGAGCAGGTCGATCACGAAGACCAAGGTCTTGCCCGCCAACGGATGCCCGGTGCCGGCCGGCCCGTAGGCCAGCTCGGGCGGGATCACCAGTTGACGCCGGCCGCCCACCTTCATCCCCGGGATGCCGTCCTGCCAGCCGGCGATGAGCCCGTCCAGCGGAAACTCCAGGGATTCGCCGCGGTTCCAGGAACTGTCGAACTCTGCGCCGCTGTCGTAGTCGACGCCGAGGTAGTGCACGTTGACGACCGCCCCCGGGGCGGCCTCCGCACCTTCCCCGACGACGATGTCCTCGATGACCAGCTCAGCCGGGGCCGGGCCGGTCGGGACGGTGATCTGGGGCTTGGCCGAGTTCGTCACGGTGGCTACCGACCGCCGATGCCGACGTAGTCGCGTTCGGTGTAGCCGGTGTAGATCTGGCGGGGCCGGCCGATCTTGCTGTCGCCCTCGTCGTGCATCTCGCGCCAGTGCGCGATCCAGCCGGGCAACCGGCCGAGCGCGAACAACACGGTGAACATCTGGGCCGGGAAGCCGATCGCCCGGTAGATCAGTCCGGTGTAGAAGTCGACGTTCGGGTAGAGCTTGCGCTCGATGAAGTAGTCATCGGTCAGCGCGGCCTCTTCGAGGTCCTTGGCGATGTTGAGCAGCTCGTCATCGCCGCCGAGCTTGCCCAGGATCTTGTCGGCCTGCTCCTTGACGATGCGCGCCCGCGGGTCGTAGTTCTTGTAGACCCGGTGGCCGAAGCCCATCAGCTTGACGCCGTCTTCGCGGTCCTTGACCTTGCGGACGAAGTCGGAGACATTGCCCTGCTGGTCGTCGCGGATCTGCTCCAGCATCTCCAGCACCGCCTGGTTGGCGCCACCGTGCAGCGGGCCCCACAACGCGTTGATGCCGCCGGAGATCGAGGTGAACAGGTTGGCCCGCGAGGAGCCCACCAGCCGCACCGTCGACGTCGAGCAGTTCTGCTCGTGGTCGGCGTGCAGGATGAACAGCATGTCCAGGGCCCGAACGACCTCGGGGTCGGCCTCGTAGGGCTCGGCAGGCAGGCCGAACGTCATCCGCAGGAAGTTCTCCACCAGGCTCAGCGAGTTGTCCGGGTACAGGAACGGCTGGCCGGCCGACTTCTTGTAGGCGTAGGCGGCGATGGTGGGCAGCTTGCCCAGCAGCCGGATGGTCGACAGCTCCACCTGGTCGTTGTCCGACGGGTCCAGCGAGTCCTGGTAGTAGGCGCTGAGCGCGTTGACCACACTGGACAGCACCGGCATCGGGTGGGCGTTGCGCGGGAAGCCGTCGAAGAACCGCTTCAGGTCCTCGTGCAGCATGGTGTGCCGCTGGATCCGGCCGGTGAACTCGGCCAGCTTCTCGGCGGTGGGCAGCTCGCCGTAGATCAGCAGGTAACTGACCTCGATGAAGGTCGACTTCTCGGCCAGCTGCTCGATCGGGTAGCCGCGGTAGCGCAGGATGCCGGCGTCGCCGTCGATGTAGGTGATGGCGCTCTTGACCGGCGAGGTGTTGGCGTAGCCGTTGTCGAACGTGGTGAAGCCGGTCTTCGCGAGCAGCGAACCGATGGCCAGGCCGTCGGACCCCTCGGTGGCTTTCACGATTGGCAGCTCTAGCTCGCCGCCCGGATACCGGAGAGTGGCGGAGTCGTCGGTTGCGGCCACAAGGAACCCCTTTGCGCTATTCGGCTGACCAGATTGGGTTGGGTGTACACGGCGTGTACTAGAAAAGGTAGTCGGTTCGGGACCGGCGTGCCCGCCCGGGGGCGGGTATCTCCTATCGGCCATCCGGCGGCGACGGTCGCCGAACACCGTCGGGTCGGCGGTAGCCGAGGAACGCGGGCACCGCCAGCGCCGCGAACACCACCCCGACCACCACCAATACCCCGCCGCCGGCCGCCGCCACGGCCGTCCCCACCGCCGCGCCGGCCGCGCCGTGCACCGCGTCGGCAAGCCGCGGACCACCGGCGACGATCACGGTGAACACCCCCTGCAGGCGGCCCCGGACCTCGTCGGAGGCGACCTGCTGCAGCATCGTCGACCGGAACGCCGCCGACACCATGTCCGCGGCACCACCGACCGCCAGGAACGCCAGCGCCACCCACAGCGCCAGACCGGCGTGCCCGTCCCCGCGAGCGACCGCGACCCCGAACCCGATCATGGCCACGCCCCAGACCACGATCGCGACCACGATCGCCAGCCCCTGGCGGCTGATCCTCGGCAGCCAACCCGAGAACACCCCGCCGAGCACCGCCCCGGCCGACATCGCGGCGGCCAGCAATGCCACGGTGGTGCCGCCCTCGACCGGCCCGCCGAAGTCCGCGGTGGCGATCTGCGGGAACAGCGCCCTCGGCAGGCCCAAGACCATCGCGATCAGGTCCACCACGAACGACATCAGCACCACGGTGTTGCCGGCCAGGTAGCGGAAGCCGTCCAGCACCGCCGCGACACCCCAGCCGGACGAGTCTGCCGTCTCGGTCGGCGGCATCGGGGCCAGCCGCAGCGTCGCCCAGATCGGCACCAGGCACGTCGCCGCGTCGATCAGGTACAGGGTGGACAGGTCCACCCAGCCGAGCAGCAGTCCCGCCAGCAACGGCCCGACGATCGCGCCGAACTGCATCACGGTCATGTTCAGCGAGTTGGCGGCCGGCAGATCGCCACCGGCCACCAACCGCGGTATCGCCGCGGATCTGGTCGGGGCATTGACCGCATAGAACCCCTGCTGAACGGCCAGCAGGCCCAGCACCACCCAGACGTTCTCCAGTGCCGCGGCGGCCTGGATCCACAACAGCAGCGAGGCCACCGCCAGCCCGCAGGAGGCGATGATCAGCAGCTTGCGGCGGTCCATCGCGTCAGCCCAGGCGCCGCCGAGCAGACCGAAGACGATCAGCGGGACCAGGGCGAAGAGCCCGGCCAGCCCGACATAGGCCGAGCTTCGGGTCAGCGCGTAGATCTGCACCGGCACCGCGAAGATGGTCAGGTTCGCCCCGATCACGGTCGGGATCCCGGCCACCCACAACCGCCGGAAATCGGGGCTGCGCAGCGGGGTGGTGTCGGCGAAGATTCTCACCGGTGCAGCACCGAGCTCACGGCTGCAGCCGCTCCACCCGCCCGCCGGTCACTCGAATCCGGTTGTGCAACCGGCCTTCCCGACCCTGCCAGAACTCCACCACCTCGGGAGCGATCCGATAACCGCGCCAGTTCGACGGCGCCGGGATCGACTCGGCGCCGTCGTACCGGGCGGTCACCGCGTCCAGCTGCTCCAGCAGCGCGGCCCGCGACGCGATCGGCTCGGACTGCTGCGAGGCGCAGAAACCCAACTGGGACGCCCGCGGACGGTGCAGCCAGTACTCAGCGCTGATCGACTCGTCGAGCATGGTGACCGGTCCGCGGATGTGGACCTGTCGGCCCAGCTGGTACCAGGGGAACGTCGCCGACGCGTACGGCGTCGCGGCCAGCTCGGCGGCCTTGGCGGAGTCGGAGTCGGTGAAGAAGGTGACGCCGTCCTCGTCGAGGTTCTTGCACAGTACCGAGCGGCTGACCGGTCGGCCGGCCTGCACCGTCGCCAGCACCATGGCGTTGGGCTCGGAGATCCCGGCGCGTTCGGCGTCTCCGATCCAGTTGCGCAGCAAAACCTCCCAGCCGGCCTCGAGCCAGTCCGCGTCGAGGTCGCCGCTGTTGTCCTTCTCCCGATATTCCACTCGCATCGCCGCCAGGTGCTCGTTGTCTGGGCCCGTCCTGTGCACCGCCCAACGCTACGCCCCGGCGCACTCCAGCCGGTGTTACCGGCCGGTAGCAACCGCCGGGAGCCCAGGTGGAAGAATCGCCTGCATGACTGCTGCGGTCCCGGAGAACTTCGTCGCCGGCCTGGAGGGCACGGTGGCCTTCACCACCGAAATCGCCGAACCGGACAAGGACGGCGGCTCGCTGCGCTACCGCGGCGTCGACATCGAGGATCTGGCCGGCAAGGTCACCTTCGGCGACGTGTGGGCGCTGCTGGTCGACGGCGACTTCAACCGTCCGCTGGCGCCCGCCGAGCCGCTGGAGCTGTCGGTGCGCACCGGCGATGTCCGCGTCGACGCCCAGGCCGCGGTGGCGATGCTGGCCCCGCAGTGGGGCTTTGCGCCGCTACTGGACACCGACGACGCCACGGCGCGCGACCAGCTGGCCCGCGCGTCGGTGATGGTGCTGTCCTACGTCGCCCAGTCGGCTCGCGGTCAGGCGGCCGCGGTGTCCCAGCAGACGATCGACAACTGCGCCACCATCACCGAGCGGTTCATGACCCGCTGGCGCGGTGAGCCCGACCCGCGCCACGTCGAGGCGATCGACGCCTACTGGGTGTCGGCGGCCGAGCACGGGATGAACGCCTCGACCTTCACCGCCCGGGTGATCGCCTCCACCGGCGCCGACGTCGGCGCGGCGCTGTCCGGCGCGATCGGTGCGATGAGCGGCCCGCTGCACGGCGGCGCCCCGGCCCGGGTGATCCCGATGGTCGCGGAGGCCGAACGCTCCGGCGACGCCCGCGCCGTGGTCAAGGGCATCTTGGACCGCGGCGAGAAGCTGATGGGCTTCGGGCACCGGGTGTACCGCGCCGAGGACCCGCGCGCCCGGGTGCTGCGGGCCACCGCCAAGCGGCTGGCCGCGCCCCGTTACGAGGTGGCCGCGGAGCTGGAGCAGGCGGCGCTGGCCGAGCTTCGTGAGCGTCGCCCGGACCGGGCCATCGAGACCAATGTGGAGTTCTGGGCGGCGGTGATCCTGGACTTCGCCGAGGTGCCCCCGGCGATGATGCCGGCGATGTTCACCTGCGGACGCACCGCGGGCTGGTGTGCCCACATCATGGAGCAGAAGCGGCTGGGCAAGCTGGTGCGTCCGTCGGCGATCTATGTCGGCCCGGGGCCGCGCAGCGCGGAGGCCGTGGCGGGCTGGGAGCGGCTCACCAAGGGCTGATCCGCCCTGCGCCGCCGTGCGCCGAACGTGTTGTCAGACCGACTTTTCCGATTTTTCGCGCTGAGTACACGTTCGACGAGCCATACCTCAGGTCTGCGCGGTTAACGACCTCGCAGTGCGCTGAGCAGGTTCTGCAGCAGCGGCACGTCGGAGTGGTCCTTCACCTCGTCGAGCATGTCCGCAACCCGGGTGAACTTCACCCGCGGCCGGTCCTGCGCTTCGCCGCGAGCGATCTCGGCCTTGTCGATGGCCTTCCAGCCGGCCGCGTCGATGACATCGGGCTGATGGGCGTGCACCATCCGCGCCACCGCGCGAGGCCCGCCGACCGGTTCGCTCAGCAGGCCGGCGTTGTAGTCCGCGGCCAGGGTCTGGATCGTCTTGAGCGAGTCGGATTTGTTGGTGCCGATGAAGCCGTTGGTGCCGCGCTTGATCCAGCCCGACACGTACGCTCCCGGCACTCGCTGTCCGGTCGCCGGGTCGATGACGCGGCCTTCGTCATTCGGCACCACGCCGGCGGCCTCGTCGAACGGCAGGTCGGCGACCGGGGTGCCGTGGTAGCCGATCGAGGTCAGCACCAGACCGGCGTCGATCCGGCGCTGCTGATCGGTCCCGGTCACGCTGAACTCGACCGCGGTGGCCCGCTTTTCACCGAGGACCCGCACCGGGGTCAGTTCGTAGGCGAACCGGATCCGGGGGCGGGTGATCGGCGCCGCCGCATCGCCCAGCTTGGCCAGGACCTCCAGTTTCTGCCGGGTGAGATTGTCCTCCGCGGTCGCCAGGTCATTGCGGACCCGGGCGTGATCCTCGGCGTCGAGCACCACCTCGGAAGTCTGGGTCAGGCCCACCAGTTCCGGCAGGGTGAACGCAGAGGCGACCGGTCCGCGCCGGGCAACGATCACCACCTCCTGGACCGCCGAGTCCCGCAGCGCCGCCAGTGCGTTGTCGGCGATGTCGGTGCGGGCCAGTTTGTCCGGATCTGAGGTGAGGATGCGCGCCACGTCCAGGGCCACGTTGCCGTTGCCGACGATCACCACACGCTCATGGCTGAGATCGACTGGCAGGTCGGTGAATTCGGGGTGGCCGTTGTACCAGCCGACGATCTCGGTCGCGGTGCCCGTTCCGGGCAGTCCCATGCCGTCGATCTCCAGTCGCCGATCGTGCAGCGCACCGGAGGCGTAGAGCACCGCGTGGTGCAGCTCCAGCAGGTCGGTGTGGCGCAGATGCTTGCCCACCTCGACGTTGAGGAAGAACTGGAAGCCCCTGCGCGCCGCGACCTCATCGAACAGCCGGGTGGCCAGCTTGGTGCGCTGATGGTCCGGCGCGACGCCGGCACGTACCAAACCATAAGGGGTGGGCAATTTTTCGAACATATTGACCAGCACACCCGGCTGCGTCAGCAGCTCGTCGGCGGCGTACATGGCCGCCGGGCCGGAGCCGACGATCGCCACCGTCAGCGGGTGCTTGCCGCGCTTGTGCACCTCGGCGGCCGGCAGCACGGGGGCCAGCTTGGACGTCGGCGGCAGCTTCACCCCCTCCGGCCGCTCCGGGTAGTAGGACCGGTTGATCTCCACGAAAGGCAGCTGTTCGGCCGCAACCTTGGTGTGCGGAACGATCGCGCCCACCGGGCAGGCCCGCACGCAGGCGCCGCAGTCCACACAGGCATCCGGGTCGATATAGAGCATCTCCGACGTGGCGAAGTCGGGCTCATCCGGCGTCGGGTGGATGCAGTTGACCGGACAGGCGAAGACACAGGACGCGTCGTTACAACACGCCTGGGTGATAACGTGCGGCATCTGGCGGTGGGTCAGGCAGCCGCGACCGGCGCCAGGTGCGCGCGCTGCGGCTGGCTGCGGAACCGGGACGGGGCGCCGTGGATCCGGCAGATCCGCCACACCAGCTTGGCGACCGGGTTCATCAGGCCGGTGTCGTGGCACAGCATCCGGACGTCGCCGAACATGTCCTGCAGCATCTGCCGGGCTTCCAGCGAGCCGAAGAAGATCTCCTTGCGCACCTCACGCGGAATGTCGAACTCGCGCCAGAACGCCTTGGGCGGCACCACGATCGCCGAGCACAGGATCCGCATCACGATCGGCACGTAGATCGACAGCCAGAACCGCTTGCGGCGCGCCAGGTCCGGGATGCGCTTGTGCAGGTACTCATGCGCGAACGAGATGTGCCGCGCCTCCTCGGCCACGTGGATGGCCATCACCCGCTCCATGATCGGGTGCAGGGTCTTGCCCTCCCGCAGGATGCTCTTCTGGATGTGGTCGATGGGCTCCTCACCGGCGAGGATGCCGAACCAGAACGGGATCGGCAGCGGGCCGGCGACCAGCGGGATGAACGGCTGCACCCACTTGAGCAACCGCGGCATACCGGGCACATCGGCACCGATGTGGTTCACCATCTCCTGGAACATCATGGTGTGGTTGCACTCTTCGACCGCCTCGTGCAGGCAGTAGCGGTACTCCGGGGAGCCGTTGGGCACCCAGAACGCGTACTCCATCAGGCCACGGATCAGGATGGACTCGAAGTGCAGCCCGACCTTGGCGACGTTGGCCTGGCGCCACATGCCGATCTTGATCTGGACGTCTTCGGGCTGGGACTGGTACCACCAGTGCCGCCCGATCGGGTCGGTGCCCGGCAGAATCCAGCGCGGGTCGTTGTCGGTGACCTTGAACTCGGGGCTGTCCCAGTCGATGTCGGTGTACGGGTTGAAATTCCGTCGCACCGAGCCTTCCGACAGGGTGTTGAGCATGTCGACGTACTTGGTGTCGTCGGCCACTTCCATGTTGGCTCGCCACCGACGCACGATGCGGGTTCGGGCTGTTTTCTGAGCCATTTGGGGACACCTCCACCAGACGTTTACATTTACCAGCGTTATGTATAACGGTACCGCAGGTATCGGCTACCCGTCCAGGCTCGGATCCCACACTGTGGGCGTGACAGGTGTCGAGTCATTCGGGTGACGCACATCACAATAAACCTGCCCTGCGAGGCAGCTGGGGCCGCTGTCTACGCTAGGCACCATGGCTGAGCAGCTCACAATCCCGGACACCATCAAGCCCGCCGACGGCCGGTTCGGCTGCGGGCCCTCCAAGGTGCGTCCGGAGCAGTTGAACGCGCTGGTCACCACGGCAGCGCCGCTGTTCGGCACGTCGCACCGGCAAGCGCCGGTCAAAGACCTGGTCGGCCGTGTCCGCAGCGGGTTGCGGGAGCTGTTCTCCGCACCCGACGGCTACGAGGTGGTGCTGGGCAACGGCGGGTCCACGGCGTTCTGGGACGCGGCGGCGTTCGGGTTGGTCGACAAGCGCTCCCTGCACCTGACCTACGGCGAGTTCAGCGCCAAGTTCGCCTCGGCGGTGGCCAAGAACCCGTTCGTGGGCGACCCGATCATCATCAAGGCCGATGCGGGCAGTGCCCCCGAGCCGCAGTCCGACCCGTCCGTCGACGTGATCGCCTGGGCACACAACGAGACCTCGACCGGGGTGGCGGTGCCGGTGCGCCGGCCCAGCGGCGCCGGTGACGCGCTGGTCGTGATCGATGCGACGTCCGGAGCCGGCGGTCTGCCGGTCGACATCACCGAGACCGACGCCTACTACTTCGCGCCGCAGAAGAACTTCGCCTCCGACGGCGGACTGTGGCTGGCCATCATGAGCCCGGCCGCGCTCGCCCGCATCGAGGCGATCGCCGCCTCCGGCCGCTGGGTGCCGGAGTTCCTGTCGCTGCCGATCGCGGTGGACAACAGCTCCAAGAACCAGACCTACAACACGCCGGCGATCGCCACCCTGGCGCTGCTGGCCGAGCAGCTGGACTGGTTGCTGGGCAACGGCGGGCTGGACTGGGCGGTCAAGCGCACCGCGGATTCGGCGCAGCGGCTGTACTCCTGGGCCGAGTCCCGGCCGTTCACCACGCCGTTCGTCGCCGACCCGGCGCTGCGGTCGCAGGTGGTGGGCACCATCGACTTCACCGACGAGGTGGACGCGGCGGCGGTGGCCAAGGTGCTTCGGGCCAACGGCATCGTCGACACCGAGCCCTACCGCAAGCTGGGCCGCAACCAGCTGCGGGTCGCGATGTTCCCGGCGGTGGAGCCCGACGACGTGAGCGCGCTGACACAGTGCGTGGACTGGGTCGTCGAGCGGCTCTGAACCGCCGTGCCCATGCGGCGGTCCCAGCTTCACCTCTCCTCCGTCGAGCCTCGCTGAACCGCCGTGCCCATGCGGCGGTCCCAGCTTCGCCTCTCCTCCGTCGAGCCTCGCTGAACCGCCGTAATCGGATCGTTATAACGCCCGCGTGTCACCGCGGGCCGGGCTCCCGACTGGACTAGAGTCCGCACCTAACCGGGCCTTCGCAAGGAGAAGTCATGCGGGAATTCAGAGCCATAGGCCTCGACGTCGACGGCAAGCACATCATCTGCGAAAGCGCCGGTGACGAGGACGAAAGCACCGACATGTTCCGGCTGCGCATCGACGACCGGCTGCGTGGCGCGGTACGCGGCGAAGGCCACCGAGTCGGCCAGGCCCCGGCCGACATGGGCAGCAGCATGCTGCGACCCAAGGACATCCAGGCGCGAATCCGCGCCGGCGCATCGGTCGAACAGGTGGCCGCCGCGGCCGGTGTGGACGTCTCCCGGGTGGAACGCTTCGCCCACCCGGTGCTGCTGGAGCGGTCCCGGGCCGCGGAACTGGCGACCGCCGCCCACCCGGTGCTCTCCGACGGCCCGGCGGTACCGACGCTGCTGGAGGTTGTCACCTCCGCCCTGGTTGCTCGGGGGCTCGGCGCCGACAACAGCAGCTGGGACGCCTGGCGCAACGACGACGGGCGCTGGACGGTGCAGCTGGCCTGGAAGGCCGGGCGCTCCGACAACGTCGCCCACTTCCGGTTCGCACCCGGCGCGCACGGCGGGACGGTGACCGCCGTCGACGACGCGGCCATGGAGTTGATCGACCCGAACTTCGACCGCCCGCTCCGGCCGGTCGCCGCGGTCGCCGAACTGGACTTCGAGGAGCCGGCCGCCCCGCCCGCAGTCGAGGAGGAGCCGGTCCAGCAGCGTTCGGGGACCCGCGCCCGCCGCAGCAAGCCGCCGGTTCCGGGGTGGGAGGACGTCCTGCTCGGGGTGCGTTCGACCGGTCAGCGCTGAGCGGCCAGCGCCAGCAGCACCAGCCACGCCCCCACCACGCCGATTCCGGCGCCCAACGCCAACCACCGCAGTACCTGCGTGTGCCGCCAGCCCCACGCCGTGGGCGCCAGCCCGCCCACCGCGATCAGGTTGAGCACGACCGCCACCGCGGGGTGGACCCGCATCAGCCCCAGGGTCAGCACCGTGATGGCGGTCCCGGTCACTCCCGCGACAAACCCCGCGACCGTCAAACCCGTTGCCCACGGCGTGCTTTGGGTGGGTGTCATTCCGGCAGCCTAATGCGCTCGTAGAACGCCAGCGCGGCGGCGGTCGCTACGTTGAGCGAGTCGGTGCCCCGCGACATCGGGATGCGGACTCGCATGTCACTGGCGCGCATCGCGGTCTCCGACAAGCCCGGCCCCTCCGCGCCGACCAGCACCGCCACCGGCTCGTCGCGTACCGACGCCAGGGCGCTCGACAACATCTGGGCCTGCGGGTCCGGCGTCATAGCCAGCAGCCGAAATCCGCGCTCGCGCAGCATCACCAGGTCCCCGGGCCAGTCCGCCGAACGGGCGAACGGCACCAGCAGGGCATGGCCCATCGAGACCCGCACCGCACGCCGGTAGAGCGGGTCGGCGCAGCCGCTGCCGAAAACCACCGCGTCCACGCCCAGCCCGGCGCCGTTACGGAAGATCGAGCCGAGGTTCTCGTGATCGTTGACGCCCTCGAGCACCGCGATCGTCCGGGCGCCGGCGACCACCTCGGCCACCGCCGGCTCCGGCACCCGTGACGCCGCGGCCAGCACGCCGCGGTTGAGGTGAAACCCCACCACCTCGGCCATCACCTCGGCGGACACCCGGTAGTAGGGAACGTCCGGCGCGTCATGCGCGGCCAGGTCGGGCGTCAACTCCGTCAGCCGGCGGTCGGTGCCCAACAGCGCCCGCGGCGTGAAGCGGGAGGCCAGCATCCGCTGCACCACCAGCACCCCTTCGGCGATCACCAGACCCTTGCCGGTGGGCAGGTCCGGGCGGCGATCGATGCTGTTCAGGTCGCGGAAGTCATCCAAGCGGGAATCGCGCGGGTCGTCGATGTCGACGACGTCGAGGACCCTGGCCATTGCGGGAACCTTACCGGCGGTTCAGCGAGGCTCGACGGAGGAGAGGGGAAGCTGGGACTGCCGCACGAGCCCGGCGAGGCGCTAACGTCAACGGCGATGATCCCTCAGACGCCCGAACCCCCGCCGCTGCCGACCGCCCTGGTACGGGTCTGGCCCGTGATCGGTGCCGGGATCGCCGGCTTCGGCTGTGCAACCGTCGCCGCGTTCGCGGTGCCCGCCCTTGAGTCGTGGCGTCCGGTGAGCCTGGCGGGACTGGGCGTCGGCGTGCTGGGCACCACGATCTTCCTGGTGCAGCGCAGCGGGGCGCGGCGCGGCGCCCGCGGTGCCCAAACCGGAGTGGAACTCGAATAGAGTTTGCAGAGGCGATAAGAGGAGGAATGCGATGGCAGCCCCGCTGTTGAAGGCAGAGATCGACATCAACGCACCGGTGGACAAGGTCTGGAGCCTGATCTCCGACTTCAAGCGGATGCCGGAGTGGAGCCCTCAGTGTCGGTTCATGAAGCCGCTGGGTGCGGTGCGCCCGGGCACCCGCACGATCAACTTCAACCGGCGCGGCCGGATGTTCTGGCCCACCAGCTCGGTCATCACCGAGTTCGTCCCGGAGCGCAAGCTTGCTTTCCGGGTCAGCGAGAACCGCAGCGTGTGGAGCTATGAACTGGAACCGACTGCCAACGGCACCCGGGTCGTCGAGAGCCGGCAGGTCGAGAACGGCGAAACCACCGCGGTGTCGGCGTTTTTGGTGGGCAAGTTCATGGGCGGGACGCCCAGCTTCGAGCAGGAGCTGGTCGACGGTATGAATGCCTCGCTGAGCAGGATCAAGGCAGCCGCCGAGAACGGCTGACGCCTCGTTGGCGGCGGAGTAAGGTCCCTCGCAACTGGGAGGAGGAAGCCATGGAAACCGTGAAATCCGGCTCGCGACCGTCGAGCCTCGTCGCCGCCACCGCGGTCCTGCTGGCCGCCGGTCTGACCCCGGTGGCAGCGCAACCCGAGATCAGCACCCGCGCCGCGGCCGCGGTATCGGCCGAGGTGGCGCTGGCCGGCAGCGCCGTTGTCGACACCCTCCCCAACCTCGAAGCCCTCGCCGCGGCATTCGATGTGCCCGACACCGCCGAGGTGTTCGACATCCCAGGCGCTGCCGAGGTGTTCGACATCCCGGGCGCTGCCGCGGCATTCGATTTCGTCGGTCTGTTCAACGCGGAATTGGCTGCGGCCCAAGGATTCTTCAACAGCCTGTTCAGCCTGCCCGTGACGTTCTTCAACAACGTCCAGGACGTCGTCAACAGCCTCATCAACCTCGACTTCGGGATGGCCTTCAGTGCGGCGGTCTCCATCCCGCAGGACATCATCAACTATGTGCTCGGCCTGCCGGGACTGGTGATCAACACCGTCTTCAACATGGCCGTGGTACTCCCGGGCGAGTACCTGTTCAACTTCGGCTAGGGCAGCTCCGGTTCGCCCGGCTCGTCGGGCTCCCCCGGAATCTCGGCGGGTGCCTCGACGACGGCCTCCGCGTCGGTGGTGGCCTCGGCCTCGGTTGTGGTCTCGGCGCCGGTTGTGGCCTCGTCCGGTTCCGGCACCGCTTCTGTCTCGGCGGGCGTCTCGACCTGGGCTTCGGTCACCGACTCCACCGTCTCGGCCGGGGCCTCGGCGACCGCTTCGGCCGGTTCCGCCGCGGCAGGCTCGGCCGCGGGGACCGCGGTGACGTCAACGTTCTCCAGGATCTCCAGCACGCCGTCGTCGTAGGGCTCATATGCCGGGGAACCGGTGCCGGCCGGCGCCGGGGTGTCGCTGTGGGCGCCGCAGCCGTACCCGCAGTCGACCATATGGCCGTCGGCGGACATCTCGTTGCCACAGACCCCGAACATCGTGCCCAGCTCACCGGAGAGTGGCAGATAGAAGCCGCAGTCGCGGCAGACCCGTTTGGTGGACCGCGCCATCGCCGAATCCGGACCGTACTCGCCGTCATGCCAGCGCTGCGCCGCCTCGGCGCGGCCCACCGGGCTCATCAGCCAGCGTCGGCCCAAGCCGAGTTCGCCGGCCACCTCGTCGAGCTGCGGGTCACCGCTGGAGATATAGCCCGGGACCAATCGCGGATCGTCGGCGGGCGGTGCCAGCAGGTCCCCCGGCCCCAGGTCGCCGGGCCGGACCCGCTGGTCCCAGGGCACCCATTCCGGGGGCAGCAGCGCCGTCGGGCCGGGAACCAGCACCACCTCGCTGACCGTGGGGTGCGCGGCGCCCGGGCCGGCGGCCACCACGACGGCCCACTGCCAGCCCCGATAGCCGGGCAGCAGGGCGCCGAACCGGTGGGTGGCGGCGGACGCATCCTCGTAGTCGACCCCCAGGTGCTCACCGACGGTGTCGGCGCCGCTGAACTCGGCGACGGCCGTGCGGGCCTGTTCCACGGCCGCGGCCAGCACCGTGGGTACGGCGACGGTCGCGGTGGCTGATTCTGCGCTGGGTCCGGTCACGCGGGTCCCTTCCGTTCAATGACGCCCCTAATACTGCCGCAGCGCGGCCCGCTCAGCCACATGCAGGCACGATCACGGCCTGCGCGGGCCGGCGACGAACATAGGGAAGAATCGCGGTGTGTCTGCACGGCGGCGTGATCATCCCGAGCCGGGCCGGCGGCGCCGTCAGCCCCCGGCCACCGGCCGCGGGCGCGGCAACGGGTCCGCCGGCGCGCACCCCGGTATGGCCAACTACCCCAGCCACAACACGGGCGACCAACGGCCCCGCAAGCCCATGCCCAGCGCCAACCGCTACCTGCCGCCGCTGCGCAACCAGTCCGAGGCCCCGCGCCGGCAGAACCCGCCCGACGAACCCGGCACCGGCGACCGCTTCACGGTCCCCCGGGCCGCCGCGGCCCGCAGCCGCGAAATGGGCTACCGGATGTACGGGCTGGTGCAGCGGGCCGCCACCGCCGACGGCGCCGACAAGTCCGGGCTGACCGCACTGACCTGGCCGGTGGTGGCCAACTTCGCGGTGGACGCGGCCATGGCCGTGGCGCTGGCCAACACCTTGTTCTTCGCCGCGGCCGCCGGGGAGAGCAAGGGCCGGGTGGCGCTGTACCTGCTGGTCACGATCGCCCCGTTCGCGGTGGTCGCCCCGCTGATCGGTCCCGCCCTGGACCGAATCCAGCACGGCCGGCGTGCGGCGCTGGCGTGGGCGTTCGTGCTGCGCACCGCGCTGGCCCTGGTGCTGATCGCCAATTACGACGGCGCCGCCGGCACCTTCGGCTCCTGGGTGCTCTATCCGTGCGCGCTGGCCATGATGGTGCTGTCGAAGTCGTTCACGGTGCTGCGCAGCGCGGTCACACCACGGGTGATGCCGCCGTCGATCGATCTGGTTCGGGTCAACTCCCGACTGACCATGTTCGGTCTGCTCGGCGGAACGATCGTCGGCGGCGGTGTGGCCGCGGGCGCCGAGTACGTCTTCACCCGGTTGCTGCAGCTGCCCGGGGCGCTGTTCGTGGTGGTCGCGGTCTCGGTGGCCGGGGCGGCCCTGGCGATGCGGATCCCGCGGTGGGTGGAGGTGACCGCCGGCGAGGTCCCGACCACCCTGAGCTACCGCTTCGACGAACGGCGCCGCAGCTGGCCCGAACAGTTCCGGCGGGCCGGCGACGCACTGAGCCAGCCGTTGCGGCAACCGCTGGGCCGCAACATCATCGCCGCGCTGTGGGGCAACTGCACCATCAAGGTGATGGTCGGTTTCCTGTTCCTGTACCCGGCATTCGTGGCCAAGCAACACGACGCCAACGGTTGGGTGCAGTTGGGCATTCTCGGCCTGATCGGCGCGGCCGCCGGGGTGGGGAATTTCGGCGGCAACTTCACCAGCGCCCGGCTGAAACTCGGTCGACCGGCGGTGCTGGTGGTGCGCTGCACCATGGCGGTGACCGCCGTCGGACTGGCGGCGGCGGTGGCCGGAACCCTGGCGATGGCGGCGATCACCACCCTGGTCACCGCGGGCGCCAGTGCGATCGCGAAGGCCTCGCTGGACGCCGCGCTGCAGGACGACCTGCCCGAGGAGTCGCGGGCGTCGGCGTTCGGCCGCACCGAGTCCACCCTGCAACTGGCCTGGGTACTCGGCGGTGCGCTGGGGGTGCTGGTATACACCGACCTGTGGGTGGGCTTCACCGCGATCACCGCTCTGCTGATCCCGGGCTTGGCCCAGACCATCCTGTCGTTCCACGGCGACTCGTTGATCCCCGGACTGGGGGGCAACCGTCCGGTGCTGATCGAGCAGGACGGCGCCCGCCTCGATCCGGCCAGACAGGGATGACGTACAGGTGAAGCGCTCGACGGCAGTGCTGCTGACGGTGCTGGTGGTGGCGGTGGCTGCGCTCGCCGGGTTCGCCACCTGGTGGTTCAGCCGAACCGACGAGCCGACGCCGCCCCAGATCAGCGCCTACTCCAACGGGCACCTCACCCACGCCGGCCCCTACCTGTACTGCGATGTCCTCGACCTCAACGCCTGCATGCTGACCGAGTCGCGGGGCCAGCTGGCGGTCGACTCACGCCATCCGATCCAACTCGCGGTCGACGACACCATCGGCCGGGCGCCGTGGCGGCTGCTGCGGCTCTACGACAACCCGGCCGACACCACCGACAAGATGTATCCAGCGGGCAGCACCTTGGCGGTGACCGTCCCGACGGTGGACCCGCAGCGCGGTCCGCTGCGGGGTCTGGTGGTACAGCTACTCACCTTGGTCACCGATCGCGACACCGGCGAGCAGTTCGCGGCACCGCACGCCGAATGGGCGGTGGGGCTGCTCTGGGGCCGCCGCTAGGGCTGCTGAGCTCCGTGACCGGCCGGCACCCGCTCGTCGGCCGGAACCGGCCCCGGCGGGGCCCCGTCCCCGAACGGCCTGCCGCCCAGCGCTTCTCGCCCATGCGGGAGGAGCCAATTCGCCAAATCCGGCCCATCGGGAACGATCCGCGACGGATTGATGTCCGCGTGCACGATGTAGTAGTGCTGTTTGATCTGGACGAAGTCGGTGGTGTCGCCGAACCCGGGCGTCTGAAACAGATCCCGAGCGTAGGCCCACAGCACCGGCATCTCGGACAGCTTCTGCCGGTTGCATTTGAAATGTCCGTGATAGACCGGGTCGAACCGGGCCAGCGTGGTGAACAGTCGCACATCGGCCTCGGTGATGCTGTCCCCCACCAGGTATCGCTGATCAGCCAAGCGGTTGCTGACCCAGTCCAGCGCGGTGAAAAGCCGGTCGTAGGCCGCGTCGTAGGCCTCCTGGGTGCCGGCGAACCCGCACCGGTACACCCCGTTGTTGATTTCGGTGTAGATCCGCCTGGCTACCGTGTCGATCTCGTCGCGCAGCGGTTCGGGATACAGCTGCGGAGCCCCGTCACGGTGATAGGCCGTCCACTCGGTGGAGAAGTCCAGGGTCATCTGGGCGAAGTCGTTGGTGACCACCGCGCCGGTGGGCACATCGACCATCGCCGGAACGGTAATGCCCTTGGGATAGTCCGGAATGCGCTTGAAGTACGCGTCCTGCAGCCGAGGGATCTGCAGTACCGGGTCGACGCCACCGGGGTCCAGGTCGAAGGTCCAGCTGCGCTGATCGTGGGTGGGCCCGCAAAAGCCTATGGAGATAACCTTTTCCAGCCCGAGCAGCCGCCGCACGATGATAGTGCGATTGGCCCACGGGCAGGCCCGCGCGACGACCAGCCGGTACCGGCCCGGTTCGACGGGATACCCGTCGCGCCCATCGGCGGTGATCCGGGTGGAGATGTAGTTGGTGTCGCGCTGGAAATCGCCGCCGGCGAGGTAGCTGGCCATGAGTACCAGGGTGCCACGTTCACGGGCGACGCGCTGGTCAGCCGGTTGCCGTCGGCGCGTGCAGGTTTCGCACGGTCGGTGATGATTTGACCTTGAGCGGGTCCGGGTAGGTGCCCATCAGCCGGTCCGCGGTGCCGGAGCTGGTCACGGTGAACCAGTACTTCTCGTTCTTGAAGTGGTGGTACCGGTGGTTTCGCCACACCGCGCGGTAGATCGCATGGCGCGGCTTGTAATCGGTGTGGACGAGGTAGTGAATCCATTCGTAGAACACCAGGAACGTCGCGATGGTGAGCGCGAACGTCAGCCATTTTCCGGTGTTCCCGGGTGCGAGAAGCGCCAGCGACGTCAGCCCGACGATGATCACGATCAGACTGCGCCACGGAATGAAGATCAGCGGAATGTCCCGCGGGTCCCGGTGATGCAGGCGGTGGTCGCGAGCCAGCCGGGAGTCGATCTTGACGCCCGCCAGTTGGCGCGGTCGCCAATGCAGGATTCCGGTGTGGATCAACCATTCACCCATAGGCGAAAACCCGACGAGCGCAACGGAAATGATCACATCGACGACAGACCAGCCGCCCACCGCCAGACGTGCCGCCAGCAGGGCGCCCACCCAGGCGAGAAGCATCCAGGGGGTTGGGTGGTGGGCGAACTCGGCGAATGCTTCACGCAGTGTCAGCTGCTTGCGGGTCATCGCTGGTCCTCCAGCGCCTTGATGAGTTCGGTGAAGGCGGAGCTGCCCAGTCCGAGCATCGCCGCGGCGGTCCGGCGGGCGGCTTCCTGGTCGCCGGCGCCAATGGCCTCCGCGAGCGATCGGTAGTGCCCGATATCGTCGACCTCGGCGGCCATCACGTTGACGAGCACGTCGAGTGCGGGGACGTACGCGTGACGCAAGGTGTTGAACAGCAGCCGGAACGCGATCGAGTCGGCGCTGTCCACGATGAGCTCCCAGAACCCAAGGGCACGCCACATCCGTTGCACGGGGTCGGCTTCCGCCGCCAGCTCGGCGACCAGGGTGTGCAGACGGGCACGGGCGTCATCGTCGGCGCGAGCAGCCGCCAGCGCGGCCACCTGCGGACCGATGATGGCGCGGGCCTCGATCACGCTGGCCAACGTGGCACGGTCCACGTCGCCGCCGTGCGCGAGCAGCAGCGGCAGCACGTCGAAACCGGCCTCGGCGCGGAAATCGCGGACCACGGTGGATCCGCCCTGGCGGACGTGGATGAGGTTCGCGCGGTCCAGGCGACTCAGCGCTTCCCGAACGGCGGCCCGCGATACCCCGAGCGCCTCGGACAGGGTCCGCTCGCTGGGCAGGGTCTCCCCCGGCGTCCGGTCGCCCGTGAGCACCTGACGGGCGAGTTGGGCGAAGATCTCGTCAGGTATGGACTGCCGGGTGATCGGCTGCAGGGCCATGAGCCCCACCCTAACGCCAGATTGGTCAGAGGTCTAGTGGTCAGACCAATTGCTCGCTGACTCAGGCGCGGTGCGCGGTGGAGCCCGCCAGCACGCGCCGGGCCAGATCGGATTCGGCCGACGCGCCCGGTTCCCAGTGGGCGATCCATGGTCCGGTGCCCTCGGAGGGATCGAGGATGCCCTCTTCGAGCCAGGTGTGGTGATCCTGCAGCACCGCGTGGGCCAACTGGGCGTCCGTGCTGTCGGTGTTGGTCCACAACGCGGCGAACAACGCCTCGACCCGCAGCCGGGACTGCTCGCAGAACGCGTCGGCCAGCTGATAGGCGTGCTCGCCTTGGGCCCGGCCGGCCACTCGCTGCGCCTCTGCGCGCACGCACGCGGCTGCCATAGCGAACAGCTCCGCCCCGATATCCACGACACGCCCGAGGAACCCCTGCTTCTTCTCCATGCCGGCCTGCCACCGGGCCATGCCGTAGAAGGTGTTTCGCGCCAGCTTGCGTGAGTGCCGTTCGACGAAGCGCAGATGCGTCGCCAATCGGCCGAACTCGTGGTACCCGGTGGGCCGTTGCCCTTCCCCGAAAACCAGTTGCGGCAACCACTTTGCGTAGAACCCGCTGGCATCGACGGCGGACTTGGCCTTCTGCCGCAGATCGGCCTTGGGGTTGGCCAGCTCCCCGGCGGCACTCAGGTGGGCGTCGACGGCCTCGCGCGCGATCAACAGGCGCATGATCTCGCTGGACCCTTCGAAGATCCGGTTGATCCGCAGGTCCCGCACCAGCTGTTCCACCGGCACCGCGCGTTCTCCGCGCGCCGCAAGCGACTCGGCGGTCTCATAGCCGCGCCCACCGCGAATCTGCAGCAGCTCGTCGGCGACAACGCAGGCCATCTCGCTGGACCACAACTTGGCCAGCGCCGCCTCGATCCGGATGTCGTTGCGGCCCTCGTCGGCCATCTGACCGGACAGTTCCAGAACCGCCTCCAAGGCGTAGCTGGTGGCGGCGATGAACGCGATCTTCTTGGCGACGGCCTCATGCTCGCCGACCGCCTTGCCCCACTGGACCCGTTCGCGGGACCACTCCCGGGCGATCTTCAGCGACCATTTCGCCGATCCGGTCGCCATCGCGGGGATGGCCAAGCGTCCGGCGTTGAGGGTGGTCAGCGCGATCTTGAGGCCGTCGCCCTCCCGCCCGACCAGGTTCTCGGCAGGCACCCGAACCCGATGCAGCCGGGTCACGCCGTTCTCGATGCCGCGCAGCCCCATGAACTGGTTACGGCGTTCCACGGTGATCCCGGGCGAATCGGCTTCCACCACGAAGGCGCTGATGCCTCCCCTATGCCCGTCGCCCTTGGGCACCCGGGCCATCACCACCAGCAGCTCGGCCACCACACCATTGGTGGTCCACAGTTTCACCCCGTCGAGCTCATAGGCGGCGCCGTCCTCGATCGGTGTCGCGGTGGAGGCCAGCCGGGCCGGATCCGAGCCCACGTCCGGCTCGGTCAGCAGGAACGCCGAGATCGCCCCGGCCGCGCACCGCGGCAGGAACGCCTTCTTCTGCTCGTCGGTGCCGGCCAGCTTGAGCGGTTCAGGCACCCCGATCGACTGATGCGCGCTCAGCAGTGCCCCGAGACTGGGATTCACACTCGACACCATCACCAGCGCCCGGTTGTAGGCGATCTGCGACATACCCAGACCGCCGTACTCGGCGGGGATCTTCAGCCCGAAACAACCGAGCTCGGCCAGCCCTTTGACGCAGTCGTCGGGAATCTGGGCGTCTCGTTCGATGGCCGCGCCGTCGACGCCGCCCAGAAATTCCCGCAGCCTGCCCAGAAACTCCTCGGTGCGCACCGCGTCGTCATCCGACGGCCGGGGAAACGGGTGGATGAGCGGCAACGGAAACCGACCGAGGAACAGCCCCTTGGCGAAAGAAGGTTTATCCCAGCCGCTTTCGCGCGACTCCTCGGCGACTGCGCGTGCTTGCTCCTCGCTGACCTGCGTCTGCTGTGCCATCGGACACCTCCTGAGAACCCCGGACCGTTGCCTCCGGGATTAACCAGTTGGTGTCAAACCAAACGCCGGCACCACAGGCCGGCCCGCGACGACCTAGGCGTCGAGCTCCCGGGCCACGGCCTTGACCACCTCGGAGATCTGCCGGGCGGTCTTGCGGTCCGGGTAACGCCCCTTGCGCAGCTCCGGCTGCACCGTGCCTTCCAGCAGGGTGATCATGTCCTCGACCATGCCGTGCAGTTCGTCGGGGCTGTGCCGGTGCTCGGCCGGAACGGCCTCGCGACGGGTCCGCGACAGGCTCGGCGGCGGGTCGATCAGCTTCAGCGTCAGCGCCTGCGGTCCGCGGCGGCCGGCGGCGACGCCGAACTCGACCCGCTGGCCCGCCTTGAGACCCTCCACACCGTCCGGCAGGGCCGAGGCCCGGACGTAGACGTCCTCGCCTTCCTCCTGGGACAGGAAGCCGAAGCCCTTCGCGGCGTCGTACCACTTCACCTTGCCGGTCGGCACTGGTCTCACCTGCTTGTCTTGCTGATCACGTACGGGGTCTACACAAATGAAGCGTCCCGCCTGCGCAGGACGCGTCGACTGCTGATCTTACTCGGCCGACAACCCGCAAAGCACCCAGGTTTCCTCGGTAGGCTGGGGGCGCCGCTGACGGAGATCTGCGCCGGACGCCGAGTATCGATCCGGTCGCTCTCCCGCCCACCGAATCGGATACGGACATGACGTTGAGGCAGCCGGGTCTGCGCACACCACCGCGGGTGGACGCTGCCGACACGGACCGGCGGAACGCCGCCCGCAATGCCTTCCATGAAGCCGTGGAGCGGGCCATCACCGCGCCGATGCCGACCTCCGGGCCCCTGGTCGACACGTTCGGGCGGGTCCACACCGATCTGCGCATATCCCTGACCGACCGGTGCAACCTGCGCTGTACCTATTGCATGCCGGCCGAGGGCCTGGACTGGATTCCCAGCCCGCACCTGCTGACCGACGACGAGCTGATCCGGCTGATGCGCATCGGCGTCACCCGGCTGGGGATCACCGACATCCGATTCACCGGCGGCGAGCCGCTGCTGGCCCGGCACCTCGAGGACGTGGTGGCCGCGGCGGCAGCCCTGCGGCCTCGGCCCGAGATCGCGTTGACCACCAACGGCCTGGGGCTGGCGCGCCGGGCCGGCGCCCTGGTGGCGGCGGGCCTGGACCGGATCAACGTCTCGCTGGACACCGTCGACCGGGCCCACTTCGCCGAGATCACCCGGCGAGACCGGCTGCCCGACGTGCTTGCCGGCCTGGACGCGGCCGCGCGGGCCGGCATGGCGCCGATCAAGGTCAATGCCGTGCTCGACCCCAAGATCACTGGCGAGGACATCGTCAACCTGCTGCGTTTCTGCCTGCAGCGCGGTTACCAGTTGCGGGTGATCGAGATGATGCCGCTGGATGCCGAACACCGCTGGACCCGCGACGGCGGGCTCAACCTCGAGCAGATCTTGGAGGCGGTGCAGGCCCGGTTCGTGCTGCGCCACGATCCGACGCCACGTGGTTCCGCGCCGGCCGAGCTGTGGCTGGTGCACGAGGGCTCAGAAGACTCAGCCACCCCGCTCGGTACTTTCGGGATCATCGCCTCGGTATCGCGCCCATTCTGCGGAAGCTGCGACCGGACCCGCCTCACCGCCGACGGTCAGATCCGCAACTGCCTGTTCTCCGCCGAGGAGTCCGATCTGCGGGCGCTGCTGCGAAACGGCGCCGACGACGCCACCATCGAGCAGGCCTGGCGGGCCGCGATGTGGACGAAGAAAGCCGGACATGGCATCAACAATCCGGACTTCATCCAGCCGGACCGCCCGATGAGTGCGATCGGCGGCTGACCCATGAATCAACAGACCGGCGTCGCGGTGACCGTCCGCTACTTCGCCGCGGCGCAGGCGGCCGCCGGCACCGATTCCGAGACGGTCCGCGTGCCGTCGGGGGCAGGCGTGGCCGCCCTGGCCGAGGCTCTCGCAGGCCGCAACGAGCGGCTCGCGAGCGTGCTGACCCGATGCTCCTATCTGCGCGACGGGGTCGCTGTGCGCGACCACTCGGCGGCGTTGCGACCGGGCGAGACGGTCGACGTACTGCCCCCGTTCGCCGGCGGTTAGCGAGGCTCGACGAAGGAGAGACGAAGCTGGACCGCCGAATCAAACCCGGCGGATAACATGATCTACGTCACATAACGAATTGATCACGGACCGACAACAGCTTGGTGGAGTGGGTTCTGACCTGCGCAAACACCGGCGGTTCCTGGTGTTTTTAGAAGAACAAGCGATGAAAACACCCCGGAGCGCAAAGGATGACGCGGCGGGTAAGACCGGTTACGGTACATCTCCGGGTGTATCGAAAATCTTCCGGTCGATTCACCTTTCTTCACCCGTAGCGCCGAACTCCATCCAACGGGCGAGGAAAACCACAAATACCTGATGGATGGAGGCGGGGGACCCACCGGGTCCGCCGAGAGCGGACCGGGAGCCGTTAACCGGCTCCTCGGGGTGAAGCCGATGACGCACCGCGTGCGGCAAGGCCGGGCAGTCCCTCACTGTCCGAACCCGACGCTGACCTCGCAGGCGTAGACAGAGAGGAATTCACCACCATATGAGTGGACGGCATCGCAAGCCCACCCAGTCGAACGTCAACATCGCCAAAATCGCCTTCACCGGTGCCGTGATCGGTGGCGGCAGCCTTGCCCTCGCCGGGCACGCCGCCGCAGCCACCGATGACGAGTGGGACCGCGTCGCCAAGTGCGAGTCCGGCAACAACTGGGGCATCAACACCGGCAACGGCTACCAGGGCGGGCTGCAGTTCTCGCCGAGCACCTGGAGCAGTCACGGCGGCGGCAAGTACGCCCCGTCGGCCCACCTGGCCAGCCGCGAGCAGCAGATCGCGATCGCCGAGCACGTGCTGGCGACCCAGGGCCGTGGCGCCTGGCCGGTCTGCGGTCGTGGCCTGTCCGGCGCGTCGCAGCGCGAGGTCCCGGCGACCCCCCCGGCTGACGCCCCGGTCGACAACCCGGATGTCAACGGCCAGACCGTGGCCATGGACAACCCGATAGCTCCGCCGCCGGCACCCGAGCCCGCCCCGTGGTGGGCGCCGCCGGCCCCCGAGGCCCCGGCTCCCGCCGAGGGTGCCGCACCGGTGGCTCCCGCCGGCTGGATCCCGCCGGCTCCGGAGGCTCCGGCCCCCGAGGCCCCGGCACCGGAGGCTCCGGCGCCGATCGCGGAAGAGGTGCCGCCGGCCCCTGAGGCTCCGGTCCCGATCGCCGAGGAGGTGCCGCCGGCCCCCGAGGCCCCCGCGCCCGCTCCCTGGTGGGTGCCGCAGGCTCCCGAGGCCCCGGCTCCGGAGGCTCCGGCCCCCGCCGACGAGGCGGCCCCGGCCCCGGAGAACCGCGAGGCGGTCTCGGTCGGCTTCCACCAGCAGCTGTGGCAGGCCGTCCGGTCGGAGAACATCAGCGGCAACGACGCGCTGGCCGCGTTCGTGCAGCAGCCCAACCGGGTCGTCTAGCCGCAGGCGGATCGTCGCTAAAGCAGAGCCACGAAAAAGCGGGGGCCGGATCACCGGCCCCCGCTTTTTCGTGTCCGGCTAAGCCGAGCCGACCCATTCCTCGGTGTCGTCGGCGAAGAACTGGTGCTTCCACACCGGTAGCCGCGCCTTGATGGTGTCGACCAGGAGCGCGCAGGCCTCGAACGCCTCCCGGCGGTGATCGGCCGCCACAGCGGCCACCAGCGCGGCATCACCGATATGCAGGACGCCGATCCGGTGGCTGGCCGCCAGCGCGCGCACGCCGACAGCCTGGTCGGCGATCTCGGCCAGCACGTCGGCCATCACCTGCGGCGCCGACGGGTGCGCGGAATACTCCAGCCGGGTCACCTCGCGGCCGTGGTCGTGATCGCGGATCATCCCCACGAATCCCACGATCGCGCCGGCGGCCCGGTGGCCCACCAGGTCCTCGTGCTCGGACAGCACGATGGGCTGCTCGGTGACGGCCGCCCGCAGCACCAGCGCGCCGGTGCGCGTCACGGGTGATCTCCCCCGGCGAGCTGGTCCAGCGCATGATCCAGGACGTCGGCCAGCACGCCGAGCCCGTCGCGCACCCCGCCGGACGAGCCGGGCAGGTTGACGATCAGGGTCCGCCCGGCCACGCCGCACACGCCGCGGGACAGCACCGATGTCGGCACCTTGGGCAGGCCGGACCAGCGGATGGCGTCGGCCAGGCCGGGAACCTCGTAGTCCAGCACCGCCGCCGTCTGCGCCGGGGTGTCGTCGGTCGGCGAGATCCCGGTTCCACCGGAGGTGATGATCAGGTCGGCACGGGCGGCCACCGCGGCCCGCAGCGCCACCCCGACCGGCTCGCCGTCGGGCACGACCTCCGGCTGCACCGGGGCGAAGCCGCGTTGCGCCAGCCAGTCGGCGATGATCGGCCCGGTGCGGTCGGCGTATTCCCCGGCCGCGGCGCGGGTGGAGGCGATGATGACGCGGGCGCTGCGAGAACTCACTGCCGCTCCCAGGCCCCGGTACGGCCACCGTCCTTGCTCAGCACCCGGATGTCGTCGATGACCGCGGCGCGGTCGACGGCCTTGATCATGTCGTAGAGGGTCAGAGCGGCCACACTGACCGCGGTCAGCGCCTCCATCTCCACCCCGGTGCGGTCGGTGGTACGCACGGCGGCGGTGATGTCGATCTGGGATTCGCCGATCGCGAAGTCCACGTCGACACCGGTGAGGGCCAGTTGGTGGCAGAGCGGGACCAGGTCGCTGGTGCGTTTGGCCGCCATGATGCCCGCCACCCGCGCGGTGGCCAGCGCATCGCCCTTGGGCAGTCCGCCGGACGAGATCAGCTGTATCACTTCGGCGGTGGTGCGCAGCACCCCGGCGGCGACCGCCGTGCGTTTGGTGGTCGCCTTCGCGCTGACGTCGACCATGTGGGCCGCACCCTGTTCGTCGAGGTGTGAGAGCGGCCCGGTCACGGCGTCACCGCCTACCGGTTGACGACGGTGACCGGATGCAGGTAGGGCAGGTCGTCGGCGGGGAGCGGGAACACCAGGTCCCCGAAGGGCGACAGGGCACCGGTCCGGTCGGTGCGCAGCTCACTCACAGCGGGTTCGCCGTCGGTCTCGGGCCAACCGTTGTCGACGTACCGGTTCTTCTTGTCCAGGTTTGCAGCCACGCCACCATTCTGACAGGTCGCGATCCCCGACGTTCACCGGTTGGGCCTTACCCTGGTCGTCGATGACCGAACACGCCCGGGGTGTGCCACTGGGATCGTGGCTGGCCGACCTGCCCGACGAAGGCCTGATCCGGCTGTTGAAGCTGCGACCCGACCTCGCCCAACCACCTCCGGGCAGTATCGCCGCCCTGGCGGCGCGGGCCCAGGCCCGCCAGTCGGTCCGGGCGGCCACCGACGAGCTGGACTTCCTGCGGCTGGCCGTCCTGGACGCCCTGCTGGAGTTGCACGCCGACACCACCGGGGTGGCGGCGGCCGAACTCCTGGCGCTGTTCGGTGAGCGCGCACCGGCGGGCGCGGTGTCCGAGGCGTTGGCCGATCTGATCGAGCGGGCGCTGTGTTGGGGTTCCCCGGGACCCGGCGGTTCAGCGAGGCTCGACGAAGGAGAGGCGAAGCTGGGACCGCCGCATGAGCCGAGCGGGGTGCTGCGCGTCGCGGCCGAGGCCGGCGCGGGCCTGCCGTGGCATCCGGGCCAGGTCACCCGGGAGGATGCGGTGCCGCTGGGCGCCGAACAGATCGTCGAGGCCGTCGCCGGTCTCGACGCGCCGCAGCGTGACCTGCTGGACAAACTGCTGACCGGCTCACCGGTCGGTCGCACCCGCGACGCCGCCCCCGGGGCACCGCCGGAGCGTCCGGTACCGCAGCTGCTGGCGGCGGGATTGCTGCACCGCATCGACGACGAGACGGTGATCCTGCCGCGGCTGGTCGGGCAGGTGCTGCGCGGCGAGCAGCCGGGTCCGGTCGCGTTGCACCCACCCGACCCGGTGGTGTCGCGCACCACCGCGGCCGACGTGGACGCGGCCGCTGCCGGCGCGGTGATCGACGTGCTGCGCGAGCTCGATGTGATCCTGGCCAGTCTGGGCGATACGCCGGTGCCGGAGCTTCGCAGCGGCGGGCTGGGCGTGCGCGAGGTCAAGCGACTGGCCAAGACCACCGGCGTCGACGAAGCGCGACTGGGACTGCTGCTCGAGCTGGCGGCCACCGCCCGGCTGATCGCGGCCGACTTCCCCGACCCCGGGACCGTCGACCCGCGAGAGTGGCCCGACGCCGACGGTCCCTACTGGGCGCCGACGGTGCTCGCCGACCGATTCGCCGAGCGGCCCACCGCCGAGCGTTGGCAGCTGCTGGCGGCCACCTGGCTGGATCTGCCGGCCCGGCCGGGCCTGATCGGCAGCCGCGGCCCCGACGGCAAACCCCGGGCGGCGCTGTCCACGCCGTTGTTCTCCACCGCCGCCCCGCTGGACCGCCGGCTGCTGCTGGGCATGCTCGCCGAGCTGCCCGACGGCGCGGGGGTCGACGCCGTGAGCGCGTCGCAGGCGTTGATCTGGCGCCGGCCGCGCTGGGCCAACCGGCTGCAGCCCGGTCCGGTGGGTGAGCTGCTCAACGAGGCGCATGCGCTCGGCGTGCTGGGCCGCGGCGCGATCAGCTCGCCGGGGCGGGCGCTGCTGACCGACTCCGGTGAGGAAGCGGCCGTGGCCGCGATGGCCAAGGCGCTGCCCGCGCCGATCGATCACTTCCTGGTGCAGGCCGATCTGACCGTGGTGGTCCCGGGACCGCTGAAGCGGGAACTCGCCGAGGAGTTGGCGAGCGTCGCCGATGTCGAATCGGCGGGCGCGGCGATGGTGTACCGGGTCTCCGAACAGACCATCCGCGCCGCCCTGGACATGGGCCGCACCGGGGCGGGGTTGCGCGCGTTCTTCGAGAGGCACTCGAAGACCCCGGTGCCGCAAGGGCTCAGCTATCTGATCGACGACGTCGCACGCCGGCACGGGCAGCTGCGGATCGGGATGGCGGCCGCCTTCGTGCGCTGCGAAGATCCGACCCTGCTGGCCCAGGCGGTCGCCGTTCCGGCCGCCGAGGCGCTGGGACTGCGGGTGCTGGCCCCGACGGTGGCGGTGGCCCAAGCCCCGATCTCCGATGTGCTGGCGGCGTTGCGCGACGCCGGTTTCGCCCCGGCCGCCGAGGATGCCAGCGGAACGATCGTCGACATCCGGCCCCGCGGGGTGCGGGTGCCCACACCGGCGGAGCGCCGCGGGCATCGGGTACTCACCGGACCCGGCGACGACAGCCTGGCCGCGCTGGTTCGGGTGCTGCGCACGGTGACGTCGGCGCCGTTCGACAACATCCGCCTGGAGCCGGTGACCGCGATGATCATGCTGCGGCGCGCCGCGCTGGAACGCGCCACGGTCCTGATCGACTACATCGACGCCGCCGGCGTGGCGACCCAGCGGGAGGTCTCCCCCACCCAGGTGGTGGGCGGCAAGCTGGTGGCGTTCGATTCGACGTCAGGGCAGATGCGGGACTTCGCGATCCACCGCATCAGGTCGGTGGAGTCGGCGAGCGACGGGGATTAGACCCCGACCATCAGACGGTGACGACCTAGTACATGTGCTACAAGGCCTGGTCGGTTCGTCGTCCGGCAGTGCGTGTCACGTCATCGTGTTACGCTGGGGTGTATGGCCGAGACGCTCACTATTCGACTGGATGCCGACGACCGGGCGGTGCTCGAGGAGGCAGCCCGGAAGCAAGGCAAGGGTCTGAGCGCATTCGTTCGGGAGATTGCCGAAGCTACGGCACGACAGGTCCGACGCGAGGCGATTCGGGCAGACGGAGAGCGGGTCATGGCACACCTTGGCGAGCACCCCGAAGCACGACGTGAACTCGATGAACTCGGTGCGCCGCAGGCCGACCTGGCATGAGCCGGCATAGAGCCGGCAGCGTCGTGGTCGTTGATTGGCGGGGCGGCGCGTTGCCGCACGAACCCGGCGGTTCAGCGAGCCTCGACGGAGGAGAGGCGAAGCTGGGAGCGCCGCATGAACTCGGCAATCTGCGTCCGGCCATAGTCGTCGAGGACCATGAGTTATTTCCCAACGACTATCCCAACATGCTGGTCGTTCCGTTGACCCGCGACGAGGGGCTGGCGCACCGGTCGTTCGCCGAACGCATCGAGCCGACCGCTGAGAACGGTGCGCAGACAACATGCTGGGCGTTGGCTCATCACGTCACCAGCGTGTCGCTGCGGCGCATCAATCCCACCGACTCACGAATAACGGCGGCGCAGCTCGCAAGCATCCGCAGCCGGATCATGGTTGCGATCGGCGCCACCTGACGATGGCGATTCATTCGAGCGTGTTCAAGCTGTCAGAGCACCCCGGATAATGGCCCCATGAGCACCGACGGGCCGTTGATCGTCCAATCCGACAAGACCGTTCTGCTCGAGGTCGACCATGAACAGGCCGGTTCGGCGCGCGCCGCGATCGCCCCGTTCGCCGAGCTGGAGCGCGCCCCCGAGCACGTGCACACCTACCGCATCACCCCGCTGGCGTTGTGGAACGCCCGGGCCGCCGGCCACGATGCCGAGCAGGTGGTCGACGCTCTGGTCAGCCATTCCCGGTACGCGGTGCCGCAGCCGCTGCTGGTCGACATCGTCGACACCATGGCGCGCTACGGGCGCCTGCAGCTGGTGAAGAGCCCGGTGCACGGCCTGACCCTGGTCAGCCTGGATCGCGCGGTGCTCGAGGAGGTGCTGCGCAACAAGAAGATCGCCCCGATGCTCGGTGCCCGTATCGATGACGACACCGTCGTGGTGCATCCCAGCGAGCGGGGCCGGGTCAAGCAGATGTTGCTCAAGATAGGTTGGCCCGCAGAGGATCTGGCGGGCTACGTCGACGGCGAGGCGCATCCGATCGAGCTGCGCCAGGATGGCTGGCAGCTGCGCGACTATCAGGAGATGGCCGCCGACTCGTTCTGGTCGGGGGGCTCGGGGGTGGTGGTGTTGCCCTGTGGTGCCGGCAAGACGCTGGTCGGTGCCGCGGCCATGGCCAAGGCGCAGGCCACCACGCTGATCCTGGTCACCAACACCGTCGCTGGCCGCCAGTGGAAACGGGAACTGGTGGCGCGCACCTCGCTGACCGAGGAGGAGATCGGCGAGTACTCCGGGGAGCGCAAGGAGATCCGGCCGGTCACCATCGCCACCTATCAGGTGATCACCCGGCGCACCAAGGGCGAATACCGGCACCTGGAGCTGTTCGACAGCCGCGACTGGGGGCTGATCATCTACGACGAGGTGCACCTGCTGCCGGCCCCGGTGTTCCGGATGACCGCCGATCTGCAGTCACGCCGGCGCCTCGGGCTGACTGCGACGCTGATCCGTGAGGACGGCCGCGAAGGCGACGTGTTCTCCCTGATCGGGCCCAAGCGTTACGACGCGCCGTGGAAGGACATCGAGGCCCAAGGCTGGATCGCGCCGGCCGAATGCATCGAGGTACGGGTCACCATGACCGAGAGCGAACGGATGACCTACGCCGTCGCCGAACCCGAGGAGCGCTACAAGCTGTGCTCAACGGTGCACTCCAAGATCGCGGTGGTGCGCTCGATCCTCGAACAGCATCCCGGCGAGCAGACTCTGGTGATCGGCGCCTACCTCGATCAGTTGGAGGAACTGGGCGAGCAGTTGGACGCCCCGGTGATCCAGGGATCGACGCGGACCGCCGAGCGCGAGAAGCTGTTCGACGCGTTCCGCCGCGGCGAGGTGTCCACCCTGGTGGTGTCCAAGGTCGCCAACTTCTCCATCGACCTGCCGGAGGCCTCGGTGGCCGTCCAGGTGTCGGGCACCTTCGGATCCCGGCAGGAGGAGGCCCAGCGGCTGGGCCGACTGCTGCGCCCCAAAGCCGACGGCGGCGGTGCGGTGTTCTACTCGGTGGTCGCCCGCGACAGTCTGGACGCCGAGTACGCCGCGCACCGGCAGCGGTTTCTGGCCGAGCAGGGTTACGGCTACGTCATCCGCGACGCCGACGACCTGCTCGGCCCGGCGATCTGAAGCGACCCGCCAGCACGGCAAACGCGATGCGGCGGCCATTGCGGTTAGCCTCGAAACATGGCCTTGTCCAAGGAAGAACGCGAGCAGTTTCTGGCCGAGCCGCACATCGCGGCGCTGTCGGTGAGCGCCGGCGCCGGCCGCGGCCCCCTGACGGTGCCGATCTGGTACCAGTACACCCCGGGCGGCGAGCCCTGGGTGCTGACCGGGGCGGGGTCGCGCAAGGCGCGGCTCATCGAGGCGGCCGGATGCTTCTCGCTGATGGTGGAGCGGACCGAGCCGACGCTGCGCTACGTCACCGTCGACGGCCCCGTCAGCCGTATCGAGCCCGGCACCGAAGACCAGCACGCCGAGCTGGCGCACCGCTACCTACCGCCGGAACGGGCCGAGAAGTTCCTCAAGTTCGCGCTGGCCGAACTGGGCGAGCAGGTGGCCATCTACCTGCGTCCCCAGCACTGGCTGTCGACGGACCTGGGGGCGGTCTAGGCGCCATGACGGCCAGGCAAAAGCTGTTCCGGGCTATGTACCGGTTGGGGTTCACCCCCTGGGACGGCCATGCCCTGGCCCGCGGCCTGCGCAACCTGGTCGAAAGCGAGCCCGGCGTGGCGCTGCCGCCGAGCACGGCACTGGATCTGGGGTGCGGAACCGGGGACAACTCCATCTATCTGGCGCAGAACGGCTGGCAGGTCACCGGTGTCGACTTCGCCCCGCGGGCACTGCGCACCGCCCGGGCCAAGGCCCAGGCCGGGAAGGCGTCGGTGCGATTCGTGTGCACCGACATCACCGAGCTGAGTTCCGCCGGGGTCGGTGACGACTTCGCCCTGGTGGTGGACAGCGGCTGCATTCATGGCATGAGCGACAGCGACCGCGCCAGCTACGTCCGGCAGGTCAACGCGGTGACCGCACCGGATTCGCGGCTGTTGATCGTCGCGTTCGCCCCCGGTGCGCTGTTCGGGGTCCGCGGTATCGACGAGGCCGAGATCCAGCGCCTCTTCGCTCCGGAATGGGAACTGCTCGCCACCGGCGACGAGCCGAACTATCTGCCGGCCAGCGGCGGCCATCGGGTGCGGCACTACCTGTTGGCGCGCCGGAGCTGAGCGCCGCTCAGCGCACGCAGACGTCGGCCGGCAGCAGCAGCATCACCGGCCACAGCGCCACCGACGTCACGGTCGCCAGCTCGTAGACGCTGGCGGGCGGTACGCCGTACTGCCGCTCCGCCTGGGCCTGCAGACGTTCCACGCCGTCGGGGTGCATGAACAGCCACACCACACCGGCGATCACATAGACCAGGCCGAGCCACAGCGCCGCCTCGATCAACGCCCCGACGCTCACCCGGTAGTCGAGCAGACGCAGAATCCCCCGAAACCGCGGGGTTTCGGGGGATTCCACGTCTGCTCGCCGGATTAGAGAAGCGACGCCGGCGGGTTGAACCGGTCGCCGTACTTGGCGGCCAGTTCCTTGGCCCGCGCCACGAAGGCGGCCTTGCCGCCCGGGTAGCCGGTGATGAACTGCGCGGTGCCGCCGGTCCACGGCGGGAACCCGATGCCCATGATCGCGCCGATGTTGGCGTCGGCGGTCGAGGACAGCACGCCCTCGTCGAAGCACTTCTGGGTTTCCAGCACCTCGACGAAGAGCATCCGGTCGATCATGTCCTGCAGCGGCGGGGTGGAGCTGCCCGAGTTGAACGTCTCCCGCAGACCCGACCACAAGCCGCTGCGCTTGCCGTCGACGTACTCGTAGAAGCCCGCGCCCGCCAGGCGCGACGGCCGACCGAGTTCGATCATCTTGTTGATGACCACCTCGTTCGGTTGCGTCTCGAGGGTGCCGCCGGCCGCCTCGACACCCTCGCGGGTGGCGATGACGATCTTCTGCATCAGCTCCAGGTTGAGCTCGTCGCAGAGCTGCAGCGGCGCCGCCGGGTAGCCGGCCTGCAGACCGGCCTGCTCGATGCTGGCCGGCTCCACGCCCTCGCCCAGCATGATCAGCGCCTCGGTGACGAAGGTGCCGATGACGCGGGAGGTGTAGAAGCCGCGGCTGTCATTGACCACGATCGGGGTCTTCTTGATGGCCAGCACGTAGTCGAACACCCGGGCCAGCGCCTCGTCAGAGGTCTTCTCGCCCTTAATGATCTCCACCAGCGGCATCTTGTCGACCGGCGAGAAGAAGTGGATCCCGATGAAGTCCTCCTGGCGCTTCACGCCGGTCGCCAGGCCGGTGATCGGCAGCGTGGAGGTGTTCGATCCCAGCAGCGCGTTGGGCTCGACGATGTCCTCGATCTCGGCGAAGACCTTGTGCTTGAGCTCCTGGCTCTCGAACACCGCCTCGATCACGAAGTCGACACCGGCCAGGTCCTTCGCGTCACCGGTCGGGGTGATCTTGTCCAGCAGCGCCTTGGACTTCTCCGCAGTGGTGCGGCCGCGCTCCAGCGCCTTGGCCTCCAGCTTCTCCGAGTAGCCCTTGCCCTTCTGGGCCGCCTCCAGCGAGACATCCTTGAGCACCACATCGAAGCCGGCCTTGGCCGACACGTAGGCGATGCCGGCGCCCATCATCCCGGCACCGAGCACACCGATCTTCTTGATCGGGGTCTGCGCGATGCCCTCGGGGCGGCTGCCGCCACCGTTGATGTGCTGCAGGTCGAAGAAGAACGCCTGGATCATGTTCTTGGCGACGTTGCCGGTGACCAGCGAGACGAAGTACCGGCTCTCGATGCGGCTGGCGGTGTCGAAGTCCACCTGCGCGCCCTCGATCGCGGCGGCCAGGATAGCCCGCGGCGCGGGCATCGGGGCACCCTTGAGCTGCTTGCGCAGCAGAGCCGGGAACGACGGCAGGATCGCCGCCAGCGCCGGAGTCGACGGGGAGCCGCCGGGCATCTTGTAGCCCTTGGCATCCCACGGCTGGGTGTGGGCCTCCGGGTTGGCCTTAATCCAGGCCTTGGCGGCCGGCACCAGTTCCTCGACGGTCGGCAGCACCTCGTCGACCAGACCGATCTCCTTGGCCTTGGCCGGCTTGAAGCGGGTGCCCTGGGCCAGCACATTCATGAACGCGTTCTGGATGCCCAGCATGCGCACCGTGCGGGTGACACCGCCGCCACCGGGCAGCAGGCCCAGGGTGACCTCGGGCAGGCCGAGCTGGCTGCCCTTGGCGTCGGCCGCGATCCGGTGGTGACAGGCCAGCGCGATCTCCAGGCCACCGCCGAGAGCGGCGCCGTTGATGGCGGCGACAACCGGCTTGCCAAAGGTCTCCAGAGTGCGCAGGTCAGCCTTGATGCCCTCGACCTGCTCGAAAACCGCCTGGGCGTCGTCGGGGCCCACCTGGATCATCGCCTTGAGGTCGCCACCGGCGAAGAAGGTCTTCTTGGCGCTGGCGATGACCACACCGGTGATCGAATCCTTCTCCGCGACAAGGCGTTCCACCGCGTTGTGCATGGACTCGCGGTAGTGCTCGTTCATCACGTTGGCCGACCCGGTCGGGTCGTCCAGGGTCAGCGTGACGATGCCGTCAGCGTCCTTGTCCCATTTGATGGTGTTCTCTGCCATTTTTTACAAACCCTCTCAGACGCGCTCGATGATGGTGGCGACGCCCATGCCACCGCCGATGCAGAGTGTGATCAGAGCGCGGCGGGCACCCCGGCGCTCCAGTTCGTCGACCATGGTGCCGGTGATCATCGCGCCGGTGGCGCCCAGCGGGTGGCCCATCGCGATCGCACCGCCGTTGACGTTGAGCTTCTCGTCGGGGATCTTGAGGTCCTTCTGGAACTTCAGCACCACCGAGGCGAACGCCTCGTTGAGCTCGAACAGGTCGATGTCATCGACGGTCAGCCCGGCCCGGTCCAGCACCTTGACGGTGGCCGGGGTGGGGCCGGTGAGCATGATCGTCGCGTCGGCACCGCTGGTGGCGGTGGCCACGACCCGCGCCCGCGGGGTCAGCCCCTGCGAGGTGCCGGCCTTTTCCGAACCGATCAGCAGCAGCGCGGCGCCGTCGACGATGCCGGAGCTGTTGCCGCCGGTGTGAACGTGGTTGATGCCCTCGACCCAGTGGTACTTCTGCAGCGCCACGTCGTCGAAGCCGCCCATCGCGCCGATGCCGTCGAACGCGGTCCGCAGCTTGCCCAGGCCTTCCAGGGTGGTGTCGGGACGCATGTGCTCGTCGTGGTCGAGAACCACCAGGCCGTTCTGGTCACGCACCGGGATGACGGACTTGGCGAAGTAGCCACCCGACCAGGCAGCCGCCGCCCGCTGCTGGCTGCGCAGCGCGTAGTTGTCGACGTCCTCGCGGGAGAAGCCCTCGATGGTGGCGATCAGGTCGGCACCGATGCCCTGCGGGGCGATGAAGTTGTCGTAGGTGAAGGGGACGTCGGAGAACATCGCGCCGCCGTCGGAGCCCATCGGGATCCGGCTCATCGACTCCACGCCGCCGGCCAGCACCAGGTCGTCCCAACCCGAACGCACCTTCTGCGCGGCGGTGTTGACGGCCTCGAGCCCGGAAGCGCAGAACCGGTTGAGCTGCACGCCGCCGGTGGTGTCGGGCAGGCCCGCGGCCAGCACCGCGGTGCGGGCGATGTCGCCGCCCTGGTCACCCACGGGCGAGACGCAGCCCAGGACGACGTCGCTGATCAGGCTCTCGTCCAGGTCGGGGTGGCGGGAGCGCAGTTCGTCGATGAGGCCGACGACCAGGCTGATCGGCTTGACCTCGTTCAGCGCCCCGTTGCGCTGCTTGCCGCGCGGGGTGCGAATGGCCTCGTAGATGAAGGCTTCTTCGGACATGGGAGATTCCTCTTCAGATTGGTGTTCGATGCGGATTCTTCGATTTGCGTCTGGTCGGAGCGTAGTCCCCGGATTTCCAGCCTAACAGGGCGGCCTATCAACCGGATGGTTGGGCCAATTGGGGGCTGGTGCCCGGGCGGCCGCTCGCTCCCCGCCGAGCGTGAAGTTGGCCGCACGCTCGGGGGTCGACCGTGAAGACAGCCGCACGCTCGGCCCGGCCTGCGATGCCCGTTAGGGCCCTTTAGGCTCGGATCCCATGACGGCGCGGATGGTCTCACGGCTGGAGCCCTATGCCACCACGATCTTCGCCGAGATGTCGGCGCTGGCTGCGCGGATCGGCGCGGTCAACCTCGGCCAGGGTTTCCCCGACGAGGACGGGCCGCCGGCCATGCTGGACGCCGCCCGGACCGCGATCGCCGAGGGCCTCAACCAGTACCCGCCCGGGCCCGGTATCGCCGCCCTGCGCGAAGCCATCGCCGGGCAGCGCGCGCGGCACTTCGGCATCGACTACGACCCGGACACCGAAGTCCTGGTGACGGTCGGTGCCACCGAGGCCATCGCCGCCGCCGTGCTCGGCCTGGTCGAACCGGGCTCAGAGGTGCTGCTGCTGGAACCGTTCTACGACTCCTACTCGCCGGTGGTGGCTATGGCCGGGGCGCGACGGGTCAGCGTGCCGCTGGTGCCCGACGGCCGCGGGTTCGCGTTGGACCCCGACGCGTTGCGGCGAGCGATCACCCCGGCGACCCGGGCGCTGATCGTCAACTCACCGCACAACCCGACCGGCACTGTGTTCACCGAGTCCGAGCTGGCGGCCATAGCGCGCATCGCGGTGGAGGCCGACCTGCTGGTGATCTCCGACGAGGTCTACGAGCACCTGGTCTTTGCCGGGCGTACCCACCTGCCCCTGGCCGGCTTCGAGGGGATGGCGCAGCGCACCGTCACGGTCTCCAGCGCGGCGAAGATGTTCAACTGCACCGGCTGGAAGATCGGCTGGGCGTGCGGGCCTGCGGATCTGCTGGCCGGGGTGCGGGCCGCCAAGCAATACCTCAGTTATGTCGGTGGGGCACCGTTTCAGCCCGCGGTGGCGTTGGCCCTCAGCACCGAGGACTCCTGGGTGGCGGCGCTGCGGGCGACCATGCAGGCCCGTCGGGACCGGTTGACCGACGGGCTGGCGCGGGTGGGCTTTGAGGTGCACGACAGTTTCGGCACGTATTTTCTGTGCGCCGATCCCCGCCCGCTGGGCTACGACGACAGCACGGCGTTCTGTGCCGAACTGCCGCACCGGGCCGGGGTGGCAGCCATCCCACTGTCGGCGTTCTGCGTACCGTCGGGTGACGCGACCGCACCCGAGGTCTGGAATCACTTGGTGCGGTTCACCTTTGTCAAGCGGGAAGACACCATCGACGAGGCGATCCGGCGGTTGGAGACGCTGCGCGACGGGCCGGTCACGGCTCGGTAGCCGCCACCCCGTCGTCTCCCATCACCCGCTGCCGCAACCGCTCGGTGGCAGTGGCCAGCACCAGCTTGCTCGCGCGCCGGACCACGAACTCCGGGATCGGCCCGGCCGGTTCGACGGTGATGTCGAAGCGCACCCGGGTGCTGTCCGGGCCTTCACGCTTGAGGGTGTACTCGACGTGCTGGGCGTGCTGCTGCGCGGTCGACTTGGCGTCCCAGACCATCCAGTCCGGGCCCCAGTGGTATTCCAGGATCTCCTTGTCCACCAACCCCAGAACCTTGATGGTCGCGAGGACATGGTGCGGGCGGCCATCCTCGTACTCGTCGAGCACTTCCATCCGCTTGTGCACCGGTGACCAGGACACGAAGTCGCTCACATCAGCGAGCGCGTCGAGGATTTTCTCCGGCGGCGCGTCAATCACAATTTCCCGCGATGCTCGAACAGCCACTGTTTCAAGCCTAGCCCCGCCCCCGGCTATCGGCGGGATTTCACCACAGGCGAATTCAGCGACCTTTTTGGATCTTGAGCACCTGGGTGCGCAGGCCGTCGGTGGCGGTCTTCATGCCGCCTTTGAGGGTGCTCTTGAGCAGGAATCCCGGGATCGGGATCGAGGGGTCGACGGCCATGTCGAACCGGACCTTGGTCTTGTCGCCCTGGGGGGTCAGCGTGTACTTGGCGTCCTGCGCCTTGAGTTGGCCTGCCGACACCAGCGTCCAGCCGACACTGTCAGCGGTCCAGCTGTACTCGACCACCTGCTCGTCGGTGAGTCCGGCTGCCTTGATCCTGATCCGCACCCGGCGCGGCCGGCCATCGTCGTGGGTGTCGAGCACCTCGGCACTCTGGTACTGCGGCGACCAGGCGGGGATGGACTCGATATCGGCGAGGACACCGAAAATCTCCTCCGGGCTCGCCTCGATGACGACTTCGCGAGAATCCTTGACTGCCATGGCTGGCACCCTAGTAGGCAGGAATCAGCGTGTCAGGTTGATCGCCAAGCCGGCGCGCCACGGCCCCGGTTTCGATCTGGGCCAGCCCTGATGTTGGTGACATACACTGCTCATGTACATCACCAACATGAGGAGCGGTCATGGCGGTAACCCAGGTCGACCTTGATGAGGAGACGCTGCGCGAGGTCATGCGGATAGCGGGGGTGCACACCAAGAAGGAGGCGGTGAACCTGGCGATGCGTGACTACGTCGAGCGGTTCAAGCGGATCGAGGCGCTGGCTCGCTCCCGCGAGCACGCCAGGAACTGGGATTACGACGGGTGGCTTGTCGCCCGTGCCGACGAGAAGGCTGCCGGGAAAGCCACCGGGTGATCTGTTTTCTGGTGGACTCATCGGCGGTCTGGCGTTTGCAGCGTCAGTCGGACCTCACCGAGGCTTGGAGTTCAGCGCTGGTCAGTGGCGGCATCGGCTCTTGTGAACCGCAACGCGTCGAGTTCCGTCGATCAGCGCGGAATGCCGATGAGTTCGACCAGATGAATGCGATGTTCCGCGAGGTCTATCCCGATGTGCCAGTGCCCAAATCGATTTGGCGATGGGTCGACTCCGCACAGTATCGGCTGACGCTCGCCGGTGCGGTACGTCCCCTGTCGGTCGTCGACCTACTGGTCTGCGGAACCGCCGCGGCGAATGGATTGATCGTCCTGCATGACGACGGCGACTACGAGCTCGCTGCGCAGCACCTGCCGGATGTCACGGCTCGCCGTGTCGTCGATATCGACGAGTAGCACCCGGAACACTCAGCCCAGGCGTTGGCGCGGTGGCACGATGGAGGTCATGCATGTGACCGTGAGGATCGCCGCGCCCCTGCTGGCCACCGCGGCACTGGCCGCCGCACCTGCCGCCCACGCCGACGACACCAGCTACCTGGCCCGGGTCAACGCTGCCCCGGTGGCGATCCCGGTCACCGATCACGTCAAAGTGACCTCGGGGCACTACATCTGCGCCCAGCTAAGGATGTACGGCCACACCGGGACCTACCGGTCCGGTATCTCGCCGGGCGACCTGGTACGCCAGCTGACCAACACCTTCTACTACAGTCCCGAAGCCGCCGACGTCCAGATTCAGGCGGCGCAGGCCGAGATCTGCCCGGAGACGTTGCGGCCCTGAGCCTCTCATCTAGGGCGAAAGCGGGTTTACAGCAAACCTGAAGGTGGTAACGTCCGGCCGCATGACATCTACGGTGAATTGGCGTGTGCGCGCAGCGGGACTGGTAGCGGTCAGTGCGGGTCTGTTGGCTTCCGGCGCGGGAGTCGCCGCCGCGGACGACCCGAATGCGGTTCCGGAACCGATACTTGCCACGCAGTGCTCGGTAGACCAGTTGATGGCAGCGACCAAGGTCGTAGACCGGCCGGCCTACGACGCGATTGTGACGAAGTACAACCAAGAGCCCCCGGTGCTGCAGGAAAAGATCGTCGAGCGGATGAACAATCTGCTGGCCAAGGATCCCGCCGCCCGGCAGGCCGAGGTGGATCAGTTCGCCATTGTCTTTCCCTATTACGCGGCGCTTTTCCGGGCGCAGGAATCGGCTGCCCCGGGCATTGCCGAGCAGTGCGGAACCTTCCCGGCGAAGGACCCCGCTGTCTGGAGCCCTGCCACCGAGCAGGCCACTTCGGAGGCGGAGGGCGCGACTCCGGCTACTCCCGCAGCACCGGCTGCGCCCGGGTCGGATAGCGCGACACCGGCCGCTCCGACACCGGGTAGCGAGACACCGGCAGCTTCCTGAGTTGGCCCCGGCCATCTTCGAGGCCGGGGCTGATCAAAGCCGGACAGGCTTAGCCAAGAGTGAACCCGGAGCCCGGCCCGCCCTTGGCATTCACGTCGTCGAGGATCGCTTGGAACAGCACGATTCCCGACCCCTGCTGCGTAAGTGGCGCGCCCGGAACGGATCCGTTGCGGACCATGCCGACGAGTAGGTCGTCGACGGTGACCGGCGCCCCGTCATCGCCGGGTTGCCACCACTCGTCACCGGTGGAGTGCACGCCGGCAGGCCCAATGTCGAAGCAATTGAGGCCGGTGCCCCGCCCGAGCTTGCATGCGTGCTGGACCTCTGGCACCACGCCAGGATCCGGGCCGGCAGGTTCCGGGTCAGCGGGGCTCAGGTCAGCGGGGCTCAGGCCGTAGATCCCAAAGCCCTCGTAGTCGGCGATGGGTCTTACCCTGTCCGGGTCGAGTTCGATCACCGCGTAGTCAAGGCCCTCATCGGCGGCCACCACCGTGCCCACGGTGCCGTGATCCTCGGCCCCCTCGACGACCACCGACGAGCCCGTACCCCCGCAGTGCGCGGCGGTGAAACCGACCAGCTGACCAGCGGTGTCGTGGCCGACAGCGGTCAGTGTGCACAGCGCGTTGTCGTTGAGCACGATCGCGGCGCCGCCGCCGAGCAGAATCTTGTCGTCCGCGGCGGCGGTCGGCAGTCCGGCGGAGGCGATCAAAGCGGCCGCGACGATCGCTGATGCGCGTCGGGTGGATGCATGCTGCACAGCGGCCCAGTCTATGGGCAGGGCCTGGAGCCGTCCCGCTGCGAATCGGGCTTGTACCGAACTGTCGCCGAAACGATGCCGGCGGCGTACGGTCAAACGTGAGCCGCTTTGTCAGCGGTGGTCCACCCAGACTCGCTACGGGCGGCCCCCACGGGCAAATTGTGATTCCTCCGCCTACCTGCAGCCGCGGGCAAGACGAATCCGACCGTGACGGAACTGCTCCCGTGGATTGTGAGATATGGTGCGACAGTTAGACATACCGAGTTCGGCGTTCGTCCGCAATACTCTTGCCATCGTGGCCGTCGGATTATCCCGGCGTCAGCCGGAGCGGTTGCGATGAGCTACCCGGCCGGAGCCGTCCGCAATGCCCGGCCCATCCGGCTGACGGTGGCTCGCGAGCTCGGCCGTGACATCGACGGAGCCTGGTGGCCGCGCGCAGACCGCATCACCAATGAACTGCCGGACCTTATCGCGATCCTGACTCCCCTGCTCGGAGACATCACCGCCATCAACGTCAACTGGTCACCGCTGCAACGACCACCCGACCTCAACTGGCCGGGCTGGGAGGGCAAACGCCAGCACGTGATGACCGTCAGCGGCGCGAAGGCCAGCGCCAACCTGCTGGTCATCTCCTATGCGACCCACAGCGGACTCGCCTTGATGGTGATGCGCTGTGCGGCGGATCTGCCCATCGAGGCTGCCGACCGCAACAAGCCCGCGTGCCTGACCGCCGGTTCGGTCGTGCGGTACGCGCGAGAACAGCGGGAGTCCGCCAGCGGCTATTAGCCCGGCGGAGGATCGTTCCAGCGACCACCGCTTTTGGTCCACAGCGGGGTGCCGCCGATCGGCGTCGATGAGGCGGTCCCGATCGATGCCGACGTGGCCGCGACCAGCCACCTTTGCCGCCCCTGTCACCCCTCCCCGCTACCGTCCCGATCCATGACCCAAGCCGTACCACCCACCATTGCCCAAACCGCCGCGTTCGGGAGCCGGCCATGATCCCGGCGGCATATCCCGGGGAGTCCGGCCGGTCCGGCGGTCTTCGGAACCCGCTGTAGCCTCACCCCGCGGCGATCTGCGGACTCGGTGAGGCTACCCAGTTCCGAGGATCCGCATGTCCCGCACCGATGCTCATGCCCCGTTTGACGTCCGCGTCGCCCGCCGTGAAATCTCCGTCGTCCCCGTCCACCGCTGCGCCGGCCGCGAATGCGACCTTCCCGACCGGAGCACTTGCCGCGTCGGCCGCTGCTACTGGGCTTTTATGTTCACCGGCACCAACGTCTGTTCCTGTTGGATGTGCCACTGGCACCACCGCCCGCAGGATCGCCGATCAGCGGTGCGCGCCCGCCTGCGGGATGCGGCCCGCGCATGGAACGGCGGGGACCGGGAGGGGTGACCGGACTCGCACACCTGACTACGTCGATGTCATCGAGTTGCCGTCGGCGCGACGCTATGAGGTGCGCGTAGCAACCAGTGTCCCGGACGGAGAACGCAAGCAGTCACAGCTCTTTCGGACCTACGACGTACCCCGAAACGAGCAGTACCCCCGTTAAGCCGGGGGTTTCTGGTGGCCAGGGCCGGGATCGAACCGGCGACCTTCCGCTTTTCAGGCGGACGCTCGTACCAACTGAGCTACCTGGCCGGAAGGCACGTGTGCCTCGCCGCGTAAAAGCGACCCTGACGGGACTTGAACCCGCGACCTCCGCCGTGACAGGGCGGCGCGCTAACCAACTGCGCCACAGGGCCTTGCTGTTCGCTCCGCGTCACCGCGATGCGAGTACCCCCTACGGGATTCGAACCCGCGCTACCGCCTTGAAAGGGCGGCGTCCTAGGCCGCTAGACGAAGGGGGCCAGAACCGAATCTCTCCGGGGCACTCGCAACGTAATCACGTTGGGAGCTTCGCTAGCTTAGGGCACGGCAGGCCCAATCCTCAAACGCACCCGAATCGGGGAGGCAGTATCCTGTTCCGGCACGGCCCCTATAGCTCAGTTGGTAGAGCTACGGACTTTTAATCCGCAGGTCGCAGGTTCGAGCCCTGCTGGGGGCACCGCCATGACCGTCAGGCCAATCGGCTTCCCATCACCCTTCTCATCGCCCCGACACGGCCGGCATGGCCGCAAACCCGGGGACGTGACGTTAATCACCGCCGCCACCCAACTCTGCCAGCAGGCAAAAGTTACTGGCTTTAGGCCCGTTCTCAGGTACGCTCAATTAACTAGTGAGGTTCATCACAGAAAGTGATGGCCCGGACTTAGGAGCCACCATGGAACTCCAAACTCGTCCTCTCATCGCTGCCGGCGTCGCAATCATCGGGGCCGGTTTGATCACCGCCGGACCGCCCACCCCGACGCTGCCGGTCAGCCAATCGCCCGCGGTGCAGCTGGCCGCCGATTCCGACTTCTTCACGCTGTGGGCCGACGTCCTCGACCGCGCGTTCACCAACGTCACCGCACTCGGCACCGACTTGGTGACACCGCCGGTCCCGGTGCTGCAACAGGTGGTCGTGAATCAGGTCGGCTTCCTGCAGGACTTCCTGGCGAACCCGTTGGACATCTGGAACATCTTCGGCCAGATGTGGGGCAACCTGGTCGCCGGCGTCACCGCCCCGTTCGACGCGGACACCGACCTTCTGGACACCGGCCATCGGCTCGTCTTCGGCACCGTTTCCGGTCTCCTTCCGGTGCTCGTGCCGGACAACACGGCACTGGCTCAGTGGCTTCTGGACTTCACCGCAACACCGTTCAGCGGTTGGCTCTCCGGGCAGGTGGGCGTGCTCTTGGGCCCGTGGCTGGAGCTGTGGGACAGCCTCGGCTCGATGTTCGGCGCGATCGGTGAAAATGACTGGTCCGGAGCCTGGAACGACTTCATCAACATTCCCGCTCACATGACCGACAGTTGGCTCAACGGGTACGGGACGGTCGACCTGATGGGCGTGCTCGGGCCGCTGCTGCCCGAGTTGCCCATCGGCACCATCCGTTCGCTGAGCATCGACCTGGGCGGGTTGCTCAGCCAAGGCGGACCGCTGTTCGGCAACATCGGCGCCGACGTGTGCACGACGCTGCCCATCGTCGGCTGCACCTCGGTGCCGCCGTTCCCGGTGGATGGAACCGGGTCCGGGCCGTGGGGCTCGCTGATCGAGATGTCGCACAGCATCGCGCAGGCACTGGGCTGGGACGGTACGGGCAACCCGATCGACGCGCTGCTGGACGACCCGATGGTGGCCGACCTGGTGGCCCTCCTGGGCCTCTAAACCCGGGAATCGCCCGGCAGCACCGCGCTCAGGTAGGTCATGTCGTCGAACGCGATCGCCAGTTCGTCGTCCCCGTACTCCAGCCCGCACTCGTCGTAGAGGTCTCGGACCTGCCGGCCCGTCACCGTCCAGCCGGCGGCGGTCAGGTAGTCGACGATGTGGTTGCGTTCGCCGTGATAGATCAGGTCGCCGATCTCCACCTCGAACCCCAGCGCCAGCATCTTCTCCCGGTGTTCGTGCCACGCCGGGCTGGCGAAGACCGACGTGTCGCCGATGAACTCGCAGGCCAGTCGGCTCCCCGGTGCGCTGAGCGCTTTGATGGTGTCGAACAGGGCGTCCTGGGCGTCGGGCTGCAGGTAGATCAGCAGGCCCTCGGCGCTCCATACGGTGGGCGCCTCCGGGTCGAATCCGGCGGCCTTCAAAGCGGTTGGCCAGTCGTCGCGCAGGTCGACGGCGACGGTGCGGCGCTCCGCGGTCGGCTCGGCACCCAAGTCGCGCAGGGTGGTGGTCTTGAAGTCGATCACCTCCGGCATGTCGACCTCGTAGACGACGGTGCCCGCCGGCCAGTCCAGCCGGTAGGCGCGAGCGTCCAGGCCGGAGGCGAGGATGACCGCCTGACGGATGCCGCTCTGCGTCGCGGACAGGAAATGCTCGTCGAAGAACCGCGTCCGCACGCCCATGCCGTGCCCCATCCGGACCGGGTCGAACTCGTCGCCTTCCGGAAACTCAATGTCCCCGTCGACCATCCGGGTGAAGAAGTCGATGCCGACCGCGCGCACCAGAGGTGCCGCGAATGGGTCGTTGATCAGCTTGTCCGGGCCCGCGGTGGCCAGGGCGCGCTGCGCCGCCACCATCGTCGCGGTCGCCCCCACACTGCTGGCCAAGTCCCAACTGTCACTGTCCGTACGCGTCACGCGGTGCCTCCGATTCTCGAACTATCTAGACAGGCTACAGACCGCCGCTGTGCTCGTGCACCACGCCGCCGGCGACGATCGTCGCCGCCACCAGGCCGGCATCGAGGGCAAACGGGTCGCCGGCCAGCACGCACAGGTCACCGGGCTCGCCGACGGCGATCCGGCGCGGCGTCAAGGGCTGCTCGGCCCGGCCGCTGAACCCCTGCAGCGCGGCGCGGGCCGAGATCCGCTCGGCCGAACCCAGCACGGCTCCGCCGGGTGTGCTCCGCTGCACCGCGGCCCGCATGGCCACCCAGGGATCGCCGTCGCCGAAGGGGGTGTCGGTGGACAGCGCCACTGGAATTCCGTTGTCCCGCAATGACGCGACCCGCCACAGCTCGTGGTGTCGCTCGGGGTCGATGGTGGCCAGGTAGTCGTCGCCGCGTTCGGCGACGAAGTTGGGCTGGGTGATCACGGTGATCCCGAGCGCGGCCAGGTCGGCCAGCCGGTCGTCGGGCACCACGGCCGCGTGCTCGATCCGGTCATCGCGGTGCACACCGGCGGACTGCCAGGCCGCGATCGCGACGGTCAGTTGCGCATCGGTGACACAGTGCAGCGCCACACCGTGGTCGCGGGCGTGGTTGTCGGACAGGGCTTTCACCAGGGCGTCCAGGTCCAGGCGGGCGTCGTCGAGGATGACCTTGGCCGGACCGAGGGTGATCCCGGGAGCCGCGGCGGTCCCGGCGGGCACCATGCAGTGCAGCCGCTGCAGCAGCTCGCCTGCGCCGCGTGCCGCGGCAAAGGCGGCGACGTCGGTGTCGGTGTGTCCCGGGGTGGCGTCGGTGATCCCGGTGACGCCCCGAGCGGCCAGCTGACGGCTCAACCGAGCCAGTGACGGTTCACGGTGCGGCAGTGCAGGTGCCGGATCACCGTGGGCGCGCAGCAACCGGCCGTGCCCGTGGCCGGCCATCCCGAGGCGGGTCAGGCCGGCGGAGTTGAGCACCCACAGCGCGCCGCTGCGGTGCGCCACCCGGACCGGTACGTCGGGTGAGAACCGGTCCAGCAGTGCTGCGTTGAGTTCCCCGGCAACCGACTCGTGGTAGCCGTATCCGCGCACCCAGCCGTCCCGATCCGGTGTCGCGGTCCGCAGCGCGGTGGCCAGTTCGTCCAGCGTGCGCACCTGGGGCGGGCCCAGACACACCGAATCCAGCGCGGCTGCCGCCGACCGCAGGTGTACGTGATGGTCGTGCAGTCCGGGAATGACCGTGGCGTTGCGCGCGTCGAGGACGTCTTCGCCCCGGTACGCCGTCAACGCCGGCGCGACCTGCTCGATGGTGTCGCCGAGCCGGATGTCGACCTTCGATCCGTCCAGCAGCACCGCCCGCTGGATCAGCACCGTGAACCCGCCTTCGCCACGAGCTCGCGGACCAGGGCATTGTCGGCGCCCAGCTCCGGGCCGGTGGCCTCGATCCGCGGACGCGGTGGCGGCAGCACCGGGGCTTCGCCGGCGGGAACGTGCAGCGGCAGTGCGGCGTATCCGGCGGCGACCGCGGCCAGGGAGAACGTGATCACCTCGCCACCACCGCGGGCCAGCGCATCGACCACCGCGGCGGCCGCCTCGATCCCGGTCAGCGGGTCGGCGATGGCGTCGCCGCAGAACACCGGGCCGCCACCGGCCGCACAACCCACCAGCCCACCGGCGACCGCCGCGTCGTCACCGAACCCGGCGAATCCACCGTCGGCGCCGTGCGCGGTGATCTGCAGCCACACCCTTCCCGGCCGGCCCGCGATGTCGAACGGCCCGAGTTCGCGCCGGGCCAGCGCGGCCGGGCGCGATCCCTCCAACACCACATCGGCTGCGCCGAGAAGCTGGGACAGCACTGCAGCGTCGCGATCGAAATCCAGGGCGCAGGAAAGCTTTCCGCCGTTCATCCAGTCGAAAAACTCCCTCGGCCCGCCGCGGGTGCCGTCCGGGCGCGACGGGCTCTCCACCTTGACCACCGTGGCCCCGGCCTGTGCCAGCAACTGCCCGCAGAGCGGCCCGGCCCACAGCGACGTCAGGTCCACGACCAGCGCCCCGCGCACACCGCGGCCCGGGCCGGAAGGCCCAACCCGGCGGATCGTCGGCGGCGCCGAAGCGGTCTCGCCCAGCGCGGCGGCGGGCAGGTCCAGCAGCCTGGCCCGGGCCACCACCTCCGCCGCCGGCTTGTCGGCCGCCCAGGCGGTGACCACCGCCCATGGCTCGGCACAGTCGGATTCGATCAGGGCGGGTACGGCGTCGAGGTCGTCGGGCCGCGACAGCGTGAGCGCCCACCAGCCGTCCGCCGCGGTCAGCAGCCGGGAGGCTCCCCCCGCCGAGATGCGTCCGGCGCGGGTCCAGCCGAGCAGTCCGGCGCGGCCGGCCAGCAAGGTCGCGGCGTCGGCCGGGGCTCCGGTCGCGCCGGTGAAGCGCTGGGCCACCTGCGCGGCGGCCTGCAACACCGCGGCGCGGGAGAAGTCGGGGCGGCCGCCGGGATCCCCGGTCAGCCAGGCCAATCCCGAGGCGCCCCAGGCAGCCTCCGTCATCGCAGTGTCGCGATCTCGTCGACCAGGCCCCACCGCAGCGCGGTGGGCGCATCGATGGTGCGGCCCGACAGCACGAGGTAGGCGGTGCGCCACCGTCCGATGCGGCGGGTGACGCTGACCGTGCCGCCGGCGCCCGGGATCAGCCCGAGGCTCAGCTCGGGCAGGCCCAGGACCGTTGCCGGGTGGGCTCGCACCCGGCCGCAGAAGGCGGCCATCTCCAGGCCGCTGCCCAGTACCTGTCCGTGGATGTCGGCGCGGCAGCGTGCACCGAGCCGGGCGGTCAGCGCGTCCAGCGCCAGCGCGGGGCTGTGGCGGGTGCGGGCCAGGTGCGCGCTGGCCACATCGGTGAAGCCGCCGAACTCGGCGAGGTCACCGCCGCTGCAGAACGACGGGCCGGCTCCGCTGAGCACCACCTCGTCGATCGCGGTGTCGGCGGCGGCGACGGCCAGGCCGTCGAGCAGCACGGCCCGGGTCGCGTTGTCGAAGGCGTTGTGGCGTTGTGGCCGGTTGAAGCGCAGCCGCAGGGTGTCACCGTCGCGGTCCATCAGCACCGGGTCGCCCGCTTCCGGCACGGTGGCGGGCCCGCGCCGGGCCAGCCAGTCGGCGAACTCCGGGCCGGCCTGCAGCACCGAGTAGGCCAGCGACTCGGTGACCACTCCGGTAAAGGCGGGGGCCGCCGGGTCCACCGCGCGCAGGACGTCGTCGCAGATCGCCGCGGCCTGCGGCCAGCGTCGGCACCGCTCGGCGATATCGGAGCATGCCTGGGCCACCGAGGGAACCGTGATGACCCGGCGATCCGGCGAGTCGGTTTCGGTGAGGGTGAAGGTGGCGTGCTGTAGCCAGTGTTCGGCGTGCGCGGTGTCGAACCGGGTGCCCGTCGCGATGACGATCCCGGCGCCGGGAACGGCGTCGGGCTCCTCATCGAGGTCGACCATGCGGATCATGTCGCACGTCAGCGTACCCAGCGGAGATATCACCACGGCCCGCGCGATATCGAAACTACCGAAAAATGATAATGTCGTTCTCATGCCGGTTACGAGGGCTGAACGGTGAGTGTCTCGCTGCTGCTGGAGATGGCGGTGTCCGCCGACCCGGACAGGGTCGCCGTCGTGTCCGAGACCGCCCGCTACACCACCGCGGAGCTCAACGCCCTCGCCGACGCCGGCGCGGGAGTCATCGACGAGACCGGCGCGAACAGCGTGGCCTATGTCGGTATGGGCGGCGACATGCTGCCGCTGTTGCTGTTCTCCGCGGCGCGGGCCGGGCGGCCCTTCGCGCCGCTGAACTACCGGCTCAGCGGCCAGGCACTGCGCGAGCTGATCGACCGGCTGCCGCAGCCGCTGGTGGTGGTCGACAAGGAGTACCGCGACCTGATCGGCGAGGCCGGTGACGTGGGTAGCGCGCTGATGGATTCGGACACGTTCTGCGCCCGGGCCCAGACCACCGCCCCCGCGGTGCAGTGGCCCGATCCCGACGACGTGGCGGTGGTGCTGTTCACCTCGGGCACCACCTCGAAGCCCAAAGCCGTTGAGCTGACGCACAACAACCTGACCAGCTACGTGACCCAGACGGTGGAGTTCGGTTCCGCGGATTCCTCCGACGCTGCGCTGATCTGCGTTCCGCCGTACCACATCGCCGGCGTCGGAGCGGCGCTGAGCAACCTCTACGCCGGACGCAAGGCGGTCTATCTGCGCCGGTTCAGCGCCTCGGAATGGATCCGGCTGGTCAAGACCGAGGCGGTGACCACCGCGACCGTGGTCCCCACGATGCTCGAACGCATCGTCTCCGAGCTCGAAGCCCGCCCGACCCCGCTGCCCACCCTGCGCAACCTCGCCTACGGCGGCTCCAAGGTGGCTTTGCCGCTGGTGCGCCGGGCCCTGGACCTGCTGCCCGAGGTCGGCTTCGTCAACGCCTACGGCCTGACCGAGACCAGCTCGACGGTCGCGGTGCTGACCCCCGAAGACCACCGGCTCGCCTACCAGTCCAGCGACGACGCCGTCCGCAGGCGGTTGGGGTCGGTCGGCCGCGCGGTGCCCGGGATCGAGGCCGTCATCCGCGACGACGAGGGCCGGGTGCTCGAACCGGGACAGCCCGGCGAGCTGTATGTGCGGGGTGAGCAGGTATCGGGCAGATACACCGGTATCGGATCGGTGCTCGACGCCGAGGGCTGGTTCCCCACCCGCGACCTCGCCGTGCTCGACGAGGAGGGCTACCTGTTCATCGTCGGGCGCTCCGACGACACCATCATCCGGGGCGGGGAGAACATCGCCCCCGCCGAGATCGAGGACGTGCTGGTCGAGCACCCCGAGGTCCGCGAGGTCGCGGTGGTCGGCGCGCCCGATCCCGAGTGGGGGCAGATCATCGTCGCGTGCGTGGTGCCGGCGCCGGGTGCATCGCCGGATCCCGACGCGCTGCGCGAGTATGTTCGGGAACAGCTGCGAGGATCCCGCACCCCGGACCGGATCGTCTTCCACCCGGAGTTGCCGACCACCCCGACCGGCAAGGTGCTGCGCCGCGAGCTGGTCTCGCAAGTAGTCGAAGAACTGCAAACCGACCACGTTGTCCAAACCGAAGGGGCGCAATGATCAAGTCCGGTACCCGTCTCAAGAGCCAGGTCTGCGACACCCAGGTCATCGTCGTCAAGACCGCCGACAGCCTGGATGACCTGCGCGCGGGCGGCGCCCCGATGGTGCCGCTGGACGACACCACTTCCGGTGACGCGGTGCTGGACCCGGACTTCGGCGCCGGGACCGTGATGGGCAAGCGCTATGTCGACGACGCCGGCGCCGAGCTGCTGGTGACCAAGGCCGGCGCCGGAAGCCTCAGCATCGGCACCGTGCCGCTGACCATCAAAGAGGCCAAGCCTCTTCCGGCCAGCGACTGAGGGCTCAGCGCGTCGGCTCTTCCGCTGTGTCCGCGTCATCACCGATGCGCATCAGGTGCGCCAGGCGGCCGACGAACACCGGCGGATAGATGCCGACTCCGGCCCGGGTGATCCAGTCGGAGGCGAATTCGGGTTGGTTGATCCATTCGGCACCGGACTCAGCCACTTTCTCGTCGGCCACCTGCAGCATGAACACCTCGCGCGGGTTGTCGAAGGCCTGGAATATCAAGATCTTTCGGATGCCGGCCGCGGTGAAGTGTTCGGCGGTGGCATGAACGTGGTCGATGAGCGTCTGCGCGTCGCCGACTTCGGCCACCGCCGCGACCACCACCCCCGGCGGTTCGGCGAGGCTCGCCGGAGTCGGCGGTTCGTCGGCGGGCCGTTGCTGCCCGTCGCTGAGGTCGATGCGCTCCACCAGTGACCCGGCGAAGACGGCGGGGATGTCATCGACACCGACGGCGTCGAACCAGGCCATGAACGCCTCGTCGCGCAGCAGGTCGACGACCGGCTGTTCGGCGCGGATGGCCATGACCGCCAGCACCCGGCCCCGATCGACCGCCGAGGTGTAGACGAGTACGTGGTGGGCACCCAGGTGGGCCAGGCTGTCGCGGGAGCGCTGCAACAGCGGCCAGACCCGGGCCGGGTCCGGGACCCGGTAATCCGTCACCAGCACCAGGGAATGCGCCAGCGGGTCAGGCGTCATGTCGGTCGACGCACGGTCGCGCGTCTCAGCTGGCCGGGCTCAGGTCCGCCGCGACAGAGGTACACGCCGCCGGCCCACATCGGAACGTCTCGATGTGGGCATCCCAGGCGTTGTCGGTCGCCGGGTCGACGCCGGCTGCCCGCAGCGCCTGCGCCTTGAAGGCGCGGGCGGCCGCGCTGAGCCGGTGCTGGCGGGCATCGACGTCACGATCCAGCTCGGCGGGGACATCGCCCCACAGCGTCACCTCGGTGTTGCTGTGCTCCAGTGCGTCGATCACGCCCTGGCGCACCTGGGCGTGGCCGTCGAACATCTCCGAGCACACCGCGATGGTCTGCGGGTGCGGCCACTGCTCCCACTGGCTGAGCACCGACGCCAGGTCCAGCACCTGGGCCCCGAGGATCTGCAGCGGGCGGGTGTCCTGGGTGTCTTCGGCGCCGTCGATCAGCACCGTGACATCCCATCCCGCGGTCGCACGGTCGTAGAGCCAGCCGCCTGCGGCCATGACGACGTCGAGGACGCTGCGCCCCACGAGGTCGAACCGGTAGCGCATGTCCGGGTCACCGGCCCCGCTCACCGGCGGGCGTCCTTTGCCGGGGGAGCGAAGTCGCGGGCCAGTGTTTCCGCGTACCCCGCGAACACCTCGGTCAGGGGTATTGAAGGGTCCAGAAGCCATGACATCTCCATTCCGTTGATAAACGCGATAATCTCCGCGGCTTTGGCACCCGCGTTGATGTCTGGGCGGTAGCGGCCGTCGTCCATACCGCGCTGGATCAGCTCGGCGACGATCTCCAGCGCGCTGCGGTACCGGTGCAGCATCCGGTCGTGCAGGGGAGCCTCGGGCAGCACGTTCTCCGCGAGCAGCACGGTGAAGGTCCCGACCAGCTCCGGTGCCCGGGTGAACCGCTCGGCCACCCGCTGGATCTCCTCGATCAGGTCACCGCTGCGGTCGGCGTGGGTGTCGTCGTCGGCGTCGCGGGCGTCGAGCACCGCGTGCAGCAGCTGTTCCTTGGAGGCGAAGTGGTGCAGCAGGCCGGCCGCGCTGACCCCGGCGTTGCGGGCGATCTGCGCCAGTGAGGTGTTCCGCCAGCCGTTGCGCGCCAGCAGGTGTTCAGCCGCCAACAGAATCCGTTGCCTACGGTCCTCGCCTTTGGCGAGCAGTGTGGCGTACGGCCGGGGTGACGTCACCGGTCTCCTTCGATAAACCAACCAAGTGAACACACAGTAGGTTGGTTAGGGCTGCTGTGACAAGGGTCTCATCCAAGAAATTTTTCCGGGGGTCCTCGCCGAGCGTGAAGTTAGCTTCACCCTCGGCGCTCGAGCGTGAAGTTGCCCTCACGTTCGAGCAGGTCCGGGGTGTTCCCTGCCGTCACAACCCCAGCGATTTGGCGACGATCATCTTCATCACCTCGCTGGTCCCGGCATAGATCCGGGCCACTCGCGCATCGGTGTAGAGCCGCGCGATCGGGTACTCCATCATGTAGCCGTAGCCGCCGAACAGCTGCAGGCAGCGGTCCACGACCCGGGCCTGCATCTCGGTGCAGAACAGCTTCACCCGCGCGGCATCCGCCCCCGACAGGAGGCCCTCGACGTGGTCGGCAACCGCCCGGTCGAGCATGCACTGGGCCGCCTCGATCTCGGTGGAGACCGCCGCCAGCTCGAACTTGGTGTTCTGGAACGACGCGACCGGTGAGCCGAACACCTGGCGGTTCTTGACGTAGTCGATGGTGGCGGCCAGCGCTGAGCGGGACTGGGCGACCGACCCGACCGCCACGGTGAGCCGTTCCTGGGCCAGGTTGTGACCCAGGTAGCCGAAGGCCTCGCCCTCCTCCCCCAGCCGGTTGGCCACCGGAACCCGCACGTCGGTGAAGGACAACTCGGCGGTGTCCTGCACCTTGCAACCCATCTTGTCCAGTTCCCGGCCCCGCTCGAATCCGGGCATTCCGTCCTCGACCACCAGCAGCGTCAGGCCGCGGCGGCGGTTGTCGGGGTCGGTGGAGGTGCGGGCCACCACGATCACCAGGTCGGCCTGGATGCCCCCGGTGATGAACGTCTTGGCCCCGTTGAGGATGTAGCTGTCGCCGTCTCGGACCGCGGTGGTCCGCATCCCGGCCAGATCCGAACCGGTGCCCGGCTCGGTCATCGCGATCGCGGTCAGCAGCTTGCCGGCCGCCATGCCGGGAAACCACCGCGCCCGCTGCTCATCGTTCGTGTAGTGCAGGAAATACGGCAGGATCACCTCGAGCTGGGTGCGCACCGTGGACAGCGTCACCAGGGCACGCGCCGCCTCCTCCTGCAGCACCACGTTGTAGCGGTAGTCGTCGATGCCGGCGCCGCCGTACTCCTCGGGGATCGCCATGCCGAGCATCCCCAGCGAACCCAGGTGCTCGAAGACCGCGCGCGGCATCCGCCCGGCCTTCTCCCACTGCGGGTACTCCGGAACCACGTGCTTCTCGACGAAGTCGCGGGCCAGGTTCCGGAATGCCTCGTGGTCCTCGGTGAACAGAACGCGCCGCATGAGTCTCCCTAACCGACCAGCTCGACGATGGTGGCGTTGGCGGTTCCGCCGCCCTCGCACATGGTCTGCAGGCCGTAACGAATTCCGTTGTCGCGCATGTGATGGATCATCCGGGTCATCAAGACCGCACCGGATGCGCCGAGCGGGTGGCCCAGCGCGATCGCCCCGCCCACCGGGTTGAGCCGTTTTGGGTCGGCATGGGTTTCGGCCAGCCACGCCATGGGCACCGGGGCGAAGGCCTCGTTGACCTCGAAGACGCCGATGTCGTCAATTCCCAGTCCGGCCCGGTTGAGCACCTTCTCGGTGGCCGGGATGGGTCCGGTGAGCATCAGCACCGGGTCGGCCCCGGTCACCGCACCGGCGACGTAGCGCACCAGCGGGGTCAGCCCGCGCCGGGCGGCCTCGTTTTCGCTCATCACCAGCAGCGCTGCGGCGCCGTCGGAGATCTGCGAAGAGTTGCCGGCGTGGATCAATCCGTCCTCGGCGAAGGCCGGCTTGAGTGCGGCCAACTTCTCCACGGTGGTGCCGCGGCGGATTCCCTCGTCGGCGGCCACCACCCCGCCGTCGGTCGCGACCGGGACAATCTGATCGCGGAATGCTCCGGCGTCCTGCGCGGCGGCGGCCAGCTCATGTGATCGCGCCGCATACTCATCGACCTGGGTGCGGTCGAAACCCCATTTCTCGCAGATCATCTCGGCGCCGACGCCCTGGTTGAACTGAAATCCGTCATAGCGCGCAAGCGCTTTCGGCCCGAAGGGTTCCCCGGTGGCTCGGGCCGCGCCGAGCGGAACCCGGCTCATCACCTCAACACCGCCGGCCACCACGACGTCCTGCTGGCCCGACATCACCGCGTGCACCGCGAAATCCAGTGCCTGCTGACTGGAGCCGCAGGCCCGGTTGACCGTGGTGCCCGGGACGTGCTCGGGCCAGCCGGCGGCCAGCACCGCGTACCGGCCGACATTGCTGGACTGGTCGCCGACCTGCGATACGCAGCCCCACACCACATCGTCGACGACGCCGGGGTCGACTCCGGTGCGCTGCATGAGTTCGTTGAGCACGATCGCGGACAGGTCCGCGGCGTGCGCGCCGGCCAGCCCGCCGTTGCGCTTTCCCACCGGGCTGCGCACCGCCCCGACGATCACCGTTGGTCGCATCTGACTACTCCGATCTCGTTGACTTCGGCGGCCATCCGCCGGTGAAACGCGGCGTGCGCTTCTCCGCGAACGCCGCATAGGCCTCCGCGGCGTCGGTACCCGCGAAATTGACGATCTGGGCCCGTGATTCATTGCCCAGGGCCTCAGGCAGGGTGGCGTCGGCGCCCTGGTTCAGCAGTGCTTTGGTCTGCGCCAGCGCCCGCGGGGGGCCGGCGGCCAGCCGGGCGGCCAGGTCGTCGACGAATTCGTCGATCTCACCGGCGCCCACCACCCAGGTCACCAGGTTCAGCGCCTGCGCCTCGCCGGCGTCGATGGTCTCAGCCAGCAGTGCCAGCCGCTTGGCCTGTTGCAGGCCTACCAGTTTGGGCAGCAGCCAGGATCCGCCGAGGTCGATCGAGAGCCCCCGTTTCGAGAAGATCTGGCAGAACGTCGACTCCGGTGTCGCGACCACCAGGTCGCAGCCCAGCGCCAGGTTCCAGCCCGCCCCGACCGCTACGCCGGCCACTTTCGCAATGGTGGGGATGGTCAGCTCGTGCAGGGCCAGCGCGACATCGGACAGCCGGCGCAGCTTCTCGACCGGGTGGACCTCGTCGGGTGTGCCGATGTCGGCGCCCGAACAGAAAGCACCGCCGGCGCCGGTGATCACCAGTGCGCGCAGGGCGGGGTCGTCGGCGGCCTCGCGTAGCGCGTCCCGCAGCTGTCGCCACAGCGCCGGGTTGATCGCGTTCTTGCGGGCGGGGCGGTTCAGGGTGAGTGTGCGCACGCCGTCGTGGTCGGCGCGCAGCAGTACCGGCTCGTCGGTGTTCGGGACCATCAGCGGACAGCCTGCCCTATGGCACCGCGGGCGCGCAGCCCCGCCATCTCGTCGACGGTCAGACCCAGCTCACCCAGCACCGCCTCGGTGTGCTCGCCCAGCCCCGGTACCGCCCCCATCGGCGGGTCATAGCCGGCGATCACCGGCGGCGGCAGCAGCGACGGGATCGGACCGGCCGGGGTGTCGATGGTGTGCCAACGGTCGCGCTGTTCGAGCTGCGGATGCGCCAGCACGTCGCTGGGCGCGTTGTAGCGCGCATTGCCGATCCCGGCGGCGTCCGCGGCGTCCTGGATGTGCGCCAGGTCGTGGCAGGCGCACCACGCCGCGATCGCTTCGTCGAGGATCGCCCGGTTCTGCACCCGGTCGGCGTTGCCGGCGAACCGCGGATCGTCGGCGAGATCGTTGCGGCCCAGCAGTTCCCGGGCCAGCCGCTGCCATTCCCGGTCGTTGGTGGTGCCCAGCACCACGGTGTGTCCGTCGCCGGTCGGGTAGGCGCCGTAGGGTGCCACGGCCGGTGAGCTCATGCCCAGCGGCTGCTGGTCGATCCCGGAGTGCCGCGCGTAGGTCAGGTGATAGCCCATCATCTCGGCCATGGTGTCGAACAGGCTCACGCTGACCGCCGGTGCCGGCGAATCCGATTGCGCACCTGCCCCTTTACGGCCTACCAGCAGGGCCATGATCGACAGCGCCGCGTACAGGCCGGTGGTGACGTCGGCCACCGGCGGGCCCGGCTTGGCCGGGGCGCCCGGGTTGCCGGTCACCGAGCACACCCCCGACTCCGCCTGCACCAGCAGGTCGTAGGCCCGCTTGTGCGACAGCGGGCCACCGGCGCCGTAGCCGTCGATCTCCACCGCGATCACGTTCGGGTGCCGGTGCGCCATCTCCTCGGCGGAAAGCCCCAGCCGGGTGGTGGCGCCGGGCGCGAGGTTGGACACCAGCACGTCGGCGCGGTCCAGGAGTCGGTGCAGGACATCGCGTCCCGCCTCGCTTTTCAGGTCCAGGGTCACCGATTCCTTGCCCCGGTTGACCCAGACGAAGTGGGCGGCCTGGCCGTTCACCACGTCGTCGTAGTAGCGGGCGAAATCGCCGCCGTCCGGGTTCTCCACCTTGATGACCCGGGCCCCGAAGTCGGCCAGGGCGCGGGTGCACATCGGTGCCGACACCGCCTGCTCCAGGGCCACCACCGTGACGCCGGCCAGCGGCGCGGCTGCGGCTGCCATCAGTAGCTCCGCGGCAATCCGAGCACGTGCGAACCGAGGAAGTTCAGGATCATCTCCTGGCTGACCGGGGCGATCTTCATCAGCCGCGACTCCCGGAAGAACCGAGAGATGTTGTATTCCTCCGAGTAGCCCATCCCGCCGTGGGTCTGCAGCGCCCGGTCGGCCGCCTCGAAACCCGCATCGGCACAGAGGTACTTGGCCATGTTGGCTTCACGACCGCAGGACTTGCCGTTGTCGTAGAGCCAGGTGGCCTTGCGCAGGATCAACTCGGCGGCATCCAGACGGGCCAGCGAGTCGGCGAGCGGGAACTGGATCCCCTGGTTCATGCCGATCGGCCGGTCGAACACCACGCGCTCGTTGGCGTACTTGACGGCACGGTCCAAGGCGACCCGGCCGATGCCGAGGGCCTCGGCGGCGATCAGCATGCGCTCCGGGTTGAGCCCGTGCAGGATGTAGGAGAAGCCCTTGCCCTCCTCACCGATCCGGTGTTCGGCCGGGATGCGCAGGTCGTCGATGAACACCTCGTTGGAGGACACCGCGTTGCGGCCCATCTTGGTGATCGGCCGGATGTCGACGTGATCGCGGTCGATGTCGGTGAGAAAGAGGGTGAGACCGTCGGTGGGTTTGGCCGATTCTTCCCGTGGGGTGGTGCGGGTCAGCAGTAGGATCTTCTCCGACTCAAGGGCTTTGGAGATCCACACCTTTCGACCGTTGACCACATAGTCGCTGCCATCGCGTTTGGCGAACGTGGTGATGCGAGAGGTGTCGAGTCCCGCCGTCGGTTCGGTGACGCCGAAGCACACGTGCAGGTCGCCGCTGACGATGCGGGGCAGGGTTTCGGCCTTCATCTCGTCCGAGCCGAACACTACGACCGGCTGCATTCCGAAGATCGACAGGTGGATGGCGCTCGCTGCGTTCATGCCACCGCCGGAACGCGCAACTTCCTCGGCCAGCAGCGTGGCCTCGGTGATGCCCAGCCCGTGGCCGCCGTACTCCTCGGGGATGGTCATGCCCAGCCAGCCGCCGCCGGCGATGGCGTCGTAGAACTCCTGCGGGAATTCGTGCGCCAGGTCCTTGGTCATCCAGTAGTGGTCGTCGAACTTCGCCGCGAGTTCGGCGACCGACTGCCGGATCAGTTGCTGGTCCTCGGTCAGCTCGAAGCTCATTCCGCCGGACATGGTCTCCTCCAGCCCATCAGCTTGTGCACGTTATTAGCCGGAAACGAGAATATCATTCTCGCTCATTGGGTCCCTTCGGCGTACCAGGTGCGGAACTCGGCGTAGTTGGGCATCTCCTCGGAGTTGGCCTTGGGGTCGATGCAGACGTGGATCACCGCGGTGCCGCCGGCGGCGTAGGCGCGCTTGATCGCCGGCCCGATCTCGGCCTCGTCCTGCACGTACTCTCCGCGGCAGCCCATGCCTTCGGCGATCTTGTCGAACCGGACGTCCTTGCTCCAGTGCACTCCCGGTTGCGGCGAGGGCTGCTCGAACGTCCGCTTGTACACCCCGACCTCCAGGCCCCACTGGTGGTCCACGCCCACGACGCAGACCAGCGGCAGGCCCAGCCGGGCCGCGGTCTCCAGCTCGGCGATGTGGAACAGGAACGCCGAGTCACTCGTCAGCAGCATCACCGGCCGCTGGCCGCCCTCGGCCACCGAGGCGCCGACCGCATACGGAAGCCCGGTGCCCAGGTGGCCGAAGTTCTGGTTCCACATCACGTCGTGGGGCTTGGCCTGCGAATAGGTCCACTGGAAGATGACGGTGGCGCCGCCGTCGCGGACCATGATGCCGTTGGCGGGGAATGCTTTGGTGGCCTCGACCACGAAGCGCGCCGGATGTACCGGGGTGCGCCCGGACGGCGCGGTCTGCGCCAGTTCGGCCAGCTGCTCGGCGTCCTGGCGGACCCACCGGGCCAGATCGGCCGACGCCGTGCGCGGCGTCTGTTTCAGCGCTTCGACCAGCTGCGGCACCACGCCCCGCAGGTCACCCACCAGCGCTACGTCCACCGGACGGTTCACCCCGATCGCCAGCGGGTCCTGCTCGACGTAGATCCACTTGCGGTCGGCGTTCTTGTCCGCCCAGTGCCGGGTGGTGCCGTAGTGCACCGGCTCGCCCAGCTCGGTGCCCAGTGCCACACAGACATCCGAGGCGGTGACGGCCTCGACGGCCGCGGTGGAGAACCCGTAGGGGAAGGTGCGCTCCTCCAGCCCGGGGATGAACGCGGTGCCGCCGGAGGTCTGAATCACCGGGCAGGCCATCAGCTCGGCCAGCTCGGCGACTGCTGTCGCACTGCGCGAGGTGTGTACGCCGTGGCCCACCAGCAGGATCGGGTTGGCGGCGTTGCGGATGATCTCGGCGGCTTCGGCGATCTCGGGCGCGCCGGCCCGCTGATTCACCAGCCGGTAGCGGTGTGGCTCCGGCGGACCGGCGACGTCGAGCTCTTCGAGGATGACGTGCGACGGGTATTCGATGTAGGCCGGCCCGGGGGTGCCGGACATGGCGCGCCGGATCGCTTCGTGCACGATCTCGTCGGTCTGATCGGCGTACTCGATGGACGCGCTGTACTTCACCGACGGCGCGAAAAGGTCTTCCTGCCGGACGAATTGGATGCGCCCGCGCCGCACCCGCCGTTCGGTGATCCGGGCCCGCTGCCCACCCAGGAAGACCACCGGGGAGTTCTCCACCTTGGCGCACATCATCGCCCCGGCGATGTTGGCCACTCCCGGCCCCAGGGTGCCGATGCACAGGCCGGGCCGGCCGGTCATCCGCGACGCCGCCTCGGCCATGAATCCGGCGCTCTCCTCGTGGTGCGGCGCCACCACCGACCAGCCGCGCTGTTCGGCCTCGACGAACATGTGCACGAAGTTGGGGTCGGGGATGCCGAACAGCGTGTCGACGCCCTCGGCTTCGAACAGTTCCAGAATCCGGCGATATACGGGCACAGCCACAGTCGAAACTCCTTGCTTGACTTGTTAATACCGTTCAGCGATACGACGACGGTGCGCTGCCGGGGATCCGAACAGCGACCGGTTGAAGGTGGCGCGCTTGAGATAGACGTGGATGCCGCTCTCCCACGTGTATCCGATGCCGCCGTGCAGTTGCAGGGCTTTGCCGACGACGTCGACGGCGGCAGCGCAGGTATAGGACTTCGCCATAGCCACGGCGGTGTCGGCGTCAGGGTCATCGCCCACCACTGCATCCACGGCGTCACGCACCAGAGAGCGGGCCACCGAGACCTTCACCAGCATGTCGGCGCAGGCATGTTTGACGGCCTGGAAGGAGCCGATGGGCCGGCCGAACTGCCGGCGCGTCTGCGCGTAGGACACCGTCGCCTCCAGCATGGCCTCGGCCAGGCCCAGGCTGTCGCAGGCCACCGCCACCGCGGCGCGATTGCGAACCGCGCGCGCCGCTCCGGCGAACCGCAGCACCGCCGATTCGGCCACCGCGACCCCATCGGCCGTCACGGCGGCGACCCGGCGGGTCTCGTCGAGCACCGGTTGGCCGGTGACGGTCAGGCCGTCCGCGATAACGGCGACGTCGGTCCCGGAGGCGTCGGTGGCCAACACCAGCAGCCGGTCGGCACCCTCGGCGTCCGGAACGAAATCGGCGCGGCCGGTCAGCCGGCGCTCGGAATCGATTGTGAAGTCACCGACCGCCACCGCCGTCCGGGCCGCACCGGTCGCGATATCGGCCAACAGCGCATCGCGAACGGCGCTGTTCTGCAGCATGTTCAGCACCCCCACCGACAGCACCGCGCCGCCCAGGTAATGCGTTGCCGCGCCGGCACGGCCCAGTTCCTCGCAGATCACCGCCACCTCGGCGAACGTCGCACCGGCCCCGCCGAGTGCGTCGGGCACCTCCAACCCGGCCCAGCCCGCATCCACCAGCGTCGCCCAGTCGACGATGCGGCCACGCGCCAGCACGTCGGCAGCGACGGCCCGCAGGTCATCATGCAGTTCAGTGAAATCCGTTGTGGTCATGTCATACTCGGTTCTCGCGGCAGGCCGAGGCCGCGCTCGCCGATGATGGTGCGCTGGATCTCGCTGGAGCCGCCGGGAATGGTCCACTCCCAGGAGCCGATGAAGTCCAGCACCCACGATCCCGACTCCCAGCCGCTGGACAGCGGTTTGGCCAGCACGGTGTGGGCGTCCGGTCCGCCGATCTCGGCACCGAAATCGGTGAGCCGCTGTAGCAGTTCGCTGTAGAAGAGCTTGACGATCGAGGCGTCGGCCGGTCCGGCGGTGCCGGCCTCCGCGTTGCGCACCAGACGCCGGCACATCCCGCGCAGTGCGGTGATCTCGGTTTCCAGTTGTGCGAGCCGGTCGGCCACCACCGGGTCATCGGTCGGGGCGGCCTGCACCAGCCAACGGAAACCCGCGCAGCCCAACCGTTCGGCCAGCTCGAGCATGGTCATGCCGCGCTCGGCGCCCAGGGTTGCCTGCGCCACCTGCCATCCGGCGTTCTCGGCGCCGATCAGGTTGGCCGCCGGGATGACGACGTCGTCGAGGAAGATCTCGCAGAAATGCTGGTCGCCCACCGCGTTGCGGATCGGCCGCACCTGCACCCCCGGGGTGGCCATGTCCAGCAGGAAATACGAGATGCCCTTGCGCTTGGGGACGTTCGGGTCGGTGCGGGCCAGCAGCAGACACCACTGGGCGTGGCTGGCGCCGCTGGCCCACAGCTTCTGGCCGTTGACCACATAGGAATCCCCCTCCCGGCGCGCGGTGGTACGCAGGGACGCCAGGTCCGAGCCGGCCTCCGGTTCGGAGAAGCCCTGCACCCAGATCTCGCCGTCGAGGATCCCCGGTAGGTGCCGGCGACGCTGCTCCTCGCTGCCGGCGGCCAGCAGGGTGGCCGCGGCGTGGTGGATGCCGACGAAGGCCAGCACCAGCCGCGGTGCGTCGTGGGCGGCCAGCTCCTGGTACAGCACGGCCTGATCGGCCACCGACATGCCGCCGCCCCATTCGCGCGGCCAGTGCGGAACGGCGAACCCGGCGCTGTGCAGGGTGGCGAACCAGTTGCGCTGAAAGTCGACGAACTCAGCCTCGCTGACCCCGGTCTGGGCGCGCCGCCAGTCCGCGGGGATGTTGTCGCGGCACCACTGGCGCACCTGCGCGCGGAAGTCGGGGTTGGCTGTCATCGCCGGTTCGCCCGGTTCTTGACGGCGAGCAGGCGCTGCCGGTGTTCGTCGGTCTTCATGGTCGCCACCTCGGCGGCGAATCCGGCCTGCAGCGGCCCACCCAGGATCTGCGACAGGTACATGTTGACCACCCGCTTGGTGCCCTGCAGCGCCTCGGGCGGCTGGGCGGCCAGCCGGGAGGCCAGCTGATGTGCTTGCGGCAGTAGCTCTTCGGGTGCCACCGCGCGGCTGGCCAGCCCGAGTTCGACGGCCGTGGCGGCGTCGATGCGGTCGCCGGTGTAGAGGTACTCGCGGGATCGCAGGATCGGGGTGAGCAGCGGCCACAAGGCGGCGCCGCCGTCGCCGGCCACCAGGCCGACCGCGACGTGCGGATCGGCCAGATAGGCGGTCTGCGAGATCAACACGATGTCGCAGAGCACCGCCACGCTGCAGCCCAAGCCGACGGCGGGGCCGTTGACGGCGGCGATGATCGGCAGCGGGAACCGCAGCATCTCCTCGACGATCGCGGCGCCTTCCCGGATGCTCTCGTCGCGGGCGGCTTCGTCGTCGAGGAACGTGGTGATCCAGTTCAGGTCACCGCCGGCGGAGAACGCGCGTCCGGCACCGGTCAGCACCACCACCCGGATCGACTTGTCGGCGGCCAGCTGCCGCCACACGTTTGCCAGCCCCCAGTGCAGGTTGGCGTTGACACTGTTGAGCTCGTCGGGCCGGTTGATGGTGACGGTGCGGACCGGACCGTCTCCGGTGACGGTGATCTCCTGCGGCAGGTCGTATTTCATGCGTAGAGTCCCGTCAGTCCGGTACGGCCGGCGCGGCGGACCAGCCGGTCGCGGGTCCCCGAGAGTCCCCACGGCAGGCGGCGCAGCGGCTGGCTGTAGCGCGACAGCCAGGACAGTGCCGTCTCGTCGCAGAATCCGACGGCGCCGTGCAACTGGTGGCAGACCCGGAACACCACCTCGGCGGCTTCCAGTGCCGCCGTCCGCAGCGCCAGGGCGTCGTCGACGGCTTCGGGGCGCCCGGTCGCGATGCTCCACAGCGCGTATTTGGCCAGCATGTCCAGCCCGGCGCGCTCCACCTCGGCATCGGTCAGCTGGAACTGCACGCCCTGGAACGTCGCCAGCGGCTGGCCGAACTGTTCACGCAGCCGCACATGGGAGATGGTGAGATCCATTGCCCGGTCCAGCATCCCCAGCAGCGTCCAGCACGGCAGCGTCAGCCCCAGCGCCACATCATCGGCACCGTCGGCGTCGACCTCGGTCAGCGTCAGCTCGGCCACCAGGGCCGGCCGGGCCGCCGACTTCGCCACCACCGTGCTGCGCACCCCGGCCAGGGTGACCGCGGCCCACCGCTTGGACAGGCCCGCCACCGCACCGGCGGGCGCGTGGTCGTCCACCACGATCAGCCCATCAGCGTCGAGATCAACCGGCGCCGAAAGAGATTCGGCGACCGGGTAGGGAACCCCCCAGTACCCGGCGCTGCGGCACAGTGCGGCGGCCGCCTCGAGTTCGTCGGCGTCGGCGCGGGGCTTCAGCTCGTATGCACCCAGCCCGCGCAGGATCGGGTCCACCAGTTGCTCGCGCACCCCCGGCTCGGCGTCGGCGCGGTGCACCAGCTCATCGCCACCGGCGGCTTCGAAGGCGCGCCGCGCGGCCCGGCCGTATTCCTCGGCCTCCGCGCCGAGTTCGAGGTTCATCGCGGCGCCGCCAGCAGGGCACGGGAGAGCAGGATGCGCTGCATCTCAATGCTTCCCGATGACACGGTGGCCGCCTGCGAGTAGCGCCAGTGATCTTCGGCTTCGGCGGCGAACCACTGCGCCTGCGGGCTGTCCGGCGCCTCGGCGGCGATCTCCATCAGAACTTCGGCGCTCTCCTGGTCCAGCCGGGTGACCGCGATCCGGTAGGCGGCGGCATCACCGGGCGCGATACGACCGCCGGCCTGCAGCGACACCACCCGGTAGGCCATCAGCCGGGCGCGCCGGCAGTGCGTGAGCATGCGCACCCAACGGGCGGTCAGCTCGGCGGGCAGGGTGTTCCATCGCTCGCCGAGTGCGTGCGGTGCCGCGGCGAGCAGACGTTCGCAGCGCGCGTAGCGGGCGATACCCACCCGCTCGTAGGACATCACGTCGGCCACGATCGACCAGCCGGCGTCCACATCGCCGAGCACGTCGGCGTCGGTGACGCGCAGGTTGTCGAAGAACACCTCGTTGAGGTGGTGCGGACCCATCATGGTGCCGATGGGCCGAACGGTGATGGCGGGGTCGTCCATCGGGACCAGGAACACGGTCAGGCCCTGCTGCTTCTTGGTGACCGACCCTTCCCCCACCCGGGTGGTGCGGACCAGCAGAAAGCACCACTGCGCCATCGTGGCGTAGGAGGTCCAGATCTTCTGGCCGTTGACCACCCAGCCGTCACCATCCCGGCGGGCGTAGGTACGCAACGACGCCAGATCAGAGCCGGCTTCGGGCTCGGAGAATCCCTGGCACCAGATCACCTCACCGGCCGCGATCGGCGGCAGATGGTGGCGCTGCTGTTCGGGCGTGCCGTGCCGCATGATGATGGGCCCGACCCAGTTCACCCCCATGTACTGCGCGCCGCGCGGCTCGTGGTGCGCCCACATCTCCTCGCGCACCACGGTCTGCTCCCACACCGAGGCGCCCGCGCCGCCGAACTGCTCCGGCCAGGACAGGCACAGCAGGTCACGCTCCGCCAATACCCGGCAGAACCGTTGCGCCGCGGCAAGATCGGCCGGGTCGTCGGTGAACGCACCGGGGAACCGCTCCGGCAGCTCCCGGTCGACCAATTCGCGCAGTTGCGCGCGCAGCTCACCGGCCCGCGTCCCCATGTCGAAGTCCAGCGTCACGCGCCACTCCTCAGCATCGCTCCGCAAGCTCCGCTCTGCATCGTCGCCGGCGGGGTCATGCCGTTTCCTGATCGAGGCCGAGTTCGGCGAAGACCGCCGCGGTATGCGCGCCGAGTTCCGGTGCCGCGCCGGCGACCCGGCCCGGCGTCCGGGACAGCCAGGTGGGCACCCCGGGGAAGCGCACCGGGCCGTTCGGGGTGTCCACGGTCTCGAACAGGCCCACCGCGTTGAGGTGCGGATCGTCGAACAGCGCCCCGGGGGTGTTCAGCGGGGCGGCCGGTATCTCCAGCTCGTCGAAGAGCGCCAGCCACTGCGCGGTGGTGCGCTCCTTCATGGTCTGCGCCACCAGCCCGTAGATGGTGTCGATCTGACGGGCCCGCTGAGCCAGGGTGGCGTACTGCTCGCCGGCCCAGGGCGGCTGCACCGCGCCGATGAAGGCGTTCCAGTGCTTGTCGTTGTAGATCAGTGCGGCGATCTGCCCGTCGCTGGTCTCATACGGCCGCCGGTTGGGTGCCACCGTGCGCGGGTAGACCGCCGGGCCCAGCGGCGGGTCGAACATGGCGCCATTGGCGTGCTCGACGAGCATGAAAGATGCCATGGTCTCGAACATCGCCACTTCGACTTCCTGGCCCTGCCCGGTCCGTTCCCGGTGGAACAGCGCCATCATCGTGGCGTACAGGGCGGTCAGCCCGGCGATCTTGTCGGCCATGATGGTGCCCACGTAGTCGGCTCGCCCGGTGAGCTGCTGCTGCACCGCGGGCAGTCCGCACTCGGCCTGAATGGTGTCGTCATAGGCCGGGCGGTCGGCGGCCGGGCCGCGGCGGCCGTAGCCGTAGCAGTTGGTGTAGATGATCCCCGGGTTGATCGCGGCCACCTCGGGGTAGCCCAGGCCCAGCTTCGCGATCGCCTTGGCGCGCATCGAGTGGATGAACACATCGGCCCGGCCGATCAGCGCGGTCATCGCGGCCCGGTCGGTGGGCGTGCGCAGGTCCAGCACGATGCTGCGTTTGCCGCGGTTGACATTGACGAAGACCCCGCTCATGTCGGGCGCGGGACCCGCCGAGATGTAGCGGGTGGCATCGCCCTCGGGGGGCTCGACCTTGATGACGTCGGCACCCATGTCGGCCATGATCTGCGTGCAGTAGGGACCCATCACCATGGTCGTCAGATCGACCACGGTCACGCCGCTCAGCGGGCCGTCCCCAGCAACACCAGCCCTCATTTGTTCGGACAAAATACTCCGTTCTGCGCTCCGCAGAACACTATTCCGCAGCACTTATTCATGCGTCAAGGCCGGGAAGCGCACCTACGACACCTATTGTCTGGACTAACTGTGCTTGATAACGTCCGGAGTCATGAGTGATCCGCTCCCCCGTGACGGCCGCATGGACCCGACTGTGGCGCCGGGCTGGCGCCTCGAGCGAATCACCGAACCGAGTCGGCTGTTCGGAGCCAACGGCCTGCGGACCGGACCGGACGGCCGGGTCTACATCGCGCAGGTGACCGGCAGTCAGATCAGTGCGCTGGACGTGAGCACCGGCGAGCTGGCAGTCGTGAGCGCGCGCGGCGGCGACGTCGTCGCGCCCGACGACGTGGCATTCGACGCCGGCGGCACCCTGTATGCCACCGAGGTGATGGATGCTCGGGTCAGTGCGCTCGACGCCTCGGGGCGCAGCCGCGTGCTGCGCGACGACCTGCCCTGCGCCAACGGGATCACCGTGCACCAAGACCGGCTGTTCGTCGGCGAGTGCCGCGACGGCGGGCGCCTGATGGAGCTGGACCGGGCCACCGGCGCACAGCGCATCCTGGCCGAGAACCTGCCGTCGCCCAATGCCATGGAGGTGGGGCCCGACGGCCTGCTGTACTTCCCGGTGATGACCGCCAACGAGATCTGGCGGATCGACCCGTTCGCCAAAGATGCTGCGCCGCAACGGGTGGCCGGCGATCTGGGTGTGCCGGACTCGGTGAAGTTCGACCGCGACGGATGCATCGTCTCCACCCAGGCCGCCAGTGGCCAGGTCTTGCGCATCGACCCGCGCAACGGCGAGGCCACCGTGCTGGCACAGCTGCGTCCCGGACTGGACAACTGCACCTTCGTCGGCGACCGGTTGTTCGTGTCCAACTTCACCGGTGAGATCACCGAGATCGCCGGCGGGGGCGAGACGGCCACGGTGCTGCCGGGCGGGCTGAACTGGCCGCTGGATCTGACGGTGGATGACGGCGACACCCTCTACGTCGCCGACGGCACCTACTTCTACGCGGTCGGAGACGGCGGGCGCCTGGAAACCCTGGGAATGCTGTTCAGCCCCGGCTATCCGGGCTTTGTGCGGGGGGTCACCGCGGTCGGTCCCGGCGAGTTCGTCGTCGCCACCTCCGGTGGGCAGGTCAGCCGGTACCTACCGGCGCAGTCGTTCAGCGAGGTGCTCGCCGACGGTTTCGACCAGCTCTACGGGGTGGCGGTGGGACCCGCCGGTGTCGTGGTCAGCGAGTTCGGCACCGGACGGGTGCTGTGCCTACGCGCCGGTGGAGTCGAGGTGCTGGCTCGCGACCTGGCCGGCCCGGTCGGTATCACCATCAGCGACGACGGGACCTACCTGGTTGCCGAATCCGGGGCCGGGCGGGTGGTGCGCATCGGTGGATCCGGTGTTCAGACCGTGTTCGACGGATTGGTGCGGCCCCAGGGGATCCTGCTGGCCGACGGCCGGCTCTACGTCGTCGATGCCGGCGCCCGGCAGGTGCTGGAGATCGACCTCGACACCGGGACGCGGCACACCATCGCCGAAGGGCTGCCGATCGGACCGCCGCCCGGCGTGACGCCCAAGCCGCTGAAGGGCATGCCGCCGTTCTCCGGTCCGCAGGGACCGTTCGCCGGGATCGCGCGCGGCCGGGACGGCACCCTGTTCGTCTCGGCCGACGGGGACGGCAGTGTGCTGGCGCTGCGTCCGGTGCGACCGTGACCGACCACCGCTACCTGCGGGTCGCGCGGGAGCTGCGCAAGGAGATCGCCGACGGGGTGTATCCGATCGGCTCGCAGCTTCCCACCGAACACGAACTGTGCGAACGGTTCGCCGTCAGCCGCTACACGGTCCGCGAGGCGCTGCGCCGGCTGCGGGAGGACAACCTCGTGGTCTCCCGCCCCCGCGCGGGCACCGTGGTGATCCCCCGCGCCGCGACCAACTGCTACGCCCAGGACGTGGTGTCGATCGACGACCTGGTGGCGTTCGCGGCCGGTGCGGAGTTCGAGATCGACTCCAACGCCATGATCACCATCGACGACGACGTGAGCGCAAGCACCGGCCTGCCGGCGGGCACCGAATGGCTCGCGGTGCGCGGCAACCGCCGCGCGGAGGGTCAGGCCGCGCCGATCTGCCGAACCGAGTACTACATCAACCGGGACTTCGCGCGCGTCGGCCGGTTGTTGCAGCGGCACACCGGTCCGATCTTCCCGCTGATCGAGGACGTGTTCGGGGTCAGCATCGTCGAGGTGCGCCAGCACATCCGCGCGGTGATCATCACCCCCGAACTCGCGAGCGCGCTCGCCGTCGATCCCGGCACCGCCGGGCTGCAGATGCAACGCAGCTACACCACCTCCGAGGGCGAGGTCGCCCAGGTCACGGTGAACACCCATGCCGGCGACGACTATCGGTACTCGATGACACTGCACCGGGTGACGGGGTCGTGACGCTGGCCGACGCCTTGGCTGCGGCTGCCGCGCAGACGCCCGACCGTGTGCTGCTCATCGACGGCGACGCCCGGCTGACCTGCCGGGATCTGCACGCCCGGGCAACCGTTTTGGCCGGGGCGATGCTGGAGCGGATGCCCACGGGCAGTGTGGTGTCGTTCATGCTGCCGAACTGGCACGAGGCCGCCGTGGTCTACCTGGCCGCCACACTGTCTGGGATGGTGGTCAACCCGATCCTGCCGTCGCTGCGCGACGCGGAGCTGACGTTCATCCTCGCCGACTCCGGCACCCGAATGCTCTTCGCGCCGGAACGGTTCCGCGGCCATGACTATGCGGCGATGCTGACCCGGGTGGCGGGTTCGCTTGCCGATCCGCCGGAGACGGTGGTGGTGCGTGGCGATTCAGATGGCCACACCGCTTACCGGAGTTTGCTCGCCAATCCGCCCGCGACCGCACTGCCCACGCTCGATCCCGATGCGGTCCGGTTGCTGTTGTACACGTCGGGCACCACCGGTAGGGCCAAAGGCGTTCTACACAGTCATAATTCGGTCAACGCCCTGATTGCCCAGCTGGCCCGATATTGGCTGGTCGAACCCGGCGACCGGTTTCTGGTCCCGTCCCCGATCGCCCACATCGGTGGGTCCATCTATGCGTTCGAATGCCCGCTGCTGCTGGGCACCACCGCCGTGCTGGTGGACACCTGGAACCCGGATGCGGCGGTGGGCCTCATGCTCACCGAACGCTGCACCCACGTGGCGGGGGCGACACCGTTTCTGACCCAGCTGCTCGCCGCCGCCCGACGCGCCGACACCCGCCTGCCCGATCTCAAACTCTTCATCTGCGGCGGCGCCTCCGTCCCGGCAGCGTTGATCCGCGAGGCGGCTGGTTATTTTTGTGGCGCCACTGTCACCCGGGTTTACGGGTCCAGTGAGGTGCCGGTCACCACGGTCGGATCGATAGGAGCCCAAGAGCTTTCCCACGCCGCGGAGACCGACGGCCGGGCCGGGATCGCCGACATCAAGCTGGTAACCCGCTCGGGAGCGCCGTCGGGCGAGGGCGAGATCTACGTCCGCGGCCCGCAGATGCTGCTCGGTTATCGGCACCCCGAGGACGAGCGCGACTGCTTCGATACCGAAGGCTATTTCGCCACCGGCGATCTCGGCCGCTGGGTCGACGACGACTATCTGCTGGTCACCGGACGAATCAAAGACCTGATCATCCGCAACGGCGAGAACATCTCCGCGCGTGAGGTGGAGGACATCCTGCTCGAACATCCGCAGATCGCCGAGATCGCCGTGGTCGGAGTGCCCGATGCCCGCACCGGGGAGCGGGCCTGCGCGGTGATCGTGCCGGCCGGCGACACCGCTCCCGACGTCGCGGACCTGCGGGCGATACTGACTGCGCGGGGCGTCGCACTGTTCAAAGTCCCTGAACAGGTGATGATCTGGGATGAGCTGCCCAAGAACGACGCCGGCAAGGTCGTCAAGCAACAGATCCGGGCCGCGTTGTCCCGGGCGGAGGTAGGTGAGTAGATCATGCAGGTGGCGATCGTGACCGGCGCCAGCAGTGGAATCGGATTCGGCTGCGCGACAAAGCTCGCCGAGGCCGGGATGGCGGTGCTGGGGACCGGCCGCGACCAGGGGCGGCTGGCGGAGCTGGCGGCTGCGGTGGGAGACCCCGAGCGTATCGCCACCCTGGCCGTCGACCTGACTGCGGACGACGCACCGCAACAGATCCTCGACGCGGCCCTGTCCCGGTGGGGCCGGGTGGACTATCTGGTCAACAATGCCGGCGTCGGCAGTCCCAAGCCGCTGCACGAGACCGACGACGAAACCCTGGACCACGTCCTGAATCTGATGCTGCGGGCGCCTTTTCGGCTGGCCCGCGACGTGGTGCCGCACATGGGCCCGGGATCGGCGATCATCAACATCACCTCCACCTTCGCGCTGGTCGGCGGTCTGCGGGGCGGGGCGTATTCGGCCGCCAAGGGCGGGCTGACCGCGCTGACCACCCACATCGCCTGCCAGTACGGAGCCCAGGGCATCCGGTGCAATGCGGTGGCCCCCGGGGTCACCGTGACGCCCATGGTCGAACAACGCCTCACCGACCCACGGTTCCGCAAGATGAACTCCGAGATGACGCCCTATCCGCGACTAGGCGAGGTGGACGACGTCGCCAATACCGTCGTCTTCCTGTGTTCGGAGGCGGGCGCTTTCATCAACGGCCAGACCATCGTCGTCGACGGCGGCTGGAGCTCGACCAAATATCTCTCCGACTACGGGCTGGACTCCGACTGGGTGCAGCGGTGAACCTGTTCACGCTGCTGGACCAGGCCGCGGCCCGGTTCGGTGATCGTGGGGCGGTGTATCACGGTGAGCGCCTGGTGCACACCTGGAGCGAGTTGGCGCAGCGTGCACTGCGATTGGCGACGTCGCTGCGGCAGGTGGCAGGCCCCGGCGCGCGGATCGCGATCGCCAGTGAGAATCGGCCGGAGATCATCGAGCTGATGTTCGCCACCTGGGCCGCCGACTGCGTCGTCGTCCCGCTCAACTACAAACTGCATCCGCGGGAGATGGCCCAGATCATCGACGACGCCGGCGCGGTCCTGGTCTTCGCGTCCCCGGCACTGGCACCGGAGCTGGGCCGCGCGGTCGGTGTCGCCGTCGAGACCCTGGGCAGCGCAGCGTATCTGGAGCGATTTGACGCACCTCGCGCCGCTCTGCCGGATCCGGATCCGTCCCGGCTGGCGTGGCTGTTCTACACCAGCGGCACCACCGGACGCTCGAAGGGGGCGATGCTGACCCACCGCAACCTGATGGCAATGACGGTGGCGCATCTGGCCGACCTCGACGACCCCGACGCCGACTGCAGCCTGGTCCACGCAGCCCCGATGTCGCACGGTTCGGGCCTCTACATCGCCCCCTACGTGCTGCGCGGCGCCCGGCAGGTGGTGCCGGCCTCGGGTTCGTTCGACGCCCACGAATTCCTCGACCTGTGCGGGCATCATCCGGGCGCCACCGCCTTTCTGGCGCCGACGATGATCGCGCGCCTGGTGGCCACCGGCCGTGAACGCCCCGCCAACCTGCGCACCATCGTCTACGGCGGGGGCCCGATGTACCTCGGAGACCTCAAGCGTGCGATGGCCGCGTTCGGGCCGGTGTTCGCCCAGCTCTACGGCCAGGGTGAGGCGCCGATGACGATCACCGGCCTGCGCCGCGCCGACCACGGCGGCCACGTCGACCAGGACGCGATCCTGGGATCGGTGGGCTGGCCGCGCTCCGGTGTCGAGGTCGCCGTGCTGCGCGACGACGGGACCCGGGCGCCGGTCGGTGAGGTGGGCGAGATCGTCTGCCGCGGCGACGTCGTCATGGCCGGCTACTGGAACAACCCGGAGGCCACGGCGGAGGCCCTCCGGGACGGTTGGCTGTTCACCGGCGACAAGGGTTCGTTCGACAGCCGCGGGTTTCTGACCCTGCGGGACCGCTCGAAGGACGTGGTGATCAGCGGTGGCAGCAACATCTATCCGCGCGAAGTCGAGGAGGCGCTGTTGAGCCATCCCGGGGTGAGCGAGGCGGCGGTGGTGGGAACCCCCGACCCCGAGTGGGGCGAGATCGTGGTCGCCTTCGTCGTGGGCGACACGGCCGCCGCCGAGCTCGACAGCCACCTGCTGGAACGCATCGCCCGGTTCAAGCGACCGAAACGCTACGAGTTCGTCGACGCGCTGCCCAAGAACAGCGACGGCAAAGTGCTCAAACGCGAACTGCGTGCAACGTTGGCCGCGGGATCGCGCTGAGGCAGCAAGAGTTCGAGTGGGCCCCTGCGTGGTTCCAATCTCGCGGTGACTACTTGACTTGAGATTTCATCTCGTCCAGGTTGACCAGGACCGGCCACCCGCACACCGACAGCGCATTGCCGTGACCGGTTTCGTGGATGTCGAACGCGGACTGGATCGCCGAGTGGAAGCCCTGCACATCGAGGGTCTGGTTGACCGCGCGCTTGGCCTGCCGCAGCGCGAACGACGGCATGGTCGCGATGTGCTCGGCGAGCTGGCGGGTCTCGGAGTCCAGCGCGTCACGGGGAACCACCCGGTTGACCATGCCGGTCTGCTCGGCCTCCTGCGCCGTCATCGCGCGGCCGGTGAACAGGATCTCCTTGGCCTTGCGCGGTCCCAATTCCCAGGTGTGCCCGTGGTATTCGACACCGCCGATACCCATCAGCACGACCGGGTCGGAGAACTGGGCGTCGTCGGCGGCGATGATCAGATCGCACGGCCAGCACAACATCAGCCCACCGGAGATGCACCGGCCCTGCACCGCGGCGATCGACGGCTTGGGCACGTTGCGCCACCGCAGCGTGTACTCCAGGTAGCGCTTGCATTCGTGCTTGTAGATGAACTCCAGGGTGATCTTGTCCGGGACCGGGCCGCCGCCCTTGAGATCGTGGCCGGCCGAGAAGTGTTTGCCGTTGGCCCGCAGCACGATGACGGCGACGTCATCGTCGTCGGCCGCGCGAGTCCAGGCCGCGTCGAGTTCGTCGAGCAGCTCGGGGTTCTGGGCGTTGGCGGCCTCGGGCCGGTTCAGCGTGATCGTCGCGATCCGGTCGGCGACCTCGTAATCGATGTACATGGACGTCCTTAATCAGTCGCGGCGTGCGTGACTCTTCCCGGCTGCGCCGACAGCTTGCGAGAATAGCCTTCTCATTGGAAGAAAGTTACCATCTTCTCAATTGGGACGGCAGCGCCGCGATGGCCGACATCGATCCCGGGCGATTCTCCGGTAGGGTGCATTCGTGTTCTCCCAAAATGGCAACCGTCGGAGCCGCTGGTGAGTAACCCGGAAGAAGAGCCCGTCTGGAAGCAGCGGGCGGTCGAGCGGTCGATCAAGACCGCACGGTTGCGGGCCGCCCAGCGCGTTCAGCGATTCCTGGATGCAGCCCAAGCCATCATCATCGAAAAGGGCAGCACCGACTTCACCGTCCAAGAGGTCGTCGAGCGCTCCAGACAGTCACTGCGCAGTTTCTACCTGCAGTTCAACGGCAAGCACGAGTTGCTGCTGGCCCTGTTCGAGGATGCGTTGGTTCGCACCTCCGACCAGATCCGCGCAGCCACGCAAGACCAGGCCCAACCGCTGGAGCGGTTGAAAGTCGCCATCGAGCTGCTCTTCGAGCTGTCCCGGCCGGACCCGTCGGCCAAGCGCCCGCTGTTCACCGACTTCGCGCCGCGCCTGCTGGTTTCGCACCCGACGGAGGTCCGGGTCGCGTTCACTCCGCTGTTGGGGCTGCTCACCGAGTTGATGGAGGCCGCCGACGAGGCCGGCGAACTGCGCCCGGGCGTCAACGCCAGGCGCATGGCGGCGATGGTCATGCAGACCGTCATGTTCGTCGCGCAGTCCAGCGCCGAATCCGACGATCCGGCTGCCCACCCGATCACCGCCGACGAGCTCTGGGACTTCTGCGCCCACGGCCTCGCCAAGTAGCAGCCCCCATTCCGCGCGAGCTGGGGGCACCTCCCGCTTGCGGGGGAGCGTGTTTGCACACGACACGCCGCGAAGAATTGACATTCTGCGCACCCTCGCGCGCCCGGCACTCCCACCGCACACCCCGGACGGCTCCTCCAGGCTTCCCTAGTAGTACGCACGTATGCTCTAATCGAGAATGTGATTTCCACACTGTGTGCGCCCGCTCATGGGGTCGGTGTCGCCGATGCGTAGAGCCCTTGCTCCCGACGTCACCAATTGGCCCGATGAGAACCCGGCCCTGATCGGCAGCCGGTGCGCCGACTGCGACGCGACGGTATGGCCCCGGCAGGACCACTGCCCGCGGTGCAGCGGTCCGCAGATGCGCGATCTGCTGCTGCCCCGCCAGGGCACGTTGACGGCCTGGACCACCCAGGGCTTCGTCCCGAAGCTGCCCTACGCCGGCGGCGAGACCGCCGAGGGCTTCGCCCCGTTCGGGGTCGGACTGATCCGGCTCGGCGACGTGGTCCAGGTGGAGGCCCGCCTGACCGAATCCGATCCCGCCAAGCTGAAGTTCGGCATGGACGTCGAGCTGACCATGGTGCCGTTCTACGTCGAGGACGACGGGACCGAGATTCTCACCTGGGCATTCCAGCCCGTCTAAGGAGACCTGGAAAATGACGGTAGCGAACCACGATGTGGCGATCATCGGCGTCGGACTGCACCCCTTCGGCCGCTTCGACAAATCCGCGATGCAGATGGGCGCCGAGGCCATCCACCTGGCCCTGGCCGACGCCGGGGCGCAGTGGCGCGACATCCAGTTCGGGGTCGGCGGCAGCTACGAGATCTCCAACCCCGACGCGGTGACGCGGCTGGTCGGGCTCACCGGCATCCCGTTCACCAACGTGTTCAATGCCTGCGCCACCGCAGCCACCGCCACCCAGGTCTGCGCCGACAACATCCGGTCCGGCAAGTACGAGATCGGCATTGCGATCGGGATGGACAAGCACCCCCGCGGTGCGTTCACCGACGACCCGGCCAAGCTGGCGCTGCCGGCCTGGTACGCCGAGAACGGGCAGTTCGTCACCACCAAGTTCTTCGGCATGAAGGCCAACCGGTACCTGCATGACCACGGCATCTCGCAGCGGACGCTGGCCAAGGTCGCCGCCAAGAACTTCCGCAACGGTGCGTTGAACCCCAATGCATTTCGGCGCAAGCCGATGTCCGAGGATGCCATCCTCGACTCGCCCGCGCTCAACTACCCGCTCACCCAGTACATGTTCTGCGCACCCGACGAAGGTGCCGCCGCGGTGGTCATGTGCCGGGCCGACATCGCCCACCGCTTCAGCGGTAAGCCCGTCTACCTGCAGGCCACCGAGATCCGCACCCGCCGCTACGGCGCCTACGAGGTGCACGCGACCTCCGCCCCGATCGAGGAGGACGTGGCGCCCACGGTCTACGCGGCCCGCGCCGCCTTCGAAAAGGCCGGCGTGGCACCCGAGGACGTCGACGTGGTGCAGCTGCAGGACACCGACGCCGGCGCCGAGGTCATCCACATGGCCGAGTGCGGTTTCTGTGCCGACGGCGACCAGGAGAAACTGCTGGCCGACGGGGCGACCGAGATCTCCGGGTCGCTGCCGGTCAACACCGACGGCGGGCTGATCGCCAACGGCGAACCGATCGGCGCCTCCGGCCTGCGCCAGCTGCACGAGCTGGTGCTGCAGCTCCGCGGCCAGGCCGGTGACCGCCAGGTGCCGGGTGGTCCAAAGGTGGGGTTCGCTCAGGTCTACGGCGCGCCGGGTACCGCATCGGCGACCATCGTCACGGTCTGAGTCGGCGGGCTAGTCGTCGAGTGTCGGCGGCGGCCGGTAGGCGGGTTGATATCCGGCGATCCGGATCGGGCTGCCCACCAGGCGGAAATCCCCTGCCGTGACAACCATTTCGGGGTGCTCCTTGAGCGCTTCGGGCAGGGTGCGCACGGCGGCCGCCGGGATGCCCAGCGGACGCAGCCGCCGTTCCCAGCCGGCAGCGGTGTCGCCGGCCAGCGCAGAGGTGACCACCGCGAGCACCTCGTCACGGCGAGCGGAACGCTCGGCCATCGTCGCGAAGCCATCCAAACCGGCTTCGGTGGCGAACGACTTCCAGAACCCGTCATGGGTGACGAACAGCGCCAGGTATCCCTCGGAGGTCGGGAAGAGCTGCGCCGGAACGTAATAGGAATGCGCTCCATGCGGATACCGCTGGGGTTCCACACCGTCGTTGAGATAGGCCGACGCACGGTAGTTCAGCTGGGACAGCATCACGTCGAGCAGCGACACCTCCACTTGGCCGCCACGCCCGCTGACGATCTGGGCCAAAAGCCCCAGTGCCGCGGTCATCCCGGTGGAGTTGTCCGCCGACGAGTAGCCCGGCAACGTCGGCGGGCCGTCCGGGTCGCCGGTCATCGCCGCGATCCCGGCGGCCGCCTGGATCACGTAGTCGAAGGCCGGCTCGTCGCCGCCGTCCAGCCCGAACCCGGTCAGCGCGACGCAGACGATCGCCTCATTGTGTCGCCGCAGCGCCTCGTAGGTGAGCCCGAGCCGGTGGATCACCGACGGCTTCATATTCACCAGCAGCGCATGGGATTCCGCGACCAGCTCGCCCAGCTTGGCCTGCCCGGACTCCGTCGCCAGATCCAGCCGGATGCTGCTCTTGTTGCGGTTGAGGCTGGCGAAGTAACTCGGCCCCACCTGACGCGAGATCTCACCGCCCGGCGGTTCGATCTTGATGACCTCGGCGCCGAGATCGGCCAGCAGCATGGTGGCGTACGGGCCGGCCAGCATCACTCCCACTTCGAGAATGCGGATCCCCGAAAGCGGTCCGCTCACTTAAATCTCCTTGGCGAGCTCGGCGATCACCTCGCGGGTGCGGTACTTGGAGGCCACCAGCTCATCGCGGGTGTCGCCGATCGGCAGCAGCCGCACCGACAGGTCGGTCACGCCGGCGTCGGCGAACTGGCGGAATCGCTTGAGGATTGATTCCTCATCACCGGCCGCGCACAGGTCGCCGACATCCCGGGCCGAACCGCGGTCGAGCAGCCGCTGGTAGTTGGGCGAGGTCTCGGCCTCGGCCAGGATCCGGTTGGCGCGCTCCTTGGCGGACTCGATCTCGGAGTTGGCGCACAGGGTGACCGGAATACCGGCGACGATGCGCGGCGCGGGTTTGCCCGCTTCCGCCGCCGCCTTGTTGATCTTCGGCGCGATGTGCTCGGCGATCGCCTTCTCGTCGGCCATCCACAACGACGTGCCGTCGGCGTGCTCACCGGCGATCTGCAACATCACCGGGCCCAGCGCGGCCACCAGCACCGGCATTTTGGTCTCGGCCCCGAGGACGGTCGGGTTGTGCACGGTGAAGTGGTCGTTCTCGACGTCAACGGGTCCCGGGCCGGCGATGGCGGCGTTGAGCACCTGCAGGTAGTCCCGGGTGTAGGCGGCCGGCTTGTCGTAGGGCAGGCCCAGCATGTCCCGGATGATCCAGTGGTGCGACGGCCCCACGCCCAGCGCCAGTCGGCCACCGGAAACGGCGTGCACCGAAAGCGCTTGGCGGGCAAGAGCGATCGGGTGCTGGGCCTGCAACGGCACCACGGCGGTGCCGAGTTCGATCCGGGTGCTGTGCGAGGCCATCAGCGCCACCATGGTCAACAGGTCGAAGTCGTCGGGGACCTGTGGCATCCACGCGGTGGACAGGCCGGCCGTGTCGGCCCATTCGATGTCGGAGATCAGTTTCTTGACCTTGCGCGCCATGTCGCCGCGCTCGGCCCCGATCATCACGCCCAGGCGCATGTCAGCGTGCCTCCGCCTTCTCGACCACCTGCCGGACCCCGCTGACCAGATCGTCCAGGGAGGTTCCGGTGGGAAAGACCGCGGCAGCACCGGCCTCCAGCAGTTTGGGCACGTCACCCTGCGGGATGGTGCCACCAACCACCACGGCAATGTCGCCGCCGTCGGCGGCGCGCAGCGCCTCCACGATCCGGCCGGTCAATGCGACGTGCGCACCGGACAGGATGCTTAAGCCCACCACCGCCACGTCCTCCTGCAGCGCGGTGGAGACGATGTCTTCGACCCGTTGCCGGATGCCGGTGTAGATCACCTCGTATCCGGCGTCACGCAGGGTGCGCGCCACGATCTTGGCGCCGCGATCGTGGCCGTCCAGCCCGGGCTTGGCGACCAGGACGCGCACCGGGCCGGGCACGGAGGAATTGAGCGGAGAAGTCATCTAATACACCACCGGTTGCTGGAACTCGCCCCAGACGTTCTTGAGCGCCGAGACCATCTCGCCCACCGTGCAGTAGGCGTTGGCGCAGTCGATCAGGGGATGCATCAGGTTGGCGTCGCCCTCGGCGGCGCGCGACAGGGCCGCGAGCTTGGCGGCGACGTCGTCGGCGTTGCGTTCCGCCTTGACCCGCGCCAGCCGCTTCAGCTGGACGTCGCGGCCCTCGGCATCCAGTTCGTAGGTCGCGATCTCCGGCGGGGGCTCGTCGCTGGTGAACTTGTTGACGCCGACGACCGGCCTGCTGCCCGACTCGATCTCGTGGTGGATCTTGAACGCCTCGTCGGCGATCAGGCCCTGCAGGTAGCCGTCTTCTATGGCGCGGACCATTCCGCCGTGGTTCTCCAGGTCCGCCATGATCTCGATGATGCGCTCCTCGGTGGCATCGGTGAGGGCCTCGACGAAATAGGACCCGCCCAGCGGATCGGCCACCCGGGTCACCCCGGTCTCGTACGCCAGGATCTGCTGGGTGCGCAGCGCCAGGGTCGCGGATTCCTCACTGGGCAGCGCGAACGGCTCATCCCAGGCCGCGGTGAACATCGACTGGACACCGCCGAGCACCGCCGCCATCGCTTCGTAGGCCACCCGCACCAGGTTGTTCTGCGCCTGCGGCGCGAACAACGACGCACCGCCGGCCACACAGCCGAACCGGAACATCGACGCCTTGTCGCTGGAGGCCCCGTAGCGTTCCCGCACGATGGTGGCCCACCGGCGCCGGCCGGCCCGGTACTTGGCGACCTCCTCGAAGAAGTCGCCGTGGGTGTAGAAGAAGAACGAGACCTGCGGGGCGAACTTCTCGATGCTCATCCGGCCGCGTTCCACGACGGTGTCGCAGTAGGTCACGCCGTCGGCGAGCGTGAACGCCATCTCCTGGACGGCGTTGGCGCCGGCGTCGCGGAAATGCGCACCGGCCACCGAGATCGCGTTGAACCGGGGCACTTCGGCGGCGCAGAACTCGATGGTGTCGGCGATCAGCCGCAGCGACGGCTCGGGCGGCCAGATCCAGGTGCCGCGCGACGCGTACTCCTTGAGGATGTCGTTCTGGATGGTGCCGGTGAGCTTGGCCCGCGGCACACCCTGGCGCTCGGCGGCCGCGACGTAGAAGGCCAGCAGGATGGCGGCGGTCCCGTTGATGGTGAAGCTGGTGCTGATCTTGTCCAACGGGATGGAGTCGAACAGGATCTCGGCGTCGGCAAGGGTGTCCACCGCCACCCCGACCCGGCCGACCTCCTCACCGACCTCGGGATCGTCGGAGTCGTACCCGCACTGGGTCGGCAGATCTAGGGCCACCGACAGCCCGGTCCCGCCCTGGCTCAGCAGGTACTGGTAGCGACGGTTGGACTCCTCGGCGGTGCCGAAGCCGGAGTACTGACGAAACGTCCACAACCGGCCGCGGTACCCGGATTCGAAGTTTCCGCGGGTGAACGGGTACGTCCCGGGCGCCGGCGGCTCCTCGCGGCGGTCGTCCGGGCCGTACACCGGTTTTAGCGGGATCCCTGAGGATGTCTGCACTGGGTCGCTCATCGATGGATACGGTACTTCCAAAAAATGAGAATGCCAATACCACCGCTGCGACGTGCGCGAATACGCCCGGCTACCCGGCCAGGTTGAAATTGCCGCTGGCCCCGTAGACCGACAGCGACACCAGCAGCGTCACCGAGACCACGACCACCAGCGAGGTCCGCACCGCATTGCCCACCGCGACCCCCACCCCGGCCGGGCCGCCGGCGGCGAAATAGCCGAAATAGGTATGGATCAACAAGATGGTGATCGCCATCAGGAAGGCCTGAAGGAACGACCACAGCAGGTCGATGGGGTTCAGGAACGTGCGGAAATAGTGGTCGTAGAGGCCGGCCGACTGCCCGAACAGGAAGACCGTGGTGAATCGGCTGGCGACGAACGACAGGATCACCGCGATGGCGTACAGCGGAGTGATCGCCACCAGTCCGGCGACGATGCGGGTGCTGACCAGATAGGCGATCGGACGGATGGCCATCGATTCCAGCGCGTCGATCTCCTCGTTGATCCGCATCGCGCCCAGCTGCGCCGTCACGCCGGCGCCGAAGGTGGCCGCCAGTCCGATACCGGCGACCACCGGAGCCGAGATCCGCACGTTGATGAATGCGGCCAGGAACCCGGTCAGTGCCTCGATGCCGATGTTGCCCAGCGAGCTGTACCCCTGCACCGCCAGCGTGCCGCCGGCCGCCAGGGTCAGGAAGCCGACGATCACCACGGTGCCGCCGATCATGGCCAGCGTCCCGGTGCCCATGCTGATCTCGGCGATCAGCCGAACGACCTCGCGGCGGTAATGCGTGAACGCGAACGGCGCCGTGGCGATCGCCCTGCCGTAGAACAGGGTGTGGTCACCGATGCGGCCCAGCGCCGCGATCGGTCGCCGGAGCTGTCGGGTGACACCGGGATAGACGGCCGAAAGGGCACGAAGCGCCACGGCTCAGCGCGCCGTCATCTTGATGCCGATCGCGGTGACCACCACGTTGACCACGAACAGGGACATGAAGGCGTAGACCACGGTCTCGTTCACCGCATTGCCGACGGCTTTGGCGCCCCCGCCGGAGATCGTCAGGCCCCGGTAGCAGGCGACCATTCCGGCGATCAGGCCGAACAGCGCCGCCTTGACGCAGGAGATCACCAGCTCGGGAACTCCGGTCAGCAGCGTGATCCCCGCGGCGAACGCACCCGGGTTGACGTCCTGCACGAAGACCGAGAAGACGTAGCCGCCGAGGATGCCGATGATCACCACCAGGCTGTTGAGCAGCAGGGCCACCAGCCCGGCGGCCAGCATCCGCGGTGTCACCAGCCGCTGCACCGGGTTGATGCCCAAGACCTCCATGGCGTCGATCTCTTCGCGGATCGTGCGGGATCCCAGGTCGGCGCACATCGCGGTGGCGCCGGCTCCGGCAACGATCAACACGGTCACCATCGGCCCGACCTGGGTGACCGCGCCGAAGGCCGCACCGGCCCCGGACAGGTCTGCGGCGCCGAGCTCACGCAGCAGAATGTTCAGGATGAAGCTGACCAGGACCGTGAAGGGAATGGCCACCAGCAGGGTGGGCGCCAGCGAGACACGGGCGACGAACCAGGACTGCTCCAGGAACTCCCGGGCCTGAAACGGCCGCCGGAACAAGAACCGCACGGCGTCCACCGACATCGTGAAGAGCCCGCCGATCGCCTCCATGGGACCGGCCAGGCGCACCATCGCCGCGCCGGGGGACCAGCGGATCATGTCCTTCATCCCCATAGCCACAGGCCCCTCCGGATACTCCCGACACAGCGCGAGTGGATCCTATCCGATTAGTGGATACTGCGATAGCTGCTTCTGATTTCTATGCACACTGATTCTCATCTGACGCAAATATCCCAGCTCGGGCGGTTTTCGCGTGCTTCGCTACAGCCGGCCATCGGTCCTTAGCTCGGGATGCACCCAGTCGGGTGACCTGCGTTCCTTGAACGCGCGAAAACCCTCGACGGCCTCCGGCGCGCCCAGGCTGGCGTTCATCCCGATCCGGTCGAACAGGCCGAGGTAGGAATCCAGGCTCGCCTTGACCACCCCGCGCGCCGCCGGCGCCGTCCGGCAGCACTGCGCCAGGACCTCGCGTGCGGCGCCGGCCAGCTCGTCGTGCGGGACGACACGTGCCACCATGCCCCAGTCCAGCGCTTCCTGCGCCCCGAACGTGCGTCCGGTGAACATCAGGTCGCGGGTTCGGACCGGCCCGATCACCCGGGCCAGCATCTGGCTGTAGTAGGTGTCGGCGATGCCGCGGAACAGCTCGGGCACCCGAAACGTCGCCCGGTCGCTGACCACGGCGATATCGCTGCACAGCGTGATCTGCAACCCGCCGCCCTGACACAGCCCGTTGACCGCGGAAACGATCGGCTTGGCCGACGTGCGCAGGGTGTCGAACGGGGTGATGTCCATGCCCAGCGCCGCGCCGAACGTGAGCCAGTCCTCCGCCCCGCCGCCGCCCATGTCGCCGCCCGGTGCGAACACGTCGCCGGTACCGGTGATCACCAGCCCGGCCAGATCTGGATCCTGATTGACCCGGCCCACCGCGTAACGCAGGCCGAAGTACATGGCGGGCGTCATCGCGTTGCGGGCCTCGGGGCGATCCAGGGTGCACACCGCGATCGGCCCCTCCCGCCGGAACGACAGATAGGGCGTTCCGAGCCAGTCTCCCTCGGGCGGCCCCGACGGGGACTGCGCCTGCGATTGATCACCCATGCAACCCGGCCTCCTCTTGCACCAACTCCAGCGTGCCCAGGTCGCGGATGGCCTGACACCCACGCCGCAACATCGTGACGAACATGTCGTCGCCACGGTCGGTGTCGGTCGCGAACACCAACCCCAGCGCGCAGATCAGCGGCACTTGCAGCGCGCCGAACCGATAGTCCTGCCAACAGGTTTCCCGGTCATAACCGGTGACACCGTGGCCCAGCAGTGCGGAGTGATAGTCGGTGACCAGGTCGGCTTCGATCTCTTTGCGCAGTTCGGGTGCCAGGCTGGTGCCGGTGAAGAACGCCAGGTCCCGGGTCGGCAGGCCGACGCCGAGTGTCTGCCAGTCCACCACCCAGATCTGATTGTTGTCGGGACTGAACAGCATGTTGTCCAGCCGGTAGTCGCCGTGGATCAGCGCGAACCGGCCGCGCGGCGCCGACACCCACGGGGTGATGAGGTCCAGTGCGGCCGTCAACGTCGCGCAGTCGGTGTCGCCGAGTTGGGCGCCGAGCCGCTCCACGCATGTTGCGGCGCACATCCGGGCGATGTCACCCATCCCCTTGGCGCCGGCCTCGTCCAACTGGGTCATCGCCAGACCGGAGAACGTCAACCAGCGCTCGTCGCACCAGGTCGGCGCGTGCAGCCCGGCCAGCGCGGTCACCGCCAGCCGGGCCTGCCGCTCGCCGCAACCCGCGATCTGATCACCCTGCACCGCGGGCGCCCGGTCGGAGAGCAGCAGCGCGTACTCGGTTGCGTCGTCGGTGATTTCGCAGTGGAAGCACTGCGGTATCGGTATCTTGACGCCGTCGGCGACAGCGGAGTAGAACGCGCACTCACTGCGGTAGCCCAGCACGACGCGATCGCGGACGGCGTCGTCGCCGGCCGGCAGTTTGATCACGAAGCTGCCCGGCAGGCCAGCCGGGTTGTCGGCATACTCGGCAGACACCCGGTAGGTGGCTCCGGTCTGACCGGTGCCGACCGGAACGACGTCCACCGAGGTCACCTCGACCGGTTCGCCCCGGGCGCTCAATACGGCCGACAGCCACTCGCTGGTCACGTCGTGCGGATGGCGCGGTATCGACGCCCGCGCGCTCACCGGGCATGCTCCCGCGCGCTTCCAGCCACGCCGCGAGACGTTACAGTAAGAGTTTCAGTATGGTCAACGAAAGAGGACGCCGCAGATGACGAACGCCCAGGACTGGCAGGAGACGCTGGAGGATCTGAACCGGCGGCGTCAGCACACGCGGGCCATGGGCGGGCCCGAGCGGGTCGCCAAACATCGCGGAAAGGGCAAACTCGACGCACGCGCCCGGGTCAGGCACCTGTTGGACCCGGGCACCTTCCGCGAACTAGGCACCATGGTCGGTGGCGAGATCGCCGCCGACGGGATCGTCGTCGGCTCCGGTCTGATCAACGGATCCCCGGTGATGGTGGGCGCCGAGGATTTCACCACGCTGGCGGGCAGCATCGGACCCGGCGGCAACGCCAAGCGCTACCGGATCGCGGAACTGGCGCTGCGCGACAGGATCCCGTTGGTGATGCTGCTGGAGGGCGCCGGATTCCGGCCCACCGGTGAGCATTACGGGCGCACCCCGACCGACCTGCTGGTCCAGGCGCAGTGCTCGGGTAAGGTGCCGACCGTCGCCGCGGTGCTCGGTCCCTCGGCGGGGCACGGCGCCCTGGTGGCGCCGGTCTGTGACTTCCGGATCATGAGCCCGCACGGCGCGATCTTCACCGCCGGTCCCCCGGTGGTCAAAGAGTCGACGGGCGAAGACATCGCCAAGGAAGACCTGGGCGGCCCCGAGGTCGCGCTGAACAGCGGTGTCATCCACAACTTCGGCGCCGACGACGAAGCGGTGCTCGACGACATCCGCCGGTATCTGTCCTACTTCCCGTCCAGCGCCTGGTCCTACCCGTCGGCCCTGCCCGCCGACCCGGCCGCGGGGTCGCGGCCCACTGCCGAGCTGCTCGACATCGTGTCGCGGGACAACCGGCGCGTCTACGACATGCGTTCGGTACTCGATGTCGTCTTCGACCGGCCCGACTGGTTCGAAGTGCAGCCGCGGTTCGGCCGGGCGATCATCTGCGCACTGGCCCACCTGGGTGGCCATCCGGTGGCGGTGGTGGCCAATCAGCCGCAGGTGCTGGCCGGTTCGATCGACACCGACGCCGCGGACAAGGCGGCGCACTTCATCATGGTGGCCGATTCGTTCCACCTGCCGATCGTGTTCCTGGCCGACAATCCCGGCATGCTGCCCGGCAGCCGTTCCGAGCGCAGCGGCGTGCTGCGGGCCGGCGCCCGGATGTTCGCGGCCCAGACCGCGGCCACCACCTTGAAACTGCACCTGACGCTGCGCAAGGCCTACGGCTTCGGTTCCATGGTGATGTCGCTGCTCGGGTTCGACGCCCAGGTGGCGACGTTCGCCTACCCGGGAGCGACAATGGGCGCCATGAGTGCGGCGGCGTTGAGCGCGGCCTCACATGCCGGGGAGGATCTGGCCGCCAAGCTGCGGGAAACCGAGTTGCGGGCCTCCTACCACTCCGCGCAACAGCTCGGCTTCGACGAGCTCATCGACCCCCGGGAGACCCGCGATGCGCTGGTGTGCGCGCTGCAGCGCGGGCTGCGCAGCCGCCAGGCCGCCGCCGAGCCGGTCCAGCGCACCGTCATCATGCCCTGATGAGCACACTGCGCGAAGCGCTCCTGGGCGGCTGGGAACTGTCCTCGTTCAGTTCCCGCGACGTCGACACCGGCACGGTCTCGCATCCGTTGGGCACCGCGCCGCGCGGTCTGATTCTCTACACCGGCGACGGGTACATGTCCGCGCAACTGACCGGGAGCGCCGACTCGGCGGTGCCTGACAAGAAGTCACCCGGCTATATCGCCTACGGCGGCCGGTTCCAGGTCGATGAGGACACCGCGACCGTGCACCACGAGGTGACGGTGTCGATGCTGCCGGAGCTGTTCGCGGGGCCGCAGTTGCGGCAGGCCCGCGTCGACGGCGACCGACTCACCCTGTCGGCGACGACCACCAATGACGGTGTGACGAGCCACAACACATTGGTGTGGGTCAGACGTCGATGATGACCTTGCCGATCGCTTTGCGGTCGGCGACGTAGCGCAGCGCCGCTGCGGTGTCGGCGAGCGGGAAGCGCGCCCCGATGTAGGGGCTGACCCGGCCGTCGGCGAACAATTGCTGCAGTTCGGCGAGGTCGCGGTCGTTCTCTTCCGGGTAGTCGGTGGCGAACGTGCGGATCTCCATGCCCTGCACCGTGATGCCCTTGAGCATCACCAGGTTCAGTGGGATCGCCGGAATCGAGCCGGCGGCGTAGCCGAGGGTGACGAAGCGACCGCCGCGGGCCAGGCTGCGCAGCGCCGGCTCGGCGTAGGGGCCGCCGACCGGGTCGAGCACCGCCTGTGCACCGTCGCCGGTGATCTCGCGGATCCGCGCCTTGAGGTCTTCCCGGTCGTAGTCCACCGTCGCGGCCGCGCCGCGCTGCCGGCACACCTCCAGCTTCTCCGGGCTGGACGCGGCGGCAAGCACTTTCGCACCCATCGCCACCGCCAGGTCGACCGCGGCCAGCCCGACACCCCCTGCCGCACCCAGCACCACGACCCAATCGCCTTCTGCCACTTGGGCAACCGAGCGCAGCGCGTGGTACGCGGTGCGGTAGGTGACGCCGAATCCGGCCGCGGCGGCGTAGTCGACCCCGTCGGGAATCGCGGTCACCGCTGCGGCGGGCACCAGCGCCTGCTCGGCGAAGCCGCCCACGAAGGACGTGCCGACCACCCGGTCGCCGGGGGTGAACGGTACGCCGTCACCGACCGCGATCACGTCACCGGCCAACTCGCTGCCGGGTGTGAACGGCGTCGGGATCTTCAGCTGATACTTGCCGTCGATCAGCAGCACGTCGGGAAAGTTGACCGCCGCGGCCCGCACCCGGACCACCATCGTCCCGGGCCCCGCCGTCGGATCCGGCAGCTCTTGGAGAACCAGATCTTCCGGCGGCCCGTAGCGCTGGCAGACGATCGCGCGCATCAGGCCACCCCCAGTCCGCGAAGGCAGAACGCCACCAGATGGTCGATGTCTGCCCGCTTCGGCCGCCGGCCGGTGTTGAGGTAGCCACGCATGGTCGACACGGTAGCGCCAAAGACCAGATCGGCGTCGCGGGCGTCGCCGCCGAGCGCAGTGACCGGTTCGGTGAGCAGATCGCGCAGCGGCGCCAGGATGTCGTCGTCGGAGAGCCGCCGGTCGGCGCTGACCGCCAACTGGGTGCTGGCGGCCCGGCTCAGGCTCAGCAGGTGCGGTTCGGACAGCTGCGCCAGGGCGCCGCGAATCCAGCGCGCCACCTTGGCTTCCGGGGTGGTCTCCTTGGCCAGCTGATGTTCCAGGTAGGACACCACGATTCCCACACCGCGCTCCATCACCGCCAGGATCACGTCGTCCTTGCCGGCGAAGTAGCGGTAGAACGCCTTGTTGGACGATCCGGCTTCCGCGACGATGTCTGACACCCGGGGCGGATCGGGTGCGGTTCGCTCCAGCACCGTCGCCGCGGCCGTCAGGATCCGCTCCACCTCGGCGGTGGCCTCCCGCTGCCGGTCGTCGAGCGCGCGGTGCACCGCGGCGGCGACACGTGTGGTCACGGCACCGCCGGAATCCGGTCCACCCGGTCGCCGTACTTCGCCCGGGCGGCCTCGATGCGGTTGTCCAGGAATTCGCTGGGCCACTCCGGGTCCTCGGCGTCGTAGCCCTTGAGCAACAGCTTGGCCAGGTTCACTTTGTGCGCCTCGGTGGGGCCGTCGGCCAGGCCGAGTGCCACCCCGCCCAACAGGACGCCTGCCAGCGGCAGTTGTTCGGTCAGGCCCATCGCGCCGTGCACCTGGATTGCGCGCAGTCCGATCGACTTGAGCACCTGCGATGCCAGGATCTTGCAGACTCCGATCTCGGCGCGCGCCGCCTTCTCATCGCCGGTGTCGATCAGCCATGCGGCGTGCAGCACCGTCAGCCGGAACGGGATGAGTTCGGCATAGGAGTCAGCGATGAATGCCTGCACCAGCTGTTTGTCGGCCAACGAACTGCCTTGGGTGAAGCGGCTTTTGGCGCGCCGGGCCATCATGTCGATAGCGCGCTGCGCCACCCCGATCGAGCGCATGGCGTGATGCAGCCGACCACCGGCGAGCCGGCTCTGCAGGATCAGGAAGCCCTGGCCCGGCTCCCCCAGGATCGCATCGGCCGGGACCCGCACGTCCTCATAGCGCACCAGCGAATGCCCGGCCTCATGCGGATGGGAGCCCACCAGGTGGTGGGTGGCTTCGATGACCAGCCCGGGGGTGCCGGCCGGAATCAGGAACGTCGATGCCCCGCGGTGCACCGGAACATCCGGGTCGGTGATCGCCACCACGATGAAGAACGACGCCACCGAAGCGTTGGAGGAGAAGTACTTTCGCCCGGTGATCACCCAGTCGTCTCCGTCACGGACCGCTCTGGTGGTGAACACCCGCGGGTCGGCGCCGCCCTGCGGTTCGGTCATCGAGAAGCAGGAGAAGATCTCCCCGGACAGCAGGCCGGCCAGATACCGGTCCCTCTGTTCCTGGGTGCCGAAGCGGGCCAGGATCTCGGCGTTGCCGGTGTCGGGGGCCTGGGTGCCGAACACGATCGGCGCCCAGCTGGACCGGCCCAGGATCTCGTTGATCAGGGTCAGTTTGACCGCCCCGAAGCCCTGGCCGCCCAGTTCGGGGCCCAGATGCGGGGCCCACAAGCCCTGTTCGCGCACCCGGTCCTTGAGCGGGTCGACGATCCGGCGGCGTTCCTCGGTCAGCGGCAGGTATTCGCAGCCGGGGAACAGCACCTCCAGGGGTTCCACCTCCTCGTGCACGAACGCCCGGATCCAGTCCAGCTTCGCCTCGAACTCCGGTTCGGTGGAGAAATCCCAAGCCATCTTTCGCTCCTCTCGCGGTGGATCAGGTTCGCTATCTCGGTCCGCCGTCGGCCCGCACAATGGAGCCGGTGGTGAAGCTGGAGGCATCCGACATCAAAAACAGTGCGGCGCCGACGATCTCCGGAGGATTTCCGGCGCGCTGCAACGCGTGGTCGGCGAAGGGGTTGGCGGTGTCCCCGAAATCCCACGCATGCGAGATGTCGGTCAGAAACGGGCCGGGCATCAAGGTGTTGACCCGTACCGTCGGGCCGAACGCCTGGGCCAGCGCCTCGGTCATGACGTTGAGTCCGGCCTTGGACGCCGCGTAGGGGATGAACGACGGGTGCGGGCGCAGCGAGCCGTGGGTGGACACGTTGATGATCGACCCCCGGCCGGCGGCCACCATCCGCTCACCGATCAACGCCGACAACCGAAACGGGCCCTTGAGGTTGAGGTTGACCACCGCGTCGAACATCTTCTCGGTGACGTCGGTCTGCCTGCCATAGACCGGTGACATGCCGGCGTTGTTCACCAGCACATCCACGCGGCCGAACCGCTGGTATGCCGCCTCGACCAGACCGTCGAGCTGGTCCCAACGCCCCACGTGCACCGCGTACGGCATGGCGGCGCGTCCCGTCTCGGCCTCGATCTGCGCGGCGGTGGCCTGGCACGCGTCGAGCTTGCGGCTGGCGATCAGCACATCGGCGCCGCACCGGGCGGCCGCCAGGGCCATCTCGCGGCCCAGTCCGCGGCTGCCGCCGGTGATCAGCACCACCCGGTCGGTCAGGTCGAACAGGGTGTCCGCATAGCCCACGTCAGGCTCCCTTCGACGTGCGGGCCAGGTCGGCTGCCGCGGCGATCAACTGCGGGATCATCGGCCCCATGGCGGCGGCGATCTTCGGGTCCACCCGGTCACCGGTGACCGAGGCGGCGTAGGTCTTCTCCAGCACGATCCCGAGCTTCCAGTTGGCCAGCACCAGGTAGTAGTCGATGTTCTCGGTGGACAGCCCGCTCACCCGCTCATAATGATCCAGTAGTTCACTGCGGGTGGGCATGCCGGCCAGGTCGGCGTAATAGCCTTGGGTGCGCGGGTTTTCGCCGTCGTAGCCGAGCAGCGCCCAGGCCAGGTCCAGCAGCGGGTCGCCGATGGTGGTCATCTCCCAGTCGATGATCGCGACCAGTTTCGCCGGGGCCCCGTGGGCATACATCACGTTGGCGAACTGGTAGTCGCCGTGCATGATGCCGGGCGTGTAGTGGTCAGGCCGGTTGCGGCGCAGCCAGTCCGCGGCCTCGTCCAGGCCCGGAAGCTCGCGCACCCGGTAGCTGTCCAGGAACGCCAGCCAGCGGTCCACCTGGCGTTCGTGGAATCCGTCCGGGCGCCCGAACCCTTCGAGCCCGCGGGCCCGCCAATCCACCCGGCCGAGGCGGGCTGCGCCGTCGACCAGCTCGAAGGCCAGCCCGCGCCGGGCGGTCAGGTCGGTGTCGAACGGTGCCGGCCAGGCGTTTCCGGTGGAGTTCCAGCCGTCCACCTCGGCCATCACGTAGAACGGTGCGCCGAGCAGATCGCCGGTGTCGTCGGCGGCGATCAACTCCGCGTGCGGGACGTCGGTGCCCGACAGCGCCCGCACCAGGCGGATCTCGCGCCGCAGTCCGTCGATGCGGGCGGTATCAGCCCGAGCGCCCGGCATCCGCAGCACCATCGTCGCGTCGCCCCGGCGCAGCCGGTAGAGGGTGTTCTGTGAGCCGCCGGTCAGCGGTTCCAGTACCGGCTCGCCGTCCCCGGGTGCGCCGTTGGCGTCGAGCCACCGGCCCAACGCGGCTTCGTCAAGCCCTGATCCCTGCGCACCAGCCATCGCCTGCACCTCGCAATCTCCAAACGGAGAATAGCGTTCTCCGCCCCTCGGCGCGAGTATTGCTCCTATGTCAAGCAGCGGCGGCGTGGGGTGTGTGGTGTCGTGACTTCTCGTCGGTGTGGAGGCGGTTGTAGA